>CAWHVY010000007.1:0-304854 GCA_963832925.1 uncultured Acidimicrobiaceae bacterium | reverse complement strand
CGGTTACAAGACCGTCGCCCTCTACGGATCGACCGGAGCCACCACGGCGCACATTTCGGGCGAGAAGCTCACGAGGCTGCTCCATGTGTTCAACTCACTGCCCCTAGGTCCGCAGAGCGACTGCGCGGAATCATTGACCGGATTCGAACTCACGATCAACCTGGGCCTCGGTGGCACCGTTCAGGTTCGCAACGACTTCTGTGGCGGACCGACGAATTTGGTATTCGCTCGAGCGGGCACTCCAAGTGGTCCGCGCTACTCACTGTCGGACACCTCGTGCGCACTCATCAAAGAAGTGGTGTCACTGTTCGGCGACACACCTCCGAAGGGGACCAGGGCGTCGTTGCGTGACTGCCAGAACTGGATCGAGCATCGCGTCTCGTAACGAACGGTCTTGGCGCAACAGGGATCATCGAAGGAATTGCCTTCGGCACTGTCGCGTCATGACTCGTTTGGATACGAACGAATATGGATGATGGGTCTTTGGACCCCAGCGTTTTAGGGATTTTCCGCGTGACCGATTTTTAAGATACGTGTAAGACGTTTGGTCAATCGGAAGGTACATCATGAAGGTTCGAAACAGTTCACGAGGCGCGTTCGCTGAGGTATCCAGCGCCCGCAAAATGGTCACACTCGGTGCAATTGGCCTGGTGAGCACATTCGGCGTCGCGATTCCTGCTGGCGCGGCCAATCTGCACGCCAGTCAGGCGCACGTCACATTGAGCGCTCACGCAGCGACGACCAAGAAGGTCATCAAGATCACGCACGTCGCCTTCAAGGGTGCGTACTCCGGAACGATCGCACTGCTCTGGAGCAGCACCGGTGTCTCCGCGACCTCGGTGTCCGGCCACGGTACCGGGACCTACGGCTCGAACACCATGAAGGGCTCGGGCGGCGGCTCGGCTGCGAATACGTGCAACCCGTTCTCGGGCACCGGAAACCTGATCGGCCCGAGCGGTCTGAAGTTGAGCGTCGTGTCATCGACAAAGAGTCAGGCCTGCGCGGTCAACGCGACCGCTCCGACGCCGGTCACGGTCAGTGGCGTCGCCAAGATCATGAGCGGCACCGGCAAGTTCAAGGGCGCCACGGGCACGCTGAGCTTCAAGGGATCCTTCTCGGTGCAGTCGTCGACCGCTGGTTCAACGGAGAGTGACGCCTTCAACGCCACGCTCACCGGGACCGTCACCATCAAGAAGGTCACCATCGTGGCCGTCAAGAAATAGTCGTCAACCAAGCAAGAGGAGAATCACCATGAAGAGAATCATGTCACTAGTTGTCGCGGGGTCTCTGACCTTGGGCAGCGTTGCCGTCATCGGCGTTGCGTCGGCCTCGGCCGCTGCGCAAACCGCGACGACGATCAAACTTACGAACCCGAACGCGATTCTCGGCATGGGGGCCGCCACCATCACGGCGACCACCAGCGTCGCCGGTACCGTGGACTTCACCGCAGGTGGGACGTCAATCACGGGCTGCGCAGCGGTCATCACGAGTTCGGTCACGCCGTTCCTCGCGACGTGCGCGTGGACCCCAGCGGCCGCGGGAGCTATCTCGTTGGGCGCGACGTTCACACCGACGGACACCACCGACTACGCGAACTCGACGGCGACCCCAATCGCCGAGATCGTCGCGGTTCCCGTGCAGGGAACCCCCACGGCGCCTATCTCGCTCTACGTCGACACGATCCTCGCCTCAGGTTCGACCGGACCATTGGCGCCGGTTTTCGGCGCGGGCTGTGAGATCACGAACGAGTTCATCGTGGGACAGACCATCGTCTTTCGCGTCTACGGCAATGACTGGAGTCTCGCCGGCGCCCCACTCACGCCGCTGAACGTCTCCAGCGCCACCGTGACGATCGCGGGCGTGACCGCTCCATTGGTCCTCGCCTACGGCAACCACGGCGGCGAAGCCTTCTGGACCGTGTCGCTCAAGACCGGCACCACCACTGGTCTCTATGACACTTTGGGCATCATCAACTACTCGGTCGCGATGAAGACCATCGCCGTTCCGGCAGTCACCAAGAAGGTTCGCGAGACCAAGTTGGTACCGACCATCAAGAACGGCAAGAAGCTCGTGCGCAACGGCAAGGTCGTCACACACCGGGTCGCGTTCATGAAGACCGTCATCGTGACCCCCGCGGTCGCTGGAGCCACCGGCACGTTCGTGTCGAACTTCAACCCGGACTCGGTCGCCACGCTCAACGCGTTGCCAGCCTCCTAAGCAGTACGTCGTCACGCAACACCGTCAAGCCCGGGCGGAGCGAGTCAGTTGGATCGCCCGCCCGGGCTTCCGGGCATCAAGAAGCGAATCAGGGGCAGAAGTCCCTGACCAAGGTCCCGCCGCAGCACTTACGCCGTACGAAAGGAAAGTCATGAGAAACCATCGCACCGCGCGATTTCTCCCATCAGTCCTCATCCGGGTCGTCATCGCGACCTTGATCCCCGTGGGACTCTTCGCCGGCATCAGTGCTGCGGACACGACACCGGCAGTGGTAGCCGTGCCCTACGCCCTCACCGCCCCGACCGGGATCCCCGGCGTCGCGGCCCTGCCCTTCACCGGCGTGACGTCGACCGCGTTCACGCTGCCCGCCACGATGGGCAATCTCGTCGTGACGCCCGATCAAGGCGTCACCGGCACACCAATGGCCATCACCGGGAGCGGACTTCCGGCGAGTTCGAGCATCCAACTGACCTGGTCGACTGATTCGGCCACCTGGTTGGCCGACGTGGAGCCGAACACCGTCAACTACATGGGAACGTCGTATTCGAAGTTCACGGTCAACATGGTGACGGTGACGACCAGCGCCACGGGCACCTTCAGTTTCAAGACCACCGCGCCCGCCGACTTCGGCGGCGTGCACGACATCTACGCCGTTCAGAACGGCGTCGCACTGGCGCACGGTGGCTTCGAACTGCTACGGATCCTCTCGGTGACGCCGCGCAGCGGTCCGATCGGCACGCCGATCACGATCACGTACACGTCCATGGGTGCGAGCCTCTACACCGGCGGTGCCGAAGTGCTGTGGGACAACCACTACACCGGCGAGATGCAGGCGAACTGGACCCGAGGTACCGCGTCGGTGACGATTCGTGCCGCCGGTCCGATTGGTACGCACTTCATCCAAGTGGGCAACGCGATCAGCTTCATGTACCTCAATGTGATCCAGTCACCGATCCCGTACACCAACGGCGGCATGATCAAGTTCAAGGTCACGAAGGACAACGGTCCGCCCAAGGCCTTCATCACGTGGCCGGCGACCCTAGCGCCGACGGACAGTCAAGTGACCACGATGTCGACCGCGGGCCTCGACCCCGCGAGTAACGCGGTGGCGAGCCTGTCAGTGTCGAGGGGTCCTGTCGACTCACCGACGACGTTGACAGTGACTGGTCTGCCGACCAATGGCCCGGCGACACTCGTCTGGTCGACCGTCGTGGGCAACCGCGTCAACTGCGCCAGCACCTGTTGGTCGTTCAGCTCGGTTCCCCTCGGCAGCGCCACCGTGACCAATGGCTCGATCGATCAGAAGATCACGGTGCCGGACGGTCTCGGCGGCTACCACGTCGTCCAGGTCATGGACGGCTCGACCATCGAGGCCCAGGTACCGTTCTACGTGAAGGAGAGCATCGTGCCCTTCTTCAACAAGGCCGGCCACGTCATCAGCATGGGACTGGCCACGGCCAACGACTCAGACACCGTGACAGCTATCGCGGCCGGACAGTCAGGCGTCGGTTCGCACACGTTCAAGGATGGCCAAGAGTTCACGATCAGCATCAAGGGTGTCGGTTGGACCCAGCTCGACAACACGCTCGGCGTCGATTACGACAACAGTTACATCGGCTATAGCTGTGGCTTCAACTCGAACGGCTACATGGTCGTGCACCTGAAGGCGATCGGCGCCCCGGGTACGCACCTCATCGACCTCTACCCGATGCTGTACTCGCTCTCACCGTCGTTCCCCAGCACGCCGTATGGCATGGTGCCGATGTTGTCGGCCAACCGTGACTACCCAGGTTTGGCACTCGGCTATCAGGTGCCGTCGATCCACTTCGCGATCACCATCGTGAAGTAATCCTCGCGCCGACCCTCACTGCCCGGCTGCCGGAATCTCGAGCGGCCGGGCAGTGGCGCGAAGCGCTCGCGCCGTGGCACGGGGAAACCACCAGTTGCGTTCTCCGAGCAGCGTCATGATGCTCGGCAACAGCAACGCTCGAACGATCAGTGCATCGACGAGGACGCCCAGCGCGAGCCCAACGCCTAGTTCCTGCAGTCCAGCGATGTGACCGAAAACCAATCCGCTGAGCGCCACGACCATGATCAGCGCGGCGCTCGTCACGACGGCGCCGGTCTTGGACAGTCCTTCGACGATGGCGTCGGCGTTATTTGCGCCCGCACGCCACGATTCGCGGATGCGCGTCACGATGAAGACCTCGTAATCCATTGAGAGTCCGAACAGCATCGCGAAGAGAAAGACCGGCACCCACCCCTCGATCTGACTCACGTGATAGGTGCCGAGTAGTCGAGAGCCGACGCCGAAGCGAAAGACCGCGACGAGCACGCTGTAGGCGACGCCGACCGACACGAGGTCCAACAGTACGGCGATGAGCGGCAACACGAGTGAACGGAACGCCCGCGCCAGTACCAGATAGGTCAACAGCAGCGCCAACGCGACGATCCAGGGGAATGCGCCGTAGACGGTATTGAGGAAGTCGACACCTTGGGCCGGGGCGCCGCCGACGTAGACCGTGGTCCCGGCGGGGAACGTCATCGACGGGATCGTCCTGTCGCGCAGCACGTTGACGAGGTGCTGGGTGCCGGCGCTCCCGAAGTACTCACGACTCACGACGACGATCTGCTCGTAGCGGCGCGTCGGGTTGACGAAGGGCACCGTATGACCGATGGCCACAATCGCGACGTCGGGATCCTTCAGCACCAGTTTCGCCAACGCCAATCGGGCCCGCGAGGCCGTACCCGAGGCGGCGCCGTGACGACGTCCGGTGTCGATGATGATCTCGATCGGCGTGATCGCCCCGGGTCCGATGCGGCCACTCACCAGCGTGAGCGCGCGTGACGCGTCGACGTTCTGAGGGATCGCGGTCAGCGAACCCGGTGTCAACTGCAGCCAGAAGATCGATGACGAGAGACCGCCGAGCACGATGAGTGTCGAGAGCAGCACCAGGAGGGGTCGACGCACGACGCCTCGCGCGATACGCGACCAGAGTCCCGTCGTGACGTCGCGCCGCGACATGAGCCCTCGTAGGCCGATCGGGCGGACGCCCCGGCGTCCGAAGTATGACAAGAGCGCCGGCTGCAGGCTGAGCGAAGCGGCGAGGGAGAAGACCGGCACGACGAGGCCCGCTGCGCCGAGCGACCGGACGAACGGCACGGGCACGATGAGAAGGGTGGCGAGGCCGATCGCAACGGCGACACCCGAGAGCACGACGGTCCGCCCGGCGCTGTGCATCGTCGCGAGGAGTGCGTCCTCGACGCTCACGTCGTCGTGACGGACCTCGGTTCGAAACCGGTGCACCATCAGCAGTGAATAGTCGATGGCGAGAGCGAGTCCGATGAGTTCGATGACGTTGGGCACGTACAGGACCATCAAGAAGTGCTGGGCGAGGAGATAGACCACGCCGAGCGTGCCCGTGACCGTCGCGCCCGCGACGAGAAACGGGATCACGACGGCCCAGCAGATCCCCAACGCTGCGATGAGCACCAATAGTGCAAGGACGCCAGCGAGCAGCGCACCGCGATGGAGGTCGTTGGTCAACACCGGCGTGAGATCGTGTTGGAGCGCCGGGGGGCCGGTGACGAGCGCGTCGGACAATCCGGCCTCGTGGAGCGCGCTACGGAGGTCGCCGGTGACGTTCGCCGCGCGACCGAGGTCCAGCGCCGTGTTGACATTGACGTAGAGGATTCCGTCCACGGCGCGCTCTTCGCCGATCGAACCGGTGGGCACCGTGGCCGCGGCCGCTTTGACCTTCGACTCCAACGCCGCGATGGTCGCCGGTGTCGCGTTCTTGAACGGCACGACGACCGTGAAGGTTCCCTCTACGTTGTCGTGAAAGTCACGTTCGAGGATTGTGTTGGCCGTGGCCGAACCGGTGTGGGGCACCGTGAGTGACGTGGTGAGAAGTCCCGTGAGCCGCGAGGCGGCCACGAGGCCGAGGAGGATGATCGCGATCCAAATCGCGATGACGATGACCCTGCGCTTGATTATCAAGCGAGTCCATACGTCTAACACCTAGGCAGAGTACCGCCTAGGGCGTCACGCTCCTGCGCGACGGTCGTTGCGGTCTGCGTCAGCGCAGGGCCTTCTTTCGCCATCGTTCGTGACCGAATCGCTGTTGCACGGACTGTCGCGTCGTGGCGAAGACCGATGCCAGCACGATCAGTGACGTCAGCAGAATCGCATTGCGTGCGACGAAGTCTCGAATCGCCAGATACGTCGACGTCTCGAGCGAGTTGTGGAAGAACAGCCACGGCACGCAGAAGTTCGCCAGGGCGAGAAGACACGCCCGTCCGAGCCAACTGTGAAATCCGACTTCGAATATCACAAGAACGAGCAGTGGCGCGAACGCGAAGTAGTGGTCCCACGCCACCGGTGAGCCAAGCACGCTTGCGTAGAGGACGCACACCATCGCAGAGATCTCACAGTCCATCTTCCAGAGCCGCTGTGAGGCGCACAGCCCGAGCGTGATCACGAGGACTGAGAAGACGCCGTCCCAAGCCCAGTTGAGGAGTCCGATGTGAAACGGTGCGCGCATGAAAAACGACGTGATGCTCGAGCTGGCGTAGGTCGCGGCGCCGCCGTTGGCGAAGCGACCGAACTCCTCGTGGCCGATGATGAGGACGCGAATGAACGTGGCAAAACTCGCGGGCCAGAGGATCCACGCCACCCCGGTGGTGACCGCGGTCGTGACGAGCGCGGTGATCGCCTCGCGGAACTGGCGACGCCAGAGCCACATGACGATGAACACGATCGGGTAGATCTTGAAGGCCGTCGCGAGACCGACGAAGATCCCGCGCGCGCGTCCTCGCACGACGAAGGAGTCGAGTACGACCAATAACAACAAAATGGTGGCCGTTTGGCCCCAGATGAGACACTCGACCTCGAGCGGCAGCACGACGATGGCGGCGAGTGCGAGACCGCACCCGAGCGCGAAATTCATCGTCCAATGTCGGGGCCTCAGGTGGCCGCAACAGATGGCGAGCGACGTCGCCAGACAGAGAACACTGAGCCAGGTCCAGAGGAAGGGGATCAGCGACGTCGGCAACCAGACGAGGGGCCAGAACAAGAGGATCGCTCCGGGCGGGTAGGTGAAGGCCTCTACGCCGAAGGGTTCATAGATGTTGCCCGTTCTTCGCAGCGTCTGCAGATTGGTCACGCGGCCCATGAGATCTCGAAAGACGTAGGTGTAGCGACCGGCAAATGTCCAGGGATGGAATCCGTGTGTTCGCGCGACGAGGATTGACATGACGAGCGTGGCGGCCAGGCCCACGAGAGCGAGGCACACGCCAAGCGTCGACACTCGTCGCGCCGGAGTGAGCATCACGTCGGCAACGTCCTATGAGGCGGCGTCAACGGAGCGGAGGTCTGGTCCGTTGCGTTTCGCGCCACCATCATGCTCCCCTCGAACTGCGCCACGGCCGGCTGCGCACAGTCTCAGCACCTTGCTCGCACCTCCTAAGTGCCGACGGAAATCGAAGTGAAAATTGCATAAATGCGACCCCGAACGACGCCGCACGGCGAGGTAGGCCTGAGTGTGAGCGGTATAGCGTGGACCATGTCCTTTTTTCATCGGGTTGACATGGTCTTCCCGCGCTGCACCCAATCTAGGAGGTGGCGCGGGGTGCGAACGCCGCATGGAGGGACGCCGGTCGTGTCGCCCTCACCCTCGGGGCACCAAACACGGGGCGAGCAGCCGTGGCACCGTTGAGCGGATACGCGGCCGAGATCGCTCGGCGGGCGATATTGAAGATCGATGAGACCACGATTTTGACCGTGGTGGACGGACTCGATCTGCGAGGCCACGCCAAGGTCAGCGCGGTCGTGGGCATACCGCTTCGGAACCTCCAACATCGACGCGACGTCACGACCTTCGCGGCCTCGGCACCGATCGCCGCGGTCTCGGCGCTCTTGGAATTACTCGCGATGTCGCCATTGGAGAAGGTCATCGTCGCGTTGGGCGACCACGCGGACACACCAACGTTCGAACAGCTGCGTGACGCCATCGAGGTGATCGTTCGCGACGGTGCGTCGGTCGACGACGTCGTTGCCGTATTGGCGTTCGCGATCGCCGAAGAGTTTCCGGCGGCACCACACTGTCGCCAACTGATGGACGACCATCCGGAGTGGGCATTGCCGGAACTTCCGGTCGTCGAGGTCGTCGCGCCGAGTTTTACGCCGAAAGAGACCGATCCGGAGATAAAAGAGCAGCGGCGACGTCGACGTGAAGAAGAGAAGAAGCGCAAACGTGGCCCCACGTCACAACGTCCGCCTCGTCCGACGAAGGTAAAGCCCGCGCCCAAAGCTTCGGCGCCGACGACGCCCGTACGCACCGTCGTCGCCGATCCCGTCGAGGGGCGCCGACCGATGCTCTTCACGCCCGCCGAGCTCGAGCGCTTTGATCCCGAGCACGCGTTAGTCGGCACGGTCGTCATCGTCGAAGTGCCCTTTGACGCTGTCGATCCGGACGTTCCCGATCAACGGGCCAAAGACCGACCGGCGCTGGTGGTCGCCGCGAGCGATGAGGCCGTATTGGTGCGTCCCATCTACTCGAATGACGCCTCGACGAGACGCGTGCTCCAGGCGTGGCGTCGACTCGGGCTCGACCACCCCAGCTATGTCGATGACGCGCGCGTGGCGGTCGCTGGCCCTACGGCATCACTTGAGCGCGTCGGTCGTCTGAGCGATCAGGAGTGGAACGCGCAGCTCTGAGTTGGTGCCCCAGGAGCGCGACGCCACCGAGTGCCAACACCAGACCGGCGATCTGCACGCCGATCGAGCCACTGTGCGATTCCTGACCTAATAGCAATCGCTCGTCGGTCGATCGCACGACGCCCCAAATGATCATGGCGACACCGGTCACCACGCCCACGTGACGCCGTGGGCGCCAGTGCTCGATGCCGAGCAGCACGAGCCATAAGAGGGCGTCCTCGGCTCCTTGGATGAGCGGTACCGGCACCCGCTTGCCGACCTGACCGTGATAGCGGATGCCGAACCATTGATGTGTAAGGTGACCGCCGCCGTTCACCATGAACTGTGGTCCGAGAACTCGACCGAGCGCCCAGCCAACGATCAGTGCGGGCACGAGCGCGTCGGTGAACGCCGCGAGTGAGCTTGCGGGCCACCATCGACGCTGCAAATAGAGCCCTACCGGCAGCGCCAACGCGATGCCGCCGAAGCTGGCGAGTCCGCCCTGCCACACGGCGACCCATCGCGCGGGGTGCCCGGAGTAGTAACTCCAGTTGGTCGCGATGTTGGCGACGCGCGCACCGACGAGACCGGCGACGATCAGTGCGAAGGCGTACTTTCCAAAGGGCTGCGTGTCAAAGTTCGCTCGGCTGAGACGTTTGCGTCCATAGAGGAAACAGACGTAGGCCGCGATCGCGAGGCCGAAGCCGTAGGTGTGAAAGACGAGGGGACCGAGATGAAACGAGGTGGGGACGCCGGACACGGCTAGCCCCGCGGGCGACCGAGACCAAAGAATCCGTAACCAAGTCGGACCGGGACGATGTGCACGACCGTGCCCGTCATCTCGGCCTCAATCATCTTGCCGTCACCGACGTACATCGCCACGTGTTGGTCGCCGTCATACCCATAAAAGAGCAGGTCGCCCGGCTCGATGTCGACCAGCGGTACGCGCATGGTGTCTTCGTACATCGCGCCTGAGTAGTGGGGGAAGTCGATCCCCGCGGCGTCGTAGGCCAGCATGATCAACCCCGAGCAGTCGACGCCGGACATACTGGCGCCGCCCCACACGTAGGGAACACCCAAGAACTTCATCGCCTCATTGATGGCGATGTCCGCCTTCGAGTCCGGTGGCGGATCGGTGATGCCGTCGGCGAGGCTCTGGGCGTTGAATGACGTGACCTCTTTCGCCTGGGCGGCTGCCTCGGCTTGGGCGATGTAGGTCGCGATGCTGCCCTTCACTTGGGCGAGCGCGTGGTTGAGCGAGGCCTGGTAGACGTTGGCCGAGTGGAACGCCTTCGCCGCGGCTCGCGCGAGGAAGGCAGCGCGCCCGACCTCACCGGCCAGGATGCTGCGCTCCTGGGTGAGTTCGATTCGGTAGTTCTTAAGGTTCGAGATCGTTGCGGCGACGTTGCCCTGGGCCAACTGGTTGTAGACGTTGGTGGCGCCGATCTTGGCGGCGGAGTTGGAGAAGAGGGGATTGTTGCTCGCCGCGGCGCCGTTGGTCACGTAGGCGAAGACGGCCTCGGCTTCGAGCCGGGCGCGGCCCTTTGAGACGCTCTTCTTGATCGCCGCGACCTCAGCCTTGGTGTCTTTGATCTCGTTGGTGATCTTGTTCAACTTGATCTTGGACAGGTCGTACTTCTGGCCGAGGAAATCGACCTTCGCGCTAATGCGATTGATCTGCTTGAGCAGTTGGTTCGCTCGGGCCCGGTCGTTGCCCAACGTCGAGGCCGACGCGAGATGCGGAGAGAAGGTCACAGTGCCAAGACACACTGCGACCACAGCCAAAATGGAAAACATCCACCGGAAGCGCCTGAGTTCCCTTGCTGGCCGTAGCGTCGGAGGCGCCAAGCGCACGACGTCAGTCACGCGACAAGGCTACCGGTAACGGCCGTTCCCGTGCTGGCTCGGCGACCTAAGAACTTATGAAGTACCTGATTAATGGGCATGTATCGTTCGTGCGCGGTCGGTAATTCTTGACCCTGTTCGGACAGATTCGCGTCCGAGAATAGGCTCGGCGCATGTCGAAACGCTCGCGCGCACTCCCGCGTCGGTCCTGCCTCTCGACGCCGGGCTCCTCGGAACGCTTCCTCGCCAAGGCACCGACAGCCAGCGCGGACTTCTCGTTCCTCGACCTCGAGGACTCGGTCGCACCGAATGAAAAGGTCGCCGCGCGCGCGAAGGTCGCCCAAGCCATCCGCACGTTGGACTGGGATGACCGCGTCTTGTGCGTGCGGGTGAACGCGTGGGATACGCCGTGGACTTACGGCGACGTCATCGACGTCGTCAGCTCCGCTGGTCCTCGCCTGGACGAGGTCATGCTGCCCAAGGTCCAGACGGCCGCCGAGGTCGTCGCCCTCGACCTCCTCCTCAGCCAGGTCGAGCACAACGCCGGACTTGAACCGGGCCACATTGGCATCGAAGCCCAAATCGAGACTGCTCGGGGCCTCATCAACGTCGAAGAGATCTGCGCGGCGTCACCTCGCCTGGAGTCGATCGTCTTCGGTCCGGCGGACTTCGCGGCGTCGATCGGCATGCCCGTCACGACGATCGACGAGACCATTCATCACGCGCCTTCGAGTCCCTTCAGCTACGTGTTCGCCAAGATCCTCATGGCCGGCCGCGCCAATGGCTTGCACGTCATCGACGGACCGTTCCTCAAGGTCCGGGACCTCGAGGCCCTTCGCTACGCCGCGTCGATCTCGGCCTCCTACGGCTTCGACGGCAAGTGGGCGCTCACGCCCGACCAGGCGATCGTCCTCAACGAGGTCTACTCACCGAGCCAAGAGCTCTTCGACAAGTCCTTTGACATCCTTGATGCGTACCGGGTCGCGACCGAGACGGACCACACCGGCGCGCTGATGTTCGGCGACGAGATGATCGACGAGGCCTCGGCCAAGATCGCCACGTCGTTCGTCGCCCGTGGCGAGCGCTCGGGAATGAAGCGCACCCCGAAGTAGCGACGTCACCGCCCCGACGTCACCAGAAATTCAGGCAATCTGCACTATCTTTCTGCGACCCGCGACGCTAGATTCCTTATTAGGAGAGATTCGCAACAAGGAAATTTCCAACACCGGGCAAGTGAAAAAGGAAATTCGAGCGTATGGCAATCATGGAACTCACGGCTCCGCAGGGTCGTCTTGCATCGCTGAAGCGAGCCTTCAACCAGCGCGAGTGGCGCAAGATCACGTGGATGATGGTGACGATCGTCGCGTTGCACGTCGTGGGATTCGGCATCTTGATCGCCTTCGTGGTGCCGGGTCACTACAAGGGCTTCGGCATCGGACTTGGCGTCCTCGCCTACACCCTGGGCCTGCGCCACGCCTTCGACGCCGACCACATCTCAGCGATCGACAACACCACGCGCAAGTTGCTCAACGAACGTCACGACGTCGAGGGCACGAGCCGCCCGCTCACGCTGGGCTACTACTTCTCACTCGGGCACTCGACCATCGTCGTGGCGATCGGACTCGGTCTGGTCTTCGCAGAGCGGGCCGTCTTTCACGCGGTGTCCAACAACAACTCCGGACTCGAGCAGTTCGGCGGTGTCTTCGGGACGGTGGTGTCAGCCTCCTTTCTCTTCTTGATCGCACTGATGAACCTGGTGATCCTTGCGAGCATCATGCGAGTGTTTCGCTCCATGCGCGACGGCTCCTACGACGAGGCCGAACTCGAAGCGCAACTGCAGAACCGCGGTCTGATGTACCGCTTCTTCGGCAAATGGATGCGTTCGATCGACAAGGAGTGGAAGCTCTATCCGGTCGGCGTGGTCTTCGGCATGGGCTTTGATACGGCAACCGAGGTGGCCTTGCTCGCCACGACCGCCCTCTACGCCGCCCAGCACCTGCCCTGGTACTCGATCATGTGTCTGCCCATTCTCTTCACCGCGGGGATGGTCTTGATGGACACGATCGACTGTCTCTTCATGAACGTCGCCTACGGGTGGGCCTTCTTCAATCCCGTGCGAAAGATCTTCTACAACATCGCGATCACCGGACTGTCAATCGCGATCTGCTTCTTCATCGGCGCGGTCGAAGTGCTGGGGCTGCTGCCCCAGGAACTGCACTGGAAGGGTGCGTTCTGGCGACTGATGTCGGGCTTCGACATCAACAAGGCCGGCATGATCATCGTGGCCATGTTCGTGGTCACCTGGGCGGGCGCCGTGTTGTTCTGGCGCTACGGTCACGTCGAAGAAAAATGGGGCTCGAAACTGCGCCCTACCGAGACGGCGCTGTTGGACGGGGCCGAACGTTCGCTTGGGGACGATGAGCCGCGCGGCGACCACGCCGGCCCGGCCTTCGGTTATGCGGCCGACTGACTACGCCGGCAGTTCCTCGAGCAATCGACGAACGATGACTTTGAGACACAGCGTCTCGTCGGCCCCTTCGAAGATCGAGAGGACCCTCGCGTCCACGAAGTAACGACTGACCGCGTACTCCTCGGCGTAGCCCATGCCGCCGTGGATCTGCATCGCCTCGCGCGTCACCCACTCGGCCGCGCGACAGACGTAGGCCTTCGCCATCGACGCTTCGAGTGCACCGTCACCGCGCCCCATCTCGCGCGCGACCTCGAGTGAGAACTGGCGGGTGCACTGGATGATGGCGGCCATCGTGCCGAGCTTCACGCGCGTCAGTTCGTAGTCGATGATCGCCTCGCCGAAGACGACGCGGTCTCGGGCGTAGGCGAGGGCCGCTTCGTAGGCGGCCTGCATCACGCCGACGGCGCGCGCGGCCGTTTGCAGCCGACCGTTCTCGAAGCCCGCCATCTGGAAGTAGAAGCCCCGTCCGAGGCCGGACTCAGCACCAACCTGGTCCTCGTCAGGCACGAACCAGTTCTCGAAGGCCAGTTCGTAGGAGTGCATCCCGCGATAGCCAATGGTGTCAATCGGACGTCCCTCGAGGCGACCCGGATTCGACGCCGGGCTCGCCGGTTGGGTGAGCACGAATCCCTCGCTGTCGCCTTGTTCCTTCTCGACCAAGAAGAGCGACAGCCCACGGTGGGCCGCGCTGCGATCGACGTCGGTGCGCGCGAGCAACATCAAGACGTCGGCACGGCCCGCGAACGTGCACCACGTCTTGGTGCCGTTGATCAGCCAGCCACCTTCAGTCTTGGTCGCAGTGGTCGTCACGCCAGCGACGTCGCTGCCGAAGTCCGGCTCGGTCACCGCGACCGCGACCAGGACCTCGCCGGATGCGAGGCGCGGGAGCCAACGCTCCTTCTGTTCTTGAGTCCCGCCCTTGACGAGCGCGCGCGTCAAGATCTCCGGACGCGTGATCAAGGATCCACCGACCCCCAACGCGCCCCACGACAGCTCCTCGGTCGCCACGACCATGCCGAGGTACTCCGACTCTCCGCCCGTCGCGAAGCCGCCGAACTCCTCGGGCACCGAGAGTCCGAAGCCGCCGAGTTCAGCGAGCCCAGAGATCACGGACTCGGGGATGTCGGCGTTGGCGCGGTGCACGTGTTCGGCGTGGGGACGAACCTGTTCGAGGGCGAATCGGTGGAAGGTGTCGGCGACCATCTCGAAGTCCTCGCCGAGGTGGCGCGCGCCGGCCTGCTCGGCGAGCGACGCGACGAACTCCGGGTCGCGGTAGGTGGCGACGAAGGAAGCGAAGGGCCGGTACCAGTCGTCTTCGAGCGCCCACAGTCGCTCGCGCCCGAGGACGCGCGTCGCGAGGTCACTGAGGGCGATCGCCATGAAGGCCGCCACCAGCGCGGACTCGGTGTCGCCCTTGGCGGCGTAGGTCAATGACGCCCGGGCCGTCGCCAAGGCGCTCGCGGCGTGGGCGATGTCGTAGGCGACGCTCTGGTGCGCGTCGACGCCGCCAGCGTCGCGCAGTGCCACGAGTGCGCCGTCGATCACCGCTTGTGCGCGGTCGAGTGTTTCGGACGCGTGAGTGAGATCGAGCGGGGACGTGGTCATAGGAGAAATTTAACGGGTGGGGAGAACGCTTCATGGGGGCCTAGGCTTTGGAACGTGAATGTGACAATGCTCCTCGCCGATTCCGCCCAAGTGGCCGACGGAAAGCTCTACATCCTGGGCGGCGGTTGGTCCGTGACAGGTCCCGATCCGACGCCCTCGGCGGTCGCGATGAAGGTCATGGTCGATTGGCACGAGTTCAACTCGAGTCACCACTGGGAACTCTTCCTCGAAGACGCCGACGGGCAGCCGGTGCGCTTCGAGACACCCGACGGGCCACAGCCCATCGAGGTCCGCGGCGACTTCTCGGCCGTCGCGCCTGACGGCGTGCCAGTCGGCACACCCGTTGACGTACCTATCGCGGTCAACTTCGGCCCGATCCCGCTGCAAGACGGCTCGCGTTTCACCTGGCGTATGGTCATCGACGGTGATTCCTTGCCCGGGGCGACGGTGTCGTTCACGACCCGCCCGGCCGTGTCGGTCGGTGCCGAAGAATAGGTCGACTCGAGCGGTGTGCGAGAGAATGAATTCATGAGTTCATTCGAACGCCCTTTCGGTCGCTACTTCGAGGAGTTCGACGTCGGCGACGTCTACAAGCACTGGCCGGGCAAGACCATCACCGAGGCCGATGACCATCTCTTTTGCATGATCACGATGAACCATCATCCGCTCCACACCAACGCGTGGTTCGCCGAGCACGAGACCGTGCACCACAAGAACGTGGTGGTCGGCAACCTCGTCTACTCACTGGTGCTCGGCATGAGCGTGCCCGACGTCTCCGGATCGGCCATCGCCAACCTTGAAGTCGAGACGCTGGTGCACCGCAACCCGACTTTCCACGGCGACACCATCTACGCCGAGACGAGGGTCCTCGAGAAGATTCCCTCGACCTCGAAGAATGACCGCGGCATCGTCGTGGTCGAGACGAAGGGTTTCAACCAGGACGGTCTTGAGGTCTGTTACTTCCGACGCAAGGTCATGGTCTGGAAGCGCGACTTCGCTCCCGAACGACAGCGTCCCTACAGTGGCGACGTCTGGGCGTAACGATCACGTCGCGTTTCGTCGGGTCCTTCGCCGAAACGCTGCGCGACTCGCCCGACCGCTGCCCTGGATAGGCACCGATCCCTGGTCGGTACTGGTGAGCGAGGTCATGCTCCAACAGACGCAGACGTCGCGAGTGATCGGGCCGTGGTCGAGATTCCTCGAAGCCTTTCCGACGCCCACGGACTGCGCCAATGCCTCGCTCTCCGACGTCCTTCGCCTGTGGGGTGGCCTCGGGTACCACCGCCGCGCGAAGGCCCTCCACGACGCCGCGCGAGTGATCCGCGACGACTTCGCCGGTACCGTGCCAAGCGAGGTCGATGACCTGCGACGTCTGCCGGGCGTGGGGGAGTACACCGCGAACGCCGTCGGCTCCTTCGCCTTCGGTCACCACGTCGCGGTGATCGACACGAACGTCGGACGCGTCCTCGCGCGCGCCGTCGCCAATCGGACGCTGCAACACGCTGAGGCACGAACTCACGCCCGTGCACTCTTGCCGCGAACGGATGTCGCCTCGTTCAACCAGGCGATGCTGGACCTCGGCGCGCAGTTCTGCGTCGCGAACCCTCGTTGTGGCACGTGCCCCGTGGCGCGTGTGTGCAGATGGAATCTCGACGGCGGCCCCGATCCCGCGCCACGAAGCGCGGGCGTGTCGCGTCCGCAATCGATATTTCAGGGATCCGATCGCCAGACGCGCGGACGGGTGCTCGCCGCACTGCGTGAAGGACCCTGTTCGATGAGCGATCTCCTCACGACCATGCCAGGCGTCGACGAGAGTCGTGGCGACGCGCTGGTCGACGCGCTGGTCATCGACGGTCTCGTCGAACGCCGAGGTCGACTCGTCAGTCTCGCCGGCGACGAACGCGAGCGACGCCGGTCGCTCGGTGCTCGATGAACCGTCGATAATCTCGACGTCGTGAGTTCAATCGACGTCGAGCGCTTCAAAGAGGTGCTCGGTCATTTCGTCACGGGTGTCGTGGTCGTCACGGCCGCGGCACCTGAAGGCCCGGTTGGATTCACCTGCCAGACCTTCGGTGCGCTCTCACTTGAACCGACGCTCGTCTCGTTCTCCGCGGTCACCGCGAGCAACTCATGGCCGAAGGCTCGTGACGTCGGTGTCGTAGGCGTGAATATCCTCTCCTCTGAACAAGAGGCCATCGCGCGGGTCTTCGGTCGGTCGGGCGACGACAAATTCGCCGGTATCGGCTGGTCGCCCGGACCGAACGGTGCTCCGCTGATCGACGACGCCCTGGCGCACCTCGAGGGTCACATCGAGTTCGTCACGACCCAGGGCGACCACGACATCGTCGTGATGGCGGCTGAGTATGTGGTCAGTCACCACGGTGCGCCGCTGGTCTTTTACCGCGGTGGTTTCGGCGCCTTCGATTGACTGAGTAGTTCAGTACGATGCGAGGCGTGATGACACTCGTCAGTCCCGTTGGTGACCGATCGAGGGATTGATGGCGTTGGCGCTCAAGATCGTCATCGTCGTCGTGGTCGTACTGGTGGTCACGATCGCCGCGCTTCGAATTCGAAAACTTCGTCGCGACGAGATCCGAGAACTTTCGCGACCCGTCGAACGCCGTCTCATGTCGCCGCCGCCGTCGCCGTACACGCCGTCGAAGGGCTTTCGCCTGCTTGACGGTCCGTTGGACGCGACGCGGCGTCCCGAGCCGCTGCGCCCGCGACTGGAGTCGGATCGCGAGTACGTCTTCAGTGAATCGCAGTTGCCGGGTGACACCGAGGTCGTGCCGACGCACTTTCGCCACAACGAGCAGTGGGCGCTGTCCAAGTCGGCTCGACGATCGGCGTCGTTCACCGGACTGCGCGTCGCGGTGATCGCGGTGATCGTCATCGTGCTCGTCGGAGCGCTCGGACTGTGGTTGCACCATGTGCAGTCGAACGACGTCACGACGACGACCACCACAACCACGCGACCATCCACGACCACCACCGCCGTCGGGCTGTCACTGCCCGCGTCATTCGTCGCGTCCGCCGTGAACGGTCAAATCGCGACGTATTATTGGCCGGCCAAGAGTTACGTGATCGCCGTGCGCGGCACGCGCGGTCCAACGTGGGCTGTCTACAAGATGGGACCGTCAAAGACGCTGGAATGGCAGGGGACGGTCACGCAGGGGAGCGATGAGGTACTGCGCATGACTGGTGCATCCCAGATCACGATCGGCGCACCCAAGGACGCCAGCGTCACGTTCGACGGCAAACCGGTGGTCTTGCCCTCGCCGTTACCCACGACGTTGGTGCTCTCCTTCATCCCCTCATAGTCCGCCGATTTCGCGCAGTATCCACGCGAGCACCTGTGCTTCGTCGCGCCAGGCGTCGTAACGGCCCGAAGGCCCGCCGTGACCGGCACCCATCTCAGTCTTCAGGTACGCGACGTTCTCCTCATTCGCGTCGCGCACCTTGAGCACCCACTTGGTCGGCTCCCAGAAACCGACGCGCGGGTCGTTGAGGCCCCCTGAGGCGAAGAGGTGCGGGTAGACGCGCGGTGTTCCGTCGGCGTTCGTGGCCGTGACGTTGTCGTACGGGGAGTAGCTCTTCATCGTGCGATAGGCGGTCGCGCTTGCGTCGGGGTTGCCCCACTCCTCCCACTCGCCAACGGTCAGAGGGAGCGTCGCGTCGAGCATCGTGGTGAGCGCGTCGACGAACGGCACGTCGGCCACGACGCATCGAAAAAGTTCCGGCGCCAGGTTCATGACCGCACCCATGAGGAGCCCGCCCGCCGAACCACCGCGGATCGCGAGTCGCTGATTCGTGGTCCAGCCGGTGCGAGTAAGTTCCCTGGCCACCGCGACGAAGTCGCTGAAGGTCGTGGGCTTTTGGGCGAGTTTGCCCATCTCGTACCAGGAGCGACCCATCTCACCGCCGCCGCGGATGTGTGCAATCGCGAAGATCACACCACGCTCGAGCAACGACAGTCGCAGCGACGAGAACGACGGGTCGATCGAGATCTCATAACTGCCGTAGCCGTAGAGAAGGAACGGCGACGGGGTGCGAGCGTGGAGTCCACCCTCGGCGTCCACCTCGATGAGATCGGCGCGCGCCACGACCGAGACCGGGATGCGCACGCCGTCACTCGCGGTGACCCAGAGTCGTCCCGTGACGTACTGCGTGGCGTCATAGCCGCCGAGGACGATCTGTTGTTTGCGTACGATCATCTCCCCGGTCGCGATGACGACGTCCCCGACCAGTCGCGGCGTGACCAGTGACGTGACTGACACGCGTAGCTGTGTCGTGTCGAAGTTGGGGTTCGCCGATAACTGTACGGTGCTTGGACTGGCTGGCCCTTCAATGAGTCGCGATCGTTCGAGCAGGTCGTCACCGAAGGGATCGGCGCCGCGCAAGGTCGTGACGAGCCGGACCGCGGCCCCGCCGTCGTGTCGTTCGCTGATGGCAAGGAAACTCTTGAACGCGTCCACGCCGTCTAGGCGAGATCCGGGTCGTTCGGCGACCACTTCGCGCCACTCGTCGCCGTTGACGGGTCGTGCGAGTAATCGAAAGTCGGCTGCGCCCTCGTTGGTGACCTTCAGCCACCACGCGACGCCATCGTCGTCAACGTAGTGTTCGACGCCGTACTCGATGCCGTGTCGCCGGGCCTCGAGGAGGGTCAACGCGCCGGTCGGATCGTGGGCATCGAGGAAGTGGACCTCGGTCGTCATGGACGAGCCGAGGTGCACGTAGATGACAGCGTCGTCGCGACTGCGCCCGACTGACAGGTTGTACTGCGCGTCGTCCTCTTGGAAGATCAGCACGTCCGCGCTGGTGTCGGTGCCCAACTCGTGACGCCATAGTTGGTACGGCCGCTTTGCTTCATCGACGCGCGTGTAGAAGAAATGACGGCTGTCCATGGCCCATGCGAAGCCGTAGTGGACGTCGTCGAGTTCGTCGTCGAGTACTGCGTGACCGGCCAGTGGACGCACGGTGACGTGATGCAGTTCGTCGCCGTCAAAGTCCGTGCCGACCGCCACCCAGTCGTCGTCGGGGCTCACGGCGAGGATGCCGACCGAGAAGTAGTCGCTGTCACCCGCCTCCACGTTCTCATCGAGGATCACGACTTCACCGTCCAGTGACGTCAGCGCGTCGATCTCGGGGGGCGTGAGGTCATCACTCGTTGCCGGCACGCGACAACTCAGCGGGTAGTTCAGTCCTTCGCGCGTGCGTTCGAAGTACCACCACGCGCCCTTGCGCACCGGTACCGAGATGTCGGTCTCTTCGATGCGACTCTTGATCTCGTCGAACAGTTCGTCCTCGAGGGGCTTGAGGTCGCTGAAGGACTCACTCAAGAACTCGTTCTCGGCGCGCAGGTGAGCGAGGACCGTCTCGTCCTCGCGGTCCATCAGCCAGTAGTACGGGTCCTGGCGGACGTCCCCGTGACGGGTGATGGTGAACGGTCGCTTCGGCACGGTTGGGGGAGTAGGCACGGCTCTACTTTGCCTTAATTTGTTGACATGTCCCAATAACGAGTTAGTACTATGGACGTAGGGATTATCCCAAGGAGAGCGATGTCAGTCGACAATCTGGATTTCAGCCGGTATCAACTGGGGTGGTCCGACGATCAGATTCCGGTCTTCAAACCGAAGAAGGGCATCAACGAAGCGATCGTTCGCGAGATGTCCGGCATCAAGAACGAAGACAAGTGGATGTTGGACTTCCGCCTCAGCGCGCTGAAGAAGTTCGAGAAGAAGCCGATGGTGCCGTGGTTCGCTGAGCGCATGCCCGACCTGGACTTCAACGACATCTACTACTACATCAAGCCGACCGAGAATCAGGTCGACCGTTGGGAAGACCTCCCCGACGACATCAAGAACACGTATGAGCGATTGGGCATACCCGAAGCCGAGCGCAAGTACTTAGCCGGTGTCACCGCGCAGTACGAGTCCGAGGTCGTCTTCCATCGCAATCGCGAGGACCTGGAGCGTCTCGGTGTCCTCTTCTGTGACATGGACACGGCCGTTCGCGAGTACCCCGAACTCGTGCGCAAGTACTTCGGTACCGTGATCCCCCCGAACGACAACAAGTTCGCCGCACTGAACTCGGCGGTATGGAGCGGTGGATCCTTCATCTATGTCCCGCCGGGTGTCAACGTCGACCAGCCCCTGCAGGCCTACTTTCGCATCAACACCGAGAACATGGGCCAGTTCGAGCGCACGCTCATCATCGCCGACGAGGGCTCCCAGGTCCACTACGTGGAGGGCTGCTCGGCGCCGGTCTACTCGACCGACTCCCTGCACTCCGCGGTCGTCGAACTGGTCGCCCTCCCGGGATCGCGCATCACCTACACCACGATCCAGAACTGGTCGAACAACGTCTACAACCTGGTGACCAAGCGCGCCCGCGCCGAAGCCGAGGCCCACGTCGAGTGGATCGACGGCAACATCGGTTCGCGCCTGACGATGAAGTACCCGTCGGTCTATCTCATGGGTCCCAAGGCCTCGGGCGAGGTCCTCTCGGTCGCCTACGCCGGCCCCGGACAGGTCCAAGATGCCGGCGCAAAGATGATTCACTGTGCTCCGGAAACGACCTCGACGATCATCTCGAAATCCATCTCGAAAGACGGCGGACAGACGACCTATCGCGGACTGGTGAAGGTCGAAGAGGGCGCCACCGGTGCCAAGAGCTTCGTGCGCTGCGACGCGTTGATCCTTGACGAGCAGTCGATCTCTGAGACCAAGCCCTACATGGAGGTCGGCGAGCAGGACGCGTCGATCGGTCACGAGGCCACCGTGTCCAAGATCGGTGACGACCAGTTGTTCTATCTGATGAGTCGCGGTCTCACCGAGAGCCAGGCGATGGGCATGATCGTGAACGGGTTCATCGAACCGGTGACGCGTACGCTGCCGATGGAATACGCCGTCGAGTGGTCACGACTGATCGAGCTGCAGATGGAAGGCTCAATCGGTTAGTGCGGCGTCCGCCACATCGTGTAATACGGTGGCGCACCCTCCACGGGCGTCAAGGCGTCAATCAATTCGTAGCCGAAGCGCTGGTAGTAAGCCACGTTGTCGAGTCGCGGTGTCTCGAGGTGACTGCCGACGCCCTCGGCGTCGACCTGGGCGAAGGCGTGTTCGAGCAGCATCGTGCCGACGCCACTTCGTTGCGCCGGTGGATCGGTACAGAGCACCATGAGATACCACTGCGGATCCTTGCGATGGGCGCGCACCAACGCGGCCATGTACTTGTTCCCGGCGACGAGTGAGCGTGGCCTTCGATAGAAGGCGCGCAACGACATCGGCATCTGACTGAGCTGGACGCGCATCGGTAACGGGTAGCCGCCCGTCGTCAACCAGGCCGCGACGCCGAGCGCGACGTCGTGCTCATCGCGCACGGTCGCGACGCGACCGTGATCGCCCATGTGCGTGTAGACCGCGCGGAAGAAGTACGGCAAGCGCGAACGGCGCATCGAATCGTCGGGGAGCAGGTAGGAGAAGAAGGGGTCGTCGAAGAACGCCCGACTAGAAAGTTCCACGACCTTCGACAAATCGGCTCCGACCAGCGTTCTTTCATCGATATGGCGTCCAGGCACTGGCAAGTTATAGCAAAAACGCAGGTTTCGCGTGGAAGAATGGACCTATGGGAATGCGCGAAGAGTGCAAGCACTTTCAGAGCCGGACCTACCAGTCCGGAGAGGTCGCGCGCTTCTGCGTACTCGGCAACGCGCCAGACCAACCGTGGTCCTGTCCCGAGAACTGCGTCACCTACGAGCGTCGACTGGCCGACGTCGGATGGTCCCACGGCTCACTCGTCGACCGCCCGGTCGAGAAGGCGCCCGAGACGAGCGCCACGCTGGATGAACGTCGCGAGCTGCTCAAGATGGCCAGTGAGATCGTCGACAACGTCGCCCCCGAGATGTATGAAGAGCGTCGCAAGGTACTCGACGAGCAAGAGCGCAGGCAGCGCGGCTGGAAGTTCTGGAAGCGTTAGTCGCCGTTGAAGACCGGCGGTCGCTTCTCCATGAACGCCATCATCGCCTCGCGCAGGTCGTTGCTCTGGAGATACATCGTGTTCCAGCGCGCGACGAACTCCAGGCCTTCGTCCACGCTTCGACCATCGTTGGCCAAAAGCACGGCCTTCGTGCCCTTGACGGCGAGCGGAGAGTTCTGAGCGATCTCGAGCGCGAGCGTCCGTGCGCCGGCGAGTACCTCGTCGCGGTTGGCGTAGACCGAGTTGACGAGTCCGATCTCGAGGGCCCTCGCCGCGTCGATGTCTTTACCGGTGTAGGCCAGTTCGGCCAGGTGTCCGGCATTGATGATCTTCGGCAGTCGTTGCAGTGATCCTAGATCCGCGACGATCGCGACCTTGGTCTCGCGCACCGAGAACGTCGTGTCATTCGTGCACAGTCGCACGTCACACGCACTGACGAGGTCGACACCGCCGCCGATGCAGTAGCCGTGGATGGCGGCGATGACCGGAACGGTGAGCTCGGCGATCGATGTCACCGAGGCTTGCATCTCGCGCACGGCCTTGTAGGCCCGCGCGCTGGACGCGGCCGGTGACGACGACGTGGCGCTCGACGCGAAGCCCCCGCCGAACTCCTTCAGGTCGAGTCCGACCGTGAAGTGCGGACCCTTCGCCGCGATGACCAGTGCGCGAATGTTCGGATCGTCGGCTACTGCTTGAGCGGCGAGCGGCAGGTCGCGCCACAGCGCGCTTCCCATGGCGTTTCGCGCCTCTTCTCGATCGAGCCACAGCGTGGCGACGTGTCCGTCGACCTCGAGCGTCAACACCTCGGATGAAAAACCCATTTCTCCTCCATCGAATCGACTTCAGCCTACGGCGGACCTCGAAGGAGGATGAACGACGCCCAGTACACTGCCTAGGTCCCGATATCTATGAAAATCTTCGCTGATTCAGCATCCGCCTTCATTGCCGAGCGCCCCGACGCGGCCCCTCGACAGTTGGCGTGGGAGGCCTTCGAGGTGGCCGGACTCCCGACCACCAGTGACGAGGTCTGGCGCTACGCCCCACTGAAGGACTTCGACCTCGACCGATTCGGCGTCGTCTCTGCGCCCACCACGCGCGCCGATTCGCCCTTCGCTGCCCAGCTCTGCGAGCGCGCGGGGCTCGTCGTGCGCGTCGTCGACGGCTTCTGTGTGAACACCGGAAAGGCGCTCGACGGCGTCAGCGTCGAGGTCGTCGAATCTACTCAGTCGCTCTCGGGCGCAACCTTTGCCGATCGCTATCGCAGTGACACGTTCGCGGTGCTGAACGCCGCACTCGCGCCCGCGACGACGGTGCTGCGCATCGACGCCGGTGTCGCCGTCGCCGAACCGATCGTCATACTCAACGTGTCGAATTCCACTGCCTCGTTCTCGCGCACCCAGATCGAACTCGGCCGAGGCGCGAGTGCGACCATCGTCGAGTACTTCGAAGGCGGTGCCGACGCGCTCGTCGTCCCACTGAGTGAGTACGCCCTCGAGGACAACGCCTCGCTCCAACTCATCACCTATCAGCGGCTCGATCAGAGCGCCTGGCACGTGGCGCGCACGACGGGCTTCGTCGCGCGCGACGCGCGCCTGCGCCAAGCGGTCGTGGGCATCGGCGCGCACTACAACCGTTCACGCAACGACGCCGAGATGCACGGCGCGGGTTCTGAGAATGAACTGCGCACGACGTTTCTGGGATCCGGTGACCAGGTGCACGACTTTCGCACGCACCAGATGCACACCGGGGCGAGGTCGCGTTCGACGTTGTTGTCCAAAGGTGCAGTGGCCGACAGTTCGAGATCCGTCTACACCGGGCTGATCGAGATCGAAAAGGGTGCGAAGCGTACCGACGCGCGACAGACCAACCACAACCTGCTGCTCTCGCCGGCGGCGCACGCCGACAGCGTGCCCAATCTCGATATACGCGAGAACGACGTGATGTGCGCGCACGCGTCGAGCGTCGGTCCGCTCGATGAGCTGCAGCGCTGGTACTTGGAGTCGCGCGGGGTGAGCCGAGAGGACGCCGAACGATTGATGATCCAAGGCTTCTTCTATGAGATGCTCGCCGATTTGCCGCCGCAACTCGCCGAGTTGGTCGAGCGTGACGTGACGTCGGTACTGGCCACCGTGAACGTGGTGACGCCGTGACGACCGCCGACATCGGACACCTCGACGACTACGAGAGCGGGACGCCGAAGCAGGTCCGCATCGATGGGAAAGTCCTGGTGGTGGTGAGAATCGAAGACGACGTCTACGTACTGGATGACCGATGTAGCCACGAAGACTTCAGCCTCGCGGAAGGTGATGTCGATTGCGATGCCGCGGAGATCGAGTGCGCACGACACGGCGCGATGTTCCGACTCAAAGACGGCGAGCCCGTCTCGCTGCCGGCCACGCGACCGGTGGCGCACTACGACGTGCGCAATTTCGATGGTCGTTTGGAGGTGGTGCTGCCGTGACGTCCACACTGAGCATCGAGGGTCTCCGCGTCGAGGTTGCCGGCAATGAGGTCCTGAAGGGATTCGATCTCTCCATGAAGACCGGCGAGGTCCACGTCATCATGGGGCCGAACGGATCGGGCAAGTCCACGCTCGCCCACGCACTCGCCGGACACCCGGGCTACAAGGTCCTCGGCGGATCGGTGCGGATCGACGGCGTCGAACTGATGACGATGTCACCGACCGAGCGTGCCCGCCACGGACTTCTCTTGGCCATGCAGCAGCCGTTGGAGGTCGCCGGCGTGCGACCGATCGACCTCTTGGTCGCGGCCGGCGTCGACCCGAAGAACTTGCGTGAACGAATGCGCGACGAGGCCGAGCGGGTGGAACTGCGTCCCGAGATCCTCGATCGCTTTGTCAATGTCGATCTCTCCGGCGGTGAACGCAAACGCGCCGAGATGGTGCAGTTCGGCATGTTGCGGCCGAAGTTCGCGGTGCTCGACGAGATCGACTCGGGCCTCGACGTGGACGCGCTCGGCGCGGTGGCGCGACGACTGTCGTCGGCGAGCAACGAATGGGAGTGCGGCATCCTCGCGATCACGCACTTCAAGCGACTCTTGCAAGAGCTCACGCCAACGATGATCCATGTACTCAGTGAGGGCCGCGTCGTTGCGACCGGCGGCCCAGAACTTTCAGAGATTCTCGAACGCGATGGCTACGAACCATTTCGCGCAACCTTGGCTTGACCATGAGGTGCGCGCGGCCAGGGTTAAACTCGACGGATGGCTGACGGAAGCAACGGCGCTCCTCGGGGCCCCGCAGAGAGATCTTCCGGTGCCAAACGACGGGCCCTCGCCAATGAGAGTCGACTGGTCGCGCTCGGCGAGGCCGTCGATCGACAGTCCGGTAAGACACCGAAGCGAGGCCGACGTCGGCGTCGGGGAAGAACCTGGCTTATTGCCAGCATCTCGGTCATCGTGCTCATCGTGGGCGTGTTGGGCGGCGGCTACCTGTACGCGAACTGGAAGTTCGACGCGATTCCCAAGATCCACGTTTCCTCAATCTCATACCCCGTGCCGGGCCAACCGTTCAACATCTTGGCCATCGGCTCGGACTCGCGCGCCGGACTGACCGGCGCCGTCGCACGACAAACCGGTGCGAGCACTGACTCCGTCGGCGGTCAACGCAGCGACGTCATCAAGATCATCCGAGTGAATCCGGCCGCTCGCACGATCACGATCTTGTCGATACCTCGCGATACCGAGGTGACGCTCCTGGCGAACCAGGCGCTCTACGGCAACTACAACCGCATCAACGTGAACTACGCCAACGGGCCAAACCTGTTGGTCCAGACCATCAAGGCCAACTTCGGCATCACCATCAATCACGTCGTGCAGGTGAACTTCGAGGGTCTCATCAACTCGGCCGTCGCAATCGGCGGCGTCTACCTCGACTTTCGCTATCCGGCCATCGACCCGAACTCCGGTCTGGAGATAAAGCACCCGGGATGTCAGTTGGTCAACGGATTCCAAGCGCTCGCGGTCGCGCGCAGCCGCCACTACTACTACGCCCCGAGCGGCCACCCGACCTGGCCGAACCGCTCGGCCTTCGCGAACATGTCGGACGACGCGATCAACAACGAGCTCTTGAGCGACGGATTCGAGTACGACCCCACGAGCGACTTCGGGCGAATCGATCGTCAGACGTCGTTCCTGCGCGCGATGTTCGAACGGGTGAAGAGCAAGTTGGATGACCCGCTCGCCATGAACGGCTTCCTCTCGAATCTCCCTAAGGGCATCACCATTGACGACACGTTCTCGCTCAACGAACTCATCGGTCTGGCGCTCAAGTTCCACGGTTACAACTCGAATGCGATGCAGACGTACACCCTGCCCGAGCTCCCCGCCACGGTGAATGGCGCCGACGTCGAAACCGTCGAGGAGCCGCAGGCCGAACAACTGCTCGTCAACATCTTCGGTAGTTCGTTGCTGCGACCGACGAACCCGCCACCGAACTCCGCCGGGCAGGTCGTGCCGCCACCGGTCATCACACCGACGACGACCACGACGCTCGCGACGACCACGACGACCAAGCACCACACGGCACCGGTCACGACGCCGACCGTCAATCCCACGCTGGCGATTCCCGCCTACGACCCGGTGCCCTGCAGCCCGAGTTAACTCAGTTCAGTTCGTCGAGCCCCTGGACCAGGGTGTTCCACGAGAGTGTGGCGCACTTGATGCGGACCGGGAACTTGATGACGCCTTGCAACGCTGCGAGTTCACCGAGTGCCCGAAGGTCGACCTTGGGCGGCTCGCCGTCGTGGGCGAGCGTGGCCTCTTGGACCGTCATGAGTTGCTTGAAGGTCGCGATGGTCTCGCGCACGTGCTCGAGTGGTTTGCCCTTGACGGCCGCGCTCATGAGTGAGGCCGACGACTGGGAGATCGAACAGCCGCTGCCGACCATCTTGATGTTCTTCAAGACGCCGTCTTCAACGTCGAGGTAGACCACGATCTCGTCGCCGCAGAGGGGATTGAATCCCTCGACGCGGATCGCCGGTGGTGACTCGAGTTCGCCGCGATTGCGCGGCGAGCGGTAGTGATCGAGGATGATCTCGCGATAGAGATCGTCGAGGTTCGAGCCGAGGTTCGACACGTCGCTATCCAAACATCTTCACCGCGTGGCCGAGCGCTTCGATCAGCACGTCAGTGTCCTTGGTGAGCGAGTATGGGCCGTAGGAGGCGCGCACCGTGGCCGCCAGTCCGAAGCGGCGCATGAGGGGTTTGGCACAGTGGTGACCTGGTCGCACGCACACGCCGAACTGGTCCAAAACTTGGGCGACGTCGTGGGGATGCACGCCTTCGACGTCGAGGCTGATGACCGAGCCGCGTTCGATCATGTCGCGTGGACCGATCACTCGTACGCGACCTTCGAACTCGAACGCGAGACGGGTGAGCGCATCAGCGGCGAGCGCGTGTTCGTGGCGCACGATGTTCGTCATGCCGAGGCCCTCGAGATACTGCACCGCCGCGTGCAGCCCGACCGCTTCGGCGATCGGTGGCGTCCCGGCTTCGAACCTCGTCGGACCGTCGGCCGGTACATAGCCATCGGTACGCACGTCGGCGATCATCCCGCCACCACCGAGGAAGGGCGGCATGGAATCCAGGATGTCCTCGCGGGTCCAAAAGACACCGATGCCCGTCGGTCCCAGCATCTTGTGACCGGTGAAGATCAGGAAATCGATGTCGAGTGCGACGACGTCGGTCGGTGAGTGAGCGACCGACTGGGCACCGTCGACGGCGACCAGGGCGCCGTTGCGGTGCGCGATCGCCGCCAGTTCATTGATCGGGTTGATCGTACCCAGGACATTGGACATGCCGGTGATCGACAACAGCTTCACACCGCGCAGTAGCTCTTCGAAGTTCGTCAGGTCGAGTCGATAGTCGTCGGTGGTCGGGATGAACCGGACTTCGACGCCGGTCTGTTCGCGCAGTTGGAACCACGGCACGATATTGGCGTGGTGCTCCATCTCGCTGACCAAGACGACGTCGCCGGCCCCGAGGTTCTTCGCGCCCCAGGATTTGGCCAATAGGTTGAAGGATTCCGTCGCGTTCTTGGTGAAGACGATCTCGCCGGCGCCACCGGGGGCGTTGATGAATCGTGCGACCGTCTCGCGCGCTCCCTCGTAGGCCGCGGTCGCCTCGCTCGCTGTCTGATAGACGGCGCGGTGCACGTTGGCGTGTCGCAGTTGGTAGTAACGGCTCATGGCGTCGATTACGGCCCGAGGTTGCAGTGACGTCGACGCGGTGTCCAAGTACGTAATCGGACGATCGAAGATGACACGATTCAGTTGCGGGACATCGCTGCGCACTCGCCTCGCGTTGAAGCTCGTCACGTCGTCACCGCACGCCATGCGTCATAACCCTCGAGTTCGATGCGTTGGGCCAGTTGCGCGTCGCCCGAGTGCACGATCTGACCGTCGACCAAGATATGCACCTGGTCGGGCTCGATCTCTTCGAGCAGCTTCACGTAGTGGGTGACGACGATGACGCCCATGCTCGGGTGTTCGGTTCGCACGGTGCGCACGCCTCTGGCGACCACGCGCAGCGCGTCGATGTCGAGACCGGAATCGGTCTCATCGAGGAACGCGATGACTGGCTCCAAGAGGGCCATCTGCAGCACTTCGTTGCGCTTACGTTCGCCCCCCGAGAAGCCGTCATTGAGATGGCGCTCGGCGAAGGCCGGGTCCATCCCGAGCCGGTCCATCCACTCGGCGAGATCCAGACGCACTTCGAGGATGCTCAGTTCGTCCAAGTTCTTTCGTGCGGCGATCGCCTGGCGCAAGAACTGCACTACCGACACCCCCGCGATGGCTTCGGGGTACTGGAAGGCGAGGAATATCCCGGCGCGCGCGCGTTCGTCGGGCGTCCATTTGGCGATGTTCTCACCGTTCAAGAGAATCTCGCCGCTGGTGACCCTGTAACCCGGGTGGCCCATCACGATGTTCGCCAACGTCGACTTGCCCGCGCCATTGGGACCCATCAGGGCGTGGACTTCGCCCTCGTGCACGACCAAATCGACGCCGCGCAGAATTGAGGCGCCGTCGGCCTCGGCGTGCAGGTTGCGAAGTTCTAAGAGCGGCGTCGACACGGTGACGAGCCTAACGGCCCGCTCAAATCCGATGACCAGCGAACTACCAGCCCCGGTCGACCCATTCGTCGAGGTGCGGACGTTCAGCCCCGATGGTCGACTCGGCGCCGTGACCGGGCCAGATCGTCACGTCGTCGGCGAAGGCTGCGAAGATCCGCTCGTTGATTGACGTGATGATCGTGGCGAAGTCGCGCGCATTGTGATTCGTGTTGCCCGGACCACCGGGAAAGAGCGTGTCGCCGGTGAAGAGCATCGGCGTCCCTTCGAGCGCGAAACAGATGCTGCCCGGCGTGTGGCCCGGCGTGTGGAGCGTACGCAGTCCAAGGTCGCCGACTCGATGGACGACGTCGTCATCGAGCAGGTGGTCGTAGCTCGGCAACATGCCGGCGTCCTCGTTGCGCACCCACACGTCGATGCCCGCGTCACGCACCTGTTCGACGGCGCCGATGTGGTCCCAGTGGCCGTGGGTTTCCAAGACTGAGGTGACGCCGAGCCGACTCGCGACACGCAACAACCGGTCGTGTTCGTTGGCGGCGTCAAGCAGCGTGGCCTCGCCGGTGCGCTTGCAGCGCACGACGTAGACGTTGTTCTCGATAGGTCCCACCACGAAACGATGTACTTCGGCGCGGGCGTCGGACCAGACCAATTCAACGTTGTCCATATCCCACCTTGCCACTTGGGAACGACACTGCCACGTTGACTAATGTCGAACATGCCGGGATTACCGCTCAGTAGGTCAAGAAGAGGACTGCAATGAACTTTGGATTCAGCGAGGAGCAAGAAGAGCTCCGAAAGATGGTCAAGCGATTCCTGGAAGAGAAATCACCCGAGTCCGAAGTACGACGGCTCATGGCCACGACCGAGGGCTACGACACGGCCGTGTGGGACCAGATGGCCAAGGAGTTGGCCCTCCAGGGACTCGGCATTCCCGAAGAGTTCGGTGGTCAGGGTTACGGTCCGGTCGAGCTCTATGTCGTCTTTGAAGAGATGGGCGCCGCCCTGTTCTGTTCGCCCTATTTCTCCACGGTCGCGCTGGCCGCCAACGCGGTGCAGTTCGTCGGCACCGACGCCGACAAGGCCGACTATCTCCCGGGCATCGCCTCGGGCGAGACGATCGCTACCGTCGCGCTTACTGACGACGCCGGTCTCTGGGACCTCACGAAGACCTCGACGACCGCGACCAAGTCCGGTGACGGCTTCACTGTGAACGGCGTGCGCAGTTACGTGACCGACGGCAACACCGCGTCGGTACTGTTCGTCCCCGCGATGACCGACAAGGGACTCTCGCTGTTCGCTGTTCTCGGTGAGGCCGAGGGTGTCGAGCGCGAAGCACTTGCCACGATGGACCAGACGCGCAAGCAGAGCCGCGTCGTCTTCACCGACGCGCCGGCTCGTCTCATCGGCGTCGAGGGCGAGGCCCTCGCCGGACTTGAGACCACGCTGCAGGTGGCCGCCGCCGCCCTCGCGGCCGAGCAAGTCGGTGGTGCCCAGCGCGTGTTGAACAACTCCGTTGAGTACGCGAAGAACCGTGTGCAGTTCGGTCGTCCGATCGGATCGTTCCAGGCCATCAAGCACAAGTGCGCCGACATGCTCCTCGACGTCGAGTCAGCGAAGTCCGCCGCGTACTACGCCGCCTGGGCAGCCCAGGAGCGCAACGACGAACTGGCGATCGCCGCGAGCCTCGCCAAGTCGTTCTGTTCCGAGGCCTACTTCCACTGCGCGGCGGAGAACATCCAGATTCACGGCGGCATCGGCTTCACGTGGGAGCACCACGCGCACCTCTACTTCAAGCGCGCGAAGAGTTCTGAGTTGTTCCTCGGCGACCCGGCCTACCACCGCGAACTTCTGGCTCAGCGCCTAGGCATCTAGCTCGGTGCTCGCCCACGAGCAACTCCAGAGCGGCTCGTCGCTCCTGGACCTGCGCATTGCCACGTCAAGTGCGCGGCCCTTGGCCTCGCACGCGCTCGTCGTCGTGCACGGACTTCCGAAAGCCATGGGCATGGGTCGACAGGCGGCCGGTCTGTTGCCCGAACTCGCGGAACACTTGGCGAACGAGTCGGGGTGGATCGTCGCGACCGGCACGCTCTCCGGTGTGGGTGGCAGCACGGGAACCTTCTCGGCGACGCAGTGGCTCGCCGACCTCACCACGATCCTTGAACGTGTCGACGAAGGGGAACGCCGCATCTCGATGGCTGGCTTCGGCTTCGGGGGCGCGCTCGCATTGGCAATCGCGGCCGACGACGAACGCATCCGTGGCGTCGCGACGTTCGCCACCCCGGCACATCTGGAACCGTGGTGCGGCGGGGCCGAAGAGTTCCGACGAGCAGTGCGGATCGCCGGTGTCGTGGGTGACGAACGAGACCTGTTGCCGGCTGAGCAACTGCGCGATGACGTCTTGGCGATCGATCCCTTGGTCTCAATCGCCAAGATCCCGCCGCGTCGACTGATGGTCGGCCACGGCACGGAAGACATCGAGATACCTCACTCCGACGCCCGCGACCTCGTCGCCGCAGCCGACGGCCGTGCCGAACTTCGACTCATTCAAGGCGCTGGGCATCAACTGCGAGCCGACCCCCGCATGGTCGCGACGTTGTTAGGTTGGCTCGACCGGCACCGTTGACATCGCCGCGTCGAGTGCGTCGCGGATGCGCCGCGCCGCGTCTTCGGGGTCGCGCGCCGCGGTGAGCGCTCGCACGACCACGAAGTGCCGAAGGCCCGCCGCGACCAACTGGCCCACGTTCTCGGCGGTGACGCCGCCGGTGACGAAGACCGGTCGGTCGCTCCTCGCCTGACTGGCGACGGCGTAACCGATCCCGGTGCCGTCGCGACCGGGCTTGGTGGGCGTGGCGACGATTGGACCGGCGCTGAAATACGTCGCCGACTGATCGAGCGCGTCGTCGAACTCGTGGGATGAGTGCGTCGACAGTCCCACGATGGCCTGGTCGCCAAGGAGCTCGCGGCAGCGCGACACGCTGACGTCGTCTTGGCCCACGTGCACGCCGTCGGCGCCGACCGCGATGGCCAGTTCTGGCGAGTCATTCATGATGAAGGGCACGCCGAACTCATGGCAGATCGGGATCATCAGCCCCGCGTCGGCCAACCTCGTCGCATCGTCGAGGTCTTTCTCGCGAAGTTGGACGACATCGACGCCACCGCGCAGGACCGCGGGCAAGAAGTCGGCGAGGTCGTCGCGGTGGGGCACACAGAGATAGATATGGCGTCGATCGAGGTCGCTCACGGGCTCAACCCTAGAAGTCGCTCGACGGTGGACTGGGTACGGCAGAATAGAGCCATGCAAATCCCCGCCAAGACCGAGTACGCCATTCGAGCGCTGCTCACGTTGGCGGCGAGCGACGTCTCGGTGAGCGCCGAGCATTTAGCCCAGGAGCAAGACCTCCCGGCGAAGTTCCTCGGCGCGATCCTTTCGGACCTTCGACGCGGTGGACTCGTGACCTCCCAGCGCGGTCCCGAGGGTGGCTTCAAGTTGGCGCGCGATGCTGACACGATCACGATCGCCGACGTCGTGCGCGTCGTGAGCGGACCAATGGCCGGGGTGCGCGGCATGCGACCCGAGACACTGGAGTACGAGGGCGAGGCGAAGCATCTACGTGACGTGTGGATCGCCGTGCGAGGGGCGCTGCGCGAGGTGCTCGAGCACGTCACCCTCGAACAAGTCCTGCGCGGTGAGCTCCCCGACGCTGTGACGCGCTTCACGGCCGAATCAGATTCGTGGGTCACCCGGACTCTATGAGACAGATTCATACCGACGGCGCCTGCCGCGGCAACCCCGGACCGGGCGGGTGGGCGTGGGCGAGTGGCCGCGACAGTTACGCCAGCGGGGCCGCTGCGCACACCACGAATCAACGCATGGAGGTCATGGCCGTCATCGAGGCGCTGCGTGAGAACGACGAGAGCCCGCTCGAGATCGTCAGCGACTCCTCCTACGTCGTGAAGTGCTTCAACGACAAGTGGCACGTCGGATGGTTGCGGCGGGGTTGGAAGAACTCCCAGGGCAAACCGGTCGCCAATCGCGACCTCTGGGAAGAGCTGTTCGCGCTGGCGCTCGATGAGAGGCGCGTGATTCGATTCTCGTGGGTGAAGGGTCACTCGGGGGACGCGATGAACGAGTTCGTGGATGTACTCGCGACCGAGGCGGCTGACAGCCAACGAGGACGTCACTCGTAGTCACACCACGAAATGACGAAGGTCGCACAACATTAGGATTCCTCCGGGGGTCATTCACTACGAGATTGAAGGATATGGCGTGACAAACGAGGCCCAGCAGTTCGACGTAGTCGTCATCGGGGGTGGCCCCGGTGGCTACGCCGCAGCACTCTATGGAGCGTCGGCGGGGCTCAACATCGCCATTGTCGAGCGCGACAAGGTCGGCGGGACGTGTCTGCACCGAGGCTGTGTGCCGGCTAAGGAGTTCTTGGAGACCGCGCACGTTCGCCGGACCGTCGAGCACTCCGCGGAGTTCGGCATCACGAACAAGGGAACGACCGTTGACTTCGCGGTGAGTCAGAACCGCAAGAACGAGATCGTGGATCGACTGTTCAAGGGCCTGTCCGGTCTCTTGAAGGGTCGCAAGGTCACGATCTTCTCGGGCACGGGACGCCTCGAAGCCGACGGCACGGTCACCGTGGTCGACGGCGCTGACGCTGGCGTCGTCGCCAAGGCCGCGAACGTGATTCTGGCGGCCGGCTCCGTGCCGCGCACGCTGCCCGGCTTCGACATCGACGGCAAGATCGTCGTCACGTCCGATGAGTTCCTCGACCTCTCCGCGCTGCCGGCGACCGCGGCCGTGATCGGCGGGGGAGCGATCGGCTGTGAGTTCGCGTCCTTGTTGGCTGACATGGGAACCACCGTCACCGTGCTCGAAGCCCTGCCCGCGATCCTCGCGGGCTGTGACACCGAGGTCGCTAGCGTCGTCGGACGTTCCTTCAAGAAGCGCGGCATCGAGGTACGCACCGGCGTCACCATCACCGGTCACACGCCGAAGAAGGGTTCGACGACGATCGCGATCGAAGGCGCAGACGATGTCACTGTCGACATGGTCGTGATGTCGGTGGGCCGACGTCCGCGCACCGAAGGTCTACTGGCTGATGGCACCGGCGTCGAGATCAACGACCGCGGCTTCGTCGTCGCTGACGGACATCAGCGCACGGCCAATCCTCACGTCTACGCCGTCGGCGACGTCGTGGCGAACACGCCGCAACTCGCTCACGTCGGCTTCGCCGAGGCGATCGTCGCGATCAAGAGCATCCTCGGAGAGCCGAGCGTGCCGGTCGACTACGACCGCGTGCCGTGGGCTATCTACTCCAACCCCGAAGTGGCGTTCTGTGGACTGACCGAAGCCAGCGCCAAAGAAAAGGGCTACGACGTCGTGGTGAAGAAGGACCCGTTCGGCGGTAATAGTCGCGCGCAGATCATCGGCGACACCGACGGCGTCGTCAAGATCATCGCCGAAAAGCGCGCCGACGGCACGGCCGGTCAGATTCTGGGCGTGCACATGGCCGGCCCATGGGTCACCGAACAGCTCGGCGCCGGTTATTTCGCCGTCAACTGGGAGGCCACCGCTGAGGAGGCGGCGGCCCTGATACAACCGCACCCGTCGCTCTCTGAAACCTTCGGTGAGACGTTGATTGCGTTGGCCGGTCGCGGTCTGCACGTCAGCTGAGTCTCCCGGAGCCTCACGGGCGGCCAGTGGCCTGACGAAATCCCGCTGGTAGGTTCACGACGGACGCGTCGCGCGAGCGTCACCTCTCTGTGCAACGATGTCGCGTGGATCAATTTGAACGCCTCCACCAGGCCCTCGGCCAGCAACGAGCGCACGTCCTCGCCGCGGTCGAGGGACTCGACGAAACACAACTCACGACCTCACTGGTTCGAAGTAAATGGAGTCCAGCGGAGGTCGTCTCGCACCTGACGTTTCACGTCGAGCGCTTCTGGTTCCGCGACGTCTTTGCGGGCCAAGCGGTTGAACGCGACGACGATCCGCAGGACGCCTGGGTCGTCGCACCCGGTGAGGGGCTCGCGATCATCGCTCGGTACCGCGACGAGTGCGTACTCGCCGATGAGGCGATCGCCGGGCACGCGGCGAGTGAGGCGCCCGCCCACTGGCCGGACCGATTCGCCAGCTGGCGACTCGAGGACCTCTACGAGATAATGCTCCACGTCGTGACCGAGACGGCCCAGCACGCCGGGCACCTGGACATCGTGCGAGAGATGATCGATGGGGCGCAGTACTTGGTGATCGGTGAGCTCATGTCGACGAGCGACGATAAGTAGCCGCCGACCATTGACCGGACCCATGAGAGCACGTCGGTGAGGATTTCGAAATGACCGATCGACTCGGCGCGCAGTTTCCTCTCGGCAGTGACCGTCACCGAAGTGCGCGTGTGTCGCCCGATGGCGTACTCACCTCCGATGAAATGGCTCGTCATTCGCTCGAGGCGTCCCAGTCCAAGAAGAAGCGTCTCGTCATCGGGACGCTCTACGGCGTCGGCATTGTCGTCGCGCTCCTTCTCGGGTGGTTGATCTACGCCCGCACCAGCCCGGCAAAACCGCTCAGTGCCGAGGTCACCACGTACTCCCACACTGGCGTGTTCGACGCACGCGGCATCGCGGCACAGGGCCACTACGTCTGGATCGCCGACGTAGGAAAGTTGCCCCAAGGCGCCGCCGGCGTCAATCACGGCGAGAAGGTGGTGCGGCTCGACGTCGCGACGGGCGTCGCGACGCCCATCACGAGCTCGCTGTTCTCGTTGCCCTTGGGCATTGCGACGTCGCCGCACTTCGTCTGGGTGCTGAACCAGGGATTCAGCACCCACCAATACTCGATCCTTCGAATCGATGACGCGACGTTGGCGGTCACCAACGTCACTCTGCCGCCGCGTCTTCGCTACGGCTTCAACTACAGCCAGGGTGGCTACGTCATGGCAGGTGGCTCTCTCTGGATCTCGACGACCGAGGGCGTCGTGCGAGTGAACACGACGACGTTGGCGGTCTCGCTGATCACGTCACCGTTGCTCACCGGCGGGCCAATCGGAGCGGGAATGGTCGCCGACGCACGCTACGTATGGCTCAGTCAGCCCGCCGGCGCCGAGTCGAATCCCGCTGCCCAGGCTCAGTATGTGGTTCGCGTTGCGATCGCCACCGGGGTGGTGACCAAGTTCAGCGTCCCCGACGTACTGCAGGCAACGCCCGTCGCGGACGAGGATGGGATCTTGTGGATCGTCGGTACGCAGGGCCTCCAGCGATTCAATCTTCGGACGCGACGGGCATCGGCGATCATCCTCCCCGAGAACGTTGCGCTGCTCGACACGCCAAGCGGACTCGCGGTCGTGTCGAAGGGCTACCTCAATCTCGTCGCCGAGGGAGCACTCGTCCGAGTCAATTTAAAGACGGGTCACGTCGCCGTCGAGTTCTCAACGACTCTGGAGTCGCCGGGCGGTGTGACCGCGACCAACGGCGCCGTGTGGGTGGACAATACCTTCGCATCGCAGTCGCACCTGCCGGTCCTCGTCCGAGTGCCGTGACAGAACGCGTCCTTGACCGTTGACACGAGACTCCAACGCCGAGGATCCGACCGCAAGGATTCCATGGGGAGATCCTCGTATCGTTTCGCGAGAGCGATTTCCCGATGGGCGCGGACTTCATGAATATCGACTGGGTCCGTCGCCGTCGTCAGTTCGGGCGACAAGGGCTCTCCGGCGGGCGATTGACCTTCGATGAGCACGGCATGAATTGGCGTTCGGGCAAGGGCCATGAATCTTGGTTTGGCGCAGGTCGCCGAAGATGACGGATGGGAGAATTCGCATCGGACGGAATTTCTGATTGAGTTGATCAATCTGATGTAAACGTCGAAGGGATCTAAAGATTTGAGGGGCGAAGTCACGGCGCGAAGGAATCTACAGAAATTGGGTCCTACTTCACGAGTCACCGAATATGAATTGAGCAGGAGTGGGCCTTCAATCACTCGGCGCGTCACGCTCTGGATCGTTTCGCTCGCACTACTTGCTTGGGCTGGCTATCACATTGTCCGAGGCAATGATTCTGAAGTTATTTTTTGGTGCGCCTTCATCGCATTCATTTTTCTCATGGTGCTCGGAGTTCGAGTACGGAGCCGCATAGTGAGTGGCCCATTCGGTTATCGAGGTCGACTGTTCGTTTCATTTGATGAGGACAAATTTCCCACGGCTCCGGAGTTCAGAAACATTCGTCGAGTCGCACGGAAAAGCGCATACGGGCGAAGGGGCCTGTCAGGTGGATATTTAACTTTTGACCATGAAGGTATGAGTTGGAACTCAGGAAGTCTCCTCACGCCGAAACGGCGGCTAGAAGGGTACTTCTGGTTGCCTTGGTCAAATATCAGACGGGTCGACGTGGGAATTATTCCTTACAAGATTGCGTTCTTTGGGGGAGCCTTGACCATCGAACTTTCCAATGGAGACTCGCTCAATGGCGAGTTCATCGGATCTCACGAAATGCTCGTTGAAACGCTACGACAGACTCCACTTGGAACTGAGCCGTGAATTTGGGTTTGACAATATCGTCAAGAACCGAATGCAAGTCAGAGTCGGCGAAATTACTCCACCGTTAGAGTTAACGGCATGACAGATGTCATGCGTGGTAAATGTACCTAGAGAAACCGTCCGGATTTTGTTGTACTTGGCCGGATCGTACCTGCGCGAGCGTGATCGTGATCGTCGGCCATATGGGATTGAGTCGGAGGGCCGGTCAAGGTTGACGGTCTGCTACCAACTGCTCGAGAAATTCGGCACGATCGGAGCGTCCTGCCCCGCGCCACAATGTCGCCGCCGCCTTCAGGATCTCACCGGAGGGATCAAACGATTCATCGAAGTAGAACGCACCTTCGCGCTCCAACTTTCGTGCTTCGGCATCAATTGGTCGCCCAGCCTCTAAATCTGCTAGTTGGAATTCGTCAATTCTCGTCCGGAGGTTCCGGTTACCGAGTTCTAGCCACTCTTGTGCTTCAAAGGTTCTTGACGAGGCACGGTGAACGAGACTCGTGAGACCCACACGCGACAAGTGGGGCTGGATCGCGGGAAATAGCCAAATCTGAATCTCCTCGGGCATCGTTTCCGCCCAGTAAAAGGCACCCTCGACGTACTCCTGGTATTCGAACGACTCGGATAAATTTGGATCAGCTGCGAGGGTGTCGAGTAGGAAGAGCCAGGTCCTCGACATGAGACTAAATGAGCGTTGCGCCCGGGCCGTCTTGTATGCGAGCCGTGCGTGAACCACCGCTGATTTGGTGTCGTCTTCCGCCAGGCTTGCTGCTGCCGCTTGAACCTCCGCGTTTGCAATCCCAACAAGTTCCGAGCTGGTCTTTCGGGGCACTCAGTAATTGTTGCAGAACATCGTGAGAATCGGCTGCGGGCGCGCCCCTGCATCACAGCACTTCCTAACGAAATATTTGCACCGTTAGAGTTGACGACATGACAGACGTGACACTTCCATCTCTTGGCGAGTCGGTCACGGAAGGAATCATCACCCAGTGGTTCAAGAAAGTCGGCGACACCGTCGCGCGCGATGAACCGCTCTTCGAGGTGTCAACAGACAAAGTCGACTCCGAAATGCCGTCACCGGCGGCAGGAGTCCTCGTCGAGATACTCGCTGAAGAGGGCGATACGGTGGAAACCGGTTCGCGCGTAGCGGTCATCGATGAGACCGGAGCCCCGACACTCAAGGCGCCTGACGCCGCGGGCGCTGCGGGAACCGACGTATCGCAAGTGTCGAACGTGTCGTCGCCACCGTCGACTTCGCCCTCACCATCGACGAAGGGTGAAGGCGGTGCCAACGGCGTCGTCATCTCACCGGTCGTGCGTCGAATTCTCGCCGACGGGGGTGTGGAGCCTTCGACGCTTCAAGGCAGTGGTCCGGGAGGTTCGATCACCCGCCGTGACGCGGAGCGCGCGGTCCTCAACGGACCGACCGAGGAGGTCGTTGTAGCGCTGTCAAATGGTCGACGTCGAATGGGCCAGCACATGGCGGTTTCGGCCCAGATCACGCCGCACGGATTCGTGGCGATCGAAGCCGACGGTGCCGTCTTCGCAAAGCTCGACGCGCTCGGGCGCTCGACGCGCGACGGCGTCGCGATCAGCGACGAGATGCTCGTCGGCCTGGCCGCGGTCCGTGCTCTCGCCGAGTTCGAATACTTGAACGCGACGTTCACGGGCGAAGAACTGGTCGTGCATCGCACGGTGAACCTCGGACTCGTGCGCTCCGTCGCTGACGACGGGATGCTGGTGCCCGTCGTGCACGCGGCCGCAGGACTGACGCTTCGAGCGCTCGCCCGGCGGGTCAGTGAACTCGACGAGCGAGTCGCCTCTCGCCAATTGACCACCGACGACCTCATGGGCGGGACAATCACCTTGCTCGGCGCGCCCAGCGCGAACACGCTCTGGTCCGAACCAATCATCATCCAGCCCCAAGTTGCCGTACTTTCGGTCGGCGCGGTTCGCGAGGTCCCGATCGTCATCACCGAGAACGGTGCCGCGACAGTGAGCGTCGGGCGACGAGTCGTCCTCGGTCTCTCCTTCGACCACCGGATCTGTGAACCGATGGGGGCCGTCGGATACCTCGAGCGAGTGGCCCAACTGCTTGGCGGACTCGACGTCGAAGGCGAACGCTAAATGCTCCGTCGTCGTCACCTCGGTCGGATTTCATTCGCAGAGGCGAATGACGTGCAGCGCGCACTTCTACAGTCTCGTGACGACTACATCTTGGTCTTCGAACACCCGCCGACCTATACGCGCGGCGTCCGAACGCAAGCTGAACATTTCTTGGTGCCGCCGGAGTCGTTGGACGCCGTCGTGATCGACGCCGACCGCGGTGGTGACGTCACCTATCACGCCCCCGGCCAGGTCGTCGCCTGGGCGATCGTCACGGTTGCCGACGACCCATCCGCGGGCAAAGTGCACGTAACCCGGCTGGAGGACGCCGTCATCGCCACAGTGCGCCATTTCGATCCGGAGGGCCGATTGGGCCGAGTCGATCGACTCGATGGCTATCCCGGTGTGTGGGCCGACGTCGACGGCACGCCGTCCAAAATCGCCGCGGTCGGTGTACGCACTGAGCGCAATGACGCCGGAGTGCGCCGCACGCTCCACGGCGTCGCGTTGAACGTGGACATTGACATGGAGGGGTTCACGGCGATCGTGCCGTGCGGCATCCCTGACAAGCCAGTCGGTTCCATGGCATCGCTCGGACTGGCAGTGAGTGCTCTCGACGTCGATGAGCGCCTTGGTGTGGAACTGGAAGCACGACTCGGGGGAGCGGCCACTGTTGCGCGCGTTGATCGAAGTGCAGCCTCGGTGACATCGGAACGCCCGTTGCTCCGGCGCTTGCGCAAGGCCGGGGTCGATCCTGATGCGGGTGTTCCGATCCACAGTCGCAAACCAGAATGGCTGCGCATCGAGGCGCACATGGGAACGGAGTATCAGTCGCTGAGAACCTTGACTGAAGACCTTCGACTCGTCACCGTTTGTGAAGAGGCCGGATGTCCGAACATCTTCGAGTGTTGGTCGTCGGGGACGGCGACGTTCATGGTGAACGGCGAGCGCTGCACGAGGGCCTGCGGCTTCTGCTTGATCGACACGCGAAAGCCGTTCGCCCTCGATCCGACCGAACCGGAACGCGTCGCCGAAGCCGTGGTGCGATTGGGGCTGGCGCACGCGGTCATCACGTGCGTGGCGCGTGATGACCTCGCCGACGGCGGAGCGGGTGCAATCGCCGCGACGATTCTGGCCATTCGCGATCGCTCGCGCCTGACGGACGTCGAGGTGCTCACCAGTGACCTCAAAGGCGATGCCTCCTCCCTGCAATTGATCATTGACGCGCGCCCGGACGTCTTGAATCACAACGTCGAAACCGTGGCGCGCTTGCAACGCGCAGTGCGACCGAGCGCCGGGTACCTACGATCGCTCGCGGTCTTGTCGCGCAGCGTCCAGGCGGGACTCACTACGAAATCCGGGCTGATGGTCGGACTCGGCGAGAGCGCCGACGAAGTCGAAGAGGTCCTCGCCGATATGGCGTCGGTCGGTGTGTCGATCGCCACGATTGGTCAGTACCTGCGTCCGACGGCCGAACATCTACCGGTCGCGCGGTACTGGGAGCCGTGGGAGTTCGACGACCTTGCCGAACGCGGACGTCGCCTCGGCCTCAAGCACGTGCAGTCCTCGCCGCTCACTCGTTCGAGCTATCACGCCCGCGAGGCGTTGAGCGACGCCACACCCGTGGCCGCACCTCGCCGTCGATAGGCGCACTCCCCATCATCGAGTTGCTGCACATCCGTCACGGAGAGTTCGCCCTCGGCCGTGCACGATGTCAGTGGGCTGTGAAATACTGCCGCTATGCCAAAACTTGACAACATAACAATTGGAATTCCGGGTTGGGTCGATGCCGCTGTCGAGACCACGGAACAACGCGAAGCACTGATGAAGTTCTACTCCGACCTCTACGGATGGACGTGGGAGGTGGGCGAGGAACAGATGGGGTATTACTCGATCGCGTCCTATAACGGGTCACCCGTGATGGGCCTCGGTCAGGGTCCTGGCGGTGCTGGTGTGATGGTGCCGTACTTCTACACCGACGACATCAACGCGTCGGCCGCGACGGCCGCCGAACTCGGCGGCACGGTGTTCATGGGACCCATGGAGATACCCGGAGCAGGCATCATGGCACTCGTCACCGACCCGACGGGCGCAGTGCACGGGTTGTGGGAGGCGCGAGAGTTCCGCGGCTTCGGCGTCGCGTACGAAGCAAACGCACCGGGTTGGTTCGACCACGCCTCCAATGACCCGGACGCCGCCGCCGCCTACTACTCGACGTTGACCGGTCACACGGTCATTGAACCGTCACCAGGCATGAAGGTCCTCAACGTCGGAGAGCAGTGGTTCGCGAGTGTCTCGCAGAATCAGATCCCGGAGCGACCTAATGCGCAGTGGAACTCGATCTACGTCGTTGACACGCTCGAGGTGGCGCGCAACAAAATCCGCGAACTCGGCGGCACCATCGTGCTCGAAGAGATGCCGGTGCCCGGCAGCGCGATCAGCGTCTTCGTCGAGCCGGTCATGCATACCGTGGTCACGATCATGGGCGCCGGCAACCACGAATGATCGTCGCGGTTCCTTAGCAGTGCTGTCCTTTCGGCGGGCCCCAGAAATTGATGAAAAGTGTTCGGTGCTCTCCGCGTCCCCGGTGGTAGAAACGGTCCGTACCATTTGGAATTCGTGACACGTTGAATCGTGCGAACGGGGCTGGGGCCCCCGGATAAAGGAGTTACGTTGAAGATCCGCACCAACTATCTGAGCGGTCGATCACGATCGGCGATTGCGGGAGTACTGGCGTCGGCGACGCTATTGGTCTCGATCGGCTTCGGCGCGCCAAGCGCCTCGGCGTCGAGCATCAGGTCGGCCGGTCCGAGTGCCTTTTGCACGACCATCATCAGTTATCGCCCGGCGACGGTGCCGAACCCGAAGAACCTGTCGTCCTACCGCGCGTGGGCCAAGTCCCTCGAGCCGTTCTACGAGACGTTGGCCAAGGAAGCACCGAACGCCTCGACCAAGGCCGTCTTGAACGAAGTCGTCGTCGTCTTGAAGTACTACGTCAACAGTTCCAGCGTCACGAAGCTTGACGCGAGCGTGGTCAAGTACGAGGCGAAGTGGAAGGCCGGCGCCAAAGCACTAGCTGCTGCCATCATCTCGTGCGCCAAATCGCTGGAGTGACCGCGCGACGTCGTTAGGCGACGAAGTACTTCGCCATCGGGTGGTGACAGATGATCGCGTCGGTCGTCTGTTCGGGATGAAGTTGGAAGCCCTCGGAGACCGTCACGCCGATCCGTTCGCTTTCGAGTAATTGCGCGACCTTGGCGTTGTCGGTGAGATCGGGACAGGCGGGGTAGCCCCACGAGTAGCGACCGCCGCGATATTGCTGGCGGAACAGACCGGTGAGCGTCGGGCCGTCTTCTTCTACGTAGCCGAGTTCGTCACGGATGCGCTTGTGCCACATCTCGGCCAGCGCTTCGGCCATCTCGACGCCGAGGCCGTGCAGCATCAGGTAGTCGGTGTAGTGGTTCCCCGCGAAGAGTTCCTGGCAACGTTCTGAGACGCGTGACCCCATCGTCACGAGCATGAAGCTGGCGTAGTCCAAGTCGCTGCTCTCGACGGACCGAAAGAAGTCTGCGATACAGAGGAACGGCGCGACCCGCTGGCGCGGGAACGTGAAGCGCGTGACCTCCGAGGTTCGCGTGTCATCGCTGTAGAGGATGAGGTCGTTGCCCTCGGACGCGGCGGCGTAGTGGCCCCAGACCACCTGGGGGACCAGGAGCGATTCCTCCTTGGCGATAGCGAGTTGTTCGCGCAGCGTCGCGCTGACACGCTCCTTGAAGGCGGGGTCATCCTCGCCGTTCTCCGGTCGAAAGCCCCACTGATTGCGAAAGAGCGCGGTCAGATTCAGGTACTCGCTGATCTCATCGACCGACATGCCCTTGGCGACGCGACTGCCGAGGAACGGTGGCGTGAACAGCGGGTTGTCATCGTCCACGTCGGGGCTGCGACTCGGCAGTCCCTCGGGCGCCTCACCGTCGTCGCCACGGATCCGTCGAAAGACCTTGCGTTCAGAGATCTCGCGACCAAAGGTGGGATCGTCCTCGTCGCCGTGGCGCAATTCGCCCAGACGGTCCAGCACGCGCAGACCCTCGAAGGCGTCCTTGCCGTAGAAGAGTCGGCCGCCGTAGACCTGGCGCAGGTCGCGTTCGACGTAGGTGCGCGTGAGCGCGGCTCCGCCGAGCAAGACCGGGACGTGACTCATGCCCCGCTCGTTCATGAGCTCCAGGTTCTCTCGCATGATGAGCGTGCTCTTCACCAACAGTCCGCTCATGCCGAGTGCGTCGGCCTGGTGCTCTTCGAGCGCGCTCAACATCTCATTGACGCCGACCTTGATGCCCAGGTTGAAGACCTCGTAGCCGTTGTTGGTGAGGATGATGTCGACGAGGTTCTTGCCGATGTCGTGGACGTCACCCTTCACCGTTGCCAGCACGACGCGACCTCGACCACCCTGATCGCTCTTTTCCATGTGCGGCTCCAAGTGCGCGACGGCCGATTTCATCGTCTCGGCGCTCTGCAACACGAAGGGAAGCTGCATCTCGCCCGACGCGAAGAGGTCGCCGACCGTACGCATGCCGTCCAGGAGCAGGTCGTTCACGATGTCGAGCGGTGCCATCCCTTCAGCCATGGCGGCGTCGAGGTCCACTTCCAGACCGACGCGCGCGCCGTCGATGATGCGTCGGCGCAGACGCTCGGTCAGTTCGAGGTCGTCGAGGGAACTGGTCGCGGCACTCGAACTCGAGACACCCTCGTAGAGACCGAGGAGGACGGTGAGCGGGTCGTAGTCGTCGCTGCGCCGGTCGTAGATGAGGTCAAGGCAGACGCGGCGAGCCTCCTCGTCGATCCGATTGAGCGGCAAGAGTTTGGAGGCGTGGACGATCGCGGCGTCGAGTCCTGCGTCGGAACACTCGTGCAAGAAGACGCTGTTGAGAACCTGACGCGCGGCCGGGTTGAGGCCGAATGAGATGTTCGAAAGTCCGAGGATCGTGCGCACACCCGGTAGTTCGGTCTTGATTCGGCGGATTGCTTCGATTGTCTCGATGCCGTCGCGACGTGAGTCCACCATGCCCGTCGACAGGGGCAGTGCCAGCGTGTCGATGAAGATGTCGTGGGGATCGAGGCCGTAGCGCGCGACGGCGAGGTCGGTGATCGCACGCGCCGCGCGAACCTTCCACTCGGCCGTTCGTGCCTGCCCCTCTTCATCGATGCAGGTCGCGACGATGGCCGCGCCGAACTCGGCGGCGAGGGAGAGGAACCCGTCGAGGCGCGTACCGGGTCCGTCGCCCTCTTCCAGGTTCACCGAGTTGAGGAGGGCCTTGCCGCCGAGCCAGGTGAGCGCTTGGCGCGCGACCTTGGTCTCGGTCGTGTCCACCATCAGCGGCACCGATGACTGTGTCGCCATCCGGCTCATGAGCTCATTCATGTCGGCGACGCCGTCGGCGCCCGTGTAGTCGACGCAGACGTCCAAGATGTGCGCGCCCTCTTTGATCTGATCGCGACCGATGCTGACGCACGTGTCCCAGTCCCCTTCGAGCATGGCGTCGCGAAACCTCTTCGAGCCATTGGCGTTGGTGCGTTCGCCGATGAGGAGCACCGATCGGTCCTGCTGATAGTTCGTGGCCGAATAGATGGACGCGACCGCAGGTTCCAAGAGTGGCGACCGCGTCGCTGCCGTGAGCGGGCGAATCGCCTGGATGACGCGGGCCATGTGGTCGGGCGTCGTGCCGCAACAACCGCCAACGGCCTGCACGCCGTATTCCGTGACGAACTTCGATAGGTGTTCTGCGAGTGCTTCGGGCGTGAGGTCGTAGTGCATCTTGCCGTTGACGACACTTGGGAGTCCCGCGTTCGGCAGGCACGACAGGGGAATCGGCGAGGAATCACGCAGATTGCGCAGCGGTTCGTACATCTCGACCGGACCGGTTGCGCAGTTGAGACCGAGGACGTCGATGCCGAGCGGGCTGAGCGCGGTGATCGCCGCACCGATCTCGGTACCGGGCAGCATCCGACCGGTCAACTCGATGGTGACCTGAGCCTGGATCGGCACGATTCGACCGTGACGGACCATCGCTCGATGACAGGCAGCGATGGCGGCTTTACCGGAGAGCAAGTCATAGACGGTCTCGACGAGCAACAGGTCGACGCCGCCCTCGAGGAGACCGAAGGCCATCTCCTCATAACTCGCTGAGAGATCGTCATAGGTGATCTGGCCCAGGGAGGGGAACTTCGTCCCGGGACCCATCGAGCCGGCAACGAAGCGCGGCGAGTCGAGGCTCGCGTACTCGTCGGCGACGCGTCGCGCGATCCGAGCCGACTCCAATGCCAGTTCGAAGGAACGTTCGGCGATGCCGTACTCATTCAGCACGACTGAAAAAGCGCCGAAGGAGTCCGTTTCGATGACGTCGACGCCGACGTCCAAGAAGGAACGATGCAGCGATTCGACGGCGCCGGGTTTGGTGGCGACGAGTATCTCGTTGCAGCCTTCGAGGGCCGCGCCGCCAAAGTCGTCGGCGTGGAGGTCTTGGAGTTGCAGATTCGTGCCCGTCGCACCGTCGTAGATGAGCACGCGATCGCGCAGTGCGCTGAGATACGGGTCGCTCGCGCTGGGTCGAGCGAAGGGCGGACGCGCGGGGAACTCCATTGAGTCATCAGGCTAACCCCAACATCGCTGAATCACTACGCTGACATCGGTGAAGATCTACACGCGCGACGGCGATGACGGCACGACCGGGCTGTACTTCGGCGGACGCGCGAGCAAGAGTTCACAGCAGATCGACGTGAACGGCGCGGTCGACGAAGCCCAGGCGTCGCTCGGGTGGGCGCGCTCACTCGCTGATCCAGGATCGCGACTCGACGAACTCCTAATCAAGGTCGAACGAGACCTCTGGGTCCTCATGGCTGAAGTCGCCACCGCGCCAGAGAATCGACGCAAGCTGGCCCCCGAGAAGTCACTCGTCACGGCCCAGATGATCGCTGCGCTCGAAGCCGAGATCGACGCGCTGTCAGAACACTTCGACGTACCAAAGGATTTCATCGTGCCCGGTGAGAACCAACTCTCCGCCGCACTCGACGTCGCGCGCACCGTGGTGCGTCGCGCGGAACGTCTCGCCGTCGACTACGCGTTGGGCGACTCCGTGGTGGTCGCGTATCTCAATAGGCTTAGTGACCTGGTGTGGACGATGGCGCGTTTCGCTGAGGGTTCGCATCACCGCACAGCGAAATCGCAAGACTGAAGGACGTTCGAATGGCCCGTACAGCACGAATCTCGACGCCGGTCGATGCCGCTACCCAGCCGACGGTCGTCGTGCCAGTCGTCTTTGACGACGGCGCGGCCTACATCGCCGACTCGGTACCCGCGACGATCGCCGGACAGAGCATCCCACGGTCGCTGTCGAAGGAATGGTGCACGAAGCAGGGACTGAAGCCCGAGGCCGGAAGCATCACAGTGCTGCGCACGCTGAAGGACACGAACGTCGCCTTCGTCAGTATCGGCTCGACGTACAACTCACTGGAGAGCTACCGACTCGCGGGCGCCGCCGCGACGCGCAGCGCCAACGACGGGTCCGTCGCGTTCTTCTTGCCGACCGACGGTATTGACGACCCGCTCGACGCGGCACAGGCGCTCGTCACCGGCGCACTGCTTGCGTCGTACAAATACAAACAGAGCGACGCGACGACGACCTTTGACGTCGTGCCGCTCGGTTCACCTCTGCCGACGGTCGAGACGCACGACGATGTCACTGACGGCGCACGACGAGGCGAGGCCATCGCGAGCGGTGTCAACTGGGCGAAGTTCCTCGTCGATTCACCGGCCGGGTACATGCCGCCGAAAGAGTTGGCGCGGCGTGTGCAGTCCCGACTCGAAGACGACGAGCACGTGCGCGTCGAGATCTGGAGCGAACCCCGCATTCGTGAAGAACGCCTGGGCGGACTGCTGGGCGTGGGTGAGGGATCGGCTCAGCCCTGTCGCCTGGTCTACGCGACCTACGACCCCAGCCCCGAGGTCGAGCTGCCCCACGTCGCGCTCGTCGGCAAGGGGGTCACGTTCGACTCAGGCGGTCTGTCACTCAAGCCTCCGGCCAGCCAAGAGGCGATGAAGACCGACATGACCGGGGCGGCGATCGTCATGGCGGCCGTCTCGATTGCGAGTCGTTTGGCGCTCGACGTGAAGATCACGGCAATCGCCCCCATGACCGAGAACCTGCCCAGCGACCGGGCGACCAAGCCCGGCGACGTGCTCACTATCCGCAACGGACTCACCATCGAGGTCCTCAACACCGACGCCGAGGGACGTTTGATCCTCGCCGACGGCCTGAGCCTCGCGGTCGAAGCGAATCCCGACGCCATCATCGACGTCGCGACGCTGACCGGCGCGCAGCGCGTCGCCCTGGGTGACGACGTCGGCGCGATCTTCACGTCCACCGATGAACTGGCTGACTACTTCGCCATCGCGAGTGCGCGCAGCGGCGAGCTGCTCTGGCGCATGCCACTGGTCGAGAGCTATGAGGCGACGCTCGAATCCGACGTGGCCGACATGAAGAACATGGGGAAAGTCGGAAGCGGCGGGATGATCGCGGCGGCCCTGATACTGCAGCGATTCACGGACGGTCGCCCGTGGGCACACATCGACATCGCCGGGCCGAGCCGATCAGACGCTGCTCGCGGTTATACGACGAAGGGCGCGACGGCCTTCAGTACGCGAACGATCGTCGAGTTCCTCGAGTCCGTGGCCCACGAGGCGCTCGGCTAGGGCTCGACGGCGCGTACGCGCGACGCGCGACTCGGTACGTCGCGCGCGAGAGACGATGACGTGACGTCGTTCCCGTCGGCCTTGCCGATCAACACCGTGGCGAAGAGGTCTTCGTCGCTGATGCCGGCCCAGGTCAAGATTGCGGCCTCGTGGCGGAAGTTGCCCCACAGCGCAGCCTGCCACCCGCTCTCTTCGAGCAGCAGCAGCAAGGCCATCGTCGCCATCGCGGCGTCGGTGTGCCAGTACGGGACCAGCCAATTGGATTCATCGTCGAGCCCGGCGCCGCGCTTGTCGGCCTCGGCGTATCGAGCGACGTACTCACCCGGCCGCGAGGTGACCAGCACGACGGCGCCGGCGCGTTGCAGACCGTCGGCGCGCCGCGCGTTGGCACGCCACTGCTCGTCGGTCGCCACGGCGAAGTACTGCGAAGTACGCGCTGCGTCGATCGTATGGAATCGAACGCCGGCGCTGTTACCGGCCGTCGGCGCCCACAGGGCTTGCGCACAGAGATCGGCCAACCACAGGGGATCGACCGGGGTTCCGTCAAAGGAACGGACCATACGTCGTCGCGCGAGCAGTTCACGAAGTTCCACTCGTCGGGTCTAGCAGGAAGCTCGTTTACGATTGATGACTCAACAGGTAAGATTTCGGAACTGAGAAGGAGCGACCGTTGCCGACGCCTCGAGATCTACTGAACGCCGCCAAGGCCGAGATCACGGAGATTGACCCCCAGGACGTCGCCGCGCGTCTGGAGCACTTCACGCTGCTCGACGTTCGCGAACCCGAAGAGTACGAACAAGGCGCCGTCCCGGGCGCGGTCCACATTCCCCGCGGCAATCTGGAGTTCTCCGTTGAGAGCCGTTTACAGGACAAGGATGCGCCGATCGCCGTGTACTGCGCCGGTGGCGTGCGTTCAGCGTTCGCCGCCAAGACCCTGCAAGACCTTGGCTACAGCGACGTCGTGTCGATCATCGGCGGCTTCAACAAGTGGAAGGACGAGGGCCTCATCTGGAAGACGCCACAGGTGCTCACGGCCGACCAGCGCATCCGTTACCAACGCCACCTCTTACTCCCCGAAGTCGGCGAGAAGGGCCAGCAGCGACTCTTGGACTCCAAGGTGCTGCTCCTCGGAGCCGGGGGACTGGGATCACCCGCGGCGCTGTACCTGACCGCGGCCGGCGTCGGCACGATTGGCATCATCGACATGGACGTCGTCGACACCTCGAACCTCCAGCGTCAGATCCTCCACAACGTCGAGCGCGTGGGCATGCGCAAGGTCGACAGCGCGAAGATGACCCTTACCGCAATGAACCCCGACGTCAAGGTACTGACCTACGACACGAGGCTCGGCGCCGACAACATCTTGGACATCATCGACGGCTACGACGTCATCGTCGATGGCACGGACAACTTTCCGACGCGCTACCTCGTGAACGACGCGGCGCTCATCAAGCACATCCCGGTCGTCCACGGATCGATCTTCCGCTTCGAAGGACAGGTCACCGTCTTCAACCCCTACGTCGGGCCGTGCTACCGATGCATGATCCCCGAACCGCCGCCACCGGAATTGGCGCCGAGTTGTGCCGAGGCGGGCGTGCTGGGTGTCCTACCGGGCATCGTCGGTTCGATCCAGGCGCTCGAGACCATCAAGCTATTGCTCGAACTCGGTGATCCGCTCGTCGGTCGCCTCCTCACCTATGACTCGATGGACGAGAGCTTTCGCACGTTCAAGGTCCGACGTGACCCGGCGTGCCCGGCCTGTGGTGAGAACGCCGGCCCGATCGTGATCGCCGAGTACGACGACCTCTGCATGCCGCATCCGGTCACGGTCTAAGCGCCGCCCATCCAGTTCGCGGTATCGAACGCCTATCGTTGAACGCGTGACGTCAGACGAGCGCCGTACGGATTCGGGGATTGTCGTCCAGCCGGTCTACGACGACGCCGACCTCAAGGGATTCGATCCGTCCGCCGAACTCGGTGAGCCCGGGGAGTATCCCTTCACGCGCGGCGTCCAGCCCACGATGTACCGGGGACGACTGTGGACCATGCGCCAGTACGCCGGCTTCGGTACGGCGGCCGCGACGAACCTCCGCTTCAAGTTCCTCCTCGAAGCCGGCCAAACCGGGCTGTCCTGTGCCTTCGATCTACCGACGCAGATGGGCTACGACGCCGATCACCCACGCGCCGAGGGTGAGGTCGGCAAGGTCGGCGTCGCGATCTCGTCGTTGGAGGACATGCGCGACCTCTTGGCCGACCTGCCGCTGGATCAGGTGACGACGTCGATGACCATCAACGCGACTGCGTCGACGTTGCTGCTGCTCTATCAGTTGGTCGGCGAAGAGCAGGGCGTGCGCGGGGACCAACTGCGCGGCACGATCCAAAACGACATCTTGAAAGAGTACGTCGCACGCGGCACGTACATCTATCCGCCGCGCCAGTCGATGCGCCTCGTCGTCGACACCTTCGCCTACTGCGCCAAGGAGATGTCCCAGTGGAACACGATCTCGATTTCGGGCTATCACATCCGAGAGGCCGGATCGACCGCCGTCCAAGAGATCGCTTTCACCCTTGCCAACGGCATCGCCTACGTCGAGGCCGCACTCGACGCGGGTTTGGCGCTGGAGGACTTCGCGCCACGGTTGAGTTTCTTCTTCAACGCGCACAACAACCTGTTCGAAGAGGTCGCGAAGTACCGCGCGGCGCGTCGGCTCTGGGCCTCGATCATGCGTGATCGCTTTGGCGCCACCGATCCCAAGTCGATGACTCTGCGATTCCACACTCAGACCGGTGGATCGACGCTGACCGCCCAACAGCCCGAGAACAACATCGTGCGTACCACCATCCAGGCGCTCGCGGCGGCGCTGGGCGGCACCCAGTCGCTGCACACCAACGGCTTCGACGAGGCGCTGGGCCTGCCGACCGAACGCGCCGCGAAGCTCGCGCTGCGAACCCAACAGGTACTCGGCTACGAGTCCGGCATCGCCGACACCGTGGACCCGTTGGCCGGTTCGTACTTCGTGGAGTCGCTCACGAGCGAGGTCGAACGACTGGCGCGCGAGTACATCGACGCAATCGACGCTCGCGGCGGCGCGGTCGCGGCGATCGAGTCGCACTACATGCAAGACGAGATCGAGACCGCGGCGTACGAGTTCGCGCGTCGCGTGGACCGGGGCGAGAAGGTCGTCGTCGGCGTCAACCGCTTCGAGGAGAGCGAGTCCACCAAGGCCGACGTGTTCCCGATCGACGAAGAACAACAGCGTGCTCAGGTCGCGCGGGTGAGGACGCTGAAGACGACCCGCGACAACGACGCGGTGCGCGTCGCGCTCGAGGACCTGGCCGACGCCGCGCGAGGCTCGCAGAACGTGCTGTATCCGATGAAGACTGCGCTGTCGCGAATGGCGACCCTCGGCGAAGTCGCCGACGTCCTGCGCGCGCAGTTCGGGGTCTACTCGCCGAGCTAGATGCGGCTCGTGGAAGTGCGTGACGGCCGGCCGTTCGAGATAGAAGGGCCACGTCAACTCTCGCCACTTGGGAAAGTCGTCGGTCTCGCGCCACGCCATGTGCGCGGCGATTGAGGCCCAACGGATGAGCAGCAGGTAGACCGAGCCGTCTTCCTCTTGGCGACGAATCTCGCCCCCGAGACAACCCTCGGCCGCATCGAGCAGCGGGAGCGCCAGGCGAGCGGACGCCTCGAACTCCTCTTCGCGCCCGGGCGTCACCGCCAAGAGGGCGTGTTCGAGCATCACGTGCGGGCCATCAATCGCGCGCGGAGTTTCTCGTCGTGGGCCACGCCAATCGCGGTGTGCGCGAGTGCAATCGCTCCGGCGAGGACCGCGCGATCGGCCTCCGGCGTGATGCACGCGGCCGTGAACTCGGGCTGGTGATTGACCGCGCCGTTGGTGGGAATCATCAACATCGGGTGAATCGAGGGAACGACCAGGGAGACGTTCGCCATATCGGTCGAGATGGCCGGGCGATCGACGCCTTCGTCGTCGAGGGTGAAACTGCGGCCGAGGGCCTCGGCGGCGGTTCGGTAGTGGGCGAGGATCTCCGGGTCAGATTCCATGTGCGAAAAGGCACTGCCGATCTCTTCGATTCGAAGCGACGCGCCCGTCGCCACGGCGCCCGCCTCGAAACAGGCATTGACGCGCACGCGTAACTCGGCGAGTCGATCACTGGTGAGCGAGCGCGCCATGAAACGACCGACGGTGCGACTCGGGATGATGTTGGCCGCGGAACCGCCTTCGAGCACGACGCCGTGTACGAGGTCACCCGGGCGAAGCTGCTGGCGCAAGAGTCCGATCGCCACCTGGGAGATCGTCATTGCGTCGAGCGCGTTGATGCCGACCCAGGGTGCGGCGGCGGCGTGTGCTTCCTTGCCTTCGAAGGTGACGTCAAAGTGATCGACGGCGAGACAGAGCGCGTCGAGTCGTTCGGTCGGGAAGGGATGGATCATCATCGCGGCGTGCACGCCGTCGAAGTAACCAGCGTGGATGAGGTCGATCTTGCCGCCACCGCCTTCTTCAGAAGGCGTGCCGAGCAACGTCACCGTGACGTTCAACTCCTCGGCCACGGCACCGAGACCGATGGCGGCCCCGAGGGACGACGCGGCGATGATGTTGTGACCGCAGGCGTGACCCACGTCGGGCAACGCATCGAATTCGGCGCAGAACACGATGTTCAGGTCACCTTCACCCATCGTGGCGCGAAAGGCGGTCGGCAGGTCGGCGATGGCGCGTTCGACTCGAAAGCCCGCGTCTTCGGCCAACAAGGCGAGTGCACCGGAGCTTTCGAATTCCACGTAGCCCAGTTCGGGATGGGCGTGGATGAAGTGGCTGAGTTCCACCAACGCATCGCCGTGACGCTGGATTGTGCTGGCGGCGACCTCTCGAGCGCTCACTCGACGACCACGACCGTGTCGCCCGCACTGACCGAGTCGCCCGCACTCACATTGATCGACACGACGACGCCGGACTTTTCGGCGTTGACCGAATTCTCCATCTTCATCGCTTCGAGGATAACGACCGTGTCGCCTGCTTCGACCTGTTGGCCCACGTCGACGTTCACCTTGACGATCGTTCCCTGCATCGGCACGACGACGTTGGCCGAGCCGCTCCCGAGGACGCCGGCGTGGTGCTGGCGCCGCGGCTTGGCCGCGGTGCTCTGGGCCCGTGGGAGTCCGTCGTCGGTCTCCGGCACCCACAACGTGACGGTGACGCGTCGACCGTTGACTTCGGCGGTCACGTCCTTGCGCACCTGTCCATCACCCACCGAGACCGCGGTCGTTGCCGCGTCCGGCAAGGTCGTGAAATCGAGTTCGCTCTCCACCCAGTTGGTGGAGTGTGTCCCCTCGACGAACTGTTGGTCGCTGAGGATGACGACGTCAGCCGGCAACGTCGTAGCGACGCCCTCGATCGTGGTCTCTTCGATCGCGCGCAGCATCCGACGACGGGCGCGCTCGCGGTCCGGTGCCCACACCACGAGTTTTGCGATGAGATTGTCGTAGTACTGCGAGATCGCGTCACCGGCGCCGTAGCCGGCGTCGAGTCGCACGCCCGGACCGGAGGGCTGATCGAAACGGGTAATCGTGCCCGGCGTCGGGATGAACTTGCCACCGGACGGGTCTTCGGCATTGATGCGCACCTCGATGGCGTGACCCTCGCGTCGCACGTCATCTTGTGTGAAGTCGAGTGCCTCACCGGCCGCGATGCGCAGCTGCCACTCGACGAGGTCGAGGCCGGTCACCAACTCGGTCACCGGGTGTTCGACCTGGAGGCGGGTGTTCATCTCCAAGAAGAAGAAGGCGCCGTCTTGGTAGAGGAACTCGACGGTCCCGGCGTTCACGTACCCGCAGGCTCGTGAGACCTTAACCGCGGCCTCGCCCATGGCGCGGCGAACGTCGTCCGGGAAGTTCGGCGCCGGTGACTCCTCGATCAATTTCTGGTGACGACGTTGGGCCGAGCAGTCGCGTTCCCCGAGCCAGAGCGTGGTGCCATGTGCGTCAGCGAGGACCTGCATCTCGACGTGGCGCGGTCGCGTCAAGTAGCGCTCCACGTAGCACTCGGGACGTCCGAAGTAACTCTGCGCCTCGCGCTGGGCGCTCTCGAGTGCGTCGGCCGCCTCGTCGGCCGACGACACGACCTTCATGCCGCGTCCTCCGCCGCCGTAGGCGGCCTTGATGGCGACCGGCCACCCGACGTCGTTGCCGAACTTGATGACTTCCTTGGCGTTCTTCAGCGCCTCACTGCGGCCCGGTACGCCTTCGACGCCGGCCTTGGCGGCGGCGAGTCGGCTCGAGATCTTGTCGCCCATCACTTCGATCGCTTCCGGCGGGGGGCCGATGAACGTCACACCGCGCGAGGTGATCGCCCGGGCGAACTCCGTGTTCTCTGAAAAGAAGCCGTAGCCCGGGTGCACGGCGTCGGCGCCAGAGCGCGCAATCACATCGAGTATCGCGTCGGTGTTGAGATAGCTCTCGGCGGCGCTCTGTCCGCCGAGGGCGTACGCCTCGTCGGCCAAACGCACGTGGAGTGCGTTGCGGTCGAGTTCAGAGTAGACAGCGACCGTTGCGATGCCCATCTCTCGACAGGTGCGCATCACGCGCACCGCGATCTCGCCGCGATTGGCGATCAGGACTTTCTTTAACACACGAACCTCCGTTGCGGACCTGTAATTTTCTACCACTCGCGCTGAAAACCGTAGAGTTTCCTTGTGAGTTCAATCGTCTGGCGCATCGAACACTTCGACGTCCTCGACTCCACGAACTCATGGCTGGCCCTTCGGGCCGCCGAGGGTGCACCGGAAGGTCTCGTCGCCGTCGCTGATTTCCAGAGCGCCGGTCGCGGGCGACTCGATCGGCGCTGGGAGTCGCCGCCGGGGGCGTCGCTGCTGTGCTCGATCCTCGTGCGCCCGGACGTCGGCCCCGACCAATTGCAACTCGTCGTGGCCAGCGTGGCGCTCTCGGCGCGCGCGGCCATCGTGCGACTCAGTGGCGTGCGACCTGCGCTCAAGTGGCCGAACGACCTGATCGTCGGGGACGCGAAGATTGCGGGACTGCTGGCGGAGATCGTCGCCGTCGATGAACGGCTGGCGGTCGTCGTCGGCATCGGCGTGAACTTGACCCACGAGGGACCGGCCGACGTCGACTCGACGAGTGTGCGCGCCGCCTCGGGCGTGACGATCACGGCGCCGGCGCTCCTGGACATCGTCTTAGAAGAGCTCGAGAGCCGTCGCGCGCTGCTCGATGACGTCGACGGTCAGGCCAGGTTACGTGACGAGTACCAACGTGCGCTGGTGACCGTGGGTCGGACCGTGCGCGTGGAGCGTGCGCACGACGCGATCATCGGGCTCGCGGAGTCGGTCGATGAGTACGGCCAGTTACTCGTGCGCACCGATTCCGAGGTCGTGACCGTGTCGGTCGGTGACGTGGTGCACGTGCGCCTCCATGAGGGCGGTGTGTCGTGAGTCGTGCAACGAGGGTCTTGGTGACGGGCGCCGCCGGACAGGTCGGTCTCGACGTGCTCGACGTGCTCGATGGCGTCGTGCCACCGGGTGGCGACGTCTCCTTTCAGCCCGATGGCCGACCGGTCCCCGCGGGCGAGTTTCAAGTACTGGGACTGAGCCATCACGACCTCGACGTGTCCAGCCGCGATGCCGTGATGCGAGCGGTGGCGGCGTCGCGACCGGACGTCATCGTGCATCTGGCTGCCTACACGGCGGTCGACCGCGCCGAGACCGAGGAGTCAACGTGCTTCGCCGTCAACGCCGCGGGAACCGAGTCGATGTCACTCGCGGCCAAGGAGTACGGCGCGCACCTCATCGCGATCTCGACGGACTACGTCTTCGACGGCAACAAAGGCGGCCCCTACGTCGAAGAGGACGTCACCAATCCGCTCAACGTCTATGGCGCGTCCAAGCGCGCCGGCGAGTTGCTCTGCTCGAGTGACGACACGGTCGTGCGCACGTCGTGGGTGATGGGCGTGCGCGGCAAGAACGTCGCCAATGTCATCGCGGCGCGCGCGCTCTCGGGGGACACCGTTCGTTTCGTGAACGACCAGACCGGTACCGTCACCGTCGCCAGTGACCTGGCGCGCGTCGTGGCGACGCTCGTGCGCGAGCGCCCCGGCGGTCTCTGGCACGTCGCGAATACCGGTACGACCACGTGGTTCGACGTCGCGCACTACGTCGGGGAGATCCTTGGTCGAGGCGAAGACTTCGCGACGGCGATCGCCACCGCCGAGTTGGATCCGGCGCCGCTCGCGAGACGTCCGATTCGAAGCGACCTCGCGACCGAAAAGTTCTCGTCCCGATGGTCGCCTCTCCCGGAATGGCGTGATGGCGTGACGCGCTTGATCCGTGATCGCGGCGCAAAGGCCGACCAGTGAGCGAGGTCGCGACGGACGTCGCCGCGGTGATCGTGGATTTCCACGCCGGTCAAGCGTTGGACGACTGCGTCGACTCACTACACGCGAACGGTGTCACCGACATCGTCGTCGTGGAAAATGGCGACGAGGGATCGACGTTGCCCGCGCTGTCAGGTCAACACGTCGTACTGGTGGTCCCGAGGCTCAATCTCGGCTACGGACGAGGCGTGAATCGTGGCGTGGCCGCGGCGCCGGCGCGGCGTTATCTACTGGTCTCCAATCCTGATGTGGTGGTGCACGAGGGCGCGGTGGCCGCGCTCGTCGCGTTTCTCGACGACCACCCGAACGTCGCGATCGTCGGGCCCCAGATCGTGCGACCCGACGGGAGCGTCTATCCATCGCAGCGCGTCTTCCCGAACTTTTGGCTCGCCGGTCTGCACGCGTTGCTGGCTCCGCTCTGGCCGGATAATCCCTTCACTCGTCGCTATCGCTCGCCGCGCAAGGACGGTTCGGTCGATTGGGTCTCAGGCGCATTCTTCCTCGCGCGACGCGATCGATTCGAAGAAGTCGGCGGCTTCGACGAGCGCTACTTCATGTTCGCCGAGGACATGGCGCTGTGTTGGCAGATGCGCGAGCACGGGCACGACGTGGCGGCCACGCCCGACGCGCTGGTCACCCATATCGAGGGCGTGTCTCGTGCTCGGGCGTCGCGAGCGATGTTGATCGCGCATCATCGCAGCGCCATGCGATTTGAGTGGCAGACCGCGAGTGGGTGGCGGCGAGTCCTCGCGCCCATCGCGACGCTCGTGCTGGGACTTCGCCTCTGCGTGGTGCTGATCGTCCGACCCACGACCTGAGGCGCGGACGGCCTAGACTTGACGCTGGGCTGCGAGTGGTTCTGTGGTTGAAAGTCGATGCCAGTCGCGGGCGAAACGACCCACGTAAGGCGTCTTGTTGACGCTGAGCATGGCGCGGTTTAGAAGTAAGTCCTGCCTCCGGGTAGCCAGAGCGGCTACGTGGAGAGCCGGTGAAGTGTGTGGTCGCATCGTCGGAGAGCCTCGTGCTGCCGGCGTGACCCACGGACACCGCCGCAGGCAAGTGTGGGGTAAAAGACCAGGTCAGCACTCGCAGCCCAATCGAAGAGACGGCAACGACCGGTAGGGTACAACCTGACATGACTGTATTTAGCAAGATTCTGAAGGCCGGCGAAGGCAAGCGCGTACGTCAACTGGCCGAACTCGTGCCGCCCATCAACGAGTTGGCCGACGAGATGGCGGCACTCAGCGACGCTGAACTGCGCGCCAAGACCGATGAGTTCCGGGCCCGTCTCGCCGACGGCGAAGACCTGGACGACATGCTCCTCGAGGCCTTCGCCGTCGTGCGCGAGGCCGCGACCCGAGTGCTGGGACAGCGTCACTACGACGTGCAATTGATGGGTGGCATGGCGCTGCACTTCGGGTGGATCGCCGAGATGAAGACCGGTGAGGGTAAGACCCTCGTGTCGACCCTGCCGGTGTATCTCAATGCGCTCGCCGGCAACGGCGTGCACGTTGTCACGGTGAACGACTACCTGGCGACACGCGACGCGAACTGGATGGGCTCGCTCCACACCTTCCTCGGGCTCACCGTCGGTCGCGTCGGGCCGGACATGCCTGAGTCCGAGGACAAGCGCGCGGCCTACGCCTGTGACATCACCTACGGCACGAACACCGAGTTCGGCTTCGACTACCTGCGTGACAACATGGCGCGCCGCGCCGAACACATGGTGCAACGCGGCCACCACTACGCCATCGTCGACGAGGTCGACTCGATCCTGATCGACGAGGCCCGCACGCCGCTCATCATCTCCGGTCCGGCCTCGGACGTGACCAAGCTCTACTACCAATTCGCCTCGATCGCGCGGGCCTTGATTCGCGATGTGGACTACGAAGTGGACGAAGAGAAGAAGACCGTGATGCCGATGGAGTCGGGCATCGAGAAGGTCGAGAAGCAATTGGGCGTCACCAACCTCTACGACGCCGTCTCGACGAACTACGTACACCAGTTGGGACAGGCGCTGCGCGCCAAGGAGCTCTACTTCCGCGACAAGGACTACCTGGTCGACGCTGGCGAAGTGAAGATCGTCGATGAGTTCACCGGTCGCACGCTTGACGGCCGACGCTGGTCCGACGGACTTCACCAGGCCGTCGAGGCCAAGGAGCGCGTGCGGATCCAAGAAGAGAACCACACGTGGGCGACGGTGACCCTGCAGAACTACTTCCGCATGTACGAGAAGCTCGCGGGGATGACCGGCACCGCCGAGACCGAGGCCGCCGAGTTCGGCAACACCTACAAGCTCTCCGTCGTGCCGATCCCTTCGAACAAGCCGCTCGTGCGCATCGACCAGCCGGACTTGATCTACAAGACCGAAGCGGCGAAGTTCGCGGCGATCGTCGAAGACGTGCGTGAGCGAAGTGACCTCGGCCAGCCCATCCTGCTCGGCACCGCGTCCGTTGAGAAATCAGAGTTACTCTCGCGCGAACTCTCGCGCGCCGGGATCACGCACGAAGTCCTGAACGCGAAGCAACATTTCCGCGAGGCCGAGATCGTGGCCCAGGCGGGGCGAAAGCACGCCGTGACCGTCGCGACCAACATGGCCGGTCGAGGTGTCGACGTCGTGCTGGGGGGCAACTACGAGGGTCTCGCGACGCGCGACGCGCTCGGTCGCGGCTTCGAGCCGGGATCCGAGGAGTTCGACGCCGCCTACCAAAGCGCGTTGGCCAGTTTCAAGAGTGTCTGTGAGGCCGAAGGCAACGAGGTCCGCGAACTCGGTGGGCTCTACGTGCTCGGCTCGGAACGTCACGACTCGCGGCGCATCGACAACCAGTTACGCGGTCGATCCGGTCGACAGGGCGACCCGGGTGAGAGCCGGTTCTACCTGTCCCTGCAAGACGACCTGCTGCGACTCTTCGCGACCGGCGCCGTCTCGTGGGTCATGGACCGCACGATGCCCGACGACCTACCGATCGAGGCCAAGATGGTCTCCAAGGCCATCGAGCGTGCGCAGAACACCGTCGAGGGCAAGAACGCCGAGATCCGCAAGGACACGCTCAAGTACGACGAGGTGATGAACGAACAGCGCAAGGTCATCTACGGACGACGCCAACAGGTCATCGACGGTGAGGATATCCACGACGAGACGGTGGTCTTAATCGAAGAGGTCCTCACGAATGTCGTGGACGACCGACTCGAAGGCGAGTTCTCCGAAGGTTGGGACCTGCATCAGCTGGTCGCCGAACTCACCAACTACTATCCGACGACGCTGAGCGCCGAGGCGCTTGCGGAGTACCAAGACCGTGACGACATCTTGGCCCTCGTCATCGATGAAGCGGTCGGTCAGTACGAGAAGAAGTGCCAGGAGTACCCCGGTGGTATGGACACCGCCAAGGAGATCGAGCGTGACGTCATGCTCCAGATCCTCGACCAGCGCTGGCGTGACCACCTCTCGGACATGGACTACCTGCGAGACGGCATCCACCTTCGTCAGATCGCCCAAACTGACCCGCTGTCGGCATGGCAGAAGGAGGGCTACCTGATGTTCGAGGCGCTCCTCGGCAACGTCGACGCCGATTTCGTGCGGTACATCACGCACGTCGAGGCCTCGGCCATCGACGCGATCGAAGAGGCTGAGGCCGACAACGGTCTCGAAGGTGCCGTCACGAACGCCAACATCGTGGCGCCGGGCGCGACCGAGCTACCGGCGCACGGCGCGGCCAACGGCGCGGCGAAGAAGCCGCTGCCCAAGCAGGGCGACAAGATCGGACGAAACGAGCCGTGCTGGTGCGGCTCGGGTCGGAAGTACAAGCAGTGCCATGGCCGACCCTAAGGCCGAGAACGCCCTCCGTGAGGCCCTCGCAACGCTGGAGGACCTGGAGTCGCGCTGGAGCGCGGCACGCGAGTACCTGAAGATCGACGCCAGTCGCGAACGCCACGCGGTACTGAGTGAACTCGTCGCTGACCCCAACCTGTGGGACGACCAGGACCGGGCACGTCAGGCCACGACCGAACTCGGACGACTCTCGAACGATCTCGAGCAGTTCGATGAGTTGCGCGGCTCACTCGATGACTCACTGGTCCTCGCGGAGTTCTCGCGCGAGTCCCTGGCCGCAGGCGAGACCGATTGGTCGTCGTTGAATGAGCTGTCCTCGACGGTGACGTCACTCGAGACCGACATCGCCGCGCTCGAGACGCAAAGCCTCTTCAGCGGACCCTACGACGCGAACGACGCGATCGTCGAACTGCACGCCGGCGCCGGTGGCACCGACGCCCAGGACTGGACCGAGATGCTGTTGCGCATGTACTCACGCTGGGCCGAGCGTCGGGGCTTCGGCGTCGAGATCGATGAAGCGACCGAAGGCCAAGAGGCCGGACTACTGTCCGCGACCTTCATCGTCAAGGGTCGCTTCGCGTACGGTTGGCTGTCGGCCGAGCGCGGCGTGCACCGTCTCGTGCGCATCAGTCCCTTCGACTCCCAGGCGCGTCGTCAGACGAGCTTCGCGAGTCTTGACGTGACGCCGTTGTTGGACGACGACGCGGCCGAAGTCGAGATCGACGAGAAGGACCTGCGCATCGACACGTACCGGTCGTCCGGTGCCGGTGGTCAACACGTGAACAAGACCGACTCGGCGATTCGCATCACGCACCTACCGACGAACATCGTGGTGAGTTGTCAGAACGAACGGAGTCAACACCAGAACCGCGCGCGTGCGATGCAGATCCTCGAAGCGAAGTTGGCCGAACGCGCCCGCGCCGAACGTCAGGCCGAGATGAACGCGTTGAGCGGCGATCGCGGGGACAACGCGTGGGGTTCACAGATCCGCAGTTACGTCCAAGCGCCTTACCAACTTGTGAAAGATCACCGCACCGAACACGAAACGGGCAACGTGGACGCGGTGTTGGATGGCGATCTCGATGACTTTATGGAAGCTGAACTGCGACGACAGAGATTTCATTCGTAAGAAGTTGCACAACCCTGTAACCCGAGGGTTCCGTGGCACGATTGCGCAAAATAGGCAAACTACAATGGTTGGTGTCCATCCGGGTGCCGACGCACCGTAACTACTACGTACCCGAGGGGGTGTTCGCGTGATTCGCTTCGAGAATGTCTCCAAGACGTACAAGAACGGCTCACCGGCGCTCAAGGACATCACGCTCGACATCGAAAAGGGTGAGTTCGTCTTCCTCGTCGGCGCGTCCGGTTCCGGTAAGACCACCTTCCTGCGACTCTTGCTTCGCGAAGAACTCCCCGACAAGGGTCGGATCCTCGAAGCCGGTCGCGATCTGACCGAACTCTCCAAATACCGCGTCCCGTTCCTGCGCCGAAACATCGGCTGCGTCTTTCAGGACTTTCGGTTGCTGCCGAATAAGACCGTCTTTGAGAACGTCGCCTTCGCCCTCGAGGTGATCGGGCGACCGCGCTCGACGGTCGACTCTCAGGTGCCGCTGATCCTGGACTTGGTCGGTCTGTCGGATAAGGCGAAGAGTCTGCCCGGCGAACTCTCTGGCGGTGAGCAACAGCGCGTCGCGGTCGCGCGCGCCTTCGTCAATCGGCCATTGATCCTCCTCGCGGACGAACCGACCGGCAACTTGGACCCGTCAAACTCGGAGTCGATCATGGCGCTGCTCGAACGAATCAACCGCACCGGCACGACGGTCGTCATGGCGACGCACGACAAGGCGTTGGTTGACCGCATGCGCCGCCGCGTCATCGAGCTCGACAGGGGCGAGATGATTCGCGACCAGGTCCGTGGCGTCTACGGGATCGACGAGGGGGTGGCCATCTAATGCGCGTGTACCTCCGCTACGCCGTCAAAGAGACGCTGTCCAACCTGTGGCGCAACCGAATGATGACGATCGCCGCCATCCTCACCGTGGCCGTCTCGTTGTCGCTCGTCGGTGCGGCGTTGCTCTTGAAGCAGAGTGCTGCACAGGCGACGTCACAGTGGCAACAGGGGACTCGGGTGACGGTCTGGATGCAGGCGACTGCGTCAACGGGTGAGATTTCGAACGTTCGGACGGAACTCAACAATCTGCCGATTGTGAAGTCCTGCCAATACCGCACGCAGGCCGAGGACTACGCCGAAATGAAGAAGACGCTGCCGCAATCCGAGAGAAGCGTATTGCCGTTGTCCGCCATTCCGACCAAGTTCAGCTGTACTCCCACGGTGCCGTCGGATGCCTTGACGGTGGTGTCGACGTTCATTCACCAACCCGGCGTGTACACGGTCACGGCGCCAGAGCAGCAGATCCGCGAGATGAACCGAGCGATTCGAATCCTGCAGATCGTCTGTCTCGCGTTGGCGCTCGTGCTGTTATTGTCGGCGACCGTCTTGATCCTCAACACGATTCGAATGGCGATCTTCGCCAGACGAAGAGAAGTATCGGTGATGAAACTCGTGGGCGCGACGAACTGGTTCATCCGCATCCCCTACATCACCGAAGGATTCATCCAAGGACTGTTCGGCTCGGCGGTCGCCATCGTCGCGGTCACGGCGATCCACATCTGGTACCCGTTCCACAACGAGTATCAGCTGAGTACGAGCGCGCTGGTGGGTACGAACATCGTGGTGCTGATCGTCGGTGTCGGCATTGGATCGGTCGGATCGGCGATTGCGATCCGACGATTCCTCGACGTCTAGTCGTTCGCCTCGGTGAAGTCGACGGCGAGGGAGTTCACGCAGTAGCGCAGTCCCGTCGACGTCGGTCCGTCATTGAAGACGTGACCGAGGTGGCCGCCACACTTCGAACACAGGATCTCGGTGCGTGGGCGTTGCGCCAAGGAGTTATCCGCTCGCTCAATAATGGTGCCTGGTTCGCAGGCGTCGAAACTCGGCCAGCCGCACCCGGAATCGAACTTCTGTTCACTCGTGAAGAGGTGTTGACCGCACCCACCACAGGTGAAGACGCCATCGGTGTTCACGTGCAACAGTGAGCCGGTCCAGGGGATCTCGGTCGAGGCCTGTCGCAGCACGGCGTAACGATCGTCCGAGAGCTCGGCCTTCCACTGTTCGTCGGGCTTCTCGACGTCGTAGGTCACCGCGACAATTTAATGGTCGCATCCGGAGAGGCGAACGACTACGAGTAGTTCGGTCGCGGCGATTCCGGTAGCGCCGGTGCGAATTCGGGCTGATCGGCGAGCAGTCGCGTGAAGGCGGCCGCCAGACCCTCGGGGTCGAGTCCCAATTCCGCCAGCAACTTGTCCGGCCGGTGTTGTTCCAGATAGGCGCGCGGCGTCCCGAGAATTCGCGTCGTGGGAAACGGACGCGCGAGGTCCTGGGCCCGACTGCGGAGTGCCGACACCATCAACGTGCCCGCGCCACCGTGGCGGGTGCCGTCTTCCACGCTCATCACCCGTTCGTGCGCGAGCGCGTCATCGATCATCGTCGCGTCGGGTGGCAGGACGCGCACGTCGTACAGCGTCACCCTCTTCGCCTCGTCGCCCATGAGCTCCAGCGCCTTGTAGGCCGTCGGCGCCATCTTGCCCACGGCGAGCACACAGAGAGACCCGTCACCGCCGCGAACCTTTCGCGCCTCCAGACCATCGCCGACCTTGCCGTCGAAGGGCTTGGGGAGGGTCTTGGGGAAGCGCAGAGCGGTCGGTGTGGACATCGACAGTGCGGTCGCGAGCATGCCGGGTACCTCTTCGGCCGTCGAGGGTGCGAAGACCGTCATGTTGGGAATGGCCAGGCAGAGCGCGATGTCGAGGAGACCGTGGTGGCTCGGGCCGTCGTCACCGGTGATGCCAGCACGGTCGAAGACGAACACGACCGGAAGGTTCAACAGTCCGACGTCGAGGTGGGCCTGGTCAAAGGCCCGCGAGAAGAACGTCGAATAGATGGCGACCACGGGCTTCATGCCTCCCATCGCCATGCCGGCGGCGGCGGTCACGGCGTGCTGCTCGGCAATTCCGACGTCAAGAAACCGGTCGGGGAAGCGCTCTTGGAAGTTCAACAGGCCCGTGGGACCGGCCATCGCCGCCGTGATCGCCACGACGCGGTCATCGGCGCTCGCGAGTGCGACCAACGAATCGGAGAATGCCGCGGAGAAGGACTGCGGCGCGACTTCGTCGTCTTCGTTGCGTGCCGGCAATTTATAGTCGTGCATCTTCATGTCGTCGTCAATAGCGGGGTCGTAGCCGAGGCCCTTGGTCGTCAGCACGTGGACCAGGATCGGCCCATCCCACAGCGCGGCACTCTTCAGCGTGTTCTCGATTGACTCGATGTCGTGTCCGTCGATGGGACCGATGTAGCGAACGCCGAGGTTCTCGAAGAACGTGTGCGGGGTCACCATCTCGCGCACGACTGACGTGAGCCCGTCGATGCCCAGGTAGGCCGCCTTACCGACCTTGGGCAGATGCGGCACGGTGCGGCGGAGCCGTCCACGCAGGGTCAGGTAGGTCTTGTTGAGTCGTAGGGAGGTGAGTGACTCCGAGAGCTTGGAGATGGTTGGTGCGTAACTACGGCCGTTGTCGTTCAAGACGATGACGACGCGCTGATTCGAGTGACCGAGGTTGTTGAGCGCCTCATAGGCCATGCCGCCGGTGAGTGAGCCGTCGCCCACGACGGCCACCACGTGGCGCGTGCCGCCGTGGCCGATGAGTTCCTTGCGCTGTTGGAGAGCGACGGAGAGTCCGTGAGCGTAGGAGAGGGCGGTCGACGCGTGACTGGACTCGATCCAGTCGTGTTGGCTCTCCGAGCGGTTCGGGTAGCCAGAGAGTCCGCCGCGTTGGCGCAGGTTCTTGAATCCGTAGCGTCGTCCGGTCAGCAGCTTGTGGACGTAAGCCTGGTGTCCGGTGTCCCAGAGCAGGATGTCCGTGGGCGAGTCGAAGACACGGTGCAGCGCGAGCGTCAATTCGACGACGCCCAAGTTGGAGCCGAGGTGGCCGCCGGTCGGATTCGTCGTGACCGTCTCGATGATGAACTGTCGGATCTCCTCGCTGAGTTCGTCGAGCTCCTCGTAAGACAGCTTCTGGAGGTCGGCCGGCGTTTCAATCGAGGGGAGAATCACCTCGCCAGCCTACTTTCGAAGCTCGAAAGTGACGTAGCGACGGTCTATTACACGGGTACGCTCGCGGGAATGAATACTGCACTGGTTGAACGCGACGTCGTAGAACGAACCTTGGGCGAGGCGATGGCCCGCGGCGGTGAGTTTGCCGAGGTCTTCGTCGAGGACCGCACGACATCTTCGGCGATGCTGGACCAGCGCCGCGTCGAACAACTGAGTTCCGGACGAGATCGCGGTGCCGGCATCCGCGTGGTCGTCGGCGACACCACCGGCTTCGCGCACACGGCGGACCTGAGCGAGACCGGACTCATTGCCGCCGCGCGCGCGGCGGCGGCCGTGGCGCGTGATGGCGGCGGCGGCGTACGTGAGGTCGCGCTTGGACCCCTCCGCGACCATCCGAGTCGCGCGACAGTGCCCCCGGGCGACGTCGACAAGGCGCGCAAGATCGAGCTGATGAACCATGCCGATGACGCGGCGCGCTCCGAGGGATCATCGATCACGCAGGTGCAGGTCGCGCTGGGTGACTCCACGCGACACTTCATCGTCGCGAACTCCGACGGTCTCTTCGCCGGCGACCACCAGGTGCGGACACGCTTTAACGTCTCGTGCATCGCGGCTGGCGACACCGGCATGCAAACCGGCTATCGACCGATCGCGGGAACACGCGGATTCGAACTGCTGAGCCCCGACGCGGTCGCCGAGGCGGCGCGCGGCGCGGCCCGTCAAGCGATCACGAAACTCGACGCGCGACCGGCACCGTCGGGCGACCTGCCGGTCGTCCTGGCCGGCGGCTCGGGTGGAATCTTGTTCCACGAGGCGTGCGGCCACGGTCTCGAGGCCGACGCGATCCTCAAGTCCGCCTCGGTGTACACCGGCAAGGTGGGACAGCTCGTGGCGAGTCCATTGGTGACCCTCGTCGATGACGGCACCGTCGAGGGTGAATGGGGTTACCTGGCTATCGACGACGAAGGCCGTCCGGGCGCGCGCAACGTCCTCATCGAGAACGGCGTGTTGACCGACTACATGTGGGACTACCTGCGTTCGCGCAAAGAGGGACGCGCCTCGTCGGGCAATGGACGTCGTCAGAGCTACCAGCACCTGCCCATGGTGCGCATGACGAACACGTACTTGTTGGAAGGTGACTCCGACGCCGACGAGATCGTTGCGCAGACGCCCTACGGCGTCTACGTCGCGCAATTGGGGGGCGGGCAGGTCAACACCGCGACCGGTGACTTCGTCTTTGGTATGACCGCGGCCTTCATGATCGAAGACGGCAAGATCACGGCACCACTGCGCGACTGCAACCTCATCGGCAACGGCCCCGACGTCTTGCAACGCGTCGACGCCGTGGCGTCGGACTTCTCGATGACCCCGGGTACCTGTGGCAAGAACGGTCAGAGCGTTCCCGTGGGGACCGGTCAGGCGACGATGCGTCTCACCGGCGTGACGATCGGTGGTGCGGCCGCGTGAGTCAACTACTCGAACGAGCACAACGGATACTCGAGTCGGCGAAGGGTGCTGAAGAGATCGAGGTCTACGTCGCCAGCGGCGTCGACACCGAGATCCAGTCCTATCAGGGCGAGATCGAAGAGCTCACGACGGCGACGTCCAACGGTTTCGGGATTCGGATTCTGAGCGACGGGGCCGGTGGCGCCCGCGTCGGGACGGCGTGGGCCGGCTCGCTCGATGACGAGGCGGTCGAGAACGCGCTGCATGAGGCACGCGACAACATGACCTTCGCCACCGAAGACGAGTTCGTCGCCTTCGCGCGTCCCGACGGCGTGCGCGCGGTCGAGCTCACGCTGACAGATGACGCGGTCGTGAGTACACCACTGGACGAGAAGATCGCGATGGCGATCGAACTCGAGCGATTGGTGCGCAGTGGCGATACACGGATCCGTCAGGTCGACTCGGCGAACTACTCGGATTACGTCGCCGAAGCGGCCATCGCGTCGACGACGGGGATCCGAGCGTCCTACGCGCGTACCGGTGCCTACGTGTCGGTCGAGGCGATCGCCAATGACGGTGGCGACGACCAGACGGGCTGGGGGCTCTCGGCGGGGCGCGCCCCCGGCGAACTCGACATCGAAAAGGCCGCCAACGACGCGATTCGCCGCGCGACGCGAATGCTCGGTGCCGTGAAGCCGAAGTCGTTCAAGTGCACGGCGGTCTTCGATCCGCGTACGGCGGCCACGTTGTTCTCGATCATTGGCGGCGCCCTCAGCGGCGAAGCGGTCGTGCGCGGTCGCTCCTTCTTCGCCAACCGACTCGGGGAGATGGTCGCGGCACCAAATTTCACGCTGCTCGACGATCCGACGGATCCGCGACATTTCGCGGCCTCGGTCTATGACGGCGAAGGACTGGCTTGTCGGCGCAACGTCCTCATCGAACACGGCCAGTTGAAGGCCTTCGTCTACGACACCGTCTCGGCGCGCCGCGCCGGCACCGCGTCGACCGGCAGCGCAGTGCGTGGCGGTATTGCCGGATCGCCGTCGGCGGGATGCCGTGCGCTGCAGTCGACGCCAGGTGACATTGACCAGGCCGAGATTCTGCGTCGGGTAGGTAACGGCATCTTCGTGGAATCGTTCATCGGAGTGCACTCGGGCGTGAATCCGGTGTCGGGCGACTTCTCGGTCGGCGTGACCGGACTGATGATTCGTGACGGTCAGTTGGCCGAACCGGTGCGCGAGGTCACGGTCGCCTCAACCTTGCAGCGCATGCTGTTGGACGTGGCACACGTCGGAAGCGACCAGGAGTGGCTGCCCGGAAGTGCCGCGGGCCAGACCGTCGCGATCGACAACATCGCTGTGTCGGGGAGTTAGTCGGCGCTCGAGGACGTCGTGGTCGTCGATGTCGGAGCGGGCGTCGCCGCGGGCGTCGCGCTCGATTCGGTGTTCGAAGCTGCGGGTGTCGTCGAGGTGGATTTCGAGGATTTGTCGGCGCCTCGACTGTCGGTCTTGTAGAAACCGCTGCCCTTGAAGACCACGCCGACGGCCGAAAAGACCTTACGAAGCTCGCCGCCGCAGTGCTCGCACACCGTGAGGGCCGGATCCGTGAATCGCTGGACCGCCTCCACCCGTTGGTGGCAGGCCTGGCATTCGTATTCGTATGTCGGCATCGCCTCTCCCGTACTTCTGGAACCTTGGCAGTTTACTCGTGACCAATCTGGGGCCATTCGGACCGTCGGTATCATTGCGCCGTGGACGACTTCCATCAACTACGCCGGCCCTCGAGCGGGGGAGCGTTCCCCCGCGAGATCGGTGCCTCTGAGGTCTCGGCTCGTCGCGCCTTGGCGAAGTGTCGCATCAACATGGATGCGAACACCACCGCGCTCGTGGCTGCCAATGCCATGAACAAAGGTGACGTCTTGGCGACCGCTCGCGTCGCCGGCATCCAGGCGGCGAAACATGCTGCGACACTGCTCCCCATGGCCCATCCGGTTCTGGTGGGCAACGTCCATGTCAACTTCACGATTGCCGACACGCACATCGACGTCGAAGCCAGCGTCGACACCGTGGACCGAACCGGCGTCGAGATGGAAGCCCTGATGGCCGTGACGGTTGCCGCGCTGACCGTCTATGACATGTGCAAGTCCGTCGATCGAACGATGACCATCGAAGAGGTCGCGCTCTGGGAGAAGTCCGGGGGGCGATCCGGCACGTGGCGACGAGATGACACGCTGAGCAACGGCGTGTCGAACGAATCACAGAAGTGACCTCATCTGACGGCACGGGCGAGCGCAACGTCCTCGGTGAACCGTTGGAGTTGTGTGGCACAGATCCCATGACGGGCTTCTACCGCGATGGGTGTTGCACCTCGGGGCCCGAGGACTTCGGGAGCCATACGATTTGTGCGGTGGTGACCGCCGAGTTCTTGCAACATCAACGATCGATCGGGAACGACCTCTCGACGCCGATGCCGCAGTACGGCTTTTCCGGACTCGTTCCTGGCGACCGGTGGTGCGTCACGGCCGCCAATTGGTTGCGCGCGCACGACGAGGGAGCTGCCGCCTTCGTGGTGCTGGCGTCGACGAATGAACGGGCCCTAGAGATCGTTCCTCTCGAGGCGCTGCGCGAGCACGCCGTCGACGTTCCTACGGATCCGGGCAGTCTCAGCGCGTAGCGGGCACCAGCGCTCAGCGACTGCGACCCGCTCCAGAAACCTCTGGACCGGTGACTCCTCGAAGTCGTGCGCAAGGATTCCCGCCGCGTCCAACCCCACCACTCATCGGCTGTCGTTGCGTGGAAGCGCGGCGACCTTCCGTCGCTAAAGTGCCTGCATGTTCGCACGAGTGTCACCAGTGTCACACGGCACGGCGGGCGTGCGCAGCGTTCCACCTGCCGGCGTGCGCAGCGTTCCACCTGCCGGCGTCAGCGGGCGCTCGTCGGGCACCGTTCCGGCCCTCGTCCTGTTCGCGATCGCCGCCGTGCACGTGGCGTGGGGACTCGGCGCATCGTTCCCGTTTCGGACCCGAGAAAAGTTGGCCGATTCGGTCGTCGGCACTGACAAAGTCCCGTCACTCGCTGCGTGTGTGGGCGTCGCGTCGGCGCTCGCGTGTGCGGCGATGCTCGTCGCTGGTCTGGTGCCGTTGCCTCGAGCATTGCGGTCCGCGGCGTTGCGAGTCGTTGCGGCGATACTCGCCACTCGTGGCGTCGCCGGCGCCCTGGGACGCACGTCGACGTTGTCGCCGGGGAGCGACTCACCGACGTTCAACCGCTTGGACAAGCGCATCTACTCGCCGCTATGCCTCTGGCTGGCGGCGGGCGTGCGGCGCTCGATCTAGGGCTCGCCTCCCTCAGTCATCGGGCCGTCGCGCCCGCGTTTGCGGGTACCCTCAGTAGTGCAAATACGACGGGAGTTCGATGAGCAGCATTCGGGGAGGGGTTGAGCAATCGCGCGAGCGCTTGATCGCGCTCGTGTTGTTGCTCCAGCGCGCCTGGCAGTACGGCTCGCTGACCCAAGAAGAGATCGTCCGCGAACTGAAGATCGACGAGTTTCCCGTGACCGCCAAGGGTCCGCGCAAGGTCCTCGCCTACGAAGGCAACGAGGGCGCCGTGCGCCAGAAGTTCGAGCGTGACAAGGCCCGTATCCGAGAACTGGGCTTTGAGATCGAGACCGAGACCAAGGGTGACGGCGCCGTCGGGTACCGCATCGATCCCTCCAGTGGCTACGCGCCGCTGATCTACTTCACGCCCGACGAGGAGCGCGTCGTGCGACTGGCGCTGCGATTTTGTGGTTTCGGCGCCTCGGGTGCCTTCAGCGTCTTCAACGAAGTGCCGGCGAGCGACGGGGGACTCGAGTCCTCGATGTACTACACGCCCGTGATGCGCGCGCTCAACCTGCATCGCGCGCTCGCCTTCGACTACCAGTCCGGCGCGAACAAGCCCCGCCTGGTCGAGCCGCTCCTCATCGACGTCTTCAACGGCGTGACCTATCTGATCGCGCGTGTGAAGGGCACGCAGGAGATCAAGGGGTACCGCTTCAGTCGCATCACGTCGATGCCCGTCGTGCTCCCCGACACCTTTGAGCACGACGATGCCGCCGTCGAGGTCGCGCGGGCCTGGCGTCCGGAGTTCTCGCGCTCACCGACGCCGATGGACGTGGTCGTGACGACCAATGAGAACTACGCCGACCTCTTGGTGCGTCAGTATCCCGGATCGCTCGCGGCCAATAAGAAGGACGGCAAGGTCGAGGTGGGGCTCAGCTTCGACAACCCTCGCGCGGCTCTGCGCTTCGCCGTCGAGGGTGCCGACCGCATCCGACTCCAGTCGCCCAAGTCCTTGAAGGCCGACCTCGCCGATTGGTTGAAGAACGTCAACCGCGGCAAGGTGCCCTCGTTCGATGAGATGTCCTTCACCGGTCCACCGACCAACGACGTGCTCGGTCAGACCTTGCAGCTCCTGCATGCGGTCTACGTGGCCGACGACGGACTTCGTATCTCAGAGTTGGCCACGCGATTCTCGCTCGATGAGGACCATGTCCGTTTGATCATGGACCGACTGGTCGCCCTCGAACCGATGGCCGGCTCGACCGACGGCACCGGTGCCTTTCCCGCCCATGTCTTGAAGGAGTGCGACGACTGGGACGACGAGGCGCACGACGACTCGACGTATCGCGCGGACTTCAGTGACCTGCCCGAGGGCGCCGACGAGCCCTCGCCGTACATGTGGCGCGACCTGTTCGAGCTCAACATCGCCCTCCGTGAGGCCTCACGGGTGTATCACGACCCGGCGATTCTCTCGGCGATCGAGAAGATCGAACGAGCCACGAGTTCCTACGTCCAGGTCGAGATGGCGACGAACGAGACCATGCTCGCTGACGTCTCAGATGCCGTCGAGCATCACCAGCAGATCAAGATCCTCTATACCGCCGCTACGGCCGACGAGGCGCGAAGCCGCTCGATCGAGCCGCGCGAGATCAAGGTCCTCAACGGCCACACCTACGTCCGGGCGTACTGCACGACCCGAGAGTCGTGGCGAACCTTCCGGGTCGACCGCATCAATGCCGTCGTCGCGAAGTCCGACGCCACCGAGGAGCGTCCGCCGGACACGGTCATCAACTGGCTCACCCAGGTCGGCGAGGAGGGTGACGAGGTCATCGTCGTCATCGACGCCGGGCTGCGCTGGCTCTTCGAGCCGCTTGCCCAACGCGCAGTGGCTGACCTTGGACGACGGTCGTCACGCGGTCAAGTTCCGCGTGAGCAACGAGCCGTTCCTCGATCAATTGATGTTGCGCGCCGGCGAGGGCGCGGTCGTCGCGACGCCGAAGTACGCCAAGGCCGGTCACGAACTCGCAAAGAGGATCGCCGCCTCCCTGTAGTCGACCGTTGGGCACCGGGGTGTCCGATGATCAAGGTATTGACGCGTCGCTCGAATGACGTGAGTTACTTCACCGATGACCGAGCCCAAGAGATCGACGGTCTGCGCGATGGCGGACCGGGCTGGTGGCTACGCGGTGCGGGTGACCTGCAATGATCGAGCGCGACGTCAGCAGCGTGCTGCAAAGCACGACACGTTCCTCGGTCCTCGGCTACGACATCGTGGTCGCCGCGCCCGCGGCCGACGTCGATCCTGCTCGCGGTCGACCCCGAACACGGAGCCGGCGTCGTCGCGGCGCACCGCGCGTCGGTGAGCGCCGCGATTGACTACCTCGAAGAACACGCGCTGGTCGTTCGAGATCGGCGCGGGGGAGAGGACCGCGACGTCGCCGGTCGATGGAGCGGCATCGTGAGCTTCACCCACGGGGTCAATCGACACGGCGAGCCGCACCTGCACGATCACGTGCTGGTGGGCGCGTCACCCGATTCGTCACGCTCGGTGCTCGACAGTCGCGGGCTGTTCGCCCACCTCGTCGCGGCCGACGCGCTCTATCGGACGTCGCTGCGCCATGAATTGGGTGAGCGACACGCCGTGGACGGCGTGGCGATCGTTCGAGGGCGTCGAGCGAGTGGTCGGTCTCGACGAGGGATACCGAGCGCTCTGGGGCGGTCACCACGCCGACCGCGGTGAGAAGTTGCAGTGGCGGCGTCGCGACGCGATCGACCAGTGGCGCGACGACCGCGGGCGCTTCGACGCGCTCGGCATCGTCGAGCCACCCGGGCGCCACCGCTCGACCCTCGACGAGCACGGATTCGCGGGTGCGCTCGAGGGACGCAACGACGTCGCGCGCCGACACGTGATCGCCGCCTGGAGCAACGCCGCGCGGTTCGGTCAACAGCCCGGCGAGCGTTGAGCGCGCCGTCGACACGCTCTACCCGAGCTGACCGGCGCGAGGGGCGTGCGCGAACCGTCGATCAGTGTTCGCGAGGCGCGCATGACCGCACAGATTCGTGAACGAGGCGCGCGACCGCTCGAGACGCCCGACCTCGAGCGGTGGCGTCAGCGCTCGCGCGACGATCCGCGTTCTCGCTCCGAGCGCTCCAGGTAGCCACGAAATCGAGGGTGGGCGTGGGCCGGGGTCAGTTCGATCCACTTCATCTGCTTGCTCGGGTCCAGTCCCATGGCGTAGCCCGGACGCCCCTGGGCCAGGTCGCTCATCGTCGCGCGGTCGCGCTCGACCCAACTCGACGAGCGACCGGCGCGCTTGCCCTTGCGTCCGAACTGGTACGTCGGCGTCTCGTAGAGCGCCGCGTCCGGCGAGGTTGCGCAACATCTCGAGCGTCGGGCGATCGGCGATGCCCGGCAGGACGACCGTCGTCGGGAAGAGCGAGAGGAATCCGTCGGCCGAGGTGCCCCAGCGGCTCCGGGCCTGGGAGAGGTCCTGGAGGCAGGCCAGGGTGAGGACCCCCTGACCGCCGCCTTCAGAGACGATGCCCGCCAGTCGCGGCAAGGGCGCGACGTTGGCCAGTTCGTCCAGGGCCAGCAGGAGCCGGGCCCCTTCCTCGTGGCGGTCGTAGGTGGCGTGGACCAGCTCTTCGATGAGGCCGACGACCAAGGGGATCGTCACCGCCTGGTGGCGGCTCGGCGCCACGATGTGGAGCTGGTGCGGACCGCTCAAGAACGCGTCCAGATCGAGCGGCGCCTCACGCGACGAGGCGCGCGCCGCCTCGGTGCGCACGCCGGCGAAGAGTCCCGACGTCGTCGACCAGATACTCGATCGTTCACGGTCCTCGGTGGCGAGCACGCCGCGAAGCAGCGACACCGACGGATGATGCTCGCCGTAGCGATCGGTGAGTTCGTGCACGAAATCGTCGCAGCGTCGTTCGTCGACGCGCGAGGCGAGTTGTCCCAATGTCTCGTCGCGAAGTGCCGCCGCGTGCAACAACGGCGCGACGAGCGCGCCCGCGCGTTCGGTCCAGTGATCGTCACTGCGATCGCCGCGACCGCGTCGCGCGATGTCAATAAGGCTTCGCGACGCGAGAATTGCGCCGTCCCACGAAAAACTTTGTCGAATCGGTGAGTAACCGATTCGATGCACACCGGGTGGTGTGCGCACTGTTCCCGATGGATCGAAGAGCAACGTTGCACCATCGCGACGACTACGCGACATCAACGACACGACATCATTCTTCGTTGACGTCACGACGCAAGAACGATTTGTGATCAGGAGATTCGGAACAACAATCGATGATGTTTTTCCACTTCGACTTGGACCGAGTACGAGTGTTGAACGTTCGTCACCACTCGACGCGTCACCGCGTGCACCGCGACCTAAATAGATGCCGACGTCGTTGTGCACGAAAAACATCTGTCGCAGAAAAACTTCGAAATGCTTGACATTGGTGTGTAAAGCGAGTGAACTTTTAAATGTCCTTCTGCGGAGGAGGTGAACGTTGCGTGAAACGTCCCTGTGACGTTTTTGCAAAACGCTTTTCCGCGTCGGACCGTGCACTGCGATCAGTCGCCGTACAGCTGTGAAGCTGGGTGGTACATGAGCGAGTACACGTTTATCAATGCGGTACCGAAATCGAGATCACCACGGTGGTGCACTCGAGGTCCCAAATTGATTCAACGTTGAGTCCCAAGGAGGGAAAGTGGCACCAGCCGCGAAGAAGAAGGCTGTAGCCAAAAAGGCTCCAGCGAAGAAGGCCGCGAAGCGTCCTGCAGCAAAGAAGAAGGCCCCTGCGAAGAAGGCCGCCGCTAAGAAGCGCCCAGCAGCGAAGAAGGCCGCCAAGCGACCTGCTGCGAAGAAGAAGGCTCCTGCGAAGAAGGCCGCCGCTAAGAAGCGTCCTGCTGCGAAGAAGGCCGCCAAGCGACCTGCGAAGAAGGCCGCGAAGCGTCCTGCCAAGAAGGCAGCTGCGAAGAAGTAGTCCAATCCCATCAGGGATTTGGCACTTGAGGGGGGCCTTAGGCCCCCCTCAAGTGCCGTTAGGGCGTCAAATCGTCCGGTTCATCAACGTCGAAGCGCCAGGGACTGTCCGCGATCACGGTGGCGCGAATGCCGAGGCGCTCGGCCTCTTGAACGTGCAGGGACGCCGAATCCGCACCGTAGGCGAAACGGAAGTCCAGCCCCGTCGGCAGTGCCATGACGTTGGTGCCGAGTCCGCGATGATCGGTGACGATGGTGATGTCGTCATCGGGGTCGAAGCGTCCGAGGCCTTCGGGATCGCGAAGGTCACCGTGCACGATGATGAGACGCTCAAAGCGACTCGTAAGGGCCCCGTAGGCCCGCTGCACCGCGTCATTGAGTCCCGTGGCGTCAGAGTGCAGCACCTCGCAACCGAGTGCGGTAGCGAAGACAGTGATCTCGTCGCTTTCACTGAGCACGATCGTGTGACGCGGTCGGCAACTCACGATGACGTCGGTCGCGAGGCGCTGCGCCAGCTCGGTCACCGCGTCGACGTTGCTCGCGCGAAGTCGTTCCTTTGCGAGGTCGAATCGCTTGAGGGGCAACACGAAGGCGTCAGGACTCACGAGAGTGCATGTTACGGGGAGGCGCCTTCGGTACTGTTGAAAACATGACCACCGTGGACACTGATTGGCTGGTCTACGAGCGCGAACACTTGGACCGCGGGGAAGTGGTCGTCGGCATCGACGAGGTTGGTCGTGGCGCACTGGCCGGTCCGCTCGTCGTGGGCGCGGTGGTCGTGACCGGGCGAACGCCACCGCCACCGTCGCTGAATGACTCGAAGCTCTTGACGGCGCTCGTTCGTGAGGAGTTGGTCGAACCCCTTCAGCAGTGGGCGGCCGACTGGTCACTCGGATTTGTGAGCGCAGCAGAGATCGACGCGTGGGGGCTCCGTCTCGCGTTGGCGGTCGCCGCGACGCGCGCACTCGACGGACTGCGGGTTCGTCCGAGCATGGCGTTGATCGATGGTTCCTTCAACTTGCTGCGTGCGCCAGTCGACGTCGCCTTCGGGACCGCGCATCCACCGGACCTCGCCTATCGCTCGATGAACACGACGACCATCGTGAAGGGTGACCGATGCTGTGCGTCGATCGCTGCGGCCTCGGTGCTGGCCAAGGTCCACCGCGACCAGGTGATGGTGGAATTAGGTCGCGACTTCGTCGACTACGGCTGGTCGTCCAACAAGGGTTACGGGGCCAAGGCACACATGGAGGCGATCCGGCGTTTGGGCCAAACTGACCATCACCGACACTCGTGGCAGTTGCCGGAACAAACCGCCTGCTAATTAGGAGAAATGACGCCTGGGGCTGGGTGACGGCGACCCTTGGAATATTGCCCAAAGGGATATGATTGAACACCATGCCGTCGCTGCTCTCCGTAAAGAATCTTCAGGTCAAATTTTCCACTCGCAAGTCATTCGTTACCGCAGTCGACAACTTCTCCATTGACATCGAACCGGGTCAGTGCGTCGGCCTCGTGGGCGAATCCGGCTGCGGTAAAACGACCTCCGGCTTGGCCATCATGCGCCTTCTGCCCGGCAACGGCAGTATCGCCTCGGGCAGCGTCGAGCTCGAGGGCGTCGACCTGTCGACGTTGAGTGAGAAGGAGATGCAGAGCCAACGGGGTCGCACCGTCGCCCTGATTCCCCAGGACCCGATGAGCTCGCTCAACCCGACCATGAAGATCGGGCGACAGATCGGTGAGGGCCTTCGAATTCACAATGGCGCGACCGACGAAGATGCCCGAAAGCGGGCGCTCGAGGTCCTCGAGATGGTGGAGATGCCGCGTCCGGCCGAGCGCCTCGATCAGTATCCCTTCGAACTCTCCGGTGGACTTCGCCAGCGCGTCATCATCGCTATGGGCCTCGTATGTTCTCCAAAGCTGCTGATCGCCGACGAACCCACGACAGCGCTCGACGTGACCATTCAGGCCCAGATCCTGGACATCATCGACAACCTTCGCAAGGAACTCAAGATGGGCGTACTGCTGATCACCCACGACATGGGTGTCATCGCCGGTCGCGCCGACCGCGTCGTCGTGATGTACGGCGGGAAGAAGGCCGAAGAGGCCTCGACGTTCGAACTGTTCCGCTCCATGCGCCACCCGTACTCACAGGCGCTGCTCGCCTCGATGCCCAACCTCGAGAACGCCACCAAGCATGAGTTGGCGTCTATCGCAGGTCTGCCACCCGACCTCTCAAAGGAGATCGTCGGCTGCCGCTTCGCCCCTCGATGCCAATTCGCGACCGACCAGTGTCGCGAGGTCGAGCCCGAACTGACCGGCACCGATGATCACGAGTTTGCCTGCTTCCACCCCGTTGACGGTCCGCAGGCGATCGTCGTGCGAACCGAGACGCGCGCCGAGGTCGTGAAGAAGGCCGACTCCAATGAACTCCTTCGCGTTGAGAATCTCACCAAGGAGTTCGCCGTGAAGGCGGGTCTCATCCGCCACAAGGTCGGAGCGATTCACGCGGTCTCCAACGTCACCTTCGGCATCAAAGAGGGTGAGACGTTCGGCCTCGTCGGCGAATCGGGTTGCGGCAAGACGACGATCGGTCGCATGGTGGTCGGGCTGGAGTCGCCCACTGGCGGCGAGGTTCTCTTCGACGGTGCGGTGGTCTCCTCGCGCAAGCACAAGCCCACGCGCGTCGAACGCCGCGAGCGCCAAATGATGTTCCAAGACCCGTACTCGTCGCTCGACCCTCGCATGAAGGTCGCCGAGATCCTCGGAGAACCGCTGCTCGTCCAGGGCGACGGCACGAAGGCCCAGCGCAAGGCCCGAGTCCGAGAGCTGCTCTTGGCGGTGGGGCTCGAACCGCTCGCCGCTGACCGCTATCCGCACGAGTTCTCCGGCGGCCAGCGCCAGCGCATCGGCTTCGCCCGTGCCCTCGCGCTCAATCCGCGTCTGATCGTCGCCGACGAGCCAGTCTCCGCGCTGGACGTCTCGATCCAGGCGCAGATCTTGAACTTGATGAAAGAGTTGCAGCGCGAACACAACCTGTCCTACGTGTTCGTGAGTCACGACCTCGCGGTGGTCTACTACATGGCCGACACCATCGGCGTCATGTACTTGGGCAAGATCGTCGAGATCGGTGACGCCGAGTCGGTCTTTCGTCACCCGGCGCACCCGTACACACAGGGCCTCCTCAACGCGGTGCCGGTGCCCGACCCCGTCGAGGCCCGGGCCCGTCACGGCAAGCAGGTCACCGGCGAACTGCCCTCTGCGGTGCACCCACCGTCGGGCTGTCGTTTCCGAACTCGTTGCGAATACGCCCAGGACATCTGCGCGAACGAAGAGCCGCCGTTTCGCGACTTCGGTCCGAGTCAGCAGGCCGCGTGCCACTTCCCGTTGCAGACTCCAGTCACGATTGGCGCTCGCGTCTCCTCGCTGTAGCGACAAGGCCTCGGCGCATACGAGGCGAGTCCTTCCTCGTGGCGTAAGGATGTCCGTATGACCGCGTCCGCTCCTCTGCATTGGAGTATCGACGTCGATCAAGCCGCGTGGGTGAACGAGCGACTCTCTGACCTCATGGAAGGAACCGTCTCTTCAATCGTGCCGGCCGGCTTCGACGCGTATGCGCAAATCCTTCATCCCGTTGAGACGCCTGCACACGGCGACGCGCTGGTGCGCTGGATCGACGTCGCGACGTGGGGCGGGCAAGAACTCACCGCACGCTCGCGCTGGCTCGCCGTGGCGATGCCAGAGCACGCCCCGCCACAGCCACGACCATGGAGGAGCCAAGGCCCGGCGGACGGCACGCTCTACCTAGATGACGCGCGAGCACTGCTGGAGATAGCGCGCGACTTCACCGATACACCCCGACAGTGCTGGTGCTGCATTTGGGACGGTTTCGGATGGGGGACGCGACTTCGGTACGGCCCCCTCGCGACGGTCGCGTCCTCTCCTGTGCCGGGCCCGATTCCGATTGAAGTGCGGGAATCGCCCAGGGTCCACACTCCGTACCGCGACTACTTCCTCTACGAGGCCTCACTGGACACGTCGTTCACGGAGGCGATGCGGACGCTCGAAGGGCACTCTCCGAACGTGTGGTGGCCCGCTGATCGGGCGTGGTGCGTCGGCACCGGGATCGATTGTGACTCGACCTTCGTAGGGGGCTCGCGCGCCTTCATCGACGCAATTCTCGACAACGGAAGACTCGAAGCCTTTGAAGTGCTGTCGACGGACCGGTTGTTGCTCGATTTGCCGCAGTGGATGCTCGGTCTCATCGACCGCACGGTCGACGAACTGTTCGCCACGGGGAGCGCGGACATCGCGACCTCCATTGGCGAGGTTCGCTTCGAGTTCACACGTCCGCGCCTCGGGCGTCGAGGATTTGTTCGATACGAGATCGACGCGGGTGGACAACGGGGTGGCTCTGGTGAGTCGCCACTGGGTAGTGGATCGAGTGAGGACATGCACCGTGAGTTGGAGTTCCGAGTCCGCGAGGGGTTGAGAAACCTCGCCTCGTGAGGTGTAATGGTGGATCGACGAGGCGAGAGGACCGACGATGAGCGAAGCGCCGGATTGGGGAACATCGTTTGCGACGGCGTCGCTCAGTGCGATGTCAATCTACGACGAGATCATGGTGCCGCGACTCTTCGAGCCGTGGGCCACACGCCTGCTCGACGAGTTGCGCCTTCAGGACGGAGACGCAGTACTCGATGTCGCCTGTGGGCCCGGCACCGTGGCCCGTCAGGCTGCACGTCGCGTTGGTCGTTCTGGGCGCGTCACCGGTTGCGACCTGAGTCCATCGATGCTCCAACTCGCGCGCGCCAAGACAGCGAGTGACGCCAGCGCACCCATCGAGTACCTCGAGTGTCCCGCTGACGCACTTGATGTCCCTGACGATTCCTTTGACGTGGTGACCTGTCAACAGGGTCTTCAGTTCTTTCCCGACCGGCCGGCGGCGTTGGCCGAGATGCGACGAGCACTGCGTCCGGGTGGGACGCTGGGCGTTGCCGTGTGGTGCGCGATTGAGGACTGTCCGCCGTTTGCGGCACTGCGGAGTGCACTCGGATCAGTACTCGGCCTGGAGACCGCGACAGCCTATGAAGCCGGCCCCTGGGGTTTCGGCGACGCGGACGCGCTTGCTCGGCTGGTCAGCGACGCCGGATTCACGAGCGTGCACGTGCGCAAGGTTCAGCTGCCCCTGGTCTTCGAAGGCGGTCCTCGCCAACTGCTCCTCACGCTGCGCGCGGCCTCGGTGGCGAGCACGCTGAACGAGCTACCGGACGCCGATCTCGAAGCGCTCGCGAGCGCCGTCGAGGTGGCCGCGAGCGCAATCACCCTTGATGGCGGTGTGCGACTCTCACGCGGCGTCGCACGTTGTGACGGCCCAGGTTGGCGCACATGGATGACCGCTCACTCGGTAGCAGTGGCGACGTACCCATCGAGAAGCAACGCCAGCTCTACTTTCTCGGCATGGGCCTCTTCAGCGCTACCTTCATGATCAACGTCATCTTCTTCTTTGCCTACGAATGGTCCTCGCCGCACCTTGAGGCGGTTCGGGTCTTGGCTCCGTTGATCACTGTCGTGTTCACGGTCATGGATACCATGTTCTTGCGCAGCGTGTGCCGAAAACAGTTCTCCGACCATCCCGAAGTGCTCTCGAGGTGGCCGATCGTTCTCTCCGAATATTCGATCTGGCCCTATTACGTGTACATCGCGATGAGCTGCGTCATCTCGACCTATCTCCTGAGCCGGCGGTAAACCGTACGCGCGTCGGCGTGACGGTCCGTCATCCTTGTCGTGGAATCCTGGGTGGCGAACGCTACCTGGTGCGAGGTGCCCCCAGCGAGGAGGGGTCGCTCTTTATCGCTCGAGGAGGCGGACTTCGAAGGCGTCGCGCAGCGCGTCACCGATGTAGTTGATCGAGACCACCACGAGGATGAAGACCAGGGCCAACGGGTAGATCTCCCACCAGAAGCCGTTTTGGATCTGGGAGGTGCCGGCCTGGAGCATGGTGCCCCAGTCGGTCTGCGGCGCCTGGATTCCCAAACCGAGGAAGCCCAGCGCCGAGAGGAAGAGGATCGCGTCAGCGACCGAGAACGTCGCCACCGTCACGATGTTGCTGATCGAGTTCGGGAAGACGTGGCGACGGATGATGTGCCACTTTCGCGCGCCCATGGCTGTCGCGGCCTGGGAGTACTCGAGATGGCGAATGAGCAGTGCGTCACCGCGGATGATACGGGCGTTGCCCCACCACAGCGTGAAGCCGATGATGCAGATCAAGAACAGCGTCGACCGGTTGAAGATGGCGATCAACGTGATCAAGAGGAAGATGTAGGGGATCGAGAGGAAGGCGTCGATGATGCGCATCATGATGGTGTCGGTGATGCCGCCGGCGAAGCCTGAGATCATGCCGTAGGTGGTACCGACCACGATGGTGATGAAACCGGCCACGAAACCCAACGTCAGCGAGTACTCGCCGCCGTAGAAGATGCGACCGAGTTCGTCGAAACCGTTACTGTCGGTGCCGAGCCAGTGATGCCACGACGGTGGTGCGTTCCAGGGCAGGCCGAAGGTCGCGGCCTGGTTGGTTTGGTTCGTGGGGTGGAAGATCGGCACCAAGAAGCACAGTGCCGCGGTGATGACCAGGAAGAGCACCGACGCGATCGCCAGCCGGTTGTGCAAGAAGATCCGGGTGCGCTGTTTCCACATCGGAACGATCTGGTCATCGGCCTTGAGCGTGATCGGCTGTTCCGGCGGCTCCGGGGCAGCGATTCGCTGACGTTCAGTGAGGTCGGTCACCTGGCGGTCCCCTCGATGCGGATCCGCGGATTCACGAGTCCGAGCGCGATGTCGGCGAGCAGGTTACCGAGCAGTGTGAGGATGGCGACGAGCAACGTGATGCCGAGCACGGTGGGCACGTCCAGGTTCTCGGCCGCGAAGACCGTTTGGATCCCTAGTCCGGCGTAGTTGAAGACGCTCTCAATGATCAGCGCGCCACCCAGCAGCGCGGGGATCGAGAGGCCCAAGAGGACGATGATCGGGCCGAGGGCATTGCGAAAGGCGTGCTTGAAGAGGGTGCGACGGCTGCTGCAGCCCTTGGCCTTCGCGGTGCGGACGTAGTCCTGGACCATGACCTCAAGCACGGTGCCGCGCATGTAGCGGCTCAGACCGGCCACGGAGAGCATCGTCAGCGCTGCGACAGGGAGGATAAATCCCTTGGGGCTCGTGAACATGGCCCACGCCTGCACGCCCTGGGGTGGCGAGTTGGGGAGGTGTGGGAAGTGGAAGCTGAAGGCGTCGAGCAGGAGCATGCAGAGGAGGAATGACGGCATGGCGTAGAGGACGAAGGCGACGCCGGTGGCGGTGTAGTCACCGATCGTGTTGCGACGAGCCGCCTGGTAGATACCGAGGGGAATCGCGATGACCGTGGTGAGCATGAGCGAAACGGCCGCGAGCCAGATCGTGCGCGGCACGTAGAGGCTGATGATGCCCCACACCGAGGAGTTCTCCTTGTAGGAGCGCCCGAGGTTGAAGTGGAACAGCACCTGGGTCGCGTAGGTCCAGAATCGCTGGAAGTACGACTCGTCCATGCCGTGCTGCTTCGCCCACACCGCGACGTTGTACGGCGTGGCCTTCGTGCCGAGGACCGTGTATGCCGGCGCGCGAATGCCATGGACCTCAAAGTAGGGGAGCGTGAACGTCAGCAGCATCACGATGAGGAGAACGAAGAAAGCCTGAATGATTCTTCGAACGACGTAGGCGAACACGTGGGAAGTCTACCGCAGCACTCGTGGTGAATTATTGGCACCAGCGGGCTGAGGCCGCGAGTTCGTCGACAAAAGGGCAATGAAAAAGGGCCTCCTTTCGGAGGCCCTTTTTCATTGGACGAATCCGTCCGAATGAATCTCTACCAGTAGTAGTACTCCGGCATGAAGTTCAGGATCGGGCTGCCAGCGAAACCAATCTTGCTGTGCAGCGTCTTGATGATCTCACCGGTCGGCGTGCCTTCTGGTTCGTACAGGACCGGAAGGTTCTGCGCGGCGTAGTTGGCGTATGCCGTCAAGTTCGCGTGACCGAAGTCCGTCGCCTTGATGTCGGCCGTCATCGTCGGGCTGTTGTAGTCACCGACGTTGAAACCACCACCGACGGCGAAGAGCGTCTCACCGGTCGGGTCGTAGTTCGGAACGAAGGTCCAACCGCCGCCCCAGAAGCAGAGCGAGTAGGTCGTGCCGGCACAGTCGCCGATCACAGCGTTGAAGCCTTCGGTCGCGGTCGTAACCTTGATGCCGATCTGAGCCCAGTCAGCGACCTCAGCGGAGACCTCTTGGGTCAGCGCGGGCGAGCCGCTCGCGTAGATCAAGCTGAACGCCGCTGCCTCACCCTGGGTGACGCCAGCGCCACAGTCACTGGCACCGGTGCCCGGGCTCGTGCAGGTGGCCTGACCACCACTGACCGTCCAACCGTGCGAGGTCAAGAGGGCCTCAGCGGTCGTCAGGTTGAAGGGATACGGGTTGGTGATCTTCTTGGACAGGTTCGCGGGCACGATCGCCGGAAGCGGTGCGTACGACGGGAAGCCGTAGCCCTTGAAGACGTTCTTCACGACGCCGGTCTGGTCGGTGGCCTCTTGCAGGGCTTGGCGGAAGTACAACTGGTTCACCAGTTCGAGCTTCGGGTCACCTGAGGAGAAGTTGAACGGCATGTAGTTGAAGCCCCAGATGATGCCGGTCGCCAAGTTGTACTTGGCAGCCAGGTTGCCCCAGTTCGGTCCCACCTTGCCGGGCGCGGGCGCCGGAGAGGTCAACACGCCCGGGTCAACGTAGCCGAGGTCGATCTTGCCGGCCTGGAGGTCGTTCTCTTCAGCCTGGGTCGTGGTGTAGGCGATTTCCTTTACGTACTTGATCGTCGGCTTCACCGGACCCGAGTAGTGCGGGTTCGGCTGGAAGGTCAAGTTGCCAAGGTTGTCGAATGACGTCAAGCGCCACGGACCGGTGTCACCGCTCTGCCAGAGCTTGCCGTCGTACGTGTTGGTCTGGCTCGAGAGGTTGGTCAGGTAGTTGTAGACGTTGGTGCAGGCGACCTTCGTCGAAGCGCCGCCCCACGCACCGGTCGCGCACGAAGACTTCGCGCCACCAGCGGTGACGTCCCATGAGTTCGGGAATGGCGTGATCTGGTCGAGGTAGTTGTTCGTGATCCACAACGGGTTCACGACCGACTTGAAGTTGATCGTGACGGTCATCGCCGTGTGGGTGATGTTCGCGACCTGGTCGGGAATGCCGTAGCCGGGGTTGTAGCCCCAGAAGTCAGCCGGGACGGCCTTGTACATGTTCAAGAAGAACATGACGGACTGCGCGTTCACGACTTGACCGTCAGCGAACTTCCATCCCTTGAGCTTCAAGGTCACCGACCTGTCGCCGTGCGAATACACGGGGCTGTCGGCCAGTGAAAGCGACGGGACGAGCGTGACACTGTCGCCGAGGCCGAACCAGTAGAGAGGTCGGAACATCTCGTCCTGGAACTGGTTGATGTTGTCAACCGAGCAGTACTGGCACGATTCGTACGGGAAGATCCAGTTCGGATTAGCGGTTGCTCCCTCTGCAAACGTCAGGGTTCCAGAAGCTGCAGGGGCGCTCGCGCCACTCACGGTCGGAGCAATGAGACCTAGCGACAACGCGCAGGCCGAAAGGCCCACCGTGACCGCTAGTCGAAGTTTGCGTCCAAAATGCATATTAAATATCCTCCCAGTGCCACGGTTGTGGTCACATTTAATTTGTCTTTCCATCACAGATGGATTAGTGGCAACTGTATCCGCAATAATGCGGTCGAGAATGTGCACCCCGCGTGAAAAATGGCAATATCCAAGGAGTTTTTGCGCCGTTAATAACAGTGAAACGCTGCGTTATTGCAAAACTGCGTCGAAAGTCCTGATAGTTAGTCGTTTGGGCCCGTACAAAGATTGAGGTGGGGCATCTCGCGTCGATCACGGACTCGTCACCGGCCCTCTCGGGCTTGGGCGTGCGCCAGGGCTCGGGCGTGCCCACCCAAGGTCAGTAGTGCAGGTACTCCGGGTTGAAATCGCCCAGAGGGTTTGGCGCGAAGCCGATGGAGCTGCGCAAGGTCCGTGCGATCTCGACGATCGAATTGGCCTGGGGCTGATAGAGCACCGGGAGTTGCTGAGCGGCGAACGTGGCGTAGGCGCTCAAGGACGACGTCCCATAGATCGAACGCTTGATCAGCGCGGTCATCTGGGGGTTGGCGTAGGTGCCGACGTTGAAGTCGCCGCCCGGCAGGAACAGCGATTCACCGGAGGGATAGTCCGCCGGGACGTAGGACCAGCCGTAGCCCCAGGCGCAGATCTCGAAGGCCTTGGCGCCGGTGCAGTCGCTCACGACGTTGTTGAACGTGTCGGTACTGTGCGTGATCACGATGCCGAGTGACTCCCAGTTGGTGATCTCATCGGACATCGTCGAGTCCAGCGTCGTCGAACCGGCCGCCCACACGACGTTGAAGCTGAGTTGGTAGCCCTGGGCGATGTTGGCGCCGCACTGTCCGGTGCCCGTGCCGGGGTCGGTGCAGGTTTGCACGTTGTTGACGAGTGTCCAACCGTGAGCGCTGAGCAGTGTGCGCGCCGCGGCGTAGTTGAACGGGTAGGGGTTGACGATCGGTTTGGCCAGCATCGGCGGCGTACTCGGCGGCAGGGGACTGTCGATCGTCGAGCCGTAGCCCTTATCGACGGTCTCGATGATGTTGCGCTGGTCGACCGTGTACTGCAGCGCTTGACGGATGTAGAGCTGATCGACCGCCGCGGCGTTCGGGTCCGACGAGGTGAAATTGAATGCCGCGTAGTTGAAACTCCACGGCGAGGCGCTCTCGAGTCGGTAGTGCGCGGCCAGCGCGACCCAGTTGGGACCGAGCTTGCCGGGTGCCGATGCCGGACTCGACAAGACACTCGTGTCGACGTAGCCAATCGAGAGGTTGTTGTTGAGCAGGTCGCTCTCTTCGCCTTGGATCGTCGTGTAGGCGACCTCTTTGACGAAGCGGACCTGCGCTTTGCGCGGGCCCTGGTATTTGGTGTTGGGCTGAAAGGTGGCGTTGCCGGTAGGCGTGAATGACGTCAGCCGCCACGGCCCGTCGTCGCCGCTTTGCCACAGCGCGCTCGTGAAGGTCGAGGTCGTTGAACCCTCCTTCGTCAGGTACGCTATGACCGCGCTGCAGGCCGCGTCGGTCGCCGCCGCGCCGAAGGCACCGGTCGCGCAGTGCGCGACCTGCGAGCCGGAGGATCGGTCCCAGCGATCGGGCATCGGCGTGATCTGCGAGAGGTAGTTGTCGAGGACCCAGTTCGGATTCACCGTCGTCGTGAAGTTGATGCGAACCGTGTCGGCGTGTCCTGACGCACTCTTCACCTGGTCCGGAATTCCGTAGCCGTCGTTGTAGCCGCAGTACGCGGTCGGATCGGCCTTGTACATATTGAGAAAGAACATGACCGAACGGGCATTCACGACCTGGCCGTCAGCGAAGTGCCAGCCCTTCATCGTGATGGTGACCGTACGGTCGCCGTGCGAGAAGGTCGGTCGGTTCGCCAGTGACAGCGAAGGGATGTAGGCCGTTGACGCGCCGAGACCGAACCAATAGAGCGGTCGGTACATGAGCATCTGGAACTGATTGATGTTGTTGACCGAGGAGTAGGCGCACCCGAGATAGGGGAAGATGAAGTTCGGATTCGCTCCGGGCGCCTCGGCGAACACGATCGTGCCCGATCCGCCAGAGGGAACGGTGGCCAATGCGGGTGCGGCGCCAAACGCGACGCTGCTCAACACCACCGCGGCGATGGCGAGGCGTAGGGAGTGTCCGACGTGCATAGTGGTTTCAGCCCAGGCCAGTGAATGGCAATCGATACCGCACCCGCAACGAACGGGTCATTTCTACGTTACTGGTCACGCTTTGGCGCGCAGGGGTCAGGCGAGGGCCGAGTCGATGATCGACTCGATGTCGGGACTCTCGAAACGAAAGCCGGAGGACACGAGTGCTGCGGGCACGACACGCTGACTCGCGAGGGCCGTCGCGTCGGCGAGTTCCGGACCGATCGCGAGGCGCACACCGGCGCGAGGCACGCGCACGAATGCAGGTCGGTGCAAGCGTCGCGCCAGGGCGACGGCGAAGTCACGATTGGAGAGCGCCGCCGGCGCCACGAGATTGAACGGTCCGGTTGCGCGCGTCTCGAGCAACCAGAGAATCGCGCGCACCTCATCGCGCAACGAGATCGGACTGAGCCACTGGTGGCCGTCACCGATCGGTCCACCGATCCCGAGTCGAAAGAGAGGGAGCTGTTTTCGCAGCGCGCCACCGCGACGCGTCAGCACGATGCCGGTGCGTAGGTGCGACACCGACGATCCTTGGTCGGTGAGCGAGTCGGTGGCGGCCTCCCACTCGATGCAGACCCGCGCCAGGAAGTCATCGCCGAGACGAGAGGTCTCATCGAGCGTCTCGTCAGTGCGCGATCCGTAGACGCCGATGGCCGAGCCGCTCGCGAGGTACGCGGTGCCCGACGATGCCCGTAAGACGTCGGCCAGCAGCGTCGTCGCTTGAACGCGTGACGTGCGAATGAGATCTTTCTGTTGGGTCGACCACCGTCGATCCGCGATACCCGCGCCCGCGAGATTCACGACCGCGTCGAAGCCCCCGACGCGCCGAAGGTCGTCCTCGTCGACGAGGCCCTTGGACGGTTCCCAGCGGATGACGTTGGTGCCACCGTGTGTCGAGCCGGGACGCACGAAACGAACGACGTCGTCGTCGCGCTCTTCGAGTGCCGTCACGAGGGCGGCGCCGATCAAACCCGACGAGCCCGTTACACCGACGCGCACGTGTCGTCCCAGAGTTCACTGATCAGCGCCGCGAGTTGGTCGGGGATCGAGAGGTGCGCGCCATGGGCAGCGTTCTTCACCTGTCGACTCCGGATGATCGGATTGATCGACGCCAACTCGGCGGCGAGTCGGTGATAGAACTCGGGCGCCAGGACGTCGCCGTAGACGTAGACCGCCGGTGTCGACAAGGCCGCGAGGTCGAACATCGCGATCCGCGCCCGCAGGGGTGCGATGTCGTCAAAGAGCGCGGGGCCGTCTCTTCGTCGTGAGTCGCGTTCGAGCTCACTCAGGCGCTCCCACGCGCCATCGGAGACGACGCGCCGAAAGAACTTCTCGGCTTCGAGGGCGGGGTCGTTCCCGAGGGGCGTCGCCGTGCCGCTGCGCTGCAAGATCCACGGCAGTGGCGCTTCGTAGGTGATGACCAGTCGAGCGAGCGATGGATCCTTGATCGCGGCCGCGAAGGCCACGACACCGCCGAAGCTGTGTCCGAACAGGATGATCGGCCGATTTTCTGGCTCGTGACGGGCGAGCGCGATGAGGTCGCCGACGTGGTTCGCGAGACCGAGGGGTTGGAGCGCGCGCGAACCCTGATAGCCGCGACGGTCGTAGGTGACCAGATCGAAGCGGTCGATGCGCCGCGCCAGCCGTGCGAAAGAGCCGCCGCGGTCGAGTCCTCCGTGGATGCAGATGACCGTCGCTTCGGGGTGCTCGACACGACGTTCGGCGACCGCGAGACCGGGAACCGGCGAGGCGGCGACGAAGTGAAGTCCGTGGGGAGTTTGGGGGGAACTCACGAAGGCACGCTACCCCTCGAAGCGCCGTGAACCACCGGAAACTCACCCGTCGACCCCTAGGCTGGTGGTCGTGACTACGCCCCCCGAACCAACGTCGTCTCGCTCGAGCAAGGGCTCCTTTGGGCCGAACGCATGGCTCGTCGACGACATGTACGACCGATTCCTGGCCGATCCGACGTCGGTTGCCGAGAGCTGGCGCGAATTCTTCGCCGACTATCAGCGTTCGACAGTACCGAGTGTCGCGACGTCGGCGGCGCCTCCCACGCCGGTCGCGGACCCGGAGATTGATGACGAGGCGACCCCGCTTCGCGGGGCGGCCGCGCGCATCGTCGCCAACATGGAAGCGAGCCTCGCCGTCCCGACCGCGACCAGTGTGCGCACCGTCTCGGCTCGTCTCTTGGAGATCAACCGCGCCGCGTTGAACGAATCACTGGCGCGTTCGAGTGGCGCCAAGGTCTCCTTCACCCACTTCATCGCCTTCGCCATCGTCAAGGGACTGGCGAAGATCCCGTCGCTGAACGCGACCTTCGTCGACGCGGTCGACAAGAAGGGCACGCCGGGTATACGGCGTCACGAACACGTCGGACTCGGACTCGCGGTCGACGTCGAACGCCCTGACGGGACACGCAACCTCTTGGTACCCGTGATCCGCGACGCCGACACCATGGACTTTCGGGCCTTCCTGCTGGCCTACGAGGACCTCGTGCGAAAGGTCCACTCCGCGAGCTTCGGCGCCGACGACTTCGTCGGCGCGACGGTGTCCTTGACCAACCCCGGGACGCTCGGCACGGTGCAGTCGGTGCCTCGACTCATGGCCGGACAGGGCGCGATCTTTGGCGTGGGCGCGCTCGGCTGGCCGCCCGGCTTCGAGGCGGCCGACCCTCGCGCGCTCGCCGAACTCGGCGTCGGTAAGGTGCTCACGCTGACCTCGACCTACGACCACCGGATCATCCAGGGCGCCGAGTCCGGACTGTTCTTGAAGTACGTGGCGGAGTGTCTCACCGGTCAACACGACTTCTACGACGAGGTCTTCGCGTCGCTCGGAATTCCCTATGAGCCAGCGCGATGGGCGCCGGATCGAAATCCGTCGCTCAATGATGGCGACGCCGAACGTATCTTGAAGCAGATTCGCGTCCAAGAACTGATCAACATGTATCGGGTGCGCGGACACTTGAACGCACACCTCGATCCACTGCACAGCGAGGCGCCGGCCCTACACCCGGAACTGGACATCGCGAGTTACGGGCTCACCATGTGGGACCTGCAACGCACGTTCGTCGTCGACGGACTCGCGGGTAAGCGCGACGCGACGCTCGAAGAGATCCTCTCGATCCTGCGCGAGGCCTACTGTCGAACGACGGGCATCGAGTACGGGCACATCATGGACCCCGAGCAGAAGCGCTGGATTCAAGAGCGGGTCGAGGGCGTGAGTTCGTCGCTCAGCGATGAGGAACAGCACCGGATCCTCGGAGCGCTCAATGAGGCCGAGGTGTTCGAGCGCTTCTTGCACTCGCGCTACGTCGGACAGAAGCGCTTCGGACTCGAGGGCGCGGAGTCGACCATTGTCGCGCTCCAGACGATCCTCGACGTCGCGGCCGATGAAGGCACCAAAGAGGTCGTCATCGGCATGGCGCACCGCGGACGTCTGAACGTGTTGGCCAACGTCGTCGGGAAGTCCTACAGCGACATCTTCTCTGAGTTCGAAGGGAACCTCGACCCCGAGAGCGTCCAGGGCAGCGGTGACGTCAAGTACCACAAGGGTGCGCGCGGGGAGTTCAAGAACCCGCGCGGCGCGACCATCGACGTCTCGATGGCATCGAACCCGTCGCACCTCGAAGCCGTCTCGCCGGTCGTCGAGGGTATCGTGCGTGCCAAGCAGGACCTGGTGATCCGTCCCAGCGACGGGACCGGAATCGACCCCGTGGTCGAGTTCTACCCGTATCTCGCGATCTTGATCCACGGCGACGCGGCCTTCGCCGGCCAGGGCGTCGTCGCCGAGACGTTGAACATGAGTCAGCTCTCGGGCTATCACGTCGGAGGGGCGATCCACATCGTGATCAACAACCAGGTCGGCTTCACGACCGCGCCGGAGTCGGCGCGCTCGAGCTTCTATCCAACCGACGTCGCCAAGATGATCCAGGCGCCGATCTTCCACGTCAACGGTGATGACCCCGAGGCGTGCATGCGCGCCGCGCGGCTGGCCTACGACTATCGACGGACGTTTCAGCGCGACGTCGTGCTCGACATCGTGTGTTACCGACGTTTCGGTCACAACGAGGGCGACGACCCGAGCTACACCCAGCCCCAGATGTACAAGATCATCGACCAGATGCGTTCAGTGCGAAAGATCTACACCGAGACCTTGGTGCGTCGCGGCGACATCTCGATCGACGAGGCCGAGCAGGCTCTGAACGACTTCAACGAACGACTCCAGAGCGTGCTCGACGAGGTGCGCACGGTGCCGGTGCCCGAACTCCAGGGCGTGCCGTTCCAGGAAGTCCCCGTCGACGCACCGGCCCCCGAGACCGGCGTCGATCGCGCCACGCTCCTCGAGATCGCCCACGCCACCATGCGCGCACCCGAGGGCTTCACGATCCATCCGAAGCTCGAGCGCCAGTTCACCCAACGTGCCGCACTGCTCGAAGAAGGCGCCGTCGACTGGTCCCTCGGCGAAGCGCTCGCGATCGGATCACTCGTGAGCGCCGGCGCGAACGTCCGGCTCATCGGTCAGGACTCTCGTCGCGGCACCTTCTCCCAGCGCCACGCTGCGCTGATCGACTTTGACAACGGCGCGCAGTTCGTACCGCTCGCGAGCTTGGACTCCAAGGGATTCTTCACGGTGCGCGACTCGTTCTTGAGTGAGTACGCCGCGTTGGGCTTCGAGTACGGCTACTCCGTCGAGGCGCAGAACACGCTGGTCGCCTGGGAGGCGCAGTTCGGCGACTTCATGAACGGCGCCGAGATCATCATCGACAACTTCTTGGTCGCCGCCGAGGACAAGTGGGGTCAGCTCGCCAGCCTGGTGATGCTCTTGCCCCACGGATACGAAGGCCAGGGTCCCGAACACTCGAGCGGACGGTTGGAGCGCTTCTTGTCGTTGTCGGCGCGCAACAACATCCGCGTCGCCCAGCCGACGACGTCGGCGCAGTACTTCCACCTCCTTCGCTCACAGGTGTTGCGTGCTCACCCGACGCCACTCATCGTCTTCACCCCCAAGTCGATGCTGCGTGCGGTGCAGACACGCTCACCGATCGAAGCGTTCGAAACCGGTGCGTTCCAGAGTGTGCTCGATGACGTCGTGACCGACCCGGCGCTCGTGACGCGCGCGATCCTGGCCTCGGGCAAGATCGCCCACGAAGCCCTTGGCCGTCGCGACGAGACCGGCGCGACGAACGTCGCGATCGTTCGCGTCGAGCAGCTCTACCCGTGGCCGCGCGCTGCCATCGACGAGACACTGTCGCGGTACCCGAACCTGAGTGAAGTCCTCTGGCTCCAAGAAGAGCCAGAGAACATGGGGGCGTGGCCTTTCGTCCACCTCCAAATGCACTCACAGTTCCGTGGCATGGACGTGCGCCACGTGGCGCGCGCGGAGTCGGCGAGTCCGGCAACCGGCAGTGGACTCATTCACAGCGCCGAACAGACCGACCTCCTGGTGCGAGCGCTGTCGTGAGTGCCGTACGCGCGTCACGGCTGCGCGTCGTCGTTGACGGATCGAATTTCGCCACCGAGGGTCGCGTCACGCCCAGCCTCGCGCAACTGGATGAAGCGGTTCGCGCGTTCATCGATGAGCACCCGAACGCCGAAGTGATCGTGGTCGCCGACGCGAGCTTCGAGCACCGCGTGGCGACCAATGAACGCGCGCACTTCAAGAGCGCCGAGCTGGCCGGGGAGATCGTCACGCCGCCGGCCGGAGCGATTGGCCGAGGTGATGCGTTCATCTTGAAGATTGCCGATCGCATCAAGGGTGTCGTGTTGAGCAATGACTCGTTCCAGGAGTTCCACGACGAGTACCCGTGGCTTTTCGATGAGGGTCGCCTCATCGGGGGTAAGCCCGTGAAGGGCGTGGGCTGGGTCTTCACGCCGCGCCTTCCGGTTCGCAACCCCAAGACGTCGCGACCGGTGAAGAAGCTCTCGGTGACACTGGCCGACGGCGCCAAGCCGTCGATCGGTACGACGCTGACACCGGTGAAGGCGACCAAGGCGAAAAAGGTGCCGGCCAAGGTCGCCAAGGTTCCGCGAAAGGCCAAGAAGGCGCTGAAGGTCGTCGACGATTCGCCGAAGAAGTCCGTCAGAGCCACCAAGAAGGCAAACGTCCAAGTCGCCAAGGCGCCCCCCAAGGCGAAGAAGCCGGCGAAAGAGGTCGCGGCCCCCGTGACGCCGGCGCCGGCAGTGGCACTTCGTCGCGGTCGACACCCGGTCAATCCCGAGGCGGACTTCGCGCTCTTTCGAAGCGCGCACCGCATCGGCACCCGCGTCGAAGGCGAGGTGACCGCGTTCACGTCGCACGGCGCCGTGATCAAGGTGACTCTGAAGAACGGTCAATCGATCGAGTGCTACGCGCCGACGACGTTGCTCGGTGATCCTGCGCCGGCGCGCGCCCGTGACGTCTTGAAGCGGGGCGACCATCGGACGTTTCGACTGGTGACGGTGGACGCCGAGCGGCGCATCGCGGAGTTGGCGCTCCTGTGAGCGACCTGTCGTTGATACCGAGTGACTGGCTGCCGCACCGGCCGCCTTTCCTCTTGCTCGACGAGATGCTCACCATCGAGCCGGGGGTTCGCGCGAGCGGCCTGTGGACCCTGAAGGGCGACGAGTGGTTCTTCCCCGGACACTTCCCGGGCCGACCGACGACGCCCGGTGTCCTCCTGCTCGAGTCGCTCGCGCAGTGCGGCGGCGTGGCGGTACTGGCCGATCCCACGTACACCGGACGACTGCCGCTCTTTGGTGGCGTCGAACACGCGCGATTCCGGCGTCAGGTCATTCCGGGCGACACGGTGCTGCTCGAGTGCGAGATGACGCAACTCTCTGCTCGCGGCGGGAAGGGCCACGGTCGAGCGAGCGTCGAGGGCAAGGTCGCCGCGGAAGCGGACCTGCTGTTCATCTTGGCGGACGTCTCGTGAAGGTCGCCACGTGGAACGTCAATTCGCTGACCGCGCGCTACGGACGCGTTGAAGCCTGGCTCGCGTCGCGCAGCCCCGACGTGGTCTTGATCCAAGAGACGAAACAGAACGACGAGAAGTTTCCGGCGAAGGAACTGTCGGACCTGGGCTATGAGAGCGCCCACTATGGCCAAGGTCAGTGGAACGGCGTAGCGATCCTTTCGAAGCTCGGCATCGATGACGTCACGCGCGGCTTCGGTGACGAGGACCCCGAAGCACGCTTCATCGCCGCCACCTGCGGTGGCGTGCGCGTCATGTCGTGTTACGTCCCCAATGGGCGCGCCCTCGACAACCCCCACTACGCCTACAAGCTCCAATGGCTGGACAAACTCCGCGCGCTGTTGGCCGCCCGCGACGCCGGTCAATCGATCGTCGTGGGGGGTGACTTCAACGTGACGCCCACCGACTTCGATTGCTACGACCCGTCGCTCTTCGTCGGTGCGACGCATGTCAGCGAACCGGAGCGTGACGCCATTCGCGCGCTCGAGGCGACCGGCCTCACGGACCTCACAAGGTCACTGCATCCCGATGAACCCAGCTACTCGTGGTGGGACTATCGCAACGGTTCGTTTCATCGCGGTTGGGGGCTGCGCATCGACCTCCTCCTCGTCGACCAGGCGTTGCTCGCCAGAGCGACGGCAAGTTACGTCGACCGCGACGAGCGCAAGGGTGTGAAACCCTCGGACCACGCACCGGTCATCGGCGAGTTCGACCTCTAGTCGAAGAGTTCGGGGTCGGTCCTGACGATGTCGTCCCACAGCGGTTGGAAGGAGAACCAACCCGCGAGTGGATAGCCCGTCTGTTGGCAGGTGTAGCGCGCGTCATCGGCGTTCACCAGTTTGGGTGTGCCCGCGGCCTCGGCCAACAACTGGGCCTGGCACGTACGTTCCATCGTGATGAACCACCAGGCCGCTTCGTCGACCGACTGACCGACGGTGAAGAGACCATGGTTCTGGTGGATCGCGGCCTTCTTGTCGCCGAGACCCTTGGCCAGGATGCGACCGCTCTCCTCATCGAGCACGATGCGTCCGCCGCCTTCGGTGACGAGCACGTGGTCCTCGAAGAAGATGCACGCGTCTTGGGTGAGTGGATCGAGTTCTCGACCCAGTGACGAGAACGCCTTGCCGTAGACCGAGTGGGCGTGGGCGGCAGCGATGACGTCGGGTCGCGCGGCGTGGACCGCTGCGTGAATGACGAAGGCCGCGCGGTTGACGGGGCGCCTGCCCTCGACGACTTGCCCATCGTGGTTCACGAGGATCAGGTCCGAGACCCGGATGTGCTTGAAGTTCATGCCGAAGGGATTGACCCAGAAGTGGTCGAGTAGTTCGGGGTCGCGCGCCGTGATGTGTCCGGCGACGCCCTCGGAGAAACCGAGCTTGCCAAAAATGCGCAGGGCACCGGCGAGTCGCTCCTTGCGGTGTTGGCGTTCGGCCTCCACCGTGTCGAACGTCGGTGGCACATTAAAGACCAACTGCTCTTGGTTTTCCGCGAATCGGTTCACTACGTCTGTCACGAGTCACCTCCGATATGTCCGTCTTCTCGAACTATACCGCCCGACTTTTTTCGCAAGGTCCGCGGTTGGTCGGGGGGCGCCAGCGCGTCGGAGGCCTCGAGTTCCGCGCGAATCGCGGCGAGTCGCGCCTTGCGTGCGTCACCCGTGAGGGGGGCATTGCGCGCCTCGATCGCCGAGATGGCTTTCTCAATCGGCGCGAGGAACCGCGACGGCATGCGGTCGGGATAGCGGGGATCATTGCGCGCACGGCTCCATGTGATGAGGACCGAGTCTTCGGCGCGACTGAGCGCGACATAGGCCAGGCGCTGTTCTTCGGCGATCTCGGCGGCGGTCGTCGCGTTGTAGTTGGGGAGTTGCCCCTCGGCCCACCCGATCGCCGCCACGTGCTTGAACTCGAGTCCCTTCGCGCGGTGGATCGTCGAGAGCGCGACGGCGTCATGCAGCTCGTCGTCACTTCGACGCGATGAAGTGTCGGGCGCCACGAAGAGATCGGAGGCCGGAGAATGTTCGGGACCGCGCCGCTCGTTGGGGATGCCCGCGGCGTCGAGGTAGCCGGCGACCACTTCGAGCTGCGCGTTCGTTCGCGCGAGCACGGCCATCGACCGCCACGCCGTGCCGGGTTGGTGGTTGGCCGCCAGCCACGTCGCGACGTGCTCGGCCTCTTCGGCGTCGGTGTTGTAGGCGCGAATCCGCGGGATGTCACCGTCCTCTTTGGCCGGCACGATGCCGGCGGCGCCCTCTTCGAGCAACGTGCTCGCGACTTCGATGATGTTCGCGGTCGAACGGTGATTGCGCGTGAGATCCAAGACGACCGTGTCGGGCCACGTGCGCACTATCTCGTGGAGCAGTTGTGGGCTCGCGCCGTTGAAGCCATAGATGGACTGATTCGGGTCGCCCACGCAGAACAGATCGGGGTCATCGCCAGCCATCTGTCGCAACAGCCGGAACTGCAACGGGTTCATGTCTTGTGCCTCATCGACGTAGAGCGACTTCGTGTGGTGTCGAAAGGACGCGAGTACGTTCGGCTCATTGGTCAACAACGAGATCGCCTCGGAGAGTAAGAGGTCAAAGTCCAGGACGCCGCGCGAACGGCACAGCCCGACGTAGCGGTCGAGCACCTCGGCGAATTGCGCCGGCGGCAACGGCGCGTCGCGGCGTAACTTGCGCGCACTCTTCGCGTACTCCGCACCGTTGAATCCCTGGGAGAGCGCCCAGCCGATCTCTTGCTCGACGCGCGGTAACTGCCACTCTTCGAGTTTCAAGTCGCCGCTGTCACGCAGTTGCACTGCGAGCGCCGCGACCAATCGTCGACGGCTCGGTTCGAGTGTGAGCGCCTTGAGGTGTTGATCCTCGCGATACTGCGTGACGATGTTGAGCGCCATCTTGTGGAAGGTGCCGGCGCGCACGTCGCGGATCCCAGCGCGAAAGAGTCGTTTGCGAAGTTCGTCGCCGGCCTTGCGGGTGAACGTCATGGCCAGGACCTGGTCCGCGCTCACTTCCTCGTCGGCGATGCGACGCTGGATGCGCAGTCCCAGGACGTGGGTCTTCCCCGATCCGGCCGTCGCGCGCACGAGCAGTCGGCGTGAGGGAGACATGACGGCCTCACGCTGTTCGGGCGTGAGGCCGACGAGCAGATCGCGGGTGAAGGTCGTCTCATCCATGTTTCTACGACGCTACCGGTACGCAGTGACCTTCCGTAAGGTCGCGCACCAGGTCAGTAACCTGATGTACGTGCTGCGAGCCTACGGTGACGGAACCGTGTTTGGTGAGCCGTTCGGCGTAGGTCCCGTTCGCGTCATCTGGCTCCACGGGTGGGGACGGCGTGGTCAAGATTTCGCCGTGGCCGCCAGTGAGTTGGCCCGACGAGGCGTCGCATCGGTCGCCCTCGACCTTCCCGGATTCGGTGCCTCGCCGACGCCCCCACACGCGGGCGGTGCTCGCTACTACGCCGAACTCATCGAGCCCGTTGTGCGCGAGATCGGCGACGGCCCCTTCGTACTCGTTGGTCACTCCTTCGGCGGGACCGTGGCCTGCGTGCTGGCGGCATCGCATCCCGAGATGGTGCGCGACCTGGTATTGACGGGCGCGCCTGTGTTGCGCCAACCGAGCGCGCGCCGATCCCCGCTGGCCTACCGCGCGATCCGTTGGCTCCACGCCCGCCAGATCGTCGGCGACGGTCGAATGGAGGCGGCCCGCCACCGCTACGGCTCGCGCGACTACCGCAACGCCACCGGCGTCATGCGCGACGTCCTCGTCATCAGCGTGAACGAGAGTTATGAAGAGGAACTCGTGCGCCTCGACGCGCCCGTGACCTTGCTCTGGGGTGCATCGGACACTGAAGTGCCGCCCGGCGTCGCGACACGGGCCGCGGCGCTGTTGAGGACGCCACACACGCTGACGGTATTGGACGGCATCGGTCACCTGGTGCCAACCGAAGCGCCGGCGAAGTTGGGTGACATCGTCGGGGCGCTGGTCGAGTGAAGATCGCCCTCAACATCCTCTACGGCGTCGCGCTGAGTGCGGCCTTCGTCGCGCAGTTGCTGCGTTGGATGCGGGTCCTGCAGCGCGAGCACTACGAGGCAAGCGCCATGGCGCGCTTCGTCGGCCGATGGTCATCGCCGCAGATCGCCACGGTGCCGAAATCGAAGGTCCGCGTGGCGCAGCTTGACGTGGCGGTCCTGACGGCACCGCGCGACGAGTTTCAAGGCGCCTCGCGCTACGAGCAAGATCTTCGTCGACCGAAGCCCGAACGAGGACACCGACGTCCCATCACGCTGACCCACGTACTCGTCTTCGTCTTCATCGCCGCACTCTTTTTCAAGAACGAACTCTTCGTCGTCGCGGTCGCCGTGACCTACGGACTGCTCTGTCCGTGGGGCCTGTCAATACGAGGCCGCACGGGTGCGCTCGTGTGGACCCGCCGGGCGACGACGACCGCGGTCGTCGCCACGATGATGGCCGTCGGTGTGGCCTTCATCGGACTGGTCGCCTCGAGGCCGTGGTATCCGGCCGCGGTCGTCGTGTGGGCCGTGCCGGTCTTGTTAGATCTCACGACGCGTGCCCTCAAGCCGTACGAGGAGCACCGGTCCACACGGTTCGTCGACCAAGCCGTCGCGCGACTGAATCAGGTGCGCCCTCGCGTCGTCGCCATCACCGGGTCCTACGGCAAGACATCGACGAAGAACCACCTCGCCCAGCTCATGGGCGACGACGGGGTTGTCATCACGCCACGGAGCTTCAACAACCGCGCCGGACTCTCGCGGGCGATCAACGAGAACCTGGCCGACGGCACACGAATCTTCGTCGCCGAGATGGGTACCTACGGCCCCGGTGAGATCAGCGCGCTCTGTTCGTGGTGCGTGCCCGAGATCGCTGTCGTCACTGCAATCGGGCCGGTCCACCTGGAACGCATGAAACGCCTCGACGTCATCGAGGCCGCGAAGTACGAGATCACTGAACGGGCCACCGTGGTCATCGTCAACATCGACGATCTGGTGCTGGCGCGCTGGCCGCAGAAGCTCGCCGAGGCCGGCAAGCGGGTGCGCACCGCAGGCTCGAACAATGAATCGGCGTCGGTGCGCGTGCGAGTCGAGGGGCCGAACTGGGTCGTCACCGTCGACGGCGCGGAGATCGGTTCGGGTCCCGCCATCACGGGGGTGCAGCCGACGAACCTGGCGTGTGCCCTGGCCGCCGCGGTCGAACTGGGCGTTGACGCGTCGCACCTGCTCGACCGACTGCGTCGCGTGCACGCCGTCGAGAACCGCTCCAACGTCGTGACCGCGGCCTCGGGTGTTGAGGTCATCGACGACACGTTCAACGCCAATCCCGCGAGTGCGGCGTCGGCGTTGAAGGTACTCGCCACCTTGCCGCTCACCGGTCGACGTGTGGTCGTCACCCCGGGACTCGTCGAACTGGGTCGCGAACAGTACGGCGAAAATCTCGCGCTGGCGCGAAAGGTGGCGTTCAATCGCGCCGAACTGGTGATCGTCAATCGCACGAACGCCGTCCCGCTGACGCTGGGCTTCGAGGGACCGGTTCGCCGGTTCAATACGCGCGACGAGGCCGTCACGTGGGTCCGCAACGCGCTGGTTGCCGGTGACGGCGTGTTGTATCTCAACGACCTGCCCGACCACTACCCTTGATGCTCACATGACTTGGCTGCGAGAGAACCGGTGAGCGTCGGCGTGTTGTTCGGCGGACCGACGCCGGAGCACGATATATCGATACTGACCGGGCTCCTGGCACTGCATGAGCTCGAGCGCGCCGGGGGCGACTCGGTCGGCATCTACTGGACGAAGACCGGCGGGTTCTACAGCGTGGCGCGCGGCGTCGAGGCCGAGGCCTTTCTCGACGGTCTGCCGAAGGGCTCGAGCGAACTCAGCCTTCGCCTCGGCGACCGCGGCGGATTTTTCACCGCCGGGCGCATGGGCAAGGACCGTGCACTCGAGCTGGAGGCCGTGGTGCTCGCGACGCACGGCGGACCGGGGGAGGACGGCTCCTTGCAGGCCGCGCTCGACCTGGCGGGCGTTCGCTACAGCGGACCGACCGTCGCGGGCGCTGCCTTGGGGATGGATAAGTGGTCCTTCGGGGCGGTCATGGCGTCTGAAGGCATCCCCACTCTGCCGCGGGTCTTGCTCGATGCCACGACGACCTCGTTGCCGTTCGAGGGTCCGTATATCTTGAAGCCCCGTTTCGGCGGGTCGTCAATCGGCATCGACGTGGTCGCCGATCTGGCCACCGCCTCGGCGCGGCTCACGTCGAATCCCCACCTCGCTCTCGGCTGTGTCGTCGAGCCGTACCGCGCCGACCTGTCGGATATCCAGATCGCCGTGCGGACCTATCCCACGTTGGCGCTCTCGGCTATCGAGCGGCCGCTTCGACGCAGCGTCGACCGCGAGATACTGGACTATCGCGACAAGTACGTCGGCGGCGAAGGAATGGTGTCGGCACCGCGCGAGCTTCCAGCAGTGTTGCCGGACGCCCAGGCCGACGCCGTGCGGCGCTACACGACGGCCATCGCCGGCGTCGCCTCCGTACGCGGGGTCGCGCGCGTCGATTTTTTGGCGAGCGATGACGAACTGTTCGTGAACGAGATCAATACGATCCCCGGTTCACTGGCGAAGCACCTCTTCGTCGATCCGCCGGTGCCGTTCGCTGACTTACTTCGTGACCTGATTGCTGAAGCCGTAGAGCGACCAACTCATCGCTACAGCGCGACCGGCGCCGACGGGGAGGTCTTGCGCAAGGCCACGTCCATCGCGGCCAAACTCGCGTAGTCGCGGGACCCTCGCGCTGGCCTCTAATAAGACGTCGCTGTAGGGGTCGACGAGCAGACCTTGTTGCAGCGCCCAGAAGGCCATCTCGTAGCGACCGTGCTCGAGTGCGTCGTGATGTAGGGCGAGCGCGGCCCACTCGCTGTCGCGCGACAGCCGTGCGGCGAAGCCTTCGGCGAGGAACCATTCGAATCCCCGCAGTGCACTGGCGAGGGGCTCGCCCTTCACCATCGCCAGCGCCTGGTGAGCGAGAGGCGCGGCATCGACGTTGGCGAGTTGACGGGCCCGTGCGACCAACGTCGTGAAGACCTCGACGTCGCTGGTGATGCCGTGGGTGGCGTAGAGACCCGAGGACGTGACGGCGTGCAGGCGCGGCCCCTCGTCGTCGGCGCCGGCGCTGCGACGCACCACGCTCGCGGTATTGGCGAGGGTTCGCAGTGAGGCGTCCACGTCGGCGTAGGTGAGAACGCGGGTGCGTAGTCGCTCGCCGGTCACGGGCTCGTGCCGATGCATCGCCAGGTAGGCGAGCATCTCGATGCCGCGACGTCGCAGCGTCGGCGTGAGCGGTTCGCACAGGCCCGCGATATGCGGCTCGGCCCGCAGAAGTTCGACCCGCACCCCGCCGTGGCGCGGAGGCCGCGCGACGCTGGACCACGACGACGTGGCCACGACGCGCGACTGTTCACGGTGCGGCGACAGCGTGATCGAGCAGGCGAGCAACTCGTCGTCCAGGTCGCCGCGGTTACCGAGATACACGACGACGCTGTTGCGGACCGTGCGCGTCGCGAGTGCCCGCAACAACTCGTGCTCGTTCTCGGCAAAGACCACCTTGCCGTGGTGCAGGGCCACCGTCGCCGCGATGACGTCATCGCTGCCCCACGTCGGTTGGATCGCCAGGGCGCCGCCCTCACGCGCGAAACTGACCAGCGTCCCGTACGGCGACGGGGACAGCGCGCAGGCAACGTACGGGTCGACGCAATCGCGTCGGGCCGAGTTCTCATCGAGGGCGTGCGGCACGTCGAGCACGCCGTCGCGCCGGTCACCGATCAAGTGGCGCAGTTGTCCGAGCAGCGCGGGATTGAGTGACCGCAAGAGCTCGATCGACTCCTCGACGTCGAACTCCGTGTCGGTGAACTGTTGTTGACGCATCAGGTCGCTTCGACGCTTCGCCATCAGCGCGAGCGGCATCAGGCCGACGCTCGCTGGCACAGGGACGCGCTTCGAGGGAACTGTCGGCGCCAGATTCGATGTCGCAGCGACGTGCGCGACGGTGACACTCGCTGGCGGCGTCAGAGTGATCGTCGTCGCCGCACCGGCCGAAGACGGCAGGAAGAACGAGAGGAGAGCGACGAGGCCGCCGGCGAGCCACGCGCTGCCCCCGGTGCCGGCGCTGGCGCCGCGGCGCAGGCGCCAGGCGTCACGAACGACGTGATAGAAGAAGACCATCCAGAACAGCGCGAGCGCCACCAGGAGCACGCGTACTAACGTGCCGTCATTCTGGCGCTGCGTGCGATGCCATTTCGTGACCACGACGTAGGGCAGTAAGACGAAGTACAGCGCCAGGGCCGAACCCTGGAGCGGCGCGACGACGCGTCTTAAGTGTTGGGTGTCAGTTGCCACGTGAGCGACGTCCCGGCCGGAGCCGTGATCTCCAGTTGGCAACTTTGACTCGGTCCCACGACGACTTGGTCGGCGACCGGACTGGTGGCGGCCCCGCAACTGAGAGATTGCGCGGTGGACGCGCTCGCCGACAAGGTCCAGTTCCCCGGCCCGCGCAGCGGCACGTCGACCGTGTCGAAGCCCGGTGCGAGTGTTCCGGAGAGTTCGCCGCTCATCGCGTTCGCGTTCGAGTTCGGCGCGACAGACCGCGCGGTCGTCGTCGTCGCGCTGGAGGAGCGCGCGCCGGCTGACCACGTGGTCTTGGTCGTCGTGGCCGCCACGACCACGGGGGTCGACGGCGTCGTCGACCTCGTTGAGGTCGTCGTCACGTTCGTCGGCGCCAGCGTTGTGACCGGTGACGTCGAAGAGGGTGGGGGCGACGAAGCCACGGGGGCGCGCGGTGGGGACGACGCGGTCAGGGTGAACACCAGTACGAGCAGCAGCAGGGGACTCGACCACATCAAGAGATGGGCGCTCTTCAGCGAAAAGGGAGAGCGCGGCATTGTTTTCGAAGGGTAGTGGCGACGGCTGTAAATAGCGATTCGACATTTGCGGACCTGTGTTTCATTCAAATAAGGAAGCGAACAGCGAAGTGCTGCAGCTCTTTCTGCAGCGTCGCGGGGGCGGAATGATCCTCGGCGGCGACGTCACGAAGCGAACGTCCCTCGAAGACCCGGGCGTAGGTGAGGCGCGCGATCCGGTCGTACTGGCTACCGCGAAAGCTCTGTAATCGGGCGAGGAGCGGCGATGATTCGAGTGCCGGTTCGTCTTGTTGGTCGAAGTTCGAGATCACTCGGCGCGCCGCCTTCTCCTTGAGCAACCAGCGGCGAAGTCGTCCACGCAACGCCGACAGAATGTCCGGTGCGGCATATTGTCGCGACTGGCCGGCCCAGTCGGTGAGCAGTTCACTCGCGAGTCCCATCGCCACGCCGACGGTCTCGCTCGGGTCATCGACGATCCCGTCGCCGAAACGCAGTTGACGACAGACGCTGACGATGCCCGGGATAAGCGTTTGCAGCAGCGCCCGGTGGATCTCGGGGTCACGAGCTTCCTCTAAGAGCGCCCGCACGATCTCAGCCCGTTCGAGGACGTTGCGTCCGCTGCGGGTCTCGAGGAGCGCGACGACGTCGTAGAGGTCGCACAGCGCGCCGAGATCCAGGTCCTGGTGTCGCTCGGCGAGTGTGGTCATTGCGCTGCGCGCTCGCGACGAGTGTCCCACGTGGAGCCACTCGTAACGCATCTGTCCAAGGAGGTCGTTTGTCAGTGTCATGGCGCCCAGTACAGGTGGTCGGACGCACTCCTTCGTCCCTTGATGGACGCCACGACGCAGTACGTTTCTCACGCCGATCATGATGCGTCGGGCCACGCACATGACAGCGCACATAGCCGAGACGTAGGCTGCTGGCATGGACATCGAATCCTTTTACGAGCAAAACGAGGCCCGTCGCGAGAGTGCCGAATTCGAATTCGGCGGCGAATGGACGGACCGTGAGGACAATGAATACGAACTGTCGTGGGTCGAGGCGACCGGCGAGCTCTATCTGATGATCGAACCTGACGCCAAGATCACCGAAGACGCGTTCGGTGACTTCTACGTCGCACCCGAAGTCGTCACTGATCTGACCGTCGTGATCATCGGCAAGTCAGCGTCGTTGGCGGCCCTCGAAGACACGATGCTCGGCTGGGAGGACGCGATGCTCGAGCCGAACTCTCTTTCGTGGTTGCACCAGCGATTTCCCTCCACCCAGGACTAGAGGTAGGGCGTCGAGGAATCGGCCACCTTGCAGAGTCGGGTCAAGGACGGCACCAAGTCTTGGAGAGGTACCCGCTCTGATTCGTTGATCGTCGTCATGAGGGGATTCCACCCTCCGTCGAGCGAGGTCGCGTCCGCGGCCGACGGTGTGGCCTTCAACAGTTCGCTCATTGCCCGTCCCTGCAGCGTGGTCCGGGTGGCCGCCGTGAGATTCGCCGCCTCGCTTTGCGACTGCAACACGAGCGCGCGCTTCACCAACACGCACGACGCGCGCGCGTCGGCAACTGCGCCGTTCGATCCGCACGAGCTAAGTACGGCACTCGCCAGCACGAGTGCGGTGAGGGGGCCGAGGACTCGCGCTAGCCGAGCCACGAGTCAGCAGCCTGCAACAAGAAGTCGCTGACACTGCGTCCGCGTTCGAAGATGTCGCAGAGCGGATCCTCGCCCTTGGCGACCTGACTCAACGAGATGGCGCGGCGGGCCACGATCGAGATGCGACGTTCGCTGCTCTCGGTCGGCGAGGCGAACGCGTCGGTCGCGGTGACTTCGAGGGGCATCTCCATGCCCCCGATCGGTGCGAGATCGATGGCCAGTCGCAAGAGATCGGGTCCGTGCGGCATGGGGGGGAGGCTCCAGGTCAGCACCAAGGGGAAATGAAACTCGTCTGGCGGATCGACCTCATCGGGCAGACCGAGTACCGCGTCTTCGAAGGCGAGCAGTGTGCGCGGATCGACGTCGAGTTCAATGTGGAGGTCGACGGGCCCCCCGCAGCCGTCTTCGGGATGGAGATCGACTTCCCACGCTTGACGCAGCGAATACGTCTCGACGAAATGGCGTTCGTCGTGCACGTGGAATCCGTGCGTCACCGCATGGTCTTTGAGGTCAGCGACGAAACCAGCGACGTCAATGGCGGCCATTAACAATCAGGTTACTCGCGACGACAAGTACCGTGGCAGTGTGCAGAGCTCACAAATCGACGCGCTTCACGAGTGCGCAAAGGAGATCGGCGAGGCGGTGAAGGCGCACCGCGGGCGGGGACTCTCGGGCGATCGGGCGTCGCAGTACCACCTCGACGTCGTCGCCGATGACGTCGCGCGGCGCGTCCTCGGTGGTGCGGGATTTCGAGTGATGAGTGAAGAGTCCGGCACGACGGGCGACGGCGAGTTCACGGTCGTGGTCGATCCAATCGACGGTTCGACCAACTGCGATCGAGGAATCCCGTTCTACTCGACGAGTCTCGCGGTCCTTCGCGGCGATGAACTCGTCGCGGCACTGGTGAGGAATCAGGCGACCGGGACTGTCTATGAGGCAGAAAAGGGGAGTGGCGCACGCCGCGACGGTGTCGCCATCGCGCCGAGTGGTGAAACAAACGTCGCAAAGGCGCTCGTCGGTTCCTCGGGCTATCCCTCGCACAATCTCGGCTGGTGGCAGAACCGATCACTGGGCGCAGCGAGTTTGGAGATCTGCCTTGTCGCCGACGGCTCACTCGACGTCTACGGAGTCGCGCAACATTCGGGACTGAACGTGTGGGACTACCTGGGCGGTCTGCTCATCGTTCGTGAGGCCGGAGCCTTCGACGCCGACTACCTCGGCGAAGAATTGGTGACGTCGAATGACGTCATTCGTCATCCCGTGTTCGCGGGCTCGAGCGCGCTCTTGACCTTCATGCTCGAAGCAGGGACCATCTAGGCTTTCCTATCTCGGGCGCTTAGCTCAGTTGGTTAGAGCAGCTGATTTACACTCAGCAGGTCGGGGGTTCGAGTCCCTCAGCGCCCACCATGTGACCTGTGTCGATTTCTACTCGGTGCAGATCGTGTCGAGTCGCTCCAGGGTCGCCGTCATGGACTCGATCACCGTCGTGTGCCCGTTGATCCATGCCGCGCCGTCGCGCAAGAGCTCGTCCGGCAGGGGAGCGTAATCAAAGACCTCGGTGACATACGTCGCCTCGTCACCGTCTGGAGCGAGAATGTAACCCCAGCGGTAGCCCGCGGCGATGCCAACCTTGGAAGGATCATTGCCTTCGACTCGAGAGGGATCGCCGGGGGCCGGTTCCCAAAAGATTCGCCGATCTGGATCGAACTCCACCACGTAGTTGATCATGAGGTAGTCGTCGCCAAGCCGGTGCATTTTCATTGTGAACGTATCGCCGACGGCGGTGATCGGTGCGTCGAGGACGACTCCCCGGAGCATGTCGGATCCGTCGAAGTCCATGTGACGTTGTGGATTCGCCAAGATCGCAAAGACGTGGCCCGCCGATGCTTCGATTCTGCGTGATACCTCGATCCGCTTATCTGCCATGGTCATGCCACTGATTCTTCCTTACTTTGCGCATCGGTGAATTCTGAGCGAAGAGGAGCGACGCGTCAGGCTTCACGGCTCATCGCTCGGCCGTCATGCTCGCTCTCTACGTCGACGTCGGTCCCCTCTGCGTTCGATGGTCAGCACCGCCACGGCGTTCGGAGGTGGGGGGTGGAAGGCAGAGCGTGGCATCGTGACGCCGAGGGAGCACACGAAGTCGGTCTCCCAACGTCCAGCACCCGGCGCTCGACCTGCGATCCAGCGTTCGGCCATATGGCGCGGAACAATGATGTCCGCGCGTTCCAATCGACTCCCCGGTGCGGTCAGGCGTCGTAGTACCGCCACGCCAATGGCAAAGGGGGGATTGGCGACGACTCGGAATGGTCGTCTCGGCAGGCGCAGATCGCTGCCGTCGACCTGCACGACGACGACGTTGTCATGGGCAAACCTGGTTCGAAGTTCCCGGGCACGAGTCGGATGTAACTCGACGGCAATGACGCGAGCGCCTCTGCGCACCAGCGGACCTGTCAATGCGCCGGTGCCGGCTCCGATGTCGAGTACCAGATCACCGGTGCGAATTCCCGCGCTGTCGATGAGCCGCTCGGCCCACGAACTATCGAGGCGATGCCATCCCCATCGGGTCCGTTGCCCGGGCACGGCGGACCATCGTGAACATTGTCATGCGAAGAAACTATTCGCTTCGACCACGGCCGTCAATGTCACGCTCCGCCCGTGGCGGCTCAGGGTGCGATGACGGCGTCGGTCAGCGCGTCGATGCCCGACAGTTGGTCCCGGAGTTCGGGCGTGAGACGATAGCGCCGGGCGAGTTCGTCGGGCGCCACGTACGAGACCTTGGTCTGCCCACCATCGTCCCAAATAAGTATCTTCAACGGGAGGTCGAGCGCCGCCAGTGGTGCGTAGTCCATGACCGGCGTCCCGGCCCGGGGATTGCCGAAGAGAATCAACGTGGTCGAGCGCAAGTCGAGCCCGACGTCGCTCGCTTCGGCGCGCTGATCAATGACGTCGAAGACCTTGAGTCCTTTCGAGTGCAGTAACGCAGTGCACGAAGCCGTCGTGTCTTCGACCGAGTGCGAACTCGACTTCGTGACGATGACTGCGTTGCCGGTTTCTTTCGTCGTCAACGTTTCCTCCGGTGGCTCGGGCCGCTGTTCAAGGACTCGACGGACGCCGCGACATCGGGTGCTGGTTCCTCCTGCACGCCCGGCCGAAGTCCGATCTTGGCGACGATCGCCCCGACCGCCATGACGGCGGCCATGGCGTAGAACACGGTGCGGATCGAATAGGCGAAATCGAGCTGTACGAAGTGCGGAATGGCGCTGAGACTCCCGCCGCCTTGGAACTGCGATATCTTCGTTGCCTCCATGGCCGCGGCCTTCGCCGGGAGTCCTTGGCCGAGTAGCGAGGTCGTCGCGCGTGAACGGAACTGGTCGACGAGGACCGTGCCGAGAATGGCGAGCCCGAGACTGGCGGCGAAGTTGCGAACGGTCTGCGTGATGCCGGTGGCCTCACCGTAGGAGAGTCGTGACGCACGGTTGACCGCGTCGGTACTCGCGGGCGTCAACATCAAGCCCATGCCGAAGCCCGCGATGATGACGTAGATGACCTGATTGCTGAAGTTGAGCTGCGTCACCTTGCTCGCCCAGAGACCGAAGCCGACCGCGGCGATGGCGCAACCCATCACGACGGGACGTTTCGCTCCGATCCGGTCGAGCATTCGTCCGCCGATCTGGGCGGCGATGGCGAAGCCGACGAAGTAATACAAGAGGTAGAGCCCAGCCTGCTGCGCGGTCTTGCCGAGGGCGATCTGGGCGTACTCACTCGCAAAGAAGAAGATCGGAACGAAGGTCAGCATCGAGATGCCCAACACGAGGTTCTCCACGAAGAAAGCCCGGTTGCTGAAGATACTCACGCGCATGAGCGGTGACTCGGTCTTCTTCTCGATGAAGTAGAAGGCGACGATGAGGACCACGCCGAGTGCGATCGAGATGCCGATGCCGGGATTGCTCCATCCCCAGACCGTCGACTGTTGAAAGCCGAAGACACTGAGTGCGACACCCGCGGCGATCAAGACCAGACCGCGGTAATCGATGCGCGCCGGAACGTGCTCGGTGACCGGCTTGGAGATCACGATCAGCACCAACGCGATCACGGCGACGGGGATGTTGACCCAGAAGATCGCGCGCCAGGTCCATTCGGTGAGGTAGCCGCCGAGCACGGGGCCGATCGCGGTGAGACCGCCAGCGATGCCGAAGAAGATGGCCAGCGCCTTGCCGCGTTCGCGCATCGCGAAGGTCTGGACGACGATCGCGAGCGCCGCGGGGAACATGATCGCGCCGCCCGCGCCTTGCACCACACGGAACGTGACGATCCAGGTCTCGGCGAGCGAGCCCTTCGGCGTGAGTCCGCACATGGCCGAGGCGGCGGCGAAGATGATGACGCCGAGGGTCACCATCTTGCGATGACCGACGGTATCGGCGAGGCGACCTCCGAAGGCGAAGAGCGCGGCGAGCGACAGCAAGTAGCCGTTGACTGCCCACTGGACACCGGTGCTGGTGAGGCCGAGCTCCTTTTGAATCTGTGGAACGGCGATCGACACGATCGTCTGGTCGATGAAGGTCATCGCGACGGCGAAAATCATTGCCGCCAGCACGAGATTTCTCGAACGTCCCCCCGTCGCGTTGGCGATTGTCATGTAAACCCCCTGGTCCTCCGCGCGCCAGACCGTATGGAGCCGCTCATCGAAATGTTCGGCGGTCGCGCGAATTCGTCGAGCTTCAGTCTCGCACCGTGGTCACGGCGAGTCAAAAACCGGGCCGCGTTCGCGCGCGGCTGCGACGGTGATCGTCGTGCGCTGCCACGGCGAGGGCGAAACTTAGGCTGGCGCGCCGGCAGTGAGCATCTTGTCGGCGTTGCTGATGAAGGCCAACTTGTTCGCCGGCATCGGTCGGCTGATGTAGTAGCCCTGGGCCAGGTCGCACCCCAACTCACTCAACAGTTCAAGCGTGTCGACGTCTTCGATGCCTTCGGCGACGACGCGTAGTCGCATGTCGTGACCCAATTGGATCGTGGCGCGTACGAGTTCGAGGTCGCGCTCCTTGCCGTCGGTGCCGAGACCGGTGATGAAACCCTTGTCGAGTTTGAGCTCACCGACGGCCAGGCTGCTGAGGTAGGCGAGTGACGTGAAGCCCGCGCCGAAGTCGTCGATGGAGACCACGATGCCGAGGTCGCGGAGTTCTTCGATGACCGTCTTGGAGCGCGCGAAGTCCTTGATGATGCTCATCTCGGTGATCTCGATGACGAGTGCTTCGCCGGGGAGACTGTTCTTTGCGAGCAGGTCGGCGACCAGGTCGGTGAAGCCGTCTTCCAGCAGGTTGGTCGGGGTGATGTTGACCGATACCGCGAGCATGCGACCGTTCGAACGCCACGCGGCGCACTGGGCCATTGCTTCGCCCAGTACCCAGGTCGTCAGTGGCTTCATGAGGCCCGAGTCCTCGGCGAGGGGGATGAACTTCAGTGGGGGGACCAAACCGAGGCGAGGGTGCGGCCAGCGGATCAGCGCTTCGACGGCGAGTATCTCGCCGCTGCGTAGATCCAATTGGGGCTGGTAGTGGAGGACGAAGTTGCCGCACTCGACGGCGTCGCGAAGTTCTTCGACGAGGTTCAGCTGTTGTTCGCCGCCGTCGACGTCCTGGTCGTAGAAGACGTGTGAGACTTCGCCCAACTTCGCTCGGTACATCGCAGTATCCGCGCACCACATCAGTCCCGTCCCCTCCGTGGCGTCCTGGGGGGCGAGCGCGATGCCGATGCTCGCGCCGACGCTGGCACTCATCTTGTGCAGGTAAAAGGGCTCGACGACCTCGGCGATGATCCGTTCGGCGACCTCGGCCGCTCGCTGCGTGTCGACGTCGACCAGCAGCACCGCCAGTTCGTCACCGCCCAGACGGAAGACCGAACCCGTTGCCGGCACCGCGCGCATGAGTCGGGGTCCGAGTTGGCGCAACAGTTCATCGCCCGCCGGGTGCCCGAAGGAGTCGTTGATCTCCTTGAAGTGGTTGAGGTCGATGTAGAGGAAGGCCAGTGAGCGCTCCGCGGTCCACGGGTCGTGGAAGTCGTTGAAGTAGGTGTCGATCACGTGCAAGAGATGGCGTCGATTGCCGAGGCCGGTGAGCTCGTCGGTCTGCGCCTGACGGTGCCGCTCTTCGGTGACGAGGCGTAGGTCGCGCGCGGAAAGTGAGAGGCGCAGGCCGACGACGACCACGGTGGCGGTCGCGAGGCCGAGCGCGACGCGCGGGAAGGCGTGCACCGATCCGATCACCAAGATCGCGAGACCCGCGACGGCGGCGGCGCTCGGCAACAAGAAGCCGGCGGTGCGCTGCTCGTGCATCGGGTCCAGCGTGCTGGGCTTCATCCACACCGACATCGCCATCAACACGATCGACGCGGGCCAGGCAATGGCGTTGAAGTCAGCGCCGAAGTTCGACGCGAGCGCGCCGTTCTGGAGCAGATTGAAGGTGTCGCCAATCACGTTGAGCGAGATGCCGGCCGCCAAGAACAACCACGGTGTCGTACCGCGGCCGGAGAGCAACACCGTTCCGCCGATCACGAGTGAGAGCAACAGCAGGTCGCCGACCGGATAGGCCAGGTTCGTCGCGGCCGAGAGCGCGCTGCCGCCTGAGGCGTGCACGATGTCGTGGAAGGCGAAGGCCGCGCAGACCGCGGCCGCGCCCAGTCCAGCGACGACGCCGTCGAGCCAGTTCGGGCGCGACAGTCGACCCATGGCCCTTCGCATGAGCTTCACGGCGGCGATGTAGGCGAGGGGGTAAAAGCCGAGGTAGAAGAGGTCGGCCATCGAAGGAGTTGACGGCGTCTTGCCACCGAGCGACTCAAACGTGAGAAAGACGTCGCCGATTGACCACGAGAGCAGTGCAAAGCCAAGCGCCAGAGGGGCGGAGCGTCCGGGGTGCTTATTGAGTCCACGCGCGATGCACATGAACGAGGCGACCACTTCAATACCGCAGACGGTCCAGCCGTCGAGCCAGGTGAACTGATCGCTTGGCGAGCGAACCATGAGTGAGATCAGGTAGGCGAAGAGCATGACGCTCAGCACGCCGAACCCTCTCCACATCCACTTCGTCGTCGTGGCTGACTCCGAGAGGGACACGGTGTCGGTGTCGGGGGTGGCGTCAGGCGTGGTGACCGGGTGTGCCGCCGGGGCGCTTCGCACGGATGCGGCGGCGTGGCGCTGGAGGTCGTCTCCTATCGCGATTGCCATAGCCCCGCCCCTTTCGCCGTCTCTGTTCGGAAGAACCGCACGAATAAAGGTAAAACAGGAACTTCAAATCAGGGTCCACGTCCCCCCAACAGGGACCCAACTGGAACCGTCAAAGGCGATTTAATATATAGAAACTACCTATAAGGAGATCAGCGCCGTCATGCGCGCGATCGACGACGATTCGAGTCTCGTGGTGCCGGTCGCAACGGCGAGTTCGCCCGTGTGCGCGTCCAGGGACGTGTGCTCAGTGAGCTTTACGCGTTGCCGAGACGATGCACATCGAACGCACCGCGAGCACCGCGACTGCGACGTCGAGTCAGCTCTCCGGTGTCGGTCCCGGTCGTCACGTTCGACGCAGCACTCGGACTTGGCATCGAAACGGTATGCGCCGACCTTGCGCTCTGGTGTGTTGAGCACGACGCGCGACGTCGGCGCGTGCTAAGCCTTGACGCCGCAGACGTTCTTGTTGTACGCGTTGATGGTCGCGGTCGCGGGCGACATCGCCTTCGCGAGCGCCTCAAAGTTCGCGATCTGGGCCTTGGTCAATTTCTCGAAGTTGAAGTCAGCCTTCGAGAGGTCCGCGTAGAGGAGGTTGATGTCAGCGAAGACCGTCTTGTACGGCTTCTGCAACGTTGACGGCGCCACCCCGAGCACGATCGCCTCTTCGGGCTTCAAGTTCCGAAAGGCTGCCTCCATCGCGGCCTTCTCGGCGCCCGGTGTCTCGAGCGCCTTGTTCGCGGCGTTCTGCTTCTTGTCATAGGCGGTGAGCAATTTGCAATAGGTCGATGAACTGCCGGCCGACTTGAAGCTGCTCGCGAACGACGACGTCGCGCCAGACACGAGCGTCGCCATCGACAGCACCATCACGAGCGACGCTCCGGCGGCGCACTTCGCCCACCATGAAGGTCCTCGAAGCGACGGCGGGCTGACAGGTGCATTCATCATTCTCTCCCTTGTGAACGGCCACACCACAGGTTGGGACGACGACTCGTCGATGGGCCTACCGAACTGCTGCCCGAATACTAGGCAGGATGCCCACGGCGATTCAAGCACTCCTCGATTTCTTCTCCTCGTCGTCAACATGTGCACACGCTGGTCGCGAGGATCGCCGTAGTTGATGACGCGTTGGGCGTCGCGACGACCAACGTTGTTGCGGCAATCGTCCATACTGGATGCATGGACTTGATCTCTCGGGCCGAGAGTTGGCTGTGTGACATGGACGGCGTGCTGATCCGCGACGGCGCCATGATCCCCGGCGCCGACAAATTTCTGGACCGCCTGCGTTCCACCGGCCGGCCGTATTTGATCCTCACGAACAACTCGCTGTTCTCGCCCCGCGAGATTCGACACGACCTGTCGGAGATGGGTCTGCACGTGGATGAGAGTCACTTATGGACGTCATCGTTGGCGACGGCGAAGTTCGTGCAGACGCAGCGACCGTTCGGCAGCGCGTTCGTCATCGGCCAGGCGTGTTTGCATGAAGCCATTCACGACGTGGGCTACCGACCGGACGATCGTCAACCGGACTACGTCGTGCTCGGCGAGACGCAGGACTACTCCTTCGACGAGATGACGACCGCCGTTCGGCTCATCGAGAAGGGCGCGCACTTCGTGGCGACCAATCCCGAACCAACGGGCCAGTCGCCGCAAGGCTCACTGCCCGGGTGCGGTGCGCTGGCGGCCATGATCGAGAGCGCGACGGGTGTGGCACCGTATTTCGTGGGCAAGCCGAACCCCGTCATGATTCGCGAGGGCCTCGATATCCTCGACGCGCACTCCAAGTCCACGATCATGATCGGCGACCGCATGGACACCGACATTCAGGCCGGCGCCGAAGCAGGCCTTGGCACGATCCTCGTTCTCTCGGGGGTCGCGCAGGCCGACGACGTGCGGCGATATCCGTTCCAGCCGTCGCGCATCGTGAACTCGGTCGCTGACCTGATTGACGAGCTCTGAATCTCGTCGCGGGCGTGAGGACTACTGCGTCGTGATCGCCAACGCCGCGAGGAAGGCCTTGGCCCAGTCATAGACATTGCGACGAAATATCATCCGTCGCATCCGCGCCATTCGGTCGCGCGTCTCCTTGGGACCGGCGTTCATCGCCAGCAGGATCGACTCCTTGATGCCATCGGTGTCGTGGGGATTGACCATGTAGGCGCCGCGTAGTTCGGTCGCCGCGCCCGCGAACTCACTGAGGATCAGTTTGCCCGTGAGGTCCGAGCGGCACATCACGTACTCCTTGGCGACGAGGTTCATGCCGTCCTTGAAGGGCGTGACCAACATGATGTCGGCCGCCAAATAGAGCGCGATGAGTTCGTCGAAGGGCAGGTTCTTGTGGAGGTAGTGGATGGCCGGGTGCCCCACGAGTCCGTGCTCCCCGTTCACCTCGCTTACCGCGCGTTCGAGGTCGTGGCGTTCTTGTTCGTAGTGCGAGTCCGACTCTCGACTCGGCACCGCGATCTGGATCATCACCTGTCGCTCGGCACTGAGCTGACCGTCGTCGAGCATCTCGGCGACGGCCTTGATGCGCTGTTGTATTCCCTTGGTGTAGTCGAGACGATCGACGCCGAGCAGAAGGAACTCGGGGTTCCCGAGCCCTTCGCGAATCTCGCGCGCTCGCGCGCGCACGTTGGGATCGGCCGCGAGTTCGACGATCTGGTCACAGTCGACCGAGATGGGGAATGATCCAACGCGAATCGCGCGGCCCTCGAATTCCAGGCCCGAGTCGGTACCGGTCGCCGTGGTCAATCGGCGCGCCAGACGCGAGAAGTTCGAGGCCGAGGAGTGCAGTTGGAACCCGATCAGATCGGCGCCCAGCAGGCCAGCCAAGATCTCTCGACGCCAGGGCAGCTGCATGAAGAGCTCACTGGGAGGGAAGGGGATGTGCAAGAAGAAGCCGATATGGACGTCCGGTCGTAGCTCGCGCACCATCTGAGGGACGAGTTGCAGCTGGTAGTCGTGCACCCACACGGTGCCGCCGGGCGCGACGTTCTCCGCCACGGTCGTCGCGAAGCGCAGGTTCACCTCGCGGTAGGTGTGCCACCATGTGCGATGGAACGACGGTGAACGGATGGCGTCGTGATACAGCGGCCAGATCGTCGCGTTGGAGAACCCGAGGTAGAACTCCTCGTACTCCTCGGCCGTGATCGACACGGTCTTGAGCCGGATCCCCTCGTAGGTCGAAGGTGGCGCCTGGTCCTCGGACGTGCCGGGCCATCCGATCCAGAGACCTTGGCGGTTCTGCAGGACCGAGGTCAACGCCGAGACCAATCCGCCCGGACTGGGGAGCCAACCCTCGTCGCCGGGCGCGCTCGAGTGGCGCACCGGCAGGCGGTTCGCCACGACGACGAACTCGGCCGGCTCGTAGGAGGGGTCGTCGAAGGGATCGTCCGGAATGTTCGGCTCTGCCGATTCAGTGGAGGAGAAGGAGTGTTCGGTCATGGGTGGTACCTGGTCCGAGCCTAGGTTCTGCCTTTCTTTCTCACTCGTGAAATCTCTCTCATTGCAGCGCTTCGTCGCGACATGGATGGTGGTCGCACGTCGGTTGGAATCGCATGAGTACGGAGACTCTCTGTGGCGGATTCGCGATACTTACCAGACCGCCATAAATATTGTCTAGGGGAGCGACCGGTCCGTCTTGATGATCTCGACCGATCCGGTGCTCTCGGTCCAAATCTCGTTGGTCGCGATGGTGTTGGCGTTGTTGACTTTGCCGGCGTTCCACCAACTGTGAGAATGCGCGTTGCCGCGCGAGGCGTCAGCTTCGCGCGTCTCGACACTGATCACGCTCATGATGGCATTGATGAGGGCGAGGTGCGTCAGCGCCTGAGGGAAGTTGCCGAGGTGGCGCTCGGTCGTGGGATCGAGTTCTTCGGCGTAGAGCCCCAACGTGCTCGCGGCGCCGATCAGTTTCTCGCAGTGCGTGCGGGCGCTGTCGAGTTCGCCAATCGCGACCAACGCCGACACGAGCCAGAACGAGCAGACCGTGAAACTACCCTCGCCCTCGCCGTCGAACCCATCGTCCGTCTTTTCCGGTCGGTACCGGAACACGAACGGACCATCGGTGAGGTCATCGGCGATGGCGAAGACCGTCGAACGGATGCGTTCGTCGTCCGGCGGCAAGAAGCCGAGCATCGGCAAGACGAGCAACGAGGCGTCGAGTTCGTCGCTGCCATAAGACTGGGTGAAACAGCCCCGGGTGCCCACGGCGTTCGCGCAGATGTCGTCGTGGATGATCTGGGCCTCGTTCAGCCACTGTTCGGCGCGCGCCTTCTCGCCGCGCAACATGGCGAGGCGAGCCCCGCGTTCAATCGCGACCCAGCACATGACCTTGGAGTACGTGAAGTGACGGGGCTCACCGCGGACCTCCCAGATGCCACGGTCCGGTTCGCGCCAGCATTGGATGGCCGTCTCGACGGCCTGGACGACGATGCGCCACGATCGCTCGCTCAGCGCGTCGCGCGAGCGGGTGTGCTCATAAATACAGTCAACGACACCGCCGAGGATGTCGAACTGGGTCTGGTTGTAGGCGCCGTTGCCCACGCGTGCTGGACGACTCCAGACGTAGCCGGTCAGGTGATCCAGCTCGACCTCAACCGGCGACTCGCCGCCATCGACGGGATAGAGGACCTGGAGGGCACGTCGTGTTCGCGGGCCGTTCGTCGTTGCGACGCCGCGCGGTGGTTCGAGCACGTCGCCGAGGAACGCCAAGAAGTCGTCGGCCTCGGTGTGAAAACCGAGGGCGTGCAGCGCGCGCAAGGCGAAGGCGGTGTCGCGGATCCAGGTGTAGCGATAGTCCCAGTTTCGTGAACCGCCGAGATTCTCCGGCAGCGACGTCGTGGGCGCGGCCAGCAACGCCCCGGTCGGTGCGTACGAGAGCGACTTCAAGGTCAGCGCGCTTCGTTGCAACAGCTCGCGCCACGGGTGATCCGGGAACTGGCCTCCGTCGATCCAACCTCGCCAGAATCGAGCCGTCTCGCTCTTGAAGAGGTCGACCTCTTCTTGGGACGTCGGCAAGGGTGCGTCGGTCCAACTCATCACGACGAAACAGGATTCTCCCTCGACCAACCGGTGCCGCGCGCGGATGGATCGACCTTCGATCCCGAAGCGCATGTCGCCGGTGACGGTGATCCGGTTGTAGTCCGCGTTCGTCGTGGACACGTTGTCGTAGCTCGTTCCCGTGTATTCCCACTCGGCATCGACGCGGCCGTAGTTGAAGGATGGTTCGCAGTTCAAGATCACATCAACGCTGCCGTGCAGGCACTTGGCCGTGCGCACGAGCACGTGACGAGCGTCAGAGTCACCGGGCGTCCGGCGCTGCAGGTTCGAACGTTCTCCGGTGCGGTACCAGGGGCCGATCGCGAGGAAGTCATTGACCTCGAGCCATCCGCTTCTCGTCTGCCAGGTCGTCGAGAGCACCATCGTCCCCGGGAGGTACTGGCGGTGTGCCGGCACGGAACTGTCGACGGGGGCGAGGCGGAACGAGCCGGCCGATCGGTCAAGGATCGTGCCGAAGATGCTCGGGTCGTGTGGCTTGGGCAGGCACATCCACTCGATGGAACCGGTGGGCGCGACGAGCAGGGTATTCTCGCAGTCCGACAAGAAGGCGTAGTCGCCGATCGGCGGGAAGATGGCCTCCAGCGCTTCCGGGGTCGACGGCGGGAGGGCGCCTTGATCCTTCAGCGAGCGAAAGCCGAGTGAGGTCGAAGGGTCCAGGGCGTGGATGCCGTCGTGCCCGCTCGATGAACTGGCATGTCGAGTTGGTGCCATAGTCGTGTCCCACTCATTCCCGCGCTGTCAGATGTTCTCGACAGGTGCGAGCTCGTTGTGGACCAAACACTCGTAGGCGTTTCGATCCCGAATCTTCAATTCTCAGCGTAGTGACCTCGCACCTGGAAGTACACCCCACGGGCTCACATCGCCGCAATCTAAGGAGTTTCTATAATTTCCGCTACTGAGAACAGCCGCGGGCCGTCACCTCGATCACGTCGAGCACCACGTCGTGGTGCACGAGCCACATGACGTCGTAGCGATCGACAGTGGGATCGCAGTGTGGCGGCACGAGTTCGAGTCGCTCGCCGCGGCGAAACTCGTGACCAGGTGGATAGGTCACCATTCCCTGTTCGTCACCGAAGAATTGATACGACGACGTCGTCTCGTGACCGACCACCAGTGGCACGCCGGCGTCGGTCGCCATCGACTTGAGTCCGGCGTCGACGGTGACGTAGCCATCGTGGTTCGCCGAGATCACAGTCGTGACGAGCGTGAGGCTCTGTTCGAATCGTCCTTCCGGGTCGTCGCCGAGCGCGTCGCGGTACTCGCGGTCCATGAAGACGTAGCTCCCCGGTTGCAACTCGTTGAGCACGCCGAGTTCGATGTCGAGGCCGAGCGTTCCGGTGCCGCCGCCGGTGCGAATCGCGACATTGAAGCCAGCCGCGTCGAGGGCATCAATGACGAGTCGCAGACGCTGCATAGAGGCGCGGGTGGCTTCGCGGCGATGTTCGCGACCGGCGATGTGCTGGAGATGACCACCGTAACCCTGGACCCCACGAAGGCGAAGGTGTGTCGCGACGTTCACTCGATCGGCCACCGCGAGCGCTTCGGCGGGACCGAGCACGCCCGTGCGACCGAGTCCGACGTCGACGTCGACTAGCACGCCGATCGTCGTGTCGTACGCCACGGCCGCCGCCTCCAACTCGTCGACTCCATCACTGTGATCGGTGGCGACGATGAGATCACAGTGCGCCGCCAGCGCCGCCGCGCGATCGGCGGCGTGGCGTCCGGCGAGTGGTGAGGTGAGCAGTACCGAAATCGGCGCTGCGTCGCCATCGACATTCAGTCGTTCGATGACCACTTCGGCTTCGCCCAGCTTGGCGAAGGAGAGTCCCACCGCGCCGGCGTCGAGTTGCATTTTGGCGATAGCGGCCGATTTGTGCGACTTCACGTGGGGTCGCAGTGTGACGCCCGCGGCGAGCGCGTTCGTCGCCATCGACTCGATGTTCGACGCCAGTGACGAGAGCTCACAGACCAAGGCAGGCGTCGCGATCAGTCGTCGCGAGTTCACTTCTCCGAGCTGCGCGATGACCTCGTCGTCGCCACGCGCGTCACGTCGCCGTTCGCTCATCGAGACGTCGATCCGCTGCGGTGGCACGTGCTCATAGTGCAAGAGGATACTGATGCGAAACCATGGTTCTGTGGCGTTACTGACCGGTACGATCCACGCACGGCGGACGCGAGCGGTCGCGGTGCGCAAGGCGATGGGAACCCGTCGCCGAATGGAAAAAGTACCCTCCGTGCAATAATGGTTCGACATGGCTGATCTCGCGGACTTCGACGCTTCGATCCCTGAAGACGATTTCGATTTGAGTCTCTTCGGCGAGGGGCACCCGAGCGGTCTGCCAGTCTTCAAGGCACCGGTCGGCGCGCACCTGCGCAACCGCAAGAAGGTCAACAGCCCTTCGCAACTCCACACGCTCCAAGAGCTCGTTCACTACAAGTCCAGCCACGGTCGATGGCGCATCGCGAAGGACCTGGTCGGTCTCGTTCGACGGGGTAAGGGCAACGAGGGCGACGAGTCCTACGGCGACAAATTACAGAGCGAGCGCGGCAAGGGCAAGACCGAATCCTCGACCTACGGACTCGCCGACTTCAACGGTCATCAGGTCGTGCTGTACGCGATGAACTGGGACTTCTTCGCGGGTTCGCTCGGCGTCGTCTCCGGCGAGAAATTCCAAGCCGCCGCCGACCTGGCGATCCAACGCAAGCTCCCGTTCGTCAGTGTCTACGCGTCGAGCGGCGTTCGTCAACATGAGAACTTCGCTGGTCTGACCCAAATGACGAGGATGGTCGAAGCGATCCGCAACTTCAAGGAACGCGTGGAGTTGCCCCACGTCGCCGTGCTGCTCGGCAACGTATGGGGCGGCGTATCGGCCAGTGCGGTACCGAACGCCGACTTGATCGTGGCGACGTCGGGCACGAACTTCGGCTTCGCGGGCCCGAACGTCATCGAGGCCTTTGAGGGCCTCGCGGTGCCAGCCGACTCCCAGAGCGCCGAGGCCAACCTCTTGGATCGCAACATCGACGTCATACTCTCTGACGTCGAAGAGGTCGTGTCCTATATCGGGGCGATGTTGACGTCAACGGAGCGACCCGACAAGCACCATCAACTCAGTCCCGAGACGCCGCCGCTGATTCGCAACGTCACCGCGTCCGACCAACGCCGCTCCTTCGACTTCGGTCCGGTCGGTATCTACGGACCGCGCTTTGACGACATGAAGGGTGGCGAACCCGTGCCGGCGGCCGCCCCGCGCCAGGCGCACATCAGCTCGGACTCCGATGCCCTCGTCGAGCAGTACCAGGACCTGATGACCGATGCGAATCGTGTCGACCTCGAGTTCATCGTGCGCTACTGCTTCACCGAAGCGACCGCGGTCTACAACTACGTCCAGGAGGCCGAGTACAAGCGCTACCCGGCGATCGTCGGCGCCTTCGCCAAGATCGGCGCGCAGCCGTTCGTCATCATCGGTACCCAGCCGTCGTACCAGCGCTTCGGCGACACCGTGATCAAGCGGCCATCGAATCCCGCACCCGAGGACTTCGCGTTCATGGAGCGCATGCTGGAGATGGGCGAGCGCCTGCACCTCCCGGCACTGTTTATTACTGACACGCTCGGCGCCAAGCCCACGCTCGAGAGTGAGCGGCGCGGTCTCTCGCGCGCGATCGCGCGTTCAATCCTGAAGGGCATCGACTACTCCGAGCCCGTGATCTCACTCGTCGCCGGCGCCCTCGGGAGTGGCGGGGGACTCGCGACGACGCCGATGGCCGACCACGTCATGATGCTGGAAAAGGCGATGGCCTACGTCGCCGAACCTCGCTCGGCCGCCTCGATCCTCTACAAGACCCCCAACCCGACCCACGACGAAGTCCGGATCACGTTGGCGACCATGCGTTCTACGGCAAAGGACCAGTTGGACCTCGGTCTCATCGATGAGGTGATCCCCGAGGACCCCAATCCCTTCGTGACGATCGAACGCCTCAACGCGTCGATCATGGCGTCCTACATCGAACTCGCACAACTCTCGGAGCGCAAGTTGCGGAGTCGCCGCCACGAACGAATCCGCGGTCTTCGCGCCTTCGAGATCACGAAAGACTGATTCGACCCATCGCGGCGACGCCCGGAACTGGGGCACGTCGCAACGACGCCAGCACAGCACAGTGCCCCGGTGCAACGCACCGGGGCACTGTGTGAAATCGTCTGGGTTTACTTCAGCCAGGCGGGAATTCCTGCACTGCGCTGCTTCGCCACGACCACTGGCGATGTGTTCGAGCTCTCGGTCGTGTAGATGGTGCCCGTGAGCGTCTTCTCGGTAGTGTCGCTGGTGACGGTCGTCAAGTAGCCACCGTTGAGTCCCTGGTGGTTGCTCGAGGTGTACCGCAGCGGCACGAGCGACGGTGTCTGCGTGAAGTTCGTCGAGTTCAACGTCTTCAAGAAGCCGGCGCGTGTGAGGTTTCGGCCCGCCGCCTTCAGAGCCTCCACAAAGGACACCGCGACGGCCGCGCCGTACGCGACGTTGCCGTTGATGACGCCGTTGGCGTAGCTCGCTGACGTGAACTCCGGGTCATCGGCGGTCATCACCTTGCGGATCCACGGGATCCACGGGCTGCTGCTCGTGGTGAGCGGCAGGTAGCTGAAGGTGATCGCGCCGATCTCGGGGTCGGTCGGGACCTTGCCGACGAATGGAGCGTCGACGGTCTGGGGGTCCGAACCCACGCTGGAGATGATCCACTGCGGTGAGTACCCCAACTGCAGGGCGGCACCGAGTGTGGCGTCAGTGGCGCCAGGAATGGTGTCGAGGACGACCACCGTGCACTTGGCGCTCTGGAACGCCGCGACGTATGGTCCGACCGACGCGCCGTTCGACGTCACCAAGGCGGGAACCGAGTACAGGTCGGTCACGGCGAGGCTGACGCCACCGGCGACCAATCCGGCCAAGCCGTCGGTACCGAAGTCATCGTCCTGACCGAGGAAGCAGACCTGGGCGCCGGGGTACGTGGCGTTGATGTACTTCGCGAAGATCTTGCTCTCCTCGTTGTAACTGGGCTGCCAACCGAACAGGCCCGGGTAGGTCTGCGGGTTGTTCCAGTCCTGGGAACCGGAAGCGACGAAGAGCTGCGGGACGTCATCGCCACGAAGGAGTGCGCGTACCGAGTCCTGGGTCGGCGTACCGAGCGAACCAACGGTCGCGAAGACCGGGAGTCCGAGGAGCGCGTGCGTCTGGGTCGCGGTACTCGGGGTACCGGTGCAACCACTGCCCGGCGTGCCGTAGCAGTCGTCCTTCACGACGAACTTGATCTTGCGCCCGTTGACGCCGCCGTGGGCGTTGACGTACTTGAAGACCGCCGACATGGCCGGCGCGATCTGGTCGTAGCCCGCCGACGCGATACCCGTCAGCGGCTCGGTCGCACCGATGGTCACTTGCGTCGCCGTGACGCCGGGGACCTTCTTGGTCGCCGCGCTTGCGCCGACGATGGAAGTACCGGCGGTGACGAGACCCAAGCACAGCAGCAACGCCGTACCGGTAATCGTCACGCGACGTGTCTTGGTTTTAGCCATCTTGTATATCTCCCCTGATGTTGAGTTGTTGTTGCGTGAGCGTAGGCGTCACTAGGGCCCGTTGCAAGTCACCCCACGCGGCGCGCACGCACGCGATGCCACAGCATTCGCACCGCACCCGCGATACCAAAGGGCGCGAAGAGCATGGTGAGTATCAACAATCCGCCAAAAATGATGCCGTTGAGTTGGCTCGCAAAGTTGCCCTGCGGGTTGAGCCCGGTCTGGGAGGTGATCCACGAGATGACGCTCGACGAGAAGGCGTAGACGATGCCGCCGATGACAGCGCCTGAGACGGTGCCGATACCGCCGATGACGATGAGCGACAAAATCGTGACCGACAGCGCGAACGAGTACGTCGACGGCGAGACGGAGTTGTTGATAAGTGTGAAGAGCGCGCCGCCCAACGCCGCATAGGCCGACGACACGATGAACGCGACGACGCGCGTGCGCGGGAGCGAGATTCCTACGAGCTCCGCGGCGACGTCGTTGTCACGGATCAGCCGCATGGCGCGGCCAGTTCGACTGGCGAAGAGATTGGCCATGAAGAAGAACGCGACGCCCGCCACGACGATGGCCAGGTCAGTCGTGTACAGGGTGGTCGTGGTGAGTGGCGCCGTGCCGGAGTGGAAGAAGTCGACCAGCCATCGCGGGGCGGTCAACTCCGTTGGCAGTTGCAATCCCGAGTCGCCGCCGGTCCAGGAACTGAATGAACTGAGAATGAAGATGAAGGCGACGGCGAAGGCCAGCGTCATACCGGCGAGATAGGGACCCCGAAGCCGCGTGGCGGGAAGTCCCAGTAAGAGTCCCACGAGTGCCCCGCACGCAACGGCGATCAGGAGCGTGATCACGATGGGCGTCGTGGCGTGATGATTAGCCCAGATCGCCATGACGAACGCGCCCACGCCCATGAACGCACCATTACCGAGTGAGATCTGGCCCGAGGCGCCGGTCAGAAACGAGAGACCCAGTAGCACGATGGACATCGCGGCACCGGTGGCCAGATTGTTGTTCGTCGTGGTGTTCGAACTCAGCAAGAACGTGATGAAGAGCGTGACATCGACGCCGAGCAGCGTGAGCGCCGCGCGCGATACGACGGGATGGCTCACGTTGAATCCGGGGAGCGTCAACACGCTCAGGCACGCGATTGCCACGATGGCGACGAGACTGTACGCCACGCCGTCACGCGAGGTCGGAGTGCTGAGCAACGAAATCACCGTGGCGACGATGGCGAGGGCAATCGCCGCGGGTACGCGTTGGCGAGTCATCGTGGACATCACACCCGCCTATGGGCGAGCTTGGTGAAGACGCCGCTCGGTCGAATCATCAACGAGACGATCAGCAAGACGAGCGCGATGATGATCACCGCGTTCTGACTCACGAAGTCATCGACGAACTGATTGAGGATGCCGAGTACGACGCCGGCGACGATCGCGCCCACGGGACTCTCGAGTCCGCCAATCGCGGCGGCGATGAAGCCGTAGGCGAAGATGCCATCCATGACCTGAGGTGTCAGGCCCGAGAAGAACCCTCCTCCGGCGACGAGCACGGTGGTGATCACGCCGACGACGGTGGCCAACATCCAACCCAACGTGAGCAGGCGTCCGACCCGTACGCCCAAGAGGCGCGACACCTCGGGTGCCAACGCTGACGCGCGCAGTTGCAGCCCCAACTTCGTGAATCGGAACAGCGCCGCCACGGCGAGCATGACGATGAGGGCGGTCACGATCTCATAGAGCGTGTAGGGCGACAGCGACACCGGCTTGCCGGCGAGATGCCAATCCAACGGCGAGAAGGGACTGGGCAGGCTGCGCGGTGTCGAGGACCAGACAGAGGCCGCGATCGCTTCGAGCACGATGAGGAAGCCCACCATGACCACGATCGGGTTGATCTCCGGTTTACCGTAGAGACCCCGGACGAGCAGCCGCTCGGTCAGTCCACCGAGGAGTAGGCCGGCGAGTACGCAGACCACGACGCACGGCCAGTAACCCCAGTGGTACGACAACAGGGCGAAGCCCACGTAGGTGGCGAACATGGGCATGGCACCCTGCGCGAAGTTGAGGATGCCGGTGGAGCGCCAGATGAGCACCAGGCTGAGGGCCACCAATCCGTAGGTGACCCCGTTGGTCAGTCCCCCGAGGATGTCCGAGACAATGCGTGACGTGAGGAAGGGATCCATCACTCCACCAATCCGAGGTAGTACTGGCGAAGGTTCTCGTCGGCGGCCACGTTGGCCGCAGTGTCGTTGGCGACCGCCGCGCCGACGTGCAAGACGACGGCGTGATGGGCGATGCGCAACGCCGACGAGGCATTCTGCTCGACGAGTATCACGGTGAGGTCGCTGGTCGCACAGAGCTCGTGAATCGTGTGCATCAACTGTGCGGTGACGAGCGGCGCCAGACCGAGCGAGGGCTCATCGAGCAAGAGCACGGACGGCTTGGCGATGAGCGCCCGGGCCATCGCCAACATTTGGCGTTCGCCGCCCGACAACTTCGCGGCGTGCTGCTTGCGACGTTCTCCCAGCACCGGGAACTGTTCGTACTGTTCTGCCAATCCCTGGTGAAGATTGACTTTGGCCATCATCGCGCCGAGACGAAGGTTCTCTTCGACGGTGAACTCACCGATCACACCTCGTCCCTCGGGGACGTGGCCGATGCCCAGTCGCGCGATGTCCTCGGTTCGCTTGTTCACGAGCGATAGTTCGCCCATTCGGATCGAACCGTCCTTGGGTTCTTTCAACCCACTGATTGTGCGCAACAGCGTGGTCTTGCCGGCACCGTTGGCGCCGAGGACCGCCGTGATCTTGCCCGTCTCGGCGACGAAAGAGACGTTGCGAAGCGCTTGGACCGCGCCGTAGGAGACCGAGAGGTCTTCGATCGTGATCACTCGTCCACTCCGAGGTAGGCCGCGATGACGTCGTCGTTCTTTCGCACGTCAACGGGGGCACCTTCGGCGATCACCTGGCCGAAGTTCAAGACCACGAGACGATCGACCAAGGGCATGACGAACTCCATGTCGTGCTCGACGAGCAAGACGCCCATCGAGGAGCGAAGCTCCACGATGAGTTGGGCGAAGTCATCGAGCTCTGACTCATCGAGACCGGACGCCGGTTCGTCCAACAGCAGTAGGGTCGGATCGCTCATCAGCGCGCGCGCGACCGAGACCTTCTTCGCGATGCCGTAGGGGATCGCTGACGGGAGCCGACCCGACATGTCCGCGATTCGCAGACGTTCCAACATGGCGAGCGCATCGCGGCGCAGGGTCCGCTCAGACCTGATCTCGCTCGGCAACGCGAAGAAACTTGCGATGAAGCCGCCGTTTGGTCGAAGGTGTCCGCCCGCCATCACGTTCTCCAAGACCGTGCAATGAGGGAACAGTCCGACTCCCTGGAGCGTGCGCGCGACGCCCGCGCCGACGAGTTGATTCGGCCGGAGGTTCGATTTCCCGGCGCTCGGATAGTGCACGTGTCCCTGCGACGGCTTCACGAAGCCGCACGCGACGTTGAACGCGGTGGTCTTGCCGGCGCCATTGGGACCGATGAGTCCGACGATCTCACCTTTGGACACCGCGAAGGAGACATCATCGAGCGCGCGCAGTCCTTCGAAGTGGACCGAGACATGCTCGAGCTCGAGCAGTGACGTCTCAGAGCCCGCGGTCATAGGGCCCAAAGTTATCCGCTGGCGTCAGGAGGATGTTTTCACTTCGCGCCCCGTGTGGCTCGAACCACGCCGTATTCGATCATCGTGTCGGCCATGGACGTCGTCATCTCCGTGAGATCGCGCGGATGCCAATTCAAAACCGTCCCAAGTTTGGCGTTGTCGACCAGTTGGGACGTGTCGAGGTCGTTCAGTGCCAGCCGCACCGTCTTGTCAAAGACCGCCATGAATCTCACGGCGATGGACGGCAGTCGACCGGTGGGGATCTTGAAGCCGCGGTCGCTGTAGTGGGTTTTCAGAATCGTGGCAATCTCCATCATCGTGTGATTCGCCTCGGCACAAATGAATCGCTGGCCGGCGGCGACGGGACTGACCATCGCCGCGACATGCGCGCTCGCCACGTCGCGAACGTCGACGGTGGAGAAACTGATGTTCGGTATGGCCGGCACCTTGTGCTCGAGGATGCGCTTCACCATCTCACCCGAGGTGCCCCAATCGGCCGAGAGTAGCGGTCCGAGCACCAGTCCTGGATTGATGACCGCGAGTTCCATCGTCGATGTGCCCTTGATCGAGTCCATGAAGTCCCAGGCCGCGCGTTCGGCGATCGTCTTGGACTTGTCGTAAGCGCCGATTCGCGCTCCGTCGAGATTCGACCAGTCGGCCTCGGTGAAGGTCCGTGATCGGTCGTTGCCGTAGACGATGGCGCTGAGTGATGACGTCAAGACGACGCGTTCGACGCCGGCATCACTCGCTGCCCGAAGCACGCGCAACGTTCCGTCCCGCGCCGGCACGATCAGCTCGTTCTCGTCCTTGGCGGCGCCTCGCGGCAGCGGACTGGCCACGTGCATCACGTAGCGACAGCCCTCCACGGCTTCGGCCCAACCGTCGTCGTCCGTGAGATCAGCGGCGACGATCTGCGTCGCGTCGAGACGACTGCGCCCCGCGTCACTGACGTGCGGCTCGAGGATCGCGACGACAGCGTCGCGTGCATCGTTCGAACGAGCCGTTCCACGGACGTCGTACCCGGCGTCCAGGAGCTGCACCATGCAGTGCTGGGCTATGAAACCCGTCGCCCCGGTTACCAACACCTGATCCGCCATCGAACCCCTCCGTCGAACATCGCCGATACTTCGGAGACTATCGAGCGCTGTGGTTCGAGAGTTCTGGGTTGGCGAGGAGTTCGAGAATTCGCCCCCGCCAATCGATGCCTTCGGTACTCGCGCCATCGGCATGGAACGCCGCGCGTTCGAGGCGCAATTGCTCAGCGACGGCGGCGAGATTCTCGGGCAATCCCTCGGCGATCATCGAACGCACCACCTGGGCGAGTGCCGGCGAGGCGCCCTCGGTTGAGACCGACACCGTGACGTCGCCCGCACGGTGCACGGCCGTGAAGAAAAAATCCGATCGCGCGGGGTCGTCGACGACATTGAGCCAGACGTTGGTGCGTCGAGCTTCGTGCACGACGAGGTCATTGACCGAGGCGTCACCCGTCGCAGAGACCACGAGCGCGAATCCGGCAAGGTCGCCATCGCGGTAGTCACGCTGGTGCAGCGAGGTGAGTCCACGCGGCAGCTCCGCCCGCACGTCGCGCGTGACGATGGTCACGTTGGCGCCGGCCTCAACGAGCAGAGCGGCCTTTCCGGTGCCGACGCGGCCGGCCCCGATCACGAGCACGTTCTTGTTCGCGAGCTCCAAGGCGAGTGGGAGCACGTCTAGACCAACGCTGAGGTTTCGGCCACGAGGTCGCGCAGCGACAACGCGGCGCACGGCCCGATCACGATGATCGCGGGGGAGGAGACGTCGAGTCGTCCCAAGTCACGTAAGAGCGCGCGAGTCACCGCTTGTCGCGGCGTCCAGGCACTCTCGATCACGGCGACGGGCGTCGTGATCGAGAGTCCACCGTTGATGAGTTGGGTCGCGATCGAGGCACGAGCCGCCACGCCCATCAAGATGACGAGCGAGAGATCGGGATTGGCTAGTCGTCGAAAGTACCCGTCGTCGTGACTCTCGATATGCCCCGTCACGACGGTCACACCTCGTGAGAGGCCGCGGTGCGTCACGGGAATACCGGCGGCCAACGGTCCCGCGAAGGCGGACGTCACGCCGGGCACCACCTCGCACGCGACCCCCGCGTCGCGGAGCGCGATCATCTCCTCGCCGCCCCGGCCGAAGACGAACGGGTCGCCGCCCTTGAGGCGAACGACGGTGTCGTATCGGCGGCCGAGCGATATCAGCAGGTCGTTGATCATGGACTGCGAGGTGAATCGTCCGGGTGCCTTGCCGACGTCGATCAGCTCTACGCCGTCGCGAACCAGTTCGAGCAACGATGCCTCGACCAACCGGTCGTGGACCACGACGTCGGCCGCACCGAGCACACGCGCACCGCGTACCGTGAGCAGGTCGACGTCGCCCGGCCCCGCACCGACCAGGAATACCGTCACGCCGCGCCCACCCGAGTGACGAAATCTCCGAAAGATTCGTCGAGGTCGCCCTCGGACTCCCAGCGGTCGAAGAGGGGTCCCAGCACGACGGCGATCTCCTCGAAGGGGACCTTCTCGCGATAGAGCGTCGCGAGGCGGTCGCCGCGCGGACCGCCGCCGACGTAGACGTCGTAGGTGGACTTCGTGCGTCCCACGATGCCGACTTCGGCCACGGCGGGGCGCGCGCAACCATTGGGACATCCCGTCATCCGAAGTTGTAGCGCGCGGCGACCCAGTTGGCGCGTCGCCAACGCACCTTCGATGGTGTCGACGAGTTCAGGGAGACGACGTTCCGCCTCGGTGAGCGCCTGTCCGCACGTCGGGAGCGCGGGACAGGCCAAGGCCGTGCGCTCGACGTTGCCGAGTTGCGTGTCAGGGCGTACGCGATGGGCCGCGAGGATCGATTCGACGTCCTCACGGGCATCGGCGGGGATCGCACTGACGACCACGTCCTGTTGGGCGGTGAGAAAGAACGTCACCGGATGACGCTGGGCGATGAGTCGCAGCGCCGATCGCAGCTGCGCGCCCGTCGCCTCGTCACGTACGCGACCGGCCGAGACGCGGATGCCGACTTGGTGAGTGGCGTCATCACGTGTGCGCCATCCCAAGTGGTCGAGCGCCTCGAACTCTGCCGGCAGCGCCAGCGCACCGCGAAGTTCGCGCCCGAGCCGCACCTCGATCTCCTTGCGAAACTGCTCGAAACCAATGTCGGCCACGACGTACTTCATGCGGGCGCGCTTGCGATCCGTGCGGTCGCCTAGCTCACGGTAGGTGAGGAGAATCGCGGCGATGACCTCTTCGACCTCGTCGTAGGTCACGAAGGTCATCGGGTCGGCCAGGCGGGCGAAGGTGTCGGCATTGGCGTAAGCACGACCGAGGCCTCCCCCCACGAGCAGGGTGAAACCCTGGCCGGCCTCGGGGTGCTCACCGGGAATCAGTCCGATGTCTTGGGCGAAGACGTCCACGCAGTTCTCATGCGGATGGGCGACGGCGATCTTGAACTTCCTCGGCAGGTACGTGTCGCCATAGAACGGACGTTCGGTCACCTCCTCGCGCGAGGCCGCTTTGTCGCCGTTGACGAAGATCTCCCAGTGCGCCTCAGTCGTCGCGCGAAAGCTCTGGGTCAGTCGCCGTGAGATCTCGCGTAGACCGAGGTCGCTGTCGGCGCCCTGCAGTTCGGGACAGGACACCACGTTGCGCACGACGTCGCCGCAGGCGCCAAAGGAGGTCATCAGGTGCTCGTCAAGCGTGCGCGCCAGTGGTCGAAGGCCTCCCTTCAACACGCCATGGAACTGCACCGCTTGGCGGGTCGTAAGTCGGATCGTGCCGTCGGCGATGTCGCTCGAGGCCGCGTCGAGGGCCAGCCACTGATCGCTCGAGAGGCGTCCGCCGGGAATCGCGACACGGATCATGAAGATGTAGTCGAGTGACTCCTTGTTCTGAGCTCGCTCGCGGCGAACGTCGCGATTGTCCTGGGCGTAGACGCCATGGAACTTGAGTATGTGCTCGGATTCGTTGGACACATTGGCGACGTCGTTGTCGAGTTCGCGGCTGAGTTCTCCGCGCAAGTGGTTACTTGATCTCTTGATGTCCTCGACCGCAGTTTCCTGCTTAGTCTCGGTGCTCACCGTCGTCGCCCCTCGCTTTCGCTGAATTCATGACAAACCTTACCTACTTAGTCATGTATTGGCAATAGGGCGGTGATTCAGCCTGATGAAGCGGGTTGACCGTGGCCGGCCCACCACTGCACCGTTGCGATACGTCGTAACGTCGTTCCCAACGAAGGAGCACGCATGGGGAATCGTCAGATCACATTGGCCCAACGACCGGTCGGAATGGTGGACGCCGCGACGACGACACTCGTCGAGACGGCGGTGCCGATCTGCGGTCCCAACGAGGCACTCATCAAGGTCGGACTGCTCTCGATCGACCCGACCATTCGCACGTGGATGAACGACGCGCCGGGCTATCTCCCGCCCATCGGCATTGGCGACGTGATTCGTTCCGGCGGAAGTGGCGTCGTGGTCGAAACGCGAAGTGAGCGCTACCAGGTCGGCGACGTCGTCATCGGGGTCACCGGTTGGCAGGAGTGGGCGATCGCGAGCGAGTCCAACAGGTTCACGCCGTTGCCCAAGGGCCTCGGTCTGGACTTGGCGACAGTGATGAACGTCCTCGGCACGACCGGTCTCACCGCGTACTTCGGACTCCTCGACGTCGGTGCGTTTCGCGAGGGCGACGTCGTCGTCGTGTCGGGGGCCGCGGGCGCGACCGGCTCGGTCGTCGGCCAGATCGCCAAGGCCCGCGGCGCCTCGATGGTGGTCGGGATCGCGGGTGGACCCGAGAAGTGCGCCGAGGTCGTCGAGGACTACGGCTTTGACGCGTGTCTGGACTACCGCGAACCGGGCCTCACGCAACGCATTCGTGAGGCCTGTCCGAAGGGCATCGACGTCTACTTCGACAACGTCGGCGGCGACGTCCTCGACGCCGCACTGGCCAACATCGCGATGCACGCACGCATCGTCATGTGCGGCGCGATCTCGCAGTACAACGCGACCGAACGTCATGGTGTCGCCAATACCTCGATGCTGATAGTTCGCCGGGGCCAGATGAAGGGCTTCATCGTCTTTGACTTCGCGCAGCGCTACGCCGAGGCGCACCTGGAGCTCGCGACGATGGTGCTCGACGGGCGCATCGCGCACCACGAACACCTCGTGACCGGTTTAGAACACGCGCCGGACGCGCTGAACCTGTTGTTCACGGGTGGCAATCACGGCAAGACCTTGGTGGTCGTGGACGAGAGCGTCCAGTTGACCTGAGGTCACTCAGCGGAGGCGTACGTCGGCCACGAGCGCGCGATGATCGCTACCGCCGTCGCTGGCGAAGCCGCCGAGACGCTCCCACGGCCCGCGCACCAAGAGGTGGTCGATCTGGGAGTGCGGCGTGCGCGCCGGCCAGGTCCGTGCGTTGACCAGCGATCGCCAACCCGGGAGCAGCACCCGCAACAGAGGTCGCCACGAGTTGAAGTCGCCGCCGAGCAGTATCGGCAACGCAGGGTCGAGGCGGTGCACGATCTCGGTGATTCGTCGGTACTGGCGGTAGGACCCGTGACTGAGGTGCGCGCCGTGTACCGCGAGCACGTAGAAGGAACGACCGTCACTCTCGAGGGTGGCGACGATGAGGGCCCGTTTGACCTTCTCGCGCGGAAGGCGGCCGAGCGACTCGGCGTGGATCTCGCGAATCGGCAGCCGCGTCAAGAGGCCGAGTCCCCACTCACCGTGTTCGATGCCCTGGGCCGCGGCACGCCGGATCCGTTGGTCCTTGCTGAGTGAGCGATGCTCGTCGAAGAACAGCCCACGTTCGCCCTTCAGGTGGGCGAGCAGCGGCTGCCAGGTCCGCCCGCCCGTGCCCGAGGTGACGCGTTGACCCGAGGCGAGGGGCACGAACAGTCCGTCCATGTCCAACCGAGATTTCAGTTCGCTCACGAAGTCCGCGCCCGATTCGGCGCGCCACAGTTCGGGCAGGATCAGCACGTCGGCGTTGAGACTCACGACGTGATCGAGAACGTTGGTCGGTCGGCCCCAACCGTCGACACCGGCGTGAAGGTTAAACGTCGCGACACGCACGCCAAAACCCTAGGTGGTCTCGAGTGCGGGTGTGGCAGGCTCTACACGTGGATTCTGTCAACGTGGCCTTCGGTCACCGGTTGTGGTGGGTCGACGCCTTCACCGGGGAGGCCGAGCGAGGCAATCCCGCGGTCGTGGTGTTACTCGAGCGACCGATGCCCGACGACGAGCTGCAACAGATCGCCTTCGAACTGGGCGTGTCCGAGACCGCGTTCGTGCGTCGCGCCGGCGACCAGTGGACCCTTCGATGGTTCACACCGACCGTCGAGGTCGATCTCTGCGGTCACGCCACCCTCGCCAGCCTGCACGTGCTGTTGAACGAGCTCGGCGTGCCCGGGGGAGAGATCCTCTTCCAGACCCGCGCCGGTGTGCTCTCGGGCCGTCGCTTGAACGATGGACTCCTCGGGATCGACCTGCCGCGCTGGAGCCTCGAAGCGTCCGACCCCTCGATGCTCAACGACGCCCTCGGCCCCGTGAGCGAGGTCTACCGCGCCGGCGCCCAGGGCGTCTTGGCCGTCGTGGATGACTTCGACACATTGTGCGGACTCGCCGTGGACTCGATGAGCCTCTTCTTGATCCCGAGTTCGATGGTGATCGCGGCGTGCATCGGAGGACCGGGCGTCGACGTATCGATTCGTGTCTTTGCGCCCCGTCTCGGCCTCGCCGAAGACAGTGTCACGGGGAGCGCCATGTGCGCGGTGGCGCCGTGGTGGGTCGAGCGCTCGGGCGAACCAACGGTCTCGGTCCATCAAGCCTCGGCGCGCGGTGGCGTGATGTTCGCTCGGCTCTTCGAGCACAGCGTCGAGGTGGCGGGAATCGCGCGCACCTTCTTCGGGGGCGACCTTCGGGCATGAGTGACGTACTCGGGCCGGGCCCGAAATCCCGGGTCCGCCGACTGCCGACCAAAGCGAACTACGAGCGCGATGTCATCTACGCCGTCATCGACGAGGCGCCGCTCTGTCACGTGGCAGCCATCGTGAAGGACGCAGCGATGATCATCCCCACACTCCACGCTCGCGAGGGCGACACGATCTATCTCCACGGCAGCCCCTCGAACGCGGTGATGAAGTCGGTGGTCGCCCAGGGCGAGGCCTGTCTTTCGATGACGCTCTATGACGGATTGCGTCTCGCGCGCAGTGGCTTCGAGTCTTCCATCGCCTACCGCTCCGTCGTCGTCTTCGGCACGGCATCACTCGTCAGCGATGACACGGAGAAGGCGCGCGTCCTCGACATGTTCGTCGACGCGGTCCTTCCGGGGCGCGCGAGCGAAGTACGCGCGATGAGCGACGCAGAACGACGTCTCACCATGGTCGTCGCCGTGCGCATCGAAGAGGCGTCGGCCAAACTCTCTGCCGGTCCTACCGATGACCCCGATGAGGACCAGGCGCTTCGCGTGTGGTCTGGCACGGTGCCCGCGAGGATCAACTTCGGTGATCCGATACCGGATACGAACGGCGCCATGGCCGACGGCTCGATACCCGTGCCGGCGTCGGTGGAGCGGCTCCTGGACGCTCAGTGAGGTCACCGTCAGCGCTTCGCGAGCAGATAGCACGGATCGATCCGGTCGACCAACGAGAGGCCGATTCGATATCGGCGACGCTGGCCCATCTCTCTCGGGCCGCAGACCCGTTCTCGCGCGTGGGGGACGGTCACGTGACCGCGTCGGCATTCGTGGTGTCATCGCGAGGGATCGTCTTGCACCGGCACCGGCTACTCGGGATCTGGATCCAGCCGGGCGGTCACGTCGACGCCGGCGAGTGTCCCGAGGACGCGGCACTGCGCGAGACGTTCGAAGAGACCGGGCTCCTCGCGCAGCACTTCGATCCCGTCGAACTGTTCCACGTCGACGTGCATCCCGGTCCCCCCGGTCACCGCGGCCCGCACGAGCACCTTCACTTCGACTTGCGCTACGCGTTGGCGGCGCCACCACTCGATCCCTCACCGTCGCTCGGCGAGAGTCCCGAGGTGGAGTGGTTCGCGTTCGACGCGGCCGCGACTCGGTGCGAGCCGGCACTCGCGCCCGCGATCGCCAAACTCGCCCGGTGGTATCTGGCGCGCGACGTGCGAGAATGAACTCGTGAGTGAGACCGACGACCTTCGCGCACTCATGGAGGCCGATCGATGGATCGACCGCGTCCAGGCCCAACAGACACACCTGCCCGAGATGGCTGAACTGGCCGCACTCGAGGTCGAACTGCGAGCGCAATTAAAGGCGCTCAACGACGCCCAGGCGGCACTATCGCCGGTGCGCAGCGCTTTCGAATCGACCCAGCGCGAAGGTGAGCGTCTTCGTGCGCGCGCCACCGCGCTCGATAGGACCCTTAGTACCTCGACCGCGAACGCGCGCGAACTGGCCGCCCTGCAGACCGAACTGCAGCACGTACGCGAACTACTTGAGCGCAGCGATGATCTCGAGCTCGAACAGATGATGGCCGTGGAACCACTGGACGAGGCGGTCAAGGCCATCAAGGCGGCGGCGCAACCGGCGGTCGCGCGCCGCGGCGAACTCCAAGCGACGATCACGGAACTTCACGCCAGCCTCGATGAGGAGCTGGCGGCGCTGCACGAGCAGCGGCGCGAACGCGCGCTGGTGGTGGCGCCCGAGCTCTTGGGTCGCTACGAGGCGGCGATGCAGCGCGTCGGCACCTCAGGCGCGGCCCAGGTCGTCGCTGGGAGCTGCGATGGCTGTCGCATCGCGCTGTCGCCGCTCGACCTCGATCGCTGGAAGGGACAGCCCGAGGGATCGTTCATGAACTGTCCCGAATGTGGCCGACTGCTATTGCCGTGATCATCCTCATCCGTCACGGACAGACCACGTCGAACGCCGCGCGATTGCTGGTCGGCCAGAGCGATCCGGCGCTCACGGAACTCGGCGAACGCCAGGCGCGAGCACTGGCGCCGTTTCTCGTGAACGTCAAAGAGGTGTGGACGTCGCCGCTGCAGCGCGCGCGTGTGACCGCGATGCTCGCCGTGCCGAACATCGAGGCGGTCGTGAAGGAGTCCTTCATCGAGGTCAACTACGGCTCACTGGACGGTCAACCGCTCAGCCTCGTGAGCGAAGAGCAGTGGCGCGCCTTCGAGCACGATCACAACACGGCCTTCGGCGACGGTGAGTCGCTCGCCTCGGTGGATCATCGGGTCCACCTCGAACTGGGCGCGCTGCTCGCCGATCAGTCGAGCCTGATGCACAGTCCGAGTGAACACCTGGCGATCGTCAGTCACATGTCGCCGATCAAGTCGGCCATGACATGGGCGCTCGGGGTGTCGGGTTCGGTCGCGTGGCGCATGAACCTCAGTAACGGCTCGATGACCACGATCGGCTCGCGAATGTGGACGCCGTCATTGATGAACTACAACGTCGTGCCGCCGCTCACGGACTAACGCAGCGCGACACTGATCGCGGCGAAGTGCAACCCCGCGCCGATCAACGTGAAGGCGTGGAACAGTTCGTGATACCCGAAGACCCTCGGTGAGAGTCTCGGCCGCTTGGTGCCGTAGAAGACGGCGCCCACCGAGTAGGCCACGCCGCCGCCGACGATGAGCGAGAAACACAGCGGGCCGCCGCCGCGGTAGATCTGGAGCATCACCAGGGCGGCGAACCAGCTCATGACCAGGAACGGGATCGTGTTGGCCCACTTCGGGGCGTTCATCGAGAGTTGGCGAATCGCTATTCCGATCAGGGTGCATACTCCAATGACGATGAGCGTGACCAGGCGAATCGTGCCGTGCATGGTGAGACCGGCAATGGCGAAGTACGTGCCCGTGATGGCGAGGAAGATCGTCGAATGGTCGGCCCGGCGCCACGCCTGGCGTTGGGAAGGCGTCCAATTGCCACGGTGAAGGAGCGCGCTCGTCAGGAGCATCGCACCAACGCCGAAGAGGAAGCAGAGCACCCAACCGACTTGGGACCACGTCGAACACCGCGCGAAGAGGATCGGCGAACACGCGAAGAGCACGAAAAACGCGACGAGGTGCAACCAACCGCGAAGGAGCGGGCGCACGGTCACTGCAACAGCAGTGGGATTTGCCGAACCACTCACGACTCAACCCTAGGGGCGATGAATCTTCGGTCAGTGTCGTGCGCATGAACAACGAAGCCCGCCTGTTCCGCGTATCCAGAACAAGCGGGCCCTCGATGTTTGGCCCCCCCAGCCAATGAGACAAAAATATAGCGCCAGGCGGCCCGCTACTCTGTCACGAGATGCGTGCAAACAAAGGTTTGTGAGCAATTTCACATTGGGGAGTCACGATGAATCGTCGCATGTTGGGTCAAGGACTCGAAGTCTCGGCACAGGGACTCGGTTGCATGGGTATGAGTGAGTTCTACGGCGCCGGTGATGACGTCGAATCGATCGCGACGATTCACGCGGCGTTGGACGCCGGCGTCGACTTTCTCGACACCGCCGACATGTACGGGCCCTTCAAGAACGAAGAGCTCGTGGGTCGCGCCATCAAGGACCGTCGCGACGACGTCGTGGTGGCCACGAAGTTCGGCAATCAGCGCAACGCCGACGGTTCGTTCCTTCGCATCAACGGCACCCCCGAGTACGTCGTCGAGGCGTGTGACGCCTCGCTTCGCCGTCTCGGCGTGGACGTCATCGACCTCTACTATCAGCACCGCGTCGACCGCACCGTCGAGATCGAAGAGACCTGGGGAGCGATGAAGGGCTTGGTCGAGGCCGGCAAGGTCCGACATCTGGGGATCTCCGAAGCATCCTCGGCGACCATCGAACGGGCTCACGCGGTCCATCCGGTCAGTGCCCTCCAGAGCGAGTACTCGCTGTGGAGCCGCGACCCCGAAGATGGGATCCTCGCCACCTGTCGTCGACTGGGCGTCGGCTTCGTCGCCTACAGCCCGCTCGGTCGCGGATTTTTGACCAGCGAGGTGAGTAACCGCGAAGGCACCGGCGACGGTGACTTCCGACGGCACCAGCCGCGCTTCAACGGTGAGGCCTACGAGGCGAACCTTGCCCTCTTGAAGAATCTCGAAGTCATCGCCGAATCCAAGGGAGCGACCGTCGCCCAGCTCGCCTTGGCCTGGGTGCTCTCGCGCGGAGATGACATCGTGCCGATCCCGGGTACCAAGCGACGCAAGTGGCTCTATGAGAACATCGCGGCCGATGACATTGTCTTGAGCGACGAGGACGTGGCGGCCCTCGAGGCGGCGATCCCTCGCGACGCCGTTGTGGGCGATCGTTACGTCGCGGCAGGCATGCGCAACCTCAACGCTTGAGTTCGTGAAGGTCCGCGTCGACGAGTTCGATGACGTCATCGCACCACGCCATCACCTGCGGGTCGTGCGTGGCCACGATCACCGTCGCGTCCGTTGAGGCGAGCAGTGACAGCACGCGCGACGTTTCGTCTCTCCCGAGACCACTCGTCAGCTCATCCAAGAGATAAATCGTCGGACTGGTGACCATGGCGCGCACGACGGCGACGCGCGCGCGCTCGCCGCGCGACAGGTCCTCCCAGTGCGTTGCGGCCTCGGTGTCGATGCCCAGCGCCGCCAGATCGTCGTGCGCGTCGCGTAAGGGCGTTCGCCCGAGGCGGACCACGTCGAGTGCGTAGCCTCGCGTGAGACCCGGTTCGCTCGCGACGTAGGCGACGTGGCGGCGCAATTGAGACTCGTCGAGCTCGAGGACCGATACGCCACCGACGGTGATCGATCCCGCCGCGACCTGATCCAGCGCCGCGATCGCACGGAGCAACGTCGACTTTCCGACGCCGGACTCACCGACCAATGCGACACGTCGTCCCGGCTCGATGGCCAGTGACGCGTCCTCGACCAGTGTCACGCCCTCTTCGACGATCCGCACATGGTGCAGCTGGACGCTCGCGTGGCCGGGCCACGGCGTCGCGCCGGCTCGGTCGGCGACGTCGAGCTCTTCGAGTCGCTCGGCCGCGGCGCTGACGCGCACTGCCGTGTCGAACGCATCGCGTATCACGTTGAGTGACTCGAAGGTCGACAGCGCGAGCAGCGCCGCCACGACGACCCAAAGCCCAGCGCTGTGCGGGCGCACGACCAGCGCGCCGAGCGCGAGGGCCGTTATCGTTGGCGCGACGGCGTCGGACACTCGGTGTCGGTCCGTGAACGCCTTTTCGGCCAGTCGGAGTTGGTCGACCGTGCGCACTGCGCGCCGGTGGGCGAAATCGATGCGTCCGAGCAATGCGATCGCCGGCGTCGCCGCGCTCAACTCCACCAACTGTGCGCGGTACAGCGCGCGCGCGCGGCGTAGGACCCGGTCGCGACGCACCAGCCCACCGGCGTTGGCGCCCAGCGCGGCGACGCCGAGCAGTTGAAGGGCGAGGAGATCGCCGGCGTAACCCCACCACTTTCCGTGCGGTGCCATGAAACCGATGACCAGGTCGCTCACCGACATCACCACCGCGGACGTGAAGAACGGGATCACACATCGAAGCCAGAGATCTTGCAGTTCGTCGGTGTCGCGCAGTGAACGTTCCAACAGATCGCCCGCGGCGAACGATCGCCACTGCGAGAACGTGAAGGCGCCAACCGTGAGCACGAGCCAGCGGCGCCAACGTGAGACCGCCGCGAAACCGAGTCGATGGGCGCTGAGTCGTTCGATGAAACGCAGTGGTGAACGCAGAAACGCGAACAGTTCGATCACGATGAGTGCACCCAGCACCGTACGAAGTCCCGGCCGGGTAGCGCTCTCCACCAACAGGGCGACGGCGCCCACGAGCAAAGCCACGTTCACGATCGAGGCCACGGTGCCGGCGAGGAGGGCTCGCACCAGCGTGCCGCGCGGCGGCTTGGCGCGGTGCAACCAACGCGACAGGCGACGGACGTCGGACCTCACGACTCGAGCTCGATTCGGTAGGTGACGTCCGTGAGGAGCGGGGTATCGACCGTGGCCTCGATCGTGGCCAGCGCGCGGTATTCACGCAGGACCTCGCGTACCGATTGTCGTCCTTCGTCGTCGAGCACGCCGGCGACGTCGTCGATGATCAGGACCTCGGCGTCGGCGAGCAGGGCTCGCGCGAGCACGAGGCGCACTCGTTCGCCGGTGCTGATACCGCGACCGTCGGCCAGCAAGGTGGATTCGAGGTCGTCGAATCGCGCTCCTCGAAGACCCAACGATGAAAGGCGCGCGCGTATCGCCTCATCGGGGATCGATTGACCCAGCGTGAGATTGTCGCGCAAGGTGCCCGAGACCAGTGAGCTCTCGACGCTCACGTGTCCCGTGCGCGCCTCACGACGCGTGAGCACGCCTGCACTCGGTTCGCGCCAGCCGACCAAGGTGTCGAGCAGTGTCGTCTTGCCGACGCCCGAGGGACCGGTGACCAACAGTGACTGACCGGGGGACATAGTGAAGGTGAGCGGCCGTGGACTCGCCACCGTCACGAGATTGTTGGCCACGACGACCTCGGCGGACGAGGTCATCGACGTGCCGACGTGGTCCAAGATGTCAAGGGAACGTCGGGAGTCCTCACGGCGATGGAACTCCACGCCGTATCGCCGGACCTGGTTGAAGATCTCGCCGGTCACCAGCACGGCGATGAGCGCGTGCTGGAGTGTGATCCGTCCGCCCAACAACGCGAAGCCAACCACCATGGCGACGAGCCCGATGCTGACGCCGCTCAGGAACTCGGTGACGAGCGACGATTCGAGCGCGACTCGAATCGCGCGGATGGCGATCGCGTGCTCAGAGTCCGAGATGGCGGCGATCTCGTTCGCGCCGTACTCGACGGCGCCGAGTGCCCGCAGTTCGGTCGTGTGGTGGAGCAGTTCGAGTTGGCGGCGCTCGAGGACGTCTCGACGACGCTGAAAGTCGAGCGCGCCCGCTTCACTGCGCCGTCCCGCTCTGCGATAGAGCGGTATGGCGCCGGCGAGTAGGACGACGGTGATGAGCAGCGCTAACCATCCGCCGGCCCACAACAGCGCGGCGAGGCCACCCAGCGCAGCGGCGGCACTCGTTTCGAGCAGCGTGAGCATCGGGTCATCCGAGGCCTGCTCGATCGCGAGCGCGAGGTCACCGCGAGCGCGACCCCGTTCAGGCTGGGGGTGGACGAAGTGGCGAACCAGCGTGGCGCGCCAGCGCGCGCGTAGCGTCGATCCGGCGTGCGCCGACCACTGGTGCAGCGCCGTCGCGAGCAGCCAGCGTACGCCCAGGACGCCGAGCACGAGCCAGATCCCGTTGGCCACCCGCCGCTCGGCGAGGTGACTCAGTCCTATCGCCAAGACGACGGCGCACGCGATCGAGAGGGCCGCGTTCACCACGCCCAAGAGCCGAGCGCCGGATGTGAAGGTGAGCGAGTCGACAGGTGCGGGCGTCGCCGAGTTCACTGAACAATGCTAACGAGGGCGCGCAAAACTACAGGGGGTCGTCGCGGTGCGCCAATGACTTGGCGGGGCCGTTCAGCCAATCGCGTAGGGCCTTGGTGGCCCGACAGTCGTCCTCGTTGTAGTCGAGGATGCGTTGACGTGAGACCGCGGCATCCGCGTCGACGCCGCGCGTCGCCACTTCGTACCAGAGCATCGACGCTTCGCCACTCGGATGCACGTCGCGCCACTGAAACCCGGCGGCTGAGGCGAGTTGCTTGAGACCGAGCTGACCTTCCGTCTGGATCTGGTCTTTGGCGAGGTCGTGGAGGTCGACCCAGACCGGCGGTGACTGGTGGCGAAATGACTCGAGGTCACTGAGGCTCGGACCGCCGTCGAGTGCGCTCGCCACGGCACGATTCATGGCACCGTCCTCGGCCTGAGCCCAGAAGCAGTAGGCGGCGAAGGTTCGACCCTGCTCGTCACAAAGCTGTCGCAGGCGAGTGAGCCACTCCCAGAAGGAGAGGAAGTTCCGGGCCTCACTCTCGGGATTGAGTTCGCCCCACTCGACGAACGTGACGTACCCTTCGTCGACACCGTCGAGCGGTTGGTTCAAGGTGACGTTCGCTCCCCACAGGTAGGTCGCGTCGTCGTAGCTCTCCATGTCGACATCGACCTCGACGTCGGCCGTCGGACATCCCATCTGGGATGGTTCGAGGATACGCAGGGCGCTGTCGCGCACGTGCGCCCTGGCGCGGTAGATCAATTCATCGAGACGATCGAACTTGCGTCCGAGCCGATCCTCCACGGTCGTCGCCGTGGCGGGCGTGAGTGACCTCGTGCGCGCGGACTGGGCGCGAATCGGATCCAGTCGGGCCAACTCGGCCCGGGTGCGTATGCCGTTGTCGCGTAAGGCGAACTGTTGATCCAATGACGTGAACCTCGTGAGCGAGACGTCGTCGACGGCCTCGAGTTCGGCCTGACAGTGTCCGGAGAACTCGCACGACACACAGTCGCGGTGCCAGTAGGGCGAGGTGGGGAAGGGTCCGCCGATGTCGAACCACTCGTCGAGCGCTTCGAGCACGTCGATGCGCTCTCGGTAGTACGCGTCATAGGCGCCGAGGTTGCTGCGTGGGTAGGTCATGCTCGCGAGGTCCAGCCACCACAGGCGGCAATTGCGGTCGATGATCGCGCCCCGAGTCGATGGGTCGGCCGACCCGAAGGCTTGGAGGATCCGGGTCGCCCCGTCGAGCAACAAGACGTCACGGCGAACGGTGGCCGTGGCGCGCAGACCGAGTCCCGCGCGCACCACGAGGTCGCTCGGTACGAGTCGTTCGAGGGACCCTTCGAAGAGCTGTCGGGTCGACGCCGCTTCGGTGACCTCATGGTTCTTTATCACGAGCGGCGCGTACGTGTAACAATCGTCGACGCGGCCGAGTCGGACCATCGCCTGGACCGTGACGGTTCGTCGCGCCCCGACGTCGGCGAGACGGGCGTTGAGAATGAGTTCGACACCGTCCTCGATGAGATGCGCCGTGTGATGGTGATCGGTCGCCGTGGCCGCGTTCGGATGGAGTTCGATCAGCCGCTCGAGCACCGCGAGGCGATGATCATCGGCTTCGTGGCGCCGTCGCTCGATCTCCGGGGTGAGCGGTGTTCGCAGTGCGCGTGATGGTTCGGCACGGGCCAAGGTGATTTTGTGGACGCAGGCGTCGATCTCGGTACCGCGAAGTAGTGACGTCACCATGCTGAAGAAATCCTACGACGGGTTGGGCTTCTCATTCCGCCAGGAGCTCCACAGCGACGCGTACTCGCCGTTCAGCGCGACGAGTTCGTCGTGGGTCCCGAGTTCGGCGATCATGCCGTCGATCACGACACAGACCCGATCGGCGTCGTGGGCCGTGTGCAGTCGATGGGCAATGGCCACGACCGTTCGGCCACGAAGAACCGCGACCAGGGATCGCTCGAGATGACGCGCCGCGCGGGGGTCCAACATCGCCGTCGCCTCGTCGAGCACCAACGTGTGCGGGTCGCTCAAGACGAGTCGCGCGAGCGCGATCTGTTGGGCCTGCGCCGGAGAGACCTGGTAACCCGTCGTGCCGAGTTCGGTCATCATCCCCTCGGGCAGTGCTCGTACCCACTCGAGGGCGTCGACGGCGTCGAGGGCGCGCGTGATCTCGTCGTCGCTCGCCTCGGGCTTGGCGAGCGCGAGGTTCTCGCGAACGGTGCCGATGAAGATGTGGTGCTCTTGGGTCACGAGCGCGACGTGTCGGCGCAGCATGGGCAGCGGCATGCTCGCGAGTGCCACGTCACCGACCATCACCGTGCCGCTCCTCGGCGCGTCGATACCGGCCAACAGTCGCCCGATTGTCGACTTGCCCGCGCCCGAAGGTCCGACGATCGCGAGGCGTTCGCCCGGTCGGATCGTGAGCGAGAGTCCGTTCAAGACGTCGACGCCGGGCCGATAGGCGTAGTGGACGTCGTGCATCGTGATCGTCTCGTTGCTCGGCTCGACGCCATCGGTCGGGCGGTCGTCGCGCACGACCGAGACGCCGACGAGGCGCGCCAACGACGTCTGACCGACCTGGAGTTCATCGAGCCACGAGACGATTCGGTCGATGGGGTCGTTGATCTGCACGACGTACAGGGTCACCGTCGTCGCGGCACCGATGGTGATGTCGTGGTGGAGCGCCAACCACCCGCTCCACGCGAGCGTGGTCGCGACGGCGAGAGCGAAGGCGCTCTCGATGGTGGGGAACCAGACCATGCGCATCAAGAGCGTGTACATCTCGGAATAGAAGGACTCTCGGATGTTGCCCTCGATGCGCTTGCCCTGGCGAGGACCGAGTCGATGGGCGTCGACCGTTCTCGCGCCCTCGGCCGTCTCAGAGACCGAGCCGGACATCGTGGCGTAGCTCATGCGTTCTCGTCGGTAGCCGGGCGTCGCGTAGTGCAGGTAGTAGCGCGTCGAGAGGAACAGGATCGGCAACGACACGAGGCTCGCGATCGTCGCGACGGGACTGACGATGGTCATGGCGACGAGCGTCAACACGGCCTGCACGATGGCGACGAGCCACTCGGGCATGGCGAATCGCACAGTTCGTGACAGCGCTTCGATGTCATTCGTCGTGCGACTGAGGAGGTCGCCGGTCCCGGCGCGCTCGACTTCTATCAGCGGCAGCCCCAACACGCTCTCGAGGAACTCCTCGCGGAGTTGAGCAAAGACCGTTTCGCCCAGTACATAGCTGCGTCGTCGCGCAAAGAAGGAGAGCCCGGCGCCGAGCACCGACGAGACGACGAGGATCCCGACGTAGAGCGTGATCCGGTGTGCTGTGAGTTGGTGGTCGGCCGCGAAGTTGGTGATCTCACCGATGATGTAGGCGGGGATGAGCATCATGAACGCGGCCAGCGCGTAGAGCGAGAGCATCCGCACCAACATGGCGCGGTGCTGACGGATGAGTCGGCGCGCGTAGGTGTGCACCGTGGCGGTATCGGCGACGGGGAGTTGGCTCATCAGCTGTCCTCTCGCAACACGATCTGGCGGTATCTCGAGGATGTCGCGATCAGTTCGTCGTGGGTCCCGTGTTCGGTGACGCGGCCCTCGGTCATCACGAACACGACATCCATCTTCTCCAGCAGCAGCGGACTCGTCGTCGCCACCAGCGTCGTGTGCGCGCCGCGCACGGCTCGCAGGCGCTGCGCGATGCGACCTTCGGTGTGCGTGTCGACCGCGGAGGTCGGTTCGACGAGTATGAGTACTTCGGCGTTGGTGAGGATCGCGCGCACCAGGCTGAGGCGCTGACGCTGTCCGCCGGAGAAGCTCCGGCCGCGTTCCTCGACGAGCGTGTCGAGGCCCTCATCGAGGGCGTCGAGGATGTCGAGCGAACTCGTCGCTTCGAGCGCGGGCATGATGGCGCCGTCGGAGATATCGCCGTGGGGTACGAGTTCGTAGCGCAACTCACCGGAGAAGAGTCGGGGTTCGATCTCACTCACGACGATGTTGCGACGGGTGTCAGCGACCGAGAAGAGGCCGAGCGGTGTCGAATTGATCGTGACGCCTGCGACGTCGGGGACGAAGCGACCCAGTCGGTCACACAGCAGCGACGCCTCGGCCGGCGTCTCGGTGACGACGGCGACGAGCTGGCCACGGCGCAGCGAAATGCCGGTCACGCGGTCATCGAGACGGTCGATTGTCGCCGGCCAGATCAGTGGTGACGCCGGCTCGGTGACGAGGGGGTCGATGTTCAAGATGCGCAGTACCCGGCCGGCACCCACGTAGGCGCGCGTCGTCGCGATGACGTATTCGATCGCGGTACGAAGTGGCGTCGTGAGGAACGTCGCGTACCCGAAGAACGCCACCAGCTGGCCCGGTGCGAGCGTTCCGTGCATGACGTCCTGAGCGCCGAGGTAGGTGACGACACCGGTCAAGACCGCGGGCAAGAGGACTTGACCTGACTCCAACCCGGCCTGGGGCGAGGCGATGCGATTGCCCGCGAGTCGAACGAGGTTGCTCTGTCGTTTGTAGTTGTTGAGGAAGACATCCTCGCCCCCGACACCGCGCAAGATGCGAAGTCCGGCGACGGTGTCGGACCCGAGTGCGGCCAGTCGTCCCGCGGCCTCTCGTTGCGCGGCCTGGGTCGCATGGAGCGGGCGCATCAAGGGTGTCGTGAGTGACGCCAGGACCGGTACGCCAATGAGCACGATCAGACCGAGCTCAACCGACGAAGAGATGAGGATGAACGAGACGACGATCCATGCGGCGATCGCGCCCATGAAGCGCGCGAGCACGTCGTAGGCGCCGCCGATGCGCATCGCGTCCGACGCGACCGTGTTGACGACGTCGCCCGAGGGGATCTCGTCGGTGACCGCGGTGCCACTCTTCGAGACGTGATGGGCAATGACCTGGACGGTCTTATAGGAGGCGTTCATCCAGTTGGTGACGGCAAGTTGGTGTCGCAACGCGCCGCAGATCGCTTGGAACAGTCCGAGCGCCATGACGACGCCGACCCACACGAACAGTTCGCTCTCGCTCTTGTCGATGACGCCGTGATCGATGGCGGCACCGACGGCGGCCCAGATCAGAGCTTGGCTCACCATCCAACCGATGCCGAAGACCGCGTTGAAGAACAGGAGGACCTTCTGTTGCGCGGCGATCCAGATCAGATAGCGAAGCGGCGAGCGCGTATCGGGCGTGCCGGGTTCCGCCGTGGGCAGTTCTCGGTACGGCAGGTGTAACACGGGTCGACTTTCGAGTAGTTGGGTGGATGATGAGTCGACCTATAAGCGGGGTTCTGTCCACCTTCCTTGCGGAAGGATGGGCGGCCATCCATCTCAGCGATCTACCTCGGGAGTGCCTTGTTTCCAAGGCATGCGGGCCACGCGCTCCCACGTTTGATCTTGCTCCGGGTGGGGTTTACCGAGCCACCGTGATCACTCACGATGCTGGTGCGCTCTTACCGCACCGTTTCACCCTTACCTGTGCCCGGTTACCCGAGCCATCGGCGGTCTTTTCTCTGTGGCACTGTCCTGCACGTCACCGCGACTCACATTTCGTGAGCACCTTGCCCTGTGGAGCCCCGACTTTCCTCACCGCCTGTTGCCAAGCGGTGCGGCCACCCAGTCGACTCACCATCCGCCCCAAGTCTGACACACGTCTCTGGGAGCGACAAGAGTCGTAAACATGTTGTAACCGGCAGATAACCTCGCCTCGTGGATGACGACGCACGCGACACCGAAGAGATTCTCGAGGTCGGCGCCTTCTACCAACTCCTCACGGCCCGGCTGGAATCGGCCTTCGGTCGTCGTCACCCACACTGGGTGCGCGGTGAGATCGCCAAGGTCTACGAGAAAGGTCACATGTACGTGGACCTCGTTGACGCCGGGTCGGCCTCGTCGGACGCCAAACGTCCCGTCCTGAACGCGCACTGCTGGGCGACGCCGTGGGCGCCGTTGAAGAAGAAGCTCGCCGCCGAGGGCGTCACGCTCTCGCCGGGCTTGATCGTCAACTTCTACGGCTACGTCGACGTCTACGCGCCCCAGGGGAAGATCGGCTTCACGATTACCCAGATCGACGTGCAGGGTCTGCTCGGTGACGTGGCGCGGCGCCGGGCCGAGCTCATCGCGCGACTCAGCGCCGAAGGACTGCTCGAGGTCAACAAGCGCGTCGCGCTGTCGCCGGTACCGCTGCGCATCGGACTCGTCGCCAGTCCCGGCACCGAGGGTTACAGCGACTTCACCGGACAGCTGCTCAATTCCGGCTACGGCTTCTCGATCGTGTTGGTGAAGAGCGCGGTACAGGGCGAGGGCGCGCCGACGCAGGTCGTGGCCGCCATCGAGGCGCTCGACGAACACGGCGTCGACATCATTTGCGTCGTCCGAGGTGGCGGCTCCAAGGGCGACCTCGCCGCGTTCGATGACGAGCGCATCGCGCGCGCGATCGCCGCCTCGTCGACGCCGGTCTTCACCGGCATCGGCCACACCGGAGATGAGTCGATCGCTGACCTCGTCGCGCACACGCGCGCCATCACCCCGACCAAGTTGGGGGAGGAGATCGCGGCCCTCGTCGCCAACTGGCACGCTCGCCACGTCCGGCTCCCGGCGCAGCGAATCCTGGAGTCCACGAGCGCGGTGGTCGAGGAGGCGACGGAGTATGTGGCCGAACGGCGCCGGACCATGATCTTCGCCGTGCGTGATCGCCTGCGGGCCGAACAGCGACACCTCGCCAGCACGCGCGGTTCGCTGTTGATGCATAGTCGCCATCTGCTCAACACGAGCGCGCAGCACCTCGCCAGCAACCGGGCGTTGTTGAGTGCCTACGACCCGACGCGCCGACTGGCCCAGGGATGGTCGATCGTGACGTCGCGTGACGGCAGCGTCGTGAAGTCGCTTGAGGACGTCGCGCTGGGCGACGTCGTGACCATCCGGGTCAGCGACGGTTCGTTTGAATCTACTGTTGACGCAAAGACGGGAGCATCATCATGAGCACTGTGGGCGACTGGAATGACGCGGCCACCGAACTGGACGCCATCGTGGCCTCCTTTGACGAGGGGGAGGTCTCGGTCGACGAACTCTTCGTCAAACTCGAGCGCGCGACGCAGATCATCGAGACGCTTGAAGCGCGCCTCGGCGCGACCAAGGCGAAGGTCGACGAGCTGGCCCCGCGTCTGTCGAGGGTGCTCGAGGGCGAATGACCGATCGGTTCTACTTTCGCCAACTCCTGAGCGGACTGGACTTCGCACTCGATGACATGGTCGCCGAGCAGATGGTGAATTTCGTCTACGCCTTCGGCGACCGCGAGACCGGCGACGCCGTACTCGTCGATCCGGCCTATCGTCCCGCGGAGCTCATCGACCTCGTCGAAGGTGACGGGATGCGCGTGAGCGGGGTCTTCGCCACGCACTATCACCCCGATCACGTCGGCGGGAACCTCGGTGGACGCGCACAGATCGACGGCATCGTCGAGTTATTGGAACGAATCGACGTGCCGATTCACGTCCAGGCCGATGAGGTCGAGTGGGTGACCAAGCGCACCGGTGTCGGTGAGGATTCGCTCGTTGCCCACGGCGGTGGCGACGTCGTCTCGGTGGGCGACTTCGAGGTCTCCCTGATTCACACGCCTGGCCACACCCCCGGCAGCCAGTGTCTATTGGTCAACGGACGACTGATCAGCGGCGACACGTTATTCCTCGATGGCTGTGGTCGAACGGACCTCCCCGGATCGGACCCCGAGGAGATGTACCGCACGCTGACCCAGCGACTCACGGGTGTGTCCGATGACACGGTGCTCTTCCCGGGTCACCTCTATTCCGCGGACCCGAGCGCGCCGATGGGCGATGTCCGACGCCAGAACCGCGCGCTGGTCCCCGCAAGTGCCGAGCAGTGGCTCGCGATGTTCTCGTAACGTGCTGCGCGACTCCGACCACGTCGTCATCGTCGGCGCCGGCTTCGCGGGTTGGCGCCTGGTCGAGGCACTGCGCCGAGAGGACTACGCCGGCGCGATCACGCTCGTCGGCGAGGAGACTTACGCCCCGTACGACCGACCCCCACTTTCCAAGCACGTTCTCGCGGGCAAGTGGGAGGTGGAGCGCGCGACGCTCGCGACGCCAGAACGAATCGAAGAGTCCGGGGCGACGCTACTGCTCGGTTCGCGCGCCACGTCGTTCGACGTCGAGTCCGGCGTGGTGGTACTCGAGAATGAGACCCGAATCGAAGGCACGCACATCGTGATCGCCACCGGCGTGCGGGCTCGTCGACTCCCATTCAGTGCTGACGACGCGATTCTCACGCTGCGCACTCGAGACGATGAACTTCGCATGCGACGCGAACTCGAAAGACTCCCTGCGAATAGCGTGATCGCCATAATCGGCGGCGGCTTCATCGGCGCTGAGGTCGCGACGCAACTGAAGTCGCGCGGCTTCGAGCCGATCGTGCTCGAGGCGTTGGCCCGGCCCCTCGTCGGCGTCCTTGGTCCGCACGCGTCAACGTGGCTCGAACGCCTGGCGAGCGACGCGGGCATTGAACTGCGCAACGAACAGCACGTCCGTGACGTTGAGCGCGACGGCGAGCACTTCGTCGTGCGCTTTGACGACGGCCCTGCGTTACACGCCGCGACGGTCATCGTGAGCGTCGGAGCGTTGCCGAACGATGAGTGGCTGGAAGGGTCGGGACTCACGTTGGACAACGGCGTGGTCGTCGACGCGAATCTCTTGGCTCGCGAGAACGTCGCCGCCATCGGTGACGTCGCGCGCTTCAGTTGGCCCAACGTGATGGGCGAGGAGCTCGTGCGCATCGAGCACTGGGAAGTGGCGAACGTCCATGCGAACGCGCTCGCGCGATATTGGATGACGGGCGAAGGCCCCCGAGAACTTATGGTGCCGTACTTCTGGTCCGACCAGTACGGCAAGAAGCTGCAGATGCTGGGCCACCCCCGAGTCGACGACGACGTCGTGCGAGTGGAGGGGAGTCCAGAAGAAGGGAAGTGGCTCGCGCTCTATTCCCGCGGCGGGGTCGTGACGGGCATCGTCACGCTGTCGCAACCTCGCGCCCTGATGCTGTCGAAACACCTGTTGGAATCTCCTTCGACGCTCGAAGGAGCGTTGAAGAACCGGCCGTGGAACGGCTAGAACTCGACCGCGCTGAGTTCCGGGATCGTCTTTTCCACCCGAGCGACCGCGATGGACCACTCGTCGCGCGCGATTCGACGGCGCTCGGCGTCATAGACCGGCGACACCACGTGCGCCGGCGACCAGAGATTCTCCACATCGTCGATCGAGAGTGCGCCGCTTCCGACCAGGGCCATCAGTCCGGCTCCCCTCGTCGTCGCCTCGCGCTCATTGGAGACCGCGACCCGTAGTCCGGTGAAGTCGGCGAGACATTGCATCAAGAATCCGTTGGCGCTCATCCCGCCGTCGACTCGGATCTCTTCGAGGATCTGACCGGTCTCTTGGTGGGCGGCGTCGACGAGGTCAGCGCCTCGATGGGCGATGCCTTCGAGTACCGCTCGCACCATGTGGGCCTTCGAGGTCCCACGGGTGATGCCGAAGAATCCCCCGCGCGCACCGAAGTCCCACTGCGGCGTGCCGAGCCCGGACAGTGCGGGGACGAAGGTCACACCGTCGCTCGACGGTACTGACTGAGCGAGCAACTCCGTCTCACTCGCGTCACGAATCAGCCCCAGATCATCGCGGAGCCATTCGATACACGCACCGGCCGAGAGCACGATGCCTTCGATGCCCCAGACCACGTCACGGTCGTGACTTCGAAGTACGACCGGAAAACATCCTGACGCAAATCGTGTCATCCTCTCTGGCCCTTCGACACCCCGGACCATATCGAGCATCGCGCCGGTGCCGAACGTGATCTTGGCGCCGCGCGTCACGCACGACTGACCGAAGAGTGACGCCGATTGATCGCCGACCAAGGCGGTGATCATCGGTGCGCCGACCAGGGCGGTCGCGCGTCCAAAGGACCCGATGGTGTCGACGATGCTCGGCATCATCGCAGCGTCTAACTCGAGCACCGAGAGCGCGTGCTCGTCCCACGCCTCGACGCCGAGTGTGACGAGGCCATTGACGCCGGCGTTCGAGCGGTCGGTGATGTGAAGAGCGCCTTCGCTGAGGTTCCAGGCCAGCCAGGTCTCGATGGTGGCGAATCGTAACTCGCTCGACGGACGACCTGAATGATTCACCAGCCAGCGGACCTTCGTGGCGGACTGATTCGGGGCGAGCCGCAGACCCTCTCCTTGGAGGACCAGGCAGTCGATGACGGTGCGCAGATCTTGCCACCCCAATGCCGGTCCCACGGGCGCACCGCTGACCGGGTCGAAGACGATGGTGGTGGCGCGTTGATTCGTGATGCCCACGACGTCGGCGCCACCCGCGTCGTGCAGCGTGCGTGCCGCGAGCCCGAGGGCGAGTCGGGCGATCTCAATGGCGTCGAGTTCGACCTCACCGGGATGAGGCGTGGTCAAGGTGAGGTGTTCGCGGTACTCGTGACTGAGCTCGCCGCTGGTGTCGACGATCGCGGTGCGGATCGACGTGGTGCCGACATCGATGGCAAGGGCCCTCACCACGGTGTGCCACCCAGCCCGAGGACGCCGGGATTCATGATGTTGAGGGGATCGAGCTGACGCTTCAACTCCTCGAGCACACCAAAGCCGGTGCCGAGCGCATCGGGAAGGAACCGCGCGCGATTTCGACCTATTCCGTGGTGATGACTGATCGCCCCGCCGTGCTCTAGCACCGTGCGCGTCACGCTGTCCCAGGCCCGTCGATACAGGCCCGTCGCGTCGACCTCGGGCCGTGCGGCGAACGTGAAGTAGAGGCAGGCGCCGTCAAGGTAGGCGTGCGATTGGTGCACTGACGCCACGGCGATGTCAGGTAGTTCGTGCAACGCCCGAAGGACCGATCGGCGCATCGGCGACAGCGTGGACCACGTTCCGGCGACTTCTATCGTGTCGACGACGTAGCCCCGTTCCCACAGTGGCGCTAACGCGCCGACGTCATTGCGATGTTCGAGCCACGTCGCCACCAGCTCGGCATCCAGCGACATCGCCGCCGCGCATTCGTCGGCCACGATGCGCATCGTGGCGTCCACCAAGAGACGGTCGCCCTCGTCGAGGACGATCAAGACGCAGGTGTCCAGGTCGAAGGATCGCTTGGATTCCGTCTCGTCGTAGAGCCGTAACACCGCCGGACGTGCGTCGCGCTGCATGATCGCTCGACAGGCCTCAAGGCCCGCATCGAAGTCGGCGAATCCGTACGCGGCTCGTTGCTCACTCGCCGGCCGCGGGTGCAGCACGAGCGTCGCGCGCGTGATCACGCCCAGGGCCCCTTCCGATCCGACGAAGAGTTGCACCAGGTCGGGTCCGACGGCCTGTCGGGGAGCGCGCCCGCCAACTTCGATCATGGTGCCGTTGGCGAGCACGACATCCAGGCCCCGCACGATGTCTTCGATCTTGCCGTAGCGATTGGAGTACTGACCGGCGCCGCGACAGGCGATCCATCCGCCGACCGTCGCCAGTGCGAAGGACTGGGGGAAGTGGCCGACGGTGAAGCCCTGTTCGGCGACTGCGAGTTCGAGGTCGGGACCAAAGACACCCGCTTCGACGCTGACGGTGCCCGACACTGCGTCGATGCCGAGGATGCGATTGAGGCCGGTGAGATCCAAGGCGATCGAGCGCTCGGGACCGACGGCGCCGCCAACGACGCTTGAACGTCCGCCCTGGGCGGTGACCGGGACGCCGTGCTTCGAGGCAATCTCGAGCACTCGGGCGACCTCGCCGCTGGTCGATGGCCGAACCACGACGCCGGGCCACCGCGGTACGTGACCCGCTGCGACGTCGGGGATCGTGAGGGGCCACCAGTCTCGTCCGTGATCGGCGCGACTCGAATCATCGACGTCAAATGCGACGCTGACGCGCTCGAGGTCCTCGAGGAGTTCCTTTGTGGCGAGCGACGAAGCCGCGCCTTCGAGCGAACCGCCCGGATACTCATTCGGCATCGTCGGACGGGTCACCGTTGCACTCTACAAAGTCAGACCCGCGGCATTGAACTCGCGTCGCACGAGCGACTCATAGGCGCTGAGTTCGCGACGCACGTCATCGTCGCTCCAACCCATGTCGTCGGCAACGAGCGTCGCCACGGCGCGCGCCCCCTTCAGCGTGGCGCGCGCGTCGTGCAGGTGGGCACGAGTACGACGAGTCAACAGATCGATGAGCGACGTGGCCATCTCGAGGCGTGCGCTGTAGAGGAACTCGGCGGCGACGTACGGTTGGCCCTCGAGGGGGCAGTCGGCGAGTGAGGGGTTGCTCTCGATCATGTCAAGGATCACGCGCGCATCCTCGCCAAAGCGTCGATAGAGGTGCGTCTCGAGCGTCGTCGTCGGGCGCCACGCGCCGACGCCGTGGAGCGGGAGCTTCTTCGTGCGCACCGATTTCAGGTCGTGCCGATAGGGCCGCAGCGCGTCGACGGTGTCTTCGGCCATCTGACGATAGGTCGTCCACTTGCCGCCGGTGATGTGCACGACGCCGTCGCGCGAGTCGGTGACCTTGTGTCGGCGCGAGAGGTCAGCGGTGCGTTCACTCACCGCCTTCCCCTCGACGGGCGCGAGCAGCGGACGCAGCCCGGCCCACACTCCGGTGACGTCATCGGTCGTCAAGTTCGACGACGTCGATGCGTTCACCGCCGCCAGTAGATACGCGACGTCGTCGCGGTGTGCAGTACGGCTCGTCGAGCGCCCCGTCGTACGTGGTGTCCGTCGTGCCGATATAGGTGAACGCAGCATCTTCGAATGGGACGACGAAAATGCTGCGTTTGTCACCGGGCACGCTCATGACCGCGGCCACGTCGGCGGGCAGTCGATCGCGCGCGACGGCTAACGTGCACGCCCTTCGCGGGCGTGATTCGATGCGACGGTCGCGTGCTCGGCGATCGAGAAGACGTCATCGGCCCAGACGCCCGGTGGCGTTGACGACCGTCGTCGTCGAAATCGTGAGCGTCGTGTCCGAGAGCTCGTCGTGAGCGACGACGCGCACTGACGCGTCCGGACGGTCCGTGGAGGATGTCGACGCAGCGCACGTACGTCGCGACGTCGGCGTCGAAGTCCAGCGCAGCGGTCATGGCGAGCGCGAGTGCGACGCGCGCGTCATCACCGCGCGCGTCGTAGTAGAGGAAACCAGCGACGAGCCGATCGGTGTTGAGCGTTGGCAAGTGCGCGAGCGCCTGTTCGCGCGTGATCTTGCGGTGGCGATGGCCAATGCGCCAGCCGCCGCTGAGGTCGTAGATGCGCAAGCGCCGTCGAGTAGCCCTTCACGAGTGCCTTCGAAGCGACGCCGTTGCGACCGAAGAGCGGCACGAGAAACGGCAGCGGACGAATGAGGAACGGTGCGTTCTCTAAGAGTCGCTGTCGCTCGCGTAGGTTCTCGTAGACCAGTCGAAACTCACGTTGCTGCAGGTAACGAAGACCACCGTGCACCATCTTGGAGGACTTCGAACTCGTGCCCGAAGCGATGTCGCCGCCGTCGATCAAGGCGACGCGTAGTCCTCGGGAGGCAGCGTCGAGCGCCACACCTGCGCCGGTCATGCCGGCGCCCACGACGACGAGGTCGTAGGCCGTGTCGGCCATCGCTTCGAGCGCGCGCTCGCGTTGGAAGGTGGCCACGGCACAATCGTTACACAGCCTCGCGGCTACGTTGAATGGCATGGACTTCCAACTTTCCGACGAAATGCTCGGACTCCAACAGAGCGTGCGACGTCTCGCCCAGGACAAAGTCAAGCCCCGGGCGCGCGAGATCGACACGACCGGCGAGTACCCGCAGGACCTCTTCGACGAGTTCCGCCGCGCCGACCTGCTCGGTCTGTGCATCCCGGAGGAGTACGGCGGCTCCGGGGCGGGCATCATGGGTCTCGCGCTCACGATTGAAGAGGTGACGAAGTATTCGAACGTCCTTGGGTTGATGTTGCTCCTCACCCGACTACCGACCGGTCCGATCATGATCGCGGGGACCGAGGAGCAGAAGCAGCGCTACCTTCCCGGCATCGCTCAGGGAACCCAGCGCGCGGCGTTCTGTCTCTCCGAGCCTGGCGCCGGCTCCGATGTGGCGGGCATGCAGACGCGCGCGACCGACGACGGCAACGGGAGCTACGTCGTGAACGGTACGAAGTGTTGGATCTCCGGTGGCATGCAGGCCGACTGGTTCGTCGTCTTCGCCAAGACCGGTGATCCGGCCTCGCGACTGCACACGAACATCGGCGCGTTCATCGTCGAGGCCGACAGCCCTGGGGTTACGCGACCACGCGTCGACAAGAAGATGGGCGTGAAGGGCATCGACACGACCGAGATCGTGTTTACCGACGTGAAGGTCCCGGCCAATCAGGTCATCGGCGGCGGTTTCGCTCTGGTGATGCAATCGCTGAACGCGATGCGACCGATCGTCGCGGCGCGCGGACTCGGTCTCGCGGAAGGCGCGCTGATGTACGCGACCGAGTATGTGAAGAGCCGCGCAGCATTCGGTAAGACGATCGCCGAGTTCCAGGGCATCCAGTGGGAGATCGCCAAGTGCGCCACCGAGATCGAGGCGGCTCGGCTGCTCACCTACCGCGGAGCGTGGCTGGCCGATCAGGGCTGCTTCACCAAGGAGTACGTGCCGATGCTCTCGATGTGCAAGTACTACGCCTCCGAAGTCGCAGTGAAGGCGTCGGGCCTCGCGGTGCAGCTCCTTGGCGCGGCCGGCTACATGGAAGAGCATCCGACCGAGCTGTATTACCGCGATGCGCGCCAACTCACGATCGTCGAAGGCACGAGTCAGATTCAACTGGGACTGATCGCCAAGGGAGTCCTCGGTCACGACCTCTGGTGGGACTAGAGGTGGGCGGCCCCCTAGCGGGATTAAAGGTCATCGAGTTGGCGGGGATCGGTCCGAGTCCCTACGCGTGCATGTTGTTGGCCGACCTGGGCGCGGATGTCTTGCGTCTTGAGCGCGGCGACCCCGACGCCGATCACGAGACCACCTGGGAGATCTTGAATCGTTCACGTCCGTCGGTGGCGGTCGATCTGAAGAACCCGTCGGGCCGCGACTTGGTGCTGGAACTCTGTGAGCAGGCGGACGTCTTGATCGAGGGCTTTCGACCGGGCGTGACCGAGCGACTGGGATTGGGACCCGACGACGTCGCCCAGCGCAATCCTCGACTGGTCTATGGACGAATGACCGGCTACGGACAAGACGGCCCGAACGCCCTGCGCGCGGGTCATGACATCAACTACATCGCCGTATCGGGTGCACTGTGGCCGATGGGCCGCGCCGGCGAGGCGCCGGTACCGCCGCTCAACCTGGTCGGTGATTTCGGTGGAGGATCGATGTTCTTGGTCCTCGGCGTCGTGGCCGCCGTACTGTCGGCGCGAACGACCGGCGAAGGTCAGGTCGTCGACGCCGCAATGGTCGACGGCTCGGCCTCGCTGCTGGCGCTCAACCACTCGCTCATGAACGCCGGATTCTGGCACGAAGAGCGTGGCGCCAACCTCCTCGACACGGGCGCGCCGTTCTATGAGGTCTATGAGACCAAGGATCGGCGCTACGTCGCGGTCGGGGCCATCGAAGCGAAGTTCTACGACGAACTGTTGCGCGGACTCGGCATCGATGGGAGTGCGCTCACTGGACAGTTCGATCTTGACGCGTGGCCCGCGAGGAAACGGCTCTTCGCGTCGAAGTTCGTCGAGAAGACTCGCGATGAGTGGACCGAGATATTCGAAGGCGTCGACGCCTGCGTCACGCCGGTCTTGTCACCCCGCGAGGCGGCCCGTCATCCCTACAACACCGCGCGCGACGTCTTCTCGCTCGACGGTGACGTGCAGCCGCAACCGGCACCACGCTTCTCCAAGACGCCCGGTGCCATTGGTCGCTCCCCGGGCAAGGCCGGCTCCGGGACGCGCGAGGGCCTACTCAGTTGGGGAATCGACGTCGAGCGACAGGCGGCGCTGCGCGCCGAGGGTGCCTTCGGTTAGATATTGACGACGGGACAGGTCAAGGTGCGGGTGATGCCGGGCACCTTTTGGATCGCGCCGACAATGAATTTCCCAAGGTCATCGACGCTTTCGGCCTCACAGCGCACGATGACGTCGTAGGGTCCGGTCACTTCAAAGGACTCCAGGACGCCGGGTACCGCGCGCGTCGCGAGCACGACCGACTCGCTGGAGCCGATTTCGGACTGGATCAAGATGTACGCCTGAACTCCCATGGAGGACCTTTCGTTGCGAGTCCCTCCATATTGCCCGATTCGCACGGCCCTGCGCTAATCGACATCCCGAAAACGCTTGCCGATGTGCCACTGAAAGCAGTGGTCGCAGCGATAGCTGTTCAGGTCGACGCCGCTGAGCGTCCACGCCAACTGCGCGGCGCTCTTCGCTTCGCTCTCGGTGCGATAGGAGTTCTTGGGTGTGCCGTCGCGATTGAAATGTGAGGCGACACGACCGAGTGGTTTGGTGACCGGTTTGGCCGCGCGTCGTCGCCTCATGGACCCCGAGATTACTCACCCCGGTATTCTGTGAACCGTGATGACCAACGTGGAGACCGAAGAGATCGTCACGTCGGCGCCCGTTGTCATTGATGACGACGATCACGAACGATTCACGCACATCGTCCTCGAGGGCTACACGCCCAAGGACGGAGAATTTGTGGCGCTCGACAATTCCGTCGTCGGCGGCATGATCAATGCGACGCCAGTGCGGGCACTCTGCGGCAAGGTCTGGGTGCCCGGTCGAGACCCTCAGAAGTTTCCAATCTGCCCGACGTGCAAGGAGATCGCGCAGTCGATGGGCTGGTCGTTGCCGGCGAGTTGAGCGACGCGACGAACGTTCTCTCGTAGGCTTCGTTCATGACGCGGGCCCTTGTTTTGCGACACCACCTCGAGGATCACTCCGGGCTCATCGGTGAGGCGTTCGAATCGCGTGGCTACGAGATCGACCTGCGGATGATGAACGAAGCGGCCGCGACGCCGTCACTCGACGGGTACGACGTCTTCGTGATTCTCGGCTCCAAGAGCGCCGTCTATGACAAGGAGGTCGAGCAAGCGTGGTTCGGTCGCGAGCTCGAACTGATCGCTGAGGCGCAGCGGCGCGACATCCCGGTCTTCGGGATCTGCTTCGGCGCGCAGGCGCTGTGTCTCTATCACGGCGGCATCGTCGAGCGCTCGAACGAACCGGAGATCGGTTGGTTCAACGTGCAGGCCCAGAACGATTCCGGCATCGCCACGGGACCGTGGTTCGAGTTCCACTTCGATCATTGCCTTTTGCCCGAGGGTGCCGAACTTTGGGCGAGCTCAGCGCGCGCGGTCCAGGCTTTTTGCGTGGGTCGAAATGTCGGTGTGCAGTTTCACCCCGAAGTCGATCACCTGCAGTTGCGAGATTGGTTCGCCAGTGGTGTCGAGGAGGCACGCGAGGCCGGTGTCGACCCTGACGCGCTCATCGAGCAGACGCGTCTCGAGACACCTGCCGCGAGAGAACGCGCCGCTGATCTCGTTGACCTGTTTTTGACGCACATCAAGGGTTGAGTCGTCTTCGCACCGACTCGGCGTCGAGGAGACTGATTTTTGACCTCGTAGGCTGCAGTAGTGAGTAGCGAGATGATCGACCAACAGACGGGTCCCGTGCGCGTCGAACGACCCGCAACCGGCGGCGCGGTCGGACGACTGGACGACGGACGCGTGGTCTTCGTTCGTAACTCGCTGCCCGGTGAACTCGTCAACGTCGAGATCACCGAGACCACGGCGAAGTTCTCGCGTGCTGACGCTGTCGAGATTCTCGAGTCCAGTGTGAATCGCGTGCAAGCGCCGTGTCCCTACGCTCATCCCGGCGGATGCGGTGGCTGTGACCTCCAACACGCGTCCCTTGCCGGTCAGCTGGAGTGGAAGTCCGCGCTTGTCGCGGAACATCTGCGTCGTATCGCCGGTCTCGAGCGTGCCATCACGGTGATGCAGCCACCGTCAGTCGCCGAAGGCTCGCGGACTCGTCTGCGCTGCGCGGTGAATGACGACGGACGACTGGCGCTCCGCGCAGCGCGCTCGCACGACCTCGTCGAGATCGATCACTGCTGGATCGCGGACCCGTCGCTGGCGCCGGCGTTCACCGCTTCGTGGCACGGGGCCGAAGAGGTAGAGCTGCGCGCGATCGGCGACGGCGAACCCTTCGCGGTCGTTCGACGCGAGACACCCCGAGGCACTATGCACGAGCTGTGCTCCTTACGCGGCGAGCCGCTCGAACCTTCGACCCAGTCGCGGGTGAACGTGCGCGGACACGTCTTCTCGGTGGGACCGCGATCCTTCTGGCAATCACATCGCGACGCGCCTACATTGCTGCTCGAGCACGTGCTCGAGTTGGCCGAGGCACGTCCGGAGGACCACGTCGCCGACCTCTTCAGCGGCGTCGGACTCTTCGCCGTGCCACTGGCCACAGCCGTCGGCCCGGGAGGTCGCGTGACCGCGGTCGAGTCCTCTCCCTACGCGGTGCGTGACGCTCGTCAGAACGCGGAAGGACTTCGCAACCTGAAGGTCCGAGAGTGGTCCGTGACGCCGCGGTCGGTCAATGACGCGGTGGGCGAGGGCGATCTCGTCATTGTGGACCCACCCCGTGGTGGACTCGCCAAAGGGGTAGCCGACACCCTGGTTCGCCGCCAGCCCCGTCGCCTCGTCTACGTCTCGTGTGACGCGGCGACCTTCGCCCGGGACCTCAAGATCCTGCTCGCGGGAGGCTATGCAATGAGCGAACTTCGGGTTTTCGACCTGTTTCCCATGACCGAGCATGTGGAACTTCTCGCAAGCCTTGACTTGGGTCGCTAGAGGGTAGAAGGTACTTGTGAGGGCGAGATGACCTCGACCCTCTCGAGGGGGTTGAGCATGCCATTCAAGTTGGATCATCACCACCGAATCACCGCCCAGAAACTGTTCACGCACCCGTTGTGTCACAACATCCAGTGGCACGACGTCTGTTCACTACTCGGACGTTTCGGCGAGGTGTTTGAGACACACCGCGGCAATTGGGCGGTGACGATCGATGGCGAGACCACTTCCTTTGGATCAACGCGGTCCCGCGACCTCACGGAAGATCAGGTCGTGAAGGTTCGCCACTTCTTACGGTCACTCGGCGTCACGAAGGACCTCGTCCAGGCGGCCTAGTCACGCGCGACCGATACCGTAGGTCGCGTGACTTCTCCGCTCCTCGTACTCGTGCCGCCGTCGGAGGCGAAGACGCCGGGCGGCACGATGCGCTCGAGTGTGGGAGCGTTCGACGCTGTGCTCGGGGACGATCGGCGTCTCGTCGTCGAGTCGTTGATCGAGGCCGTCAACGAATCGAACGTGCGTCGACGAGAGATCATGTTGAATGCGCGCGGCCCCTTGTTGGAGCGCGCGATTGCCTCGACGCGACAGCTGGCTGCTGATCGAATACCGCGCCTCCCCGCGTGGCAGCGCTACAGCGGCGTCGTGTGGTCACACCTCGGTCCCGCGACGCTGAGCGCACAGCAACGTCGGCGCGTGTTGATCCCGTCGAGCCTCTACGGCGTGACGACCGCCGAAGACCGCATCGCCGACTTCCGCCTCAAGATGAACGTCGCTGTGGCGCCACTCGGGACAATGGCGACGTTTTGGAAACCTCGGGTCACGCCGGTGTTGGCCGCGCACGCGAAGCGCGCAACGATCGTGAACCTCTTACCGTTAGAACACGAGGCGGCCATCGACATGAGGGAGCTGACTCGGGCGCGACACGTCGTTCGAGTGCAGTTCATTGACGGCGTCGGTGGCACGACGGTGGGGCACGACGCCAAAGCCGTCAAGGGCGTGTTGGCCCGGACGCTGCTCCTGGAGGGCGTGGAGGCCCTTGCAACGTTCGAGTGGCAGGGATGGCGCTCGATATCATTCGAGGACGGATACCAGGTCGTCTCTCCGGCGTCGCGGCTCACTGAGGGTTGGGTCACAAAGCGAAAAAAGGCTTAACTACACGGTTTCTGGGTACTCGTTGACTTGATATCAAAATGATGTTAGAGTGACATCATGTTGATATCAGAACTCCTAGATGGCATCCGCGAAGACTTCACAGCGTTGGGTCAGCTCGGAGGACCGGACACTGCACTCATCGCTGAACGCCTCGGGGCGGCCATCGAGCCGGCGCTGCGCACGCACTTTCTGGAGGCCATGAACAATGTGGTCCAGGAGTTCAACCTCCAAGACAGCGTCGCGCTCACCTTGAATCTTGAGGGCGACCAGATTCGCATGGGTCGCGTGGTCGCCGTCGATGACACCATCGCGCCGCCACCGCCACCGCCGCCACCGCCGACGCCGAGCGATTACTCGGCGAGGATTGCGCTTCGTCTCAGCGATGGTCTGAAAGAGGACATCGAGCACCTGGCGACCGATGTTGGCTCGTCGGTCAATTCGTGGATCGTTCGCACACTGGAACGATCCGTGCGTACCGATCCGGGTGATTCCGTATCGAACACTCCGCGTCAACTTCGCGGGAAGGGTCGCGCGTAAGAGCGAATGAATGTGAACCATGCATCCGGCAGTGCAATGTCCGACAGGTCGTCGGAGTACCGAGGGGGAGAAGCAGTGACATCCAAATCAGAACGACATGAAGTCTTCGAGGCCACAGGACCGGGCATCGCTCGGGTCACGACGGCGAGCGGCGACGTGACCATCGGGGCCTCTGAGAGCAATGTGATCGAGGTCACCTTGAGCGTTAAGGATCCATCGCAGCAGCGCTTCCTCGACGACGCGGTCATTGAGTACGACCGCCACAAGAACGCGCTCGTGGTTCGCACCCGTACGCACGAGAACTTCAACGCGATGCGGGGCTTTCGCGCGGCGATTCGCCGAGGTGCATGGTTCGAGTTCAGTTCGGACCCGGACGTCCACATCGCGCTCCCTGAAGGTTCAACGGTCGAAGTGACGACCGCGTCGGGTGACACTGAGATCATCGGCGTCCTCGCCAAGGCGACGATCGCCAGTGCGTCAGGCAACGTCTCGGTCGCTGATGAGGTCGGCGTGCTCGAGATGAAGACGGCGTCGGGCGACGTCTCGACGGCCAACGTCCGCGAGAGCTTGATCTGCCACAGTGCGTCGGGCAACGTGCGTTGCGACGGCGCCGGCACCACGACCAAGATCCGTACGGCCTCGGGCAGTGTTCGACTGTCGGTCGAGGTACCGTCTGACATCTCGGTGCGCACGGTGTCCGGGAACGTCGCGGTCTCCGTCGCGAAGGGCCTCGAAGTCGACGTCGACGCGTCGTCGATCTCGGGTCGACTCACTTCGACGATGCCACTCGATGGCGCTGGGGGAGCCTCGTCCGAGGACGCGGTGTCGATTAGTGCGAAGACCGTCTCGGGTGACGTGAAAGTCAGTTCGGCGTCGTAACCCCATGTTGATCGCGAATCCTCTCATTGCGTATGACGTTAAGAGCGCTTCCCGCTCGGAACCACGTCAACTGCTCGTCACTGAACGTGTGGCGACAGTAGAAGTCGACGCAACGTCCGTCGGGCTTCGTGATGACGCAATGGAGGTCTTGGCCGGGCGTGAGCGTCGCGAGTCCGAGCACGCTGACGCGATCGTCCTCGCCGATCTCGTCATACGTTGAGTTGTCAACGAACGTCAGCGGCAGGAGACCCTGTTTCTTGAGGTTCGTCTCGTGGATCCGGGCGAAGGAACGGGCGATGACGACCAGTCCACCTCGGTAGCGCGGCTCCATCGCGGCGTGCTCTCGTGACGAACCTTCGCCGTAGTTCGCGTCACCGACGACGCACCAACCCACGTGCTGTTCACCGAGATGCCTCGCCACGTCGGGATACGGCCGCGTCGAGCCGTCAAGGGGATCTTTCCCTTCGCCCGTGACGCCCGTGAAGGCGTTGACGACACCTAGGAACAGGTTGCCGGAGATCAGTTCGAGGTGACCTCGGTAGTTCAGCCACCTTCCGGCCGCCGATATCTGGTCGGTCGTGCACTTGCCCCTGGCCTTGGCCAAGACCGGCAGTTCGACGTAGTCCTGCCCGTCCCACGCGGGAAATGGCACGAGAAGCTGTAGGCGAGTGGAGGTCGGCGAGACGTTCACGGTGACCAAAGGGTTGGCCGCCGCCGTCAGCGGTCGGGACGATCGGATGAATCCCGACGCGGGCAGCACGGACCCGGTGGGAATGTCGAGATGGACCGGATCGCCGTCTTCGTTCGTGATCGTGTCGCGTGCGGGATCGAAATCGAGCGTCCCGGCCAGCGCCAACGCGACCACGATCTCGGGGGAGGCGAGAAAGGCCTTGGTGGCCGCGTTCCCGTCGTTGCGACGCGCGAAGTTTCGATTGAAGCTCGTCACGATTGTGTTGACGACGGTCGGATCGACCAGTTGTCGATCCCACTGGCCTATGCACGGACCGCAGGCGTTGGCCAGCACCGTCGCGCCAATGGCGACGAGGTCATCCAACAGTCCGTCGCGTTCGACGGTGGCGCGGATCTGTTCTGACCCGGGCGTCACGAGTAGTGGCGTCTTTGCGTGCAGGCCGAGCTCGCGCGCCCGTCGAGCGATCGACGCCGCCTTCGAGATGTCCTCGTAGGAGGAGTTGGTGCACGAGCCCACGAGTGAGACCGAGATGGCCGTCGGCACGTCATGCTCGCGCGCCCACTTTCCCACATCGCCCAGAGAGTGCGAGATGTCAGGTGTGTCGGGCCCATTGATCTTCGGTTGAAGCGACGATAGGTCGATCTCGATGACCTGATCGAAGAAAAGCGTCGGTTCCGCATCGACGGCGTCATCGGCGCGAAGATCGCTCGCGACGGCGTCCGCGGCGTCGGCAATGACGCCGCGGAACGTGGCGCGCAGATACGACGCCGTGTTGTCGTCGTAGGGGAAGAGTGAGGTCGTCGCGCCAATCTCGGCGCCCATATTGCAGATTGTCGCCTTGCCGGTCGCACTGATGGTCGTGGTCCCGGGCCCGACGTACTCGATGATCGCTCCGGTGCCGCCGCTCACGGTCAAGACCTTCGCGACTTCGAGGATGACGTCCTTCGGTGACGACCAGCCCGACAGTGCGCCCGTGAGACGTACGCCAATCAGTTTGGGCCATCGCAGATTGAAGGGGAGTCCGGTCATGACGTCGATGGCGTCACCACCACCGACGCCAACCGCGACCATACCGAGGCCCCCGGCGTTGGGGGTGTGGCTATCGGTGCCGATCATCATGCCGCCGGGAAAGGCGTAATTCTCGAGTACCACTTGGTGAATGATGCCCGCGCCGGGTTCCCAGAAGCCGATGCCGAATTTTGCGCAGACCGTGCGCAAGAAGTCGTAGACCTCAGCGTTGACGTCCTTGGCGCTGCGCAGGTCAATCGTGGCGTTGGTCCGGGCAGTGATCAGGTGGTCGCAATGGACCGTCGTCGGTACGACGACCTCCTCCAATCCTGCGGTCATGAACTGCAGGGCCACAATCTGTGCCAACGCGTCTTGCAGTGCCACGCGGTCGGGATCGAGATCGACGTAGGTCTCGCCGCGAATGGGGGAGTCGGCGTCACGGTGACGAAGGTGACTAAACAGCACCTTCTCAGCGAACGTGAGTGGGCGATTGAACCGAGTGCGTCCCTCGGCGACTCGCTCCGTCAGGGTGGCGTACCGCTCGAGCGCTAAGAAGCTGCCGTCTCGCGCGCTTGCTCCGGCATCGACTTGTGGCTGAATCATTGGTCTTCCTCCGTTTTATCTTGAAATCAAGACAATTATACCTGCCGATTATCTTGATGTCAAGATAAGATGGGGCTACGGCGAAGAACGGAGGCGGCATGGAAGATGAAGTCGATCGTCTACTCGGTGGCTGGCGACGCGTCCTACCTGAAGTCGACGTCAGTCCGCTCGAAGTCTTGTCGCGGGTCTCTCGCCTTGCGCGGTACCTCGACCGTCAACGCACGGTGATCTTTGCTCGGCACGATCTCGAGATATGGAGTTTCGACGTACTGTCTGCGCTTCGACGTGCCACCTCACCGCCGAGTCTGTCGCCGGGACAGCTCCTGGCGCAGACGCTGGTCACCTCGGGCACGATGACCAATCGACTCGATCGACTCGAAGAGCGGGGACTCGTACGACGTGATCAGGACTCGTCAGATGCTCGCTCCGTTCGCGTCCAGATCACGGCGGCCGGTCGAAAATGCGTCGACGGCGCCCTGACTGACCTGGTGGGACGCGAGCACGCCATTTTGGCCTCGCTCACCGTGGGCGAACGAACGCTGCTCAGCGAACTGCTTCGTCGCGTTGTCGCACCGTTTGACGCGTAAACGAACGCGAGGGCCGATATCACGACGCGAACTAGCTACCCGTGAAGTGTGTGCTGAGGCCCGGAATAACTTCGGTGACTTGAACGGTCGAGAACATCTTTGTGCAGACATTCGTTGATTGTCGGAATCGAGCGTAGAAGTGTGAGGGAGCGCCAAAGCTGATCGTCACGCCTGAGGCGGTTTTGGCACCGCACACCGAAGCAGGCTTGTACGAGGTCGTGGGGAACAACAGGAGCGGCGAGTTGGCTCGACCGCCGTGGGCCATCAAAATCACGAAGTCGGATTGCCCGTAGTTCATATCGGCTGGCGGCCCTACGGGCGTCCTCGCGGGTCCGTCGACCGTTTGGACGATGGGTGCGCCGTCGAGGTAACAGTTCTGCGATCCTCGGTTCGTGAAGATGACACCCGATGGGCCAATGTCTCCCTTCAAGGGTTTCCATCGAAGGGTGACCGTGACGCCACTGCCACTTGTGCAGATCGACGTCCCCTTATAGGTTCCGGCAGGCAGTTCGGGGAGTGGTGTCCATTGGCGGCCATTCGTCGTCCGGTAGAGCAAGCTGCCGAGCACGTCGTCGATCGCACCCGTTGGACCAAATGTCGAAAGGGACTGCGGAGCGCCTCCTTCACCATCGATCGTGGTCCGAGTCCAATGGGCGCCGCCGTCGGTGCTGTAGACAACGCCGCCTATTGCACCAGCGACCTCACCGAACAGGATGTGCTGATTGCCGCTTGCAACCAGTGTCGTCGCCTCGTTGTCGCCATGTTGGATCAGAGTCCACGAGGCTCCGGCGGTGGCCGTGCGCCACAGGTTGCCCATGCCTTGATTCATGCCCTCGCCCAAGAAGCACGAGAGGAGCCAACGGCGTGCCGTGAAGGTCACGAGTTGATCGGAACCTAGTCCGGCGCATGGATCGTCTAGGTGACGCCAGGTGAGTCCAGCGTTGTTCGTCACTGAGAGCGAAAGGCGACTGTGCTCACCACCACCTCCTCGGTTACCTTCGCTCACGATGAAGGTGTTGGTCGAGAGAACGGCGAACAACTGGGAGTCACGATTCGCGATGTTGCTGGTACGTGGAATTCGCACCGTGCGCCACGGTTGCGTCGCACCGACCCGATACAACGACAAGTCGTTGGGACAGAGGTTGAAGTCGGATTCTTGGTGTGGGTGGACGCAGATATCGCTCACCACGGCGAGCGTTGAGGCGTTCGCCATGAAAGTCGGCGCGACGCCGGGCGTCGATACTTTCGTCCACGAAATACCGCTGTTCGTCGTGACGAAAATCGAACCGGGTACCGAGCTCTGAGTCGAGACATATCCCACGAGCGCACTGACGAAGTCAATCGTGGGAACGTTCTCTTGACCACTCTGATGGAATGCGAAGTAGGGAAGTGCGCTCTGCATCGTCCAAGTTGATCCAGCATTCACGGTGCGAATGAGATAGACCCACTTCGTCGGATCGAACGCATTGTTGGAGAGGACAACGAATCCCACCGTCGCCGAGACCATGTCGACGCTGTCGATCAGGGTTCCGACGCCCGCCGACATATTGGTGATCTCCGCGCCTCGGTGAATCAACGGGCTGGGGTGACTCGTCGCGCTCAAGGCGGGTGACGATATCGCGACGACGCTGGATACCGTTGCGATTATCGCCGCCGACAGCAGTCGGAGCTGGGCGAGTCGCATGAAGCCCAACATAACTTCAGTGCGACGTCACCACCTCTCAAGTCTTGATCAACCCCACACTTCGTCAGCGATTTCACGAACCAAACGAAGTTTGGCCACCTCTTCGTCGAAGGTGAGGCTGTTGCCTTCGACCGTCGATGAGAATCCGCACTGCGGCGACAGGCACAGCTGATCGAGCGGTACGAATTGGCTCGCCTCATCGATCCGGCGTTTGATGTCATCTTTGCTCTCGAGAAGTCCATTCTTCGTGGTGATGAGTCCAAGGACGATCATCTTGCCCTCCGGCACGAATCGCAGTGGCTCGAATCCACCTGAACGATCATCGTCGTACTCGAGGAAGAAGCCGTCGACGTCGAGTTCGCTGAACAGCGCCTCGGCCACGAAGTCGTAGCCGCCCTCGGCAGCCCAATAGGACTGGAAGTTCCCGCGACACGAGTGCGTCGTGATGGCCATGCCCTCGGGTCGTCCAGCGATCGCTTCGTTGATCTGCTTGATGTAGCGCAAGTGCTGGTGCTCGGCGTCGTCGCCACGGTCATTGATCATCTGTCGTTGTGCCGGGTCGTTGAGATAGGCCAGTGACGTGTCATCAAGTTGGAGGTAGGTGCAACCCAGCTCGCCGAGTCGACGGACCTCTTCGGCGTAGGCCGCGCTCAGGTCGTGCCAGAACTCATCGACGTCGGCGTAGACACTCGGATCAATCGCGGCTGCGCCGCCTCGGTAGTGCACCATGCTGGGTGAAGGGATCGTGAGTTTGGGCGTGGCCGTGGTCGTCACCGACTTCAAGAACTCGAAGGCCTCGGCGAAGATCGTGTGTTCGAGCCGCACCGGTCCGTCGACCTTGAGCGCGGCCGACGTGAACGAGGTCGAACCTTCGGCGTTCTTGAACGCGACCTGCAACTGCTCGTTCGTCTTGGAGATGCCACCGAGCTGGTAGATGAAGTCCATGTGCCACGATGTACGTCGGAACTCCCCGTCGGTCGCGCCCTGGAATCCAAGTTCTTCTTGGAGTGCGACGGCGTCGCGGATGGCACTGTCTTCGGTTACGCGAAGGGCCTCGGCATCGATCGTGCCAGCGGCGAAGGCCGCGCGGGCTTCCAGCAGTTCGGGAGGCCGCAACAGACTTCCGACGTGATCTGCGCGAAAGGGTGGACTCATTCGTTGTGTCATGTCGAAGACTGTATCTGTTGTCCAATATGAGATTCGAGAGGGTCCTTCGAATGCCCGACCAGAAGGAAGGAAAATGAAAGCGGCCCCCATGATGAGTGGGGACCGCTCCAGAAGCGTATCGTCGCTTTCGTTTCCGTTACGAGGGTTTCTCGCGGCGCACGTATTCGACGCGAATCTCATCTAGGACCTCTCGGTCGCCGATCATGTCGATTCTCGTGATTATGCCCTCAATGATCGAGAATTCGAAGGCGACCTTTGGCGCGCCACCTTGGGCCCAGACGAGGCCGGCTCGATCATCGAGCAGCGCCATGCGCGCCGCCTGCGCACCACCCGAAAACCTCGTCGCCACGTCGAATGGTCCGTCCTTGCGCTCCGGAGCCCCGAGGGCGACGGCGCCTGCATCGGCGACGAGTTCAACGTCGGGGCTGAGGAGCAAAAGCAACGTTTGGAATTCCCCGTCGCGCGCGGCACGAAGAAATGCGGCGACGACCTCGCGCTGCAGTTGCGGATCAGCGGTCGGTTCTTGCGACGTGCGAACGCGGCGTCGCGCTCGACTCGCGAGCTGTCGACACGCCTCAGGTGACTTGCCGAGTATCTCGCCGATCTCGTCGAAGGTAACGGAGAAAAGATCGTGCAGCACGAATGAGATTCGCTCCGCTGGCGAGAGAAGCTCGAGCACGACGAGGAGCGCCACGCCCATTGAATCGGCGAGAACAGCCTGGTCTTCGGGGGTCGTCGCCGTGCTCTGGATGAGTCGCTCAACGGTCGACTCGTCGCGAATTGATTCTGTCGGTCGGCGCTGTCGCGATCGCAGTGTGTTGAGACAGATACGCGCCACGATCGTTGTCAGCCAACCGGTGATATTTGCGATTTCGTCGCCGTTCGCGTTCTCGACCCGAAGCCAAGCGTCCTGCAGGGCGTCGTCGGCGTCGTGCGCGTTTCCCAAGATGCGATACGCCACGGCGCGCAGGTGTGGCCGATTGGCTTCGAACTGCTCGGTCAAGAAGATCTTGTCGTCCACGTGTCACATTCTCCGGGGCTACGGTGTCATTCATATTGACCCACGAACGCGGTCATTTGTGACCGAAGGAGGACGACATGTCCGTGAAATTTCAAACCGTGTTGTACCCCGTGAAGGATCTCGATCAGGCGAAGGCGACATTCACCGCCCTGTTCGGTGTGGCGCCACACGCCGACTCGCCGTATTACGCCGGCTACGACATCGACGGCTCCGAGATCGGACTCGTCCCCGGCGGTCACGATCAAGGGATGACCGGTCCGGAGGCGTACTACGACGTCGCCGATATCAACGCGACACTCGATGCCCTTAAAGGCGTCGGCGCGGTCGTGATCCAAGAGCCGAGGGACGTTGCGATGGGACTACTCGTCGCGAAGGTGCGCGACACCGAGGGCAACATCATCGGCGTACGCCAACCACCCGCGGGCTAAAAACGGTCGTCGAAATTCGCGAGGTCCAGTTCGTACAGGATGCCGTTGCGGCCCGCGACGTCGGTCGACCCGCTCGCGAGGAATCCGGCTTTTTCAAGTACCCGTTGAGACCCAATGTTTGCGTCACTCGTCGATGCTCGCAAGGTTCGGAGCCCGTAGTCGTCGCGCGCTCGTTGGCACAGCTGTCGCAGCGCGGCACTTGCGACGCCCTGACCTGCAACCCGTTCGGCGACGCGGTACCCGACGTTCGCAGTGCCGTCGGAGATGTCGAAGAGGTTGAAACGTCCGATCACGGCGCCGTGCTCATCGACGAGCACGTGAAACGCGAAGGCGCCCGTGGCTTGTTCGGCCAGTAGGGCCCGATGCTCTTCCGCGAAATTGTCGAAGTACTCGTCGCCGCGGTCGTTGATTGAACGCGTGAAGTACGCGCGATTCGCCACTTCGAAGTCCAGGATCGCTGTGTCGTGATCCGCGCGAACGCGCTGCAGTTCGGGCATCCCGAAAGCCTAATTTCGGCATACGAGGATCTATGGTGCACGATCCACCAAACCCGGACCCCTTACGAGCGGTCCGGGTTGTGGGTCACAACTATCCCAAAGTCAGACTGCACTCTTATAAGAGCTGTCCAACGATTGGGGTCAAGCGCATTCGGTGGAGGTGCGGGGATTCGAACCCCGGTCCAACGGCTTCTTGGTGAACATTCTCCGAGCGCAGCTGACAGGAGATTGTCGGGAGCGTCACTGCTGCCAGCGCCTGTGGCGTTCCGTAGTTAGCTGAATTGTCCCGACGGCATCACTAACGAACACCGTCGGTAAGCCCTACTTCATGACACCCGATATCTAAACCGCAGGGCTGGGTCTAGGCGGATGTTGCTACCTAAGCAGCAAGCGCAAGCGAAGGCTTGGCGTTTATTTATTGTTTCCGGCTCTTTAACGTGGTTCCGGAGACCACGGCTCGCTTCTTTCACCTCGACGACCATTGTCGAGACCATTCACCCCCTCGTGACTTCTCAGTCGATTTGACTGAACGTCCAGCCTAACGGGCAACGAGGATTTCCGGTATTAGCCGTACTTCTCGGTGCGTCGCGTCGCGCGCGCCATGTCGCGCTCGGCGTCGCGTTTCGCGATGGCCTGACGACGATCCTGGGACTTCTTACCTTTGGCGAGCGCCAGTTCGACCTTGGCTTTGCCGTCCTTGAAGTACAGCTTCAGCGGCACCATGGTGAGTGGCTCGGTGCGCGTCTCGTGCTGCCATTCGTCGAGTTGGTGGCGGTGTGCGAGGAGTTTTCGCCGTCGATCGGGGTCGTGGCTCCCGAAGCCCGTGGCGTAGACCCATGGCGGCACGTGCATTTGATAGAGCCAGAGTTCTGTGTCGTCGAATCGGGCGTAGCTCTCGGCGATCTGCGCTTTGCCTTCGCGCAGTGACTTGACCTCGGAGCCGCTCAGCATGATGCCGCACTCGAGGGTCTCGACGATCTCGTAGTCGTAGCGGGCGCGACGATTCGTGGCGACCACTCGGTCGCCAGCATTCGCGTCAATCCTCTTTTGGGCGCGCTTTTCTTGAATCTGCTTCGCTCGGGCCACGTCACCAGCGTAGTGAGCCGTATTCTTCGCGCCGAGGTGAACTCTGTAGAGTGCTCACGTGTTGACCTTGACTACGCAACAGCGCGACGCCGTTGTGGCCACGTGCATCCGCGCGTTGCCTAACGAGGGGTGTGGGCTCCTGCTCGGTTTACCCGACGGTACCGTCACCGAGGTCCTCGCCAGTGTGAACGTGGCCGATTCGGCCAAGGTCTATGAGATCGACAGCCGCGTACTGCTGCGGGCCTCTCGTCGCAGTGAAGAGAACGGCCAGGTCATCGTGGGCGTCTTTCACTCCCACACCCACAGCGAGGCCTATCCGAGCCCGACTGATGTCGCCCAGGCGCCCGATCCGTCGTGGCACTACGTCCTGGTGTCCTTGCGCGACGTTCCCTCGGTGCTCCGGAGTTTTCGAATTCGAGACGGCGTAATCGAGGAAGAAGAGGTCGCCGGCTAGCCCCATCGCGGGGGAGTGGCCCGGACTTTCGCGTCCCGACGGTCACGTCGTGGCACTCGGCTGTTAATGTCGACTTGGTTAGTCAGGAATCAACCAAACGGGAGAGTCGCGATGACGGCACTAGTACGAATTCCCACAGTTCTGCGTCCAGCCATGGGCGGCGACACGTCGGTCATCGTTGAGGGATCGACGGTCGGCGAGGTCCTCGACCAGTTGACCGAGAACCACCCCGACGTCAAGGGGCAGTTGCTCAACAAGGACGGCACCCTGCACCGCTTCTTGAACGTCTACGTGAACGACGATGACGTGCGCTACCTGGGCGGGATCAACGCGCCAGTCACCAATGGCGACGAGATCACGTTGCTGCCCGCCGTCGCCGGAGGCTCGTTGTAGTGACGCGCTATGCGTCGGTGCTCGATCTCATCGGACACACTCCGGTCATCGACGTGAGTTCGCTCTCACCGAAGGCCAACGTCACGATCCTCGCCAAGCTCGAAGGTCGCAACCCCGCGGGATCAGTCAAGGACCGGGTCGCCATCTCGCTGGTCGACGCCGCTGAGCGCGATGGGCTCTTGATTCCGGGCAAGCCCGATCAGATCCTCATCGAACCGTCGTCGGGCAACACTGGCATCGCCCTCGCGATGGTCTGTCGACTTCGTGGCTATCACCTGAAGGTCGTCCTCCCATCCAACGTCTCGCCCGAGCGACGTCAGCTACTGCTCGCGTGGGGCGCTGAGATCATCGACTCGCCGGGCGCCGAGGGCTCCAACGGTGCCGTGCGACTCGCGCAGGCACTGAGCGCCGACAATCCCGACTGGACATTCCTCTATCAGTACGCAAATCCCGCCAATCCTGACGCGCACTACCGCACGACGGGCCCCGAGATATTGGACGACGTTCCCGAGATCACGCACTTCGTCGCGGGGCTCGGTACATCGGGCACGCTGATGGGTGTTGGTCGCTACCTGCGTGAGCACCGACCCGACGTGCAGATCTGGGCGGATCGAACCGCCGGCCGGTGAGATGGTCGACGGACTGCGCAATCTGGACGACGGTTACATCCCACCGATCTTCATCGACAACGACGGTACGGAACTGTTGGACCGTCGCGTGGTCGTTCGGCCCAAGGAGTCCATCGAGTGGACCCGCCGATTCACCGACGTCGGACTCTTCGTCGGGCTCTCCTCGGGTGCGATCATGGCCGGCGCGGTCAAGTGCGCGAACACGATCGGCGATGATGACACGGCAACGATCGTGGCCATCGTGGCCGACGACGGGTGGAAGTATCTCTCCACCGGTGCGTGGAGCGACGACATCGACGACGTCGTCGAGCGGGCCAAGTCGACTATTTACTTCTAGTCCACGAACCTCCGGTACCGTTGAGTCGCACCATTCATCGTGAGGAGATCCATGTCAACAACGCGCGCCGACGGACGCAGCCCCGATCAGGCTCGGCCGCTGAGTTTCCAACGTGACTTCACGGCGATGGCCGCCGGGTCGGTGCTGGTGAGCTTCGGCCAAACCGTCGTCCTGTGCACCGCTTCGGTCGAAGACGACGTCCCGCGTTGGTTGCGGGGCACGGGGAAGGGTTGGGTGACCGCAGAGTATTCGATGCTGCCCGGTTCGACGCCCGAGCGCGCCAGTCGTGAAGCCGCCCGCGGCAAGCAGTCGGGCCGCACCCAGGAGATCCAACGATTGATCGGTCGGTCCCTTCGCGCGGTGACGCGCTTGGAATTGCTCCCCGACGTGCAGATCACCGTCGACTGCGACGTGCTGCAAGCCGATGGTGGTACGCGCACGGCCTCGATCTGCGGCGGCTACGTGGCGTTGCACGACGCCATCACGCGCCTCGTCCAAAAGGGCACGGTGCGCGAGCACGCGTTACGCGATCTGGTGGCGGCGGTCTCGGTCGGGATCGTCGGTGGTGTCGCGATGCTGGACCTGCCCTATGAGGAGGATTCGCGCGCCGACACCGACATGAACGTCGTCATGACCGGTGCTGGACAGTTCGTGGAGGTCCAGGGCACCGCCGAACAGGAGGCCTTCAGCCGAGAGGAACTCGACCAACTGCTCGACCTCGCCGCGGCGGGCATCGCCTCGATCCATGACGCCCAGCGTCTGGTTCTGGCAACGCCACCCACCGCTCGTCCGTGACGACCTTCGTCCTCGCGACAGCGAATGCTCACAAGGCCGAGGAGATGCGCGCCGTCGTGACACCGCTCGGCATCGAGTTGCTGGAGCGGCCGACCTACGTCGCCGACGTCGACGAGACCGGCGAGACGTTGGAGGAGAACGCGCTCTTGAAGGCGCGCGCGCTGGTCGAGGCGACCGGCCACGCCGCGATCGCTGACGACACCGGACTTTTCGTGGACGCGCTGGACGGTCGACCAGGTGTTCGTAGCGCGCGTTACGCCGGAGAAGCGTCGAGCTATGACGAGAACGTCACGAAACTGCTCACGGAACTCGCCAACGTCGCCGCGCCGCGCACGGCACGGTTCGTTACGGTGATTTGTGTGGCCTACCCCGACGGGACCGTCACGTGCGTCGAAGGTCAACTCGACGGCGTGATCACGACGTCGCGCGCGGGTGACCAGGGATTTGGATACGACCCGGTCTTCGCGCCGGCCGAGGCTGGCGGTCGGACCCTGGCGCAGTTGTCACCCGATGAGAAGAACGCGCTCTCGCATCGCGGACGGGCGCTTCGCGCGCTCGGCGAAAATCTCGCGCACGGATAAGTCAGTTCACGAGAAATTCACCTTAGGGTGGTGGCGTGATGGACCAAGAGCTGCCCATGTTTCCTTTGGGTATGGTCATCTTTCCGCATCAGATCGTGGGACTGTGCGTGTTCGAGCCCCGCTACCACCAGATGCTCGACGACATCGAGACCCATCAGCGATTCGGCACGTGCTTGATCGCGCGCGGCTCGGAGGTCGGCGGCTTTGACGAGCGGACCTCCGTGGGGACCTTAATGCAGGTCCTGGGGACCCAAGCGTTGCCCAATGGCCAGACCGTCGTGATGGCCGAGGGCGTCGAGTGCTTCGAGGTCGAGCAATGGCTCGATGACGATCCCTATCCGCGTGCGCTCGTGAAAGACCGATGCTGTGACGAAGATATCGTGATGGCCGCGCTGTTGAAGTCCACCGAGTCGGCCGTGCGCGCGATTCGCGCGCTCCAGAGCGAGCTCTTCGCCGACGAGTGCCTGCAATCGAACTGTGAGATGGATGCCGACCCGTGGATCCGGAGTTGGCAGTTGTGTTCGATGACCCCGATGTCGACCTTGGATCAGTTCAAAGTCCTGGGGCTGAGCGACCCCAACAGTCGTCTTCGACTGGTGGCTGAGATCTGTTGTGAGCGATACGGCGACTACCAGCGGATGGTGGCGATTGACTCGTCACCGAGCCCGTTCGACTAGCGAAGTTCGATCAGGTCGACGACGAAGATCAGTGTCTCGCCCGGCGCGATGACGCCGCCGGCACCCTGATCGCCGTATCCGAGGTGGGCCGGGATGACGAGTCGGCGACGACCGCCGACCTTCATGCCGACCACGCCTTGGTCCCAGCCTTTGATCACGTGACCGGCGCCAAGGGGGAAGACGAACGTCTCGCCGCGGTTCCACGACGCGTCGAACTCCTCGCCGCTGGTGACGCCGACACCGACGTAGTGCACGACGGCCCGTTGACCGGGTGCGGCCTCTGCACCCGTGCCGACGATGAGGTCCTCAATGAGGAGATCATCGGGCGCGGGACCGAGGTGAGGATCGACGAATGGTTTCTCAGACATGCAGAGAGACTTTAGCGACGACGCTCGCGGCCACCGCCCACGACGCGGACGTTGCGCGCTTCGCGGCCCTTGGGCCCGCTGGCCTCTTCGAAGGTGATCTTCTGACCTTGGGCGAGTGACTTGAAGCCGTCACCGACGATGTTCGAGAAATGGATGAACAGGTCGTCACCCTTGTCGTCGCTCGCGAAACCGAATCCCTTGGCGTCGTTGAAGAAACTCACGACGGCCTCAGCACCGCGCGTCGGGTTGGCGCCCTTCGTGAAGTGCGGCGTGCGCGCACTCGAGCGCTCGGGACGCGGAGCACGGTCCGTGAAGACCCGTTCGGTTCGCGCAGATCCACTGCGCTCGGGGCGCGCGGCGCGATCGGCGAAGGTCCGTTCGGGACGTGACGAACGCTCCGGTCGGTCCGAGAAGCTCCTCGCGGGGCGAGCGTGTTCCGTGTCCCGTCCGGTTCGTGTCGCGCGCTCGGAGAACCCGCGCTCGCTTCGCGCACCGCGCTCGAAGCCACGCGGGCCGTGCTCGCTGCGCGGAGCCGGTCGCTCTGAGCGACCTTTGCCACCACGGTCGTCCAGGCGCTCCGCGGCGACGGTGTCGTCCACGGCGCCGAGGCGAATGGGCTGCGCGTCTTCGCGACGCTCGATCGAGGTCTCGAGACCGAGTGCCTTCTGGAGCCGCTTCACCTGTCCGATGACGTCTTCGCCGACGAGTGAGATGACCGCGCCCGTGGCGCCGGCTCGACCGGTGCGTCCGGAGCGGTGCAGGTAGTCGGTCGCCTGCGCCGGTGGGTCGTAGTGGATGACGACGGGGAGTAGGTCGATGTGAATACCGCGGGCGGCCACGTCGGTGGCGACCAAGACGCGGACCTGACCGTTCTTCACGCTGCGCAGTGCGCGCTCGCGTTGGGCCTGCGTGCGGTCACCGTGCAGCGGCACCGCCGAGATCCCGCGCTCTTCGAGTTGGCGAGCGAGTCGGTCGGCACCGTGCTTCGTGCGGGTGAAGACCAACGCGCGCTCGTACTCTTCGACGATGTCGGCGGTGAACTGGGGACGCTGCTCGCGCGGGACACGCCAGAAGTAGTGGTCGACGTCGCTCGGAGCCTCGTCGCCCACGACATCGTGCACGACGGCGTCGTGGGTGAACTCCTTGACGAGGGACTTGACGTCCGGACCCATGGTGGCCGAGAACAACATGACGTGACGATCGCGCGGCGTGGCTCCGACGATGCGACGAACGCACGGCAGGAATCCCATGTCGGCCATGCGGTCCGCTTCGTCGACGACGACGGTCGTGACGGACGAAAGGTCGAGGGCGCCCTGTTCGAGCATGTCCTCGAGGCGTCCAGGGCAGGCGACGACGACGTCGACGCCAAAGTTGAGGGCCTTGCGCGCGACGTTGTACGACGTGCCACCGTAGATGCAGATGACGCGGCGACCGCGGTCGTCGGTCAGCTGTGCCAGTTCCTTTTGGACCTGAGCGGCGAGTTCGCGCGTCGGCACGAGCACGAGCGCCACGGGCTTGCGAGGACGGGCCTTGGTGAGGCGCGCCATCAGGGGGAGGCCGAAGGCGAGGGTCTTACCTGAGCCGGTGACGGCCTTGCCGACCACGTCACGACCGGCCAGGGCGTCGGGGAGGGCGGCCTCTTGGATCGGGAAGGCTTCGGTGATGCCGCGTTGTTTCAAGTGCTCGACCAGATTGGACGGCACGCCGAGCGCGGCGAAGGACATGGACATATAACTCCTACAAGTTGAGATGAGCCCAACTCGAGGTTTTACAGTCGAATCGGTCTCCACCGCGATGTGCGGCGAAACAGTCAAACCACTCTAGCAGAGCCCGTGACGATCCACTGCACACGGTGGCGACGCGAGTGCGGGCGGAGGGACTCGAACCCACACTCCGAAGAACTGGTACCTAAAACCAGCGCGTCTGCCAATTCCGCCACGCCCGCAAGACCTCTCAGTCTACGACGCACATTGAGGCGATTGGAGTCTCGCCCAGTAGATTGGAACGCATGAGTATCTCCAATAGAGCCGACGGATTCGGCGCCAACGACCTTAACCAGCGACTGTTGCGCGAGCGCATTGTCTTCCTCGGTTCTGAAGTGAACGACGACTCGGCGAACCGGATCTGTGCCGAACTCCTGTTGCTCGACGCCGAGGACTCGGAGCGCGACATCAGCCTCTATATCAACTCACCGGGCGGCGTAATCACTGATGGGCTGGCCATTTACGACACCATGCAGTACGTCAACGCCGACGTTCGCACGATCTGCATCGGCATGGCCGCCTCGATGGGGCAGTTCTTGCTCTGCGCCGGCGCGCCGGGCAAACGCTTCTCGTTGCCGAGCAGTCGAATCCTGATGCACCAACCATTGATGGGTGGCATGCAGGGTCAAGCGTCGGACATCGCAATCCAGGCCGAGCAGATCGGCTTCATGAAAAAGCAGCTGGCCGAGCGCATCGCGTTCCACACGGGCAAGTCGCTCGCGCAGATCGAAGTGGACTCAGACCGCAACCGCTGGTTCACGGCCCAAGAGGCATTGGAGTACGGCTTCATCGACGCCGTCATTGAACATTCGGCCGTTCGTCTAGGCGCCTAGTGAGCGACGGCTCGTCGACGCGAGTCGATCGACGTTCCTTAGAGCACGACGCCTTTCGCGTCGTCAGCGCTCGTGACAGCCTGATTACGCGGCTTCGGAATCTCTGGAACCGTCGAGAGCTGCTGTTCAGCCTGATCAGGTCGGACATTCGCATCAAGTACAAGAACTCGGCGTTGGGCATCGTTTGGTCGATGCTGACGCCGTCGCTCTTCCTCGCGATCTATTGGCTCGTCTTTGGAGAAGTGCTCAAGAACGGCATCCCGAACTTCGTCGTCTATCTGTTCGCGGGGATGATCGTGTGGAACATGTTCAACACGTCGCTCTCGACCGCGACCGGCGTGATCGTGGTGCGTTCGGGTCTCGTGAAGAAGGTCTCCTTCCCCCGTGAGATCCTCGCATTGGCCAATGTTGGTGCGGCGACGTTCTACTTCTTCATCCAGCTCGGCGTCTTCGGCGCGTACCTGTTGCTCGTGCAACACTCACCGGACTACGCCTACTTCTGGCTGTTGCCGATCGCGTTCCTCGCGCTGTATCTGTTCACCGCGGCATTGGCGATCCTCATGTCGGCGATCACGGTCTACATGCGCGACATGGAGCACTTCATCCTCATCATCCTTCAGCTGTGGTTCTTCCTCTCGCCGGTCGTCTACTCCTACGAACACTCCATCGCACCCAAACTGCATGAGTGGGGGATTGCCTGGCTGTACTTCCTCAACCCGATCACACTGATCATGTTGACGTTCCAACGCGCCTTCTACGTCGCGACCAAGGCGCCGTCCACCACCGCGACGGTCGTCGTGCACGGACACACGGTGCCCGCGATCCTCCAGATCCTCCCGTCGTGGCCGATGTCGACGTACTGCTACCTCGATCTCGCGCTGCTCGGAACGATGATCGTCGTCTTCCTCTTGGCCGAGGTCTTGTTCGGTCGCCTCCAGGGCAACTTCGAGTCGGAGCTCTAGTGACGACCGTCATCAAGGTCGAGGGCATCTCCAAGACCTTCAAGATCCATCACGAGCGACACCAGTCACTCAAAGAGCGCATGCTGCATCCCCGTTCAGGTTCGACCGAGACGTTCACGGCCCTCAATGACATCAGCTTCACCGTCGACACGAATGAGACGGTCGGACTCGTCGGTCACAACGGATCGGGTAAGTCCACGCTGCTGAAGTGCATCTGCGGTGTCTTGCAACCGACGTCCGGCCAGATCCATATTCGTGGCAGTCTCGCTGCGCTCTTGGAACTCGGTGCCGGTTTTCAGCCCGAGCTCTCCGGGCGCGACAACATTTTCCTCTACGGAGCGATGCTCGGTTTCTCGAAGAAGATGGTCGAGGGCATCTTCGATGACGTGGTCGAGTTCAGCGAGATCGAGCACTTCATCGACACCCAGGTCAAGTTCTACTCGAGCGGCATGTACGTGCGCCTGGCCTTCGCCGTGGCGGTCAACGTCGATCCCGACATCCTGGTCGTCGATGAAGTACTCGCCGTCGGCGACGAGCGATTCCAGGCCAAGTGCATCGACCGGATTCGCTCGTTCCAAGACGAGGGTCGATCGATCCTCTTCGTCACCCACAACGCCGATCAGGTGCGCGCGATCTGTGACCGTGCGATCGTGCTCGACGGCGGCAATATGATCGCCGACGGTCCGACGCACGAGTCGCTACGGATATTCCGTGAGCACCTCATGGACAGCGCCGCCGAACACGACCGCAGCGGGCTCACGGCCTCCATCACGATCGACTCGATCACAACGCCGTCGGGGTCCTTCGACGTTCGTAGTGGTGCCGGCATGCACTTCGACGTCAACATCACATCGCACGGCGCCTACAGCGGGAACTTCGTGATGGAGGTCTTCACTCGCAAGGGTCTTCTCATCAGTCGAAGTGATGCCAAAGGCTCGCCGGTCAATCTCACGCCGGGACACAACCAGGTCGGCATCGACCTCGCGCAGATACCGCTGCTCGACGGGATCTATGACGTCAACATCGGTATCGTCGATCCGCGTGGTAACACGGTGATCGCGTGGCGCGAACAGGCCGCGTCGATCCAGGTGACCTACGACGGACGCGAAGGTGGACTCGTCGAACTGGGTGCCGCGATCCGCCAGGTGTAATCACGGCGCTGTCGCCGCCTCGCATGGACATCGATTCGTAGTCACGCAACAACGGGCAATCCGACGGTACGTTGAGCGCGATTGGAGGTGACCATAAGTGTCAAGTGACGACGACAAGTTTCCCGCGACGCCGACCGCGCCCGGCTGGTACCCGCTGAATGATGGCTCCGACCAAGAGACCTATTGGGACGGCTCGGCGTGGACGAAGCGTCGTCAGTACCGATTCGGCAGTCCGTTCATCGAACTACCGCTCCACCACGGCGACCCGCCACTCGCGCCACTGCCGCCGCCGCCGAATCCCTCGGCACCGTCGTCGCGGTATTTGCCACCGCCGCCAACGGCGTCATCGCCCTCGAACACCTCTGCGTCGGTCTATGCCTCCATCGACCGCAATTGGCCGCAGACCAGGGCCACCCAAGCCTCGACGCCCTCGCCGAATTTTCGGAGGTCGCGTCAACGGATTCGCTTCCTTCAAGCGATCTATTTCATCGCCATCATCGGGTTCTTCGTCTCCGGTCGAGGTTCACCCGGAAGCGCGAATCCTCAGAAGTATTTCGCGATCTTGTTCTTCGTGGGAATCGGCATCCACGTGTTGACTCGGCTCTCGTCCTCGGGAGCGCGTCGCGACATTCGCGCCCAGGAGTCTGGGCGGCGTCCGACGTGGCCCTTTCGTTACCTGAGTCGTTTGACCGATGGACTCGTCGGTCCGCGGTTGACGTCATTCATCGGTGGGATGCGCACGCAACCGCGTTTCGCCCCAATGGGCTTCAACGCCACGGTGCCCATGGTGCGACTCAGTCTCTTCCCCAACGGCATACGACTGGGACCGAGTTCCTCGCTCCTCTCGATGAACGTGCCCACGTGGGAAGCACGGTTCGATGAGCTCGACGCCATCCAGGCCATTGGCAGGGTTCAGGGGATGACGACGGGCATCCTCTTTCGCAAGGCGCAGTCGCATGACTGGATCATCTTTTGGACGTTCAATCGTGACAGGATCTTTGCGACGTTCGAACAGATTGGCATCAACGTCAACCGTGACCCCATACGGATACGCATGGGCAGTCAATGGCGAGTGAACCAATTCGTCGAGGACCAAGTCCATCCGACGGAGCCCTCGGTTCTGGGTGCCCCACGAGTCTCGACGTCCGGCGCGGGACAGGTCGCGACGGCGGCGCCATTGGTCTACGCCGCGCCCATCACCTCGACCGCTCCGGCCCCGACGACGCCTGCGCCGGAGGACAAGAAGTGGCCAGGGATCATCGTGCTCGCTGCGATGGCGTTCTTCATCATCTCGGTGTCCGTACTGGTCACCGATTTGGTGCGAGGAAGTGGCGTCCCCGTCTTTTCGAATGACGGCGGTGTCACCACCACGGTGACGACGCCGGGACCAGTCGTGACGATCAGTCCATCGGCGTGGCGCTCGTCGGTGGAGAAATACGAGCGGTACCTCACGGCACCGCTGACTGGACTACCGAACTCGATCAGCTATCTCCACCAGAATTTCACTGCGACTGAGGACAGTATCGACGTTGTCAGTCTCACCACCACCTTGGGAGCCATGGATGGCATCGACTGCCCGCAGTTCCATTTCCTTGCGGTCGACAGCCCACCGTCGCCGGCGCTGGCCCATGACGCCGCGAACGTGAACGCAGCCTGTGACGAACTCGTCGCCACTGATGACAGCGACCTGCACAGTTCTCAGGACACGTGGACGCCGAAGTTGGCGAGTGATGATGCGCACTGGTTGGCGATCCTGAAAGAGCGGCTCGCCGTCCTTCGAGCGGGCGTGGCCAACTAGGGAACGACCTTGCTGGCCTCGCCGCGTCGGGGTTACCGGCGTCAGGAGTCGATCGACGGCGCTTGCGTGGGCGACGACAGTCGAGGGAATCGCCGCAGTGAGCCGAGCACCCCGAGTTTGCCGACGTTGAACGGGTACGTCGCGCCGCTGAGCATGCGACGGTCGCCGCGCGAGTTGCCGTAGGCGAAGATGATGGGGGGAGCGTCGTAGTGGCGACCGGACATCCATTCCTCCAGTCGTCGCATCTTCTCGGTGCCGCGACAGTTCTTGCCGAGGTAGCCGCCCGTGAGGTGACCCCGCGGATCGACCGCCAGTCGAGTGCCGAGGCCGCCGCTGGCCTTCAACTCATCGGCCATGGCGTCGACGTAGATCTGCGACGACGCCGAGACGAGCACCACGTCGTGTCCCTGCTCGCGGTGCCAGGCGAGTCGCTCGAGTAGCAGGGGCCGACCCTCGTGCTCCAAATGTATGAGAGCGAAGGCGCGCGACAAGGTCGTGACGGTGCGTTCGTCGCGGCCGGCGAGGAGCTTCATGAAGAGACGCTCCTTCGCGCTGTCGGCCCAACGGCTGGAACGGATCGCTCCCACGGTGAGCGGTAGGGTCAGCGACAGTGCCGCGCGCCAGGTCCGAGTGCGACCGGCGATGTATTTCAACCAGGGAAAGACGCTCCCGCCCTCGGTGAGCGTGCCATCGAGGTCGAAGGCCGCCACCACCGCGTTCGTTTGTTCATCCACCGGACTAGTTTCACAGCCTTTGCGCACAAGTGATTGCACTTCCCTACAAATCCGATAGGTATTGGCAACAATTCGATTGATGCCACTAGGGTTGGCTCGTTCAGTCAAGGGACTGACATCACTTCCAAGGAGCAAGACATGGCGATTCGACTCGGCGACGAGGCCCCTGACTTCACAGCGGAGACCACCGAAGGCACCGTCAACTTTTACGATTACCTGGGCGACGGTTGGGGCATCCTCTTCTCGCACCCGAAGGACTTCACACCGGTCTGCACCACCGAACTGGGCGCCTTTTCCGCGCGCCGCGGCGAGTTCGACAAGCGCAACACCAAGCTGATCGCGGTGTCGGTCGACGACGTGGACTCGCACCAGCGTTGGAAGAGCGACATTAGCGAGACCCAGGGTGCCGAACTCAACTTCCCGATCATCGGCGACGCCGATCGCAAGGTCGCGGACCTCTATGACATGATCCACCCGAACGCGAACGACACGCTGACCGTGCGCAGCGTCTTCATCGTCGACCCCACTAAGAAGGTGAAGTTGACGCTGACCTACCCGGCCTCCGTTGGTCGCAACGTCGATGAGATCGTGCGCGTGCTCGACTCGCTGCAGCTCTCCGCGAGCTTCCCGGTCTCGACGCCGGTCGACTGGAAGGACGGCGAGGACGTCATCATCGCGCCGGCCGTGAGCGACGACGACGCCAAGGAGAAGTTCCCGAAGGGTTTCCGCAAGGTGAAGGACTACCTGCGCTACACCCCGCAACCAAACAAGTAATCGCGGCGTCCCCGCAGCGCGGGACCGACGAGTCAGCCCCCGCGGATGTTCACCACGTGAAGATTCGCGGGGGCAGACTTTTTGCCGCACGGCGTTCAGCCACCAGATACCCGTCGTCATCGTCCTGGTGGCCGCGATGCTCATCGGGCGCCCATAAGGTGACGGTTCACAAGGAGTTGGAATGACCCAGCCGACGACGTTCACCTACGCGAACCAGACCGTGAATCGCTTGGGCTTTGGTGCCATGCGAATCACCGGCGAAGGCATATGGGGACCGCCCAAGGACCCTGACGAATGTCGCGCGGTCCTGCGGCGATGTGTCGAACTCGGTGTGAATCTCATCGACACCGCCGACTCCTACGGACCGTACATCTCAGAAGAGCTGATTCGCGAAGCCCTGCACCCCTACGGCGAGGTCAAGATCGCCACCAAGGCCGGCTTCTTGCGCATTGGCCCGAACGCCTGGCGTGAGTGCGGACGTCCGGACTATCTGCGTCAAGAGTGCGAGATGTCACTTCGTCGATTGGGTCAGGAGTCGATCGACCTCTTTCAGCTGCACCGCATCGACCCGACGGTCGCGCCCGACGATCAGTTCGGCCTCCTGGCCGATCTCCTCGCCGAGGGCAAGGTCCAGGCGGTGGGACTCTCCGAGGTGAGCGTCGAGCAGGTGATCGCCGCGCGGAAGATCGTCACGATCTCGTCGGTCCAGAATCTCTACAACGTGACCAATCGAAAGAGCGAGGCGCTGTTGGAGTACTGCGAGCACGAGGGCATCGGTTTCATCCCGTGGTACCCGGTCGCGGCGGGCAGTCTCGCGCGAAGTGGGGGACCGCTCGATGCGTTGGCGAAGAAGAGTGGCGTCACCGTCGGTCAACTCTCGCTGGCGTGGCTGCTGCGACGCTCGCCGGTCATGCTGCCAATCCCCGGCACATCCAAGGTCGCCCACGTCGAGGAGAACTGCGCCGCGGCGAAGATCACGCTCGACGACGCGACCTACCACGAACTGGATTCTTTGAAGGTCTAAGACGAACGCTCGACCTGTGCTTCGAGCGAGGCGCGCAGCTCTCGTTTCAAGACCTTGCCCTGGGGATTGCGCGGCAGCGGATCGGCGCGGAAGAAGATCTTCGTCGGTACTTCGAAGCGTGCGAGATGACGGCCCACGTGACGCGTGATCTCTTCGGCCTCGATCACGCGTCCCGGTCGCAGCACGATGACCGCAGCGACCTCTTCGCCCATCGTGGGATGCGCGAGCCCCACGACCGCGCAGTCCGCGACGTCGGGGTGTTCGAAGATCGCCGCCTCGACGATCACGGAGTACACGTTCTCACCCCCGCGGATGATCATGTCCTTGGCGCGGTCGACGATGAAGACGAAACCTTCATCGTCGATGCGTGCGATGTCGCCGCTGCGCAACCAACCTTTCGTAAAGGCCTTCGCGGTCGCCTCGGGCTTCTTCCAGTAACCACGCACGACGTTCGGTCCCTTGATCCAGAGTTCGCCGACGACGTCGGGTCCGCTCGGTAGTTCCGGCGTCGGCTCATCACCGTCGAAGTCCTCAGGGACGATCGCCAACTCGACGACGGGCATCGCCGGTCCGCAACTCTCTGGTTTCGCGAGATAGTCGGGTCCGCCGTTCAAGCAGACCGCCGCCGAGGTCTCGGTGAGGCCGTAGCCAATGCCCGGTTCACCGGTCGGGAAGGTGGCTCGGATTCGTCGCACCAATTCTGGTGCCGCCGGAGCGCCGCCGTAGGAGACGGACTTGACGCTCGACGTGTCAAAGGACGCGAAGTCCGGGTGATCCAAAATCTGCATCGCGATCGTCGGTACCCCGCCGAAGGTCGTAAGGCGTTCGGACTCGATCAGGGCGAGGGCCTTACCGGCGTCGAAGTGGTGCATCATGACGAGCTTGCCCCCGGCCGCGGTGTTCGTGATCATCGTGGCGAGACAACCGGTCGCGTGAAAGAGGGGCACGCTTAAGAGGCTCGCGTTCTGGGTACTCTCACCGGCCTCGCCACGCATGGCGTCGCCGAAGCGCAAATTGTTGCGCGCGCCGGCGAAGAAGAGGTTCATCAGATTCGAGTTCGCGTTGCGGTGTGTGCCGACGGCACCTTTGGGTTGACCCGTCGTACCGGAGGTATAGAACATCGTCACGTCGTCGTCGGTGTCGATCTCGACGTCTGGCGGCGTGGCATCGGAGGCGACGGCGCCGACGAACTCGTTGAAGTCGACGGTGCGCACGCGATCGTGTGCGGCTCCGAGTCGTGCCGGACGCGTCGGGTCTTCGCTGATCACGATGATCGTCGCCAACTCCGGCAGTTGGTCCAGTCGTCCTCGCACACGTTCGAGGCGCTCTTCGTCGACGAAGAGCACCGACGTGCCGGAGTCCTTCAGTCCGTACTCCAACTCTTCCGGCGTCCACCAGGCGTTGATCGGCACGACGACGGCGCCCGTGAGGACGGCACCCCAAAAGGCGATGACCCACTGCGGAAGGTTGCGTGACGCGATGGCGACGCGGTCGCCCTTGGTCACACCGTTGTCCAACAGTCGCTGCGCGAGTGTCGAGGCGATCCGGTAGTGCTCGTCGAACGTAAAGCGTTGACCTTCATAGACGAGGTAGTCGCGTGACGCGTGCAGGAGTGAGAGGTCCAGGACCTGGCGCAACGTCGCGGGGGAGTTCTTCCACACCGTCATCTCAACTCCGAGGACCACGGTGCGCTCGGTATCAAACATCGATCCCGGCGTGGTCATCTGCGCCGTCGCCTCGGCGAGGGAGAGCGCCTCGTCAGGCATCGAGCGTCGTCGGCGTCGGCTTCGGGAACAGCGTGTCGCGATAGTGCTGGAGTTCGGCGATCGACTCGCGGATGTCATCCAGTGCCCGGTGCGTCGTCTCCTTCTCGGCCATCGTGTCCAGGACCTCGGGATGCCAGCGGCGCGTCAACTCCTTCAAGGTCGAGACGTCTACGTTGCGATAGTGCAGGAACGCTTCGAGCGTCGGCATGTACTCCTGAAGGAATCGGCGGTCGGTGCCAATGGAGTTCCCGCACAGCGGGATGGTCCGAGGTTCGGCGATGTGTTCTTTCAAGAACGCCAGTGTCTGCGCCTCGGCCTCTGCGGTGCTCACCGTTGACGAATTGACCGCGTCGATGAGTCCAGATTTGGTGTGCATCTCGGTGACGAAGTCGCCCATCTCGGCCATCTGTTCAGGTGTGGCGTGGATGACCAAGTCGGGACCGTCGGCGATCACGTTCAGGTTGTCGTCGGTAATGAGCGTCGCGATCTCGATGATGACGTGACGCAGTGGTTCGAGTCCGGTCATCTCCAGATCCATCCACACGAGCACACCGGAACATTACTTAACCGCCAGCCAGTGCCCGAAACGACCGGCGGTAGCATTCGCCAATGGAAATACCTGTTCGGGTGCTTCGACCCGACGCGACCTTGCCGTTCTACGTCCACGACGGTGACGCGGGATGCGATCTGGTGGCCGTCGAATCGCGCGTGCTCGCCGCCGGCGGAGGGCGCGCGATGGTGCCCACGGGCCTCGCGGTGGCGATCCCTGAAGGTCACGGAGGATTCGTACTGCCGCGAAGTGGTCTGGCGGCCAAGCACGGCGTCACCTGCATCAACGCACCGGGCCTTATCGACGCCGGCTACCGCGGCGAGGTGATGATCGCCCTCGTGAACCTCGATCCCACGAATGACTACGAAGTGAAGGCGGGGGACCGAGTCGCCCAACTCGTCGTCTTGCCGGTTCCGCCGGCGGCGTTCATGGTGGTCGACGAACTTCCCTCGGCCACGAGGGGTGAGGGCGGCTTCGGAAGCAGCGGACGTTGACGCGCTATCTGGATCCGCTGGACAGCGCCTTCATTTTGCTCGAGGTTCCCGGATCGGCGATGAACATCGGCGCGGTCATCGAGCTCGACTACAGCAACGTCGCGGACCCGACGGAGCGATTCGAACTGATCCGTAAGAACGTGGCCGCCCGGCTGCACGAGATTCCGGTGCTGACCCAGCGCGTCATCCGCGCCCCCTTTGACCTCACCTGGCCGGCCCTCGTGCCCGATCAGAACATCGATCTGGATCGACACATCTTGCGGATGGCGCTTCCGTCGCCTGGCAGCGCCGAACAGTTCGACGCCTTGATTTCTGAGTTCCTGTCGCGACCGCTCGTGCGTACGCGGCCGCTGTGGCAACTCTTGATTATCGAGGGCCTGGAGGACGGTCGTGTCGCTGCGGCGCTGAAGGTCCATCATGCGTTGGCCGACGGGGTCTCGGGCGCTGAGACCTTCGCCAGCCTCTTTGACATCACGCCCGAGGTTCGCGATCCGGCACCGAACGTCGACGACGACGGACCCGTCGCGATGACGTCGGCGTCGCTCCTGCGCGAAGGTCTTCGACGTCTGGGCGATGACCCCTCGCTGGTGTTGCGCATAGTGACGTCGTGGTTCACGAGGATCTTCCACGTCGTTCGAACGGTCGTGGAGGTGTCGTTCTCGAGAGGTCGACGGCGATCGACGCCGGACCAGCCGTCGATCTTCGAAGCGCGACGCACGTCGCTCAACGGACGAGCCGGCGTCGAGAAGATCTACCACCGAACGCGCGTGCCACTCGCGGACGCCAAACGAGCGGCAAAATATCACGGCGCGTCGATCACCGATTTCGTGATGGCGACGACCAGCGGTGCATTGCGCCGCCTCCTGGCGGAACGCGGTGAGATACTGAAGCGCGACCTGATCGCCTTTGTGCCAATCAACGTGCGCGGTGACGGCGACACGGCCGCGATGGGCAATCAGATCTCGGGCATGTTGCTGGCGCTCCACACCGACCTCGATGATCGCGTCGAACGTTTGCGCGCGATCGCCCAGGACTCGGCGAGGACGGTCGGCGTCCAACGCCGTCGCGGTGCGACCCTGTTTCAAGAGATGCCCCGCGTGCTCGGTCCGACGGTCCTGTCACTCGGGGGGAAAGTGGTTGATGCGCTGGGGCTCTTTGACATCGTGCCACCCATGGCGAATCTGATGTTGTCCTCAGTACCGGGCCCACCGATCCCGCTGTGGTTGAGCGGTCACCGGGTGGTGTCGGCGGCTCCGGTCGGACCCCTGCTCGGTCCTTTCTCGTTGAACGTGACGGTGCTTGGGTTCGAACAGAATCTCGAGTTCGGGATGCTGGGGAGCGCACAGACAATGCCCGATCTCGCCACGCTCCGCGACTATCTGCAAGAAGAGGCCTTGGCGCTGATCGGGTCGGCGAACGGGTGAGCCGGTGTCGATTCCCGACCGCGTCTGGGCTACTATTGAAGACCACGCGGACGTAGCTCAGTTGGTAGAGCGCGACCTTGCCAAGGTCGAGGTCGCCGGTTCGAGCCCGGTCGTCCGCTCCAAAGCGTTCACGCATCCCGGTCGCGACGACCGGGATGCGTGCTTTTAGCGTCATGTGTCGCCCGAAGGCTCGAACCGTCGAGCGTCATAGACTTCTACGTCTCACCAGTGCATGAATGATTGTCGTGAAAGGCCTCTGACGGATCGACTGACCAGACTGTTGGCGCGCACCACGCTCGTCGCTATCGGCGCGCCGTGCTAATCGCCTCCTCGGCCAACGCGGACGTCGTACTGGCCGACGTGCTCGATCAATTGGCGAAGAATTTTCTGCTGAACGACCTGTCGCCCGAACAGTCGGGCAAACTCCTGGAAGCGACGCGGACCGATGTGGTCTTCCAATTGCCCCGCCGTGAACCTCGCCGACGCAACAAGGTCATCGGCCGGGTCCACCAGTCACGCGGGAGCGTTCGCCGGATCCGTTCGGTGCTCCAGACCTTCCCGGGACTCTTCGATGCCGAGTGGTCCAATCCCATACTTGTCGAACTCTCGTGGTTTGGCGGCGTGCTCGGGGAGAGTCGAGATCTCGACGTCTTGCGCGCCGGCATCGTGAAATCCCTGTGGATGGTCGAGGATGAGCACGTCCAGGCACACCTCGTGCAACAACTCGATGGACGGATCGAGGCGTCACACGAACACGTCGCCGTGGAGCGCGCGACCAAGCGCTACGCGCTGCTCGTCGATGAGATCGCCACGATTGGCGCTGCCGCGGTCTTTGACACCCGAGCCAAGGGTCCCGCCGACGAGGTCCTCTTGGGACAGCTCAAAGGTGCCTGGCGCGACGTCGAGAAGGCCCGCGACGTCGCGAAGGACGATGCCAGCAACGAGAACCTTCACGAACTTCGAAAGGAACTGAAGCGCCTGGAGTGTTCGTGCGAGGTTCTGGGTCTCGTCGTGGGAAAGGTCGCGTTGGCGCTGGCGCAGTCAGCGAACACGGCCCAACAGCAGCTCGGAGTGGTCCACGACGAAGCGGTGGCGCGCGCGTGGCTGAAGTCATTGAGCGTCGTGGAGCCGACGTTGAAAGAGCCCCTCGGGGAGATTCGTGCGTTCCACAAAGCGGCGCGCCGCGACGCCAAGCGAGGGTGGAAGGCCTCGATCGACGCGGTCGAGGAGAGCTGGGACGAGCTGCGGGCAGTCGCACGGTCGTGACTGGAGGGCACTCGCGCCGTAGTCTCTAGCGAAGGAGGTTGCATGGTCCACCCCTCGCTGGAGCCCTACGTGAACGCGGTGCGGGCCGAACCGTTGGCCCACCCATCACTCCAGAGCGCCGATGAACGTCGCGCGGCCTACCGTGACCAGGCCCTCGCTAATCGCGGCGAGCCCGAAGCCGTCGAGTCGGTGGTCGATGTCGAACTTCCCCTCGACGGTCGAACGTTGCGAGCGCGGTTGTACGTTCCGTTGAATGACGAGAGCAAGGCACTGGTCGTCTACTTCCACGGCGGCGGCTTCGTGGTCGGCGACCTCGACACGCATGACGCCCTGTGTCGCAGGATCTCGTCGGACACGCGGATGCGCTTTCTCTCGGTCGACTACCGATTGGCCCCGGAGCATCCCTTTCCGGCGGGCATCGAGGACGCGGTCGACACGATTCGCTACGTGCGCTCACACCTGGGTGACTTCGACGACCCCGCGGCCGAGCTGATCGTCATGGGTGACTCGGCCGGCGCGACCTTGCTCACCGTCGCCTGCGCGTTGACGCGAAGCGAGAACCTGGGCGTCGCGGCGCAGGTCGTGATCTATCCCACGCTCGGCCCGGAACTCTTCACGGATTCGGTGCACGAGTACGGAAACGGCCACGTCCTCGACATCGACCACCTGCGCTACGACTACGGGCTCTACCTCGGTGGCTACACCGATCACAGCGACCCGAGGGTCACACCGTTGATGTTCGAGGACCTCGCGGGCGCGCCACCGGCGATCGTCGTGGTCGCGCAGTGCGATCCACTGCGCGACGAGGCCGTTGCCTACGCCGGGTTGCTCGAACACTTCGGTGTTCGCGTGGAGTTGCTCGAGGCCGAGGGGATGATTCACGGCTTCTTGCGACTGCCGACGATGGTGCCCGCGGCGCTCGAGATCATCGATGATCTGGCTGAGCACATGCACCGCTACGTGGAAGCGGCGAAGTGAACGTACTGTTCATTACGCTGGACCAGTTCCGCGGCGACTCCTACGGTGCGGCCGGTCATCCCCTCGTGCAGACGCCGACGTTGGACCGGATCGCGCGAGAGGGCGTGCGGCTCTCTCGCCACTACTCCCAGGCCGCGCCGTGCTCCCCGGGACGGGCCGCGATCTATACCGGCACCTATCAGATGAACAACCGTGTCGTGGCCAACGGGACACCGTTGCCGAAGGGACTCGACAACATTGCGCACGTGGGTCGTCGCGCGGGGTTCGATCCGACACTCTTCGGCTACACCGATCAGGGCGTGGACCCGGCGAACGCCGCCGGCATCGACGACCCGCGTCTCGACAGTTACGACGGGGTGCTGCCGGGACTCTCGGTCGGTCTGTATCTCCCCGAGAGTCAGGCCGGCTGGATCCAGCACCTGCGCGCTAATGGCTACGACGTGCCCTACGGCTGGGAGGCGGCCGCGCGCGGCGAACCTGATCGTCCAGCCGAACTTTCTCTCAGCGGATTCCTCACCACGCGCTTCCTCGATTGGCTGGGAACCCAAGAAAGCGGATGGTTCGCACATCTCAGTTACCTTCGACCGCATCCGCCGTACGCCGCGGCGGGGGAGTTCTCGCGGATGTATGACCCGGCCGACGTCGAGATGCCCATCACAGCGGTCGCGCAGAGTGAGCGCCACCCGATTCATGACGCGGCGATGGGCATCGAGGCGAGTGCCGCCCCGAGCGACCCCGATCAGATGCGCGCCCTGCGCGCTCAGTACTACGGGATGATCAGCGAGGTCGACTCGCAACTCGGACGCGTCGTGCGCGCCATCGACGAGCGAGGCGAGTGGCAGGACACGCTCGTCGTGATCACGGCCGACCACGGCGAGCAGTTGGGTGATCACGGGCTCAAGGAGAAGCTGGGTTACTTTCCCCAGAGCTATCACGTGATCGGCCTGTGGCGAGACCCCCATTCCGCCAACGCCGGGCGCGTCGTCACCAACTTCAGTGAGAACGTCGACCTCCTGCCCACGCTGGCAGACGTCCTTTCACTCGATGAGCCCGCACAGTGCGACGGACGATCCTTGACGCCACTCATGGCCGGCCTCGACGTGCCATGGCGCACGGCGGCGCACTACGAGTGGGACTACCGCGCGTACTTCATTCGACACGTCATCGACAACTGGCCGAAGGACCGGAGTCTGTCTCTGGCCAACCTGGCGGCGTCGGTCAGTGATGACCTGGGCTACGTGCAGTTCGCCGACGGAACCTACAAGTGCTTCGATTTACGTGCCGATCCGACGTGGCGTACGGAGTGTCGTGACGCCGAACGAGTGATGCACGGAGCCCAAGAACAGCTGGTCTGGCGTCAAGAACACTTGCGCCGAGACCTGACCGACATGTTGTTGCGTCCGAGTCGTCCCGGACGTTGGCCGACCGGTTTCAAAGACAGCGCGCTGGCCCACGCCTAGGCCCCGCATCGGTTGCTCACGCATCGATCGGTCGCGAACGTTTCATGTCGTAATGCCAAAGGCGAAGGGACGTATTAGATAAGGTCGTCTGTGTTCGGTACGACCGAATCGGTGCCGTCAAGGCACTACAGAACGCGACAACCATGGGGGGTTTGTGCCGACGTTTGCCAGTGAACGGCGATGGTTGGTGCTCTTCGTTCTGTGCATTGCGGTCTTCCTCGTGGTGGTTGACAACACCATCGTCAACGTCGCGCTGCCGACCATGTCGCGCGACTTGCACGCGTCGAATTCCTCGTTGCAGTGGATCGTGGACGGCTATTCGTTGCCTTTCGCGGGGCTCCTGCTTGCGGGCGGTGCCCTCTCGGACCGCTGGGGCCGCAAGTGTGTCATGCAGTGGGCGCTCGTCGCCTTCTCGCTCTGTTCACTGCTCGCCGCCTTCTCGCACAACGTCACGACCCTCCTGATCGGTCGAGCACTGATGGGCGCGAGCGCGGCCTTCATCTTCCCGGCCACGCTCTCGACGCTGACCGTGGTCTTCGAAGACCGTCGTGAACGGGCTAAGGCGTTCGGCTACTGGGGCGCGACGACCGGCATCGCGATCGCGCTCGGTCCCATTGCCGGGGGTGCGCTCATCACGCACTTCTTCTTCGGTTCGATCTTCTTGGTGAACGTGCCTGTCGCCTTGGTAGGCGTCATGGCGATTGCGTCGGTCGTGCCGGAATCGACGAATCCGGAACGCCACCCGTTGGACCTCGCGGGACTGGCCCTCGGCACGACCGGCATTACCGCGTTGATACTCGCGATCATCCAGGGCCCCTCGTGGGGCTGGCGATCGTCGCCGACGCTGGTGCTCTTCGGTGCCGCGGTATTGCTGCTGAGTGGATTCGCGAACTACGAACTCAACCACAAGGGTCCGCTGATGAACGTTCGGATCTTCGCCAATCGGACCTACGCGGCGAGCGCGGGGGCGATGGCCACCAACTTCTTTTGTCTCTTCGGTTTCATCTTCCTCGTGACCCAGTACTTCCAACTCGTGCGCGGCTACTCCGCGCTGTCGGCGGGCATCCATACGCTGCCCTTCGCCTTCACGGTGATGGTGGCGACGCCGCTCGGCGCCGTGGCCGCGTTGCGTCTCGGACAACGCTCCATCGTGTCGCTCGGACTACTGGTGACCGCGGCCTCGCTCATCTGGCTCTCTGAACTGCCTGCCGGTGCCGCGTATCTGGGACCAATCGTTGGATCGATGATCGTCTTGGCGATCGGCTTCTCGCTCGTGAACGCTCCGTCGGTCGCGGCCACGATGGACACGCTCGAACCGGACCAAATCGGCGCCGGGGCCGCCGGCAACGAGACGACGCGTGAGCTGGGCGGCACCATGGGCGTCGCGATCATCGGCTCAGTTTTCGCCTCGTTGTTCGGTCCGGCGATTCGACGGGCGTTGTCGCCGCTGCGCGGGCACGGCCTCTCGTTTCACCAACTGAACGTCGCGCAGAGTTCGATGCAGGCCGCGAAGATGACGATCAAGCATCTCCCGGTCTCGGTGCAGTTGCGCGTGGCGCCGAAGGTCACGGCGGCCTTCATGGACGGGTTTCACCGGGGGTGTTTGGTGGCCGCCGGCATGGCGGTCGTCGTGGCGGTGGTCGTCTTTTGTTACCTGCCGAGTCGACTCGCAGCGACCGATTCGCAGTTGGTGTTCGAGCGTTAAGTCCTCACTCGGCGCGCTGAGGATAATCAGGTTCATTTTTCTGGTATCAATAGAACCCAGACGCCGACCTCGGCGAGGGGAAAGTTAGGGAGATTTCATGCAGCGAATTACACGTTTCCGCCGAGTTCTTGTCGTGGCGGGAGTCGCGTCGCTGATGCTGGCGAGCACCGTCAGCGCAGGGGCCAGCTCGATTTCGGGCAAGTACAACGCAGCGGACGCAAAGCTCGTCCCATCGGCCTACAAGGGTAAGACCCTGCAGGTCGCGACGGACGCGACGTACGCACCGGACGAATACATGAGCAGCGGGGTCATGACGGGCTTCGATGTTGAACTCATGTACGCAATCGCCAAGACATTGGGTATCACGGTCAAGGAAAACAATGTGACGTTCGAGACGATCCTTTTGGGCATCGACGACGGTCACTATCAGATTGGCAACTCGTCGTTCACCGACGAAAAGAGTCGCGAGAAGCAGGTCAACTTCGTTGACTACTTCCAGGCCGGAGAAGCCGTGTACGCGAAGACTTCGTCAGCAGTAAAGTTCACCGGTCTGAAGAGCTTGTGTGGCTTCTCCGTTGCGGTCGAGACCGGAACGACGGAGCAAACTGATGCAAAAAACACCGCGAAGATCTGTCCCGCGGGTAAGAAGTTGACCCCTCTGTCGTACCCAACCCAGACAGAAGCGGACTTGGCAGTCTCCTCGGGTCACGCCACATTCGGATTCCTGGATAGTCAGGTCGCGGGCTACGTGGTGTCCCAGAACAAGGGAGTCTTCAAGCTTGTGGGTAGCGCGATTGAAGTCGCCCCCTACGGCATCGCCACTCCAAAGACTCCCAGCGGCAAGAAATTGGCCATCGCGATACAGGCAGCGATCAAAACCTTGATCGCCAACGGAACGTACGGAGCAATTCTGAAGCAATACGGTGTAACGGCCGGTGGACTGTCATCGTCGCAGATCGTTCTCAACGGAGCGATTTCGTAAACCGTAGTAAAAACTAACTTCATGACTATGAACGGGGACGAGGTCGTCGAGGTCGTCCCCGTTCGTCATGTGAGTCGGTGGATCGGCCTGGCGTTTCTGGCGCTGATCGTGGCGATGCTCGTCCACACGATCTTCTCCAAGATTCCGCAGTCCTGCACCCGAGCGTCGGGGACGTGGCGTTGTAGCGGGTACCACTGGCGCTTCGGATGGAACGTGATTGCGCATTACTTCACGAACGATCAAGTATTGAAGGGCCTGCTCGTCACTCTCGAACTCACGGCATTCGCGATGATCATCGGAATCGTGTTGGGAGTCTTGGTCGCGATTATGCGACTTTCGCACAATCGGCTGCTCTCTGGTGCGGCCTGGACGTACACCTGGGCATTTCGGGGTACACCGGTACTCGTGCAGATTCTGTTGTGGGGAAACATCGCTTTTCTGTATCCAAAACTTGCGATCGGTATTCCGTTCGTGCATCTGTATTTCGTACATTTTGGCGCGAACTCTGTCTTCACACTGTTCAACGCGGCCGTGACAGCCCTCGGCCTCAACGAGGGCGCGTATTTCTCAGAGATCGTCAGAGCCGGTCTCATTGCCGTCGATGAGGGTCAGACAGAAGCGGCAACGTCGCTGGGGATGACGAGGAGTCAGGCGCTTCGACTCGTCGTCTTACCTCAGGCGCTGCGCGTCATCATTCCTCCCACTGGTAACGAGGTGATCTCAATGTTGAAGACGACATCATTGGTCTCGGTGGTCGCCGTCGTCGACTTACTCGGTGCGGTTACGAATATCTACAACCAGACATTCCAGATCATGCCCATGCTGATACTCGCGAGTCTCTGGTACTTAATCGTGTCCACGATCCTGTCGATCGGCCAGTTCTACTTAGAGCGACACTTCGCGAAAGGGGCGCTCCGAACACCACCGCCTACTCCAATCCAACGGCTACGACACGATCTTCGAGGCATCGCTTCAAAGTACCGAACACCGCGGGGTGTGCCAAGAGGGGTGAGTTCGTGATGGATCCGATGGTTGAGGCGATCGGTGTTCACAAATCGTACGCCGGAAATGAAGTATTGAAGGGCGTGAATCTCACGGTGGCTCGAGGCGAGGTCACGTGTTTGATCGGACCATCTGGTTCGGGCAAGAGCACTCTGCTTCGATGCATCAATCACCTGGAGAAGCACGACGCCGGCGAGCTTCGGGTCGACGGAGAACTCGTGGGGTACCAACTCAGGGGTGACAAACTCTACGAACTCAATGATCGTCGCATCTGTCATGAACGCTCCCAAATCGGGATGGTGTTTCAGCGGTTCAATCTTTTCCAGAATCTGAACGTACTTGACAACATCACGGTCGGTCCGGTGAACGTTAAGAAGGTCAATGACGACCGTGCCAAGAAAGTCGCTCGCGAGCTTCTCGAACGAGTTGGCCTCGAGGGCAGAGAGAAGAACTATCCAACGCAGTTGTCGGGGGGACAACAGCAACGTGTTGCAATCGCGCGGGCTTTAGCAATGGAACCGAAGCTGATGCTGTTCGATGAGCCAACGTCGGCCCTCGACCCGGAACTCGTCGGCGAGGTACTCGACGTGATGAAGGATCTCGCCCGCAGTGGCATGACCATGATCGTCGTGACCCACGAGATGGGGTTCGCCAAAGAAGTGGCGGATACGGTGTACTTCTTGGACCAGGGTGTCATCGAGGAGTCCGGGGATCCGAAAGTCGTCCTCACGTCTCCCTCGTCGCCGCGCCTCCAGAGTTTTCTCTCCAAAGTCCTTTGATGGAGTGGTCACTCGACCCGACCAACGTCGGTACGGGCTTGCCACTCGAAGGTGTACGCGTGTTGGACCTTTCACGCGTCCTCGCGGGACCACTGTGTGCGATGGTCGCGGGCGACTTGGGCGCCGACGTCATCAAAGTCGAAGCACCGAGCGGCGATCCGGTTCGCGCACTCGCGCCACCGAGGTTCGGCGAGGACGCCACGTATTACCTGGCCGTGAATCGACACCGACGGAATGTCGTCGCGGATCTTCGCGATCCCCGTGACTTCGAACGCGTCGCATCATTGGTGCGCCTCGCCGACGCCGTGGTGGAGAACTACCTACCAAGTCAGTTCGCCGCGCTCGGCATCGAGCGGCTGCGCGCGGCGAATCCGGACTGTGTCTGGATACGTGTCACGCCCGCCACGACCGGCGGACCGGTGGCCGATCAACCATCGTTCGACCTTCTGGCGCAGGCTCGTTCCGGCATCATGGGCGTCACCGGTGAATCCACGGGGCCACCGACCAAGGTCGGCGCGCCGATTGCCGACGTCGTCACCGGCCTCTACGCCGCCATCGGCCTGCTCGCCGGACTCTTCGCGCGTCTTCAGGGACGACCGGGGCGTCACTTCGAGGCGCCGATGTTGGAGTCGACGATGACCGCGTTGGTGAATCAGGCACAGGGCTTTCTCGCCGTCGGTGTGAATCCCGCGCGCCTTGGGAATGATCATCCGAGCATCACCCCCTACGGGCCGGTCACGACCGCTGACGGTCTCATCTTGCTTGCGGTCGGGACCGATGCCCAGTACGGACGACTCGTCGCGGCATTGGGCGACGAGCGCCTCGCTCGTCGAAGCAGGTGGAGCGAAAATGACGCGCGCGTGCGTGATCGCGACGACCTCCGCGACGAGCTGAACAGGATCTTCGTCACGAAGCCGACCGCGCAGTGGCTTGACGTTCTCGAGCATTCGGGCATCCCGCTCGCGCCGATTCTCGATGTCGCTGGCGCCTTCGAACAGCCACAGATTCGTGACGGTGACTTCATCGGCGTGATGGATACACCCGGTGGGGAAGTGGCCGCGATGCGTACGCCGCTGGTCATCGACGGAACGCGTCCAACGATTCGCCGTGGCCCGCGACGACTAGGTGAAGACTCGCACGACGTCTTCGCCGACTAGTTCCCGGCGCCAAATCGTTCCCCGCCGAACGAGTCGATCGTCGTGAACTCAGCGATGGCGCGACGCTTGAGCTTCGTGGCGTGCGCCGTCGGATAGCCAAGCGCCACGATCGTCGCCACGATCCACTCGTCGGGCATGTCGAGCACTGCCCGCACGGCCGGTTCGTTGCGGGTCGCGATGGTCGTCATGACACCGCCGAGGCCGCGTTCGTGCGCCGCCAGCAACACGCTCCAGACGAAGGGATAGATCGACGCGCCGCCCGCGATCTGATAACGCTCAAGGTCTCGGTCGGTCGCCGCGAGCGCCGTGAGGTCGGCGCAGATCACCAACATCACCGGCACCACGTCCAACGTCTCGGGGAATCCGTCCGGCTTGGACCGAGCGATGGCCGCCTCGCGCTGGGACGCGGCAAGGGTCCGATCCTCTTGACTGGCGAGCGGAGAGAATGGGATCAGTCCCGCCAGAATGTGCGCGATGTAGTCGTGCCAGCCGTCGAGGTAGAGGTCGCGCAAGCTGCGGCGGCGCGCGGGGTCCTTCACGACGATCACGTGCCACGCTTGGCGATTGCCACCGGAGGGTGCGAAGCGCGCGTCATCGAGAATCTCCAGGAGCAGCTCGTCGCTCACGGGTTGGTCGAGGAACGCGCGCACCGAGCCGGTCGTGCGCAGCGCGTCGCTCAGCTCCATGGCGACACTTTAGGACCGCTACTGATTCGACCCGGCGTCGCGGCGTTGGAAGAGGAAGAAGGCGATGCCGAGGGTGCCGACCACGTAGGCCAGCAGGACGAATGTCGCGCTCCAGGCGCCGAATGAGTTCGACGGCGCGAACGGTGACTGCATCGACACCCCCAGCGTGGAAGGTTCGAAACGCATGAAGTCGTTCTGCCAACTCTGTGGGAAGAACAGGCCGATGATCGGCACGATGAGTAGCAGCGACACGAAGACGCTGATGGCGGCGGCGCTCTGTCGAAGGATGAGGCCGAGCGCGAAGGCGAAGAGCGCCAAGAGCGCCAAGTACAGACCGGCGAGCAACACCGAGCGGAGCACCGTGGCGTTTCCCAACGACGCCGTCGGCACGACGCCGAGGTAGATTCGCTGCCCGATCAAGAAGGCCGCGACGCAGACGAACTCACCGAGGACCAGCACCGTGGCGAAGAGCACGATGCACTTGCCGGCAATCAATCGGGCGCGATTGGGCACGGCGGTGAGCGTCGTACGAATGGATCCGGAGGTGTACTCACTCGTAATGAACAGTGTCCCGATGACACCGACCGCGAACTGAGCGAAGAGACTCCCGCGCAGACTGCTCGAGACGGGATCGAAGGTTGCGACTCGAATCGCGCTCAACTGCGTCCAGTGGGTGCGTACGAGCGTGGTGATGAGGACGCCAAGTCCGACGGTGAGCACGACGGTCACGATCACGCCCATGATCGAGGACCGGACGGTACGGAACTTGATCCACTCCGATCGAGTGGTCGCCCAGAGCGTGGACTCGTTAGCCACTGACCGGGTTCGCCTTCTGCGCGCCGTACTCGATGGCGCCCGCCGTGAGGTCCATGAAGACGTCTTCGAGCGACGCGCGCTGTGGGGTGAGTTCGAAGATCGTGATGCCGGCGTCAAAAGCCAGCTGACCGACTTGGTCCGACGTCAGTCCCGAGATGGTCAGACCGTCGTCGTTCGCGTCGTGTACCACGCCGTGGTGGGCCGAGACCAACGCGGCTAACTTGTCGTGGTCCGAGGCCCGCGCGAGTACCGTACCCTCGGCATTCTTCGTGAGGTCATTGACCGATCCCGACGTGATGAACCGTCCGCGGCCGATGACGATGATCTCATCGGCACTGACCGCCATCTCGCTCATGAGGTGTGAACTCACGAAGACCGTGCGGCCCTCGTTGGCCAGCGCTCGGAAGAAGTCGCGAATCCACTTGATGCCCTCAGGGTCCAGACCGTTGACCGGCTCGTCGAACAACAAGATGCCGGGGTCGCCGAGCAGTGCGCCGGCAATGCCAAGTCGTTGGCTCATCCCCAAGGAGTAGGTGCCGACCTTGCGATTGGCGACGGCGGCGATGCCGACGAACTCGAGGACTTCATCGACGCGTGACGACTTGATTTGATTCGACGCGGCCAGGGCGCGTAAATGACTGCGCGCCGTGCGCCCCGGGTGGACCGCTTTGGCGTCGAGCAAGGCACCGACCTCGCGCACCGGATCCTTCAGCTCGGCGTACCGCTTGCCATTCACCGTGGCTTGACCCTTGCTCGCGCGGTCGAGTCCGAGGATGATCCGCATCGTGGTGGACTTACCGGAGCCGTTCGGCCCGAGAAACCCGGTCACCACGCCCGGCTTCACCTCGAAGTCGAGGTCATCAACCGCGACCGTGGCGCCGTATCGCTTCGTCAGGTGGTCAACTTTGATCATGGGTACCTGGTGAAACCCTACTGAAGCGTTGCGTCGACCAAAGTTGAACGCGTTAAGAAGCGATTAAGAGTAGTGATCGTCAGAGGCGGCGGTTGGCTTGGCAGTACTCGCAGGTTCCGGTGACCGCGACGTGGTGCCGATCGAGCATGAATCCGAACGTTCGCATCAAGTCTTTGCTCAACGCGTCAAAGTGCGCGGCGGGAATCTCGAAGGTCGCGCCGCAGACGTCACAGGTGAGGTGACCGTGGACGGCGCCGGCGAGGTGGAAGACGGCCGCGTGTTGATCGAGGTGCGCGTGCACGACGATCTGCATTGCTTCGAGCTCTTCGAGGATCCGGTAGACGGTCGAGGGGCTGACGTCGGGTTGGCGCGCCTGCACCTCTTGGGTGATCTCTTCTGCGGTCAGATGCCCTGGCGCCGCGACGAGCACCTCAGCGACGGTGCGCTTCGCGACCGTGACTCGTTTGGCCGCGCCACGAATCGCCGAGAGAATCTCATCGACGTCGGGGCTAGCGAGGGACATGGAAAAACACTACGTCCGACGAGGCGCCTACAGCGCGCCGAGGCCGTCAATCACGCGTTGTGCCTCATTGACGATTGAGCGGACGATATCGCCCGCCGGGATGACCGAGGTGATGGCGCCGACGGCCTGGCCCGCGGGGTAGCCCTCGCGCCGCGGATCGACGCCCTCGGTGTGCTCGTCACCACCTAGGTGAAAGGTTTCGTCGTGGAAGGCGACGGCGAGTTGATCCGGGAACTTCTTCAAGAGCGAAGGATCGGCCTCGTAACGATCGGTCGTGTCGTTTCGCAGGACGCGCATCGTCTTGCCACTGAACGCGCGCGAGACGACCGTGCCGTCTTCTTTGGTGTCGAGGATCGACTCGCGGTAGCCGGGAATGGCCCGAGCTTCGGGCGTCGCGATGAAACGCGTGCCGATCCATACGCCGGTCGCCCCCAACGAGAGCGCCGCCGCGAGTCCGCGACCGTCAAAGATGCCGCCGGCCGCGACGACGGGTATCGCGCCGTCCATGGCGTCCACGATCTGTGGCACGAGGGGGAGCGTCGCGACAGTGCCGGTGTGGCCGCCGGCCTCCGTGCCCTGGGCGACCACGATGTCACAGCCCGCGTCGAGCGCGCGCTTGGCGTGTTCGACCTTGCCGCACATGGAGATGACGAGGACGTCGTGCTGGTGACAGAGTTCGATGACGTGCCCCGGCACGCCGAGGCCGGCGACGAACGTGCTCGCGCCGCCTTCGATCAACAGTTCGACGTTCTGCTGCAGAGTCTCGGGGAACGCCGTTAAGAGATCGACGCCAAACGGTTGGGACGTGAGTTCCTTCGTGGCGGCGATCTCGGCCGCGAGTCGCGCGCTCGACATCGTCGAGGCGCCCAGGCAGCCGTAGCCGCCGGCGTTGGAGACCGCGGCGACGAGCGAGCTGTAGGCGACGCCACCCATGCCCGCAAGCATCACCGGGTGTTCGACGTGCAACAGCTCGGTAAGTCTCGTTTTCACTGGTCTCCTTTTTGAACAAACTACCGACGCACCTCACACGATGGACGAACCGGATTCCAGTCGCCGATGAAACTCTGCCGTCAAGCGTTGACCGGCGGCGCGCACGGTCTCGAGACACTCGTCGAACTCGGCGTCATCCCCGTAGTAGGGATCGAACAGATCAAGGTCGCGACCTGGTTCAAGGACGTTGCGCATCAAGAGCACGTCGGTATATCGATTCGAGAGTCGCTTCCTCACTTCGTGAACGTGCTCACGAGTCATTCCAATCACAAGGTCTTGACGATCTAAGTAGGCCCGGTCAGCGAACGCGGCAGGCGAACCGGCGCCGTCGAAACCGGCGCGCCGCAGCGCATCGCGCGCGCGTTGGTCCATCGGACTGCCAACGTGCCAGTTGGCGGTGCCGGCGCTCGTGACGTCGACGCGTCCGCGCAGCGACGAATCGGTGTCGACGAAGTGTTGGGCGACGACCTCGGCCATGGGGGAGCGACAGATGTTGCCGGTGCAGATCATGGCGACTCGCAAGCGCTTCTGGATCACCCAACTCCTCCGGACGCGCCTATTTTATGAGCGTAAGGAAGGCATAAGTGACGTATCCAGCCCGATGGTGAGTAAGTACTATGGGTCCAGGATCAGACGGAAGGAGACGCGATGCCACTATCGGAGCACGAACAGCGAATCCTGGCCGAACTCGAAGAGTCACTCTCCAAACAAGATCCTCGCTTCGCCAAGAACGTGCGCGAAACCAATGTCTATTCGCACGGCGGTCGTCGCGTTCGTTGGGGCATCGCCGGATTCATCGCCGGGCTCGTCATTCTCATTCTCTGCTTCTCCAGTTCAGTCCTCCTGGGACTCGTCGGCGTCGCATTGATGTTCATCTCTGCAGTAGTAATCGAGCGAAACGCTCGTCTCATGGGACGTGCATCGTGGCAGGACATCACCCGTCCTGGTCATGGTGACGACACCCGCGCGAACTACGGTCCACGGACCAGTTCGCTTCGCGACTGGTTGTCGCGTCAGCGCCGCACTCGAGAATGACCGACGCCGGGGAAGCGCGCAACGCGCCCCCGTGTCTGGCCCTGGATATCGGTGCGACCAAAGTCGAAGCGGCGATCGTCGACGTCACCGGGACGCTGAGTGCGCGTTCACGTATCAACGACGCTGACCACCACGACGAACTGATCACCGGCATCATCGAACTCGCGCGGCGCGTCATGGCAGAAGGCCCCGTCGAGATCGTGGGCGTCGGATGCGCGGGACCGATGAGTCGCGGCGGAGAAGAGGTCTCGCCGCTCAACATCCCCGAGTGGCGCGGGTTTCCCCTGCGGCGCCGTCTGCGCGACGCACTCGGTCTCGAGGTCTTCGTCGATGGTGACGCGCGCGCCCTCGCACTCGCCGAGGGTGCGTTCGGTGCGGCGCGAACCGAGAGCTCGTATCTCTCGATGGTCGTGTCGACCGGCGTCGGTGGTGGTCTCGTCATCGACGGAGAACTCCTCGACGGCGAATCGGGCAACGCTGGCCACATCGGACACCTGAACGTCGTGCCCAACGGCAGCCTCTGTTCGTGCGGTGCGTTCGGATGTCTCGAGGCCGAAGCGTCAGGGTGGGCGATCGAGGCGCGCACCGGCGTCGCGCCGGCCGACGCCGACGTAGCGACGCGTACGCGAACCGCCGAGCTCGTCGGACGCGCCGTGGGCACGCTCGCGTCCGTGCTCGATTTCAATCACTGCTACATCGCTGGATCGGTCGCGCTCGGTTACGGCGACGAGTTCTTCGATGTCGCCAACAAATCGGCGCGGTCGATGGCGCGACTGCCGTACTCCGAACGTCTTGAGATCGTTCGCTCCGGACTCGGCGCCGATGGTCCGCTGCTTGGTGCGGCGTTGGTCGCGTGGCGTGGTCGCCCATGAAGACTCTCTGGACACCGGGACTTGGGCGTCACCTGCTGGGTCACCCGGCTGACGCCGTGACGCTGGTTCGCGCTGGTTGGCGACTGCGCGCGAACGGATGGATGGGCCGCTGGCCCTACCTCCCGCTGCCTGACGCGCGGTATTGGCACTTTCGACTCGTCACGGTGAATGGTCATTCCTCCGAGGCGCTCACACCGTCATCAATGGTGGACGCCGCGAAATGGGCGTTGGTCCAACCCCTCGGGCGGCGCTCGTGAGTCGCGTCCTGCTCTTGAACGCGACGTTCGAGCCGCTGCAACTCGTGAGTGAGCGCCGCGCGGTAGTGCTCATGCTCGCCGGTCGAGCCGAGCCGATCGTCACGCCAGAACACCCCAACGTCTGTCGTTCATCCACGCTCGTGGTGCAGATCCCGGCGATCGTGCGCCTTCACGACATGGTGAAGTTGCCGTCCAAGGTTCGTACGCCACCGCTGACGAGACGCTCGCTGTTGTTGCGCGATAGTTATCGTTGCGCCTACTGCCTCGAACACGCTGACACAATCGATCATGTCGTGCCACGGAGTCGCGGTGGTCGGCACGAGTGGACCAATGTGGTCGCGGCCTGTCGTCACCACAACATGCAAAAGGGTGACCGGTTGCTCGAAGAGATCGGGTGGCGCATGCACTTCGAGCCGCGGGTACCCGACGGGCCGTGGTGGCGTTGGCGTCACCTGCCCGATCCCGATCCACTGTGGGCGCCGTATCTGCCTCGCGCTTCGTGAACGATCGGCTCGCCGAGCTCTACGACTACGACGAGCTCCGCGGCGAGGTGCAGGCGACCATGTTCATGATGCACCCCAGCCGGACGGCACTCGTACTGGGTAGCGCGCAGTCACTGGAGCTGCTCGATCCCGAGAAGCTCGATGACCTGGTCGTGTTGCGCCGTCGCGGTGGGGGTGGGCTCGTGCTCCTCGAACCCGACGACCTCTGGATCGATTGGTGGATCCCCGCAGGGGATCCACGGTGGCGTGGTGACGTGCACGCGAGCTCTCGGATGGTCGGCCAGTGGTGGGCCGACGTGTTGACGGGTCTCGTCGACGGGGTCGTTACCGTTCACGATGGAGCGTTGGAAGGTGACCCGACGTTTCGAGTGGCGTGCTTTGCCGGACGCGGTCCAGGCGAAGTGTTCATCAACGACATGAAGGCCGTCGGGGTCACGCAGTGGCGGGTGCGCGAAGGCATCTTCGTGTCCACGGTGATGCATGCGCGCTCCACCAACGACGTCGTGCCGTATCTACGCGTCGTGCCCGACGGTCTCCCAGGTGCTCTGATGCATCAGGTCCTCGCTTCGTTCCCCGGCGTCTCACGCGAAAGTCTGTTCGCTTTGCTTGATGACACGAGCGGTCCATGGCGCAAGTGCGCCATGGACCTCCCTCTCTAGGCCGACCCAACTCCTTCGCGCTCGAGCGCTCGCCCTCGCGTCGCGCGTCAGAACGACGTCAAAATTGGCGCCAATTTGTTTTGATTTGCATTCAGGTGGGGTTAGGTGGTGTAATGTGTCACCAAATGGGGGAGAGTGGTGAACCCATCGGAGGAACGTCAATGCTCGGATTTGTAGGCCAGTACCAGCATTCGCTGGACGCCAAGGGTCGACTCATCCTGCCTGCGAAGTTTCGGGCCGAGTTCGAGCGCGGAGGTCACCTCAGCCCGAACACCGAAGGCTGTATCGCGTTGTGGACGCCGGGGGAGTTCGCTCGTCAGAGTGACGAGCGTCTTGAGCAAAGTCGCTCCGGCGGATCCTTAGAGCGGCAGCAAGTCCGCTACTGGGCCGCGAACTCCTCGGACGTCGAGTTCGACAAGCAAGGTCGCTTCGCGTTGCCGGCGGCGATCCGTGAGTACGGGCAACTTCGGGGCGACGTATTAATAGTCGGCACGCTCGACCACATCGAACTTTGGAATCCCTCGATTTACGCCGAGAAGGTGAATTCGGCCGAAGAGTTGTTCAAGCAGGGCAGTGACTAATGAATGGAGTGCAACAGAAGTACCGGCCGCGGACCATGCGCAGCCTGGCAATCGTCAAGACGGGTAGAGAATCCTCCTCCGCCTGCTCGCCCGTCTTGACGATTGAAAGGCTGCAGATGGCCCAGGACCTATTTCACGTACCAGTGCTCGAAAGTGAGATCGTCGAGCTCTTCGTCAGTCAACCGACTGGCGTCGTCATTGACGCCACGTTGGGCGGTGGCGGACACGCCTTCGCGCTCTTGTCCCACGCACCGCAACTTCGCGTTCTTGGCATCGACCGTGATCCCGATGCCCGAGTCGCCTCCGCGCAGCGGCTCGCCGAGTTCGGGGGTCGCGTTCGCATCGTGGACGCGACCTTCGGCCAATTGCAGGCAGCGCTGGACGCCAACACCGATTTCTTCGGCGACGATCCGATCGTGGGTGTCTTGATGGACCTAGGCGTGTCGTCGCACCAACTCGACGACGCCAGCCGGGGATTCTCATTCCGTGCCGACGCGCCCCTCGACATGCGGATGGATCCCACGCGCGGCGAGACCGCCGCGCAGTTTCTCAGTCACGTGGACCAGCATCAGCTGGTGCGACTGTTGCGCGAGAACGGAGAGAGTCGATTCGCGGGGTCAATCGCCAAGTCCGTACTGGAGCGGCAGCCCCAAACCACCAACGAACTCACCGAGGCGGTCGAACGCGCGGTCCCGATGGCGGCACGCCGTCGTGGTCACGTGGCGACGCGCGTCTTCCAGGCACTTCGCATCGCCGTGAACTCCGAAGAGGAGGAACTGACTAGCGGTCTCGACGCGGCCCTCGACGCATTGAGCCCCGGCGGGCTCGTGGCCGTGATCTCCTATCACTCGGGTGAAGACCGCGTCGTGAAGTCTGTGCTGCACGAAGCCGGTACCGGGGGCTGTCATTGCCCGCCGGAGCTCGGATGCGTGTGCGGTGCCGTTCCGAGCGTCACCGTCTTAAAGGCCAGTGCTCGTCTCGCGAGCCAAGGTGAGATCGACAAGAATCCGCGAGCTCGATCGGCTCGACTGCGAGTGGCCCGGAAACTGCCGTGAGCGTCATCACCTTCCCTCGCCGTGTGGACCCTGGTCGTCCCCGACCCGGCACACGTCCCTCGTCACGTCCTTCGTCACGTCCTGAGGTCCGTCCAGAGGTACGTCGTCGTCCCACGCACGTCGCGGTCGCTCCGCGCCGTCGAGCGGTCACGAAGACCTGGCGACAGGCGTCGTCCCTGCGCAAGTCCTGCATCATCGTGATCGTCGCGCTCGCGCTCTCGATGGCCGGCAGCATGGTGGTCGCAAACCGTCAGGTCCAACTTCACGCGCTGCAAAGTCAGCTCCTCCAAGCCCAGTCGACCTACGCCGAACAGGTCGGATCCAACACGGACTTGGCGGCGCCCAGCATCGTTGCGACCAAGGCCGGCGCCTTGCACTTGGTCTATCCCGTTTCGGTGACCCAAGTTCCGTCCACGTCACTTGATGAGCCACTGCGGCTACCGAAGTTCTTGGGTTATGCACCGGCTACATCAAGGACGATTCGGTGAGCACTCACTACTCACCGACTCACACCCGGTCTCAGGTCCTGCACCATCCGACACGCGCGCGTGTCAGCGGACCGCGTCGCTTGGTTCTCCTGCGCTCGCTGCTCGCACTGGCCTTTGTCGCGCTTGGCGTTCGACTCTTCTTCATCCAGGTCGTCGATCACGCTCACTACGCCAAACTCTCCGTCAATCAGGTACGTGTCAATCTGACGACCACGGCACTTCGCGCCGGGATCTATGACCGCAACGGCGAGATACTCGCGGTCTCGCGACCGACGTCCCTCGTGATCGCCGACGACATCCAGATCAAGCACCCGCAGCGCGAGGCCGAGGCGATGTCGGCGCTCATCCAGATGCCGGTCAACCGATTAGTGCCGCTGCTGTCGAAGTCTGGCGACGGCTATGTGATCTTGAACAACAAGCTCAACTTGAATTCTGGGCGACGACTGGCCGCGCTGGACTTCCCGGGGATTGTGGTTCAGAACTCCTCGGTACGCACCTATCCCAACGGTTCGCTCGCGACTTCGGTCATCGGTGGCACCAACGCGTCGGGCGTGGGTTCGGCCGGACTCGAGTACCAGTATCAGAAGCTGCTAGCCGGCAGCACCGGCATCACGCGCGAGTTCGTGTCGTCCTCGGGCGTCAGTCTGCCCAGTTCCTTCAGCACGGTGATCAAGAAGGCGCAGCCCGGCGTCGGACTCGAATTGACGTTGGACACCTCGCTGCAGTTCGTCGCCGAACGCGACCTCGCACGTCAGTTGGCGGCGACCGACGCCGTCTCGGGCATCGCCGTCGTCATGGACGTGAAGACGGGGGAGATTCTCGCCGACGCCTCTCTCGCCAACACCAAGTCTCATCCGGGTGTCTTGGGCACACCCTCAGTGTGGGGCCGCAGCGTCGGTGTCCCCGGCATCGAGCAGACCGTGAACAATCTCGCCTTCACCCAGACCTATGAGCCCGGCTCGGTCTTCAAGGTCGTCACCTTTTCGGCGGCCCTGCAGGCCGGACTCATCACGCCGTCGACAGTCATCACCGTGCCGTCATCGGTCGTGGTCGGTGGTCGCTACTTCCACGATGCCGAGCAGCACCCGCTCGAACACCTCACCGCGACCCAGGTGCTCGCGCTCTCGTCGAACATCGGAACCTACGAGATCGGCACGCGTGTCGGCGAAGACGGCATCTTGTCCCAGGTCTCTCGACTGGGTTTCGGTCAGCCGACGGCAATCGATTTCCCGGGCCAGTCGCCCGGTTTACTGGTGACGCCATCGGACTGGTACGCCAGTGACCAGGTAGCCCTCCCGATCGGCCAGGTGGACGCCGTCCCGCCGATCCAGGTGCTCGACGCCTACAACGCGATCGCTAACGGCGGAGTCTTCGTCGAGCCCAAGTTGGTTCGCGGCTACGTCTACGCCAATGGCGCCGTCAAGGCGACGGCGCCGAGCGCGAAGCGCGAGGCGCTCAGTCCGAGCGTGTCGGCGACGATGGTGAAGATGCTCGAGCAGGTCGTGCTCGCCGGGACCGGTACCAACGCGATCATTCCTGGCTACAGCGTCGCCGGAAAGACCGGCACCGCCACCATGCCCTACCCCGGGAAGGACAAACTCCTGGTCGGGGATTACAACGCGAGTTTCGTGGGATTCGCACCCGCGAACGACCCGGTACTGTCGATGATCGTGGTGGTGGAGCGTCCCGAAACGACGATTTTCGGGGGCGCGGTCGCTGCACCGATCTTCCAAGAGGTCATGTCCTACGCGTTGCACCACTACAACATCCCCTCCAACGGCACGTACCAGAAGCCCCTCAAGGGGACTGGCGCGTCGATCTCATCGGACGTGACCTGATGCAATTGGGCGACATTCTCGATGACTTCACGCTCGACGTCGCCACCGGTGGCCTTGAGATCACCCACGTCGACATTGACTCGCGTGAGTGCGTTCCGGGGTCGCTGTTCTTCGCGATGCCCGGCACCTCGACCGACGGCGCGAGGTTCGCGAGTGATGCCGTCGAGCGCGGCGCGCTATGCGTCGTGGCGAGCACACCGCTCGACGTCACGGCGCCGGTAGTCGTGGTACCGGCAACGCAGTTGAACGCACTGTGCGCGCACGCCAGTGCCTCGGTCGTCGGGCACCCCGAGTTCAAGACCCGACTCGTCGCCGTCACCGGCACCAATGGAAAGACGAGCGTCACCTCCATTGTCGGCGAGCTCGCACGCGCCCTCTCGTGGAACGGCGCCAACATCGGCACGTTGACCAACGAGCGAACGACACCCGCCGCACCGGAGCTCTTTCGCACGCTCGCCTCCATCGTCGATGGCTTCGATCCCCACGTCCACAACTCGGTCGTCGCCATGGAGGTGTCGAGCCACGCGATCAGTCAGCACCGCGTCGACGGTCTCGAGTTCACGGTTGCTGCGTTCACGAATCTCAGTCACGATCACCTCGACTATCACGGGTCGATGGAGGAGTACTTCGTGGTGAAGTCACAACTCTTCACCTCCGAGCACTCCCAGCGCGCCGTCATCTGGGACGACGACAGTTACGGCCATCGCCTCGCCGATCTGACCCCGTTGCCGGTGACACGTGTCTCACGACGTGACGTCACTGACGTGGTTACCTCACTGACGGGCACGACGTTCTTCTGGCGCCACCATCTGGTCAACTCGGCGCTCCTCGGTGACTACAACGTCGACAACGCGCTGATCGCGATGACGATCATGAGCGTGCTCGGCGCCGACGATGCGTCGATCGCCTCGGCGATGGGAGCGGTCGAGGCGGTCACCGGTCGCTTCGACGTCGTTCGTGGACCTGACGTCACCGTCATCGTCGACTACGCCCACACGCCCGAGGGGCTGCGCCGCCTGTTGGAGGACGTACGCGTCATGGTGCCCGCGGGGCGCATCATCACGGTCTTTGGCTGCGGGGGCGACCGCGACCGCGCGAAGCGGCCGGAGATGGGACTGGTCGCGTCGACCTATTCCGACCTCACGATCGTCACGTCGGACAATCCTCGCTCGGAGTCGCCGGAGTCGATCATCGATGCCGTGATGGGCGGCGTCGCCGCCGACGCCGCGGTCGTGCGCGACGCAGACCGTCGCAGCGCGATCGAACGAGCTCTCGAGGCGGCAACACCCGGCGACGTCGTGGTCCTCGCGGGCAAGGGACACGAGACGACCCAGATCATCGGAGAGCTCGTCGTGCCGTTCGACGACCGCGTCGTCGCGCGCGAGTTGCTGGGAGTGCCGTGCTAAGTCTGATGGAATCCGGCGGGGTGGCGTTCCTGATCTCGTTGTTCGCTACGCCGCTGTGGATTCGCTTCCTTACGCGCCGCTCCTTCGGTCAGCACATTCACGAGGACTTGCCGTCGACCCACCTGGTCAAGGCAGGCACGCCCACGATGGGCGGTGTGGTCATCGTCGTGGCCGCGGTGCTCGGCTATCTCATGGGTCACGTGGGAACCTCCGTGGTCGTCACCCGGAGCGGCATCCTGGTCGTGGCGGTCATCGTCGCTTCGGGACTCCTCGGGTTCATCGACGACTACGTGGGAATTCGGAACGCGCGAAATCTCGGTCTCAATAAGCGTGGCAAGTTCATCGGGCAACTGGTGATCGCTGCGGTCTTCGCTGTCTTGTCGATCGACTGGGTACATACCTCGACGAATCTGTCCTTCACGCGCTTCTCCTTGCCCGGATGGAACTTGACCTCGGTCGGCTGGGTGCTGCTCGCGCTGCTGGTGATCATCTCGAGCTCGAACGCGGTGAACCTGACCGACGGCCTCGACGGTCTCGCCGCCGGTTCAGGGACCTTCTGCTTCGGCGTCCTCGCGATCATCGGCTACTGGCAGTTCCGCCACTTCTCGATCTATCACTTGCACGCCGCCTTGGACCTCGGTCTGATCGCCGTCGGACTGGTCGGCGCCTGTCTCGGCTTTCTCTGGTGGAACGCCGCTCCCGCGCGCATCCATATGGGTGACACTGGGTCCCTCGCGATCGGTACGGGACTGGGCGCGTTGTGCCTTTTAATGAATCTCGATCTGTTGCTCCTGGTGATCGGCGGTCTCTTCGTCGCTGAGACCGCCTCGGTCATCATCCAAGTGATCAGTTTTCGACTCTTCGGTCGTCGGATCTTTCGCATCGCACCCTTCCATCACCATTTTGAAATGCTCGATTGGCCCGAGTTCACGATCATCGTGCGACTGTGGATCGTCGCGGGACTGCTGTCGATGCTCGGTCTCGGCATCTTCTACGGCGACTTCTTGAAGATCGCGAAGGTATAGCCGTGGCAATCCGTCAACGAGACCTGCGAGCCCAGCCGCGACCTCGTCGAGCGGTCGAGGAACCGCGACCGCGCGAACGCGGTCTCTGGCAGCCGATGCCGCGAGGCGTGGCGAGCGGTCGCGTGCTGCTGCTCATCACCACGCTGCTGGTCACGTTCGGCACCATCGCCGTCGCCTCGGCGAGCGAAGGTCAGGCCAGCGCCAACGGAGGCTCGGCGTGGTCGATCATGATCCACGACCTCGTCTATCTCGGCTTCGGGATCTTCGCGTTGTATCTCGCCTCACGCGTGCGACTCGAACGACTCGTGCGCTCGGCGCCGATCTTGATCATCACCGGTCTGGGTCTCCTGCTGGCGGTGCGCGCGATCGGCACCACCAGCAACGGCGGTCGACGGTGGCTGAACCTTCACGTCATCTACCTTCAACCATCAGAGCTGTTCAAGCTCTTCACGGTGTTGTTCATCGCGTGGCTCGTCCAGTACCACCACAACGAACTCGGTCACTGGCGCCAGTTGGCGTTGTGGACACTGCCGGTCTCCCTGGGCTGCGCGCTCATCGTCATCGAGCCCGACATCGGCACCTCCTCGGTCGTGGCCGTGATCGCCTTCGCCATGCTCTGCGTCGGGGGACTGTCGCGACGGATGTTGGGGCGCATCGCGCTCCTCGGGATCACCGCGTTCGGGGCATACTTGGCGTACAAGCCCTACTCCTTCAAACGGTTCTTCTCCTTCTTGCACCCGAACACGCAGTTGCTCGGCAGCGGCTATCAACTGTTGCAGAGCCGCATCGGTCTCGGGGCCGGCGGGGTCGGGGGCCTCGGCCTCGGCCACAGTCGTGAGAAGTGGGGTCTGCTGCCGAATCCACACACCGACTTCATCTTCACGATCATCGGTGAGGAGCTCGGACTCATCGGTACCTTGGTCGTGATCGCGCTCTTCCTCGCCTTCCTCTTCGCGGCGGTACGCATCGCCCAGCAGTGCACGAACTCGGTCTATCGCCTGATCGCCGTTGGCATCACCACGTGGATCGCCGTCGAGGCCCTGATCAACATCGCTTCGGTCGTTGGCTGGTGGGCCGTCACGGGCATCCCGCTGCCGTTCTTCTCGTACGGCGGCACGGCGCTCATCACCGAACTCTTCGCCGTCGGCCTGCTCTATAACATCGCGCACGATCGCAGTCACAGCGGTGACGTCACGATCCGTGAACATCGCCTCACCAACTTCCGAGAGACCATCGAACGAAAGACCGCTCCGCGCCCGACTCGCTCGCGCCCGGGCAACGATCCACGCCGGACCCGCTAATGGCCGGTCCGATCGTGATCACCGGTGGTGGTACCGGAGGACACATCTTTCCCATGGAGGCCGTCGCCGAGCAGCTTCGCGCGCGCGGCGTCGCCGCGAGTGACCTGCGATTCGTTGGCAGTCGCCGGGGCCAGGAGTCCGCACTCCTCGCTACCAGTGATATCGCGCTGACGCTCCTGCCGGGCCGCGGCTTTCGCCGTGCGATGCGCGTTGACGCGTTGCTCGAGAATCTCGGCGCGGCGGCGACACTGAGCGCCGCGCTGGTCGCCGCGCTCGTCAAGGTTCGCCAGTGGCGTCCGTCGGTCGTCGTGTCGCTCGGCGGCTACGCCTCGTTCGCGACGACGCTGGCCGCGCTGATCTGGCGTCGGCCGCTCGTGCTCGTCGAACTCGACGCCGAGCCGGGAGCAGCCCAGCGTCTCTTCACGCGCTTCGCTCGCGCGCGGTGCTGCGCGTTCGCGACCGATGATCCGAAGGCGATCGTCACGGGCACGCCGCTTCGCGACGACGTCGTCTCGATCGATCGTTCGCCCGCCGCGAGACGAGCGGCGCGCGAGACCGTCGATCCACCGATCGCGGACGCACGACTCGTCGTGGTCGTGATGACCGGCTCGCTCGGATCGACGACGGTCAACAACGCCGTCAGCGATCTGGCCCGGCGGTGGTCATCACGCAGCGATCGCACGATAATTCATGTGACGGGGCGGCGCGACGTCGCGATGGTACGCGCGAAGGCGCCTGACACTGAGGGACTGGACTACCGGATCTTCGAGTTCGGCGACATGACCACGCTCTGGGCGCTCTGTGACGTCGCGGTCTGTCGCGCCGGTGCCTCGACGGTGGCGGAGCTAACGACGCTCGCGATCCCCTCGGTACTCGTACCGTTGCCACGTGCTCCGGGCGATCACCAGATGAAGAACGCCCTCGCGGTCGTAGAGGCCGGCGGGGCACGACTCGTTCTTGACGCCGAGTGCACCGGGGCGAAACTCGACGACGTTCTGACCTCGATGGCGACGCCCGCGACGATGTCCTCGATGGCCACGGCGGCGGGGACGCTTGGTCGTCGTGACGCGGCCGCATCGATCGCGCGCGTCGTGGCCGACGTCGGTGGCTGGCCATGACCCTTTTCGATCCCGGCACGCACGTGCACGTCGTCGGTATCGGCGGCGCGGGCATGAGCGGTCTGGCACGGTTCCTGGTCGAGTCGGGCGCCATGGTCAGTGGCAGCGATCTCACCGATTCGTCGCTCCTCGACTCGCTACGCAGTCTCGGTATCACGATTGCGGTTGGTCATGACGCGTCGAACGGCGCCGACGCTGACGTCGTGCTGTGGTCACCGGCCATCTCGAGTGAGAACGTGGAACTCGTCGCGGGGCGTGCGCGCGGTGCCACGATGCTCGCGCGCGCCGAGGTGCTGGCGGCGTTGGCGACGGTTCGACCGGTCGTCGGACTCACCGGTACCCACGGCAAGACCACGGCGACATCGATGATGGTGCACGTGATGGCGGCCGACGGTCGAGACGCCGGTCACCTCCTCGGCGCCGACGTCCTGGGCGTCGGCGCCAACGGGCACTGGGGGAGCGGCGACGTGATCCTCGAGGTTGACGAGAGTTATGGGACGTTCTCGCTCCTGGCGCCGCACGCCCTCGGGCTGCTCAACGTTGAGGCAGATCATCTCGATCACTATGGCACCCTGGGCGCACTCGAATCCGCCTTCGCGGAGTTGATCGATCGCACGAACGGCCCGGTCGTGATATGGAGTGATGACGCGGGATGTCAACGGGTCGCCCATCTCGCCGCGCGTGACGTGGAACGAGTCGGCACGCGCAACGCCGACGCGTGGCGAGTCAGCGACGTGTCGGTCACCCGTGATGGTGCGCGTTTCATGCTGAGCGGCCCTGACGAGGTGCTCGAACTCACACTGAATGTGACGGGGGTCCACAATGTCGCCGATGCGGCGGTCGTGGCCGTCCTGGCCAGGATGCTCAGCCTGTCGTCTGAGTCAGTTCGTGCAGGTCTCGCCACGTTCCGTGGCGCACCGCGCCGTTTCGAGCTCCTTGGTTCGTGGCGGGGTGTCGACGTCTACGAGAGCTACGCCCACCTGCCCGGTGAGATCAGCGCGATCCTCAGCGCCACGCGCGCCGCGGGCTATGAACGCATCACCGCGGTCTTCCAACCGCACCGCGTCACGCGCACGATCGCGTTGGCCGAAGACTTCGCGCCGTCCTTCGACTTGGCGTCGGTCGTGATCGTGACCGACATCTACCGCGCCGGTGAAGCGAACCCGACGGGCGTGAGCGGCGAACTGGTCGCGCACGCGTTGTCCGCGCGCGGTGTCGGCTCGACGGTGGCGTACGTCGCGTCCTTGGACGACGTCCCTGACGCGCTCGAGCAGTACCACGATCGCAGTGACGTCGTCGTGTTACTCGGCGCGGGCGACGTCGCGTCGGTCGCGACGCAACTCAGGGGGCTGCGCTGATGTCACTCGAGACGCTGATCGACGTCGGTGGCGAGCGCGTGCGAGAGCACGCGCCGTTCGGTGCTCGCACGACCTACCGCGTCGGTGGCACGGTGCGCGCACTGGCGACGCTCTCATCACGCCAGGACCTTGACGAATTGGGTCCGCACATGGTGGAGTGCGGTCTGGCGATGTTCGTCCTCGGCAACGGGTCGAACCTGTTGGTCGCCGACGGTGAGCACGACGTACTCGGCGTACACCTCGTGGGGGAGTTCGAAGACCTGACGACTCGTGACGAGGGTGACGTCGTGGTGGTCGATGCGGGCGCCGGGCTCGATCTGCCGATCGCCGCGCGCCGACTGGCCAAGTCGGGCGTCGCCGGTTTCGAGTGGGCGGTCGGCGTGCCCGGGAGTTTCGGTGGTGCCGCCGTGATGAACGCCGGCGGTCACGGGTCCGACATGAACGAGTCTCTGGTCTCGGTCACGGTCTGGCACGGCGGCACCACGCGCACGTGGTCCAAGGAACTCCTCGAGTTCGGCTACCGCACGAGCGCGCTGCACGCCGATGACCTGGTGACCTCGGTGCGGCTGCACCTGCGCGCCGGCGAGAGCGACGTCGCCCAAGAACGCATCCGCGAGATCGTGCGCTGGCGTCGCGAGCATCAACCCGGCGGGGCGAATGCAGGCAGCGCCTTTCGAAATCCGGACAACGACTTCGCCGGACGTCTCATCGAGGCGGCGGGCTGCAAGGGGATGCGCATCGGCACGGCGGTCGTGTCCGAGAAACACGCCAATTTCATCATCGCCGACGCCGACGGCTCCGCCAACGACGTCTATGAGCTGCTCACGACCGTACAAGCGCTGGTGAAGGAGCGCTCCGGTGTCGAGCTCGTCAGTGAACACCGTTTCCTCGGCTTCGAGGTTTCGTGAGCCGCGCCGCACGAACCGAGCGCGTGCGTGGCGCGCAACGTGGCGCGACGAGACCGCGCGCGTCGTCGCGCGTTCACGTCCGCGATGAGCGCGAGGACACCGAAGCACGTCGACCGCGACGGCGTCTTCGCGTGCTGCGATTCGCGGTCGTCGTGGTCTTGGTGCTGGCGACGCTGGGTGTCGCCGGTGAGTGGGTGCTGCGCCAATCGTATTTCCGGGTCCAACACGTCACGTTCGTCGGGGTGCGTCACGAACCGCTGTCACTCGTGCTCGCGGCCTCCGGTCTCGAGGCGCACCCGACGATGCTCGACGTCAACGCCGCCACGGTACAGGCGAACCTCGCGCAGTTCGCGTGGATCGACTCGGTCCACCTCGTCAAGCGTTGGCCCAATACGGTGGTCGTCACGGTGCACGAGAGCACCGCGGTCGCTGTCGCCTTCAACGCGAAACACGTGTTGCAGTACGTGGACCGGCACGGTCGTGACCTCGGTGTGGCACCGTTGCACGTGAACCTGCCGACGCTCGAGTACGTACGTCCGCGCGGGGCCACGTGGCCGTTCACCCGCGCCGGTCGTTCCGCCGCCTACGTCGCCGCGCAGTTGCCGCCGGCGTTCAGCGCGCAGGTCTCGATCATCACCGAAGACGACCACGGTGTCGTGACGCTCAAGATGACGACGCCGGTCACGTTCATCCTCGGTCCGGCCACGCAACTCCACGCGAAATTCGTCGCGATCGCCTCGGTCATCAAGAACAGCACGCTGCGTCCGGGCGACGTCGTCGACGCGACCGTGCCAGGTGAGTTGGCCGTCACCGGAGGCGCGCCGTCCTAGGCCGTCATTTGACCGAAAACCGGTGTCTGACTAGCCTTCAAAGACGTTTGTTCGCCAATGTTCGCACCCTCGTCAACGGTGCGACACAATGGAGGAGTCAACCCAAGGGGAGTTCATGAGTCTCAATCAGAACAATTACCACGCCGTGATCAAAGTCATCGGCGTCGGTGGAGGCGGCGTGAACGCAGTGAACCGAATGATCTCATCGGGGCTTCGCAATATCGAATTCATCGCAGCGAATACTGACGCCCAAGCGCTTTTGATGAGTGAGGCCGACTTGAAACTCGACATCGGTCGCGAACTGACCAAGGGCCTCGGCGCCGGGAGCGACCCCGAGATCGGTCGCCAGGCCGCCGAGGACCACAGGGCTGAGATCGAAGAGGCACTCATGGAGACCGACATGGTCTTCATCACCGCCGGTGAAGGCGGTGGCACGGGCACCGGTGCGGCCCCGGTCGTCGCCGAGATCGCGCGGGGCTTGGGAATCTTGACGATTGGCGTGGTCACGAGGCCCTTTTCCTTCGAGGGCAAGCGCCGGGCGACCCAGGCCGAGAAGGGAATCCAGTCCCTGCGCGACAAGGTCGACACGCTCATCGTCATCCCGAACGACCGCCTGCTCTCGGTGACCGCCGCTGACACCTCGATGCTCGACGCCTTCAAGATCGCCGACGACGTCCTGCTCTCGGCGGTACGCGGGGTCACTGACCTCATCACCGTGCCGGGCCTGATCAACACCGACTTCGCCGACGTGAACGCCATCATGCGCAACGCCGGCACGGCGATCATGGGCGTCGGCACCTCCACCGGTGAAGGTCGTGCGGTCAACGCCGCTCGCGCCGCCATCACGTCACCGCTGCTCGAGGCCTCGATCGACGGCGCCCGCGGCATCTTGATGAACATCGTCGGCGGCCCGGACGTCACGTTGTCCGAGGTGACCCAGGCGGCCGAGATCATCCACTCCGTCGCGCACCCCGACGCCAACATCATCTTCGGCAGCGTCATCGACGAGTCCATCGGCGACGCCGTTCGCGTCACGGTGATTGCCGCCGGCTTCGATCACAACGCGCCAGCCAAGGTGTCGCCGCTCACCACGACGGAGCCCGCGATGACCGAAGGTCCGCGCAGCGACATCTTCACCAGCACCACCAATGACGACTTCTTCGACGTCGGTGGCGATGACGACCTCCCCAGCTTCCTCCGCTGATCCAGAGCTGACCACGCGCGTCGGCGCGAACCTGGCGGCGCTTCGACAACGCATCGCATCGACCGGACGCGACCCCGCGTCGATTCGCATCGTCGCGGTGACCAAGACCTTCGGTGTCGAAGCCGTCGACGCGGCACTCGCGAACGGACTTCACGACCTGGGTGAGAACTACGCGGACGAACTCGAGGTGAAATCAACGCTGCGCCACTTGCACGGTCTCACGTGGCACTACATCGGCGCGTTGCAGTCGAACAAGATCGCGCGCATCTGCACGTTCGCACAGGTCATCGCGACGGTCTCGCGATTAAAAGAACTCGATCGGATCGCGCGCAGTGAGCAGCGCCCGGCGCTGTTGATCCAAGTGGACTACACCGGAGGTGCCACGCGAAACGGCGCGCGCGCCGATGAGGTCACCGCGCTGGTTCGTCGAGCGCGGCCAACTCGAACTCGACGTACGTGGCCTGATGACGGTCGCGGCGCCGCAACCGTCATTGGCCCGTTCGGCCTTCACGAATCTGGCGGCGATGCGCGACGATTTGGGCCTTATCGAGTGTTCGATGGGTATGAGCGATGACCTAGAGATCGCTTGTGAACTTGGCACCACCGAACTGCGGATCGGGCGTGCGCTCTTTGGCGAGCGGGTCGTTGACGGCGCCACCTGACCTAACATGGACCAAAGCGCCGGAACCGCAAGGAGATGTCGATGAAAGATAGGTTGCGCGGGTTCTTAGGATTCCTCGGCCTCATTGAGGACGAGTACGGGGAATACGGATCCACCGGGTCGGCGCCGGCGCGTCCCTTCACGGACAGCACGACGGCCGAGGTTGAGCCGGAGTGGACGGCACCGCCGACGCCGAGCGCCCGACAGTTTCCGACCTCGTCGTCGAACGCCCAACCCCTTCGCCCGGTCTCGACGCCACGCAACTCCTCGATCTCGGTACTCGACTCCTCGGGCCAGGCGTCGCGAGTTCGTCCGATGGCGAGCGCCCCGCGGGGTGGCTCGTCGTTCTCGCCAGAACGTGACGTCGCGGTCTTCCAGCCGCGCAGCTACGACGAGTCACGACGGATCACCGACCTCTTGCGATCGAACCGCGCCGTCGTGTTGAACGTCAACTCGCTCGACCCGAACCTCGGTCGCCGCCTCGTGGACTTCGCCTCAGGTACCGCCTATGCACTGAATGCGAAGATCGAGATCCTCGGTAACAGCCTCTATCTCATGAGCCCCCAGGGGATGCACTTGGGACCGGAAGCGAAGGATCGTTTGCGAGAGGCGAGTTACCGCGATCTCGGCGACGTATGAGATTCGTTCAGGATCTGTTAACGCTCTACATCTTGATCATCGTCGTCCAGTCACTGCTCAGTTGGTTCCCGACCGACAATCGCAGCGGTGGCATGGCGACGACGAAACTCGTGCTGGCACGATTGACCGAACCGGTCCTTCGACCGCTTCGACAGATCGTCCCGGGCGTGCGCTCGGGCATCGACTTCTCGCCCTTCGTCGCAGTCATCATCCTCTACATCATCAAGGCATCGATCTAGCGAATACATCGGTTTTCCTTGACGTGAGGGCTAGTCTGGCTGCATGGATAGCACTGATTCGGCTTACTCCGCGCTGGACGCCATCGACACGGTGGCCTTCAAGATCGGGGTTCGCGGCTACAACGTCGATGAGGTCGACGACTTCCTCGAGCGACTCTCCGGCGAGGTCCACCAACTGAAGGAACTCGTCGCCCAGCAGCGCCAGCAGTTGCGCCAGGCGGGCGAACGGATCAACCAACTCGACACCCGCTCGAGCGACGCACCGGCCGCCGCGCCGGCGCCCGCACCGTCCGCCGCGCCGCGTCACATCAGCGTCTCGGGTGCCGAGCAGGTCACCGCGATGATCGCGATGGCTCAGCAGTTCATCGAACAGGCCCAGAACGAGGCCGAGAACAAGGCGCGCGAACTCACGACCGGTGCCCAGGAGCGGGCTCGCGAGATCGTCGCCGAGGCACGTAGTCGCGCCGAGGACGAGGTGAACCGGCTCAACGGTCTCAAGCAGCGACTCAGTGAGGACGTCGAGACGCTGACGCGTCAACTCGACTCCGAACGCAAGCGCTTGAGTGCCTCGCTCGCGGAGTTCTCACGATGGGTGGAGAGTTCGCTGCAAGTCGGCGGCGCGCGCGCGTCGGTCGTCGCGCCTGAACCGGCACCGCGACCGATCAAACCACCGCCGGCGCCGGCGCCACTGTCGGATCAGAGCGTCGGTCAGGTCTTGAACTTTGAAGCACCCTCACGCGACGATCGTCAGTAAGTTCCTCGCAAACTGGTAGGGTCGGCGCGCACTTGTTGTGCATTGTCGAGGAGTTCACCATGGCGTCCACAGGAAAAACCACGAAAAAGGCACCCGCCAAGAAGGCGGCGGCCAAGAAGAGCGTGGTCACCAAGGCCCCGGCCAAGAAGGCCGTCGCCAAGCGCCCCGTGGCCTCGAACTCGCCAAAAAAGCCCGTGAAAAAGGCGGTCGCGAAGAAGCCAGCGCCCAAGAAGATCGTCGCCAAGAAGCCCGCGCCCAAGCCGGTGAAGAAGCTCGCGACCCCGAATGCGGCCCAAAAAGCCGCGGCGACCAAGAAGCTGGCACTCGCCAAAGCCAAGGCCGCGGCCGCGGCGAAGCTGCTGAAGGAGCGCGAGGCCAAGGCCAAGGCCGCCGCCAAGGAGAAGGCCGCCGCCGCCAAGGCCAAGGCCATCGCGAGCGCCAAGGCGAAGAAGGAACGTGACGCCAAGGCCAAGGTCGCGGCGAAGGAGCGTGAGGTCCAGCGCAAGGCCCGTGAGAAGGCCGCGGCCGAGGCGAAGAAGCAGCGCGAGATCGACACCAAGCGCAAGGCGATCGAGGCCGAGAAACTGCGCAAGGTCCGTGAGATCGAACGCCGCAATCAAGAAGAACTCAAGCGTCAGGAGCGTCGCGAGGCCGAAGAGCGCAAGCGCCTCGAGGCCCTCGAACGAAAGATGCACTCCAAGCCCTACGCCGACGAGCCCGAGTTCTTAGAAGAGCTCCGTCGACTGTTGCTCGAGACCCGCAGCGCCACCAACGACGACATTGTCGTGATGGAGTCCGAGGCCGACGAGATGCTGGTCGACCGCGAGCGACTCGAGTACGACGACGAAGACGGCTCGAGTGTCGCCTCGGACATCCAGCGTGACCAAAAGAAGGACCTCGCCTCGCTGCTGCGCCTCAAGGTCGACGAGATCGACGTCGCGCTCGCGCGCATCGACGACGCCAGCTACGGACGCTGTGACGAGTGCTACGAGGCCATCTCGAAGCCCCGTCTCTTGGCCCAGCTGCCGGTCTTTATGTGTGTCTCGTGCCGCGCAAGCGTCTAGTTGATCGGATCAATCTCACGGTCATCGTGATCGCCCTCGTCGTGACGGCGATCGACGCGCTCTCCAAGGTCTGGGTTCGCCACGCGCTCGCGACGCGCGCCGTTCACGTGGGTGGCGCGATCTGGCTGCGCCTGCAGTACAACTCGGGCATCTCGTTCTCCTTCGATCAGTCGAGGACGCTCCTCACGTCGATCGCGACGGTGATCGTCGCCGCGGTCGTGTTGGCGGTGGGGCTTCGGGCCCGTCGCGGCCTGCCGACGGTGGGCTTCGGACTGTTGATCGGCGGCGGTGTCGCCAACGTCATCGACCGACTCGCGGCCTCGCCGCACCGGGTGACGGATTTCATCGCGCTGGGCTCGTTCCCCGTCTTCAATCTGGCCGACGTGGCGATCACGGCGGGGTTCATCACGCTGCTCGTCGCCGCACTCACGGGCGAGAAGCTGCTCGCGTGAGTGACGACGACGTTCTGGACGCCTTCGACGGCGAGGTGCTCGATCTGATGGTCCCCAGCACGCTCGATGAGATCCGACTCGATCGGGTGCTGGCACTCCTCACGGGACTGTCGCGCTCAGAGACGAGCGACATCATCGCGAGCGGCGCGGTCACGCTCGGGGAGAAGGTGATCGTGAAGTCCTCGACGCCCGTGCGCGAGGGCCAGCGTCTGGTCGCGGTCCTGCCGGCACCGGAGAGCGCGTTCGTCGAGGCCGACGCCAGCGTCGCGGTTGACGTCGTGCTTGACGACGTTGATTTCGCCGTCGTGAACAAGGCGCCCGGACAGGTCGTGCACCCAGGCGCCGGTCACCGTGATGGGACCTTGGTCGCCGGACTCCTGGCGCTCTATCCCCAGATGCGAGTCCTCAGCGACGAGGGGCTGTGTGATCCGATGCGCCCGGGCATCGTGCATCGACTCGACAAGGGAACGTCGGGCGTGTTGGTCGTCGCCAAGACGCCAGAGGGCTTTTCGAACTTGAGCATCCAACTCGCCGAGCGGCTGATGGAGCGCACGTACTACGGCATGGTCGAAGGTCACGTCGCCGAGGAGCGTGGCGTCGTCGACGCGCCGATCGGACGCTCGACGAGGACCCCGACGGTGATGGCGGTGCGTTCCGACGGGCGCGCCGCACGCACGAGTTATGAGGTGATGGCGCGAATCGATAAGCCCCAGACGATGACGCTGTTGCGATTACAACTCGACACCGGGCGCACCCATCAGATCCGCGTGCACTTAGCGACCATTGGCCACCCCGTCGTGAATGACGCGCGTTACGGTCACCGACGCGACAAGCGACTCCCCGAAGACCGGTTCTTCTTGCACTCGACGACGCTGGCCTTTGCCCACCCGCGTACCGACGAGTGGATCACGACCAGCGTGCCGTTGCCCGCGGACCTCCGGGCGTTGGTGCCAGCGACGGTGCAGTTCTAGGCGACTTCGCGCGCGGCCACGACAGCGGAGTCTTCGCGCAGCAGCGCTAAGGCCTCTTCTTCGGCACGACGGACCCGGCGAACGCCGATGTCCATCTTCGTCGCCGTCGCCTGCAGCGACAGGGGAGTGGCGCCGTTCAACCCGAAGCGAAGGCTCAGTACCTCGCGCTGCAGGTCGTTCAACTTCTCCAGTGCGCCGTGCAGTTGGTCGTCCATCATCGTCTGTTCGATGTCGCCGACCCAGTCGTGCTGGCTCGGGGCGACCAGGTCACCCAAGGTCGTCGCGGAGTCTGAGGACGCGGGCTGGTCGAGACTGGCGGTCACGCCGGCCAGACCGTGCAGATTGTCACGTACGGCCTTGGACATGCCGGTCGCTTCGGTCAGTTCGTCGTCGGTGGGCTTGCGTCCGAAGATCGAGGTCAGTTCAGCAGTCGTCGCCTCGAGGCGTTGGAGCTGCTCACCGACCTCGAGCGGGATGCGGATGGTGCGACCGTGTTGCTGGACGGCGCGTTGGAGGGCTTGGCGAATCCACCAGGTGGCGTAGGTCGAGAACTTGAAGCCGCGCTCCCAGTCGAACTTCTCAACGGCGCGCAGGAGTCCGAAGGTCCCCTCTTGGACGAGGTCGACCATCTCGACGCCGCGGTCTTGGTAGCGACGGGCCCAGTGCAAGACGAGTCGCAGGTTGGCTGCGACCATCTGCTTCTTGGCCTCTTCGTCACCGGCCGTCACGCGCTTGGCGAGCTCGACCTGTTCGTCGTAGTTGGGCATTGGGTAACGGTCAAGGTCACGCATCAAAAGGCCCAACATGTCGTTGGTATTCACGGCTGATCGTCGGGGGGTGGCAATCACGGGAATCTCCTCACTTCCACTCACAGGGATAACGCGCCCACGGGCGGTAATTTCTCCTATGAACGTGTATCTAATTTACCACGACTGTTGACGTTCTTCAAGGTCTGAATTCTCTGAAAATGCTAAGAATCCGACCTAGGCGCTGTGGGTCTTTCGCACCGGTCGTCCGCCTTGGGCTTGTAGCACCATGTCAGCAAGGGTGAAGCTCGCGAGGTGTTCACGCATGTGGTTGCCGACGTCGGCCCAGACGCCCAAGAGGACGCACTGGCCCTCGTGGTCACAGGCGCCGTCCTTGTGGGGTTCGCCGAAGTCGCCGGCCACGATCGGACCGTCAACCGCCGCGACGATCTCGGCCAGCGTGATGCGTTCGGCCGGTCGTGCCAGCACGTAGCCGCCCCCGACACCGCGCTTGGAGCGCACTAGACCGACGCCCTTCAGGCTCAAGAGGATCTGCTCGAGGTACGGCTGAGGCAGCCCCGTTCGTTTGGCGAGGTCGCGCACCGAGGTCGGGATGGAGAGGTCCGCACCCAGGGCGAGGCTGAGTAGCGCACGGCTGGCGTAGTCGCCCCTGGTCGAAACTCTCACGCGCGCATTCTACCGTCGGGGGGCGCTGAAAACCTCGGGCGTGCACGATGGTGAAGGTTTGTCTGGCACAGTGGAAGGGTGCCAGAACCCCAGAACGAAAACGTGACCGTAAATCCCGACGAGGTGCTCGCGCCGGGAGAGGACGAGGGTTCATCACAAGACGAGAACACCGACTTCATCTCCCAGCCCGCCAAGGTGATGCGCATCGGTTCGATGGTGAAATCGCTCTTGGACGAGGCGCGCTCGGCTCCCTTGGACGAGGCCGGGCGGGCCCGACTACGCGAGATTTACGAGACGTCGATCGCCGAACTCTCCGGCGCGTTGTCGCCCGACCTGGGGACCGAACTCTCCAAGATGGCGCTGCCCTTCAGCGCCGACGTGCCGACCGAATCCGAGTTACGCATCGCACAGGCCCAACTCGTTGGCTGGCTCGAAGGACTCTTCCACGGCATCCAGGCCTCGCTCTTCGCTCAACAGGCCGCCGCGGCCGCGCAACTCGAGAAGATGCGCGACCGTTCGCTGGCGCCGGGCGCCGGCGAGCCGCGCGCGGGCACGTACCTCTAAGCGTGTCTCGTCACACGACCTCGCTACTGTTCGTCGTGAACGGGCACTGTCCTCGTCGCGCGAAAGGGAACGTCAGCTGATGGCGGAGGGCTTCGTCCACCTGCATAACCACACCGAGTACTCGATGCTCGACGGCGCGGCGCGTGTCGAGGAGATGGTCCTCGCAGCCAAGGCCGATGGGCAAGGCGCCATCGCCATCACCGACCACGGCAACCTCTACGGCGTGATCGATTTCTACGAGGCCTGTCGCAAGCACGACGTGACGCCGATCATCGGTCTCGAGGCCTACATGGCCGCGAACTCTCGCTTCGATCGTCCCCCTCGACGCGGCAAGATCGACGACACCGGCGGCGAGACCGAGGGCGGTCAGAAGCTCTATCACCACCTCACGTTGCTCGCGGTGGACAACGCGGGCTATCGCAACCTTCGCGAACTCTCGTCGTTGGCCTTCCTCGAGGGGTACTACTACAAGCCCCGACTCGATTGGGACCTGCTCGAGCGCTATAACGACGGACTGATTGCGACCTCGGGCTGTCTCGGTGGCGTCGTCTTGCAGGCGCTCTTGCACGACGACTACCCCAAGGCGCTCGAACTGGCCGGCCGTCTCCAGAGCATCTTCGGTCAGGAGAACTTCTACATCGAACTCCAAGACCATGGGATGCCCGAACAGCTCCGCACCAATCCCCAACTCATCGAGATCGCGCGCCAACTGCGCGCGCCGCTCGTGGCGACGAACGACCTGCACTACGTGCATCACGATGACGCCGAGATGCACGACGCACTGCTGTGCATCGGCACCGGTTCACTGGTCGCGGACCCGAACCGGTTCCGCTTCCACAGTGACCAGAACTACCTGAAGTCGGCTGCGGAGATGCGCTACGTCTTTCGTGACCTCCCCGAAGCCTGTGACAACACACTCGCGATCGCCGAACGCGCGAACGTCACCATCGAGTTCGACAACGACGCGTTGCCGGAGTTCCCGATACCCGAGGTCTTCCGTGGCGACACGCACAAAGAGGGGGCGAACCGACTCTTGCGCGACCTGGTGCTGCGCGGCGCGCACGAGCGCTACGGCGAGCACCTGAGCGACGAGGTCATGGCGCGACTCGAGAACGAGCTCGGTGTCGTCGCGGACATGGGGTTCTCGGACTACTTCCTCGTCGTCTGGGACCTGATTCGCCACGCGCGCGAACAAGGCATCCGCGTCGGACCGGGCCGCGGATCATCCGCCGGCTGTTGCATCGCGTACTGCCTACGCATCGTGGACATCGATCCGCTGCGCTACGGACTGATCTTCGAGCGGTTCTTGAATCCGGGGCGACGTTCCATGCCCGACATTGACATGGACTTCGACGAGCGCTACCGCGGTGACATGATCCGCTACGCCGCCGAGCGTTACGGCTCGGACCACGTCGCCCAGATCGTGACGTTCTCCACGATCAAGGCGCGCGCCGCGGTACGTGACGCCGCGCGGGTCCTCGGGCTACCCGCCCCAGCTGGGCGACAAGATCGCCAAGGCGATGCCACCCCTGGTGATGGGCCAGGACCTGCCGCTCGAGGCGTGCTTCCAACCGACGCCGGGCTACGAAGGCCGATTCGTCGAGGCCGCGGAACTGCGCAGTCTCTACGAGAGCGACGCCGAGGTCAAGCACTCGATCGACGTCGCCATGGGCTTCGTCGACAAGCGTCGTCAAGACGGTATCCACGCGGCCGCCGTCGTCATCACCAAAGAACCGCTCCTCGACTACGTGCCGGTCCAGCGCAAGTCCGGGCCGAGCGGCTCGGCCGAGGACGCGCCCATCGTGACCCAGTACGAGGCGACGGCGATCGAGAAACTCGGCCTGTTGAAGATGGACTTCCTCGGACTTCGCAACCTGGCGATCATCGAACGGACCTTGGAGAACATTCGACGGCGCCACGGCATCGATGTCGACATCGACACCGTGCCGCTCGATGACCCGAAGGTCTTCGAGATGCTGCGCCTCGGCAACTCGATCGGCATCTTCCAGCTCGAGGGCGACAAGATGCGCCAGCTCATGCGCCGCCTCGCCCCGACGGGCTTCGATGACATCGCGGCGCTGAACGCGCTCTATCGTCCGGGACCGCTGTCCGAGAACGTCCATAACGACTACGCCGATCGAAAGAACGGTCGCCAACTCGTCAGTTACGACCACCCCGACCTGGAAGCGATCCTCGGTGAGACCTCGGGCCTCATGATCTACCAAGAGGACATCATGCGCGTGGCGACGCTCATCGCGGGCTTCTCGATGACCGAGGCCGACGACCTTCGCAAGGCCTGCTCGAAGAAGATCCGCGAGATGATCCGCGCTCAACGCTCGAAGTTCGTCGACGGTGCTGAGCGCCAGGGCTACGGGCGCGAACTCGGCGAGGCGATCTTCAACAAGATCGAGCCGTTCGCCGACTACGCCTTTCCCAAGGGCCACGCCTACGGCTACGCGCTGCTCGGCTATCAGGACGCGTGGCTGAAGGCGAACTATCCGGTCGAGTACATGGCCGCGCTGCTCACGTCGTTCCGTGACGACAAGGACAAGGCGTCGGTCTACTTGAACGAGGCGCGCCAGATGGGCATCACCGTCGGCGTACCCGACGTCAATGAGTCCTTCGCCGAGTACGCCCCGAGCCTGTCCCAGGACAACACGATCCTGTTCGGACTCGCCGCGGTGCGCAACGTCGGCGAGACCTTGGTCGAGAAGATCGTGAGTGAGCGAGAGGCCAATGGACGCTTCTCGTCGATCTATGACTTCGTGCGCCGCGTCGACCCGATGGTGCTCAACCGCCGTTCGATGGAGTCCCTGATCAAGGCGGGCGCCTTCGACGCCCTCGGCGTGCCGCGACTGGGGTTCTTGTTGAAGGTCGATGAGATCTGCGACGTCACGCTCGCTCGTCGCCGCGACCACTCGCTCGGCATCACGACGCTGTTCGCCGCCTTCGGCGAAGGGGACGGTCACGACTGGGAGGGCACCGACGTCGCGCTCTCGGACATCGAGTTCGACAAGGCCGTGAAGTTGGACTTCGAGCGCGAGATGCTGGGCACGTACATCTCGGATCACCCGCTCTATGAGGTGGAGAGCGCGCTCGCGACCAAGACCGACGGGTCGATCATCAGCGTGCGCGAACGCGGTGAGGAGTTGGCGCGCACCGGCAAGGCCGTCACCGTCGGTGGCATCCTCGCCGAGGTGCAGATCCGCACCACCAAGATGGGGAAGCAGTACGCGCGCGTCGTCCTCGAGGACCTCGGCGCCTCGATGGAGATCAACTTCTCCGCGAACAACTTCGAGAAGTTCAGTGGCTTTCTAGCCAAGGACAACATCGTGCTCATCAAGGTCCGACCGGGATTCGAAGAGGAGCTGCGCTTCAGCGCCATCGATGTCGAACTCTTGAGCGTCGAGCGCGGGAACGAAGAGTTGCGCTTGGCGCTGCGCCCGGAGGACCTGACGCAGCACTCGATCGGGACGTTGCGCGAGATCCTCGCTCGCTATCCGGGTCGTTCGCCGGTCATCGTCGAGACCGGCAACGCGGGCAAGGCCTTCAAACTCGGTCCAGAGTTCAATGTGAATATCGCGAGTGTCGTGGCCGATCTACGCACAGAATTCGGCCGAAACGTCATTAAGGCCTAGCGCCTTCGGACCGTTGGACCGGCCCGCCGGACGGTCGCGGAAGAAGTCGTAGAATGTATTCCTATGGCAATGACCGTCTCTACGAAAGACACCACCGCACTCAGTGACGCAGAGCTTGCCGAGATGGCAGATCTGTGCGTTGACCGCGAACCGCAGTTTGACATCGGCTTCCTCTCCAAGCAGCGCGAGGACTGGGTGCTGGTCACCCAAGTACGCGAGGGCAACAAGTTGCGGGGCTACTCGTTCTGCACACTCGAACGCATCGGCGGCACCCCGTCGCTGCTCGTGGGCCTCTTACTGGTGGACCGCAACGCCAAGTCCGACCAGACGCTGAAGGCGATCCTGCATGACCAGTTCCGTCGGGCCCTCCTGGCCTTCCCAGACGAGGATGTCTTGTTGGGTTCGCGCCTCACGTCACCGGACGGCTTTCGCGCCTTCGCCGGCCTCGAGGACGTCGTGCCACGCCTCGGCTACAAGCCGACCGGCGAGGACCGCGCCTGGGGGCGTCGTCTGGCGAAGCGCTTCGGCTCCGAGAAGTCGATCGACGATAAGACCTTCATCATGACCGTCACCCCCGGTCCGGTGGGCGGGCTCGACTACATCGCCTCCAAGGGCCCGATTCCCGACGGCGTCGCGACGTTCTTCAATGGCCTCAAGCCCCACAAGGGTGAGCGCCTCGTCGTCTTCGGATGGGCGATGGCCGAATCGCTCGCCTCGGGCAAACTGCCCAAGTAGTTCAGCCCCGCGGCAAGAGGCCGGTGCAGCTCTTGTAGCAGTGGCCGTCGATGGGCTTGGAGAGCGTCGTCAACACGTAGGTGGGGCGAAATCCGAGGGCCGAGGCGAGGTCCTTTCCAGCCAGTGATGGTCGACGTGTCGCTTCCATGGTGCGAATCGCGTGGGCGTCCTCACAGAGCAGCCACACGTCGTCGCCGAACCAACCGAAGCGCACCCACGTGGAGCCGTCATCGTGTCGGCGCAGCAACTGCGGCCCGCGGTCGGCCGCGATCAGCGCGACGCTCGGACGTTCGCCGCGAAACTCCCAGTACGGCGCGCTGGGACCGCGAAAGCCGAAGAGCGGCCCGTCGGCGGGACTGGCGAGTTGTTCGAGCCAGCGGCGCACGCGTCGTCCGTGGTACGTGCCGAGTCGGCGCGGCAGGTCCGCCAGCGTGACCGCCTCGGGTTGGGCGAGGTCGTTGCGTTCGATGTCCTCGGCCAGTTCGCCCTCGACGATGTCGAAGACCGCGAGGTCGGTCACGTAGTCCGACGGCCATGGAATGCGCCAGCGCACGATCGTCTGGGACTTGAGATCGACGACGGTGGTCGTCTCGTTCGTCGAGCCGAGGACCAGACCGTAGACCGTGGCGCCGCCCGTGAGTTCCACGGTCGCGCGCTGGGGCATTCGTTCGACGAGACGCTTGTTGGCCCGGGCGGCGGCGTCGCGGGTGAAGATCGGCATCAGGCGTCCACGCTACGCAACTCAGACGCGAGGTCGGTGACAGCGGTGACGGGCAACCGACAGACGCCCGCGCGACAGACGTAGGCCGAACCGACCGCGCGGTCCTCGAGCAACGCGGACCCGCCGGCACCCGTGACGAGGACCGCGCGCCGCGTGAAGTGCGAATCCATGAACGCTCTGAGGTCATTGCCACTCCCGGGAATGACGACCTCGACGCCGGACAGCGCGAAGCCCGCCGCCTCGACCAGATCCGGAACGGCGCCGGGGTGCTTGGCCACCAAGGAGGCCGCCAGCTCGACCAGGCGTTCGGCGACGACGAGGATCTCGCGGTCACCGGTGCACAGCGCGACGCGTGCGAGGGCGCGACACGCGGTCGCGTGACTGGACGGCGTCGCGCCATCGAAGATCTCCTTGGGCCGCGCGCGAAGGTCGCGCACGAGATCGCTGCGCGAGAAGATCCCGGCGCCGACGTGCGGCGAGCGCGTCGAGGGCACCTCACCATCCCAGTAGTGCGCGAGCAGGTACGCCGCGAGGTGTCGCGCGCCGTCGAGCCACTCGTCCTCACCGGTCGCTTCGAAGGCATCGACGTTCGCATCGAGCATCCAGGCGACGTCGCTGGCACTCGCGTGGGCGCGCTGGCTCTCGGTACGCCACCACAGTCCATCACTGAAGTGCGTGCGTTGGAGCGAGTGCAAGAGGTGCGTGCCGCGCGCGACGAAGGGCGCCTCGCGAACCTCGAAGAGCGCCGCGGCGAACATCGCGTTCCACTCGAGGATCACCTTGTCATCGCGTCCGGGTTGTGCGCGCGCGGCGCGCGCCCGAAGGAGTGCGTCGCGCGCCGGTCGCAGCGCGTCGGGCGTCACGAACGGCTCGGCGTCGGCAAGGCGCGGAATCGAACGACCTTCGAAGGCACCGGGCGATTCGATGCGCCATCGTCGACGCGTCGGCTCGAGGTCGCTCTCGAGTCCAGCGTCGGCGAGGGCAGCGGCCACCTCGTCGGGCGTCCAGGTCACGTGCGATCCTTCGACGCCACCCGCGTCCGCGTCGAGTGCCGACGCGAAGCCACCATCGAGCGCGAGGTCGCGCAGGACGAACTCGATCGTGTCCAAGGCCACCTCGCGCCACTCCGGGTGATCGGGAATCGCCTTGGCCGCGCGCAGGTACGTGCGCGCGAGCAGGGCCTGATCGCTCAACATCTTCTCGAAGTGCGGGACGTGCCACTGCGCGTCGACGCTGTAGCGCGCGAAGCCGCCGCGGAGGTGGTCATAGAGGCCGCGACGTGACATCGCGTCCAGTGTCTGTCCGACCGCGAAGCGGGCTCGCGGATCGTCGAACTCCAAGAGTGCCTCGACGTAACTCGGACGCGGGAACTTCGGAGCGTCGCCGAAGCCGCCGTCGGCGTCGAATCGCTCCAGTAGTTCGTCGTGCAGTCGCACGCGTGCCGCTCCGAGGTCGAGCGACTCGACGTAGGGCGCCATGTGGTCGATGAAACTGACCTCGCGTTCGATGGCCGTGGACAACTCCTTGGCCTGGTGTTCGACGACGTCGCGTCGATTGTTCCACGCTTCGCTCATGGCGTTCAGCAAGGTCGTGAAACTGGCTTGGCCGTGACGTTCGACGGGGGGATAGTAGGTGCCCGCCATGAAAGGGCGTCCGTCCGGAAAGAGGAACACGGACATGGGCCACCCGCCGTGCCCGCTGACCAACTGGGTCGCGGCCATGTAGAGCGCGTCCACGTCGGGTCGTTCTTCGCGGTCCACCTTGATGGGTACGAAGTGCTCGTTCAGAATCGCCGCGACGTCAGGATCCTCGAAGGATTCGTGGGCCATGACGTGACACCAGTGACACGCGGCGTAGCCAATCGAGAGGAAGATCGGACGGTCGAGCCGTTCAGCCTCGTCGAGTGCGTCTTGATCCCACGTCCACCAGTCAACGGGGTTGTCAGCGTGTTGGCGCAAGTACGCACTGGACGCACCAGCGAGACGATTGGTCACCGGTCAAGCGTAGGGGTCGCGATGCCGGACCCTCGACGTTCATGTCGAAGACGGCGACGGTTCCTTGTGCGGATACAACACCAGCGTGAGAGCGACGCCGCAGACCGCGCCGATCAATTGGCCGGCCACGTAGACGAACAGCGAGCCAGGAGCGATACCGGTAAAGCTGTTGGTGAAGGACCGCGCGACCGTAACCGCGGGATTGGCGAAGGTCGCCGAGGACGTGGCGAAACAGGCGGCGAATATGTAGAGACCCACGGCGGCCGCACTCAGTGCACGTCGACCGTTTCGTTGCAGCGCGAAGATGAGAAGTAGCAGACCGCCCGTCGCCACGATCTCAGAGACGAAGTGTGCCGCACTCGCGCGATGGTGCGAGGACCACGAGACCCATGGGTCGCCGAACATCCGGTTCGCGACGATCGTCCCGACGATGCAGCCGGCGAACTGACACGGCAGGTAGAGCAACGCTCGCAGCCACGAGCACGAGCCGATCCACGCGTCGGCCAGTGAGACGACCGGATTGAGATGCGCACCCGACACGGGGGCGATGACGTTGATGATGACGAAGAGTCCGGCCCCAATGGCCAGGGCGTTCTCCAACAGCTCGAGTCCCACGTCACCGGGTGACAGCGTCTGCGCGGCCAGACCCGAACCGACCACGACCACCATCAACATCGCACAGCCGACGAACTCGCCGAAGAGCGCTCGCCACTCGACGCCGCGCACGCCGCCTCGCAACGTCACCGTCGAGGCATCTGACGGATCGACGTGGGCGCTCGGATCGTCGTCCTCGAGCATGCTCACGCGAGCGACGCTGCCTGAGGGGAGCACTTCATTGATTCAGCGTAGGCGAGAGGATTTCGAGGTTGGGGAGTGCGTTCGTCGTGTCGATGGCGCAGCGTCGGTGTCACGTGCCCGCGCCACAGAAGAAATCGAGTCGATAACCTCGTGGCGGCGACGTGCGTCGCCGACTTCGAGAGACGGGGATGAAGCATGACCGAGCCGTTGCGTTGGGGGATCATCAGCACAGGCGGCATCGCGCGGACGTTCGCGAACGATCTGCAATTCACCGACAGCGGCGTCGCCGTCGCGGTTGGGTCACGCACTATCGAAGCGGCCAACCGGTTCGGTGAGCGCTTCGACATCGCCCGTCGCTACGCAACGTACGAGGAGTTGGTGAGCGATCCCGATGTGGACGCCGTGTACATCGGTACCCCGCACCCGATGCACTTCGAGAACGCGAAGCTGGCGTTGGAGAGTGGCAAGCCGGTGCTGGTGGAAAAAGCCTTCACCATGACCGAACGCGAGGCGATTGACCTGGTCGAGATCGCCCGGGACAGCAGCCTCTTTCTCATGGAGGCGATGTGGACGAGGTGTCTGCCTCACGTGGCTGCGGTTAATGAGTTGATCGCGGCTGGCGAGCTCGGCGACATCATCAGCGTGCAGGCCGATCACGGGCAGTATTTCGACTTCGATCCGACGTCGCGGTGGTTCGATCCCGCGTTGGGTGGCGGCGCGCTCCTGGACCTGGGTGTCTACCCGGTGTCGTTCGCGTCGATGCTCTTAGGTACGCCCTCGAAGATGGTCACGATGATCGATCTGGCACCCACCGGCGTCGACCAACAGGTGTCGATGATCTTTGGCTACGACGGGGGAGCCCAGGCGTATCTCAACACCACGTCCAGCGCGAAGACGCCGACGACGGCCACGATCTCGGGCACGAAGGCGCGCATCGAGATCGACGGCGACTTCTATGCGCCCTCGGCATTCACGTTGATCACTCGCGCCGGTGACTCACGACGATTCGAGTTTGCGACCCAGGGTCGTGGCCTCCACTTCGAAGCGGCAGAGGTCGCGCGCTGTGTACGCAGTGGCCTTACAGAGAGTCCCCTCATGCCGCTTGACGAGACGGTATCCATTATGCGAACGATGGAGTCCGTGTTGGCCTCAGCGCACTAGTTGTACGGTCCGCAATCTAAAAAGCGACACAATTCTTTGGCGTACGGCCAACGAACTGGGTGCCGGTCGCACTGAGGTTTCCGACGAGTAACACAGGTGCTCACCGGTTTTTGGCCGGGCGTGCGGCGCGTACCGAGTCAGCCGTATCGCGCGAAACGAAATCGCTCAGGTCGATCGCAGTCGGCGGTCCGGTCCCGACGGATCGGTGGAAAGGTCCCCGTCCCGAAGCCTCAGGAATCTGGCCCTGGTGAACTGTGCCGGGCGTTTGGTCATGCTAACTTCACATGTCGACATTGCTTTTCACTGGATGTTCACAAAGTTGTAAATTGAAAATCGGCATCGTACTGATGCCTCTAATTGGTTGGGGGACTATGAAATTCAAAACAGGAAGGGCTCTTGCCTGCGTAGCATTGGTCGGCGGAATGGTCGTCGCGATGATGCCGGGTTTGAGCTCTGCAGCAACAAAGACGGTTTCGGACGCAACGTTCAACCCGAGCTTCACAACGATGAAGTACCTGAAGTCGGTCGTTGCGAAGGGTAAGGGCAGCATTGCCGTTATCTTGCCCGACACCGTTTCTTCTGCCCGTTGGGTGGACTACGACGCGCCGGCTTTCAAGAAGGCGTTCTTGGCTGCGGGTCTTAAGACCAAGCAGTTCATCATCCAGAACGGCCACGGCAGCCCGCAGCAGCAGCTCACCGACGCACAAGGCGACATCGCCAAGGGCGCCAAGGTTCTTATCTTGACGTCACTTGACAGCTCGTCCGGTGCGATCATTGAGTCCTACGCACGAGCTCGTGGCGTGAAAGTCATCGACTACGACCGCTTGACGCTTGGTGGAGACCGCACGTACTACGTGAGCTTCAACAACGTTGCGGTGGGTACGTTGATCGGTAAGGGATTGCTTTCGTGCATCACCGCCTGGAACGTCTCGGACCCTGTCGTCTACGTGATGAAGGGTGCGCCTACTGACAACAACGCCACGTTGTTCGCTCAGGGCTACGACGCCGTGTTGAACGCCGCTGGCTACAACACCACGTCCGGTTCGTCGAACACGGTGTTGGAGAGCGTCGGAACGTGGACGCCGTCGGTCGCACTTACTGACTTCCAGGGCGCCTACTCGGCGAACTCGAAGATCAACGCGGTCGTGACGCCAAACGACGAGAACGCCGCGCCGATCATTCAGTACTTGCAGTCGCAAGGTCTGAAGCCGAACACGATTCCGTTCACGGGTCAAGACGCCACACCTGCTGGCATCGACAACATCATCTCTGGCTACCAGTGCGGAACGGTCTTCAAGCCGTCCTACATTGAGGCTCAGGCGACGGCTTCGTTGGCGATCTACCTGCGTGCTGGCGAGAAGCCACCGAAGGGCATCATCAACGGCTCGGTTGCGGACTCCGGTGCGACCATTTCTTCACTGAAGAATGTTCCGTCGGTTCTGTTGACGCCGCTGTGGGAGACCGCATCGACGATCGAGTCGCAGGTCATCGCTTCGAAGCAGCTGACGGTTTCAGAGATTTGCGGCAGCACCGCTCCGACGGTTGCCGGTGACTCTGGCATCCCGACGTACGCTGCAGACTGCACGAAGTACGGCATTAAGTAACATCCGAACATGACTGACGTCCCCGAGTCACCTATTACCCTCGCGCCCAACATTGGGCTTGAGGCGAAACGTGACTCGGGGACTGCGGTTTTGGACGACGCTCCGCTGCTCAGCCTTCGTGCGCTCGCGAAGCATTTCGGCCCGGTTGAGGCGTTGCGCCACTGTGACCTGGACATTCCCGCAGGAAAAGTCACGGCGCTCATCGGTGACAACGGTGCAGGTAAGTCGACTCTGATCAAGACGATCGCGGGCATCCACGCCCCGAGCAGCGGACAGATGTTCTGGCAGGGCAAAGAGGTCCACATTCGCTCACCACGCGAAGCCGACGATCTCGGAATAACGACCGTCTACCAAGACCTCGCGCTCTGTGACAACTTGGACATCGTCCAGAACATGTTCCTCGGTCACGAAGAAACGAGACTCGGGCTCTTGAACGAGATCAATATGGAGCTCGAAACCAAGAAACTCCTGCGTGATCTCTCGGTCTTCACCGTTCAGTCGGTGCGCCAACTCGTTGGATCACTCTCGGGCGGCCAACGTCAAGCAATTGCCGTGGCGCGTGCCGTCATGCGCGACGCCAAGCTCGTGATCATGGACGAACCGACGGCGGCCCTTGGCGTCTCACAGACCAAACTGGTGCTCGATCTCATCACGACTCTTTCGGGACGCGGTATTGCGGTGTTGGTCATCTCGCACAACCTCACCGACGTGTTCGCGGTGGCCGATCGCATTGCCGTCCTGCACCTCGGCACACTCATCAGCAGCGGTCCGGCGTCGGATTACGACACCGCGAGCGCCGTCGACTTGATTACTACCGGTGGGACCACGAGGGATCGTTCCTCCTCCCACACCTCCACCCCCTAACGACAGGCAAAGGTTCCTCTCGTGTCAGACACAGACGTGACCGCTACCGACTCCGACGTCGGCGACGCCGAATCTCCCTCGAGCATCCTGAAGGCTCGAATCAAGCAACTGCGTCGAAGTGACACCGGGATGGTGCCAATCGTTATTGGCCTCCTCATCCTGGGCGCCTACTTCGAGATTCGCAGTCACACGTTCCTTTCCGCGGGCAACCTCGTCAACCTCTTCGTGCAGTCCTGCGTGTTCATACTTCTCGGTCTCGCGGAGATTTGGCTACTCCTCCTTGGTGATATCGACCTTTCGGCTGGCTGGATCGCCGCCGTGGGTGCCGCGATCGCCGCGATTCTCGTGCAAACGTCGTTTAACTGGCCATGGTGGGCAGCGCTGCTCCTCGCGATGACCGCGACGACCGCGATCGGCACCATTCAAGGTGCCATCACGATCGCACTCAAAGTTCCATCGTTCATCATCACATTGGCCGGTTCTCTCTTTTGGGAAGGTGTTGCCATCTGGCTCATCGATGGCCAGAACAACGGCGGTCAGATCTCAGTGCAAGAGAAGGTGCTCTACGGCATTGTCAATCTCAATCTCTCGACTGTCTGGACGTGGATTGTCTGCTTGGCCGCTGCCGCGGGCATGTCCTTCTTGATCTTCAGCAAGGACCGGTCGAGGCGGTCGAGCGGTCTCGACAGTGTTTCGATCTATGAGACCTTTATCAAGGTCGCCGCGCTGTTCGGCTTGGCAATCGTCCTCGTGCTGATATTCAACACGGACCGATCGCACTTCGCAGTCATCGAGGGCATGCCGTACTGCGTGCCGCTCGTCGCCGTGGTGTTGGGTGCGTACAGTTTCATTCTCGCGCGCACCAAGCCGGGTCGTTACCTCTACGCAATTGGCGGCAACGTTGAAGCAGCTCGACGTTCCGGTGTGTCGGTCAATCGCTACCGTCTGCTGGCCTTCGCGTTGTCGGGACTGACGGCGGGAATCGCCGGCATCGTCTACGCATCACAGAATGGAGTCGCGGACTCCATTCCCGGCGGCACGCTGGTGTTGTACGCGGTCGCTGCGGCGGTGATCGGTGGCACGAGTCTCTTCGGTGGCCGAGGCCGCATGATCAACGCGTTGATTGGTGGCCTCGTCATAGCGACGATTTACAACGGCATGGCCCTCATCTCGGTCAGCGCCTCGGTCGAACTCATGATCGAAGGTGTGGTGCTGGTCGCTGCCATCGCCATCGACTCGCTGGCTCGACGCGGTGCCGCAAAACTCGGTGGTTCCTAGGACAGCTGCGGGCCGTGTCGTCGACGACGTGCGCTCGTTCTCTATCGGTGTTGACGCTCGGCCAAGGAGCGGTAGCGCTCTCGTACTTCGCGCGATGCGGCGGCGTCGAGTTTCGGTTCGGTGACGACGACCACTCGTTCGTTGTGGGCCCACGCGGCGCCGACGATGTCGGGCGCTGTGTCGCTCAGTAACGCCGCGGCTTGGGCGGCGGCACCGACTGCGACGCGGTCAACCGAAGGGTCCGGCGTCACGACCTCGCGCATCGAGAGGTCGGCGAGGGTCTGTCGATAGAGCGCGGAGCGCGCTCCTCCGCCCACGGCGAGGATGCGACCGCTGGTATCGATGCCGCAGCGTTCGAGTGCGTCCACGCCCGCGAGCAGGCCACAGATCACGCCTTCGACCGAGGCCCGCACGATGTCGGCGACCGTCGTCGTCGTCCGCAGTCCGCTCAGCGTTCCCGTCGCGTGCGGCAGCAGGGGCGTTCGCTCGCCGTCGAGGTACGGCACCAACACGACGCCGTTGGCGCCCGGGGGAGAGAGGGCTCCGATGCGGTCAAGGTCATTCGCCTTGCCGCCCGAGAGTCCCACGGCCCATTCGGTGACCTTCGTGGCGTTCAGCGTGCACACCAGCGGCAAGAACCGCCCAGCGGCGTCAGCGAATCCCGCGACCTCGCCTGCGGCGTCGAACGACGGCGACATCGATGAGGTAAAGACGGTTCCGCTCGTCCCGAACGAGACGGCGAGGTCACCGGGTGCCAGGCCCAGGGCCAACGCGGCACCCATGTTGTCACCGGTTCCCGCGCCGACGGCGGCACCGCGAATCATCGTCGCGGCCTCACCGGCGATGTCGCGCGGCCCGAGGATATCGGGGAGCCATTCACGTTGCGCGTCCACGAGCGCCAAGAGTCCTTCGTCCACTTCACCTGAGCTCGGCGACCACCAGCCCGTCCCGGAGGTGTCACCACGGTCGCCGACGGCGTTCGCCGGACAACCCAACAACTGCCACGTCAGCCATTCGTGCGGCAAGAGCACCCGTCGGACGTCGCGAAAGGCGTCGGGTTGCGTCTCTCGAAGCCACGCCAGTTTGGTGATGGTGAATGACGGGGTGAGGACGCTGCCGCAGCGACGCGCCCACTCCTCGACACCGAGTCGTTGCGTGAGCATTTCGGTCTGCGGCGCCGATTCGGAATCGTTCCAGAGTTTGGCCGGATGAACGGGTGTACCGTCACCGTCGAGTGCGACCATGCCGTGTTGCTGTGCTGCGATCGCGATCGCCTTCACGGAGCGAGTGATCGGTCCGCAGGCCGACCACGCCTTGGAGAACGCTCGCCACCACGCCATCGGGTCTTGTTCGCTGCGCGGCGGTGCGGTGGCGGGGTGTCGCGACGTCGCTGAGGCGACGATCGATCCGTCGTCGCTCTCGACGATGACGACCTTCGTGCTCTTGGTCGACGAATCGACCCCCGCGACCAGCGTCACGCTAGTGAGCGACTATCGGACACCGAGCAGCAACTCGGTCACTAGTTGATCGAGTTGCTCGTGACCGTAGTGCGCCTGACCCAACGCCGATTCGTCGAGGCCCTTCACGTACGTGCGTAGCGCCGCGGCCGATCCGTCGCCCACGGACGTCGGTGTCGCGAGGTCCGGGACCCGCGCGATGGCCAGGGCAGCCTTGATGTCCGGGTCGGCCTCGAAGCGCTTCGCCTTCTCCTTCAAGATGAGGTACGTGCGGATGCAGCCGCGCGCGAAGTCCCACACGCCGTCGGGACCTTCGGTCCGGTAGGGGTGGGCGTCGAAGTGCCGCATGCCGGCATAGCCCGAGGTCTCGAGCAGGTGCACGAGGTAGAAGGCCTCCTTGATCTCTTCGCTGCCGAAGCGGAAGTCTTGGTCGAAGCGCCCGATGCGCTGTGCGTTGAGGTCGATGTGGAAGAGCTTGCCGGCCCACAGCGCTTGAGCGACGCCGTGATGGAAGGACAGGCCGCTCATGGTCTCGTGCGCGAACTCGGGATTGACGCCCACGAGTTCCGGCGAGTCGAGGCTCTCGATGAAGGCCAGTGCGTGACCGACCGTGGGCAACAAGATGTCGCCACGCGGCTCGTTGGGCTTGGGCTCGATCGCGATGCGGGTCTTGTAGCCGCGCTCGGTGATGTAGGCGGTCATCGCGTTGATGGCCTCGGCGTAGCGGTCGAGTGCCTCGGCGACCGGTTTGGCGGCGTGCGCCTCGGTGCCTTCGCGTCCACCCCAGAGCACGAAGATGTCGGCGCCTAGTTCGGCGCCGAGGTCGATGGCGTCGAGCGCCTTGGCCAAGGCGAATCGACGCACGTCCGGGTCATTGGCGGTCAAAGCACCTTCTTTGAAGACCGGTCGCGTGAAGAGGTTCACCGTGGTCATCGGCACCTTCACGCCGGTGGCGTCGAGCGCCGCACGGAATCGCTTGAGGAGGACCTCGCGCTCGGCGGCCGACGCGTCGGCCGGCACGAGGTCGTTGTCATGCAACGTGACGCCGTAGGCACCGATGTCGGCCAGGTGATGGACGATGTCGACAGGATCGAGTGGCTCTCGTACTTCGACGCCGAAGGGGTCGCGACCGACGTTGCCGACGGTCCAGAGACCGAAGGTGAATCGGTCCTCGGGCTGGGGTTCATAGAGGCCAGTTGTCATGGTGACGTCACTTTCTTAGGTACCGTGTCTGGCTAGTAACCCAAAGGTAACGCCCAAATTCAAGCTCGAGTCCCCAACCAGAGTTCGATAGCCGAACGCTAACAGGGGCCAAAGTGACGTGCAAGTGAGCGTGCGCGTCGTGGCTCCGTTGACGCGATGTTCGTCAGTGCAGATTCACCAACGCATCGCGCCGGATCTTGCCGTTCGCAGTGCGCGGAATCGCCGCCACGTAGCGGACCTCTTTGGGTTTGGCCCAGGGACCGATGCGGTCGTCGGCGACGTCGCGGATCATCTCGTCGAAGCGAGTTCCGTCGCTCACGATGAGCGCCACGACGCGTTGACCCCACTGCGGGTCCTCGATGCCGGTGACGGCGACGTCGCGCACCGCCTCGATCGTCGAGAGCGCCGCTTCGAGCTCCTCGGGCCAGAGTTTCTCGCCACCGGTGTTGATCACGAAGCCCAAGCGGCCCTTCACCGATATCTGCTCACCGTTGACCTCCCCGGCGTCGCCCGTAGGAAACCAGTCGTCGCGGCCATCAGGACCTCGCACCAGTGGCTTCGGGGCGTCGCGGTATGAACGAAAGAGCGTCGGGCTACGAACACAGATCTCACCGTCCACGCTCGCGACCTCGACGCCCGGCAGCGCCACACCGTCGTAGACGACGCCCGATCCGGTCTCGGTCATTCCCCACGTCGCGATCACGTTGGGCGGCCGATCGACTGGGGGTCGCGCGCCGCCGAGGAGCACGCTTCGAAAGCCGCTCACGTCGTGGCGTGCCAACTGCGTTCGCACGATCGAGACGTGCGTCGCTCCCTGTGCCGCCGCGCCCTCAAGGTCTTCTCCGTCGACCCAACACAACGTGGCGTCACTCAGAATGGCGCGCAACAGCACCGCGAGGCCACCGATGTGACAGGGCGGGAGACACGGGAACCACACAGGAGGGGTGTCACCACGCAGTGTCGACTGCGTCAACTCCGCACTGGCGCGTAGGGCCGACCACGTCAGTTCCACGGCCTTGGGTTCGCCGCTCGAGCCCGAGGTCAGCATCACGAGGCCGACCTCATCGTCAACCGGCGTGCCTCCGGAGAGCGCGCGCTGGCCGTCGGCGTCGCGCACGGACGTCGCCCCAAGACGTGCGAGTTCCTCCAGGCGTCGGCGTGGCGACGTGCGTCGATCGAGCACACAGAATGGCGTTGCCGTGTCGACGGCGTCGCGTAGGGCGCGTTCGAGCGCCGGTCCGAGCTCGAAATCGAGTGCGAGCAGGGACGACACAAAACCACACTAGATGTCGAAGAAGTAGGTTGGTCCCATTGGGGGTGGTACCCGTGGCCTCATTCCGTCACGAACGAAGGATTGCGGCTGACGCGGACACGGTCTGGGACGTGGTCCGGCGCCCCGAGAGCATCCCGCAGTGGTTCCCAGGCATCGTGTCGTGCACCGTCGAGGGCAACGTCCGCGTGATCACGACCGCCATCGGTCTCGAGATTCCCGAGGAGATCTTGAGCAATGACGACACATTGCGTCATTTCGCCTATCGGATCACGGCACCGCAGTACTCGTTTCACCTCGGGGTCATCGACGTCATTGCCCTAGCGCCCCTGGACTCGCTGTGCATTTATTCCACGACGGCGTTACCGGACACACTGGCGCTGCTCATCGCCGGTGGGACGGTTGGAGCGCTGGGCGAGATCCAACGACTGGCCGAGTCATCGCGGGGTGCGTCATGAGTCGGAGGATCCTCTTCATCACCACCGACCAGCAGCGCTACGACACGCTGGCGGTCAACGGTGGCACGTTGTCACGCACGCCGGTCATCGACCGGCTCGCGAGCGAAGGCATTCGCTACGAACGATGCCAACCGACGTCGGTCGTGTGCATGCCGAGTCGCTCGTCAATGTTGACCGGACAGTTCCCCTCGACCCACGGTGCGTGGATGAACGGTGTGCCCCTCGCGATCGACGCGCCGTCGGTTGCCGAGTCGCTGCACGATGCCGGGTACGCGACCGCGCTCATCGGCAAGGCCCACTTCGAGCCATTCATGGACCCCTTCGGACGCTTCGCGGAGAACGCACTCGCGAGTCTGGGCATACCGACGATCGAACAAGAGTGGTTCGATGGTCGCCGCGGCGTCCACCGCGGATTCGACTATCTCGAGTTCGCCACCCACGGTGTGATGGGCGCCTTGCACTACGCCAAGTGGATGCGCGACGAACACCCTGACGCGATTCGCGGCTTCTACCAAGTGGTCGATCCCGACTTCAACGTGAACGCGGACGGCGGCGGCGACACCAACGCGCCGCAGGTGAAGTACAACGCCGTGCCGCGCGAGTGGTACCACACGGACTGGGTGGCCGACCGAACGATCCGCTGGCTCGAGGAGCAAGAGGACGATCGGGACTGGTTCTGTTGGATGAGTTTCCCCGACCCCCATCACCCGTGGGACCCACCGGCGAGCGAGATCAACCGCGTGCCGTGGCGTGATGTCCCGCTCCCGGTGAACTATCCGCTTCGCGCGAGCGAGCGCGTGGCGATCTTGGATCAAAAGGCCCGTCACTGGCGCGCCTGGTACGACGGGCGTCTCGTGAGCAACTACGAGGCGCCCGCCAAGTGGGTGCCCGCAACGATGACGGCCGATCAGGTTCGTGAGGTCAATGCGCTCAACGCGGTCGAAGTCGAGCTGATCGATGAGGCGATTGGCCGAGTGCTCGCGAGCATCGAGCGCAAAGGTTGGGGTGACGACGTCGACGTCGTCTTCACCAGCGACCACGGTGAGCTCCAGGGCGACTTCGGGCTCCTCTTCAAAGGCCCGTATCACGTCGACGCCCTCATGCGACTGCCACTGATCTGGCGCCCGGCACGCTCGACGGCACCCGAACCGAGCGTGGTGCACGCACCCGTCAGCCTCGTCTCGCTCGCCGCGACGTTTCTCGACATCGCGGGACAACCGCCGCCCGAGTGGGTCGAGGGAGCGGTGCTGCCCCTCGACGACGCCGACGCCAAGCGACGGGGTTTCGACGCGACGTTCACCGAGTGGGACTCGTCGATCTTCGGCGTCGACGTACACGTGCGATCGGTCGTGACCGACGAGTATCTCTACACCGAGTACCAACCGGGCACGGTGCACGACGGCAGTGAGGGCGAATTGTACGTCCTCAGTGACGACCCGCTGCAACGCGTCAACCGTTTCGACGACGCGACCATGGCGACAACGCGTGCGACGCTGTCCGAACAACTCACCGTTCACGAGGACCGACCGGGGGAGCGCGCGACGCCCGGCGTGTTGATGGCTCCGGTCTGAGCGCAGGTAGCGTGGACGTCATGGCCGAAACCGTTATTCAGGGCTCACCCATCGACCCGGTCGAGGAGTTCCGCTCCTGGCCGCTGCCCGAGTGGCAGCGCACGGGCGAGTTCGGCGACATCGTCTACGAGGTCGCCGACGGCATCGCGCGCATCACCATCAATCGGCCTGAGGTACGCAACGCCTTTCGTCCCCAGACGCTCTTCGAACTCTCACGCGCCTTTGAGATGGCGCGCGACAACACGAGCGTCGGCGTCATCATCCTGACGGGCGCGGGTCCCGACGCGTTCTGTTCCGGTGGCGACCAGAGCATTCGGGGTGACGACGGCTATATAGGTGACGACGACGTCGCCCACCAAGGCGTGGGGCGCCTCAACGTGCTCGACCTGCAGATACAGATCCGCCGACTGCCCAAGCCGGTGATCGCTCAGATCGCGGGCTACGCCATCGGTGGCGGGCACATCTTGCACTTGGTGTGCGATCTCTCCATCGCGGCCGACAATGCCCGATTCGGACAGACCGGCCCGAAGGTCGGCTCCTTTGATGGCGGCTACGGTTCATCGCTCCTCGCGCGCACCATCGGCGTCAAGCGCGCGAAGGAGATCTGGTTCCTCTGTCGTCAGTACGACGCGGCCCAGGCACTCGAATGGGGACTGGTCAACGCCGTCGTGGGCCTCGACCTCCTCGAGCACGAAACCGTCGCCTGGTCCCGACAGATCCTGACGCTCTCACCGATCGCGCTGCGCATGCTCAAGGCGGGCTTCAACGCGGCCGAGGACGGCATGGCCGGCATCCAGCAGCTGGCCGGTGACGCGACGATGCTGTTCTACATGTCCGAAGAAGGACAAGAGGGCCGCAACGCCTTCGTCGAGCACCGCAAGCCGGACTTCTCGAAGTTTCCTAAGCGTCCATGAGCGAGGCGCCCGGGCCGCACCGGCGATGGGTATTGGCGGCGCGCGTGCGCACCCTGCCCGCGGCCATGGTGCCGGTCATCGTCGGCGTGACGCTGATTCGCCCGCGCACCATCAACTGGGGCAACTCGGTTCTGTGCTTGGTCGTCGCGCTCGCGTTGCAAGTCGGCACCAACTACGCGAACGACTACTCCGACGGCATTCGCGGGACCGACGAGGTTCGCGTCGGTCCCTTTCGGTTGACGGCGTCGAAGCTCGTTCCGGCCAGAACAGTCCGCAACGCCGCCTTCGTCGCGTTCTTCCTCGCCGGCGTGGCGGGACTGGTGCTGGCGTCGCGCACCTCGTGGTGGCTGGTCGCGATCGGCGCGACCGCGATCGCCGCCGGCTGGTTCTACACCGGCGGTCCTCGACCGTACGGCTACTACGGTTTTGGCGAGCTCTTCGTGTTCGTGTACTTCGGTATCGTGGCGACCGTCGGCACCGCCTACGTGCAACACCTGACGATTCCGAGTCGGTCCTGGTGGCTGGGCGTCGCGACGGGCTTCATGGCCTGTGCGCTGCTCGAAGCGAACAACCTGCGCGACGTCGAGGGCGATCGCTCCTCGGGTAAGCGGACGCTCGCCGCGCGCCTCAGTCGTAGTCGCGCGCCGTGGCTCTACGCCGTGTGCGTGGTCGGCGTGCTCATCGGTATCGCCGGCTCCGGCCACGTGGTCATCGGCATCGTCGCGATACTCCTCTACATCCCGGCGATACGTTTGGCGTTCTCGCCGAAGAACGGTCGAGAGTTGTTGCCGATGTTGATCTATACCGCGCGGTCGCAGCTGCAGCTTGGTGCGCTGCTCACGCTCGTATTGATCTTCAGAATCGGGATATGAAGTCCAGTACTGATGCGGCGCTGGACTGCGGCCGTTCGAGGTGGGCAGCGTGGTTTGCCTCCTCGATGAATGCGGCGCTCCCGTTGGCCACGCCGTTGGCGATCGCCGTCGCCTCGAGCGAGAACTTCTGATCACGGGCGCCGGCGAGCGCGAGAGTGGGCATCGAGAGCGAGGCAAGCGAAGGACCGAGCCAACGTTGCGTGCCCGTGCCCGCGTGTCGCAGGGAGTTCGCCAACCCAGCCGCGTCGTGACTTCGAGCGGCGCGTTCGGCGGGGTCCTTGGGTAGGGACGCGAACATTTCGCGTCCCAGCCACTCATCGAGAAAGGCCTCGGCGCCGACCGATTCGACGTGGTCGGCGAGCCGATCGTCGCTCCGGCGACGTTCCTCGCGCTCGGCGTCGTCGCGGATGCCACGAGTGGCACCGAGCAGCACGAGGTGGGTCACGCGCGCGGGGTAACGCAGCGCGAAATGCAGTGCGACGCGGGCGCCAAATGAGTAGCCGCCGAGGGCAAAGTCATCGTGCGCGAGGACCTCATCGAGCAGGTCGGCCGTCTCGGGGAGCGAGGCCACGATTGCCGCGTTCTGGCCGTGACCGGGCAGGTCGAGAGTCAGCAGCTCGGTCGTTCCTGCCAGAATGGAACGAAACTGATGTGCCGAGTCCTTGGTCTGCGTGAAACCGTGCAACCACACGAGGGGTGGGCCCGAGCCGCGACGTTGGACACCGAGGAGTGACATTGCCACAGAGCGTACCGAGCCCGAGTGAGGTGCAGGCCACGTACGCGGCGACGTTGTTCGACCAATGGATCGCCGACGGACTCCGTGACGTCGTGGTCTGTCCCGGTTCACGTTCGACGCCGCTTGCGCTGGCGTGCGCCGCGCGCAGCGAACTGCGGGTGCACGTGCGCATCGACGAACGAAGCGCCGGATTCTTCGCGCTCGGACGCGCCCTCGTCACGCACACGCCGGTCGCGGTCGTCGTCACGAGTGGCACGGCCGCCGCCGAACTGCACGCCTGTGTGGCCGAAGCCTCGCAAGCATTCGTCCCGCTCTTGATCGTGACGGCCGATCGTCCACCGGAGCTGCACGGCGTCGGCGCACCCCAGACGATCGACCAGCATGAACTCTTTGGCGACATGGTGCGGCGCTTCGAGGACCCGGGTGTCGCCCGTGTTGACGCGAAAGGGACGTGGCGCCAGCTGGCCGATCGACTGTGGCGACACGCGACCCACGGCACCGCGACGTTCCCCAATGCCGGCCCCGTTCATTTGAACGCTGCGTTCATCGAACCCCTCGTCGCTCCTCCATTCGCGCTGCCGGCCCCCGAGGCGTCGGCGTGGACGTCGCGCGACGTTGACGCGGGCCACGTAGCTCTCGAGGACCTACGAGTGCTGTGTGTCGCGGGTCACGGCGTGACGGCCCAGACGGTCGAGGACTGCAGTGCCCTGAACTGGGCCGTCGTCGGTGACGCGACCGCGCTCGGCACCATCGCCTACTTCGATGCCTTGCTTCGTGACGACGAGTTCGCCGAACAGGTGAGGCCGGACGTCGTCGTTCGCCTCGGCGGCATCCCGGCGTCGCGAATCCTCCAAGAGCGGCTGCGTGAGTGGAAGGTGCGAACCATCGGTTTCAACGGCGCGGGGTTCCTCTCAGACCCCGATCGGCTCGTCGGCGAACGGTTCGATGGATTGCCAGATCCGGTGCAAGAGCCCAAGGCCGACGGCGACTATCTGCGACTCTGGAGCGACGCATCGACGCTCGTGGGTGAGTGGCTCGCGACGCTCGATGGTGACGTCGCGCTCCACGAGCCGGCGGTGGCTCGCTGCGTCGTCGCGACGAGTTCACGACGCGCGGTGCCGCTCGTCGTGGGCTCGTCGATGCCCGTGCGCGACGTCGAGTGGTGGACCCCGCCGCGCACCGCACCGACGTTTTCGAATCGCGGCGTCAACGGTATCGATGGTGTCGTGTCGACGGCGCTCGGCGTCGCCAGCGATGCGTCGGCGATTGGTTTCGTCGGTGACATCACGATGCTGCACGACGTCTCGGCGTTGGTCGACGGATTGGGCGACGTGGGTGGTACCTGCGCGCTCGTCGTCGCCGACAACCACGGGGGAGGCATCTTCTCTTTCTTGTCGCAGCGAACGTCCGTCGGTGACACCGAGTTCGAACAACTCTTCGGGACGCCTCGACAGCACGATCTCGTCGAGGTCGCGAAGTCCTTCGGTCATCGCGCCGTGCGCGTAACGACCGTTCCCTACTTGCATGCGGCGCTCGAGGAGGCGTTGGACATTCCGGGGCTGACAGTGATCGTCGCCGACGTCCCCTCTCGCGATGAGAACGTCAGGCTGCACGACGAATGGAACGTGAAGGTGAAGAGCATCCTCGAAGGCGTTCGATGATCGCGACACTGCCGAGTTCGCTGATAGCGGCCCTCCCCATCGCGGTCGCGGCGGGCTTCGTCTCGTTCGCGTCACCCTGCGTCCTGCCGCTGTTGCCGGGGTACCTCGCGTTCTTGAGCGGCGCGGCCGGATCGCTCGACGGTCGTTCGGGTAGGGGGCGCGCGGTCGTGGGCGCCATTGCGTTCATCATCGGCTTTGCCATCGTGTTCATAAGCATCGGCGCACTGTTCGGTGGCTTCGGATCGATGCTGCGCGACCACGAGCGAATCCTGTCGATCGTGTTCGGCCTGGTGACCATCGTGCTCGGTGTGTTCTTCGCCGGGTGGTTGCCCTCGACGTTCCTCAATCGCGAGCGCCGGATCCACTACTTGCCACGGGCATCGGTGCTCGGCGCCGGTGCGCTGGGGTTCTTGTTCGCGCTCGGGTGGACGCCGTGTCTCGGTCCGACACTCGGCGCGATCACGGCCCTCGCGGCGTCAACCGGGGCGACGGCACTACGTGGATCAATCCTGGCCTTCTTCTACTGTCTCGGACTCGGCATCCCCTTCATCGTCGCGGCGCTGGCGACCGAGTGGGTCTCGACGGCGTCATCGTGGCTGCGTCGCCATCAACGCGTGATCGGTCGAATCGGGGGACTGATGCTGATCACCATCGGTGTGCTCGAAGTGACGGGCACGTGGCACACCTTCGTCCTCTGGCTTCAGGATCACTTCCCGGCGACTGGGGCACCGTTCTAACGATGGGCGCCTCGTAGACTGAACCGATGAAACTACGTGATGACTGGCAGTTTCGGGGTCTGGTGCACCAGACGACCGACGACGCGGTGCTCGACCGCCTCACCGCCGGCGGCGTCACGGCCTATATCGGTTTCGACCCGACCGGTCGTTCGTTGCATCTGGGTCACCTCATGCAGCTCTGCACGTTGCGTCGACTCCAAATGGCCGGGAATCGGCCGATCGCCCTGGCCGGCGGAGGCACGGGACTCATCGGAGACCCGAGTTTCAAAGCGGTCGAACGGCCATTACTGACGCTCGAACAGATCGAGGAAAACCTGGTGGGGATCCGCGAGCAGCTGGGCCGCTTCCTCGACTTCACCGACGGTGCCGGGACGTCCCAGGCGCTCTTGTTGAACAACGCCGATTGGCTCACCACGGTGTCGCTCACCGACTTCTTGCGTGACGTCGGCAAGCACTTCACCGTCAATCAGATGATCGCGAAGGACACCGTCAAGAGTCGTCTCGACCGTGATGACGTCGGGCTCTCGTTCACGGAGTTCTCCTACATGCTGCTCCAGGCCTACGACTTCTTGCGACTACACCTCGATCAGGACTGCACGTTGCAGTTGGGCGGCTCGGACCAGTGGGGCAACATCACGGTGGGTGCCGAACTGGTGCGGAAGGTGACCGGACACCGCGCCGACGGTGTGACGACGCCGCTGTTGCTACGCGCCGACGGCGAGAAGTTCGGGAAGTCCGAGTCCGGCAACGAACACGTCTGGCTGGACGCCTCGATGACCTCGCCGTTCGCCATGCATCAGTTCTTGCTCAATGCCGACGACGTCGCGGCGCCGGCGATGTTGCGCTTCTTCACGTTCCTCGATCACGAGACGATCCTCGACATCGATGAAGCGACGCGCACCGCGCCCCAAGAACGTCGGGCCCAGCGCGCCGCCGCGAACGCGATCGTCGCGTTGGTACACGGCGAGGACGCGGCGCGTCGCGCCGAACGCGCAGGTGAAGCGTTGTTCGCTGAGTCGATCGCGGACCTCGACGAGGCGACGCTGCTACAAGTCGTCGCTGACGCACCGTCGTCGAAGGTCGCGCGCAGCGAACTCGCCGACGGTATCGACATGGCCGATCTCCTCGTGCGCACGGAACTGGCGTCGTCACTGGGTGAGGCACGCCGCTTCATCGAGCAAGGCGGCGTCTACGTCAACAACGTTCGGGTGGACGCCGGTGCCAACGTCGATACGTCACAGCTGCTGCACGATCGATACGTGCTCATTCGACGCGGTCGCCGTCAACTGCACCTCGTGGTCGCTGCGTGATTCGACGCGTCGCGGTCCTCCTCGCGGCGGGCCTCTTGCTCTGCGCGTGCGGTTCAGTCTCGCCGGGGGTGGCGATGGCCGGTTGGGTGAAGCAGAGTGGTTTCAACGCGAACGCCCGGTCGCTGTTCCACGACGTCAAGAGTTCGGCCAAGGACCTGCGTGACGTGACGTTGTCGAGCAACGACCTCCACACGTTCTGCAATGTCTTGTTCGTCGACGATGGCTCCATGCAGTCCTCGCTGCCCGCACCGGACGCGCAGGCGACGGCGCTACTCAATCACGCCTACCGCGATTTCGCCACCGCCGCGGTCGAGTGTTACAGCGCGATCGCCGTACCGGGGGACCGCGCCAAAGCGCTCGCGTCGCTCGAGCGCGGGGCGGCGTTGTTCTCCGAGGCGAGAACGCGTGTCGCGGTGGCGGCGAGTTAAGAAGAACCTAAGAACTCCGCGGGCGCAGGTCGATCTCGAGACGCAAGATGCCGTCATCAAGCGTGGCCGTCGCGTCACCCAGCATCGCGAAGTCTTGGAAGTCGAGATTGGCCGCCTCAATGAAGCGCTGGCGCTCGGGTCCTTCGACGGGCGGGAATCCCCGACGTTTGACGGCGTCGGCGCGTTCACGGAATCGAAGGACCATCTCATTGGGGTCAAAGGCTGAGCTCACAACGCGATGATAGGGCTTCAAGTGAGATTTCTATTGGTAATATGGATTCTCAACTCAGTACTCCTGGGTTGTGGTCGCCGCCAGTTATGGCCCGCGGCCAGTGAGGAGTTGACGTGAAAAAAGGCCGCCATCGTCGGTTTGTTGAAGCTCGCGAACTCAAACGTTCTACCGGTCCCCGCGCGACCACGTGTGTCGAATGTGGCGCCGCACCCGAAGACGTCCACGCGGAGTGGTGTCTCGCCGAAGAGGACCGCTACGACGAGATTTTGGGCTCGCTGCCTCGCGCGTCGTTCAACGAAGAGGACCCTCTGGCCGCTGAGGGCTAGGCCCTCTTGCGCATAACGGGGTGCGGGAGTCTCGTGCCTTTGGGCTGGGCTGCTCGCGTGTCCATGTAGGCGAGCAACTGGTCATAGACCAGTTGGCCGACCATCGCGATCAACTCTTCAGCCATCGAGTCGACGACGCGGGTCTTGCCCACGAACGCCGCCGGGTCCTCGGTGCACCACCAATGGAAGTCCGCGCCCCCCGGCCCCCAATGGCTCCGATTCCACTGGGAGATGCGCGTGATCACGTGACCGTCGTCTTCGACCTCGTCGTCGCGCCGTAGCGGGAGTTGCCAACAGACCTCGGGCTTCAACGGGATGTAGCTCTCATCGTTGTCGATGGCCATCACGTGCAGCGCGCAGCCCGGGCCACGATGAAAATCAGGACGGTTGAGGAAGATGCACGCATCTTGGACCAGGCGCGTGACGATCTCGCCATTCTTCTTCACCCGCGTCGTGCCCTGGCGGCCCTTGGACTTGAACTGCCACTGGTCGTCCGTCAGCCGTTTGGCGGCTTTCTCGACCCGACGCCGGTCCTTTTCGTCCGTGAAGTGCGCCCCGTAACTGCAACAGCCCTGGACGAGCTCGGGGGTCGCCTCGGTGAGCACGCCTTGACAGCCGTCGCCGAAGATGCACTTCCAATTGCTCTCGAGGAAAGTCACGTCGAACATCCACGTTCGCTGGCGCTTGGTGTCCTCGAAGCTGATCCACTCGTGCGCGTCAGACGGTATGGAACTCACGGACAGAACTTACTTGGTGTACTCGATTGCATCGTGCCCCTACACTTGAGACATGACTACCGTCGACACATTTGAAGTCCTCACACTGACCGATGAGGCGCGCAACGTCGTCACCGACGCGCTGAACGCCGAAGAACACTCAGAGACGTTGGCGCTCTACGTCGAGGTCACCGGCGCTCGAGGTGCCGGCTACGCCTACGACCTCTACTTCTCAGATCGCAGCGACGCGCCCGAGGGCGCCGCGATCGGCAACGACGGTGGCGTGACGATCGTCGTACCGCCCAAGAGTGTCGATCGACTGCGCGGCAGCCGACTCGAGTTCGCTGCCGAAGGTGGCGGGGGACTGGTGTTGGTGAATCCCAACGCGCCCACGCCCGAAGAGATCAATCCCGGCGTACCCGCCGACATCCTTGCGCTCGGCATCGAAGGTCCGTTGGCGACGACGGCGATCGCGGTCCTCGAGTCCAGCGTGAACCCGGCGATCGCCTCACACGGCGGACGCGCCGACCTGGTTGCGATGGACGAAGAGAAGAAGGTCGCCTACCTCAAGCTGTCGGGCGGATGTCAGGGCTGTGCGATGAGTCAACTGACACTCTCCCAGGGCATCGAGACGCAGTTGATCGAGGCGATCCCCGAACTGACCGGTGTCATCGACGTCACCAATCACGCCTCAGGTGAGAACCCCTTCTACGCCAAGGACTAAGTCGTCTCGTCGGCCGTTCTAGAATTGACTGATGTTGCGCTTCCTCACGGCTGGCGAAAGTCACGGACCGTCACTCAGTGTCATCGTCGAAGGACTGCCGGCCGGGCTCGCTATTGACGTCGAGACCATCGCCGATGAGTTGGCTCGTCGTCGCCTCGGTTACGGTCGCGGGCCACGCATGCGATTCGAGCGCGACGAACTGCGGTTGATCGGCGGCGTGCGCCACGGACGAACCCTCGGTTCACCGGTGGCCGTTGAGATCCTCAACTCCGAGTGGCCCAAGTGGGAAGAGGAGATGTCGGCGGCGCCCGGAACCCCGAGTCAGAAGCAGACCAAGCCCCGTCCCGGTCACGCCGACTTAGCCGGCATGCAGAAGTACGGCTTCGATGATGCACGCGACGTATTGGAACGGGCCAGCGCCCGTGAAACGGCGGCGCGCGTCGTCGCCGGTGCGCTCGCCAAGGCGCTGTTGTCGACGATCGGGGTGACGATACTCAGCCACGTGATCCGCATCGGCGAGGCGACGACGCCCAACGACCTCCGCCCCCTCCCCGGCGACCTCGAGGCCATCGACGACAACGAGGTGCGATGTTTCGATGCCGACAGCGCCGCGGCGATGATCCTGGAGATCAAGGCCGCGGCCAAGGTCGGCGACTCACTGGGCGGCGTCGTCGAGGTGATCGCCTACGGGGTACCGGTGGGCCTCGGCAGTCACGTGCACTGGGACCGCAAGCTCGATGGACTGCTGGCCGGAGCGCTCATGAGCATTCAGGCCGTGAAGGCCGTCGAGATCGGTGACGGTTTCATCCAAGCTTCCCAGCGCGGCAGCATCGCGCACGACGCGATCGCCTATGACGAGTCCTTCACACTGGGCGGCGGTTTCATTCGTCGCTCCGATCACGCCGGGGGGACCGAAGGTGGTATCTCCTCGGGCGCGCCGATCATCGCGAAAGCAGCGATGAAACCACTCTCGACGCTCAATCGTCCGGTGCTCGAGACGGTCGACGTCGTCACCCACGAGACCGCGGTCTCATTCAAGGAGCGAACCGACGTGACCGCCGTACCGGCACTCGGGGTGGTCACCGAGGCGATGATGGCGCTGGTCTTGGCCAATGAGTCCTTGCGGAAGTTCGGTGGTGACTCGGTGGAGGAGTTCACGCGTAACTTCACCTCCTACGTCGCCAACCTCGGCGCGACGCCGTCCGCCGCTCGATCCAGCTGACCGTGCATCGCCTCGTGCTCGTCGGCCTCCCGGGAACGGGAAAGACGACGTTGGCCCGAGCCCTCGCCACACGCTGGCATGTCGAGGCCATCGACACCGATGACGTCCTTTCGACCGCCGTCGGCTCGTCGGCGGCGCAGTTCCTTCGCGAACACGGTGAGGCGACCTACCGGGAACGCGAGCTCGATGCGTTGCAGGCGGTGCTCGACGGCCACGGCGACGTGGTCGTCGCGACGGGTGGCGGCATCGTGTGCACGCCGGGGGCGCGCGAGGTGCTCGAGAGAGAGTTCACGCTGTGGCTCGACTGCGATGACGACGTGATACTCGCGCGACTCGGCGACCTCGATCGACCACTCCTCGCCGACGGACCGGCCGAGGCATTGACGCGTCTGCGCAACGAACGCGCCAACTGGTACGCCGGGGTGTCGCGACTGCGCATCGACACGTCCGGCTTGACCGACGACGTCGTCGCACACATCGTGCGCGAAGTCGATAGGTTGACGCGATGATCGTCACCGTCGAACTCGAAGAGCGCTCCTATGACGTGGTGCTCGACAACGGCGCTCGACACCAACTCGCGGCGCTTCTCGCCGAGCGCGCGCCGCGCGCTCGGGTCGCGGTGATCGTGACGACGACCACGATCGCGAACGAACCGTGGTTCGAGTTCACGACAGGCATCGAACAGCACGTCCTGACGGTTCCCGACGGCGAGGCGGCCAAGTCACTCGACGTCCTCGAAGGCCTCTTGGAAGAGGTGGCCCAGTTCGCAGTGTCGCGCAGTGACGTCCTCATTGGCGTCGGCGGCGGCGCCTTGACCGACCTCGTCGGCTTTGCCGCGGCGACGTATCTGCGCGGCATCGCACTCGTGCAGATCCCGACCTCGTTGGTCGGGCAGGTCGACGCCGCCATCGGCGGCAAGACCGGCGTCAACCTGCGATCGGGAAAGAACCTCGTCGGGGCGTTTCATCAACCGATCGGTGTCCTCTGCGACTTCGATACGATCGCGACGTTGCCCGAACGCGAACGGCTCGCCGGACTCGGTGAGGTGGCCAAGTGCTGGCTCTTGGAGGGCGGCTTCGCGGCGGAGTTGGCCGACGTGTCACTGCATGACCTGATCATGATGTCGGTGACGTTCAAGGCCGCGGTGGTGGGCGCCGATGAACTCGAAAGCGGCCGGCGCGCACTGCTGAACTACGGCCATACGTTGGCGCACGCGCTCGAGAAGGTCGCCCTCGCCCGTGACAGTGACGAGCTGCGCCACGGCGAAGCCGTCGCGATTGGTCTGGCCTTCGCCGTGCGCGTCGCGCGCGCGCTTGGTCGTGTCGATCACGACGAGGTCATTCGCCACGACGAGGTGCTGGACTACCTGGGATTGCAGCGGCGGATCCCCGAACACTTTCCGACGTCGTCGTTGCTCGAGGCCATGGCCCACGACAAGAAGGCCCACCACGACCTGACCTTCGTGTTGGCCGGTGCCGAGGGCTTCGAAACGGTCAGTGACGTCGACCCGCAACTGGTGAGTGATGAACTGGAGAGGTTCCGAGGAGAGTCATGAGCGAAGAGATCCTGTTGTTGTCCGGTCCGAACCTCGACCTGCTGGGATCGCGCAACCCCGAGGTCTACGGCACGACCACGTTGGCCGAGCACGTCGAGCGTTTCACCCGCCTCGCCGAGGAGGCCGGTTTCAGTGTTCGCCACGTCCAGTCGAACTTCGAAGGCGACCTCATCGAGGCCGTCCACGCCGCACGGGGGAGCGCTGCTGCGATCGTGATCAACGCCGGTGCGTTGACGCACTCATCATGGGCGCTCGCCGACGCGCTCGACACGTTTGACGGGATAAAGGTCGAAGTGCATATCTCCAATCCCGCAGCCCGCGAGCCGTTTCGCCACCTCACCACCCTCGCCGGCTCGGTCAGCGGTTCCATCGCGGGCTTTGGCGCGACGAGCTACGACCTGGCGTTGGACGCCGTTCGCCGTCTGTCAAGCGCGTCGAGCTAATCGCACCCGAGATGCGTTGCCTAGACTAGGCAACGCACGATTCGCGAAAGGTCGCCACGCACATGCCTGCAATTTCAACGTCGGACATCAAGAACGGGATCACGATCAAGCTCGACGACGGTCTCTTCACGGTGATCGAGTTCCAACACGTCAAGCCTGGCAAGGGTGGAGCGTTCGTGCGCACCAAGTTGCGCAACGCCCGTACCGGCGCGGTGATCGAACGGACATATCGATCCGACGAGCGCCTGGAACAGGCGATGATGGACAAGCGCGACACGCAGTACCTCTACCGCGACGGCGACGACTACATCTTCATGGACCAATCGACCTACGACCAGGTGCCCGTCTCATCCAAGAGCCTGGGTGACGCCGCCAACTTCTTAAAGGAGACCGGCAAGGCGATGCTGATCCTGCACGATGACGAGATCATCGGGGTGGAGCTGCCGGCGTCGGTCGAGTTGACGATCACCGAGACCGAGCCGGGTATCCAGGGCGACCGGGTGTCGGGCGCGCGCAAAGCCGCGACGCTGGAGACGGGGCTCGTGGTGCAGGTCCCACTCTTCGTCGGACCGGGCGAGCTGATCAAGGTCGATACCCGCACCGGTGAATACATGACCCGGGCCTAGCGTGAGTGAACTCGGCGTCCAGCGTCATCACTCTCGCGAACGCGCCCTGGAGATCATGTACGAGGCGTCGATGAAGGAACGCCCGGTACTCGTCGTCGTCGAGGAACTCAACCTGCGGCCCGACGACTACGCGTTGGCGTTGCTGACGTCCAGCGAGCGCAACGAACCACGGGCGAACGAGTTGATCAGCGAGTTCTCCATTGATTGGCCCTTAGAGCGCATCGCGCTCGTCGATCGCCTGGTGATGACCCTGGCCGTGGGCGAGATGATGATGGAAGACGCCCCGCCCAAGGCCGTCATCTTGGACGAGGCCGTGGAACTGGCGAAGGTCTATTCCACCGACGCATCGCCTAAGTTCGTCAATGGAGTGCTGTCGTCGATCGCTGAGCACTTACTCAGCTGAACAGGGAGTCGTTCGCAATGCCAGGCATGGGTGGTTCGTCCTTCACGAGCAACAATCCCCTCGTCGTGTCGATGTTCCACCACAGTGTCTTTCAAACCAGCGTGTCGTGGATCATCGCGATCGCGCTCGTCACACTGATCGCGGCGAGCGTTCTTCGCCGAGTCAATACCTTCAACCTTTCGTCCGCGGGACTGGGCGAACCCCAAAGCCGGACCTATCTGCGCATGGCCTTCGGTGCAATCTGGTTGATCGACGGGATCTTGCAGTTCCAAGCGTCGATGCCCTTGGCTATGGCCAACGGTGTGGTCGCGCCCGCCGCCGCGGGTACGCCGGGTTGGCTCCACGCGCTGATGTTCGACGGCATCGGCATCTGGAACAATCACCCGATCGCCCTCGCGGTCGGCACCGCATGGATACAAGTAGGCATCGGACTCTTGCTGCTGGTCTCCAACGCCACCGTCGGTCGAATCGCAGCCGCGGTATCGGTCGGATGGGCCGCCCTGATTTGGTTGGTGGGCAACGGCGCGGGCGGCATCTTTCAATCGAGTAACTCAATCCTTTTTGGGTGGCCCGGGGCATCGCTGTTCTATTTGGTGGCCGGGGTATGGCTGGCGCTCCCGCAGTCGAACTTCCCCGAGCGATTCTCGCGCTACACGCTGCGAGGCCTCAGCGGGCTGGTGCTGATCGGCGCCTTCCTCCAGTGTCTGCCGTCGCGCGGATTTTGGCATGGCGGCAACGCCAACGCGCTGACCACGATGACGACCACGATGACCCAGACGCCGCAACCACATCTATTGGCATGGATAGTGAAGCACTTCGGCGACTTCGCTGGCACCATCGGGGGTGGTTTCAATCTCGTGGTCATCATCTGGTTGCTCGTGTGCGCGGTGGGCTTGTGGATGGCCTATGACCGCCGCTGGGTATGGCCGACACGCACTCTCGTCATCGGCTGCGTCTTCTTCTGGATCATCGCCGAGGACGTCCCGTTCTGGGGCGGCATCGCCACGGACGTGAACTCCTTGATCCCGTTGGCGATCCTCGCGTGGTGCGCGAGCCCGGCGCGCGCCACCTCGAGGCCGCTACGAAAGCACCTGCCGGTCGAGATGCGCTCGAGTTCGGGGGCAGTCGTCGCATCGTTCGCATCGGCGATGGTCGTGTTCTCCGTCGTCTCGATGGGGTGGGCGAGTGCCGCGTCGGCTGAAGACACCCTGTTCCTCGCCCAGAATGGCCCCGCGGCGTCGGTCAATACGGCCGCGCCAGGCTTCACCCTCACCGACCAGCACGGTGCCACGTACTCGCTCGATGAACACACGACTCACTACACGTTGCTCACCTTCCTCGACCCCGAATGTTGGACCGATTGCCCGCTCCTCGCCGCCCAACTGCGTCAGGTGCGTCACGACCTGTCACCGGACGCGAAGCTCGACATCGTGGCCGTGGCTGCCGATCCATATCACGAGACGATTGCCAACGTGAATCACTTCATCGACATCCATAGTCTGAAGAAGGTGAAGGACTTCTACTTCGTCACCGGCAAGTTAGCCGACGTCCAAAAGGTCTGGAGTCACTACGGCATCGGCGTCTCAATGACCCCGACGGACAAGATGAGCATCCACTCGGACTACATGTTCATCATCTCGCCCCAGGGCCGCCTCAAGTGGATCATTCCCGACGAGCCGCTCTCGAACTGGGCCGGTCAACATTCGGCCGAGAGCGAGTTGTTGAACTTGCTGCACGAGTCGGGCGTGCACTAACCGTGTCACCGCTCGGCGTCCTCGCAGTCGCCGGAGCGGTGGCGACGATCCTTGCGTTCGATCGCCGTCGCGTGCGAACGAATCGCTCGTCATCGCACGCGCTGCTGGCGCTCGTCTCGTGGGGGGTGTTGTGGTTCGCAACCTCCTCGACGTTCGCGCGTCGAGGGATGACGAATCTTCCGGACCACATGATCGCGCACGTGTTGGTCATGTTCCTCGTGCCGATGGGGCTCATCTACTCGGGCTTCGCACGCTCCCTGTGGTGGATCGTGCCGGTCGACCGTCGGCGACGACTCCTGCGGTGGTGGTACGTGACGCCGCGACGTCATCTGCCACGGTGGCTCTGGCATCCCTACACGGCTGCCATCGTGCTCAACGTCGTGATGGTCGGGTCGCATACGCCGAGATTCTTCGATTTCTCGATGGCGAATCTGTGGGCGATGGACTGGCTGATGGAACCGGCGTTCTTCTTCGCCGGGCTCTTCTTCTTTCATTTCCTGATCACCTCACCGCCGAGGCGAAACCGCGTGCCGTTACATCAGCAGTTGGTCATGGTCGTGGCCACGATGTTCGAGATGCTCATCCTCGCGATGTCGATGTCGATCTTCACCAAGGTCTCGTGGTACGACGTCATGACCCCCGGTCACGGCATGCCCTACATGCCCGGCATGGCCCGCACGATCTCAGCCGCCTTTCACCAGCAACAGCTCGCGGCTGGGATCCTGTGGATCTGCGGTGACTTCTGGGCCGTACCGATCCTGGTGTTGATCGCACGACGACTGGTGCGCCGTGACGGCTCGCTGTTCGCTGTCCTCGAACGTCAGTCGTCGCGCTTGTCGCGCGTGGCCGACTGAGCGTCACCGTGCACCGAGGCCAGATAGGCGTTCCACGCGTCGAGTTCGGGGTCGCTCGCATCGAACTCAACTGGTTTGCGCGGTGTCTCACCGCGCTCGTCCTGTAACAACTTGCGCCACATATAGATGGCGTACAGGCCTAAGGCCGGCCACTCAAAGACATAGGCCCACGAGAGCGTGTTGCCGCCAAGGGCGCGCTTCAGTTCGAAGATGAACGCCGGAACGCAGATCACTTCAGCGAGTACGAGGCCCATATTGATTCTGAACGTATTCTTAGATTCAGGGGCCATTGACGTGATTTTAGACTCGTTTTTTCGCCGTTCTCCACTACCTTTGGCGTAGAAAACCTTCGTCTGTTTGCTCGTGGTCGTCTATGGGGTGTTCTAAGGAGAGCGAATGAATCGATCGAAGTCCCTTGGCATCGCCTTGGCTTCGGTGCTGGTCGTGGCAGCAGCGCTGGGACTCGCCGGCTTTGCGCTCGCGAGTGCCGCGCCGCACCAGACACCGTTGGTCTGTACTCCGGTGGCGGGCCAGCAGCACACGTGCAGCCTGGTGATGGCGACCTATCCAGACTCCGGTGAGGGTGTCCACGGTAAAGACGGTGGTCCGCACCCGGACTGGGTCACCTACTCGAACGACAACGTCGTACTTCCGGCGAACTCGACCATCGAGATGACGATCAACCAGTACGACTCGGGTGGCTCGCTCAACAATGCCTTCTTCGACCAAATCATGGGCACCGTCGGCGGCACGGCCACGATCGACGGTAAGACGGTCACCCACGTGGACCCCAATAACGTCGGTCACACGTTCACGCTGCGCGGTATACCGGGCAGCGGTACCTACCTGTTCGTCTCGGTCCCGCTGCCGGCGGACGGCAACACGGACAACTCGGTCGTGTTGAACGGTACGCACTACAACAAGCCGGTCGTCGTCCAGTTCTCGTTCAAGACCGGGAGCAAGGGCGTCTATGAGTTCAACTGCGAGTTCCCGTGCGGCGGTTCGCGCGAGGGCCAATTCGGCGAGGCCATGTCAACGTTCGGCTATATGTCCGGCACCTTCACGGTTAATTAAGGGGATCTTGTGTCAGACACTGGAAACAAGAAGTCACTGAAGCCGTTCTACTGGATGTGGCTGATCGGCACCATCATCGCCATTGCCCTGTCGCTGTGGGCGCCGGGACACTTCATGCCGCGCTCCATGAGCGGCAACATGCATCTCACGATCTTGACGATGATCGTGTTCAGCGTGGCCGCGGCGCCGGTCGTTGCCGGTGTCTATGCCATCGCGGTCTACGCGGCTCGCTACTGGACGTGGAAAGGCGATGACATTCCACCGCCCGCCGAACAGGTCCGCGACAATCCCAAGGCCGTCACGACGTGGCTGCTCGCCTCGACCGTGCTGACGGTATTCCTGCTGGTGTGGGGACTCGCTGCGTTGGCCGCCGACAACTCATCGACGGGCAAGAATCCGCTCGTCGTGGACGTGACCGGTCAGCAGTGGCTGTGGTCGTTCTCCTATCCCGGGACCCACGTCCAGTCCAACGAGCTCTATCTGCCGGTGAACCGCGAGGTCGAGTTTCGCGTGACCTCCGTTGACGTCACGCACGGCTTTTGGATCACCAACATGGGTGTGCAGGTCGATGCGAACCCCGGCACGATCACCACGATCCACACGACACCCAACCGATTGGGTGACTTCACGATTCGGTGCGAGCAGTTCTGTGGTTTGAATCACGCCTTCATGGATGCCGACGGTCACGTCGTCACCGCACAGCAATTCACTAGTTGGCTCGCGGCTCAGCCGCAGCGAGCGTAGGGGGAACGAATGACAACAACTCTCGAACATCCGGTCACCTCGGCGGTCCCGCAGGGTGGGGGATTGGCGCGACGACAGAACGCGGCGACCGCCGTCGTCTGTGGTGTCGTCTTCGCCTACCTGTTCTGGCTCATCTCGCACATGACGCTCGACTCGACGGGACGGCCGTTCGGCGACCAGGTCGCGACCTTCACGTGCGTGGGCTGGATGATCGGCTTCTGGGCCGGCATCGGGGCCTTCAACGGACCATTCCGTTGGCTGCTCGGACGTGACCACACGCACGAAGATGACATGTACTACGCCGGTCAGAACATGGGCAAGGCGCGGTACTGGAAGTTCACGACCGACCACAAGGTCGTTGGCGTGCAGTACATCTGCGTGACGATGGGTCTCTTGGCCGTCGGTGGCATCCTCGCGATGGCTATGCGCACGAACCTCATCACGCCGGGTAACCACTTCATCAACCAGCAGGTGTACAACAGCTTCATCGCGATCCATGGCATGGTGATGATCCTCGCCCTGATCGTGGCGATTGCCGGGCCGTGGGCGAACTTCGTGATGCCAATCATGGTGGGCGCGCGCGACATGGCCTTCCCGCGACTCAACGCCTTGAGCCTCTGGACATTGGTGAGCGCCGCGGTCTTGCTGGTCGGTGTCCTCTTCGTGGGCGGCTTGCCGGTCGGCTGGGTCGTGCTCGACCCGATCGCTGACCAGGCCGGTGTGGGCATGGATCTCTTCGCGATGGCGATCATCGTCTTCGCGGTCTCAACGACCGTGGCGAGCGTCAACAATCTCGTCACCGTCATCACCATGCGCACCAAGGGCATGACGATGGAACGTTTGCCGATCTTCGTCTGGGCCATGATGGCCACCGCGGTACTCGGCCTCTACGCCTTCCCGTTCTTCATCGTCGCCGAGGTCCTGCAGTTGCTCGACCGCACGTCGTTCACCAGCTTCTTCGTCTCGACCGGCGGGGGGACCGGATGGCTCCAGGCCAACCTGTTCTGGCTGATGGGCCATCCCGAGGTGTACGTCATCTTGCTCCCGGCCATTGGGGCACTGCTCGAGATCGCCGCGGTCATGGCGCGAAAGCCGGTCTTCAGTTACCGCACGGCGGTGGGCGCGATCGCCGCGCTGTCCGGGCTCTCGGCCCTGGTATGGGCGCACCACATGTTCACGAGCGGTTGGGCCCCGACACTCGGCGGTCCCTTCATGCTCACCACCGAGTTGATTTCGATCCCGACCGGCGTCTTCTTTTTGGTGATGATCGGAACATTGTGGCGTGGCCATATCTGGATGAAACTGCCAACGATTTGGATGTTCGGCTTCATGGCCAACTTCGTGATCGGCGGCGTGACCGGTATCTATCTGTCGGACATCCCGCTCGACGAACAATTGCACGGCACGATGTTCGTCACCGCGCACTTCCACTACATTTTCGTGGGATCGGTACTGTTCGGCGCGATTGCCGCGTTGGCCTTCTGGTTCCCGAAGGTCACCGGACGATTCCTGAGTGAGTCACTGGGACGAATCTCATTCTGGTTGGTCTTCGTCGGCGTACAGATCACGTTCCTCTCGATGTTCATCTCGGGACTGAAGGGGATGCCGAGGCGCGTCGCGTCCTACGCGATGCTCTTCGAGCACACGAACTTCGTCTCGACGCTCGGTGCCTACATCATCATGTCGGGCATGATCGTGCTGTTGGTGGCGATCATCCGGTCCTGGAACAAGGGTGAGCCGGCCGGACCGAACCCGTGGGGTGCCAACTCCCTCGAGTGGATGGTGCCGACCCCGGTGCCGCTCGAGAACTTCACCGTGCAGCCCGTCATCACTGAAGACCCCTACAACTTCAACAAGGAAGTGGTGCGTACATGAGCATCGACACCCGCGAGGTTCACGAATCACCGAGTGAGGAGGGCGGCGGCCACTTTTTGGCCCCTGAGGTCCTCGACGGTCAACAGCGACTCGGCGTATGGCTCTTCATCGGCGGCGACATCATCATCGTGGCGGCGCTGTTGTTCACGTATCTGTACCTGCGCGGTACCGATACCAGCGGTCACTGGATGTCGCTCCTGGGCTACAAGGGTCACTCCTACGCCTACTACCAGAACATCGCCAACGGCTCTGTCGGCCTGCCGGCACCCAAGTTGATCCACATCGGACCAATGTCGGCCGGTATGGAGTGGCTGATCGCAGCGGTGACGGTGGTCAGTGGCGCCATCATCTGGCAGGCCGAGCGCGCCCTTCGTGCCACGAAGAGCGCGGCGTCGTACTCGTTCATGGCGAGCTTCGCCACGTTCGTCGTGATCGTGGCGATCGTCTTGACGATCGTCCAGTTGCGTAGCGTTCCGGAGATCTTCGTCGCCACCAACGACTCCCAGGGCATGGCCTACACGGCCTATGACTCGGTCTTCCTGGTGCTGGCTGGTTCGGGCCTGTTTCACCTCCTGATCCTGGGCTTCCTCGGACTCGGTCTGACGATCCGTTCTCGCAAGGGCCTGATTAGCGGCGAGCGCTGGTTCCAGGCCCGCCTGGTTCGCTTGTTCTGGGTGTGGGTCGCGGTCTCGTCCGTGGTCGTGGCTGCGGTGACGACTACGATTAACACGATTCATTAACACAACACGGCTCCGGCGCTGGCGGTAACCAGGTCGCGAGTTGTCGTGAAGCGGGTCCCGTGAGGCTCGTACGACAGGAGAACGATGGGCAACGAGGACGAACGCCAGGCGCGACCACGCGGCCTGGCGTTCACTGCGAAGAGCCAGCTGATGAACGCCGACGACGTGAAGCGCGCCCTGTGGCGCATGGCGCACGAGATCATCGAGCGTGACCTCGACGTCGAGTCCCTTTCGATCATCGGTCTACAAACCGGTGGCAAGGAACTCACGACGACGCTGGTGTCGATCCTCGACGAGATCACGGGCACCCACGTGCGCGCCGGCATGCTCGACGTCTCGTTCTACCGCGACGACCTGTCGCGCAACCCCCTGCCACCGTCGTCGGCCACGGACATCGATCACGACCTCAGCGACCGCACCGTCGTGCTCGTCGACGACGTCCTCTTCACCGGGCGCACGATCCGCGCGGCCCTGAATGCCCTCTCGGACTGGGGTCGACCGCGGGCCGTACAACTGGCGGTCTTGGTTGACCGCGGTCACCGTGAGCTGCCCATTCGACCGGACTACGTCGGCAAGAACCTCCCGACCTCGCTCGATGAGGCGATCGTGGCGACCCCGGAGGGCGTATGGATCGGTACCAGGGCAAGCGCATGATCGAGACCATCCGCGGTCGCAGTCTGTTGTCGCTCGACGATCTCTCGAAAGCGGCACTCGTCGAGGTGCTCGATACCGCGGAATCATTTGTCGAAGTGAATCGACGGACCATCAAGAAGGTCCCCGCCCTGAAGGGTCGCGTCGTCGCGTCCCTGTTCTTCGAGGAGTCGACACGCACGCGCCTGAGTTTCGAGACGGCGGCGAAGCGGTTGAGTGCGGACGTGCTCTCGTTGGCGGTCGCCTCGAGCAGCGTGAAGAAGGGCGAATCGCTGCGTGACACGATCGCGACGATCGATGCGCTCGGTATCGACGCCGTCGTGATGCGCCACCGTTCGAGCGGCGCGGCGCTGCAGGTCAGTCGCTACGTGCCCCACGTGCGCGTCATCAACGGGGGCGATGGGCAGCACCAGCACCCGACCCAGGGTCTCCTCGACGCCTTCACCATCCGCCAAGTCCTGAGCGAGCGCAACGGCACCACCGGCCTCGAATCCGGGGCCGAACTATTCGACGGACTGCGGGTCCTGATCGTGGGCGACATTCGACACAGTCGCGTCGCACGCAGCGACGTCGCGGCCTACGCGACGCTCGGCGCCGAAGTCCGACTCTGTGCGCCCGGCACCCTGCTCCCGGACGACGTCGCGACCTGGCCGGTCACCGTGGTCGGCGATTTCGACGAGGCGCTCGCGTGGGCCGACGTCGTGGGCCTCTTGCGGCTCCAGAGCGAACGCGGTTCCGGCGCCTTTGTCGCGAGTCTCGAGGAGTTCACGTTCACTCACGGCCTCACCGTTGAGCGCGCGCGCCTCCTCAAATCGGAGGCGCTCATCATGCACCCGGGGCCGATGAACCGCGGCGTCGAGATCGACTCACGCGTCGTCGACTCGAGCCAGGCGATCGTGGAGCGTCAGGTCAGCAACGGCGTGCCGATTCGCATGGCCGTGTTGTACCTGAGCGTCGCGGGCGCGGGGGAGGGGCCGGGACTGTGATCATCATCCGACAGGGACTCGTCATCGGCCTCGACGCCACTACCGTCGCCGACGTCTTGATCGACGAGGGACGGATCGTCGAGGTCGCCGCGTCGATCGACGCACCGTCGAACGCCCACGAGATTGACGCGCGCGACTGCTGGGTCGGGCCGGGCTTCGTCGACCTCCATACGCATCTGCGAGAGCCCGGACGCGAGGCCGCCGAGACCATCGAGAGCGGCGCACGCGCCGGCGCCCTCGGCGGCTACTGCGCGCTGGTCGCGATGCCCAATACCGAGCCGGCACTCGACAGCGCGGCCCTCGTGTCCTATGTCCTCGAGCGCGGCGACGCGAACGCCACTCGACGTCGCGGTCGCTGGCGCGATCACTGTCGGTCGCCACGGTGAACTGCTCGCGCCGATGGCCGAGATGGCGGCACTGGGTGTGCGGCTCTTCACCGATGATGGCCTCGGCGTCCAGGACCCGTCGGTGATGCGACGCGCACTCACCTATGCCAAGCCTCTCGGTGTGCGCCTCGCCCAGCACTGCGAGGACGAACGGCTCGCCGCGGGCGGCACGATGAACGAGGGCGCGCTGAGTGGGCGGCTCGGTCTCGTCGGCCGCCCGGCCCTGGCCGAAGAGATCATGGTGCTGCGTGATATCGAACTGGTGCGGCTCACCGGCGCGCCGCTGCACTTCTTGCACCTCTCGACGAAGCGATCACTGGAGATGGTCCTGGCCGCTCGCGCAGACGGTCTGCCCGTCAGCTTCGAGGTGGCCCCCCATCACTTCACGCTCGATGAGGACGTCTGTGCTACCTACGACCCGCTCTTCAAGGTGCACCCACCACTGCGCGCCGCGAGTGACGTCGCGGGTCTCGTTGACGCGCTTCGCCGAGGTGACGTCAATGCCGTCGCGACCGACCACGCGCCGCACGCGCCAGAGCTGAAGGACTTGCCCTTCGACGAGGCCCCGGCCGGCATGCTGGGGCTCGAGCACGCCGCGTCGTTGACCTACGAAGCCCTGGGACCGTCGAGTGATCCCGCGTTGTTCTTTCACCTCCTCAGTCGAGGTCCCGCGCGGATCGCGCAACTGCGCCGCGAGGACGCGCCACGTCGCCACAGCGCCCACGGTGCAGCGATGCTCGCTGGCGAGGATGCCAACGTCACGGTCTTCGATCCAGGTGCACGTTGGAGCGTCGACCGTCACGCACTGGCGAGCCGGTCGATGAACACTCCCTATGACGGTCGCGCGATGAAGGGCCGCGTGCGCGCAACGATCGCGAAGGGCCGGCTCGTCGTCGACCAGGAGTCGCTCACGTGACGCGTCTTCCGTCGGTCCTCGTCCTCGCTGACGGCGCCACCTTCGAGGGCTACGCCGCCGGGCACTTGCCGGAGGCGGGATTCACGAGCGGTGAGTTCGTGTTCAACACCGCCCTCTCGGGCTATCAGGAGGTCATCACCGACCCCAGTTACGCCGGTCAGATCATCAGTTTCACGTATCCGCACATCGGCAACTACGGGGTCACCCCGCTCGACGACGAGTCGCTGCGTCCCTGGTGCCAAGGCGTCGTGATGCGCGAGCTCTCCCACGTGCCGTCCAACTGGCGATCCGTCGGTCCGCTCGAGGGATTCTTGCGACAGCACCGCGTCGCGGCGATCGTCGGCGTCGATACCCGACGGCTGACGCGTCATCTGCGCTCCCACGGCGCCCTGCCGGGCGCCTTCGGCCACGGCGACCCGCGGCACGTGGCGGCGGCCGCGCGCGTCGCACTCGGTACCGACAACATGGACCTCGTCACGCGTGTCTCTACGAGCGCGACCTACACGCGCGGCGCTGGCGAACGTCACGTGGTGGCGATCGACTACGGCATCAAGACGACGATGGTCCACCAACTCGCCGAGCGCTTTCGCGTGACGTGTCGTGCCGGCCGCGACGAGTGCCGAGGAGATCCGCTCGCTCGTCCCGGACGGCGTCTTTCTCTCCAACGGACCGGGGGACCCCGCGGCGCTCGGTGCCCAGGTCGCGGTACTGGATGAACTCGTCGGCACGGTCCCGATATTCGGGATCTGCCTCGGTCATCAACTCCTCGCCCAGGCGCTCGGCGGTCGCACGTTCAAGCTGCCCTTCGGTCACCACGGCAGCAACCACCCGGTGAGTGACCTGGCGACGGGCCGCATCGAGATCACGGCCCAGAACCACAACTACGCCGTCGAGCCGGATTCACTGGCGCGCGGCGTCGTGAGTCACGTCAACTTGAACGACGGGGTCATCGAGGGCGTGGCGGCGCCCCACGAACGATGCTTCTCGGTCCAGTACCACCCCGAAGCCGGCCCGGGACCCCACGACGCGCGCTACCTCTTTGCACGCTTCGAGGACCTCCTCGCGGGTGAGAGGACGAGCGCCTAGTGCCCAAGCGAACGGATATCTCTTCGATCATGGTCATCGGCTCTGGTCCGATCGTCATCGGCCAGGCCTGTGAGTTCGACTACTCCGGCACCCAGGCCTGTCAGGTCCTTCGCGCCGAGGGCTTCAAGGTCATCTTGGTGAACTCGAATCCGGCCACGATCATGACCGACCCGGCGACGGCCGACGTCACCTACGTCGAGCCACTCGATGCGGACGTGCTCACCGACATCATCGAACGCGAACGTCCTGATGCGCTGCTGCCGACCTTGGGGGGTCAGACCGCGCTCAATCTCACGATGGAACTGGTTCGCCGCGGTGTCACCGAACGCTTCGGCGTAGAGGTCATCGGCGCGCGGCCCGAGGCCATCGCCACGGCCGAGGACCGCGAACTCTTCAAAGAGGCGATGGCCGACATCGGTCTCGCCGTGCCGAAATCGGGCTTCGCGCGCAGCGTGGACGAGGCGCTCAGCGTCGCCACGGAGATCGGCTGGCCGATCATGATCCGCCCGAGCTTCATCCTCGGCGGCTCGGGCACCGGCATCGCGCACGACGAGGCGCAACTGCGAGTCCTGGCCGGTGAAGGCATCGTGGCCTCGCCGATCTCTGAGATCCTCGTCGAACGCTCGGTCGCCGGGTGGAAGGAGTTCGAACTCGAGGTGATGCGCGACAACGCAGATAACTGCGTCGTCGTCTGCGGGATCGAGAACTTCGACCCGATGGGTGTACACACCGGTGACTCGATCACCGTCGCACCGATCCAGACGCTGTCGGACGTGGAGTATCAGGCAATGCGTGACGACGCCTTCGCGGTGCTGCGCCGCGTCGGCGTCGAGACCGGCGGCTCCAACGTCCAGTTCGCCGTCGACCCCGCTACGGGAGAACGCCTCGTCATCGAGATGAATCCACGCGTCAGTCGCTCGAGTGCCCTGGCCTCCAAGGCCACCGGTTTTCCGATCGCCAAGATCGCGGCGCGACTGGCCGTGGGCTACACCCTGGACGAGATCCGCAACGACATCACCGAGGTGACCCCGGCGAGCTTCGAGCCGGTGATCGACTACGTCGTCACGAAGATCCCGCGCTGGGCCTTCGAGAAGCTGCCCGGCGCGCCGGCTGAGCTGGGCACGAGGATGCAGTCGGTCGGTGAGGTCATGGCGATTGGACGCAACTTCGCCGAGTCGCTGCAAAAGGCCGTGCGCTCGCTCGAACAGGGTCGCGTCGGCTTCGCGCTCGGGCGCCACTCGGAGTTCGTCGACTTCGACCTCGAGCGCGCTCTGGCACGGCTCGATCGTCGCGACGCCCGAACGACTCTTCGCGCTGCACGAACTGCTCTGGCGCGGTGCGGTGATCGAGGACGTCGTCGCGCGCACCGGCATCGACCAGTGGTTCATCCACCAACTGAGCGAGATCATCGAACGCGAGCGTGAGCTGGGGCCCGACGTCGCACTCGAGGAGTTCGACGCCCGACAGTGGCGCCGCTACAAGCAGTGGGGATTCTCTGACACGCAGATCGCCGATCTGTGCGCACGTGACGTCGCCGAGGTCGCGACCCTGCGACGTTCGGCCGGTGTCGTCACCACGTTCAAGACGGTTGATACCTGCGCGGCAGAGTTTGACGCCTCGACGCCGTATCACTACAGCACGTACGAAGACACCAGCGAGGTGGCGCCCTCGGCGCGCGACCGCGTCATCATCCTCGGGTCGGGTCCGAATCGTATCGGCCAGGGCATCGAGTTCGACTACTGCTGCGTGCACGCCTCCTTCGTACTGCGCGACATGGGCTACGAGACCGTGATGGTCAACTGCAATCCCGAGACCGTGTCGACCGACTACTCGACCTCGGACCGTCTGTATTTCGAACCACTCACGCCCGAGGACGTCGCCGAGGTGATCGCGGCCGAAGCAGGCGGCCTGCATCGACGGCGCGCGGGTTCTCGGTGTCATCGTCTCACTCGGTGGACAGACGCCGCTCAAGTTGTCGCACTCGATCGACCCCGCGTTGGTGCTGGGTACGCCCGTCGCGTCGATTGACGCGGCCGAGGACCGAGAGCAGTGGTCGGCGATCTGCACGTCGCTCGGACTTCGCCAGCCGCCGGGCGACGTCGCGCTCACCCTGGCACAGGCCAAGACGATCGTGCGCGAGATCGGTTATCCGGTGCTGGTGCGTCCGAGCTACGTGCTGGGCGGTCGCGCCATGGAGATCGTCTATGACGACAACTCGCTCGAGCGCGTCATGATGGATCTCACCAGCGCGCACGGATCGCTGGCCCGCGAGGGCGGCGTCTCCCAGAGTCGTCCGATACTGATCGACAGCTTTCTCGAAGACGCCATCGAAGTCGACGTCGACGCCGTGCGCGATCACGCCGGCACGGTCTTCGTCGCCGGCGTGATGGAGCACGTGGAACAGGCCGGCGTGCACTCCGGTGACTCCGCCTGTGCGCTCCCACCGCAGACGCTCAGTGACGCGGTGCTCGCCACGTTGCACGCCCACACCGGCAAGATCGCCGAGGCACTCAAGGTCGTCGGTCTGATCAATGTGCAGTACGCGGTCAAGGACGACGAGGTCTTCGTGCTCGAAGCGAATCCGCGCGCGTCGCGCACGGTGCCCTTCGTCGCGAAGGCGACCGGTGTGCCGTTGGCGCAGATCGCCGTTCGCGTGATGATGGGCCAGTCGCTCTCGGACCTCATCGACCAGGGCATCGTGCCGTCGATGACGCCAGTGCCGACCTACGTGTCGGTGAAGGAGGCCGTCCTTCCGTTCAATCGCTTCCCCGGCGTCGACACGGTGCTCGGTCCCGAGATGCGTTCGACCGGCGAGGTCATGGGCGTGGGGGAGAGCTTCGGTATCGCCTTCGCCAAGGCGCAGCTGGCCGCGGGCACTCGATTGCCCGACGGCGGTCAGGTCTTCATGAGCCTCGCCGATCGCGACAAGGTCCAGGGACTCGAGCTCGCGCGGCTCCTCGCGGACCTCGGCTTCACGATCGCCGCCACCGTCGGCACGGCGGGCTACCTTCGCGCCCACGGCGTCGCGGTCGCGACGTTGGTCGGCAAGGTCGGCTTGGCCGAGATGGGCGTGGACGCCGTCACGATGATCGCCGCCGGCGAGGTGCAGCTCGTCGTCAATACGCCCTCGGGGAGCGGCGCACGCGCCGACGGGGCGCTCATTCGCGGCGCCTGCGTCGTGCACGCTGTGTCGTGCCTCACGACGATCAGCGCCGGTCTCGCGGCCGCCAAGGGCATCGCGGACACGAGGGCCCAGGGCTGGCGGGTCGCCTCGCTTGCAGGAGTTGCACCGGTGAGTGAGCTCGCAAGCGCCGTCGGCACGCTGGCCCTTCCCTCGCCGATCATGACGGCCGCCGGGACCTCCGGCTACGGCAATGAGCTCGCCGCCTACGGTAACCTTCGCGCGCTGGGTGCGGTCGTCGTGAAGTCACTGGCCGCCTTCGCGTGGGAGGGCAATGCGGCGCCGCGCGTCGCGGCATCGGGCACGCACATGGTGAACGCCGTCGGGCTCGCGGGTCCGGGCGTCGCGGCTTGGCGCGAGCAGTACCTGCCAGATCTGGAACGCAGCGGTTGTAACGTGGTGGCCTCGATCTGGGGACGCACCGTCGATGAGTTCGCGCAGGCCGCCGAGGCGATGCGCGGCGCACCGGTCGTAGCGGTGGAGGTGAACGCGAGCTGTCCGAACCTGGAGAGCCGTTCGTCGATCTTCGCGCACTCGGCCCTCGCGACGGCCGAGGTCGTTCGCGCGTCCAAGGCGGCGGGCCTGCCGCTGTGGGTCAAACTCAGCCCGAATACACCGGACCTGCTCGAGATCGCCGACGCCGCGCTCGACGCCGGGGCCGACGCACTCGTGCTGGTCAATACCGTGCTCGGCATGGCGATCGACGTCGAGACCCGGCGCCCGTCGCTCGGCAACGGCGGCGGCGGCGTGAGCGGCCCCGGGATCTTGCCGGTCGCCCTGCGCTGCGTCTTTGACTGTCGCGCCGCGTTTCCGGACACGCCGATCGTGGGCGTCGGCGGTGTGAGCAGCGGCGAGGACGCCGTGGCCATGATCATGGCCGGCGCGAACGCCGTCGAGGTCGGCACGGCGACGTTCGCGGATCCGCGTGCGCCGTGGAAGGTGCAACAAGGCCTGGCGCGATGGCTCGAACGTCACGGCGTACAGCGAGTGAGCGACGTGGTAGGAGTAGCGCATGGATGAGACCTTTGGCACACGACTTCGCGAACGTATTCGCGCCCTGGGACCGCTCTGCGTCGGTGTCGACCCGAGTCGAGAACTACTCGAGACCTGGGAGCGCAGTGACACGGTCGAGGGTCTCGAGTTCTTCGCGCGCGCCGTGCTCGACGCCGTGGTCGGTACCGCGGCCGCGATCAAGCCGCAGGTCGCGTTCTTCGAGCGCTTCGGTTCCGGCGGCTACCGCGTGCTGGAACGACTGATCGCCGACGCGCGCGACGCCGATGTGCTCGTCGTCGCCGACGCCAAGCGTGGCGACTTCGCCGTCACCAACGCGGGCTACGCCGAGGCGTGGCTGTCGGAGCGATCCCCGCTGCGGGTGGATGCGGTCACGGCGAGTCCCTATCTCGGCGTCGACGCGCTCGCGCCGCTCTTCGCGACGGCCGAGCTGCACGGCCGCGGCGTCTTCGTGTTGGTCGCGACGTCCAATCCCGAGGGCCGCGTCCTGCAACAGGCTCGCACCGCCGAGGGCGAACGGGTCGAAGACGTGGTGCTGCGCTCCATCGCGGCGCGCAACGGACGCCACGACGGTCTGGGATCGTTCGGCGTCGTGATCGGCGCGACCCGCGATGCGCCGGAGTTCGACCTGTCACAGCTGGGCGGGCCGTTTCTGGTGCCCGGCGTCGGGGCCCAAGGCGGGAGCGCGGAGAATGTCGCGCGGTTGTTCGCGCGGTGTCCGGCCAACACGGTGCTTGTGAATGTTGGACGATCCATACTGAATGTCGGTCCTGATAGCGCGGCGCTGCGCGACGCGGCGCGCCGATGGCGTGATGATCTCAGTCAGGCCTTGGCCTGAACAAAAGTCAGCGCAGGGGAGTAATCTGACAACGTGACTCCCACTCCACCGAACCTCTCGCAGGAACAGCGCGTAGAGGCCTCGCGTTTGGCGGTAGCGAATCGTCGTCGCCGTGCCGAAGTGAAGCGACAGGTCAAGTCCGGCGAGTTGTCCCTGGAAGAACTCTTCGACCTCGCGGCGCGAGAAGAGTGCGTGGCGCAGATGCGCGCCTATGACCTCATCAGCGCGCTGCCGGCCATCGGTGAGGTGAAGGCCGAACGAATCATGAACAACGCGTCGATCGCCAAGACCCGCAGGATCCGGGGTCTCGGACCGAAGCAGCGCGCAGAACTGTTTCGGGCTCTTGTCCGCTGAACCCTTCATTGCGGTTCTCATCGGTCCCGGCGGCGTTGGCAAAGGCACACTGGCTCGGCGCCTCGTCGAGTCGGACGATCGATTGTGGTTGAGCAAGAGTTGGACGACGCGACCGGTTCGCCCCACCGAGGACGGATCCGAATACCACTTCGTTGACCGCTCGACGTTCGAACAAGCAATTCGCGAGGACGCGTTTCTCGAGTGGGCGGAGTTCCACGGCAACCTCTACGGCACACCTCGCCCGCGCGTCGATGATCGCGACGTGCTCTTGGAGATCGAGGTCCAGGGCGCGGAACAGGTGCTCGAACGAGACCCCTCGGCGGTCGTGGTGCTCGTCGTGGCCCCGTCGATGGAACAGCTCGAGGACCGACTGCGCGGACGTGGTGACGCCGAAGAGCACGTCCAAAAGCGCCTCGCCAGCGCCCCGCACGAACTCGCCAAAGGCCAGGCGATTGCTACGCGGGTCGTCGTGAACGACGATCTAGACCGAGCGACGCAAGAAATCCTCTCTATACTGGAAGAACTCCGCCCAGCCCGGCGAACCCCCTCGAAAAAGGACTAATCATCATGGCCGAACGCCCCACCCTCGTCGATCCACCCATCGAGACCCTCCTCCACAAGGTCGGCGACTCGAAGTTCACCCTCGTGGCCGTCTCGGCGATCCGCGCCCGAGAGATCAATGAGTACTACAACGGCCTCGGCTCGGGCCACGGCGCCCTGATCCCGCCGCAGGTGACGTCGCTGTCCAACAAGTCACTGTCGCTGGCGATGGAAGAGCTCTACCAGGGCAAACTGGAGTTCCACCGCCCGACGCCTGAGGAGCTCGAGGCCGAGCGTCTTCAAGCACTCGCGTTGGAAGAGGCCCGTCAGGACGCCAATAACGACCTGGACGCCTTCACCGATGCCCTCCGCGACGCCTGAGTCGTCCCCTCCTCGCATAGTCCTCGGCGTCGCCGGCGGCATCGCTGCCTACAAGACGGTCGAACTGCTGCGCTTGCTGCGTGACGCCAAGTACCACGTCGCCCCGATCCTCACCGCCGACGCGACGCGATTCGTCGGCGCGTCCACGTTCAGCGCGTTGGCCAGTGAACCGGCACGTACGAACCTGTTCGGTGATCCCTCGACGCCGATTCCTCACACGTATCTCGGTCGCGGCGCCGATCTCGTCGTCGTCGCGCCAGCGACGGCGAACCTCATCGCGCGCTACGCGATCGGACTCGCGAACGATCTCTTGAGCGCAACCCTGCTCGCGACCAACGCTCCGGTGCTGTTGTGCGCCGCGATGCACTCCGAGATGTGGGCCCAGCCGTCGGTCCAGGAGAACCTAGCCACACTGCGCCGACGCGGCGTCATGGTCCTCGAGCCCGAGGTCGGACACCTCGCCGGCGGCGACGAGGGCGTGGGACGGATGGCCGAGCCCGCGACGATATTCGATCTGGTCGAGAAGATCGTCCGCGGCTACCGCGGACCCCTCAGCGGATCACGCCTCCTCATCAGCGCCGGCGGCACACGCGAAGCCATCGATCCCGTACGGGTCATCTCGAATCGCTCCTCCGGCCACCAGGGCTACGCGCTGGCGGAGGTGGCGACGCGACTCGGCGCCGAGGTGACGCTCGTCACCACGGTCGAGCGCGACCTCGCGCTCGACGTGGTCGCGAAGATCGACGTGGTGCGCGTCGAGAGCGCCCGCGAGATGCGTGAGACGATACTCGAACGATTCGGTAGCACCGACGTGGCGATCATGGCCGCGGCGGTGAGCGACTTCACGTTGAAGGCATCGGATGAAAAGATCAAAAAGGACGCCGGCGTGCCCTCGTTGCAACTCGAATTGACCGCCGACATCGTGATGGACCTCGTCGCGGCGCGCACCGACCAGGTCGTCGTCGCCTTCGCCGCCGAGACCACGAACGTCATCGAGCACGCGCGAATGAAACTGGCGCGCAAGAAGGTCGACCTCCTGGTCGTCAATGACGTGTCGGCTCCCGGCACGGGCTTTTCGCACGCGACGAACGAGGTCGTGCTCCTTGGTCGCGACGGCGCCGACGAGACGGTCTCGCTGCGATCCAAAGAGGCCGTCGCATTGGCGATCTTGACTAGGGTTGCTTCATTGTTATCCAAGGAGCCTCATGAGTGACCGGACCCTCTTCACTTCGGAGTCGGTGACCGAGGGACATCCCGACAAAGTCGCCGATCAAGTGTCGGACGCGGTCCTCGACGCCATCCTCGCCCAAGACCCCATGGCGCGCGTCGCCTGTGAGACGCTGCTCACGACCGGACTGTGCGTGGTCGCCGGCGAGATCAGCACGAGTGCCTACGTCGACATCAACCACCTCGCGCGCGAGACCATCATCGGCATCGGCTACGACGACGGCGCGATGGGCTTTGACGGCCGTAGTTGCGGCATCCTCGTCTCGCTCGACAAGCAGAGTCCCGACATCGCCGACGGCGTCGACGTGGCCTTCGAGCATCGCTCCGGTGACGGCAACGAAGACGTCTTGAACTCCCAGGGCGCCGGCGACCAGGGCATGATGTTCGGCTACGCCTGCTCGGACAACGACGACTTCATGCCGTTGCCCATCTGGCTGGCGCACCGCCTCTCGATGCGCCTCGCCCAGGTGCGACGATCGGGACTCGTGCCCTACCTGCGACCTGACGGCAAGACCCAGGTGACCATCGTCTACGAAGACGGCCGACCGGTCGCGGTCGACACGGTCTTGATCTCGACCCAACACGAGGACGGCATCGACTCGATGACGACGATCAAAGACGACGTGCTCGAGCACGTGATCACGCCGATGCTGCCAGCCGACCTCGACGCCAGCTCGATGCGGGTCTTCGTGAACCCCTCGGGCAAGTTCGTCCTCGGCGGGCCCCACGCCGACACCGGCCTCACGGGGCGCAAGATCATCGTCGACACCTACGGCGGTATGGCCCGCCACGGCGGCGGCGCCTTCTCCGGCAAGGACCCCTCAAAGGTCGATCGCTCGGGCGCCTACGCCGCGCGGTGGGTCGCCAAGCACGTCGTGGCCGCCGGCGCGGCCGAGCGCTGCGAGGTGCAGGTGGCCTACGCCATCGGCGTCGCGCGGCCGGTCTCGGTGCTCGTCGACACCTTCGGGACCGAGCGCGTCGACCGCGCACAGATCGCCAAGGCGGTCGAGGCGCTCTTTGACCTCCGCCCAGCCGCGATCATCCGCGACCTCGACCTGCGCCGGCCGCTCTATCAGCGCACCGCCGCCTACGGCCACTTCGGCCGCAGCGACCAGGGCTTCACCTGGGAGCAGACCTCACGGGTCGACGATCTGCGCCGAGAACTGTCGCTGTAGCAGTGGGCGCGGCGCGCGCTGTCCGCATCATCACCGACGTCGCGGCCGTCGATCGACCCTTTGACTATCTGGTTACCGAGCGAACGTCGCGTGCCGCGGTGGGGGACCGCGTGCGCGTGGACTTCAACGGCCGATCGGTTCGCGGATGGGTGACGGGCGAGGCGACCGCGAGCAGCGAGCTCAAGCCCCTCACCAAGTGGCTCGGCTACGGTCCGCCGGCCTCGCTGCTCGAGCTCCTGACGTGGGCGAGCGAACGGTGGTACAGTCCGCTCAGTCGACTGCTCGTCTCGACCTCACCCAAGCGACTGATCACCGAACTGCCGACGGCGCCCGCGGCTGGGGCCCTGACATCGTCGGTGCTGACGGGTGTGCACGACGTCGAACCGGGCGTGTTGGAGGTCGCACCGACGACGGATCCGCTGGCGCTCATCCTCGCGGCCTACGAGGCGACGCGCGAGAGGGAAGGTTCACTGCTGGTCCTCGTGCCGACCGAGTCGTGGGCCGGACGCCTGCGCGGTCGACTGGAGCAGCGGGGGTGCGCGGTGGCGTCGGGCGAGGACCAGTGGGACCGGATGCGCGCCGGGTGGCCAGTCGTGGTCGGTGCCCGAGGCACCGCACTGGCCCCGGTCCCCACTGTCTGTGGCGCGGTCATCATCGACGCTGACGATGAGGCGTACCGCAACGAGCGCACGCCAACCTGGGACGCCGTGACGATGTTGCGCGAGCGCTGTCGGCGCGACGCGGCGCCACTGTGGTGCACGTCGAGCGTGCCCTCACCCTCGCTCTTGAACGACGGACCGTACCGGAGCTGGGGTGACACGATCGGCGCGTGGCCACGTGTCACCGTCGTCGATCGACGCCAGAGCGACCCGCACGACGGCGTGCTGGCGCGCGCGACACTCGACGCCGCGCACGCGGCTCTGGCGGGTGCGGAGCCCGTCGCGGTCGTCGTCATCTTGCAACGCCTCGGGAATGGTCGCCTGATGGCCTGTGCCAAGTGCGGTGAACTGGCACGCTGCGAGGTCTGCGCACAGGCCGAGAGCGAGGTCGATGGGCAGTTGACCTGTCGCGATCGCCATGAACGTCGAGCGAACTTCTGTCGGTCCTGCGGCGCGACGAATCTCAAGCGACTTCGCCTGGGCGTGAGCACGTTGGCGAGGGACGTGTCCGCTCAGCTCGCACAGAAGGTGAGCGAAGTCACCGCCGCCAGCGAGCTCGACGCGCCACTCGAGCGCGTCGTGGTGGGGACCGAAGCGGTGTGGCAACGGGTCCGTCACTGCGGTGTCGTGATCTTCGCGGATTTCGACCAGTATCTCTTGGCGCCGAGGGCGGCAGCCCGGCGCAGCGCGATCACGGCCGTCGCCAAGGCCGGCCGCCTGGTCGGACCGCGTCGTGAGGGGCGCGGATCGGTCGTGCTCCAGACCCGGCGCGGCGACGACGCGGTCATCGAAGCGCTCGTCACCGAGCACTTCGACGCGATCATCGACGAGGACGTGCAGACCGCTCGACTCTTGCAACTGCCTCCCTATGGGGCCGAGGCCGACGTCACGGGCGACGGCGCCGAGGCCTTCATCGACAGCATTCGAGCCCAACCGGTCACGATCGGGATCGCGACCTCCGGATTCGTCGTGCGCGCCACGGACATCGCGACACTGAACGCGGCCCTGCGCGCCGGAAGTCGATCGCCCGCCAAGGTCCGCGTGGCGGTTCGCTAGCGATCGCGACGGGACCGTTCGAAAACCCTCGGACGGGCACCGGCGATAACGTGGAGACGTGACGACGCTGCCCATCCGCACCTACGGTGACCCGGTCCTGACCCAGGCCACGACCGAGATCGAGAACATCGACGGCCGGATCGCGGCGCTCGCCCAGACCATGATCGAGACCATGAACGAGGCGCCCGGCGTTGGCTTGGCGGCCAATCAAGTCGGCGTCCAGAAGCGACTCTTCGTCTACGACAAGGGCGATGGACCGCACGTCGTGGTGAACCCGAAGATCCTCGAGACCGACGGTGAGTGGGTCTACGAGGAGGGCTGTCTCTCCGTGCCGGGCCTCAGTTGGGAGATCACCCGCGCCAACGCCGTGCACCTGGTCGGTTTCGACCTCGACGGCAACGCCCTCGACCTCCAGGTCGATGAGTATGAAGGCCGGATCTTCCAGCACGAGATGGACCACCTTGACGGGGTCCTGCTCATCGAACGACTCAATGCCGACCAGCGCAGAGAGGCGAAGCAGATCCTGCGCCAACGGAACCTCGAGCTCTCGGCATCTGACCCCGACGGATTGCACCAACTGCTGGGTGAGTAAATGCGCCTCGCGTTCCTCGGAACACCCGAGGCTGCGGTCCCGTCGCTGCGCGCACTCGTCGAGGCAGGTCACGAGGTCGAGGCTGTCATCACCCGGCCTGATCGAAAACGGGGCCGCGGCAGTGAGCTGAGTGCGAGCCCCGTCAAGGCGTGCGCACAAGAGTTGGGACTTCGCGTGGCACATCATCTGAGCGACCTCGAGGGGCTCGAGGTCGAGCGCGGCATCGTCGTGGCCTACGGTCGACTGATCCCCGGCGAGTTGTTGGCGCGAATCCCGATGCTGAACGTGCACTTCTCGCTCCTGCCGAGGTGGCGCGGCGCCGCGCCCGTCGAGCGAGCGATCCTCGCGGGAGATGCCGAGACTGGCGTGAGCATCATGACCCTCGACGTCGGCCTCGATACCGGCCCGGTCCACCTCGAGCGTCGAGTGACGATCGACGATAAGACCCTCTCGACGCTGCTGGGAGAACTGGCCGCACTGGGGGCTGTGGCGTTGACCGAGGTGCTGGCCTCGCCGACGTTACTGGCGTCGCCGAAGGTGCAGATCGGCGAGGCCACGTACGCCGAGAAGTTGTCGAAGGACGATTTCCATCTCGTGCCATCGATGTCAGTCGAGCAGCTCGTGCGCGTCGTGCGTCTCGGCCAGGCCTTCGCGTTCGTCAACGGCCGCCGCCTCCTCGTGACGCGAGCGGCGCGCTACGACGGCGAGGCCGTCGCCGAAGGGACGGTCTCGGCGCGCGACGGGCGCGTCATCTTCGGAGCCTCCGCCGGCGCGATCGCGGTCGAAGAGGTGCGTCCGGAGAGCGCGAAATCCATGAGTGCGGCGGCCTGGTGGGGCGGCGCGCGTTTCGACCATGATCAGGCCCTATGGACGTGAAGAAACCGCGTCACGAATAGGCTGCCGGTGTGACTACCATCGACGCTGGCCCCTCCGGTGCGCTGCGCGTCGCGCCGTCGATTCTGGCCGCTGATTTCGGTTCCCTGGCGAATGCCGTTCGTGCGATCGACGCCGAGACGGACTGGCTGCACGTCGACGTGATGGACGGCCACTTCGTGCCGAACGTCTCGATCGGACCACCCGTCGTCCAGTCGCTTCGCCAGTACAGCACACGGTTTTTCGACTGCCATCTGATGATGAGTGAACCCGGTCGCTACCTCGAGGCGTTCCGCAAGGCCGGGGCCGACGGCTGCACCGTGCACGTCGAGGTCGGCTCGACGGCGACCTTGATCGACGAGGCGCACTCGTTGGGCCTACGCGTGGGACTCGCCGCCAACCCTGACACCCCGTTCTCCAAGGTCGCGCCGTTTCTTGGTGACATTGACTTGCTCCTCTTGATGACGGTCTTTCCCGGATTCGGAGGCCAATCCTTCATCGGCGACGTGATGGGCAAGGTGCACGAGGCCCGACGCGAAGTCGACGCCAACGAGTTGGCCCTCGATATCGAAGTCGACGGCGGGATCGACCTGGCGACGGCGCCGATCGCGGTCGAGGCGGGCGCCAACGTGCTGGTCGCGGGCTCGGCGATCTTCCACCGTCCCGATCCCCTCGAGGCGGCCCACGAGCTCCGCCTCGCCGCGAGGTCCGGCCGAGCATGAAGTTCTCCACGACTGAACTGATGACGATGGCGATGAGCGCGGGTGACAAGGCGCGCTACCTGTCATCGCCCAACCCTTGGGTCGGGGCGTTGGTCGTGAGTGAGCGCGGCGTCGTCGTGAGTGAGGGTCACACCCAGGTCCCGGGGGAATCCCACGCCGAGATCGAGGCGCTGCGGCGCGCCGGGGACGCAGCGCGGGGCTCGACGATGGTCGTCACCCTCGAACCCTGCTCGCATCATGGCCGCACCGGTCCCTGCGCTGAGGCCATCGTGGCGGCCGGCGTGTCGCGCGTCATCGTCGGCACCATCGACCCCGATCCACGCGTCTCGGGTGCCGGCGTCGAGTTGTTGAAGGCCTCGGGCGTCGATGTCGAGGTCGGGGTCGAGGAGAGCGCCGTGCGCGCGCAGTTGGCGCCCTACATATGGCACCGTGTCACGGGTCGCCCGTACGTCGTGTTGAAGGTCGCCAGCACGCTCGACGGCGCCGTCGCGATGGCCGACGGCACGAGTCAGTGGATCACCGGTGAGGAGGCCCGTCGCGACGCCCATGTCCTTCGCGCACAGAGCCAGGCGGTGTTGGTGGGCGCCGGGACGGCGCGAAGCGACGACCCGGCCTTGACCGCCCGACTGGGTGACATGGTGCTCGAGCCGCTGCGCGTGGTGCTGGGCAAGGCACCTGCGCACGCCAAGATGCGGCCGTGTTTGGAACTGAGCGGCGACCTCTCCCAGGTGCTCGAGGAGATCGGACGTCACGACGTCTTGCAACTCCTGGTCGAGGGAGGACCGACGACCGCCAGCGCGTTCCTCGAGGCCGGTCTCGTGAATCACATCGTGTGGTACCAGTCACCGTCATTCGCCGGCAGCGAGGGAACACTCGGCGCCCTGCGGGGTCTCTCAACGGCGACGATCGCGGCCCTGCGGCGCGGTCGCTTCGTGGGCGTGCAGCGAGTCGGCGATGATATTCGAATAGACGTGGAGGTCTAATGGCACTGTCCAGCATTGAAGAGGCGATCGAACAACTGCGCCACGGTGGCATGGTCGTGGTCGTCGACGACGAGGACCGCGAGAACGAAGGCGACCTCATCATGCCGGCCCAGGACGTCACGCCCGAGAGCATGGCCTTCTTCCTCGAGTACACGTCGGGCGTCTTTTGTGTCCCGATCGAGGCCCATCGCGCCGACGAGCTCGACCTTCCCTTGATGGTCGTTGCGAACACGGAGGCCCAGCGCACCGCCTTCACCGTCACCGTCGACTACCGACACGGCACCTCGACCGGGATCTCGGCGAGCGATCGGGCGGCGACGGTCCGTGCATTGATCGACCCCGCGACGCGACCGACCGACCTCAACCGCCCCGGACATATCTTCCCGCTGCGCTACAAGGCGGGCGGCGTGTTGAAGCGTGCCGGCCACACCGAGGCGACCGTCGACCTCTGTCGACTGGCCGGCAAACAACCCTCGGGCGTGCTCTGTGAGATCGTCACGGCGGACAAGTCCGGGATGGCGCGCCTCCCGGAACTCGAGGCCTTCGCCCAGCACCACCACCTGCCGATCGTCTCGATCGCCGATCTGATCCGCTACCGACGTCGCCACGAGAAACTGGTGCGACGAATCGCCGAGGCGTCACTACCGACCGAACACGGACAGTTCCAGGCGTACGTCTTTGAGAACGTGCTCGACGGCGAACAGCACATGGCGCTCGTGTTCGGTGACATCGCCACGACGCCCGACGTGCTCGTGCGCGTGCACTCGGAGTGCCTCACCGGTGACGTCTTTGGCTCAATGCGCTGTGACTGCGGACCGCAGCTCGAGACGGCCTTGGCGAAGGTCGCGGCCGAGGGCGCCGGCGTGGTCGTCTACCTACGCGGTCACGAGGGACGCGGCATCGGACTCGGTCACAAGATCCGCGCCTACGCCCTTCAAGAGGACGGACGCGACACTGTCGACGCCAACATCGAGCTCGGCCTCCCGGTCGACTCGCGCGAGTACGGTATCGGTGCGCAGATCCTCGTCGACCTCGGGGTCACCTCGATGCGGATCATGACCAACAACCCGTCGAAGTACGGCGGCTTGGAGGGCTTCGGGCTCGAGATCGTTGAGCGAGTGCCGCTCGAGAGCAGCCCTACGGCGTTCAACATCGACTACCTGCGAACCAAGCGCGAACGCTTGGGCCACATGCTCGGAGGGCTCGATGACGTCGAGTGACGACACCCTGCTTGATGCCAAGCGGGTGGCCGAGTTGCGCAAACGCGTCGGCGAGCACTTAGAAGGTTCTGTGACCGGACGCGGCGTTCGTCTCGCCGTGGTGTGCGCTCGCTTCAACGGCGCCATCACGACGCGGCTCCTCGAAGGTGCCCTTGACGTGTTGAGCGAGGCGGGCGTCGATCGCAGTGACATTGCGGTCGGTTGGGTACCCGGCGCCTTCGAGATCCCACTGATGGCGTTGGCCTTCGCCGACGGGGACCGCCCCGTCGATGCTGTGATCACGCTCGGCGCCGTGATCCGCGGTGAGACGACGCACTACGAGATCGTCTCGGGCGAGTGCGCGCGTGGCGTCCAGGACGTGCAACTCAGTACGCGTGTACCGGTCGTCTTCGGCGTCCTCACCGTCAACACGCTCGAGCAGGCGTTGGCGCGATCGGCCAACGATGAGCACAACAAAGGCCGCGAGGCGGCCATCACGGCACTCGAGATGGTCTCGGTCTTGCGCCAAGGATCCCTGGGTTAGTGGAGATTCACGGACGCGTCGAGGCCTTTGACGTGCGTCGTGGCGACGGTCGGATCCTCTCGGAGGACGGTGTGCGTTTCTACTTCCATTGCGTCGACATCGCCGACGGGAGCCGGTCCATCGAACTCGACGAGCTCGTGCGCGCCGAGCGCACGGTCGGACACCTGGGACACGATGAGGCGCGCGCGGTGACGAAGCGGGCCGAGGTCCCGCCAGCGAGTTAGAGCGAGGTGTCCGCGGGCTTCTTGCCCGGCTTCGCCGGTGGCTTGCCGAGCACCGTCAACGCATTGGAACGCGCGATCGTGGCCTCGGTGATCGCATAGCGGTACGTCGCTCGAGCGCTGATGCGCGACGTCGCGTTCGTGGCAGCGCCGAGCGATGCCGAGAGATTCACCTTGGCGGTGGCGACGGCGGCCGCGAACGTGAGGTTGATGACCTTCAGTTGAGCGAGGTAGAGCTTTTCTGCGGCGCGCCACTGCTTCAACGTCTTGATGACCGGCGTCTTGGTGGCAATCGTCGTGGTCGTGGTCGTCGAGGGAACGGTGGTCGTCGTGGTCGATGCGGTCGCCACTGCCGGAGCCGCCAGGGCGAACGTCACCACGATCGCCACCGAGGCGACTGTGCGTTTCGCGAGACCTTTCATGGCTGACCTTTCAAAGGAATACACAAATCGTACCGAACGAACCTTTGAAAATCCTGTGAATCACTTGATTTTCGGTTGTGAAGGACGTCGGCTTGTGCGAAAGTCGCCGCCTCGATGCAAGAACACACCGGCGCGCCGCTCTCGAGAGAACGGCGCGCCGGTGTGGCACGGCTGGGGAACTAGGCAGCAGTGGTCGTCGTCACCGGCACGGTGGTCGTCGTGGTCGGCGTGGTGCCACCGGCTGAGGCCGGGGGCGGTCCAAGGGCGACCAGCGCGGCCGCACGAACAACGGCGGCGTTGGCGATCGCCAACTCCAGCGTGGCACGGACAACGGCACGCTCCGGAGCGGTGGTGGCGGCAGGGAACGCCGAAGCGAACGCCGCGTCAGCCGCCGCGACCGAGTTGCGGTAGGTCTGGTTGATCGCCTGCAGCGCCACGATGTAGGCCGAACGAGCGGTACCGGCCGGGGGCGCCGGCGGGGCGCCGAGCGCGGTCAAGGCCGTGGAACGGGCCTCCATCGCGTTGGCGATCGACAGCGTCAACGCAGCACGGGCGGCGGCACGGGCGCTCTGGCGGTTCTCAGAGCCCTTGGAGGCCTTGATGGCCGCCCAGTACTCTTTGCGCGCTACGTCCACCGATGCCCTGAAGGTGCGGTTAATCACCTTGAGCTGGCGAAGGTAGGCGTTCTCAGCCTTGCGCCACTGCTTCCACGGCGTGTTCGAGCCGTGGACCGTCGTGGTCGTCGTGGGAACGGTGGTGGTGGTGGTCGGAGTGGTCGTCGTCGTGGTGGTATCGGCTGACGCAATTGCCGGGGCACTCATGCCCAGGGCTGCGATCATGGCCACCGCCACGACACTCCGTGTACTGAACTTCATCATGTGGACCCCTTTCAAAGGAACGGAGCCAACTGTAAATATCGTGCTTTTGAAAACCCTGTGAAGTGGATGATTATTCGCTGTGAAGTTCGCAGAACGCACAACTCCTCATCAAGGGCCTGAAGTGGCAGGTACGCTCACAACATGCGAGCAACGCCATGACGACGATTCTCATCGTGGATGACGAGCCGGGCGTGCGTGACCTCCTGCGCGACGCGCTCGAGGTCGCGGGCTACCAGACCGAGCTGGCCTCCAACGGCGCCGAGGCCCTCGATCTGCTGCGCCGGCACAACTGTGACCTGTGCATCGTGGACATCAACATGCCCACGATGGACGGTTTTGAGTTCCTCGCCAAGCTGCGCGAACACGACACCAAGACGCCCGTCCTGATGCTCTCGGCACGCGACTCTCCGGTCGACGTCGCCAAGGGCCTGCGCTACGGCGCCGATGACTACGTCCGCAAGCCCTTCAGCCTCGAAGAGATCCTGTTGCGGATCTCGGCGATCTTGCGACGCTCGAACGGCGATTCGACGGACGACCTGGTGCTCGTCTCGGGCCCGATCGAGATGAACGTCGACACCCACGAGATCACCGTCGACGCCGAGCCGATCACGCTCTCAGCCACCGAGTTCCGACTCCTCGAGGTCCTGCTCGAACGAAAGGACCGTCTGGTCACGCGCGAGTTGCTCCTGCGCGAGGTCTGGAACATCGACTTCGACTCCGAGACCTCGGTCCTGGACACCTATATCTCGTACCTCCGTCGCAAGATCCACCACGACGACTTCGCTCCCATCACCACCGTGCGCGGCGTCGGGTTCAAGCTCGTGACGTGGACGCCGGGAAAGTGAAGATTGCCACTCGGCTGACCATCCTCCTCATCGTGTTGACGTTCATGGTGGCACTGCTCGTGGGGTGGTTCGCGGTCGACGCGAGCACGCGCTCGCAGTATTCGACGCTCGACGGTCAGATCAACGCGGTGATCAAGAGCGGGTCGGGTAACTCCGATGCCGCGCTCAGCAACGCGCTCAACGTCGTCCAAGAGGCGGACTACGACCTCACGCTCGACGTCGTCGACCCGTCAGGTACCGTCGTGCAGGTCAACTCCGGCCACGTGCCACTGCGCGCGAAGCCGACGATCCTCAACGTGCACGCGACGCTGGGCAAGGTCAGTGAGCAGTCGAACCTCCCGGGCTTTCGTATCCGTTCGCTCTACGTCGGGGGTGGTGACTACCTGGTCGTCGCGGGATCCACGAGCGAAATCTCCGCCCAGGGGCGTCGGCTCGCACTCGACGTGGCCTTGATCGGGTTCCTCGTGGCGATCGTCATGTTGGTGTTGGCGCGCCAGGTGATGCGAAAGGACCTTCGCACGATGGAACACCTGATCGGCTTTGCGAGTGAAGTCGCGCGCGGGGAGGAACGCGGCGAGATTCCGCCCGCCGCGGGCAGTCGCGACGTTCGCGAACTGCAGGCGGCGCTGGCGACCATGGTCGTCGCGCTGCACGAGCGCATCGCGATCGAAGAGCGCAGCGTCGAAGCGATGCAGCAGTTCGTGGGTGACGCGTCGCACGAACTGCGCACGCCACTCACGGTGATCAAGGGCTACAACGAACTGCTCACGAATCCCTCGATCAACGACGAACAACGTGCCCGCGCCGTCGAGCGGGTTCGCCGCGAGATCGACCGGATGGACCTCTTGGTCGCGGACCTGTTGCTCTCGGCCGAGGTCCGCGAGGCACCGCAGCATCTCAACACCCGCGTGGCGTTGAGCACCGTGGTCGCGACGCGCGTCGAGGAGTTCCGCAACGACCATCCCGATCGAGAGGTCACCGATGACGTGGCGGCGGGACTGGTCGTGCGCGGTCGCGAAGACCTGCTCGATCGACTCCTGGTCAACTCGTTTTCCAACATCGTGCGCCACACCGCCAAGGACACGACCGTTCGCGTCACCTTGGTTCGCGCCGGTGACGAGGCGAGGTTGCGCATCGAAGACGCCGGGGGAGGTCTGCCAGAGTACGGCGTGCGACCGCAGCGCTTTCGCCGGTTCGATCAGTCGCGGTCTCGCGAGACCGGCGGATCGGGACTCGGTATGAGCATCATGGCCGATATCGCTGAAGGACTGGGGGGCTCGATGACGACGTCAAAGAGCCAGTTGGGCGGCCTCGCGTTGACGTTCAGCTTCGCCCTCGAGTCCTGAGCGTCACCCTGCGGGGGGAGGACTCGCCGCGCGAACGTAGAGCTGTTGGACCTCGGCCAGGGCGTTGCGATAGAGCGCGACGTGTTCACCGAGGCGCTCGCCACCGGCGGCGAGCATCGCGGCGATGGTATCGATGACGAGTTGCGCGCCGCTCAGATTCGGCGGCGTCGAGGAGAGTTGCAGCGCCGCGAGTTGCAAGAGGACGAAGAAGTGATTGCCCAGCACGGTCTCGACCGGCGTCGAGCGCAGGTAGGCGATCTCTTCTGACTCGTCGATCGGCTGCCCGGCATCACTCACCGAAACAACGTAGCGCCGCCGCGTTGAGGCGAGTCCCGAACGGGCCTCGCGACCAGGTCTGCTAACGTAATTGGGCAGTTCAGCAAGTGAGGTTGGCAAGGCCAACGTCCACCTGGCCACCGATGTGCGCCGGGTTTCCAGGAGTTTTGCGCCCCGCTTGCCGTGGTGACGCCACTACGGCGTCACAAAGAGCAAGGAGAGAGTTATCGCAACAGTGCCTGGAGACCACCGCGTCAATGAACGAATTCGCGTGGAGACTGTACGTCTGATCGACAACGAGGGAAACCAACGTGGCGTGATGGCGACCCGTGAAGCATTGGCGTTGGCCCGAAGCCTCGACCTTGATCTCGTAGAGATCGCGCCCACCGCGCAACCACCCGTCTGTCGCATCATGGACTACGGGAAGTTCAAGTTCGACGAGGCGCAAAAGGCCAAGGAGTCGCGTCGAAAGACCCTCAACGTGGGCGTCAAGGAGATGAAGTACCGTCCGAAGATCGGGCCCGGTGACTTCGACACCAAGACACGCCTCGTCGAGAAGTTTCTCAACGAAGGCCACAAAGTGAAAGTCACGATCATGTTCCGCGGACGAGAGTCGGCGCACCCCGAACTCGGCAAGAAGATCCTGGACCGTATCGTCGAGAAGCTCGACGACGTCGCCAAGGTCGAGTCGGCCGCGAAGCTTGATGGTCGCAACATGATCATGGTCCTCGGACCAGAGAAGAAGGCGAAGCCGAAGTCGGCCGAGAGCCCGAAAGTCGAAGAAGTGCAAGTCGTGCCGAGCGTGTCGGCCGAAGTATCGGTAGAGGAGAGTTGAAATGCCAAAGATGAAGACGGACAGCGGGGCCAAGAAACGCATCAAGGTGACCGGCAGCGGCAAGCTGCGTCGGGGCAAGGCCTTCCGTGGCCACCTCATGGAGAAGAAGTCGTCGAAGCGGGCGCGTCGACTGGGTCGCGAGACCGACCTCTCTCCGGCCCTGGAGAAGAAGACCAAGCGCCTGATGGGCATTTAGAGATCGAGTCGAAAGAGGAACTGTTATGGCACGAGTCAAGAGGGCGGTAAACGCCAAGAAGCACCACAAGGCGATATTGGAAGAGGCCAAGGGTTACTACGGTGACCGCAGCCGCACCTTCCGATCGGCCAACCAGGCGGTCCAGCACTCGGGCGTGTACGCGTTTCGCGACCGCCGCGCGCGCAAGGGCGACATGCGTCGACTCTGGATCCAGCGCATCAACGCCGGCACCCGAGCGCACGGTATGAGCTACAGCCGGTTCATCGCCGGGCTGAACGCCGCGGGCATCGAGGTCGACCGTCGCATCCTGGCGGACTTGGCCGTGAACGACAACGCGGCCTTCGCCGCGATCGTCGCTCAGGCCGGCGCCGCGCTGACCAAGTAGGCGTCTCTGATCGAGGCGTTGGGTTCGTCACACCAGCGAGTTCGCCGTCTGCGGCGACTCGTCCAGAAACGATCACTTCGCTGGAGCGAGGGCGTCTGTGTCCTCGAGGGTCCGGACCTCGTCGAGGCCGCCCTCGAGAGCGGCGTCGAGTTCGAGGCGGTCTATGTGGACGCGGCGGCACTGGACAGCGTATCGATCGAAGCGCTGACGACCAAGGCGACCAGTCTCGGCGTACGGGTCTTCGCACTCGCTGCGGGTGTCGTCGAAAAGGTCGCCGACGCCCAGACGCCCCAGCCGGTCGTCGCGGCGGTGCGATTCGAGCAACGTGACGTGGCGTCATTGCCGAGGACTGGATTGACCCTCGTCCTGCATGACCTGCGCGACCCCGGGAACGTGGGGACGATCATCCGTTCGGCCGACGCGGCCGGCGCCTCGGCGGTCGTCTTGACCGGTCAATCGGTCGACCCCTTCAATCCCAAGACGCTTCGGGCGAGCGCGGGATCGATATTCCATGTGCCGGTCGTCGTCTCGTCGATCGAGGCGACGTTCGCCTATTTCGGAGGCGGCGCGCAACTGTTCGCCGCCGTTGTTCGCGGCGGAACAAGTCACCGCGAGGTGGACTTCACGAAGCCCAGTGTCGTCGTGATCGGTAACGAGGCCGACGGGCTCGACGACGTGACGATCGGCGCGTGCGACGCGACGATCTCGATTCCGATGGACGGGCGCAGCGAGTCGCTCAACGCCGGCGTCGCCGCGTCGTTGATCGCCTTCGAGGCCCTCTTCCAACGCAGAGACGCTGGGGCGGTCCCGTCACCCCGTAGCCTTTAAGCGTCATGACCTCACCTCTCGCCAATCTGCCCGATCAAACGGCCGAACTACTCGCGACCATCGCGGGTCTGACGTCGATCGAGGAACTGCGAGAGCACGAGCCGGCCATCACCGGCAAACGCTCGATCTTGTCGGCGCTGCAGAAGTCCTTCGGCGTGCTCGCGCCCGAGGACCGAAAGGAGGCGGGCGCGCAGCTCCAAGAGGCTCGCCGCGTCGTCGAAGAAGCCCTGGAGGCCCGTCGACGCGAGTTGAGTCAACTGGCGCGCGCGACGCTGTTGGTCGAAGACGGTCTGGACCTCGGTGATGTGGTGGTCGGCGACGTTCGGTGGCCCGCCTCGGTCGGACACCCGAACCTGATCGCCATCACCCAGCGCGAACTCGAGGACGTCTTCGTCGCGATGGGCTTCACCGTCGCCGAGGGCCCTGAAGTGGAGAGCGACTGGTACAACTTCGAGGCACTCAACATCCCGCCGGCCCACCCGGCGCGTGGTCTCTGGGATACCTTCTACGTGGAGCTCGGCGAGCCCGAGACGGTCGTCCTTCGCACACACACGTCACCGACGCAGATCCATCTGATGGAAGCGGCCGTCGCGAACGACTCATTGCCGATCCACTCGGTCATGCCCGGACGCTGTTATCGGCGCGATACCCCTGACGCGCGCCACCTCGCGACCTTCCATCAGATCGAAGGTCTCGTCGTGGACCGCGGCATTTCCTTCGCCGACCTGGCCGGCGTCATCGAAACCTTCACGCGGGCCTACTTCGGTCCTGACATCGAATCGCGGCTGCGACCGGGATACTTCCCGTTCACCGAGCCGTCGGCCGAGTTCGAGGTGACCTGCACGATCTGTCGCGGTGCGGGCTGTCGGACGTGTTCCCAGACCGGATGGATCGAACTGGGCGGCTGCGGTGTCTTGGACCCCGCGGTGCTCGCCGCGGTCGGCATCGACGGTGACGAGTGGAGTGGCTTCGCCTTCGGCTTCGGCATTGACCGTTGCGCGCAGATGCGCCACGAGGTCGCCGATATGCGCGCACTCATCGAGAACGACACACGCTTCTTGGAGCAGTTCTCATGAAGATCGCGCTCTCGTGGCTACGCGAGTTCGTCGAACTCACCGAATCGACCGATGAACTTCGGGTGATCCTCGACGACCTTGGTCTGGTCGTTGAGGGCATCGAAGTCGTGGGCGAGGGACTCGACGACGTGGTCGTCGTTCGCATCGATGAGATCCGTGCGATCGAGGGCGCCGACCGTGTTCGGCTGGTCACCGTCGATACCGGCAACGGTCCCCTGGAGATCGTCTGTGGCGCCATGAACATCGATCTCGGTGACCACGTACCACTGGCGCCGGTGGGCGCGGTCTTGCCGGGTGGCTTTGAAATCGCCCGGCGACAGATGCGTGGTGTGACCTCCAATGGCATGTTGTGTTCGGCGCGCGAGTTGGGCCTCGGTGATGATCACGGCGGTCTGATGCTGCTCGACGACCTCATCGACCCGGTCGTGGGCGAGGGCCTGTTGGCGGCATTGTCGATCACGCCCGACGTCGTCTTTGACATCACGGTCGAAGGAAACCGCCCCGATGCGTGGTCGGTCGAAGGCGTCGCGCGCGACCTCGCGACGCGCCTTGGCCGGCCGCTCGCCTCGCCGCACGTCGCCGAGCCGAACGATGAGGCTCCAAGTGACTCCTACGCGTCGGCCGGAATCGACGCGCCGGACCTCTGTGGACGACTCACGGTGTCGGTGCTGCGCAAGGTGGTGGTGCGCCCCTCGCCGGCGTGGGTCATCGCTCGGGTCCAGAGCGCGGGCATGCGCGCAATCTCGAACGTGGTCGACGCCTCGAACCTCGTGATGCTCGAACTCGGGCAACCGACGCACGCCTACGACGCGCGCCACGTCGCGGGTCGAACGCTCCGCGCTCGTCGCGCGCGCAGCGGTGAAACGCTCGTGACGCTTGACGGTGTCGAACGCCAGCTGGCGACTGCCGGCCGCGGTCTTGGCGACACGGGGGAGGACTGCGTCATCGTCGACGGCGACGACACCGTGTTGGGGCTCGCGGGCATCATGGGTGGCGCGGCGAGCGAGATCAGCGACGAGACGACCGACGTCTTGCTCGAAGCGGCCTACTTCGACCCGATGGCCATCGCGCGCAGCTCGAAGCGCCACGCCCTGCGTACCGAGGGATCGAACCGTTTCGAACGCGGCGTCGACCCCCAGCTCGCCTTGCGCGCGACGGCGCGCTTCGTCCACGTGCTCTCAGAAAGCTGTCCGGAGTTGGAGTGGCTGCGCGACCCACTCGACGTCGCCGGTGACGTGCCCACACCACCCACGATTGAGTTCTCGGACGCCGAGATCCAACGGGTGCTCGGGGTTGCGATCGCGAGTGATGACGTGGCCTCGATACTCGAGGGTCTGCGGTTCGACGTGCACGTCACGGGCGACCGATTCACCGTCGTGCCGCCGACGGCTCGGCCTGACGTTCGCAGTGGCGTCGCCGGCAGTGCCGACGTCATCGAAGAGATCGCGCGACTCTACGGTTACCGGCGCCTGCCGCGACACACGCCGACGTGGCCCGAACCGGGGGGACTCACGGCACGTCAGAAGCTCCGGCGCCGCGTCCGCGACGTCATCGTCGACCTCGGGGCGAGCGAGTGCTGGACCCCGACTCTCGGCAGCGACGCCGATTTCGACCTGCTGCGACCCGGCGTTGCCCGCGTGCGCATCACGAATCCGTTGGCATCCGATGAGTCCGTGCTGCGGCCGACGATGCTGACCGGACTGGTGCGCGTGTGGGGGAGGAACCTCGAGCGCGGGATGGGTGACGTGATCCTCGCCGAGATCGGCAATGTCTTCACGCATCCTGACGCGACGGCGTCGCCGCGACGAACGCGTGGCGGGGTGGGCGGCGCGCTCACGTTGGACCTTCCGGAAGAGAACGAGCGCGTGACCGTCGTGCTCGGTCGCGAGGGCGACAACGCCACGACCGCGGTCGCGTGTTGGAGCGTCGTGGCCGATCGACTGGGCCTCGCCGACGTCGTCGTGCGATCGACCGGTGATGCCCCTCCCGGCTTCCATCCCACGCGGGTGGCGCAGTTGATCGATCGAACCTCTGGTGCGCTGCTCGGATTCGTCGGCGAAGTCGACGGCGTACTGGTGGACGACATCGTCGCGACGACGGCGCCGCGACGACTCGGACTCCTCGATCTCGACTTTGACGCGCTGTGCGACGGCGAACGCGCCACCCGGCGCAACCACTTCGCGAAGGTGCCGAGCCGCTTTCCGAGCGCCGTCATCGACCTCGCGCTGGTGACCCCGGCGACGGTGCACGCTCAGGACCTCGCCGTCGAACTGCGAAGCGCGTCGGAGTTGGTCGAGAGCGTCGAACTGTTCGACGTCTATCGCGGGGCGAACGTGCCCGACGGCACGAGGAGTTTGGCCTACCGGGTGCGCTTCAATTCACCCGAAGGCACACTCAGTGAGAAGGACGTCGCGAACGCCCGAGGACAGTTGATCGCGCGCGCCGCGTCACTCGGCGCCGTACTGCGCTGAGCCCGTCGTCTCGTCTCGAACGGTAGGTTGCACACCGTGATTGAGTTCGTGCCACTCAGCGACATCGGCCGTCGCTATAGCGGAGAGTTTCGCGTGCGCCTCGGTGACGCCGACGCCCACGGCGTCCTTCGACTCGACGGCGTCGCGCGCATCCTCCAAGACGTGGCGACCGACGACTGGGAGGACACCGGTCTGGAGTCCACTGATACCTGGGTGGTTCGGCGCACGACGGTTCGCGTCGCTGACACTGGCCGATGGCCGCGCTACAAAGAGGTGCTCACCGTGACGACGTGGTGCGGCGGCACTGGTGCGGCGTGGGCCGAGCGACGCACGAACGTATCGGTTCATGGCCAAGTGCTCGTCGAGGCCGTCGCCCTCTGGGTGCCGGTCGATCCGTCGGGCCATCCCGTTCGGATCAAGCCCGCGTTCCACGACGTCTACGGCGAAGCGATGCAGGGACGAAAGGTGTCGGGACGCATCGCGACGCCGGTCGTCGCCGATGACGCGCAGTTACTGACCTGGCCGCTGCGACGCGCCGACCTTGACATCGTCGGTCACGTCAACAATGCCGCGGTCTGGCAGGCCGTGACCGAAGTCGTCACGACGCCGGTCTCGTGGGTGAGCGTTGTACACCACGGTGCGGTGGAACGTGGCCACGACGTGCAGATCGCGCACGTGCCGGGCTCACTCTGGCTGTTGGTCGACGGCGAGGTCCGCGTCGCCGCTGAGTACGCCGAGTAGTTCTGAGGACGCCGGCGCCTTCGCGCTACTCGTGGCGAAGATGCAACCGACGAGCACGAGCGGGAAACCCAAGATGATGCCGGCCGTGAGCGTCTCGTGAAGCCCGACGACTCCCAGCACGACGGCGATGGCGGTATTGAAGTACGTGACGACCACCGAGCGTGACGAACCGACCTCTTTGACGAGCTCGAAGAAGACCAAGAACGCGAGGGCGGTGCACACGACCGAGAGCACGGCCATGCAGCTCCACGTCTCACTCGAGACGTGCGCGGGCCAGTGGACCGCGGCCCACGGAATCCAACAGAGGGCGACGAAGGCCGTCGCACCGGCGACGACGACGACGCCCGGGACATGTGCCAACTTCATCGCGAGAATCATCGGCCCGAAGCAGTACCCGAGACAGACGACCATCATCAGCCCGATCCAGGTGATCGAACCTCCATGCAAGTCGAGGCCGACGAGGAGCGCGACGCCCAGCGCGCCGATGCCGAGCCCAAAGTAACGACGCTGTGAGATGTGCTCATCGGTTCGTCGGATTCGTTGCACCAAGACAGCGAAGAGCGGCACGCAGCAGATCAGCAAGCTGGTGAGAGAACTCGAGATGTGTTTCTCGGCCGTGGCCATGCAGTACCACGGGATGCCGAACTCGACAACGCCGAAGATGATGATCCACTTCAGGTTCTTGATGAGGACGGGGATCTGACCTCGTGCGATGACGATTGGCATCAAGAGCAAGGACGCGGGGCCGGTGCGCAACACGACCATCACGCCTGGATCGAGTTGACGGACCGCGACGCGAATCAAGAGATAGGGAATGCCCCAAATGACGGCCATCGCCAGGAAAAGGGTCCATCCACGCCTCGACATGGCGGTCATTCTAGTTTGTCGCTGTAATACTTGCGTTTTTATGTCTCGGTGTGCATAAAATGACATTATGCGTGTTGGAGTCATTGGGGCCACGGGGTACGCCGGTGCAGAGGTGCTGCGACTCTGCGCGTCCCACGATGATCTCAACGTGGTGCTCGCGACCGGTGAGTCGAACGCGGGGAAACGAGTCGCCGACCACGTGCCCGCGTTGGCCGCGGCCTATCCCGCCATGGTCTTCGCTGCGACGAACCAGGTCCTCACCAGCGACATTGATGTCGCCTTCGTCGCCTTGCCGCACGGGCAGAGCCAAAAGATCGTGCCGCAACTCCTTGCACGTTCGGTGAGTGTCGTCGACCTCGGCGCCGACTTCCGATTAAAGGACGGCGAGGACTACCGCACGTGGTACGGCAGCGAGCACGCGGCACCGACGCTGCTCGCGAACGCCGTCTACGGACTCGTCGAACGCCACCGCAAGGAGTTGGTCGGCGCGACGCTCATCGCCGTGCCGGGGTGCTACCCAACGGCGAGCATCCTCGCGCTCGGGCCGTTCCTTGACGCCGGGCTCATCGAGCGTCGCGGCATCATCGTGAACGCACTCAGTGGCACCTCGGGCGCCGGGCGGGCAACGAGTGATCGGCTCCACTTCTCGCGACTCGCCGGTAACGCCGAGGCGTACGGTCTGCTCTCGCATCGCCACACGCCGGAGATCCAACAAGAGCTCGACGCCGAACTGCTCTTCACGCCGCACCTCGTGGCGACGAGTCGCGGCATGCTCGTCACCGCCTATGGTCGCACGGCCGATCCGTCGTTCGGCACCGAGTCGGCGCTCGCGCTGCTTCGCGAGACCTACGCCGCCGATCCCTTCGTCGTCGTCACTGACGAAGCGCCGACGCTGAAAGACCCCGTGGGCAGCAACCTCTGTTTCGTGAGCGCGCGTGTCGACGCACGTACCGGCTGGCTGATCGCAATGAGCTCACTCGACAATCTGATCAAGGGCGCGGCCGGGCAGGCCGTGCAGGCGTGGAACGTCGCGAACGGCCGCGACGAGACACTCGGGCTTCCGATGACCGGCGTGACACCGTGAAGTGCGTGATCGTCAAGATCGGTGGTCACGCCCTCGACTCACTCGAGCCGTCCTCGACGGTGCTCATCGATCTCGCGCGCGACGTCGCGCAACTGCGCGAGGACCACGTCAACGTCGTCGTCGTGCATGGTGGGGGACCGCAGATCGCCGAGCTGCTCGCTCGCGTCGGTCGAGTGAGCACGTTCAACGATGGCTTGCGAGTCACGGACCCCGAGACAATGCAGTACGTTGCCATGGCGTTGAGCGAGGTCAACGTCCGTATCGTCGCGGCGCTCAATGACGCCGGACTGGCGAGCGTCGGGCTCTGTGGTGCCGACGCCGGGTTACTGCGATCGGAATCGGTCGGTGAACCGTACGACCGCGTCGGGTACGCACCCCTCGTCAATCGCGGCGTCATCGACGCCCTCTGGTCGGCCGGACTCACGCCGGTGGTGAATCCCATCGCGTTGGACAAGGACGCAGCACTACTCAACTGCAACGCCGACGCCGTCGCGGGCGCGCTCGCCGCCGCGCTCGGTGCCGACGTGCTGGTCTTGCTGAGTGACGTGGATCAACTCCTGGAGAACGTCGAGGACCCGTCGTCAGCGCGTTCGTCGGTCACGGCGGCGGAGATCACCGCCATGAAGATCTCCGGCGCGGTTCGCGATGGCATGAATCCGAAGATGACGGCGGCACTCGACGCCCTCGAGGGCGGTGCCGAGACGATCCTGTTGGCCAACGGCACACGAGCGCACGCGCTTCGTGACGCCCTGGCTCGGACGATCCCCACGACGGAGGTGCTGCGGTGACTCGACATTTCTTGACCATCGAACAACAAGGGGTATCGGACCTCGACTCGATCTATGGACTCTCGACATCGCCCTTCGACGACGAGACCTTGAAGGGCCAGGGCGTCGCGCTGCTCTTCGAGCGACCGAGTCTGCGCACGCGGGCATCGTCGTCGGCGGCCGTGCACGAACTAGGTGGCTACGCCACGTTCTTCAATGATGAAGAGATCGGACTGGACAGTCGAGAGTGTGCCGAGGACGTCGGGCGCACACTCGCCGAGATGTTCGCGATCGCTGGACTGCGCGTGCGCAATCACGCGGTCTTCGAACGGATGCGCGCGGCCACGAACGACCGGATGTCGCTGATCAATCTGCTGAGCGGCGTGGCGCACCCGACCCAGGCCGTCGCCGACGTCTTGACGATCGCCGAACGCTTCGCCAAGGGCGACGTCCATGCGCTGGCCGGTCTTGACGTCACGTACGTCGGCGACGCGACGAATGTGACGCGCTCGCTCGCAGTGGCGCTGCTGCGACTGGGCGTGAACGTGACGGTGGGCGCTCCGTCGAGCTACCAGTTGGTCGCCGGCGGTGCGGAAGATCCCGCCGCGATTGACGGTCCGGGCACGCTGCGACTCACCGACTCGCCGTCCGAGGCCGTGAAGGGCGCCGACGTGGTCTATACCGACGCGTGGGTCTCGATGGGCGTCGAGCACGAGACCGAACAGCGTCGGCGCGACCTCTCGGCCTTCCGGGTCGATGAGAACCTTCTGAAAATCGCCAAGCGCGACACGGTGCTCATGCACTGTCTGCCCGCGCACCGGGGCGATGAGATCACGAACGCTGTGCTCGACAGCGCGCAGTCGCTCGTGTGGCGTCAAGTGTTTCACCGTCGATCGGCGATGATCGGCGTTTTAGGTTGGATTAAAGAGGAGAGTTCATGACCAAGACCCAGCGCCAGCACCGTATTGGCGAATTGATCGAGCGAGAGAGGATCTCGACTGCGGCACAGTTGGTGACGCGACTGCAGTCCGAGGGGATCTCCGCGACCCAGGCGACGGTCACCCGGGACCTCCAAGAGCTCGGCACGATCAAGGTGCGCGACGAGAACGGCGTTCGCCGAATCGTGACCGCGACGGCGTCGACCTTCACGCACGCACCGTTGGACCATTTGCGTCGGATGATGGGCGAGTGGGTGGTGTCGGTCGAGAGTTCCGAGAATCTCGTCGTCGTGCGCACGCCGCCGGGCTGTGCCCACGTCGTGGCATCGGCCCTCGATCGAAGCGCGCTCGACGGCGTGCTTGGGAGCGTCGCCGGTGACGACACCGTGCTCGTGATCGCCGAAGAGCGTCGCGGCGGGATGTCGCTCGCGACCGAGTTCCGATCACTCGCCGGACTTGACGACTCCATGGCGCCGCCCAAGAAAGAGAAGTAATCATGGCCAAGCGGGTGATTCTCGCCTACAGCGGGGGACTCGACACGTCGGTGGCCATTCGCTGGATGATCGAGGAGTGGGGCGTTGAAGTCGTCGGCGTGCTCGTGGACGTCGGTCAAGACGTCGAGAGCGCGGAGAGCTTCGATGACATTCGCGCGCGCGCCAAAGTGGCCGGGGCGATTGACTGCGTACTGGTGGACGCGCGCGACGAGATGGCCGAGGAGTTCTGTGCGAAGGCCATCCTTGCCAACGCCCGCTACGAGAACAAGTATCCGCTCGTGTCGGCCCTCTCGCGTCCGGTCATCGTGCGCCACCTCGTGGCCCAGGCGCGAAAGTTCAACGCACAGGCGGTAGCGCATGGTTGCACCGGCAAGGGTAACGACCAGGTGCGCTTCGAGGTCGGTACGCACGCGCTGGCCCCGGATCTGGAGGTCCTCGCGCCGGCGCGCAACTGGGGGATGACGCGCGCCGACTCTGTGGACTACGCCGAGAAGTGGGATATCCCGATCAAGGCGACGAAGGAGAAGATCTACTCCATCGACGAGAACCTCTGGGGTCGAGCGATCGAGTGCGGCGCCATCGAAGACCCGTGGGCCGCGCCGCCCGACGAGCCCTACACCCTGACGCGTGTGACGAACCACGAGCCGGTCGAGCTCACGGTGTCCTTCGCCCACGGCGTGCCGGTCGCCCTCGATGGCGTTGAGATGAAGCTCGCTGACCTGATCCAGACCCTGAACGCCCGCGCCGGCGCCACCGGCTTCGGTCGTCTCGACATGGTCGAAAACCGACGCGTCGGCATCAAGAGCCGCGAGGTCTACGAGTGCCCGGCCGCGCTGTCGTTGATCGCCGCGCACGCTGACTTGGAGGACCTCGTGCTCGAACGCGACGTGGCCCACGAGAAGGGCCGCCTGGAGACGCGCTGGTCCGAGTTGGTCTATGACGGCATGTGGTTCTCGCCGCTCAAAGAGGCACTGGATTCCTTCATCGCCGAGACCCAGCGCCACGTCACGGGCGACGTCCGGCTGCGCTTCGAGGCGCCAGGTCTGTTGCGCATCGTCGGACGTCGAAGTCCGAAGGCTTTGTACGACTACGGCCTCGCCACCTACGACGCCGCCGACACGTTCCGCCACGCCGACTCTGAGGGATTCGTCCGTATCTACGGACTCGGCGTGAAGACCTGGGCGCAGCGCCAAGGCGCCAAGGACGCGACGCCACCCTCGTCATGACGTTATGGAGCGGCCGGTTCTCCTCCGGTATGGGTGACGTTCTCTGGGACCTCTCGGAGAGTTACTCCTTCGATTACGTCCTCTACCCCTTCGACATACAAGGGTCGAAGGCGCACGTGACGGGACTCGTGCGCGCTGGCCTGTTGAGTGCCGAAGAGGGTTCGACGCTCACCGGTGCCTTGGATGAGGTGGTGGCGGAGTTCGACGACCGTCGCTTCGAACGCGCCGCGAGCGATGAGGACATCCACATGGCGATTGAACGTCGTGTCATCGAGCTCGCGGGCGACGTGGGGGCCAAACTCCATACGGCCCGCAGTCGCAATGACCAGGTGGCGACGACCTTCCGACTGTTCACGATGCACGCCATCACCCGGGTCGCCGAGGCCGTCCTTCATCTGGTCGACGTGCTGGTCGGACTCGGTGAACGAAACGCCGACGCCTACCTGCCGGGCTACACCCATCTGCAACGGGCCCAGCCGGTGTTGTTGGACCACCATCTCAATGCTCACGCGTGGTCGCTGCTGCGCGACGTCGACCGTCTCCTCGACGCGAGGGACCGTATGAATGTCTCGCCGCTCGGCGCGGGCGCGCTCGCTGGGACGTCGTTGCCCATCGATCCGCAGTCTGTCGCCGACGACCTTGGTTTCGATCGACCCTTCGCGAACTCGCTCGACGCCGTGAGTGATCGCGATTTCGTCGCCGAAGCGCTCTTTGACATCGCGTTGCTCGGGGTGCATCTCTCTCGTATGGGAGAGGAGTTGGTCCTGTGGACGACGACCGAGTTCAACTTCGCCGAGTTGAGCGATGAGTTCACGACTGGTTCGTCGATGCTGCCACAGAAGAAGAACAGCGACGTCGCCGAACTCGCGCGCGCGAAGAGCGGCCGTCTCGTGGGCAATCTCACGGGGCTCCTCGTGATGTTGAAAGGTCTGCCGCTCTCCTACAACCGGGACCTGCAAGAGGACAAGGAGCCGCTCTTCGACTCGTACCGTCACGTGACGTTGGTACTGGCGGCGCTGTCCGGTGCGTACGAGACGATGACCTTCAACGCCGAGGTCGCTGCGCACGCCGCCGATGACGAGTTCATGGTGGCGATCGACCTCGCCGAAGGGTTGGTGGGCGAGGGAATCCCGTTCCGCCAGGCGCACGAACGTGTGGGCAAGCTCGTCGGCGACGCCGTCGCCGCGAAGCGCTCCCTGCGTGAGCTGGTCGCCGAGAGCCCTGACTTCGAGCGATTCCTCGGACTGTTCGAGCCCGGCGTCGCGCTCTCGCGGCGACGCTCACCAGGCGCCGCGGGGCCGGTGAGCGCCGCAGCCCAGCACGAGCGGTTGGCGGCCGCTCGGACGGCGGCGGCTGATCGACTGCGCGGTGGCGCGACTGAGCACCCCGACGTCGCCGGGCCTTTTCTGTAGTCTCGCGCCGCGCTGACTGTCACAGTTCGTCGTCACAATGGGTGGAGTCCGAGAGGACAGCGCTACCTAATGTGGAGATGAATGACTGAACGCCTGATAACCCCGTCCAAGATCACGGCGTGGTTGGAGTGTTCGCACTTTCTTTCACTGCGAAATCGTGCCGACGCGGGGACGTTGATCGTCGAGCCCCGGCCGCTCGGGTCCTTGGCCGATCTCCTCATCGAGAAGGGCTCGCAGCATGAGCGCAACTGCCTGCAAGAACTCGAAGACACTGGTCGCAGCGTCTACCAAGTGCCGGGTCGCAACCCCGACGAGACGTTCGTGCAGTGGGTGGCGCGCATCGGCAACCCGATGGAAAAGGGACACGACGTCATCTACCAAATGCCGCTCGTGCACGAGGGCATCCGTGGCATCGCGGACTTCTTGATTCGCGTCGATGACGTCAACGGCTACTGCACCTATGAGCCGGTCGATGCCAAGTTGACGCGGATCGAGGGCAAACCCGGTCACGTGTTGCAGCTCTGTTTCTACGCCGATGCCCTTGAGGCGCTCACTGGGGCGGCCCCGCGAGAGATGCATCTCTGGCTCGGCTCGGGCGTCACTGAATCGCTACGAGTCGAAGAGTTCCGCGCGTACTGGCGACGACTCCGACGACAGTTGGCGACGTTGTTGAACGAGGACGAGATCGGCAATACGACACCGGAACCGTGTACGCACTGTGACTACTGCGAGTTCAACCAACTCTGTGACGCACAGTGGCGCGACGAGGATTCGCTCGTGTACGTCGCCAATATTCGAGCGCCCGAGCGTCACGCCCTCGAGAGTGACGGCGTCCGCACCGTCGTGGCGCTCTCGACCCGGTCAGCGTCAGTGCCTGATCTCCACGAAGAGAGTCTGGAACGTCTGCGTCGACAGGCCGACCTGCAAGTCGCCTCGCGCGCCAATCCCGAAGCGCCGCCGGTCTATGAGCTCGTGGCGCCCTCGGAGGACCCGGTCTACGGTCACGGGTTCGAGCTCCTGCCGGCACCGGATGACGGTGACGTCTTCTTCGACTTCGAAGGCCATCCGTTCTGGAGCGCGCAGCACGATTTGTTCTTCCTCAGCGGACTTCGCTATCGCGGCGGCGACGGCGAGTGGTGTTACGACGGCCGCTGGGCCCACGACCTCGACGAACAGGCGCGAATGGTGAGGCAACTCGTCGAGTTCTTCGCGACACGGCGAGTTGCGTACCCCAACATGCACGTGTACCACTACAACCACACTGAACGATCCTCGCTCGAGCGGCTCACCCGAGGCACCGAGTCCGAGAGTCTCTTTGCCACCTTGGTCGCGACCGGCATGTTCGTGGACCTCTACGTCGTCGCGAAGAACGCGTTCCAAGTCGGCACCGAGTCCTATGGGCTGAAGTCACTCGAGCACCTCACCGGTTTCGTTCGCCACGGCGGCATCGAACAGGGCGCCGGAGCCGTCGTCGTCTACGACCGTTATATGACGACCAAGGACCCCGCGCTGCTCGAGGAGATAGCGCGCTACAACGAAGACGACGTCGCGGCGACGATGGCACTGCGCGATTGGATCGTCGAACGCCGGCCGCCGGACGTCGAGTGGCGTGACGCGGTGTTGGAAGAGTTCGACACGTCGCTCGATACCGATGAACTCGTCGAACGGTTGAAGAATTTCGGCGAACACAGCCCGGAACACCTGTTGGGAGACCTCTTGAACTACTGGCGGCGAGAACGCGTCGCCGACACCGAGCCAAAGTTCGCCGAGGCCGCGTCGGAGTTCTCGGCGCTCTACGGCGATCCCGACTTCATCGCCAATCTCACGTTCCTGGGCTTCGACGACGTTGTCGTTCGCGGCGTCGCGGCGAAGGACGCGCACTTCACGTGGCCCGAACAACCGGTGAGTCCGGTCTTCGAGAAGAAGCGCAACGTGTTGTATACCGGCGTCGGTGTCGAGCGCGGCTACGGCTATCTACCCAACATTGACATCGCGAGTCGTACCTTGACGATGCGTTGGCACGAACGTCACGAAGAGGCGGGTGGTCTCCCCGCCGTCATGACGTTCGATGACTACGTGAGCCCCGCAGAAAAGCCCGGCGTGTTGGTGCACCTCGCAGAACAGATCGTGGACCCCGCGGCCGCTGACCCGGTCAGCCGGGTGTCGATGGCGCTGCTCGCACGGGAGCGACCTCGCTTCGTCGACGGGTTCGGTCCATCCGACGGACGCTTCAGCGACGACTTAGCGGCGATGCTCACGTGGGTGGGCGAGCTCGACGAGAGTTACGTCGCCGTGCAGGGTCCGCCGGGGTCGGGCAAGACCTACAGCGGCTCGCACATGATCTACGCACTGATCAAGAGCGGCAAACGCGTCGGCATCACGGCGATGAGCCACGCCGCGATCGACAACCTGCTGGCCGCGACGCACGAGGTGTTCGTCGAGAAGGGCGAGCTGTCGGAACTGCGGGCGCTGCGTCGAGGCGACAAGCCCGCGAGTGGACCACTCACTGGCGTGCGCTACACCTCGACACCGAAAGACGCCGAGGGCACGACGTACAACTTGGTCGCCGGCACGACCTGGCTGTGGGCGCGCCCGCAACTTCGACCGTTCCCGGTCGATGTGTTGATCGTCGATGAGGCCGGTCAGCTGGCGTTGGCCGACGCCGTGGCGTCGGCCAACGCGACCAAGAACATGATCTTGCTCGGCGACCCGCTGCAGTTGAGTCAGGTCGCCAAGGCCGAACACCCTGATGGATCGGGCGCCAGCGTCTTGGAACACATCTTGGGCGGACACGCGACGTTGCCCGACGACCAGGGTGTCTTCATCTCCGAATCACGGCGGATGCATCCCGACGTCTGTCGCTTCATCTCCAATCAGATCTACGAGGGTCGACTCTCGAGTCACGATTCGTGCGCGCGACAAGAGACCGAGTTCGGCACCGGTCTACGGTGGCTCGAGGCGCATCACCGCGAGCGTTCGACCGAGTCGCCGGAAGAGGCCGAGCTCGTGCTCGCCCAAATCTCGGCGATGCTCGGGACTACCTGGGTTAATCAGGACGGCACGGCCGCGCCGCTGCGGGCTGAGGACTTCATGGTGGTGGCGCCCTATAACGACCAGGTCGATCTCCTTCGCCACAGCTTTGAGCGTACGGCTGACCTGCGTGATGTCCAAGTGGGGACTGTGGATAAGTTCCAGGGTCGCGAGGCGCCGGTGGTCTTTTTCACGATGACCACGTCCTCGGCCGACGATATGCCGCGTGGGCCGGAGTTCTTATTCTCACGCAACCGGTTGAACGTCGCGATCTCGCGCGCGCGTTGTCTGGCTTACTTGGTGTGCACCGAGCAGTTGCTGAACTCTCGGGCGCGCACGATCGAAGAGATGCGTCTCATCGGAACGCTCAGCGCCTTCGTCGAGTACGCGACGGTCGAGCGACTTCTGGACAATGTGTAGGAAGTGACGCCGGCGTCGAAATGGTGTCGGACGCGCGGGGGATTCTGTTACACTGGTTATCCCATCGCAGAGACCGCGGCCGGTTGTGATTTGCAACCTGGCAAACGGCGCTGATAAGGTGGGCATCCCCGCGGCCGGGTTGTTTGGCCGCGGAATCAACGGAGAAATCCCGAGATGGTGTACGTCGCACCGCTGAGTTCGCTCACGTGTGTCG
>CAWHVY010000006.1:0-322393 GCA_963832925.1 uncultured Acidimicrobiaceae bacterium | reverse complement strand
GCTCGTCGTTTCGGTCAACCACCGTCGTCACACCGCCGGAGAACGTCACGGAGCGATCGCCAATTCGAAGTCGAAACTCGGAATGTTCGAGAAGGACGTTCAATGCCTCACACGCGCTTGGCCCAGTGAATCCGGGAAGACAGAGTGCGAATTCGTCCCCACCCCAACGAGCCACGACGCCCTCCGATGAAACGCTCTCGAGTAGACGCTTCACGCCAATGAGTGCTTGATTGCCGGCTTCCCAGTTCTCCCCTTGGCTTTCGTTGTGCATTCGTAGGTTGTCGAGATCCACGAACGCCAAGGCGTAGGGAGTCTCTAACTTTGCTTGGCGCTCTCGGAATCCCCGCAGATTAAGTGCTCCAGTCAACGGATCGCGCTGCGATATCGAGTTGGCGAGTTCAAACTGAAAACTTCCTAACTCAGCCTGGATGGCGTTGAGTCTGGCCAGGTTCTCGAACTCCTCGATTTTCTGCTTGAGTTGCCATCGTGACCTCTCGCGGCTCATGCGCTGAGCCGCCCAGAGGAGGCTCGTGAAGTGCGGCAACGGACCGGACACGGCGTTGATGCGGACTTTCACAGGGATCCGCTTGCCTCCGATGTCCCATGGCGCCGACATCAGCTCATTTCGGACTTGATGGCCCTCCGTAGAAATTTCGTCCTGTTCAAGGCCGTCGATCAGCACGGCAAATTTGTCAGCTTCGACTCTTGCCACACAAGCGTGAGGACGAAGATTCTGCAATCGGTGTGCCAACTCGATCAGAACCTCGTCGCCGGTGGCCCAGTCAAAGTCGCTGTTGAATTTCCTCAGTCCGACGAGGTCCACGAGGATAAGCCCGTAATGACCTTCGGTGTCTCGAGCTTGCGACTCCAAGTGCGCTTCTTGAGCCATCAGCTCACCGGTGTCCGCTGCTCCTGTCAAACGATCCATCAACTCCCAACCCTCTGATCCTTCATAGGTTTAGTTCAAGATCAAAGTCAAAGTGAGTGTCACCCTCCGCGGAGGGCCGACAATCGACACTTTCTCTAGGAGTGAAGCAAAATATCGTGGTGTGACTGCTCGCACGGTCGCATCGCAGCATTGCGTCTACCGTGTCTTCCATGGAATCTCGTGAAGTGATGACCTATGAAGATTTTGGACGAGCGACCAGGGCGCTCGCCCAACGGATCTGCGACTCTGAATTCGCGCCAGACATCGTCTTGTCGATCGCACGTGGGGGATTCTTCTTGGGCGCAGGACTCGGTTATGCGTTGGGGGTGAAGAACGCATTCATGATGAGTGTCGAGTACTACACCGGCATCGACGAACGACTCGCGATGCCCATCGTGTTGCCACCGGTACCCAACAAAGTGGACCTCTCAGGAGCAGTGGTCCTCGTGGCAGACGACGTTGCCGACTCTGGACACACGCTCAAGATGGTCATGGACTTTTGCGCGGGCTCAGTCCGTGAAGTTCGATCCGCGGTGCTGTACGCAAAGCCGCAATCGGTCATCGTGCCTGACTACTCCTGGAAAGAAACTAATATATGGATCAATTTCCCATGGTCCGTCGACGGCCCGGTATTCTCCTCCGGAGCGTTGTCGCACTGAACCAGTCGTTGTGACAAACCACCAGAGTGCGGGCACGTTAGTTCATTCGACTTTGACCACAACTTTTGCGTTGACCGGTGCGCCACTCAGCATGTTTTCAAATTCAGCATTGGTCGACTACTTAAGTCGTAGGCTCAAAGGTGATCTACGCGCAGAGTCCACGTGGCTTTTGCGTGGAAGTCCCGCTCCCGTAGCTCAGGGGATAGAGCATCGGTTTCCTAAACCGTGAGCGCAGGTTCGAATCCTGCCGGGGGCACCACTGAAATCTGTCGAGACATCGTGAACAGCTGAACCTGTGCACGTTATCGCGCGAACCCGTCTCCTTTGGGTTGGTAGTCGCGATCTGGATTCAGTCGTGTCTCGCCGATGAACTCGCCGTCTTCGGTGGCGATGGTGACGACGTCGTCGAGCACGTAGAGCTTGATCTTTTGACCGCGGTAGGCCCAGCCGACGTTGAGGTGGCGCATCTTGCCGAGGTAGCGCAACGAGACGTGACCGCGGACGTCGACGACGTCGGTGCGAATGCGCCAGTGCGGGTCGTTGATCAACGTGTGAGGCTGTGCCTTGGCGCGCGCGTTGTAGACGACGGCTGGCGTCAGACGACCGATGCCGCGGTGTGGTCGCACGTCGTTGTAGTAGCGAACGACGTCGTCCAAGATGACTTGCAACTCGCCGATCGTGTGCGCCGGGCGCTTGAGCAAGAACTTCTTCAAGGTGCGGTGCCAGCGTTCGACCTTGCCGCAGGTCTGGGGATGGTAGGGACGCGAGTGTTTGTAGAGGACGCCGGCCGCGATGAGGTCGCTCTCGAAGCCGGTGCGCCCACCGCGCGCGCTGGCGTTGTAGATGGCGCCGTTGTCGGTCAGCACACTGGCCGGTGTGCCAAAGAGTGTGCAGGTGTGGGCGAAGAGACGCCGGACGTTGTCCACCGAGACCGTCGGAAAGACCCGGATCGAGAGCACCAGGCGCGAGTGATCGTCTAAGAACGTGACGATCTCGACCGGTGTGGTGTCATCGAGCTGCCAGTGCGTCATGTCGGACTGCCAACACTCGTTGGGCAGTTCGGCGGCGAAGCGGACGTAGGAAGACTTCGGTCGCTTCTTCGGTGCCGGCGTGACGAAGCCGCGTCGCGTGAGGATGCGCTGGATCGTCGAGATCGAGGGCGCCGCAAGACCCTCGCGTGCTACGTGGGTGTGGATCGTGTCGGCTCCGGCGTCGGCGCCGATCTCGAGGAGCTCCTTGCGCAGTTCGATGATCCGGTCCTCGACCTCCGGCGGTGTCGCGAGGGGATTGGACTTCGGTCGTTTCGAGCGCGGCTCGAAGGCCGACGGACCTTCAGCGCGGTAGCGCGTGACGAGGGTCGAGACCCAGGCCGGCGAGACGCCGTACTTCTTGGCCGTCGCCCGCACCCCCAAACCCTGGCTGACCACCGACGACACGAGTATCTCGTTCTTGACCACCACCCACCTCCCAAAAGGAAGTGTTCACTATGTCGTGACAGATGCGTTCATTATGTAGTGAAGGTAGATACTGCCGGGGGCACCACGTTAACGGCTTCGCGGTCGGAGTTATTCGGTCTAATGTCGACCCATGAAGCGCCCCATAGTTCTCAGCGCCATGGCGGCAATCGTGATCACGGTCACGATGCTCGGTGGTGCGGGTTCTGCTTCCACTGCATCAAGAAAGGCCGACGTCGCGTTGGCTCGGAAGGCGCTCGTGGTGCTCTCAGATTTTCCAAGCGGTTGGACGACGTCCCCGTACAGCAACTCCGGAAGTTCGCCCGGTCTAAAGCAAATCGCATCGTGCTTGCATGTTCCGGTATCGGTCGTGAACTACAACGCACCGGAGGCGGACAGCCCATACTTCAATGAGACCGCTCTCAACCTGCAAGTACAGGACTCCGTCGATGTGTTCCCGAGCGTGAAGATTGCTACTCAACAGTTCAATTTGTTGTCTGGCAAGTCACTGGGTTGCGTGTCGGAGGTCTTCAATTCGCCCGCGGTTAAAGCGATGCTCACTCGTGAAATTGGGAAGGGAGCGAAGGTCGGAACGATCACTGCTTCGGCGTTGCCTAGCCCTGCTCCCGACAATGAGTCGAATGCGTTCTTGCTTCGTGTCCCGGGGACGTACAGGGGCGTCACCTTGACCGTGGAAATTGAGACCGTAACGATCATGGCCAAATCCAAGACCGAAGGTGCGCAGTTGACCTTCAACTTCTCATCGTTCTCCAAAATTCCCTCGACTCTGATCGCACACCTCGAGGCCGTGACCGTAGAACGTCTGGGTTGAGCATCGCTGAAGGGGACAAGGGACTCTCCCGGCGAATCTCAATCGGTTTCTTAAACCGTGGGCGGCAGTTCGAATCTGCCCGGGGCACCATTGAAACATTGGGGTGTGGCCTCCAGTGTCACTCCGTAGAGGCGATGACAGTTGGGTGCATTCCATTCCAGCATGCGAATCGCTACTCGGAATATCGATGGAAAGGTCCCTTGAAGTTGAATCTGGAGCCTTCAGCGCACGTTCGAATACTGGGGGGAACTCAGGGGCCGAGCTGATTGCATCTGGCTTGGGTCATCCAACTAAAGTCAGCCAACGTTCTTCCGCAGCACTCAAATCAATCAAGAGTTGCGCTAACTCAGAGCCGAGTTTCGCCTGTTCTGAACGATCGGGCGAAGCAACGATCTTCTCCGTTATGGTCAATCGACGTCGTTCGAGACGTGCCATCTCTTTCTCGGCGTCGCGAATCTGGCGTCCGAGCGGGACGTCTGACATCGCGGCGGGAGTGGCTGATCCAGGGAGAACAGGCGAACTTAAGAGTCCATTCGCAGTTTTCGCGATCCACGCGTCGATGCCGCCGGGCACTTCTGCAATCGTGCCGTTGGCTTGAACCTCCAGTAGTCGGTCAGTCGTGCGACTCAGAAACGTGCGATCGTGCGAGACGACAACGAGTGTTCCTGGCCATTGACTCAGAAACTCTTCAATGAGCCGAATAGTCTCCAGGTCGAGATCGTTGGTCGGTTCGTCAAGGAACAAGACATTTGGGCGCATGGAGAGGGCCAACAGCAGCTGCAAACGCCGACGTTCGCCGCCCGAGAGGTCTTTCGCCTTCGTCATCGGCAAGGCCCCCGTGAACCAAAACCGCTTCATGAGCGCGACGTCATCTGGTGAGCCTGGAATACCTCGTGGCCCAGCGACGAGTTCTTGCACGGTCGCTTCCAGATCGAAGCCACCGACACTCTGTTCGAGATGCGACACCACGACGGTGGGTCCACGCTTCACGGTTCCCGAAGTGGGCGAGAGGAGTTGGGCGAGCAAGTGAACGAACGTTGACTTACCTGCACCGTTGGGTCCGACGACGCCGAAGCGCTCGCCCGGACCGAGGTCAAGTGTGACATCGTGCAGGATCGGTGTTTCATTGTCGTAAGCGAAGGAAACCTGGTGGGCCCTGATCACGGTGGTGCCGAGTCGCGGGACGTCGGTGACGAGATCGAGTGTGCCGACGCGCGCAGCGGCGTCCGGTCGGGCGGCCAAGAGTCGTTTGGCGGCGTCGAGTCGAGCCTGCGGTTTGGTCGCGCGGGCTTTGACCCCACGGCGGAGCCACGCTAACTCCGTGCGGGCGAGATTTCGTCGCACGTGTTCGGCCGCGGCCGCGCGCTCCTCGCGTTCCGCCTGGGCCTCGAGGAGTAGTGAGTATCCGCCGGCGTGCACGTAGGTCTTGCCGCGATCGATCTCCACCATCCGCGTCGTGACTTGATCGAGCAGGAAACGGTCGTGGCTGACCAGGATCACGCCGCCCTTGAAACTCAAGATCTGCTGTTCGAGCCACTGGATGGCGTTCAGATCGAGGTGGTTCGTCGGTTCGTCGAGAATCAGAACGTCGAGATCCTCACTGAACACGCGAGCGAGTGCGACGCGCTTCAGTTGGCCACCAGAGAGGTTCTTCGTTTCGACGTCAGCATCGCCGAGCATCCCGAGGCGGTCCAATGCGGCGTCGACCTTCCATCCGCTGCCCAGCGTGTCGCGAACCGTGCCCGAAGGAAGTGTTGGAATCTGTTCCAAGAAGCCAATGCGAACGTCGCGACCACGGCGAATGGTGCCCGAGTCGGGCTTCAGCGTCCCGGCGATGATTCGGAGCAGCGTTGTCTTGCCAACGCCATTGATGCCGACCACACCAATTCGGTCACCCGAGGAGATGGTCAACGAGAGGTTTTCCAGGAGCGTTCGGTCGGCGCCTTCGAGGGTGACCTCTTGGAGGTCGATGAGAATAGTCACGGGATACCAAGGTTAACGACCGAGGTGACGGGGTCTGGGCGGCTCAGATCGAGCCATTGACTCGCTTGTCCTCCTCCACCCGCCATGGGAAACTGAACCGTGGCATTTCTCGTCGCTGTCATCGTCGGTGCTCTCTTTGGATCCGTCGACCAATATCTTGGGAGTATCTCGCACATCCCGTGGTTGGGCGAGGTCAGTCTTCTTTCCGCTCCCTGGCTCGTCTTGCCCTTCGTTTTCGGATGCACGCAAGTGCGAGCACTCCGAGCAATTCACATTGGCTGTGTCGCGACCGCCGCGGCGCTCCTCGGATACTTCGCCATGACGCTGACGCCTATGGAAGGCGTCCATCTCCACGGAAGCCTTCGTCCGGTGTTCGCCCTTCTGCACTCAGAAGATCGAGTGATCGTGGGTGCCGTTGTCACCGCGCCGTTGTTCGGATACCTCGGTTGTCAATGGCGAAGGGCACGAGCGTGGCTGAGCGCTGCATTCGTCGCAGGGGCCATTTGTCTCGAACCTCTCGCGTCGGCGGCCGTGGGGCGTCTTCCGCAATTCCGGGCAGTGTGGATCGCGGAGATCTCAGTCGGACTCCTCGTCGCAACGTATTTCGGGCTCACGGGCTGGCGCTATCGCGTGACCGCCAGCAACCGCTCCAGCACGTGATTAGACAGGTCCCTTTCAACCTCTTACTGTGAACTTGCAATTCGACGGCGAGGCTTACGTGCGGTGAGCTTGCACGCGAGTGCGACGAACGCGGATGATGAGGACGGTGACCGCGATGAAGAGCACGGCGAGAATACCTGGGATGGCGTAACGCGCATCCGACGTCGACGACGTGGCGACGACAGACGCCAACACGACGGTGCCCGGGCGCGACGGGTCGGCGATTCCGCGAACGGTCGAACCCGTTGGTGACGACGTCGTCTTCGAACCGATGACCTCGTGATACCGAACGCCGCCCACTTCGTAAGTTCCGTAGCAGGTGTAGCCGGCCGCGTTGCTGCCGCTTCCGCCGATGTTGCCAGTGCAGCTCGTCACCGTGACGACGACCGGCACACCCTGGGACTTGAGTTGTGCCATCCTCACGTTGTCGTTGACGGCATCGATGAAACTCACTGCGATGAAGACTGCGATGATGATCGCCACGAGGACACTCACGACGAACCAGAATCGACCACCGATGTGACGTGCCTCGGCGCCGCGTAGCGACGTGACGTCGTGTGGTTCGGAAGCGTCCGACATGGTTCCTCTTTTCTAGTCGGTATGCGTCCATCGATGGCTGGCCTCGGGCGTTAGTGTCGTTGGGTGAATTCTTCATCCAACGGTGGTGGCGTCGGCTCGATCGCGGTTCTCGGCCTCCTCATCGTGATCATGGTGTTGGTCCGTCGGGGCCGACAGAACACGAGCAACGAGACCCTCGCCAAGGGTGAGCGAATCCGCCCACTCTTGATCACCCTGCTCGATCCCGTGGTCAGCGTGATCGTCATCGGGCCGATCTTCTGGCATCTGACGACAACCAACGTCAATCACGTGATCGTGGCCGTGATCGGCGGCGCCGTCGGTGTCGTGATTGCCTGGGCCCGGGCGAAGGTCATGTACGTCCGCGCCGTGCACGCGGCAAAGAGCGTGGTGTTGCGCCGAAGCCCGACGGAGTACGCGCTGCTCGCCCTTCTCATCATCCTTCGAGTGATCGAAGACTCGGTCAAACACAATCGCCGAGGTGTCGAGTCGCTCGTCCTGACCGCGCTGATCTCACTGGCCGTCGTCGAGCCCATCGGCCGCACCTCGTTCATCACGATGAAGTACCTCAAGGACGAGGGTGCGCAACCGATGCCCCCACCAGAGCCGCAGCCCACGGACGGTCCGACCTGACCGCTCGACCTTGTCGATTGAAAGCGGCGCTCGACGGCGATACATTGACCCAATGTCATCAGTGGAAGAACAGGTGGATGCCTACCGGGCCTCGCACGAACGAATTGCAGCGCTCGTCCGGAAACTGAACGGCGAACAACTTGCGACCGTGGTCACCTGCTGCCCACTCTGGAGTGTCAAAGACCTCGTCGGACACTTGACCGGCGTCCTCGAGGACCGCCGGTCCGGCAACATGCCCACCGGGACCTTTGATGAGTGGACCGCCGCCCAAGTGGCCCGTCATCGTGATGAACCGATCGAAGCGGTCCTCGACACCTGGACTGAGGTGCTGAGCGTGAGCGCCGAGGGTCCGCCCTCGATGGCCGCGCTGTCCTTTGACGCCGTGACCCATGAGTTCGATCTCTACCAAGCGCTAGGAGTGGCCGGTGACCGCTCGAGTGCATCGGTTCGCGTCGGCGCCGAGCGGGCCCTCGGTCGATTGAGTTCCATGCTCGTCGAGGGAAACGCTCCGAGCGTGCAGATCACCACCGAAGACGGCACCAACGTCGCCGAAGGGCGCGCCGAAACGATCACACTCGACACGTCGCGCTACGCCCTCATGCGGATGACGACCGGACGGATGAGCCGAGCCCAGGTCGAAGCGCTGGGATGGGGGAGTGATCCAGCACTTGTACTCGATGCGCTCTACGCCGACGGTTTTTTCGTCCTGCAGCCGGCTGACGTGGTGGAGGTCGACGGCTTCTAGTTCGTCCCGAAGTGCGGCTGTCGTTTCTCGATGAACGCCGCGATGGACTCTTGGGCGTCGGGGAGGAGACTGGCCTTCGCCATCACGTCGGTGGCGTAGGCGTAGGCGTCGTCCTGGTCCATCTCGATCTGTTCGTAGAACGCGCGCTTGCCGATACCCTTGGAGATCGAACTGCCTCGCGTCGCACGGCGGAGCAGTCGCGCGGTCGCGTCGTCGAGTGCCTCCAGGGGCACGACGAGATTCACCAGTCCCCACGTCTCAGCCGTTCGTGCGTCGATCGCGTCACCGGTCATCGCCATCTCGAGGGCGCGCTTGCGCCCGATCGAGCGTCCGACGGCCACCATCGGCGTCGTGCAGAAGAGGCCGCCACGACCGCCGGGTGTGCAGAAGGACGCCTCTTCGGCGGCAACCGCGAGGTCGGCCGTCGCGACCAACTGACAGCCGCCGCCAGTTGCCAACGCGTGCACGCGCGCGACGACGGGCTGGGGGATGCCCTGAATCGTCTGCATCATCGTCGTGCACACGCCGAAGAGTTGGCGAACCGAGGCCAGGTCCTGATTGGCCATCTCGGCGAAATCGTGACCGACACTGAAGAGCCGTCCCTTGGCCGCGAGGATGACACCTGTCGCGTCACTCTCGCCGACGTCGAGGAACGCCTGGGTCAGCTCTTCCATCAGTGCGAGCGAGAGGACGTTCAGTCGTTCGGGGTGATTCAACCACACGGTGACGGTGTCGCGTGTGCGCTCGGTGAGGATGCATTGGAACGACTCGGTCACGCGTATCCCTCCACGCTTCGAGCCCGAGCCTAACTGCGCTGCCATCGATGGTGGCGCGCGGAGTCGTCACAACTAACTCTCGACGGACGGTTCCTCGCCGGTCTCGCCTAGGTAGTGGTCGATGAGCGTGAGCAGCAGCTTGAGGTCCAACGGCTTCGTCAAGTACTCGTTCGCGCCGGCATCGCGGAATCGTCGAACCTGGCCCGGCGTCGCGTCGGCGGACAGTACGACGATCGGAATGTTCGCGGTGGCAGGGTCCATACGCAACTTCTCGAGGACGTCGAAGCCGTTGATGTCGGGCAAGTGCACGTCGAGGAGGATCAACTCGGGGTGACGTACCTGAGCGATCCCGATGCCGGGACTGCCCTGCACCGATGTGAGGAGCTGAATATTGGGCCGCTGCAAGAGGAGCCGCTCGACCAACTGCACGTTGTAAAGATTGTCTTCGATGTAAAGGATCGTTGGCATGATGAGTCGCTCGCCCTCGTCTCAGTGGTCAGTCGTCATACTAGTGACGGTGTCGGTGGTGCATCGGTTTGTGGCAACTCGAACCAAAAGGTCGAACCTTCGTCGACGACAGTCTCGAAACCTAACGTGCCGCCCATGGCTTCGATGAGCGTCTTGGACAACGTCAGTCCAAGTCCGGTACCTTCGATTCCACGTGTCTCAGCGTCGAGTCGGTCGAAGGCGGTGAACAGCCGCTCGCGCAAATCGGGCGCGATGCCGTGACCGGTATCGGAGACCGAGAGGCGGACGAACCGTGACCGCGTCGTGCAGTGCAACGTGACGCTGCCGTGGCTCCGGTTGAACTTGATCGCGTTCGAGAGGAGGTTCAGGATCACCTGCTTCAGTCGAAGCGGGTCGGCGCGCACGACGTAGTCGAAGGAGTCGCTGTACCCGACACCGACACCGCGCTCTCCGGCTTGGGGGCCGATGATGTCCAGACACTCGTGCACGAGACTTTCGAGCCCGACCGGTTCGACCGACAGCCCGATGTTGCCGGTCTCGACCCGCGTGATGTCGAGGACCTCATTGATCAGTGTCAGCAAATGTTGACCGGACTTGAACACGTGATCGACGAGTTCCAGGTCCTCTTTGGACTTCAGTTCCATCTGCAGGATCTGTGCGAAGCCGAGGACCGAGTTCAGTGGCGTGCGAAGTTCGTGGCTCATGCGCGACATGAACTCACTCTTCGCGGCGTTCGCCCGTTCGGCCTCCTCTTTCGCTGCGGCCAGGTTCTCTTCGAACTCGACGGCCTCGGTCACGTCTCGTGAGACGAGCACTGCGCTCGGCGTGTGACCGTCTTCTTCTTCGAGCAGACGACCACGTGTCTCGATGATCATCCAGTGCCCGTCGGCGTGTCGGGCCCTGAAGCGGTAACTCGATAGTTCGTCGCCGCCTCGAGAGAACATCCGTTCCAACTCGGTGGTGACCCTGGTCACGTCGTCGGGATGCACGATCGTCATAGCGCTGTGACCGGTGCGCTCGGACCTCGGGATGCCGTAGATCCGCTCGGTACCGGGACTCGCTTCGATGATGGTGAGGTCTCGGTCGATCACGACGATCGAGTCCGGGGCCGCGTCCAAGATGATCTTGGTCTTGGCGAAACTGCGCGCGAGCGCCGTCTCCCAGGCCACGGTGTCCGAGATGTCGCGCGAGATGAAGACCAGACGCGTGGGTGGTCGATCGGAGTCGCGCAGCGTCCGACCTCGCACGTCGATCGTCACCAGGCGACCGTCGACGTGATCCATCCGCGCACGGAAACTGACCGCGCCGTCGTTCTCGAAGGCCGACGTGAACGCCTGGCGGACCATGTCGCGGTCCTCGATGTTCACGAGCTCGTACACCTTTCGCCCGATGCGGTCTTTGGCCGACACGCCGTGCAGACTTATCGTGCCGGGGCTGGCCTCGAGGACCGTGAGATCTCGATCGATGACGATGATCGAGTCGGTGGCGGCGTCGAGGATCGCGCGGGTCGTCTCACGGCTCTCGGCGAGCTGCGCCTCGGCCGCGATCGAGTCGGTGAGGTCGCGGGCGATGAAGACCGCCTGCGCGGCCGGCCCGCCGCCGACGCCGAGGGCGTGTCCGCGGGCTTCGATCATCATCCAGTGACCGTCGGCGTGTTGTGCGCGGTAGCGCAGACTGACGACGTCGTGCGAGTTGTCGTCGAACATTCGTGTGAGCGAGCGCTCCACCTCTGGTCGGTCGTCCGGGTGCATGAGTTGAAAGACGCTCGCCCCCATCGCGACCTCATCGTCGTAGCCGAAGAAGCTCTGTCCGCGAGGACTGTTGCGCGAGATGACGAGGTCGCGGTCGACGATGACGATGAGGTCGGCAGCAGCGGCGAAGATCGCCTTGGTCATCTCGACGTAGTCGGCCAGTTCGGCGGTATTGGTATTGCGGATGGTCACGTCACGGCCAGTTGAATAGATCAGGTCGCCGCGACGCTGTGACGTCCACTCGATCCAACGGTACGATCCGTCGCGACAACGGAGTCGGTTCTCGAATCCCGAGCGTGTCGGTGACGCGTCGTCCCATTCGGCGACGCTCTCGGCGACGGTGGCCTTGACGTCGTCGGGATGGACGAACTCGATGAAGGCTCGGCCCTTCAGATCCTCCGGGGTCCACCCCAGCACTTGTTCCCAGGCTGGGTTCGTGACGCCGAACTTCCCACCGACTTTGAACACTGAGAGCAGGTCGGCGGAGTTGCGAAAGTACTCACTTAAGTCGGGGTTCGGGGGCAGCTCATCGGACATCGTGCGTGTCCGCTCCGATCGACATCGGCGCCACGTCACCGACAGCGCGCAGCGCGTGCGCGCGTCCAACTGCCCTGTCGCTACTCATCGAGGGCCACCGTTGCCAACCTACCGTTTCGCGCTTCGCCGAGGCATGACCGTTCGCCACGCGCAAAACCGGCCCACCATCACGGTGGGCCGGTTTTGTGCGTATGAAACGGCGTGCGTTATTGACTCTTGGTGGAGATGACGACTCCTTGGGTCGCCGAGGACGCGGAGCTCCAGTGCAGTTGGACTCGGACGTGGAGTCGCTGGACGAGGTACGTCTGGGCGATCAGCGCGCGCCGGTGGGCGAGTGTCGTGTTGCCCTTGGCGTAGCCGGTGATCGAGACGACCGAGTGAACGGTCAACTTCCTGATCAGGATCACGATGGCGGTGCGTCCGGCGCCCGGTAGGGCGGCACTATTGGTCACGAACTTGATCCGCACAGCACCGGGAATCGCGAGTTTCGCGAAGGTGACGGTCGTGGCCGCGGACGAGATCGCCGCGTACGTCGCGTCATTCGCCTTGGTCGCGGTGACGATGCAGGTTCCTGCGGTCGTCGACTTCAGCGTCGTACCGGTGAGTGTGCAGCCCGTCGCGGTGCCGTTGGCAACCGTGAAGCTGAGCGCACCGGTACCGGAGCCACCGGTCGTCTTCAACGCGAAGTTACGACCGTAGGTCGCGTGCACGGTGGCGACCACGAGCGCAGCCTGCGGCTGGCCGACGTCGATCTGTGCGGTGTCGACCACGATCAGCGAGTCGCCCGAGTAGGTCAGGGTGTACAGGGTACCCGGCGTACCGGTCAGTGTGAGACCACTGAAGGTGGCGACCCCAGCGACGAAGTTGGCGCTGGCGCCGGCACTCAAGGTGCCACCCGCGCCCGTCGTGATGGCGGCCGTCGCGGCGCCCGTGCTGACACTGGTAACGACGTTGCCGCCGGTGTCTTCGACCTTGATGACCGGCTGTTGGCGCAGCACGACGCCCGAAGCGGTCGACGTGCTGGGCTCGGTCGCGATGACCAACTTCGATGCGGTACCCGTGGTCACGGCGATGCTGGCCGAGGTCGCGGGCGTGAGCGCGCCGTCACTGAAGGTCAGGGTGTACGCACCGTCGAGCGCGTTCACCGTGAGGCCACTGAAGCTGGCGACACCGGCGACGACGACTTTGGTCGACGGCGTCACTGAGACGCCACCGGTCGTGATCTTGGTCGTGATGGTCGAGGCATCGGTTGTGACGACGTTACCGGCGGCGTCTTCGACCTTCACGACGGGCTGTTGGGCCAGCGGCGCGCCACTGGCGACCGTCGCGGAAGGCTGGGTCGTGATGACGAGTTGCGTCGCCACACCAGCGCTCACCACGATTGGCGTGGAGACCGCCGACGTGAACGTCCCGTCACTGAAGGTCAGCGTGTACGGACCGACGAGTTCATTGAGTGCGAGGCCCGCGAACGTCGCGAGGCCGGTCGTGGACGAGACCGTCGCGGTGCCGTTCGTCACGGTGCCCGCGGCGGAGGTGACCGTAGCGGTGACCGTCGAGGTGTTGCCGACGACGGCGTTGCCACCAGCGTCTTCGACCTTGATGATCGGCTGAACAGCCAGCGCGGCGCCGCTCGCGGCCGTCGCTGAGGGTTCGGTGACGATGGCCAGCTGTGACGCGGCGCCGGCACTCACCTGAATACTGGTCGAGATGGCGTCGGTCAGTGTTCCATCGGTGAAGGTCAACGTGTAATTGGCTGCTGGCACATTGAGCGTCAGTCCGGAGAAGTTCGCGACACCGCCAACCGCGACGGCGGTGTTGTGTGTGACGGTGCCGCTGCCGGACGTCAGCGTCGCGGTGACCGTCGAGGTGTTCGAAGCGATCAGGTTGCCACCGGTGTCGGTGATGTCAATCACCGGCTGCGGGGACAAGGGTGCACCCGCGGCGGCGGTCGCCGAGGGTTGCGTGACGATCGTCAACTTCGCGGCCGCGCCAGTCGTGACCGCGGTCTGGGCGGTGGTCGTTGCCGGAGTGAGCGATCCGTCAGTGAACGTGATGTTGTAAGAACCAGGAGCGGCATTGATGGCCGCGCCGACGAAGGTCGCGACACCGGCCACGGCGGCCTTCGTGTTATTCGTGATCGACGAGCCGACGTTGCCTCCGACCAGGGCGGCGGTGACCGTCGAGGTGTCACCCTTGACGACGGCGCCACTGGCGTCTTCGACCGCGACCACCGGCTGCACGGCTAGCGCGACGCCGTTGGCGTCGGTGAGCGACGGCTGGGTCGTGATGGCCAACTTGGATGCGGGACCAGTGACCGAGATCGTTACTGATGTGAGTGGATTCGGGAGGAGCGAGCCGTCAGTGAAGTTCAACACGCCGGTCGTAGTGTCTATGGGCGCCGTAATGGTGAGGCCACTGAACGTCGCCACACCGGCCACGGCGGCCTTGGTGTTGCCGGTCACCGTACTGCCCGCGCCGGTGAAGGCGGCGGTCACCGTGGAGGTGTCGCTCGTCACGATGTTGCCACCGGAGTCATCGATGTCGACTACGGGCTGCGGTGTCAGGGCGACGTCGCTGACGGCACCGGCTGACGGCGCGGTGGCGAACTTGAGTTGTGTCGCGGCGCCCACCGAAACCGTGATCGTGTTCGACGCGGTCGTCGTCGGCGAGTCGGTGCTATCTGCGAAGGTCAAGGTATAGGGACCGACGAGGGCATTCAGCGCCAAACCCGTGAAAGTGGCGATGCCATTGTTCGCGGCAACCGTAGCGGTGCCGGTCAACGTGGACGGGGCGCCGCTCGTGATCGACACCGTGACGTTGCCCTCGGCGCTCGTGTCAAGCGCGTTGCTCGCATTGAAGAGTTCGACGATGGGCTGTTGGGCGAGTACAGCACCACTGGCATCAGTGGTCGACGGCTGCTGCGTGACGACAATGTGGTCAGTACCAACGGCCGAGGCGGTCGTGGCGAGGCCGACGAGGAACGTCGAACCCAACAGTGCGGTGGTGACGAGAAACCGTGTCACGACGTGGCGCCGTGAACCGATTGACTTTTGTGCGTGCATGACTAACTCCGTAATGTGCTCGTTGCTACCTACAACAACGGTAACGTTCCCAACCAGTCTCTTGTCGGAGAAAGCGTTTTCTGACAGCAGTTGTCACAACTTTGTGCGTGCTACGAATTGATTACGGCGAATCACATCGCGTGTGGGCACGACACTGCGTGGAGTAGATAAAAAATTTGTTGGAACGAGAATCATCCGCGAAGTCCGTTGTGCCAAAGGGATACGCCCGTGACGTTCCCACACAAGCCCGACGCTCAGTGTTCACGAGCGTCGCGTGATCGGGTATCGCGCTCACGCATTTTGAGAAGGTTTTTACATTGTGAAACTTTTGTTGCGAAGTACTCGAAGCGCAGCGTTGACGAGGAATCGAGGTTCGCGGAGCGCTGCGACGTGCGTTGCGAGACGCTCTCGTGCGGCGTGGCTACAGTCATAGGTCGTTGACCATTTCGACCAGGAGGACTTCATGACTGACCCCACCCGAGCGCCACTGACCTTCGCATTCTTTCCCGACGTTGCGACCTTTGATTTGACGAGTACTGACGTCGCCGACGGCGAGACGCTCTCCAACGCGCAGGTCGCGAATTTCATGGGTTACAGCGGCGAGAACCTCTCCCCGCACTTGTCCTGGTCGGGCTTTCCCGCCGAGACCAAGAGCTTTGCGATCACTGTCCACGACCCGGACGCACCGACGGGCAGCGGGTTCTGGCACTGGGTGGCGGTGAACATCCCGGTTGACGTGCACGAACTCGCGTCGGGCGCGGGAGCCGAGGGTTCCGATGGCCTGCCCGAGGGTGTGTTGCAACTGCGCAATGACGCCGGCACCCGTGGTTACGTCGGCGCCGCGCCACCTGCCGGCGACGTCGCGCACCGCTACGTCACGACCGTGCACGCGCTCGACGTCGAACGACTCGACCTCGAGGGCGACTCGGCACCGGCGATCGCTGGTTTCAACCTGCGCTTCCACGCGATCGCGCGCGCACAGATCGTGCCGGTCTTCGGCGCGTAGCCCGGCGTCGTGCTCGCGCACGGCCGATCAGTGATTCGTGGACTGGCGTGGGAGCACGTATGCGCGGGGCGCACACGGCTCGCCATTATTGTGAGACGAACCGTGCTTTTGACTGGTGTTGGGCCAGTTCGACGCTGGGAAAACTTCGAATCGTGAAGCTGGGGATGTGATGAGCGAAAATCAGGGCCCGGGCCCGTTGGCCCTGGTCGGTTCGGGCGAGTACTTGCCCCAGATGGCCGAGATCGAAGGTGGGCTCATCGCCGGACGACCCCCGCGTTACGTGCAGATCGCGACCGCGGCGGTGCCCGATGGCCCGCCGGTCGTCGAGCGTTGGCACTCGTTGGGCCGCGCGCAGGCCGAGCGCCTGGGTGTCGAAGCGGTGATCCTCGAGATCAACGATCGTCGCGACGCCAATGACACGACGATCGCCCAGCAGGTCGACGGCGCGGGACTCATCTATCTGTCCGGTGGGCACCCGGCGTTCCTCGCCGAGACGCTTCGCGAGACGGTCGTATGGGACGCGATCGTCGACGCCTGGCGCGCCGGTTCGGCACTGGCTGGTTGCAGCGCTGGTGCGATGGCGTTCTCGTCATGGGTGCCCTCACTTCGACACCCCCGAGAGGGCGGCACGGAAGGTTTGGGATTACTGCCACACCTTCGCGTCATCCCGCACTTCGACGCCTTCGCCGCGCGAATCCCGGACATGGTGACGCGCTTCTTGTTGCCCGAGGACCCGTCGGTCACGGTGCTCGGCATCGACGAAGAGACCGCGATCGTCGGTGGTCCGAGCTACTGGACAGTGAAGGGCCGTTCCTCGGCGTGGCGGCTCGGCAAGGAAGGCCGCGAACAGCTCGTCGCCGGCACCAGTGTCACGACGCCGCTGAACTGAGTCAGGTCCAGAGGTCCTCGAGCTCGCGGCCTTTGGTCTCAGGCAGCGTCCAGAACAGCGCGCTCACGAGCATCGCCGGCAAGAAGGTGAGGTCGGCCGCGAGAGCGAAACGGTTGCCGATGTCGGCGATCGCGCCGAAGACGACGAGTCCGACGACCGCGCCCAGGACGCCCGCGGCGAGGAACCAGCCCGAGGCCGAGGCCCGGACGGCGGTGGGGAAGAGTTCGTTGACGAGTGCGCCACCGGCGGGCGCGAAGATCGATCCGAACATGACGCCGAAGACGTAACCCAGAATTAGGTCGACGTGCGGTCCGCTGTAGGAGAGCACGCCGAAGAGCGCGAGCCCGACCATGCCCAGTGCTCCGGTCACGCGGCGTCCGATCCGGTCGGCCATCCACCGTCCGATGAGCAGCCCGGCGAGACCGGTCACCCCAGCGCCGACGACCATCAAGGCCGTCGTCGCACCCGACAGGTGATCGATGTTCTGGGCGAAGAGGAAGATGAAACTGTTCGCCGGGCCGGTGATGAAGGAGAGCGCGAAGGCGAGGACCGACAATAAGAGCAACCGCTTTCGAAACTCGGGTCCGACCGCGCGCAGCACGGGCACGACGTGGTCGGTCGCCACGCCGGCGAGGGCGAATCGGTCCGGCTCGGTCGCCCAGCGGCTGATGATGGGCAGCAACGCCAACGGCACCACCGCCAACAAGAACAGCCCTCGAAACCCCAGTGTCTTGGAGGCCAGACTGTGGATGATCGCGGTGCAGCCGGCGCCGACGCCGTAACCGGCGGCCACGAGGGCGAGCGCCTTGGCGCGGCTTTGCGTGTCGGTCTGTTCGGCCGCGATGACCTCCGACAGTGCGTTCGTCGCACTGAGCAGCGGTCGTCCGCAGGCGAAGATCACGACGAACCACCAGTAACCGGGACTCGCCGCCGCGAGGACTGTCGCGCTGAGCCCGAGCCCGACGGTCAACACCAACATCCGGTGGCGACCGAATCGGTCGGCCATCGAGGTCAGTGGCAGACCGCCGAGGGAAGCGAGGCGGATGATCGCCAGTCCGACGCCGAGTTTCGTGCCGGACAGCCCGGCCTGATCGGCGAGCGTCGCGCCGTGGACCAGATGTCCGAAGGTGCGCGCCACGCTGCCCAACGCCGTGACGACGCCGAACTGGCCGAATCCCGAGGCGAAGGACGCAATGACCGCACCCCACACGACGCGCGAGTTCCACTTGTAGAGGCGCGGTGCGTGCCGAGACGTTGGGTCGAGCGACTCGCTCATGAGCGGGTTCGCAGTGACGCGCTGATGGGTCGGACACTGGACTGCTCGCCTCGGCGCATCAGCCAGAACGGGCTGTAGAGCAGGGCGAAGAAGAGCGGGACGACGACGACGCCCGTAACGAGGTACCACGGGTAGGGACCCATGAGTCGAAGGAGTGTCCATTGATGGGGCGCCGTGCGAAGGAACATGTAGTTCGCGCCGAGTACCGCGTCGACGAGCCCTACGAGCGCGACGTATATATAGGTGAGCATCGTCACGCGAAGGACCGAGCCGGAGCGGGGCTGCAATCCAAGGCCGACCACCAGGAACAGGGCTGCGACGATGATCAACGTGTGGCCGATCACGTATTCGAAGAACTCGAGGTGCGGGAACCCTACGTTGAGATCGGGCGTGACGAGCCCTTGCACGGTCCCGGCGAGCGCCCAGTAGTAGGTGACCTCGACCAAGAGCCGCACGCGCCACCAACACGCCGCGGCCGCGACGAAGAGCGCGAAGTTGCACAGCGCGAGTGGCAACGAGGTCTTCACGTGCCACGTGCCGCCCGTCAATTGGCGCACGGTGTCAACGACGCAGTCCGAGAACAGTACGACGCCGATGACCTTCGCCGCCCGAGGTCCCCAGCGTCCCGGGCGAAGTCGGGACCAGGTGCACAGCACCACGCAGGTCACGGCGAGCGCCGAGACGCACGCCCAGTAGGGACCGGCCGAGATCGTGGCGCTGAACTCTCCCATCCTTTGGGGTCTAGCAGGCTTCACTGATGGACCGAAGTCGTTTCACCCATAGTTTTACGACAGCGATGATGTCGCGACGTGCCGCTCGCAATTCGAGCGCGCGTCATTGCATCGTGGTGAACGCGATCGCCAGAGAGGATCGAGATGGCCCTTCGACACCCACGTGACGGTGCGGATCGTGGCGACGCGACGCGTCCGAGGTCTCGTCCATGAGCGACGCGACCGGGATGACCGACGAGGAACTCGTCCTTCGCGACGTGAGAGCGCTGCTTGACCAGTTGCAACTGGACCGCGACGGCTCGCTCACGATGCAGAGCAAACTCACCGACGATCTCGGCGTCGACAGCCTCGCGTTGGTCGAAGTGTGCGACCAGTTCGAGCGCACCTTCGGCGTCACGCTGCCCGACGAGGTGTTCCTCAGCGCCGTGACGCCAGCAGACTGGCTGGCAGCGATCGATGCCGCTCGCGGATCGGTGAGCGGCGCGTACGTGCCGCGTTCGCCGGCCCCGGCGAAGGATCGTGCCGCGGCTGCGCTGATGTCTCACGTGGCGCGGCGAGTCGTCGAGAGTGCACGCGACCTATGGCGACGACGCTCGACGAGGTCCGCCCCGTCGGCGGCGTCGAACTCGACGTCCGATGAATCGGGCGACGTGCTCTACACGCTCTACGCGTGGACGATGCTCGTGCCGTTCGCGATCGCGATCTGGTCGCTTGCGGTGTTGCCACTGTCAGTGCCCCAACGACGCCGCGCTGGCCGCGCACTCGCCCGAGTGACCTGTCGCGCGCTGGGTCTCACGGTGCGGGTCGAGGGCGACCTGCCCGAGAGCACGCACCCGGCGGTGATCGCCGCCAATCACTCGAGCTTCATCGACGGCCTCGTGTTGTACGTGTTCTTGAATGAGCCAGTCACCTTCGTCTCGAGCACCGATATGGAGCACCAGTTCCTGCTGGGGCGCATCATGCGGGGCTTCGGGTGCGTGTTCGTCGAGCGCGGTCGCGCCGAGCGCAGCGCCGCGTCAGTCGAACGGCTGGTGGCTACCGTCCAGCGTGGACACCACGTGCTGATATTCCCCGAGGGTTCGATCAGTCCTCGACCGGGACTGCGAGTCTTTCGCCTCGGCGCCTTCGAGACGGCCACGTCATCGAACGTGGCCGTCGTGCCGGTGGGCATTCGCGGCTCGCGTGAAGTGCTGCGGCCGGGGAGTTTTCGACCGCACCGCGGTGTCGTGCGCGTGGCGATCGGCGAGGCGATCGCGCCCAAGGGCAGTGACTTCAATGACCGCGTGGTCTTACGCGACGAGGTGCGCGCGGCGATTGCCCGACTCAGTGCGCTCGAGGACTCGACGACGAATTAGTCGCTCGTGGGCGATTCGTGGATGTTCTCCAGGGTGAAGCCGGCGGCGTGCAGCATTCGGCGCAGGTCGACCACCTGCTGGGTGTCGATGTCCTTGCCGCGGGGTCGATCGAGTATCTCGGTCTCGTCACCCAATGTCACGGTGAAGCGGTGGTTGTTACCTTCAGTGATCGTGCCGATCTCGGCCAATAACGCCGCCACGTCGTGCCACTCGATGTTGTGGCTGGTGGGATGATTCAGGATCTTTTCAGCGGTCACCAGATGGTGCCCGGTGAGTTTGGCGTGTGCCATGTGATGCCCTTCTCGTGCGAGTCGTGACAGACAACTTATTGCGTCAAACCCGTCCTGTGCCGGTGTCGACATCGGGGGAGGGTCCAGATATACTTGCTTGAAGTCAAGCAACTAAATACGAGAAGCGGACGAATGGCCCCCAAAACATTGGACGCGGTACACGGCGATCGCTACAAGTGGATCGCCCTCACGAATACGACCCTCGGTGTCTTCCTCGCCACCATCAACTCATCGATCATCCTGATCTCGCTGCCGGCGATCTTCCGAGGTCTCGGCATCGATCCCTTGTCGGCCGGCAACGTCGGCTACCTGTTGTGGCTCTTGCAGGGCTATCTCCTCGTGACCGCGGTCCTCGTCATCAGCCTCGGTCGATTGGGCGACATCGTCGGGCGCGTGCGCATCTTCAACCTGGGTTTCGCGGTCTTCACCATGGGATCGGTCCTCTTGGCCCTCGACCCGTATCACGGCGGGACCGGTGCACTGTGGCTCGTGCTCTGGCGACTCATCCAGGGCGTGGGCGGCGCGATGCTCTTCGCGAACTCGAGTGCGATCCTCGTCGACGCCTTCCCGTCGGACCAGCGCGGCATGGCGATGGGGATCAACCAGGTCGCGGCGATCGGCGGATCGTTCATCGGTCTGATCGCCGGCGGTCTGCTCTCGGTCGTGGACTGGCGCCTGGTGTTCTGGGTCTCGGTGCCCTTCGGCATCTTTGGGACGATCTGGGGCTACGTAAGTCTGCGTGACAACGGCAAGCGCGCCGAGGCCCGGATCGACTGGTGGGGCAATCTCACCTTCGCGGTCGGCCTCACGTCGATCCTCGTCGGCATCGTCTACGGCATCCAGCCCTACGGACACCACTCCATGGGCTGGACGTCGCCACGCGTCCTTAGTGCCTTTCTCATCGGCGTCGTCTTCTTGATCGCGTTCTTCATCATCGAGAACCGCGTGGAGTCCCCGATGTTCAACCTGCGCCTCTTCAGGATGCGCGCCTTCTCGACGGGCAGCGCGGCCGGTTTCTTGGCGGCGATCTCGCGCGGTGGCCTCCAGTTCATGCTCATCATCTGGCTCCAGGGCATCTGGCTGCCGCTACACGGTTACGCGTACTCCGCGACGCCGCTGTGGGCCGGGATCTATCTCTTGCCGCTGACGACCGGTTTCTTGTTCGCCGGGCCGATCTCGGGCTATCTCTCGGACCGTCACGGCGCGCGCATCCTCTCGACCGCGGGCATGCTCGTCTTCGGTGCGAGCTTCGTCGGGCTCCTCCTCGTGCCGACCAATTTCAGCTACTTGACCTTCGCGGTCCTGGTCTTCGCGAACGGTGTCGGCGGCGGGATGTTCTCAGCGCCCAACGCCGCGGCGATCATGAACAGCGTGCCGGCCCAGGAACGCGGTGGCGCGGCCGGTATCCAAGCCTCGTTCTTGAACACCGGTTTCGTGCTGTCGATCGGCATCTTCTTCTCGCTCATGATCATCGGACTCACGAACACCCTCCCGAAGGCGATGTACAGGGGACTCACCGCGCACGGCGTGGGCACGACGCTGGCCCACTCGATCGCAAACGTGCCACCGGTCGGCAGTCTCTTCTCTGCGTTCCTCGGCAAGAATCCGCTGAAGGAGCTCCTCGGTTCCCAGGCCTCGGCGCACGTGAGTCACGCCCAGTGGCTGGTCTTGACCGGCAAGCACTTCTTCCCCAACTTGATAGAAAGCTCGTTCCACCACGGCCTCGGGATCGTCTTCGGCGCGGCCGTCGTCATGTCGATCATCGGGGCGCTCGCGTCGGCCCTGCGCGGCAAGCGCTTCGTCCGTGACGACCAGCCGCTGCGCGAGCACCTGGGTGACGCCGCGGGAACATCGAGCGGCGTGCCCGGCGAGATCGCCCTCGAGACAGAGGTCGTGCAATGAAGTCTGTCGTGGAGTCCGAACGCACCGTCGACACGGCCGCGCGGCTCCGCTTGGTACTCCTTCGTCTCGCTCGAGCACTACGCCACCAGGGCAGCACGGTGCTGTCACCCTCGCAGGTCTCGGCGCTCGCGAGCGTCGACGAGTTCGGACCACTGCGCATCAGCGCGCTCGCCTCGATCGAATCCATTGGCGCACCGGTCGCGACGAGAGTCGTCGCGAGTCTCGAAGAGGTCAACCTTCTCATGCGCACCGAGGACCCCGAGGACAAGCGAGCCTCATTAGTGGAACTCTCGGAGCACGGCCGCTCAGTGTTGGGTGCGCTCTGGAGTGAACGGACCATGGGCATGAGCGCTCGCCTCGAACGACTCACGGCCGCCGAGCGCGCCCGCGTCGAAGCCGCCTTGCCGGCGCTCGAGAAACTGGCGCGCGACAACTAGTTCCGATCGCCGCCGTCGACGCCCCGTCGCACCGTGCCGCGACGAACCATCTTTGGTAGAACTAGTGCCGACAGGGGGGTCAATGGCCAACGTCATTGAAGTGACCGGGCTCACCAAGCGCTTCGGTTCTCTCACGGCCGTCGACGACGTGTCCTTCAACGTCGAACGCGGTGAGATCTTCGGCCTTCTCGGCAAGAACGGGGCCGGCAAGACGACGACCGTCGAGATCCTCGAGGGCTATCAAGTGCCGGACGAGGGGCACGTGACGGTGCTCGGCGTCGATCCCCAAAAGGGTGGCGGAGCATGGAAGGACCGAATCGGACTGGTCCTCCAGGACTCGGACTTCGATCCGATTCACACGGTTGCCGAGACGGTCGCACTCTTCGCCGGGTTCTTCACCAAACCCAAGAGCGTCGCCGAAACATTGGAGCTCGTCGGTCTCAGCGACAAGGCGAATGCCCGCATCGGTCGACTCTCCGGAGGACAGCGTCGACGTGTTGACGTGGCCCTCGGCATCGTCGGGTCGCCGGAACTGCTCTTCCTCGATGAACCGACGACGGGCTTCGATCCGTCGGCCCGTCGAGAGTTCTGGACGATGCTCGAAGGACTGCGCGCGAAGGGCACGTCGATCCTCTTGACCACTCACTACATGGAAGAGGCGCAACACCTCTGTGATCGCATCGCGATCCTCGCGGGCGGTCGCATTGTGGCCGAAGGCACATCGACGACACTGATCGCTCTGGCCGGAGAGACCACCGTGCGCTTCGACCACCAACCGGGCCTCGACGTCGTGGCGCTCTCTGAGAAGACGGGCATCGATTTTCGCGTCATCGGCGACATGGTCTCGGCGGCGGTCCCGGACGCGCAACGCTCATTGTTTCGGCTCTTGCAGCACGCGGAGCGCGAGGGGATCGTCCTCTCTGGCCTCGGCGTCGTGCGTCCGACACTCGACGACGTGTTCCTCGGCGTGACCGGAGAATCGACATGAGTTTCGTTCGACTCTCGCTGCGACAGGCGCGCTACAACCTCGTCGCCTACACGCGCAGCGCACGCACCGTCATCTTCGGCGTCCTGATGCCGGTCGGATTTTTGATGCTCTTCAACTCAGTGCTCGGCAGTAAGTCGAAGTACATCCTGGTCGAGGGGCACCACATCTCGACGATCGCCTTCTACACCGGCGGACTCACGACGTACGGCGTGATGCTCGGTACCTTCACCGGCATCCTCGTCGCCATCGTCGGTGCTCGCGAAGCCGGCTGGCTGAAGCGATTTCGCGGGACGCCCATGCCTTCGGGGGTCTTTCTCACGGGTGAGATCCTCTACCTCTTCGTGACGTCACTCGGACTCATCATCGTGATGGTCGCCGTGTCGCGCGTCGGCTACCACCTTTCACTGCCCGCTCACGCGTATCTGGCGATTCTCTGTTACACGGTGCTCGGCGTCTTCGCCTTCTCGGCCATGGGGCTCGCGTTGACGCGGGTGATCACGACGTCGGAGATGGCGGGATCGGTTGGGCCTTTCACCGTCGTGATCTTGAGTTTCGTGAGCGGTGTCTTCCTCGCGCCGAATCTCTTGCCCCACTGGCTGTTGAATCTCTCGTCATACCTGCCCCTCGAGCCGATCGTCGGCGGGATGCAGCACGCCATCGCCGTGCCGGGCGGATCGGGGTTGCAGGCTCGGCCGTTCCTCGTCCTCGGTCTCTGGGGCGTGATCAGTTTCGCAATTGCCCTGCGAAATTTCACGTGGGAGCCTCAGAAGGGCAAGTGACACGTTTAGTGTGACGGATCCTTGGGCAGGCCGAGCACTCGTTCACCGATGATGTTGCGCTGCACCGCCGACGTGCCCCCGCCGATCGTGAGCGCTTGGGAGTAGAGGAATCCGAAGGCCCACGCGCTGCCGTCGGCGCCGTCGGAACCGCCGGGCCCGCGACCGGCGAGCATCCCCGCGGCGCCCGCGAGCCGATTGGCGAGTTCCATGACCTCTTGGCCGTGGTCGTCGGCGAGGGCCTTGCGCACGCTCGCCTCTGCGCCAGGCTCTCGTCCGGCCTGGGCGGCCGCGACGAGTCGAAGGCGCAGCAGTCGAAGGATCTCGCCGTGGGACCAACAGCGCACGAGCTCGTCGCGCTCGAGGGCATCGTGCGGTATCGATGACGTGCGCACCAACTCGACGAGGTCGGCGGCGGTCGGTCCCCGACCCCACAGCACGCCTTCGCCCGAGAGCGAGACGCGCTCATTACCCAGGGTGACCTTGGCGAGGCGCCATCCGTCGTTCACCTCGCCAATCAGATAGTCGGCCGGGAGTCGGACCTCGTCGAGGAAGACCTCGTTGAAGGCGTGGTCGCCGGTGATGTCGATGATCGGTCGAATCGTGACCCCCGGTGCGTTCATGGGGCAGATGAAGTAGCTGATGCCCTTTTGGGGGGCGCCTTCGTCAGAGGTCCGAGCGAGCAAGATGCCCCACGTCGCGAGGTGCGCGTAACTGGTCCAGACTTTTTGGCCGGTGATGATCCACTCGTCACCGTCGCGCACGGCCTTGGTGGTCAGCGAGGCGAGGTCACTCCCGGCGTTCGGTTCGCTGAAGAGCTGGCACCAGAACTCCTCGCCGCTCAGGAGCTTCGGCAGCCAACGTCGCTGCTGGGCCTCGGTGCCGGCGAAGAGGATCGTCGGTCCGGCCCAACCGATGCCGATGGGGTTGATGGGCAGGCGGACGTTCGCACGTTTCAGTTCGTCGTCGATGATGAGCTGATGATTCGCGTCGGCGCCGAGCCCCCATGGCGCAGGAAGGTGCGGCGCGACGAGGCCGGCCTCGGCGAGTTGCGCTGGCGTGGGATTCGGGTGAGTGGCCAGCCAGTCACGAATCGAACGACGACGCGGGTCGTTCTCGTCGAGTCCCTCGTCGTCGATGGTCACGGTCATCGGGGCCAGAAGGCCGCGGCCCTCTTCGTGCTCCAGCACCGCCTCTGGCGACTTCTCCATGAAAACCTCCCTCACCACCGTACCCTCGCGGACCTGGGTGACGACCGTCGCTCGTGGCGACCGAGCGAGTCAGCGTGGCCCTAGGAGAGTGACGCGATGATGTCGCTGATGGCCGCAGGGATGTCCGAGGCGCTGGCATAGTCAGGGAGTGACGCGCCCGCGCGCCCATGCAGGTGCGCGCCCAACGCCGCCGCTTCGAGTTGGTCGTGACCCCGTGCGATGGTGGCACCGATCACGCCCGAGAGGACGTCGCCGCTGCCTGCGGTGGCGAGCGTGGGGGTGCCCGAGCGCACGACTCGCACGCGACCGTCGCGGTCGGCGATGATCGTCGTCGCGCCCTTCAGCAGTACGACGCAGTCCAACTCGCGAGCGAGCGAGCGCACGGCGTCCAGGTGGTTGGCGGGGAGTGCCACACCGGTCAGTCGCACGAACTCGCCTTCGTGTGGGGTCAGTACCCACCGCGCGTGGCTCTGCGTCGAGGGGACCAACGTTCGGTCGAGCCCGTCGGCGTCCAAGACCACGGGCATCGCGACGTCGCTCAGACGTTCGCGCAACCAGTCGAGTGCATCGGTGCCGAGGCCGGGACCGGCCACGACACACTTGCTGCGCGGCTCGACCGTCGCCGAGTCACTGCGCACGACCTCGGCCGGGAGGTCAACCGACTGCGCGACGTCGCCGTGGCTGGCGAGGCGGATCATGGACGCTCCGGCCGCCAGTGCGCCGCGCACGACGAGGTCGGCGGCGCCCGGCATCAGCGTCGAACCCGCGAGCACCTGGATCGCGTGAGTCCACTTGTGGTCGGTCGTCGCTCGCTGGATTAGCACGCTGAGGTCGCTGTCTTCCATCAGGCCGTCGTCGAAGCGTTGCACGATGCCCAGTCCCGCGAAGCGCAGACGTCCGCAGAACGCGGCCGCCGGACCAGTGACGTGGGCGGGCTTGAGCGCACCCAGGGCGAGCGTGACGTCGGCGCGCATCGGTGATCCGAACAACTCGCCGGTGTCGGCCTCGACGCCGGAGGGCAGGTCGACTGCGAGGACCAGGGTGCCGACGGCAACCGACGGCGCGACGTAGGGACGCGAGCAGCCGAGACCGAAGGCGGCGTCGATGACCAACGAGTAGCCGCGTAGTTCCTTGGGCTGATGCGCCACCTCGACGACCTCGACCTTGGCGCCCCGTGCGTCCAACCACGCCGCGGCGACACGACCGTCGGCGCCGTTGAGACCTGGCCCGACCAGGACCGCGACGCGCGAGCCATAACACGAGCCGAGCAGCGACTGGGCCTCGAGCGCGACGGCGGTGCCAGCCGCGGCCACGAGGGCCTCGCCTCCGACGCTCGCCACCGCGCGGGCGTCGGCCTCTCGCATCTGGGCGCTGGCGAGGAGCGGGATCACGAGTTCGCTCCGAGCACTGTGCGGTGGTGTGGCGGACGGCGTGGCATGCGATGACCACCTTACGAGCATTCGATTCTTGGTCGCCGAAGTGTCAAATGGAACACAATTGCGAGTTTGCTTTCGTAGTGTGAGGGAGTGGAGAAAGTGACGCAGTTCGACCGCGCCGCCGGAGCCCTCTACGGGCTCGCCATCGGTGACGCGCTGGGCATGCCGACGCAGATGATGTCCAGAGACGAGGTCGTGAGCGTCTTCGGCAAGGTCCTCGTCGACTTCGAACCGGCGCCCACCGATCACCCCATCGCCGAGGGCATGACGGCCGGGCGTATCACCGACGACACCGAACAGGCGGTGTTGCTGGCAACCGAACTCATCGAAGGTCAAGGCGAGGTCAACATCCATAGTTGGGCCGACACGCTGATCGCGTGGGAAGAGTCCATGAAGGCGAAGGGATCGCTCGATCTCCTGGGTCCCTCGACCAAGCGCGCGATCAACGCGCTCATGGCCGGCGGCGATCCGGAAGAGGTCGGACGTCGCGGTGACACGAACGGCGCCGCGATGCGCATCACGCCGGTCGCGATCGCCGTTCGCTCCCTCGATATCGACGAGCTCGTCACTCGCGTGGCCCAGGCGAGCCGACTGACGCACAACACGAGCGTTGCGCTGGCTGGGGCGGCGGCCGTGGCCGGTGCCGTGAGCGCGGGCGTCGAAGGACTCACGTTCGAGGTCATGATCGACACCGCGTGCGATGCCGCGGTGCGCGGATCGCGACGAGGACACTGGATCGCCGGCGCGGACGTCGCGGTGCGCATCCGTTGGGCAATCGACCTCGTCCACGGACTCGACGCCGAGGGCGTCGTTGACCTCCTACCGATCCTCGTGGGTACGAGTCTCGCGACGTGGGAGTCCGTACCCGCGGCCTTCGCCGTTGCGAGCGCCTTCAGCGACGAACCATGGCTGGCGTGTCGAGTGGCCGCCTCTCTCGGTGGCGACAGCGACACGATCGCGGCGATGACCGGCGCGATCGTCGGATCGCGATGCGGCCTCAACGTCTTTCCGATCGAGGCGCGCGAAACAGTGACACGCGTGAATGGCCTCGAGCTCGATGACATGGCTCGACGTCTGTTGGAACTGCGAAACGGTTCCGAGCAACACGCCGCGTGAGCGTTGCGCCACGACTGATACTCGTCGATAGCGTCGTCGTCGACATCGTCCTCAACGTCGAGGCACTTCCGCGACGAGGTTCGGACAGCTTGGCCGAACATGGCGAGTCCTTCGCCGGGGGAGGCTTCAACGTGATGGCGGCCGCGTCGCGACTCGGTCTCACGTCGGTCTATGGCGGAATCGTCGGACTGGGACCGTTCGCCTCAATGGCCGAAGCGGCGATGCGTCACGAGGACATCGTCGTCGCGACTGCACCGAATGACGAACTCGACACCGGGTTCGTCGTCGCCATGGTCGAGGACGGTGGCGAGCGCACGTTCCTCACGAGCGTCGGCGCCGAAGCGACACTGTCGACGTCGCAACTCGATGAGCTCGACGTGACGGAACGCGACTTCGTGTACTTCTCCGGCTACGCCCTCCTGCACGAGAGCAACTCGCGCGCACTTCTCGATTTCCTCACTCGCATTCCACCTTCGACGACGTTTCTGTTCGATCCGGGGCCGATCGTGCGAGACATCGACGCATCGTTCCTCGATGCCGTCTTTGAACGCGTCGACTGGCTCTCCTGCAATGAGCGTGAGTCGATCCTGATGACCGACGCCACCGATGCCGGTGACGCCGCACGCCTCCTCCGGTCTCGGATGAATCGCGGCGGTGCGATCGTGCGCGTCGGCGCTGCGGGATGTGTCGTCGCTGAGTCGGCAGAGCGCAGTGAGTTCGTTCCGGGTTTCAGCGTCGGCGTCGTCGATACGAACGGCGCCGGTGACGCCCACGTCGGGGCGTTCGCGGCGCAGTTGGCGTCGGGGCGACCGCCACGGGAGGCGGCGCGCTGGGCGAACGCGGCGGCGGCGCTGTCCGTCACGAAGCCCGGTCCGGCGACCGGCCCCACGACCGACGAACTGAACGCGTTCGTGGACACCGTGTCGCGGTGAGACTTGAATGGGTCCACTGGGAGGTTGCAAGGACACGTCCGAGGTAGCCACGAAGCGCCCGGACTATCTCGAGGAATTCCTCGCACGTCCCGCCGATATCGACGTCATCAAGGCAATCGCCACGGCTGACGCGGACCGCGCCGCAGAGGAGGCACGAATCGCTGCGAACGCGAAAAGCGAGTTCGCGTTCGACCCCTGCGCCCCGCGACCACCCGTCATCGAAATCGACTTCTAGAAGAACACCGAGCAGAGTTCGTAGATCTCGCGCGGCACCTGACGTTGGCCACCGATGACCGACGAGATCGGACTGAGGACCACGTTGTTGTCGCGCACGACCGGGATGGTCCCGAACTTGCCCGAGACCACGGCGTCGTAAGCCCCGGCACCGACGCGCGTCGCCCAGATGCGGTCGTGCGCCGTCGGACTGCCGCCGCGTTGCAGGTGCCCGAGGACCGTCGTTCGGACTTCGATGTCGGTGAGCTCTTCGATCTTTGACGCGACGAACTGACCGACGCCGCGCGTCGCGAGTCGAACGCCGCCGACGCCTTCGGTCGACAGCTCATCTTTCTCGACCCCGCCCAGCGTGGCGAGATTCACGCCCTCGGCGACCACGACGATCGAGAAGGCCAACCCGGCCTCGACGCGTCGCGCGAGGTGTCGCATGATGTCGTCCATCGTGACCGGGAACTCGGGGATCACGATCATGTCGGCGCCACCGGCGAGTCCGCCCATGGCAGCGACCCATCCGGTCAAACGACCCATCGTCTCGACGACCATGACGCGGTGGTGCGACGCCGCGGTCGTGTAGAGACGGTCGATCGACTCGGCCACGATGCTGATCGCGGTGTCGAAACCGATGCAGTAATCCGTGCCGAGCAGGTCGTTGTCGAGCGTCTTGGGCACCCCGACGATCGGTGCGCCGTGCTCGGCGAGCCACGAGGAGATCCGGTGGGTGCCGTCGCCGCCGATGGAGACCAACGCGTCGAGGTGCTCATCGATCGCGGCGAGCACTCGTTCGCGTCCGCCCGCGGGATTGTCGAGGTTGTAACGAGCGGTCCCGAGCAGCGTGCCGCCCTGGGCGATCACACCCTGGAGGTCGTTGGCGACGAGCGGGCGACCGGAGTACTCACTGGCCAGACCGGCCCAGCCGTTGGCGATGCCGATGACTTCGTGGCCGTCGCGTATGGCCATCTGGCCAATGGCCCGAATAGCCGCGTTGAGTCCGGGCGCGTCACCACCCGCCGTGAGAACACCGATACGCAATGCAACTCCTCTGAACCCAACCGCCCTAATTCTACGCAGGGTTCTTGAGGGCTCTCGTCCCAATCGGCGAGCGAATTCTCACCGCGTGGCGAGACGACGGCGGTGTGTCAGGCGACCGGTACGGGCGTCGGTGCGGTCGCTTCTTGTTGGCGAACCTGCGCGCTCGTGAAGATGACCGTGACGAGGAAACTCAGCACCAGCGCCGCGAAGACGCCGAGGTTGGCGTACGCCCAGTTGCCGGACTTGCCGCCCAGGTGCAACGGTCCCAGCAGGTACCCCTGCCACGTCAGCCACGACGCGCCGGTGTTCGTCACGAGACCCCATCCGATCGCACTCGTGACGATCGTCGTCAATACCGGTATCAGACGAACGTCGCCGTAGCGCCCGGAGTTCTGGAAGAGGTCGGCGTCGACGTAGTCCTTCTTTCGAAGGAGCAGGTCGCCGAGGAACACGCCGCACCACGCGGCGATGAGGACGCCCACGGTGATGAGGAAGCCTTCGAACTGTGCGAGGAAGTTGGCCTTGACGAAGACGATGTAGATGGTCCCGATGACCATGACGACGCCGTCGACGAGCGCGGCGGCGAAGCGCGGAATCTTGAGTCCGGCCGAGAGCAGCGAGAGACCTGAGGAGTAGATGTCGAGCACCGCGCCGCCGACGAGGCCGAGGACCGCGACGATGACGAAGGGCACGAGGAACCACGTCGGCAGCAGTCGTGCCAAGGCCCCGACGGGGTCATCGCCGATCGCCGTGCTGAGTGAAGCCGACGAGCCCGCCAACAAAAGACCGAAGAAGACGAGGATGACCGGCGCGATCGACGACCCGAAGGTCGTCCACCACACGACGCCACCCGTCGACGCCTTGCGCGGCAAGTAGCGCGAGTAGTCGGCGGCGGCGTTCACCCATCCGAGGCCGAAGCCCGTCATCACGAAGACGAGCGCTCCGATGAGCGCCTGGAAGTGTCCGCTCGTCACGTGCGACACGACGTGCCAGTGGACGTGCTTGAACGTGAGGATGATGAACATGACCGTGAGGACACCGGTGATCACGGTGATCACGGCCTGCATACGCATGATCAGATCGAAGCCCATGACGCCACCCACGATGATCAGGGCCGCGATGACGATCATCGACACTGCCTTCACGGCGTCGCCGCCGCCCCACCCCAACCGCGTGAACACGGTCGAGGTCGCGAGCACGGCGATGACGGTGAGGACGGTCTCCCATCCGACACAGAGCAGCCACGAGATGAACGACGGCAATCGGTTGCCGCGAACGCCGTAGGCGGCGCGACTCAACACCATGGTGGGTGCCGATCCGCGCTTGCCGGCGGTCGCGATGATCCCGCACAGGATGAAACTCACGATGATGCCGATGATCGCGACGATGAGGCCCTGCCAGAACGAGATACCGAAGCCCAAGATGTAAGCGCCATAACTCAGTCCGAGGACCGACACGTTGGCCCCGAACCACGGCCAGAAGAGTTCTCGAGGCTGGCCCTTGCGTTCGCCCTCGGTGATGACGTTGATGCCATTCTCCTCAATGCGCAGGGCACCGGCACTGCCGGTGACGACAACCTCAGAGACTCCGCTCACCGCACCCCTTTCGTGACACCGCGTGTCGTTGGGGTCGATTGTATTCGGGCCTTCCGTGTTCCTGGAGCCAAGGGACTCACATACCTCCTCGCCCGATCGTGACGGTCGTTATGGTGAACGAGTGAGCGAATCGGCCCGTCTCTTCTGTCTCGACACTGTCATGATCGACATCGTCGTGCGCATCGACCAGATCCCCGAACGTGGGGGCGACATACTGGCGTCCGAGCACCGGATCGCCACCGGCGGTGGCTACAACGCGATGAGCGCCGCCGCCCGTCAGGGCGTCGGCGCGGTCTACGCCGGTCGCCTCGGTCAGGGACCGTTCTCCACGATCGCGCGAGGCGCGTTCGACGACGACCACGTCGACGAACCGATCGAAGCTGACGCAGAAAACGATGCCGGATTCTGCGTCGCGATGATCGACGACGGCGGAGAGCGAACGTTCATCACGTCAGCCGGCGCCGAGGCTTCGCTGCGGCCCGAGGATCTGTCGTCGCTCGACGTTCGCGACGGCGAGTACGTGGTGGTCTCGGGCTACAACGTCATGTACTCCGACTCCGCACCCATGGTGCTCGAATGGATCGAGCGATTGAGCGATGACGTGATCGTCGCGTTTGATCCGGCGATCCGGGTGACCGACATCCCCGAAGAGAACCTTCGCCGAATCCTTGACCGCGCCGATTGGACGCTCTGCAACGAGACCGAGGCGACCTCGCTCACTGGTGCGTCGTCGCTGGATGAGGCCGTGCGAGCGCTCGCGACGCTCACGGGTCGACGCGGCGTTGTCGTGCGCCACGGCGCGAGCGGCTGCACCGTACTGGTCAAGGGCGGCGGACCGGTCCATGTCGCGGGGTTCAGCGTCGTCGTCGTCGACACGAACGGCGCGGGTGACACGCACTCCGGGGTCTTCCTCGCCGAACTCGCGCTCGGTACGGGTGTCATCGAGGCGGCGCAACGCGGCAACGCCGCGGCGGCTGTCGCGATCTCGGTCCTCGGCCCGGCGACGTGTCCCACGCGCGATGTCGTCACGTCGATGATCAGTCGCTCGGCGTAGGCGACGGCGGTCGCGGTCTAGCGTGAGTCGTGGTCAGGGGGAGTGGTGAAGCAGTACGAGCGATTTGAAGGAACGATTGGCAAGACCGTCGCCGAGTCAGTGCCGTGGTGGCCCACGCCGAACCATCCGAACGAGGGCGCGCCGAACATCCTGGTCATCCTGATCGACGATCTCGGTTTCTCGCACTTCAACTGTTTCGGGTCGGACCTCGTGACGCCCAACATCGACAAGCTCGCGGCCGGCGGACTTCGCTTCTCGAACTTTCACGTCACGCCTCTGTGCTCGCCGACTCGTGCGGCGCTGCTCACGGGGCGCAATCACCACAGCGTTGGCATGCGAGGGCTGTCAAATTGGAGCACCGGGTTTCCGAGCATGCGAGGCCAGATCTCCAATCACGCCGCGACGATGGCCGAAGTACTGCGCGATGGGGGTTACACGACCTTCGCCGTCGGGAAATGGCACCTGGTGTCGATGGAGAACTCGTCGTCGGCGGGACCCTTCGATCAGTGGCCATTGCAGCGAGGCTTCGACCGCTACTACGGATTCCTCGACGGCGAGACCGATCAGTTCGCGCCTGACCTCACCTACGACAACCACCGCGTCGAGCGGCCCACGAGCGTGGCCGACGGCTATCACCTGAGCGAGGACCTCGTCGATCACGCGATTCACTTCATCCACGACGCCAAGTCGATTCGTCCCGACCGACCCTTCTTCACCTATCTCGCCTTCGGTGCGACGCACGCGCCGCATCAAGCGCCGCCGGAGTACCTCGAGCGACACCGCGGGCGTTACGACGACGGGTGGGACGTCGCACGCGATAAGTGGTTCGCGCGCCAGAAGGAACTCGGCATCGTGCCCGAGTACACCGAGCTCGCGCCGCGTAATGACGGCGTCGAACCCTGGGATGAACTGCCAGAGGTGCAGCGGCGACTCGCCGCGCGTTTACAAGAGGCCTACGCGGCGTTCCTTGAGCACACCGACGTGCAGATAGGTCGACTGGTCGATGACCTCGCGACGATCGGAGAACTCGACAACACGTTGATCATGTTGATGAGTGACAACGGCGCGAGCCAAGAGGGCGGCCCCTTCGGCGTGCTGCACGAGATGAAGTACTTCAACATGGTGATGGAGAGCCCCGAAGAGGCCGTCGCGCACCTCGACGACATCGGGGGACCGTCGAGTCACTCGAACTACCCGTGGGGTTGGGCCCAGGCCGGCAACACGCCCTTCAAGTGGTACAAGCAGAACACCCACGAGGGCGGCGTGCACGTGCCGCTCATCGTGCACTGGCCCAAGGGCGTCGCCGCACGCGGCGAGGTCCGTGGCCAGTTCCACTACGTCACGGACGTCGCCCCGACGGTCCTCGAGGTCGCTGGCGTTGCGATGCCCGCGACCTACCGCGGCCTCGAACAGATGCCGATGGCCGGGACCTCGATGGCCTACGCCTTCGACCACCCCGAGGAGCCGAGCCACAAGACCACGCAGTACTTCGAGATGGGCGGGCACCGCGCGATGTACCACGAGGGGTGGAAGGCCGTGACGCGCCATATACATGGCGTCGCCTTCGAAGACGACACCTGGGAGCTGTACCACGTCACCGAGGACCCGTCAGAGTGCCACGACCTCGCGGCGAGCAACCCGGAGAAGCTTAAGGAGCTCATCGAACGCTGGTGGCACGAGGCCGAGGAGTACGGTGTCCTGCCGCTCGACGACCGCGGTCTGGCGCTGTTCGCCTCGCGATTCCACGACTTCTCGCCGCACCCGAGCTCGCGCCACTACACCTACCTCCCGCCGCTCAGTCCGATCCCACCGTCCGCGGCGGCCGGCATCGGCGGGCGTAGCTGGGACCTGGAGGCGCGTGTCACCCGCGCACGCGATGACGGCGGCGTGATTGTCGCGATGGGCACGGAGAACGCGGGCGTCGCCGTGTTCGTGCAGGACAATCGACTGGTCTTCGACTACAACATCTTCATGGAGCATCACGTCCTGGAATCGTCGCACGAACTGCCGGATGGAGCATGCGTGCTCGGCGTTCGATTCCGACGTTCTCGCCGCGACGCCGACGTGACGTTGACGATCGACGGACGCGAATCCGGGTCGCTGCACCTACCCTTCGTGATGCGAATCTTCTCCACCATCGCCATGGGTATCGGACGCGACCACGGTTCGCCGGTCTCGAAGCGCTACGTCGATGACTTCGCGTTCGTCGGGACCATCGAGCGCGTGGACATCCAATTGGTCTCACAGGACAGTGCCGAGGAAAAGGAGACGGCCGCCCGCGAGGGCATGGCCCGACAGTGATTATGGAACGTCTACGAACACCCGACCAGCGATTCGAGGGTCTGAGCGACTTCGATTTCGTGCCGCACTACGACGAGGTCACCGACCCGACCAGCGCAGAAGCGCTGCGCATGGCCTACCTCGACGAAGGGCCCCGTGACGGCCCTGTCGTCGTGTTGTTGCACGGCGAACCGTCGTGGTCGTATCTCTATCGCTTCATGATTCCCGCTCTCGCGGGCGCCGGTCTTCGCGTCGTGGCACCCGATCTCATTGGCTTCGGACGCTCCGACAAGCCGAGTGCGCGCGAGGACTACACCTACGCGCGACACGTCGAGTGGACGCGAGAGCTGCTCTTCGATCGCCTGGCGTTGCGTGACGTCACGTTGTTCGGGCAGGACTGGGGGAGCTTGATCGGCCTGCGGCTCGTGGGCGAACACCCCGAGCGTTTCGCCCGCGTGGCGATCGCAAACGGGGGACTACCGACCGGCGACGAACGGATGGGCGATGCCTTCAAGGCGTGGCAGGAGTTCAGCCAGACGACGCCGGAGCTGCACATTGGCAACATCATCTCCGGCGGTTGCCAGGAGCGACTCAGCGCCGAGGTCGTCGCGGCATACGACGCTCCGTTTCCCGACGAATCATTCAAAGAAGGCGCTCGTCAGTTCCCGATGCTGGTGCCGACGTCGCCCCAGGACCCGGCACACGATGCCAACGTCGCGGCGTGGGACGTGCTCACGAAGTTCACCAAGCCCTTCCTCTGCTGCTACTCCAACGACGCCATCACGCGCGGTGGCGACGCGAAGTTCATGCAACTGGTTCCCGGCGCACGGGGACAGGCTCACACGACGATTGACAGCAGTGCACACTTCGTGCAAGAGGAAAACGGCCCCCGCCTGGCTGAGTTGCTCGTCGAGTTCATCGCCTGGAATCAGAAGTAGGTCTCGCCGAGTTCCTCACTCCAGCGCGCCACGCGCAGTTCGCCCTTGGGCACGCTCCAACGAAAGACGGGCTTGATGTCCAAGACGGGCGTGCCGTCGATGCCGTCCAGTCCGCGTACCGTGAAGGACCGCTCGGAGAGCTCGTCGATGGCGACCGTCGACAGCAGCAACCGATTCGGGCGGTCCTTGTTGCGCTGGGCGAAGATGCCGACGTCGGGCCAGTCCGGATTGCCGCGGGGCCGGCGATGCCACGGTCCCGGCGGCACGTCCTCGGCCCAGTCGGCGAAGAAGATGAGTTCTACGTGTGAGAACTCGTCCAGTCCGCGTAGTGAGTCGCTCGCCACGTCCTGGGCGAGTTCGACGGTGCTGACGATCTCGTTCCAGTTGTCGTCGAGGACCTCGCTGCGATCGTTGCGAATGTAGGCGATTGGTCGAACGGTGTAGTCCATCGCACCAAACTAGAGCGTGGAATTTGTCGCGTGAATTCGCGTCGGTGAACCAACCAGTCATCACATCGCCGAGGGTATCGTTGGTCGTCGCGTCAACCACGAGGGGCCCATGCCAGAACTGACCTTTACCTACGGAACGATGGCCGCCGGTAAGTCGACGTTGGCGCTCCAACTGTGCTGGCAGTTGCGCCAGGGTCGAAGCGACGTCGCGCTGTGGACCTTCGGTGACCGCAGTGACGCGGGGATGGTGACCAGCCGCATCGGCATCGAAGCCAGCGCCGAAGCCGTCGCTCCGGGCGCTGACCTCGCGCCGCACGTGGCACGACTTCGCCGCGACGGCATCAACATCCTGGTGATCGACGAGGCGCAGTTCGCCAGCGTCGCTCAGATCGACGCCCTGGCCGAGGTCGTTGACGAGTTGGGCATCGACGTCCACGCCTTCGGTCTCTCGGCTGATTTCTTGCTCAATCTCTTCCCGGGTTCGGCGCGCCTCTTCGCGATCTCGGACTGGGCGCACGAACTGCCGCTGACCTCCACCTGTTGGTGCGGTCAGAAGGGTCGCTGCAACGCCCGCGTCGTCGACGGCATCGTGGCGCGCGAGGGCTCGCAGTTCTTCACCGGCGACGTGAACGAGGGTGTCGTGCACTATCAGGTGCTGTGTCGCACGCACTACCGCTCGGGTCAGCTTCGCGACGAGGGCTGAGCGGAGGCCGCCGTCGCCGCTCGCGCCTGGCCGCGACAGTTCCAGGCGATCGCCTCTGGCCATCACCGCTGGGGTGACACCGAGCCAGCACAATGGGGAGATGTCAGAAGCGCGCAACTCCCTGGATGATGTCGCCACGCCGACCGTGCAGTGCGAGAACCGATTCGCCATCTTCTCCGAATGCCCCCACTGTGGTGGGTCGCTCAGCCCCGAACACGCGCACTTCAAGTGCACCTCGTGCGGCTGGCGCGACAGCTGTTGTGACTGATCACGCTCACATGAAGGTTTCTAGAAATCCTTAATTTTTCACTCTGAGCGACCCTTCCGCTCACACTCTGTTTACTTTCGATTCCTAGGTTTCCTTATGGCAAAACGTTCGAATGTCGATTCGTCGCGTCGTTAATGAATCACTTTCTTTAGGAGGAAAGTTCAGAATGAAGAATCTATTCAGGTCGTTCGCGGCTGTGGCACTGGTGATCGCAGGACTGCTCGCCGTCGTGTCGGCACCCGCAAGTGCCGGCACCGCCAAGAAATCAGTCGTGTGTTACCGCCTGGTCTCGAACAAGGTCAAGGCCAAGCGCTTTGACACCAAGGGCGGCGTGTGCCCCAAGCCGTGGTCAAAGACCAAGCCGAAGCCCAAGAAGACCGCCCCAGTGGGCAGTCTCCAGGGTTCCAACAAGCCCGGTGACATCGACAACGTGCTCCCCAGCAGCGTGACGATCGCCATCAACGGTTCATCGTTCGACGCCCCAATGGTCGGTGCGACCACGAGCGGATCGACGGCCTACACGGGTGGCGGCAAGGTGAGCTTCAGCTCGTACCCGGCCGCGGGGTCCGGTACCGGTCGCACGGCAATCGTCGGCGGCACGGTCAACATCGGCTTCTCCGACCAGCCCATGACACCGGCGGCGGGCACGCTGCCCTCGGGTGCAGTGGAGGCGAACTTCGTACAAGTGCCCTACGTCCTCGGTGGCGCGGTCGTCGGCTACAACCTCAATGGCATACCGAACGTCAAGTTGACGACGAACGAGGTCGCCAAGATCTACGACGGCCAGATCACGCAGTGGTCGAACCTCGCGATCATCAACACCAATGGCGGCGTCACCTCGACGACCGGTAAGGCGCTCCAGGCGCTCTACACCAGCAACTCACCGGCCGACACCATCAAGGTCGTCTACCGCAACGCGTCGTCGGGCACGACCTACGCCTTCACCGATTGGCTCCACCAATCTGGTGGCTCCTCGCACAACGCGAGCGGCAACGTGATGGAAGGCAGCGGCAACGCGTGGCACGCCTCGAACATCCTTGGCGCGGCCAACAACGCGGCTATGGCGACCGACATCAACTCGAACCCCGGCGCCATTGGCTACGTGGAGTACAGCTACCTGCTGATTCCGGGTAACGCCGCGATTCAGACGGCATCGCTGCAGGACCGTGATGGAGTGTGGCTCCAGCCGACGCTGGCCGACATCGCTGCCGCGGGCGTTGCTGCCGGTACGAACATCACACCGGACAACTTCTCGATCGTCAATGAGGGCGGTAAGAACGTGTGGCCGCTCGCGACGTACAGCTGGGCCATCGTGGCGAAGAACCAGACCAATGAGGCCGTTGGTGAGGCCGTCGTGAAGTACCTCGACTGGGAGACCCACTACGCCCAGACCGCGATCGCCAAGGCCGAGGGCTACATCGCGTTGCCCACCGCCGTCGCGGCCTACGCCAGGGCACAGTTGGGAACCGTCACCTCGGGCGGCGTCGAACTGCTCACGAAGACGTCGTAACCACTAACCACTAACAACGAAGGAAAGAGGTAGGAAGCAGCGGTGTCAATCGTTATACCTCCACCTCCTGACTTCACATCGCACGAAGAAGAGGTGCCGGAGTTCAACTCCGGCACCCCTTCTCGTACGTGGTACCACTACCTCTTGATTCTCGCGAGCCTCGTCTTCGCGGCCGTGAGCATCGGCTTCATCGGCACGATCCTGTGGAACTCGCTACCCGAGTGGGGTCATCACGCGGGCACGCTCCTCGGAGGCGACGGATGGCAAGCGCCACTCGGACCGTTCGGCGGACTGGCCATGATCGTCGGCACGCTCGAGACCTCGATCGTCGCGTTGGTAATCGCGGTGATCATCGGCCTGGGCACCTCGATCTCGATCGTCTTCCTCCTCCCGCACCGATTCCGTAACATCGTCGCGACCCTGGTCGAACTGTTGGCCGCGGTGCCGAGCGTCGTCTATGGCCTCTGGGGCTATCTCATCCTGGCCCCGTGGATGATCAAGACCGTCATCCCGTGGCTCGACAGTTGGCCCTTCGCCAAGCAGATCTGGGGTAACGCCGGCCAGCAGGACGGTCAGTCACTCCTGTTGGCGGCGATCGTCTTGGGCGTGATGATCCTGCCGACCTTCGTGGCGATCAGCCGTGAGGTCATCTCGGTCGTCCCCAATGACCTGATCGAGGCGAGCCTGTCCCTGGGGGCCACGCGCTGGCAAGTCATACGCGAGGTGGTCTTGCCGACGGCCAAGATCGGACTGTTCGGCGCGACGTTCCTCGCCCTCGCACGAGCCACCGGCGAAACGGTGGCCGTCGCGCTCATCGCCGGTGGTGTCGCCAACGTGCAGTTCCACCTCCTCTATCCGGGCACGTCGATCGCGTCGTGGATCGCCACCGAGTTCGGTGAAGCCCAGGGCAATGAGATCGCGGCCTTGATGGCACTCGGCATCTTGTTGATGCTCGTGAACTTCGGACTCTCCTTGATCAGCCGGTGGCTGGTCTCTCGTCAGCGAAAGGTGTTGGCGGTCGTATGAGCGAGATTACCGAACTCACCCAGTCGGCCGAGCCGGATCTCAGCATGCGCGACGAGATTCGCCGGATATCGGATCAGCACCGCGCGGGCCGAGTGCTGCGCTCTCGGATCATGGTCATCCTGTGCGTCGTCGCGCTCTGTGCGACGGCGGTGCCACTGTTGCTCCTCCTCTTCCAGTTGTTCGCCAAGGGACTGCCGGTCGTGTGGCACGCGTCGTTCTTCACCCAGCTGCCCCAGACGCCGTCGCTCATCGCGCCCAACGCCACGGGTGGCGTCTCAAACGCCATCATCGGCACCCTGGCGCTCACCCTCTACGCCTCGATCATGGCGATCCCCATCGGCGTCCTCGTCGGCATCTACCTCGCCGAATCCGACTCGAAGCTCGCGGCCTGCCTGCGCGTGACGGCCCAGACGATGGCCGGTGCGCCCTCGATCCTGATGGGACTCTTCGCCTTTTCCTTCATCTTGAAAGACCTCCACGTCGGCTTCTCGGCCATCGCCGGGTCCTTCGCTTTGGCCGTGTTGATGCTGCCGGTCATCGTGATCTCTTCAGAGATCGCGGTGCGCGGCGTGCCGCACACGCTGCGTGAGGCCGGTCTGGCCCTCGGGGCCAAGCCCCACAAGGTGTCCATGAAGATCGTGCTGCCGGCGGCGATCACCGGCATCGTCACCGGCATCATCCTGGCGATCTCGCGCGCGATCGGTGAGACCGCGCCAGTGCTTTTGGTCATCGGCGGCGGCTACATTAACTCCTGGAAGCCGTTGGACCCTGTGTCTGCCTTGCCGCTCTCGATCTACGAGAACGCCAAGTCGCAGTGGCCCAGTCTGCGTACCGAAGTGTGGGGTATCGCGCTGGTCCTCGTTGTATTCGTATTCGTTTTGAGTTTAAGCGCCCGAATATGGGCATCGAGAAAGCAACAGGCAAGGTAACCAATGGACCAGGAATACGTCACCAAAGTCGAGACCGGAACGGTCGTCGCGACTCCCACCGAGCAGCCTCCGCGCGGGGCGGCCGCGATGCAGTTGAAGAACGTCGCCGTGTCGTTCCACGGTCGCACGGCCGTTCGCGACTGCACGTTCGACGTCACGAAGAATCGCGTGACGAGTCTCATCGGACCTTCGGGTTCGGGCAAGACCACGTTGCTGCGAGGACTCAACCGACTGCACGACTTGACGCGCGGTGCCAAGGTCTCGGGCCAGATCCTCTTGGAGGGTACCGACATCTACCGCGGTGACATCACGGTCACCGAACTACGCACGCGCGTCGGCATGGTCTTCCAGCGCCCCAATCCGTTCCCCACCATGTCGATCTATGAGAACGCCGTCTCCGGGCTGCGCTTCAACGGCATCAAGAAGAAGTCGATCCTCGATGAGGCGGCCGAGACGTCGCTGAAGTCGGCCGCCCTGTGGGACAGCGTCCAGAACCGCCTCAAGGTCGCCGCGAACAACCTCTCGGGTGGCGAGCAGCAGCGCCTGTGCATCGCGCGCGCCCTGGCGATGGACCCGGAGGTGCTCTTGATGGACGAGCCCACCTCGGCCCTCGACCCGATCGCGACCCTCAAGATCGAAGAGCTGATGACGGAGCTGAAGAAGCGGGTCACAGTGATCATCGTGACCCACAACATGCAACAGGCCGCTCGCATCTCCGACGACTGCGCCTTCTTGCTCATGGGCGAGGACCGCGCCGGAGAACTGATCGAGTTCGACACCACCGAGAAGATCTTCAACAACCCGATCGACCCGCGCACACTCGACTACACCCTGGGCCGCTTCGGCTGATCACGGCCCAGCGCCGTGCCAAACTACCCAGAGCGGTTTCGACTGGGGGATGAGTGGCGAAAGAACTGTGGCAGGAGTCAGCGTCGTCGCTGGCGGACATGATTCGAAAGGGCACGACGACGTCGCGCGACGTCGTCGAGGCCCACCTCGAGCGAATCGACGCGGTGAATCCCGCGATCAACGCCGTCGTCGAGGTGCGACCCGATGAGGTCCGCGCCGAGGCCGATGCCGCCGACGCCAAGCAAAAGGCGGGCGAGCCACTCGGCGTCCTGCACGGCGTGCCCTTCACCATCAAGGTGAACCTCGACCTCGCTGGCTACAGCACCAACGAGGGCTGTGAGTCGCTGAAGGACTTCATGGCCGACGCCGACGCGCCACCGGTCGAACTGATGCGAAAGGCCGGCGCCGTCGCACTCGCGCGCACCAACATGCCCGACCTCGGGTTGCGCATCAACACCGAGTCTTCGCTCTACGGTTCGACCCACAACCCCTGGAAGCACGGACGCACGGCCGGCGGGTCTTCCGGCGGGGAGGCGGCCGCCATCGCCTCGGGGATGAGTCCGATCGGGCTCGGCAACGACATCGGCGGTTCGTTGCGAAATCCGGCCTTCGCCTGCGGCATCGCGTCGATCAAACCGTCGCGCGGCCGCGTGCCCCAGGGCAATCCCTCCTCGGTGCTCGACATGCCGATCAACGCCCAGATCATGCTGGTCAACGGTGTGATGGCGCGCACGGTCGACGACGTGCGACTGGGCCTGGGCGCGGTGATGGGATCACACCGCCTCGACCCCCAGGCGGTGGACGCGCCACTCGGCGGACCGTCCGTGCCCAAGCGCGTCGCGCTCGTGCCCGAACCCTTCGGCGGCGACACGCACCCCGACATCGCCGAGGGCGTGCGCATCGCGGGGCGAGCCCTCGAGTCGGCCGGCTACGACGTCGAGGAGATCGAACCGCCCCTGGTCTTCGAGAGCTACCTCGCGTGGGCGGAGTTGATGATGACGAGCCTGGCGGTCGCTCGACCGTTGCTCGAGATGTTCCTCGGCGCCGACGGACTGCGATTCTTGGAACTCACCGAGATCGAGTTCCCGCCGGCGACGCCCGAGTCCATGGCGCTCATGCACCAGAGCCGCTACCGCGTCGAGAAGGCGTGGCGCGAGTTCATGGCGACCTACCCGCTCGTGGTCGGACCCGTGTGGACCCAACCGCCGTTCGAGCACGGCTACGACGTCATCGATATCGAGACGGCCCAGAAGGTCGTCGAGCTCTTTCGCTTCGTGATGCCGGCGAACCTGATGGGTCTGCCGGCTGCCTGCGTCGCGACGGGCGTCGCGAATGACCTGCCCAATGGCGTCCAGGTGATGGGGACGCTCTTTCGCGAGGACCTGTGTCTCGACGCGGCCGAGGCGATCGAAAGCGCCGTCGGCGTGCTCACCCCGATCGATCCCCGTACCTAGACGTGGCGCTCGTCCGTCCGATCCGCCACGAGGACGTCACCGCGGCGATCGAGTTGTTGCGCGGCGGCTCGTTGATGCCCGAGTTCGAGGACGTGACGCGCGTCGACGATTACTGGGCTGCGGTGGAGGCAACGCGACGTCATCACGGTGACGTGCTGGTCGCCGAGGTCGACAACGAAGTCGTCGGGGTCTGTCAGGTCATCATCTTCCGACACTTCCAGCACGCCGGTGGCTGGTGCGCCGAGCTCGAGAGCGTGCACGTGCGTGCCGACCAGCGCAGCCACGGCATCGGCACGGAGTTGCTGCACGCGGCCGAAGAACTGGCCACGGCCCGCGGGTGTTACCGAATCCAATTGACCAGCCGCAACGTGCGTGAAGACGCCCACCGGTTCTACCGAACCAATGGCTACGGGCAGACCAGTCAGGGCTTCAAGAAGTTCTTTGACTGACCTCGCGCAGGTCACCGTCATCGACGTTGAAGACGAAGCCGCGGATCTCGATGGCGGCGATGAAGGGACTGGCCATCAACGTCGACACCGTCGAACGCACGTCCTCGTCGACGTCGTCGTAGGCGCCGAGTCGAAACGGTGGTCGGACTCCGACGAGGGCTGCGATCTCATCGGCCAGCGCCACTTCGTCGAAGGTCTCGAGACCGCACCGCGTGTGATGGATCACCATGACCGCGTTGGTACCCAGCAGGCGTTGACTGAGCAACAGTGAGCGAATCGCGTCCTCGCTCGCGATGCCACCGGCGTTGCGGATGAGGTGGGCCTCGCCGAGATTGAGTCCGAGCGCGCCGAAGAGATCGAGTCGCGAGTCCATGCACGTCAAGACCGCCAACTGCAACTGCGGCCGCGTCGGCAACTCGCGATGACCGTGGCGCTCGACATAGGCGCGGTTGTGGGCGATCAGATCATCGATGACGGACATCGCACAATCCTATGGAACGCCGAGGGGAAGCCGCGTGGGACTTCACACCGACGTCACGCCGTCGTCTCTGGTCGTTCGACGGACCGTCGAACTGGCGTTCTAGGTTGAGCACCGTGACGAAACGCCGCGAGGTCGGTCTCTCACTTCGGCGCGGACGACAACTTGAGGCGGCGACGCTCATCTGGAACGTGGCGGGCGTCATCATCCTCGCCGTCGCCGCGGTCGCCGCGTCGTCAGTGGCGCTTGCGGGTTTTGGTCTCGACAGCGTCATCGAGATCGGCGCGTCCACCGTCGTTCTGTGGGAGCTCGCGGACGTGGGGAAGAGCCGTCAACGTCGCGCGATGCACATCATTGGCGGGGCCTTCGTAGCACTCGCGCTGTATCTCTGCGCGCAGAGCACCGTCGTACTGGTCGTCGGCTTTCGACCTCGACATAGTCCGCTCGGCATCGTCTGGACCTTCGTGACCGCGATCGTGATGTTCGCACTCGCCGCAGGCAAGGCCCGGATCGGCGCGGCTCTGGACAACCCGGTGCTGAAGGCGGAAGGTCGCGTCACGATGATCGACGGCATCCTCGCGACCGCCGTTCCTCTCGGGCTCATTCTCAATGCCGTTGCGAACTGGTGGTGGGCAGATCCGCTCGTCGGTTACGTGATCCTGTATTACGCCGTTCGAGAAGCGCGGAGCGCGCTGCGCCACTGAGTGTTGAAGCGTCCTTTCAACGTTGCGCCCGTCGTTTCGTCGGACGGTACGCTCATCCGCGGAGGTTTTCTATGGACACCAGTCATGAGATTCGCGAAGAACTGCGTCAACCGGCCAAGGACTTGCACGAGTTGATACCGGAGGTGATGAAGGGTTACGCCGCCTTGTCCAAGGCGTCGTCAGAGGCGGGTGAACTCTCGCGCTTGACCAAAGAACTGCTCGCACTCGTGATCGCGGCGACGCGAGAGTGCGACGGCTGCATCGTGGCACACGCCAGGGGCGCGTTTCGCGAGGGCGCGACGCGTCAACAGATCGCTGAAGCGATGGGTGTGTTGATCGCGCTCAACGGTGGTCCGGGCACGGTCTGGGGACCGCGAGCCCTTCGCGCTTACGACGAAGCGGTGGCCGCGAAGAAGGGTTAGATGCTGTAGGGCAGGTGCTTGATGCCGTTGATGAAACTCGATGCCAACTGGTCCGGCGTGCCGGTGGAACGAATATCCGGGTAGCGGCGCAGGAGCTCGCGGAACATCACGGTGATCTCTCGGCGCGCGAGGTGCGCCCCGAGGCAGAAGTGCGGTCCCGGTGCGCCGAAGCCGTAGTGGTCGTTCGGGGTGCGCCCGACGTCAAAGACATACGGGTCAGCGAAGACGTCCTCGTCACGATTGGCCGAGCTGTAGAAGAGCAGCACCTTGTCACCCTGGGTGAGTGGGAAGTCCGAGAGGACGTAGTCCTCGGCGAGCGTGCGACGCATCCAGATCACGGGCGATGCCCAGCGCACGATCTCGTCGGTCGCGGTCTTGGCGAGTCCCTCGTAGTCACCGAGGAGCCGAGCCTTCTGCTCGGGGTGCTCGGTGAGCGCGTGTAGTCCGTGGGCGATCGCGGTGCGCGTCGTCTCGTTGCCGGCCGTGACCAACAGCACGAAGAACGACGCGAGCTCTTGTTGGGTCAGCTTCTCGGTCTCGATCTCGGCGTTCACGAGTGCGCTCGTGATGTCATCGATGGGGTTGTCGATCCGGTACTTGCCGAGTTCTTCCATGATGCCGGTGAGTGCGGCGCCGGATTCGAGCAACACCAATACCGGGTCCTGACCTTCGGGGATGAACTCGGGGTCCCCGTTGGAGAGGATGATGTTCGAGTGGTGCAGGACCGTCGCGTACTCACTCGGCGGCACGCCCATCATGTCGCAGATGATCTCGAGCGGAAACGGCGCCGCGATGTCAGCGATGAAGTCGCCGGTACCGCTGGTCTGGGAGCGCTCGATGACCTCATCGGCCTTGCGTTCGATCGAGTCCTCGACCGCGCGCACGTTGCGGGGATTGAAGGCGTTCGACACGATGCGACGGAGCCTCGCGTGCTTGGGATCGTCGGTCGAGATCATGCCCGAGAAGTACTCGACCATCTCGCTCGGCAGGTCCATCGTCGAGACGGCGCCAGGTCCGGAGAGGAATGTCTCGGGGTGGCGCGAGGCGGTTTGCACGTCGCGGTACTTCGTGAGGGCATAAAAGCCGTTGCCGACCGGGAACTCGATGGACGTGCCCTCGATCACTGGCTCGTCGTAGTGGGTGATCGGACTCTCCCGGCGCAGCGTCGCGAACGCGGTCTCGCGCTCGGCCCACGGTTGGCGCCAGAACTCCATGTCCGAGAGGTTGATGGTGTCGACGTTTCGGTTCGCGTTAGGTTCCATCGGCAAATCGTACTTATCCGAGCGCGCCGTCACGCGCCCTCGATTTCACGGCAGACTGTTCCCATGGAAGCACTGACCGACCAGGAGCGCGCGACGCGACTCAAGGCGCTCAACGCGCTGCTTGACCTCATGCGTCCGTCAGTCCAAGCCGACGGTGGCGACCTGGTCCTGATACGAGCCGACGTCGAAACCGGTGTCGTCGAGGTGCAGCTGCAGGGTGCGTGCTCGAGTTGCGCGATCTCCTCGGACACGCTCCAAGGTGGTGTCACTCGGATCTTGAAGGACCGCTTGGCGTGGGTGACCGACGTCGTGGGCGGCGTGGACGACTCGATCGACCCGGAAGACTCGATGTCCCTCGGTGTGGGCGGCTACGTGCCGCGCTATCGCCAGCTGTAGCGAGGGCGTGCGCGGTGCCCGTATCCCCGTTTCGAAGTGGATTTCTGGGACGCGGTCCCTTGATGCCGACGCCCGAGCAGCAAATGAATGACGCCGCGCTCGAACAAGAAAAGGTCAATCAGGTCCTCGCCAAAGAGGACGCGCGCTATGACGCCATGAGCGAGGCGGAACGCGAGCAGTACTACTTGAAACCGAGCGTGTTCACCAGGCTCAGAAGGTTCTTCGGCGGTTAGAAGCGCACCGAAGGACTTCTCAACAAGGAACGATCACGCCGTCATTTTGAAACATGTCTCCCTCGAAGGGCATCGAGACGCACACGGCCGGCTGTCCCGGGAACGTGACCATGAAGTTCGCACCACGAACGACGACGTGGGCCCGCCACCCCTGGTCTTGAAAGTACTCTCGCATGGTCGCCAACGTCTGTGAGACGCGAATTGGTTGCGTGTCGGCGTTGTTATCCATCACCTGGTCGTAGGCGAACCCCGATCCGTCGAGGGCCGATGCTCGGTCCTGGGAGAGGTTCAATGGACCCGTGTACGGCTTGGTTGCGATGAATTTCACGGCAAACAATGCCGAGATGACGACCACGAGCGCGACGAAGCGAGGGACGGTCCAAAAGTCACGAAGACGCTCCCACAATGACGTCACGTGGACATCTCAGCAGGCGACGATCGCGGGACCCTTCGGGCCGTCGACCAGGAGAGGCACCCACACACAGACGGCGGGCTCCTTTGGAAACGTGACCATGATGTGCGCCCCGTGTACGTACACGTGCGCGTCCCAGCCGGCGTTGCGATAGGCCGTGCGCATGCCCGCGGCGGTGCGTGCGACAGGAACGGGGAGGTCGTTCGTCGAGCTGATCTCTTCGGTGGTGACGAAGCCCGCTTCGGTGAGCACCGAGGCCTTGTCTTGGGATGGCCCATAGATGGGCGACTGGTAGGGCTTGTGTGCGATGAAGGCGAAGGCGAAGACCGCCAAGACGACGAGCACGAGCGCGCCGAAGCGCGGCATGGTCCAAAAGTCCTTCACGCGCTGCCACATATCCGTCACGAACGTGACTGTATCTGCCGGGGCGTGTTAGGCGTAACTAAACTTTTTGGGGCTTCGGTTCCTTCGGAAGTCCCAATGCTCGCTCGCCGATGATGTTGCGCTGAATCTCTGCCGTGCCGCCCCAGATGGTCTCGGACCTCGAAAAGAAGAACGAGCCCTGCAGATCCGAGACCGGGTAGTCGGCGCGACCGCGGTGGACGCGCGCGAGTGATCCATCGTTCACGCCCGTGCCGGTGAGGATCTGCGCCTCCATGCCGAGCACGTCCAACGCGAGTTCCATCGTGGCGCGGTGCGTCTCGGACCAGAACATCTTGTTGCACGCGCCGAGCAACGCCGTGTTGTGCGTGCCGTTGAGCGAGTCGGTGAGGGAGCGGTAGCCGTTGATCTCCATGATCTTGACCTTCTGCCACGCCTTCACGAGTCCATCGCGCACGAGTCGGTCGTTGTTCTTGTTGAGTCGCGTCGCCTCCTTGACGATCTCCTCCCACTCTTTGAGGAATCGTCGGTAGCCGGTCGTCGAACTCGCACCACGCTCGAATCCCAGCGTCGTCATCGCGACCTTCCAGCCGTTGTTGACGCCGCCCACGGCGTTGTCCTTCGAACAGCGCGCGTTGGTGAAGAAGACCTCGTTGAAGTCGGCCGAGCCGTCGACCTGGACGATCGGGCGAACTTCGACGCCGTCTTGGTGCATCGGCACCAAGAGGTAACTGATACCGGCGTGCTGTGGCGCGTCGGGGTCGGTGCGCACCATCAAGAAGACGTAGTCGGCGTGCTGGGCCTGGGACGTCCAGACCTTCTGACCGTTGATGACCCACTCGTCACCGTCCAAGACCGCGGTCGTCTTGAGACTCGCCAGGTCCGAACCGGCGTCGGGCTCGGAGAATCCCTGACACCAGGCGATCTTGCCCTGGAGGATGCCGGGGATGAACTCGCGCTTCTGCTCATCGGTGCCCCACTGCAGGATCGTCGGACCGACCAACGTGTCGCCGAAGAAGTCGGCGCGCATCGGCGCGCCGGACTTGGCGAACTCCTCGTTGAGGACCACCTGTTGGAGCAGCGTGAGTCCCTTGCCGCCGTACTCGACGGGCCAGCCGGCACAGATCCACCCACCGGCGAAGAGCTTGTCGGTCCAGCCGGCGTTGAAGGCGCGACGCTCCTCGGGCGTCATCGAGAAGTCGGGATCGAACCAACCCTCGGGCAGGTTCTCTTCCAGCCATGTGCGCACTTCTTTGCGGAATGGTTCGGTTTCAGCGGGGTACGTGAGGTCCATTTGAACAATGTACTCACGATGAATCCCAGTGGTCGTGCGACATTTGTGGCCCTTCGGCGATATCGGCGAGAATGGAGGACTCGCGAACTCCGAAAGTTGCCCCTTGTCACGTACCCTGCGCCAGACCATCGACGAGACGAAGGCATCCTGGGCCCGCTCCACGACCATCGTCACGCCGCCGCACGTGGTGGCGAGGCCGCCTGAGCCGGGTAAGTACCGGATCGCCTTCCTCATCTATCGCGGCAACCCGCGCTGTGGCGGCCAGGGCGTCTACACCCGTCACCTGACACGAGAACTCGTGAACCTCGGCCACAGCGTCGAGGTCTTCGCCGGTCCGCCGTGGCCGGAACTCGACGAGGGCGTCGGCTTCACCGCCGTGCGCGGCCTCGACCTCTACCGCGACCCGGACCCGTTTCGGATCCCCGCGCCGAGTGAGTTCACCTCGCTCGCTGATGTGGCGGAGTTCGGCGTGATGCTCTCGGGCGGCTTCGGCGAACCGCTCGCGTACTCGCTGCGCATCGAGAAGATCCTGCGGGACCGTCGCGGTGACTTCGACATCATCCACGACAACCAGTGCATGGGACCCGGCATCTTGAAACTGCACCAGCAGGGCTGGCCGCTGCTCGAGACACTGCATCACCCGATCACGGTCGACCGCTCGATCGCGCTCGATCACGCCGAGACCGCGTGGAAGCGCTACGCCACCAAGCGCTGGTTCGGCTTCTTGCGGATGCAGGTACGCACCGTCAAGCAGTTGCCGGCGGTGCTGACGGTCTCGCACAACTCCAAGGTCGACATCAACGCGCAGATGCAGGTGCCGTTGGACCGACTCACCGTGGTGCCCGTGGGCGTCGACCACACCGTCTTTCGCCCGTACGACGACGTCGTGAAGAAGCGAGGCCGCCTCATGGTGACCTCCTCGAGCGACGTGCCGATGAAGGGACTCGTGCCGTTGCTGGAGGCGATCGCGAAATTGCGCGCCGAACGCGACATCGACCTCATCGTGATCGGTAAGCCGCAGCCGAAGGGGCGCGTCGCCAACGCGTTGGAGCGCCTCGGACTGACCGACATCGTCACGACGATCTCGGGCGTCAGCGACGAGGAACTCGCCCGTCTCTACGGCGAGGCCGAAGTCGCGATCGTGCCCAGTCTCTACGAGGGCTTCTCCCTGCCGGCGATCGAGGCGATGAGCTGCGGCGTGCCGGTCGTGGCGACGACGGGCGGCGCGCTGCCCGAGGTCGTCGGCGTCACCGAAGAGACGGGGCTGCTCGTCGAGCCGAACAACCCCGAGGCGCTGGTCGTGGCGATCGGACGACTCTTGGATGACGCGGCGCTGCGCGAACGACTCGGCGCCGCGGGACGCGTGCGCGTCATGGAGCGCTTCACGTGGGAGGTGACCGCGCGCGGCACGGCCGCCTGTTACGACGCCATCCTCACGGGACGAGCGCTGCCGGACTCGATGGACTTCGACTGATGCTCACCGCGCGCTACGAACGGCTGGGCCTGGAACGTGGCGACACCATGCTCGACCTGGGTTGCGGCTTCGGTCGCCACGCCTTCGAGGCCGCACGCCGCGGCGCCGACGTGGTCGCGCTCGACGCCGGCCTCGATGAGGTCGAGGGCGTGAAGAACATGTTCGCCGCGATGGTCGCGGCCGGTGAACTCGACGCCGCGACCCTGCACGCCGTCGCGGTCCAGGGCGATGCGCTGCACCTGCCGTTCCCCGACGCGGCCTTCGACCGCGTGATCTGTTCTGAGGTGCTCGAGCACATCCCCGATGACCTCGGTGCGATGGGGGAGTTGGCGCGCGTCTTGAAGCCCGGCGGCACGATGGCGATCACGGTGCCGCGCTTCGGCCCCGAGTTGATCAACTGGGCGCTCTCGGACGCGTACCACAACGTGCCCGGCGGTCACATCCGGATCTACCGCAAGCGCATCTTGAAGGAGCGACTTCGCTCGGTCGGCCTGAGCGACGTCGGTCACCACTACGCCCACGGACTCCACAGTCCCTACTGGTGGCTGAAGTGTCTCGTCGGCACGACGAACGACACCAACAGGTTCGTGAAGCTCTACCACCGGCTCCTGGTGTGGGACATCATGAAGGCGCCGTGGCCGACGCGCGCGGCCGAACGGATCATGGCGCCGCTGATGGGCAAATCGATCGTCGTCTACCTGGTGAAACCATCGTGACCACGACCATCGGCACCGTCGGCGGTGTCCCGGGTCTCTTGAGCAGTTCCGAGATCGCCGACAGCGCGGCGCCACCTGGCGTCGCTGCAACTCCCAAGTGGCGCGGTGCCGTGGTTCGTCGGCGGACACTGTGACCCCTGGAATCACGTCGAAGCGGCGATGGCGCTCACGGTGAGCGGGTACGCCGATGAGGCGAAGGCGGCCTACCGCTGGCTCGCGTCAACCCAGCTCGGCGACGGCAGTTGGTTCAACTACTACATCGGTGACCAGGTGAAAGACTCGCGCCTCGACACGAACGTCTGCGCGTACATGGCGGCCGGGCTGTACCACTACCTCGTGGCGACGAACGACGTCGACTTCTGCGCCGCGTTGTGGCCGGTCATCGAGCGAGCCATCGACTTCGTCCTGCGCTACCAACACGACGACGGCACCATCGCGTGGTCGCTCGACTCCATTGGCCGACGCGAGAGCTACGCACTGTTGACCGGCTCGTCCTCGATCTTCCACTCGCTGCGATGCGCTGTTGCACTCGGTGAGCGACTCGGTCTCGCCAAACCGGAGTGGGAACTCGCCGCCGGCCGACTCGGTCACGCCGTTGCTCATCACCCCGGTGCGTTCGCGCCGAAGAACGAGTTCGCGATGGACTGGTACTACCCGATCTTCTCCGGGCGCGCTCCTCGGTGACGCCGGTCTCAAGCGCATCGACGACGGGTGGGAACGTCACGTCATGGACGGGTACGGCGTGCGCTGCGTCTCGACGAGCGACTGGGTGACCGCGGCCGAGACCGCCGAGTGCGTGCTCGCGCTCGACGCCCTCGGTCTGACGACGCTGGCACTCGACCTCTTCGGTTACACCCGGCGTCATCGCCGCGAGGATGGTGCCTACTGGACCGGCATCGCCTATCCCAGTGAGGTCACGTTTCCCGACCGCGAGACCACGTCCTACACGGCCGCCGCGATCATCCTCGCGGCCGACGCGCTGACGTCGTCAACGGCCGCCGCGGGACTCTTCCGCCACGATTCGCTGCCGATGCCGATCGACCTCGCAGAGCCCGGCTGTCCGCTACTAGCGCACGCGCGTTAGCGCTCGCAGGGATCCGAGTTCGGCGCGTTCGGTGAACGCCTCGCTCTCGAGCGCGGCGCGGTAGATCTCATAGGGCGGTCGCCCTCCGTCCTCAGGATTCGCGAAGACGTCGTGGATGAGCAGCAGACCACCGACGACGACCTTCGGCGTCCACGCCTCATAGTCGGCCCACGCGACGTCATGACCGTGGCCTCCGTCGATGAAGAGGACGTCGAGCGGTTGGTTGAAGTGTGCGGCGACCGTGACCGACGCTCCGATCAGTCCGATGACGGTCGATTCCAAGTTGGCCTCGGCGATCGTGCGTTGCCACGACGGCAAGGTGTTCAGTCGTCCGTCGATTGGATCGACGAGCGTCTCGTCGAAGTGTTCCCACCCCGCCTGGTTCTCCTCGCTGCCGTGGTGGTGATCGAGAGAGTACAAGACCGAGTTCGTCGCCTCGGCCGCGGCGCCGAGATAGACCGCCGACTTGCCGCACCACGCGCCGATCTCCAGCCACGTCCCGCGGTGGCTGCGTTCGCCGTGGGCCAGGGCGAAGCCGTAGAGCGCGAGCCCCTCGTCGCGCGGCATGAAGCCCTTGACGGTGTCGGCGAAGGCGAGGAGGTCGTCGCGGCGACTCATGCGACGTCCACCAAGAGCGCGATGAGCGTCCAGAGTCCGAGCCCGGCGAAGACCACGCCGCCGAAGAGTCGGATGTGCTTGAGCGAGATCCGCTTCTGCAGCGCGCGGCCACTGTAGGCACCGAGGAACGTCACCGCGATCAGCGCGATCGATGAGGCCAGGAAGACCTCGAGCGGTTGGTGCAACTTGCCCTCGAAGTTCGCGGCCTGGATCTGGGTGAGGTCACCGAACTCGCCGACGAAGATGACCACGAACGCCGTGGAGATCTCCTTCCAGTGCGTCGCGGCCATCTCGATCGCCGCCTCGCGACGGCCCTTCTCCTCTTCGTCGGACTCGGTCACGAAGAGGAGATAGCCCGCGCCGGCACAGAAGAGCAGCCCGACGATCAGGTCCTTCCAATGCGGCGGGAAGAGCGTCAGGAGCGAACCGGCGCCGACGGCGATGCCCATCTGAATGGTCAACGCGAGCGACCCACCGATCACGACCATGAGCGGTCGCGCCCGCGTCGCCATGATCACCGTCGCCAGGAACGTCTTGTCGGGCAACTCGAGGACGAACATGAGGGCCATGATGCCCACGAACGCCCCTATGTTCATGCGGTCATTAAATCTGTTCGCGCATCGCCGCGGCGAACGTCAGTCCGACGCGCATCCGTTCGATGTTCTGCTGGACGGTCTTTTGCTCGCCCGGGAGTCGGTGCGCGTCGTGGAAGGCCTCGACCTCGTCGGCGAAGGCGGCATCGTTGATGAACGTGCGGATGCCCAGTGTCAGGTACGACAGCGTGTTCGGCGGGAACTTCGCGAGTGCATCGTCCCAGCGCGACGAGATGAGTCGCCAGACGCTCGGTCCGGTCGTGGCGTTCATCGACAACAGCCCCAACGTGCCCGACGAGTCCTGCGTGCGGAACTCGTCGAAACAACGGTTGGCCGCGTCAAGGGCGGAGCGCTCGTCGTTGAAGCCCGAGAGTCCGCGCTGGTAGCGCTGCTCCTCTTGGGGGCTGGCGCCGTTGCGGTAGCGATCGAGGAAGACCTCGTAGTCGCCCGGACGGTCCTGATTCGCGACGATCCGCAGGATCGCGTTGGCGAGGTCGCCCTCGATGTCGTTGGCCTCGAAGCGTCGAACGGCCTCGGCCTTGATCTCCTCGTTGCCACCGGTCGTGCCGAGCACCGACAGCACCAGTGCGCGCAGCTGTGGCGTGAGTTCGCTCTCGCCGGGCGTCGCGTTCCAGCCCAGGCGCGCGAACTGCGGTTCGAAGATCTCGCGCACGCGCACGGCGAATCGGCTCAGCTGCTCGCCGCTCAACGAGCGGTCGATGAAGGAGACCGCGCCGGCGAGCGTGCCCCAGGGCGTCGGTTCGTCGACGTCACCGAGCCCCGCGGCGATGGTCAGGAACTGATCGACGGTGATCTGGCTCGAGAAGAGGAGCGCCCAGTTGTCCGAGAGCAGGACGGCCCGTTCGACGGCGCTCAGCTCGTCGATGTGATCGGCCAGGGCCTTTGACTCGGTGACGCCGTAGCGCGAGCGGAAGTACCCCGAGCCGCCGGCGTTCAAGACGACCGGCGCCTCGTCGGTGATCGCGATCGCCTCGTCGTCCAACAGGTGCACGCTGGTCGCCTCGCCGCGCAACGAACGCGTCATCACCGGGACTTTCCAGTTCGAGCCGATGGCGCTCTCGCCGCTCGCCGGTCCGTAGGCGAAGGGCACCTGGGTGATCAGGCCGTCGCTCAGGGTCACGAGCGGGTAGCCACCCTGGAGGATCCAGGTGTTCATGATGTCGCGCACCGGTTCGTCGGCGACCTCTTCGATGGCGTCCCACAGGTCGGTCGTGATCGTGTTCGCGTAGCTGTGCTTGCGCAGGTAGTTGCGGATACCGTCGCGGCACTTCTCCTCACCGAGATACTGCTCGAGCATGCGAAGTATCGCCGCGCCCTTTTCGTAGGTGAGTCGGTCGAACATTCCCTGGGTGTCGTCCGGTGAGATGACCTCGTACTCGACCGGTCGCGTCGCGTGCAGTCCGTCGATGTCGAGCGCCAGGTCTCGTTCGGCACAGAAGGTGACCCAGACCTTCCAGAGCGGCCGAAAGGCGTCCTGGCACTTGACCTCCATGAACGTGGCGAAGGCCTCGTTCAGCCAGATGCCTTCCCACCATTCCATCGTGACGAGGTCGCCGAACCACATGTGCGCGAGCTCGTGCATGACGACCTTGGCGACACGCTTCATCTCGGCCAGCGACGCCTTCGACGGGTCGATCAAGAGATCGGGCATGCGGTAGGTGATGCAACCGAGGTTCTCCATCGCGCCCTGCATGAAGTCCGGTATCGCGACCATGTCCAGTTTCTCGCCGGGGTAGGGGATGTCGAAGTACGTCGAGTAGTAGCGCAGCGCGAAGGCGCCGGCCTCGAGGGCGTGTGCCGTGAGATGGCCGTTGCCGATCGGATAGACGATGCGCAGCGGCACACCGTCGACATCGAGCGCCGCGGTCTCTTCGAAGGGACCGATGATGAAGGCCACGAGGTACGTCGACATCTTCATCGTCGGGCTGAAGCTCACCGTTCGCTGTCCGTTGCCGAGGTCGGTGTCAGACGAGACCGGTGAGTTGGAGTAGGCCGCCAAGTGGCTCGGCACGGTCAGGTTCACCTGGTACGTGGCCTTGAAGGCCGGCTCGTCCCAGCACGGGAAGGCTCGTCGGGCGTCGCAGTTCTCGAACTGCGTGGTGGCGATGGTGTGCTTGACGCCCGACGGGTCGGTGAACGTCGAACGGTAGAACCCGTGCAACTGGTCGTTCAAGATGCCGTCGAAGCCGATCTCTACGACCGCCGGTCCCGCGGGCAGCGTCGAGTCAAAGGTGTAGGTCGCGAACTCGTACTGCTCATCGAGCGCGAGGTCGATCGAGCGGTGCGCGGTGCCGCCGGTCGTGATCGTCGCGGCCCCGAGGTCGAGCTCGACGGCGTTCAGTCGCACCACCGTCGTCGGCTCAGCGATCTCGACGTCGATCTCCACCCGCCCCGCGAACGTCGCGCTCTCCAGGTTCGGCGTGATGAAGATCCGGTAGGCCGACGGGAGGACATTTCGGCCGAGACGATAGGGGTTGTTTTCAGTGGTCATATGGAACAACCGTACTTGGCGGCGAACTATCCTCGCTAAGTGACCGATAGCCCCACGCCGGTGTCACTGCGCGTGAAACCTGGTCCGAATCGCCTCGCGGTCACCGGCATCGGCAACGCGATGCTCGACATCATCTCCCAGGACTCGAACGAGGTGTACCGCCAACTCGGACTCGTGAAAGCGGCGATGTCGCTGATCCAAGAGGACCAACTCGAGACCTTCTTCAACGCCATGGGTCCGACGATCCAGATGTCCGGCGGCTCGGTCGCGAACTCGATCGCCGGTGTGGCCGCGCTCGGCGGCACCTGTGGCTACATCGGCAAGGTCGCCGACGACGACTTCGGACAGCGCTTCACGCACGACCTCACGTCGCTGGGCGTCGAGGTCGACCTGGCGATCGCCGCACCGGGCGAGGGCGCGACGGGACGCTGTCACGTGTTCATCACCGATGACGCGCAACGCACGATGGCGACGTACCTCGGGGCGTCCAACCAACTCCGGGTCTCGGACATCAATGAGTCGCTGATCTCGCGCTCAGAGATCACGTACGTCGAGGGCTACCTCTTCGATCTGCCGCCGGCCAAGGAGGCGATCCGTAAGGTCGTCAACTTCGCCCACGACTACGACTCGATGGTCGCGCTCTCGCTGTCGGACATGTTCTGCGTCGATCGCCATCGTCGCGACTTCTTGGACCTCGTCACCAACGACGTCGACGTGTTGCTGTGCAACGAGACCGAGGTCTGCTCGCTGTTCCAGGTGACGACGCTCGATGAGGCCTTCCGCTCCTTGGAAGAACTCGGCATCCTCGCGGTCGTCACGCGCGGTCCGGTGGGCGCCGACGTGTTGACGGTGACCGGCGTCGTGAGCGTGCCGGCGCACGAGGTCGAGCACGTCATCGACCAGAACGGCGCGGGCGACATGTTCGCCTCCGGCTTCCTCTACGGCCTGGCGCTCGGCGCCGATCCGGTCGAGTCGGCCGAACTGGGATCGCTCTGCGCCGGTGAGATCATCTCGCACCTCGGCGCGCGGCCCGAGAACGATCTGGAAGAGTTGGCGATCGAAGCGGGACTGCTTTAGATCCCTTGGGCGTCGAGGAGGGCGTCGAGTTCACGGGTGTGGACCGTCTCCCACTTCACCCACGCGATCGCGATCGGGATACACGCGAGCAGCATCAGCGCGTCGCCACCGATCCACATGATGGCGCCGCCCAGGTGGATGTTGGTGAGGATGCCGGCCGTGGTCGATCCGCGCGGCGCCATCGCGGCGTAGGCGGGGAACGGCGTGTGCGAGGACATCACCAACGCGAGCCCCGTGAAGGTGTCGACTGGCACGGCGGCCATGATGAAGACGAGTCGCAGGCCGCGGTGAATCTGTGTGCCGCGTTCCAGGCCGAAGGCCACACGGAAGAAGAGATAGCCCACGAGCAAGAAGCCGATCTGTTCCAGGTGGTGCACCCATTCGTGCTCCATCATGAGATTGAACAGTCCGGTGAGGTGCGTGACCGGGATGAAGACGAAGTAGGCCGCGAAACCGAAGAGCGGCTGGGTGACCAACGTCATGAATCGACCGTCGAGGAACTGACGGATGCGTTCGCCCCCCGCGTCGTAGGCGAGGTCGAGCGGTGCGGACAGGGCGAACAACGGTGCCGCGACCATGATCAACAAAAGGTGCTGGACCATGTGATCGCTGAAGTACTCCATGTCGAACAGACCGATCACGGACTGCGTGGCGATGAAGGTCACGATTATTCCGGCGAGGAATGAGACCGTTCGCTTAGCGGACCAAAACGGCACGCGTTGTGCGCCGATCATGTACAACATCAGCGCGCCGAAGAGCAACAGCAACGGCAACACACCGAGGTGCCACTGGTTCCAATCGTGCCATGAGAACTGCGGGCGCGACGACGACATATCAGGCACGTCACGATTCTATGACCGCCTCAAACGCGCAAAATACGCCCGTTAGTATGGCTCGGTGAAGTCGAAGTACCTCTCTCGCCGAGCGATCGGCCTGCATATCGCGCTCGTCGTTTGGGTCGCGACGTGCCTCGCCGCGGCGTGGTGGCAACTCGATGCCGCGATCCTCGGCAACTCGCTCAGTTGGCTGTACACCATCGAGTGGCCGGCCTTCGCGGTGCTCGGCGTCTTCGGGTGGTACGCGTTGTTGCACGCCGAGAAGATCTCCGAACATCAAGAAAAGGCCCGCAAGGAGTACGAAGAGAAGATGCGCGCCGAGGCGCAGTTGGCGCGCCAGGTCGAGCAGGAAGAAGACCCCGCGCTCGCGGCCTACAACGACCATCTGGCCGACATCGCCGCGCGTCCGAAGAAGAGGCTCTGGGGACACTGATGGAGACCGCATTCCGGCGTTACCGGATCATGTCCTTCGTCACGGGCACGACGCTGCTCACGCTCTTCGTGATGTTGCTGCTCCACACGGTCGACCTGACGTTTTGGAAGCACATCGAGATCCTGGTGAAGATCGACGGCATCGCGCACGGCATCGTGATGTATCCGCTCTACATGATCGCCAGCTTCAACATGGTGCTGAAGTTCCGTCTGCCGCTCGCCTTGCTGGTACTCATGTTGCTCGCGGGCTTCTTGCCGGGCGTCGCGTTCTACCTCGAGCACCGCATGCGACTGCGCCTCTATCCGGACGGACTCCCCGAGAAGTGAGTAGCCCCTGGCTCGAACGCCGGGTGATCGCCTTCGCGCACCAAGGTGGCAGTTACGAAGGGCCGTCCTCGACCTTGGCCGCGATCAAGCACGCCCTCGCCGAGGGTGCGACCGCCGTCGAACTCGACGTCCACGCGACGTCCGATCGTCACATCGTCGTCTGCCACGACGAGACCGTCGATCGCACCACGAATCATCACGGCGCGATCGCCGACTTCACGTTGGCCGAGTTGCGCGAGATGGATAACGCCTACTGGTGGATCGCGGGCGAGACCGTCACGCCCGGCCGCGGTGCCGAGGAGTACGTCGAGCGCGGCAAGGCGCCGGCGAATCGCGACTTCGGCATCGTCACGCTCGAAGAGGTCGCCGAGCGTTTTCCCGGCGTGCTATTGAACTTGGACCTGAAGCGAACCGAACCGGACGTCGAGCCGTATGAAGAGTTGCTCGCCGACGAACTGCGCCGCTTGGAGCGATTGGACTCGGTCATCGTCGGTTCGTTCCACGACCTCGCGGTCCAAAGGTTTCGTTCGTACGCGCCCGAGGTCGCGACGTCGGCCGCGACGGGCGAGGCGGCGACGTTCTACTTCTCCATGCTCGAGGGCGTGCCGAGCGTGCCACCGGTCTGCGCCTTCCAGGTACCCGCCGTCTACGGCGACGTCACCGTCGTGGACGAGCGATTCGTCGAGACGGCCCACGACGCGGGCATCGCGGTGCACGTGTGGACGATCAACGACCCGGGCGAGATGCATCAACTCTTGGATGTCGGTGTCGACGGCTTGATCAGTGACAAACCAACGTCCCTCGTCCAAGTACTGCGCGATCGTGACTGCGCCTGGGACGGCGTCTTCTAGCTGCAGCTCGTTAGGCCGGTCGGCGCAGATCCGGCACCTGCGGAAGTCGGCGAAATCCCGCCGACTCGTAGGTGGCGACGGCGGCAGTATTCGAGCTCGTGGTGCACACGGTGATGCTCGAGGCACCCATGTCGCGCAGGGCCGCCGCCGCGGCGAGGTTGATGGCCCTCCCGTACCCGCGGCCGCGATGGTCGTGGTGCACGCCCATCGGTTCGAGCAGTCCGGGCCTGCCGGGACCGGCTGACCACACGGTCGCCACCGCCACCGCGGTGCCCTCGTCGTCGTAGCCGAGGAGACACCGCGCCGACTCATAGGGCGCACCTGCGGTCATCGCAGTCCAGCGTTCCACGGAGAACGTCGAGTTGACGAACGAGGCCCGCTGCACCGCCGCTCGAGCGTCAGCGCGCTCGGGACCGACGATCTCGATCCGCAAGGTGCAGGCTGCAATGGGCTCGGTGAGATCGCGGTGCAGTGGTGTCCACGGTTCATCGAGAACCCAACCGTGTCCCAGCAGTCGCGACCGGACGAGATCACCGAAGCGCGCCTCGATGACGGCCTCGCCCTCGGGCAGCACGCCGCGTTCGGGCTGGGAGACGTCAGAGAAAAATTGCTCGGCGAACGCCTCGTCGTGTTCGACCTGCGGCGCGATCGCCATACGGAGCAACGTCGGACTGTCGAGGAGTCCGACGGCGATCACTGTGCCGTCACGGTGCCAGGTCCGAAGTTCGACGGCCAACGCCTCGGGACCGTACTGCCAGTTCCAACCGAGATCGCCGGGATGCAACTGCACCGGCATTCCCTCGACGTGCCACTCGCGCATCGCGCGGAGTGTGTCGTCGAGGTCGTCGACACCCGGCACGCTCAAGAGTATTGAAGTCACTGTGGATTCCGTTCGCTCGACGCGTGGACGGGAATACTGCGAAACGCCCTAGCCGCGACCGCAGTTCGGCTTCTTGCCGTGGTTGGCCTTCTTTTTGGCGCGCATCTTGCGCTTCACGGTTCGCTTTGACATAGGTGACAATGTTAGTTGATTGGCGAGAGGCCGAGCCAAACGAGGGGATCAGCATGGAGAACGGTGAAGTCGTCGCTGGTCAGTTGGTCCTCGTCGCGACGCCGCTCGGCAATCTCGGGGACATCTCACGTCGCGCCCTCGAACTGCTCGAGACCGCTGACGTCATCTACTGCGAGGACACGCGGCGCTCGAGCACGCTGTTCAGCGCCCACGACATTGCGGTGAACGGACGACTCCGGGCCCTGCACGAACACAACGAGGCCTCCATGAGCGACACGATCGTCGCCCAGGTCGCGAGCGGACTGACCGTCGTCGTGATCAGTGACGCCGGCACGCCGGGCATCAGTGATCCCGGTGCCCGCGCCGTGGCCGCCGTCGCCGCGGCGGGTCTACGGGTCACGACCGCGCCCGGTCCGTCGGCGGTCGTGGCGGCGTTGACGATCAGCGGACTCCCGACCGAGCGCTTCGCGATGGAAGGATTCATGCCGCGCAAGTTCGGCGAACGAGAGCTGCTCTACGCCCAGTGGGTGAACGAGCCGCGCACGATCGTCTTCTACGAGTCGCCGCAGCGACTGGCGGCCACGCTGGCCGAGATGGTGGTGCAGTTCGGCTCGCGTCGCGTCGCCGTTGCGCGTGAGATCACGAAGCTGCACGAAGAGGTGTTGCGCGGCACGCTCGAAGAGATTGCCGACTTCGTCTGTGGCCGTGAGGTGCTGGGCGAGATCGTCGTCGTGCTCGAAGGCATGCACGAGGTCGAGGTGATCGATGACGAGTTGATCCGAGCGGCACTACGCGACCAGATCGATGAAGGCACGAGTACGCGCGACGCCGTCGCCTTCGTCGCCGAGTCACTCGGCGTGGCGCATCGCACGGTCTACCGGCTGGCGCTCGAGCTCCGGGCCGACGACTCGGCCTGATCGATCATCTTTGGAGGACGATTAGTCCGTCAATATCCTCGCGACATCGTTGAGTCGCTCTGGTACGACGCGCCACCACATCCAGCGACCTCTCTTCTCTCCAACGATGAGTCCGGCCTCGGCCAAGATCCTCGTGTGATGCGAGACGGTCGGCTGGCTCTTGTTCAACGGCTCCTCGAGCGCGCAGCTGCAGACCTCGGTGTCCGACGCGATCAGTGACAACATCCGAAGACGGGCGGGATCGCTCAGCGCAGAAAATATCTGCGAGAGGTCGATCGCTTCTCCCTCAGAGAGCGCCGTCCCCGACATCGGACTGCAACAACTCACCACGTCGTCGTCGATCGAGATCGTCTTTCGCTGCACCATGCGTCTCACTTTAGTATTGACAGTCATCAATGTAATGGCTACTCTGTCACATTGACGGATGTCAATTTAATGGAGGTAGCAATGTCCCGACTTCAACTCGCACTCAACGTGTCGGACCTCGACGAAGCAGTCGTGTTCTATACCAAGTTCTTCAAGACCGAGCCAGCAAAGCGTCGACCGGGATACGCGAACTTCGCCATCGCGGAGCCGCCTCTCAAGTTGGTGCTGTTCGAGAATCCTGACGTCGGCGGCACGATCAACCATCTGGGCGTCGAAGTGTTCTCGACCGACGAGGTCATCGACGCGACGACGTACCTCGCCTCCCAAGGCTTCGCTACTGAAATTGAAGATGGCACGGTCTGTTGTCATGCACTCCAAGACAAGGTCTGGGTCGACGGTCCCGATGACGCTCGCTGGGAGGTCTACACCGTGTTGGATGACTCTCCGGCGACCGGGGCCGACGAAGAAGGCGCGGTCTGTTGTTCGACCGAGTTAAGCGCGACCCGAGGACCTCGCGCGTCGACGTGCTGCTAGTACCGCCAACGGGGACGTCGCAGGACCACCCAGTTCTGGCTCGTCGCGTGTTCGCTGAAACGCTCGGGAGTGTTTTGCTGAGCGCGGTGGTCATCGGATCCGGCATCGCTGCTCAGTCGCTTTCGCCTCACGTGATCGGCCTCGAACTCTTCGAGAACGCCGCCGCAACCGCGGGGGGACTCTACGTCCTGATCCTGATGATGGGTCCGGTGTCGGGAGCGCATTTCAATCCGATCGTGACGCTCGTCGATGCCGCTACGGGCGGACTCAAATGGCGCGACGTGCCGTGGTACGTCGGTGCACAAGTCGCGGGATGCGTCGGTGGCGCGATGGTCGCCAATCTGATGTTCTCCCGTGCCTCGATCAGTATCGCCACCCACCACCGAGCGTCCATCGCTCATCTCTTCGCCGAGGTCGTCGCAAGCGCCGGGTTGATCCTGGTCATCTTCAGCCTCTCGAGATCCGGCCGGGGCCCGCTGTGCGCCTCGGCGGTGGCTACCTACATCGGCGCGGCGTACTTCTTCACGAGTTCGACGAGTTTCGCCAACCCCGCCATCACCGTCGCGAGGATGTTCTCTGATTCCTTCGCTGGGATCGCGCCGGCCTCGGTCGCGGGGTTCATCGTCGCCGAACTCATCGGCGCCGCCGTGGGTTGCCTCGCGGTCGTGGCGTTGTATCCACACGCTCCACGGATGCTGCACGAGCTCGAGTCGTAGGAGCAGTACGTTGACCGAAACCAAGAAGCCCGAGATCCTCTTCCTCTGTGTCCACAACGCCGGTCGATCTCAGATGGCGGCGGCGTTCGCGCGACACTTCGGCGGTGATCGCGTCGTCATCCACTCAGCCGGGAGTGCACCGGGGGAGCGGTTGAACCCCGCGGTCGTCGAAGTGATGCGCGAAAAGGGCATCGACCTCATGGGATTGACGCCACAGGCACTGACCGACGCTATGGGCCGCGACGCAGACGTGATCGTCACGATGGGTTGTGGCGACTCGTGCCCGGTCTATCCCGGGAAGCGCTACGTCGATTGGGAGCTCTCCGACCCCGCTACTTTGACGATTGAGCACGTTCGTCCGATTCGTGATGAGATCGAACGTCGGGTGGCGTCACTGCTTGACGAGATCCTTGCCGACATGGCGCCGCCGACGTAGCGCTTCATCAGGCGCTGATCGAACCGAGGAAATCGCTCGCCTCACTATCCTTGACCAATGGCTCGCTTCTATCTCACGACGCCGATCTACTACGCGAACGACGCCCCCCACGTCGGGACCGCCTACACGACCGTCAACGCCGACGCGCTGGCGCGCTGGCACCGCTTGATCGGCGACGAGACGAAGTTCCTGACCGGGACGGACGAACACGGCCAGAAGGTGGCCGACGCCGCCGCGAAGAACGGTCAGACGCCCCAGGAGTGGACCGACCGCAAGTCCGAGCAGTTCCGTCAGGCGTGGGCGGCGCTCAACATCCAGTACGACGATTTCATCCGCACGACGGAGCCGCGTCACTATGAGAGCGTCCAGAAGTTCCTCACCGCGATCTACGACAACGGCTACATCTATAAGGACACCTACAAGGGTCTTTACTGCGTGAGTTGCGAGGATTACTACACGATCGAGACCAGCGTCAAGGGCAACTGTCCGATTCACGGATCCCCGTTGATCGAGATGGAAGAGGAGAACTGGTTCTTCCGACTCAGCGCCTTCGAGGACACGTTGATCGAGTACTACGCACAGCACCCCGGCTTCGTCACGCCCGAGACCAAGCGCAACGAGGCGCTCTCGTTCATCAAGGGCGGCCTGCGCGACATCTCGATCACGCGCACGTCGATCAAGTGGGGCGTGCCGGTGCCGTGGGACGAGGGCCACGTCTTCTACGTCTGGTACGACGCATTGATCAACTACCTGACCGCAATTGGCTATGGACGCGACGACGACGAGGTCGAGAAGTGGTGGCCCAACTCCCACCACATCATCGGCAAGGAGATCATCCGTTTCCACTGCGTGTGGTGGCCCGCGATGTGTATGGCCGCGGGCATAGGTCCGGTCAGCCACGTCCAGGTCCACGGGTGGCTGTTGCTCGGCGGACAGAAACTCTCCAAGACGATGGCCGCGGCTGGCGAGGTGCGACTCACCGACATCGCGCCGATCGAACTCACCAATGAGTTCGGCGTCGATCCGCTTCGCTACTACCTGTTGCGCGAGACCGCGCTCGGCAACGACGGCGACTTCTCGCACGAGGGGATCCTCGCGCGCTACAACACCGACCTCGCGAACAACCTGGGCAATCTCGTGGCGCGGGTGACGACGGTCGTCGCCACGAAGTGCGACGGCGTCGCGCCGTCACCGCGCGACGACTCACCGCTTCGCGCCCCGGCCGAGCGCGCGGTCATCGAGAGCGCCGCCGCGTGGGATGGCTTCGCCCCGCAGAGCGCGCTCGTCGCCACCTGGGACCTGATCGGTGCCACCAACGCCTACCTCGAACAGCTCGCACCGTGGAAGATGGAGCCGGGCGAGGAACTCAACGCCGTCATGGGCGACGCGCTCGAGGCGATCCGGCTGGTGGCGATCCTCGCGACGCCCGCGATGCCATCGGTCTGCGCGGAGATCTGGCGTCGCATCGGACTCGACGGTGCACCGACTGACGAGGTCTTCTCCGAAAGCACGACCTGGGGTCAGTACCGAAGCGCTGCGACGATCACGAAGGGCGAGCCACTCTTCCCGCGCATGAAGAGCGACGCGTGAGCCACTGGACCGACGCGCACTGTCACCTGCAAGAGCAGTTCCTCGGTGATGAAGCCACGACGGCCAAACTGCTCGACACCCTGACGCGCACCTACGAGGGCGGCGTCGACCGCGTCGTCGTCATTGGCACCGACGCGACGACCTCGGCCCAGGCGCTCGCGATCACCTCCGTCGAAAGTCCGGTCGACATCTACGCCACCGTCGGCCTGCACCCCCACGACGCGCGCCAGAACATCGAGCCGGTACGGGATCTGGCCCGTCAGAAGCACCCAAAACTGGTGGGAATAGGGGAATGTGGCCTCGATTACTACTACGAACACTCTCCGCGGAGCGACCAGCGCCGGGCCTTCGCGGCGCAGATCGCGCTGGCCCATGAACTGGACCTCGCTCTCGTGATCCACGCCCGTGACGCCTTCGACGACCTCCTCGACGTGCTCGCGAGTGAGGGCGTGCCCGAACGGACCGTGGTGCACTGTTTCACCGGCACGACCGAGAACGCACAGGACTGCCTCGCGATTGGATGTGACATCTCCATCTCGGGCGTCGTCACCTTCAAGAACGCCGAACTGTTGCGCGACGCGGTTCGCTCGGTGCCGCTCGAGCGACTCCACGTCGAGACCGACAGTCCGTTCCTCGCGCCGGTGCCCTATCGCGGGAAGGCCAACGAACCGGCCTTCGTCACGGTGGTTGGGGAGTTCGTCGCGGAACTGCGCGGCGAGAGCTTCGTCGAGGTGCGCGAGGCGACCAGGGCGAATACGGCGCGACTTTTCCGGTTGCCGTCGGAATAACAGCAGGTTCATCAGGTAGTTCAGGTCGACTCTTTCGCCTGAGTTGCCGTGCGCTCCGGGCTCTCCTAGCGTTGTGGGCCGGGGGGATTGCCTATACCCCGGTGTTGTGGCGGAGGGTGGAGATCTGAGGGCGTCAAACCCACGGGCGCTATGGCGTCCGGTGTCGGTACTGATCATGATCGTCGCACTGGTGGCACCCGCGGTGCTCGTCACGCCCGTGAGCGCCGAGGCCGCCACCCACGCGCGGCGCCACATGCCCAACCTCGTCGGTCTCACCCGCGCGCAGGTCTACGCCGTGATGCGCGCCGACGCGCTCTATTTCGTGACGACCGGACCGGGCAGTTCGAACGGCACCTGGAAAGAGGCGGTCGGTCAGTCGCCCAAGGCGGGCACGGTCGTGCCATGGCACTTCCAAGCGACCGTTCGAGTCTCGACCGCGAGCCGCCACGGACCGCGGCGCGTCCCGCGAGTGATCGGGCTTTCACGGGCCCGGACCTACGCGGTCATGAAGCACGCTCAACTCTTCTTTCGCACCCGCGGACCAGGGAGTACGACCGGCAAGTGGATCGTCGTCCTTCGCCAGTCGCCCAAGGCCGGCACCCGGGTTCGTTGGCACGACACGATCACGCTCGTGGTCAGTACCAGACGGCCGAAGAAACCGGTGAAGAAGCCGGTCACCACGACGACGAGACCGAAGCCGGTCTGCACACCTGTGCCGACCACCACGGCGCCGACCACGACGACGGTGGCGACCACGACGATCCCGGGCGAGACGACCACGACCACGACCGCGCCGCCGCCCGTGACGACCTCGACGATCTGCAAGGTGCCGGTAACGACGACGACTCGACCGCCCAAGAAGAAGCCGGTGAAGTACCGCATCGGCGACGCGACGTGGTACCGCTACATCCCGAATCACTGCGCCACCTGGTACCTGCCCCGCGGCACGCGCATCACGGTGCGCGACCTCAAGACCGGCAAGGTGATCCACTGCATCGCGTCGGACCGCGAAGCCGCGCACGGCGACCGCGTCGTCGACCTCGACTCACAACAGTTCGCCGAGCTAGCCCCCCTCTCCCAAGGAGTCATCGCCGTTAAAGTCTCGTGGTGACCCATACGCGCACCGAACTTCGGGCGCTCCTTGATGAACACGGCCTCAAGCCGTCGCGGGCCCTCGGTCAGAATTTCGTCGTCGACCCCAATACGGTGCGCCGCATCGCGCGCCTCGCCGACGTGCACGAGGGCGACCTGGTCCTCGAGATCGGTGCCGGGCTCGGGTCCCTCACGCTGGCCCTCGTGGAGACCGGTGCCGAAGTGCGGGCCATGGAAGTCGACCGCTACCTGCTCGAACCGTTGCGGTCCGTCGTCGGCCCCCACGGCGTCGCCGTGCACCACGCCGACGCGCTGCATGCCGACTACACCGAGATCCTCCAGGGACGCGAGGCCATCGTCGTCGCGAATCTGCCCTACAACGTCGCCACGCCACTGGTCTTGCACCTCTTGGAGAGCGAGCCACTGGTGACGCGGATGCTCGTCATGGTCCAAAAGGAGGTGGGCGAGCGCTTCGCGGCGCACGCCGGTGACGAGGCCTACGGTGCGGCGTCGCTACGCGTGCAGTACTTCGCCGACGCGCGCGTCGTGGGTAAAGTCGCGCCGACGGTCTTCTTGCCCCGCCCCAACGTCGAGTCGGCGTTGGTCTCGATCGTGCGTCGTGGGGCCGTGCGCGTCGACCCCGCGCTGGTCAGTGAGGCCGACCTCTTCGAGGTCATACGCACGTCCTTCGGCCAGCGACGAAAGATGTTGCGCCGATCACTCGCCGAGTGGTCGAGCGACGGGGTCTTCGAACGCGCCGACGTCGCCGAGACCAGGCGACCCGAGGAGTTGACGATCGAGGAGTTCGCGAGATTGGCGGCTGCGCGGTGATCGAACTGATGGCCCACGCCAAACTCACGTGGAACCTCGAGGTCCTCGGTCGACGCGACGATGGTCTGCACGAACTGCGCAGCGAGATGACCACGATCGGGCTGCACGACGTGCTCTTCATCGAGGAGAACGGTGATCACCTCGAGATCCTCAATCCGTTCTCGATGGCGATCGCGACCGGCGAGGAGAACCTCATCGTCCGCGCGCTCGCGCTGGTCGGTCGCCGGGCCGGCGTGCGCGTGGAGAAGTCGATCCCCGTGGGCGGGGGTCTCGGTGGCGGGAGCGCCGACGCCGCGGTCATCCTTCGTTGGGCTGGGGGAGTGCCAGATGAGGTCGCGATCACACTGGGCGGCGACGTGCCGTTCTGTCAGCGTGGCGGTCGCGCGTTGGTCGAAGGTGTCGGCGAACGACTGACGGAGTTGCCCTACGAGGCTCGGCCGCTGACGCTCATCGTGCCGGACTTCGGCGTCTCGACCGCCGCGACCTACCGGGCCTATGACGAGATGCGCGCCGACGGCTGGTCACCGAGCGGCACCAACCACCTGGAGGAGCCGGCCGGCCGGGTCGAGCCACGGCTGGCGACGACCTTGGCATGGCTGCGCGCGCAGTTCGGTCCCGAGGTACAACTCTGCGGATCAGGGGCGTCGATGTTCATCGCCGGACACCTGAACTCACACGAGAGCCGCTGGGACATGACCGGTCCCGAGGGCCCTCTCCAGTTGTCCACGCTCACTACGACGCCGAAATAGGCGTCGACGAAGGCTATTTACCGGCGGCGCGACGCTGAAAACGGGTTCGCTTCAGCATCTTCTTGTGCTTCTTCTTGCGCATGCGCTTACGGCGCTTCTTGATTAGTGATCCCATGGCTCGGACTAACTTACTATCTTTCGCCGAGGCGACCAGAATCGCGGCCGCCTCCGGTGCCTAGGAAGGTCCGTTCAACCGTTCGATCCGCAGGGCTGAACGGGGACAACCGCGAACGGCGAGCTTGGCCGATCGCAATCGCGCGAGCTCGCTGATCGCGGTCGGCTGCTCGAGGATGATCGGGTAGCCCCACTCGTCGACCTGGACCAGTTCGGGCGCCAACTCGTGGCAGTGGCCGAATCCGTCGCACAGGATCGGATCGACGCGCAACACGAAGTGATCCGGCCGTCGGTTCACTCCCACACCAACTCGGACTCGTGCTCCAACGCTGGCACGGCCACCCAGCGTCGCGTGGACTTCGCGGCCTCACACGAGAGGCCGTTGGCGTGGTCCTCGACGTGTCGCGCGAAGACCTGGAGCATGGACTCGACCAGTCGCACGACGCCGTCGGGGTGGCGACAGGCGCCGCGTCCTTCGACGACGGTGCACCGCTCCTTGAGTCGCACGACGACGGCATGCGGCTCACGCGATCCCGCCAGGAGGATCCGCAGGTCCTCGGCGATGGCCGGAAGTCCGAAGGCGCACGGTCCGCACTGGCGTGAACTCTCATTGGCCATCCACTTCGCGATGCGATAGGTCTCGACGAGTCCGCACGACTGCTGGGGTAAGACGACGAGGATGCCGGCACCGACGAAGCCACCGATCGGTCGCAGGGCCTCATTGCAGTAGGCGGCGTCGAGGTGCTGCGCGTCGATCCAGGTGCCGCCGTAGCCACCGGAGAGCAGCGCCAGGGGATTGGGGTCAGCGCCGGCGGCCTGAAGGATCGACCGCAGCGGTGTGCCGAGGGCGACCTCGAGCACCGTCGGTCGCTGGACGGCACCCGTGACCGAGACCAGCGTGCTCCCGGGACTCGCGTGCGTCCCGAGTTCGCGGAACCACGTGGCACCGAAGCGATTGATCAGCGCGACGTGCGCGCAGGTCTCGGCATTCACGACCAGGGCCGGCGCGCGACCGACGTGCAGGATGCTCGGTCGCGTCGGTCGATACTGCGGCATCGTCTCGTTGTCGTTCAACCAGTGCACGAGTGCTGACTCCTCGCCGGCCACGTACCGCCACGGCGGCGTGTGCAAGACGAACTCGGGACCGGCGCCGCGAAGTTCGCGCTCGTGCAGTGCGCGCTGGACGTGATGGACGATCGTCGAGTCCTTTCGCGACACGCACACCGCGACGCTGCGCGCACCGATCAACGTCGCGAGGCACTGGGCGCCGTCGAGCACCAGATGGGGATTGGACGTGAGCAGTGTCCGGTCCTTGTGACCGACCGGTTCGCCCTCCATGGCGTTCACGACGAGGACCTTGTGGTGGGCACGCTGCGTGCGGAGTAACTCCACCTTCGTGGAGGTGGTGAACGCCGCGCCACCTCGACCCATGAGCCCCGACGCGTCGAGTTCATTGAGCAAGCTGGGGCTGACCTTCGACGCGCCGAAGGTCAGTTCGTGCTCGCGGATCGTGAGCGGTCGTCCCGACGATCCCGTGAGGACTCGTGGCAGGGTCGCCGTCATCGCTTCACCGCATTGCGTCGTGGTGCGCTGGGCGCGGGACCCGGGTCGTGTGGCGCGAGCGGCGAGAGCGCGGTTCGACCGAGCGCGCGCGTCGGACGCTTCACGTAGCGCCAGAGCGCCGACAGTGCCACGACCAGCGCACAGGCGACGACCACGGCGAGTCCGATACCCGAGCGCGAGTCGGTGCCTACGAGCAACGCGTGGGTGATGGCCGCGGCGAAGGCCAGCCAACTGAGCCAGTGGATGAAGCGCCACGACCGATTGGCGATGCGAGCCTTCAGGAGACTCGAGACCCACACCGCGAGCATCAGGTCGAACGCGACGGTGCCGAGGGCGATGTCGACTCGTTTGTAGTTCGAGGTCATCGGCACCACGGCCGACAGCCAGCCGGTGGGCACGTAACTGTCGACGACGGTCGTGACGATGTGGATGACCAGGAAGACCATCGCCACGATGGACACCGATCGGTGGAGCTCATTGAGTTCGAAGCGACCGACGTTCGTCCCGCCCACTCGGTTGGCGACGAAGGTGCCGAGCGCGACGACGATCGTGAAGAGCACCAGCGTGACCAGACCAGTCGCGCGCGTCGTGTACCAAAGATACGGCGAGGTGAAGGCGATCATCGCGACTCCTCGGGCCACCCGCCGACGAACTCCACTGATCCGTCACGTCGCACGAGACGCGCCGACCAACCGGCCTGGGCGATGTGATACCCGGCCTCGCCGTCCCACAACAGGGCCGCGGTGGCAAAGGCATTGGCGAGGACGCAGTCGCTCGCACTCACCGTCGCCGTGGTGTAGAGCCCTTGGGCGCAGGTCCCGGTGCGGGGATCGACGATGTGATTGACCGTGCGCCCGCCGACCTGCCAGGTGCGTGACGTCGTCGAGGACGTGGCGATGCCGCCATGGCGAAAGGCGACGCGCGGTTCGTTGCCGGCGACGAGCAAACTGTCGCTGACACCGATCGTCCACGGACCGTCGGGCCCCTCGCCGCGCACCGCGACGTCACCACCGAGCTCGACGACGACGCCACCGGATGGGGCCACGTCGTCGGCCACGAGGTCGGCCACGAGGGCCTTGGCACTGGCGCCGAGGTCGAGCTGACAGCTCGGGTCCAAGGTGACGGTGTGCTCGTCACGGTCGAGATGGATCGCTGTCGGACCAGGTGCCGGAACCGCGTCGAGCGCCGTCACGGCGCCGTCCGTGATCAGTTCGTCATAGTCGCGGTCGTAGCCGAGGGCGATCAATGCCGGGAGGACCGTGGGATCGACGAGGTTGTCGGTCACGTCAGCTGCTCGCAACGCCGCCTCGATCGCCAACTCGAGCGTGGGACTGACGGCGTTCGTCGCGCCGCGGGACTGGTTGATGCGAGAGAGTTCAGAGTCGCCGCGAAACCGGTTGCACGACGCGTCGACCGCGTCGATCCAGTGCCAGAGTCGCGAGGTCGCCTCGCGCATCTGCGCGTCGCGCTCAGTCGTGAGCGAACCAGTGAGGCCCCAGATCTCGAAGTTCATCAGCGACCTAGTAGCACGTCACGTGCCCGGATGGCGTCGACACACACACCGTCGTCGTCGTGACCGGTGCGGTCGTCGGGGGAGTGTAGACAGTCGTCGGCGTGACCTTCTTCACGGTCGTCGGCGTGACGGTGCGCACCGTGGTCGGCGTCGTCGATCGGGTGCCCGAGGTTGTCGGCGTCGACCTCGGGACGGTCGTCGTTGAGTGGCTGTGCTTCAGCGTCGTCGTGGTGACGGGCGTGGTCGACGTCGTGACACCGCTCGTGGTCGTCGGAGGAGAGGTCACCGGCACCGTCGTCTCGGAGTGAGCGGCGTTCGCCGCATAACCAACGAAGAGCGCCGACGTGGCGCACGATCCGAGGAAGATCGCCTGGGTTATATGACGCGCTCGTGCGAAACGTCGGTCTCGTTGCTGAGGGGTTCGTCGTGAGGGGGTCATCGATCTCCTTAGTAATCAATCCTCCCATCCCCTTTTAAGAAGATGAGGGTCAAACGCTAAGAAGCGCCGCAGAATTGACGCAATGTTGACGCGGTACTAGGTGTTGTCGGCAATCGGCAGCGTAATGGTGAAACGCGCGCCACCGAGCTGGGGGTCATCGTCGACCGACACGGTGCCTTGCAACTCTGCGACCACCTGGGCGACGATCGAAAGTCCGAGCCCGGATCCGGGCAGCGCCCGCGCCGAGGCCGATCGCCAGAACCGGTCGAAGATGAACGGCCGGTCGGCTTCGTCGATCCCCGGTCCGCTGTCACTGACCGAGATCATGCCGTCGTGTGAGTCGACGACGATCCGGCCGCCCTGCGGCGTGAACTTGATGGCGTTGGTGAGGAGATTGGAGATGGCGCGCTCCAGTCGGTCGCGCCGACCGAGGACCGTCGAACTCGCGACGTGCACGTCGATCGTGATCTCCTTGATGCGCGCGTAGGTGCGCGCGGTGTCGACGCACTCATCGAGACACTCATCGAGCCGTAGCGACTCGATGGCGCCTTCGCTGCGCTCGCCTCGCGAGAGTTCACCGAGGTCGGTCACCAGTGCCGCGAGTTCGTCGACCTGCGTGACCATGTCGTCGGTGAGCTGGCGCAGGTCATCGGGGTTCAACTCTTGGGCGCGACTGAGGACCTGTGCGTTCGTGCGCAGTGACGTCAGGGGAGTGCGCAGTTCGTGACTGGCGTCGACGACGAGTTGGCGCTGCAGGATCTGACTGCTCTCCACGGTCGACAACAATCGGTTGAAGACGCGCCGCAGTCGACCGAGTTCATCGTCATCACCCTCGGTGAGCCGGTACCCCAGGTCGTTCGTCTCGGCCACGTTCTCGATCTCATTGGTGACCTCTTCGAGCGGGCGCAGCGCGGTGCGCGCGAGGAAGAGGCCGAGTCCCAACGCGAGGAGTAGTCCGCCGGTGGCCACCAAGGTCAGCGTGCGGATGAGACTGCGCAGTTCATTCACCTGTCCGTCGATGTTCGCGATGAAGAGTTCGGCCGACGTCGTCTTGATGATGCACGCCTGCCCGTTCGGACAGGTGCCGACGGTGTTGGCGGGCAGCGGCACGACGTACTCGCGGTAGTTGTTGAGCCCGATCGAGATCGTGCGATAGACCGCCGGGCTCTTACCCTTGGCGACCGCGAGCACCGTCGCGTCGACGTGAATTCCCGATGCTTCGGCACCGACCACTTGGCCGCTGGGCAGGATCAGGTAGGAGCCGATGTGGATGATCGTCCCGCTGCTGCGCATCTGATTCGACTCGGCGTTGAGCGACTCGTCGACGGAGTGGATCAGCGAGTTGCGCGTCGTCAAGAACGAGGCAAAGCACGCCAAGAGGACGGCGATCGCCGCGGCCGCGACGGTGGCAGTGATGACGCGCGAGCGAAATGTCACGTGGTGCGAAGCGCGTAACCCACGCCGCGCACCGTCTGGATGAGCCGCACTTCGTTGGCCTCCTCGAGCTTTCGTCGAAGATAGCCAATGTAGACCGCGAGGGAGTTGGTCCCCGAGTCGAAGTTGTAGCCCCAGACGAGGTCGAGGATCTGATCACGCGTCAGGACTTGGCGAGGGTGGTGCAAGAACAACTCCAGCAGGTCGAACTCGATCTTCGTGAGCTCGACCGACCTCGCGCCGCGGTGCACCTCACGAGTCTGCGGGTTCAGCGAGAGGTCCTCGAAGCGCAGCACCGCGCCGTCACCCTCGACGAGGTTGTGCCGACGCAGCAGCGCGCGCAGGCGTGCCAGCAGCTCGGCCAGGTCGAAGGGCTTGACGAGATAGTCGTCAGCGCCGACGTCGAGTCCCGCGACGCGGTCGTTCACCGCGTCGCGCGCGGTGAGCATGAGGATCGGCGTCGAGTCGCCGGAGCGACGGATGCGACGACAAATCTCGAGGCCGTCGATGTCGGGCAGTTGGAGATCGAGCACGATGGCGTCGGGCGCGCGCAGTTGGATCGACTTCAGTGCGCTGACGCCGTCCTCGAACAGTTCGACGTCGTAGTTCTCCATCCGCAGCGCCCGTCCAAGGGCACTACGAATCGCTGCGTCGTCGTCGACGATCGCAATGTAGGAGTTCGGTGATGGGGCGGTGGTCATCGCGTCTTTCTCAGTTCATTGTTGCAGGCTCTAGTGTTGCTGGTTGGTGTTAAGCGTCTTCAGACATTCGCTAAGAATCTCCGAAGATTGTCCTGGACATCTGATGGCGGGTAGTTCAATCGGCAGAACGACGGACTTTGAATCCGTAGGTTGGAGGTTCGAGCCCTCCCCCGCCAGCCACTGAAGCCGACGCCGCCGCGTTCAACCCGGTCGCCCCTTCGACCGTAGTGGCTCAATCGGGCGGTCTGACTTCGCGGCCAGCGGCGCGAACCCAGCGCCGCTCAACAACAATGGTCACGTGATCCGATTGGTGGCAACTGATCTCGACGGGACGTTCTGGGACGCGAGTTTCATCCCGCCGCCCGCGCACGTGGCGGCGGTCGAGGAGCTGATGCAGCGTGGCGTGACGGTGCTCGCGGCGACGTCGCGGCGACCTCGACACGTGCGACCGCGGCTGCGCGACGCCGGACTCGCGCTGCCCGCGGTGCTCATCGATGGTTCGGTCGGAGTGGACTTTCGAACCGACGAGCGATTTCATCAAGCCTGTTTCGATCCGTCGGCGGCCCACGAGACCCTGCGGATCTTTCGGGCGCACGGACTGGACCCCTGTGTCTACGTCGAGCATCCAGAGTTCGACATCGTGGTCTCTGGCGCACCGTCCACGTGCGGCGCACACCTCGCGCGATTGGGCACCGATGCGATCACGGGCGACCTCGAGACGACGACCGCAACGGCGCCGGTCTACGCGTTCTCGGTCCTCGGCCTGCGTCATGAGCGACTTCGTCCGGTCCTCGATGAGTTGGACCAGATGCCCGAGGCCAGCGCGGTCCTCTACCCCGAGCCCGTCTACGGTGACTACGGCCTGATCGTCAATCCACCTGGCATCACGAAGTGGAGCGGGATTGTCGCGTACTGCCGCCTGCATGGCATCGAGGCGAACGAGGTCATGGCGGTGGGTGACGGTCTGAACGACATTCCAATGTTGGAGCACGCCGGCGTGGCCGTCGCGGTTCGCGGTGGCGCTCCCGGGGCACTCGCGATCTCGCACCACGTGATCGCACCACCGTCGTTTGATGGATGGGTCGAGATCGTCGACCTCGTGGGCCAGTACTGAGTCGCACTCGACGATGGTCACGTCGCACGAGTCGACGCGAAGGGTAGCGGCCGAGCTACGCAACCCCTAGCGCGTGGTGTTCGAGCAAGGTGGCGAGGACCAGTGGCTGGTCACCCTGTACGGAGTGGCCGGAATCGGCGACGTGCACGATCGTCGCCTGCGGTTGACGTCGCACGAACTCGGCCTCGTCCTCGTCGTCGACCACGGAACCGGCGCCCATCGCACGAATGAGCGTGACCGGCATCGTCAACTCAGCGAGGGCGTCCCAGAGGTCGCCGGTATCGGGTGCCTCCAGTGTTGACTTGCCGTGCTGCTGGTGACGCCAGACCCACGAGCCGTCCGCACGCTGCACCGCGTTGTGCAAGATGCCGCGTCGAAGCGACGACTCTGAACGCGTCGGGTTGTGTTCTTTCGTGCGTTGGAGCAACGTGTTGAAGTCATCGAAGGACGTCGGACCATTGATGAAGTCGGTGATGTGACGCGCCTTATCGGCGTTCACGCCGGGCGTGACGTCGATGAGCACGAGCGTTGAGACCAAGTCCGGACGGTCGTGCGCGACGAGGAGTGCCGTCAGCCCGCCGAGGGACATACCGACGAGCGGCGTCGGCGCAGCGATGAGTTGGTCGAGCGCGCTTTCGACGTCAGCGGCGTGACTCGCGACCGCGTTCGCCGGATAGATCGACGGATCCGAATGTCCGTGACCGGGCAGGTCGATCGCGATCAATGAATGATCGGACAACGCGAGCGCCACCGTGTCGTAGGTATGGGCGTTCTGCGCGCCGCCGTGCAGCAGTATCAACTCCGGATCACCGTCACCCCAACGCAGGCCACTCAACTGACGAAGTCCATCGACGCTCACGAAGAAACGTCGCACGTTTGGCACCGTCGTACGGATGTTCCATTCCTCGAGGTTCTCGTGGAAATACGAGAACTCGTCGTACTGAAAATCGCTCATGGTTGGAATCGTAGGGTGAATCCGATAATGATGGTGAGGTGAGTCGTCCAACCTGTGTCGTCGTGCTCGCCGCGGGCGAGGGGACCCGGATGAAGTCGACCCGCCCCAAGCCCCTGCACCACCTCTGCGGGCGACCGATGGTGCTCTACGTCTTGGACGCGGCCGTCCAAGAGGACGTGCGCGCGACGGTCGTCGTCGTGGGCCACGGCGCCACGTGGGTCGAGAAGTCCCTGACTGAGCGCGCGCGCGCTGACGTCAACCTGGTCTTCGTCGAGCAAAGCGAACAGTTGGGCACCGGCCACGCCGTCTCGGTGGCGCTGCCGACGATCGACGACGAGCTCGGGGCGAGCGACGGCGACGTCCTGATCCTGCCCGGCGACACGCCGCTGCTGCGACCGAGCACGGTCGCGCGTCTGCTCGACGTACACCGCGAGAGTCAGGCGGCGTTGACGGTGTTGACCGCCGAGGTCGACGACCCCTCGGGCTACGGACGCATCGTGCACGCGAAGGACGGCAGCATCGCGCGCATCGTCGAAGAGCGCGACGCGAGCGCCGACGAACGGTTGATCACCGAGATCAACACCTCGATCATGGTCGTGCGCGCCAGCCTCCTCGGTCCGGCGCTTCGTCGGGTCGGGCGACAGAACGCCAAGAACGAGTACTACCTGACCGACCTGATCGCCGTCTTGCACGAGGCCGGGCACGTCACCCAGGCGCTGTTGTTGGAGGACTCGAGCGAGGCCTCCGGTGTCAATGACCTCCTGCAATTGGCCGGCGCCGAGTCGGTGCTGCGCGGACGGATCAACGAGAAGTGGTTGCAGCGCGGTGTGGTCATCTGGAGCCCGCTCAATACCTACGTCGACGCCGACGTCGACCTGGCACCGGAAGTCTCGTTGCTGCCGGGCACGGTCCTGAAAGGTCACTGCGTGATCGAGCGCGGTGCACGAATCGGCCCGAACGCGATCCTGAGTGACGTGACGGTCGGGGAGTTCGCCCAAGTCGCGACCGTCGAAGCGACGAATGCACGAATCGGCGCGGAGGCGCGCGTCGAGTCCTTCGTGGTCCTCGCGCCCGGTGCGGTCATCGCCTCGGGCGAAGTGGTGATGCCGTTCACCTATCGAACCCACTAGTCGACACCCTCTCAACCTGTACGCTTGCGCCGTGGAGACACTCGCCAAACGACGCCTCGTGATGGTGACGGGACGGTGTCATCCAGCCCTCGCGATGGACATCGCCGAGAAACTCGGGATCACGCTTACCGAGGCGAACCTTCGAGAGTTCGCCGACGGGGAGATCCACTGCCGATTCGACGAATCGATCCGCGGGGCGCACGTGTTCATCGTGCAAACCCACGCGACCCCCGTGAACGACGCAGTGATGGAACAACTCATCATGATCGACGCCGCCAAGCGCGCCTCGGCCAAGAGCATCACCGCGGTCATCCCGAACTACGGGTACGCCCGACAAGACCGCAAGTCCGCCGGTCGCGAGCCGATCACGGCCAAATTGATTGCCGACATGCTCCAGGCAGCCGGCGCGAGTCGCGTGCTCTCGGTCGACTTCCACTCCGGACAGATCCAGGGCTTTTTCAACATCCCGGTCGACCACCTGGTCGCCGCGCCGGTCTTCGAGGAGTACCTGAAGGAGCACGCCGAGAACCCGCACGACCTCGTCGTCGTCGCGCCGGACGCCGGTCGCGTGAAGGTCGCCGAGCGCTACGCCCAGCACCTGGGCTGTGACCTCGCGCTGGTCCACAAGACCCGGCCCCGCGGTCAAGCCAATATCGCCGAGGCGCGACACATCGTTGGTGACGTGAACGGCCGGCACTGCGTGTTGATCGACGACATGATCGACACCGCCGGCACGATCGTCGCGGCCTGTGACCTCTTGAAGGCTCACGGCGCCGAGGAGATCTGGGTGATGGCGACCCACGCCGTGTTCTCGCCGCCGGCCGTCGACCGGCTCTTCAACGCGCCGATCAGTCGCGTGATCGTGACCGACACGTTGCCGTTGGGTCCCGAGCGCCGCTTCGAGAACCTTGAGATTCTCTCGATCGCGACGATCGTCGCCAACGCGATTTCGGCGATTTTCGAAGACGCCTCGGTCTCGGACATCTTCGGCGGCGAGAACCTGCTCTAGCCTTGGAGCCTTCGGGTTTTGAGCACTAGACTGTATTTCCTGTGCGCAGAGCCTTCGCGCCAGCCATTCAATAGGAGTTTTGATGTCACACGCCACTTTGAACGCGACCGCCACCCGCGAGCGGGGTTCACGCAACGCGCGACGCCTGCGCGCGGCCGGTTCGATCCCGGCCGTCGTCTACGGCGAGGGCGTGGAGCCGCTTCCCATCGCGGTCGAGGCCAAGTCCTTTCGCACCGCCGTCTCGGGTGAGCAGGGCATCAACTCATTGATCGAACTCGACGCCGACGGCCAGAAGTTCCTCGTCATGGCCCGTGACATCCAGCGTCACCCGGTGCGCGGCACCGTCTCGCACGTGGACTTCCAGGTCGTGGACCCGAACGAGCCGGTCATCGTCGAGGTGCCACTGCACATCATCGGCGACGCGGTCGAAGTGCGACACGCCGACTGGGAAGTCGACCAGCAGCTGTTCTCGATCGAAGTGCGCACCCGCCCCGACCAGATCCCGACGCACATCGACTGCGACATCTCCGAGCTCAAGGTCGGCGGCACGATCCGTGTCGAGGACCTCGCGCTGCCCAAGGGTGTCGAGCCCGGTGGCGACCCGACCGTCTCGGTCGTGACGTCTCGTCCCGGTCGCACCACGGCCCCCGTGAAGGCGGCCGCGGAGACCGAAGTCACGGAATAGTTCGTCGTGGCGCTGCGGCGCTTTCGCGAACACGACCGACGCGGGAGTGCGAGCACACTGGTCATCCTCGGACTGGCCAACCCCGGTCCCGAGTACGAGGGCTCACGCCATAACGTCGGCGGCGACGCCGTTCGCCTGGTCGCCGAGCGCCGAGGGGCGCGACTCGTCCTCGAGAGCCGCCAGCGCGCGATGACCGCCACGATTCCCACCGAACGCGGACCGGTCACGCTCGCTGTCCCCACCACGTTCATGAATGAGTCCGGTGCCGTGTTGCCGCCGCTCCTGAAACGCACGTCCTTGGAGGACCTCTCGCATTTGATCGTCGCCCACGACGAGTTGGACCTCGAGCCGGGACGACTGCAGGTCAAGTTCGGCGGCGGACTGGCCGGTCACAACGGACTGCGCTCGATCGCAAAGACGCTCGGCACGAATGACTTCTCGCGTCTGCGCATCGGCATCGGTAAACCGCCGTCCAAGGAACAGGGCGCCGACTGGGTGTTACAGCGCCCGACCGGCGCACGAAAAGTGGCGATGGCCGAGTATGTCGCGGCGGCCGCTGACGCCGTCGAGGCGCTTTTGGATTATGAGTTCGAGGATGCCCAACAACGCGTCAACCGATCGTGAGTGACGCCGCCGGCCTTCGTCGAGTTCTCGAACGTGTCGCGCCCGCTCTTCGCGCGGAGAATGCCCGCGGCACGTTCTCACCCAGTTCCTTCGCGACGCCGCTCTCGGTCGCGGCCCAGGCCCTCGAACACGATTTCACGATCTGTGTCACGGCGACGTCCAATGAGGCAGCGGCACTGCGTGACTCGGTCGCGGCGCTGCTCGGACCCGGCGATGAGGTCGCACTCTGGCCCGCCTGGGATACGCACCCGCTCGAACGCGTCAGTCCCGACAACGAGTCCATGGCGATCAGGTCCCTGCTGCGCTGGCGCCTGGCAGCCGGCGAGGCGCCCACAGTGCTCATCGCGTCGGCGCGTTCGATCGCGCAGATCCTCTCGCCGGAGCCTGTCGTAGCGCCGCTGATCGTCAAACGCGGCGGTGAACTCGACCGTGACGGGTTCATCAGTGCCCTGGCTCGCTGTGGGTATCGCCGCGAGAGTCTCGTCGAGCACCGCGCCGAGTTCGCCGTGCGAGGAGGGATCGTCGACGTCTGGCCCGCCGAAGGTCACGAGCCGATTCGCCTCGACTTCTTCGGCGACGAGGTCGAACGTCTGACGTCCTTTGATATCGCCAATCAGCGTTCGCTGCATGACCTCGACGAGGCGGTCGTGGCGCCGGCGCGTGAGTGGCTCTTGGGTGGCGAGGCCCGACAGCGCGCCGAGCGGATGATCGACGCGATGCCGTGGGGGCGCGGCACGTTCGACCGATTGGCGACCGGGCAGCTCTTCGACGGCATGGAAGGCTGGATGCCGCTCTTCACCGATGAGCCGGTCACGTTGCTCGATGAGGTCGACGGCGCCACCGTCATGGTCGTCGAATCCGATCGCGTTCGGGCACGCCTGGCCGACCTGCTCGATGAGGAACGAGAACTGACCGATGCCGTCGCGGCGACGTGGCAGGCGAAGACCGAGATACCGCTGCTGCACCGCGAGTGGAGCGACGTGCTCGAAGGTCGCATCGACGTCGCGCTCGACGCCGCACTTGCCGGCAGCGGCGCGATGGACCTGACGTCACCGCCGATCGTCCAGGGTGACTCGGCGCGCATCGCAGCGCACGTGCGCGGATGGTCGACGACACGACGCGGCGTGGTGCTGACGTCGAACGCCGCGGCGGTCGAGCGCATGGCCGATCAATTACGCGGCGAAGGGCTCGAGGTCTCGACCGACGCGACCAAGGTGCTCGACGTCCGCATCACGGTCCTCGAGTCTCCCTTGGCGTCGGGCTTCAGCATCGACGATCCCGAGATCGTGGTGTGGAGCGAGAGTGACCTCACCGGCCGTCGGACCGTGCACCGCGCGGCGCGCACGCGTACCCGCAACGTCGACGGATTCTTCGACGACCTGGCGGTCGGCTCGTTGGTCGTGCACCGCCAACACGGCGTGGCCCGATTCTCGGGCACGACGACGCGCGCCATCAACGGCACCACGCGTGACTATCTCATCTTGGAGTTCAAGGACGGCAGGAGCTACTGGCCGACCGAGATGATCGACGCACTGACGCCGTATTCAGGCGGCGAGCATCCGGCGCTGTCGCGCATGGGCGGGGCCGAGTGGCAAAAGACCCGGGCCAAAGCGCGCGCCGCCGCGTTCTTGGTCGCCCAGGAGTTGGTCGATCTCTATCGCCAGCGCACCGTCGCGGTCGGTCACGCCTTCGCCCCCGACACCGAGTGGCAGCGCGAGATGGAGGACCTCTTTCCCTTCACCTTGACGGCCGATCAAGCCCAGGCGATCGAGGACGTCAAGGCCGATATGGAACTGGCGCGCCCGATGGACCGACTGGTCTGTGCCGACGTCGGCTTCGGCAAGACCGAAGTCGCCCTGCGCGCGGTCTTCAAGGCGGTGCAGGACAACAAGCAAGCCGCGCTGCTGGTGCCGACGACACTGCTCGCGAGCCAACACTTCGCGACGTTCTCCGATCGCTTCGCCGGCTTTCCGGTCAAGGTCGCGATGCTCAGTCGATTCGTCGACGACGCCGAGACCAAGGAGACGCTGGCGGGTCTTCACGACGGCAGCGTCGACGTCGTGATCGGTACGCACCGCCTGCTCTCAGAGAACGTGGCCTTCAAGGACCTCGGACTGCTCGTCGTCGACGAGGAACAGCGCTTCGGCGTCACGCACAAAGAGGCGATCAAGTCACGCTCGATCGGCGTCGACGTGTTGACCCTCAGCGCGAGCCCGATCCCGCGCACCCTGGAGATGGCCTTCGTCGGGATCCGGGACCTCTCGATGATCACGACGCCGCCGGCCGACCGTCGCCCGATCCTCACCCACGTGGGGGAGTACAACGAGCCGGCCGTCGTCGAGGCGATACGACGAGAACTGTTGCGCGAGGGTCAGGTCTTCTTCGTCCACAACCGAGTCTCAGATATCGACCAGGTGGCGCGACGACTGGGTCAACTGGTGCCCGACGCGCGCATCGCCATCGCTCACGGGCAGATGGACGAGGGCACGCTCGAACGGGTGATGGTCGACTTCTGGCAGGGCCGTTTCGACGTGTTGGTCTGCACGACGATCGTGGAGTCAGGCATCGACCTGCCGTCGGTGAATACCTTGATCGTCGACCGCGCCGAGCGACTCGGTCTCGGTCAGTTGCACCAACTTCGCGGACGAGTCGGACGCAGCGGCCAGCGCGCCTACGCCTACCTCTTTCACCCGTCCGATCAAGTCCTCTCCGAAACGGCCTACGAACGCCTGCGCACGATTGGCGACAACACGGCACTCGGCAGTGGCTTCAAGATCGCCATGCGCGACCTGGAGATCCGTGGTGCCGGCAACCTGCTCGGTCACGACCAGTCGGGTCCGGTGGCGGCGGTCGGCTACGACCTCTACGTGCAGTTGGTCGCCGAGGCGGTCGCCGACGCGAAGGGCTTCGTCGTGCCCGAGGTCATCCCCATCACCCTCGACGTGCCGGGCGAGGCGCACCTGCCGAAGTCCTACGTCGAGGCCGACGACGCCCGACTCGAGGCCTATCGCCGACTCGTCGGGGTCAACACGATGGACGAGCTCCACGACCTGCGTGACGAGTGGCTCGACCGCTACGGGCCGTTGCCGGCGCCGGCGATCGGCCTGTTGGAACTCGGCGAACTGCGCCTGGAGTGCATCGAACTGGGTGTGCGGTCGGTCGTCGTCTTGCCCGCGCGCGTCGGCATCCGCACCAAGCCGGTCGTCAAGATCTCACCCTTGGAGTTGTCGCTCAGCCAGCAGATGCGTGTGCGCCGGACCTTGGGTTCGCGGGTCTATGACGAGGGCACCAAGGAGCTGCGTGTCGAGGTCGCACAGGGCGGGGCGAGCCCGCGCGCGCTGCTCGAGATGGTGCATTCACTGGTCGACGTGGCCGAAGAGGCCAATGCGTGATTCGGTAGGCTTGACCGGTGCGTCGCATAATTTTCACCTTCGTTGTCGCCCTCGCCGTCGCCGTCTTCTATGGCGTCAGTAGTTTCGGTTCCGGACTCGCGGTCAACGGCACCACGCTGTCGAGTTCGACCTTCCGCTCCGAACTAGCGGCGATCTCGTCGAATGCCACGCTGGCCTGTTACGTCGCGGCCCTCGATCCCACGAGCTTTTCGTCGGGCGCAGGCGGCTCATCGATGGTCGCGTCGGGCGCCGCGGCCTGGGCGAATCTACGCGTCGAGGGCATCGCCCTCGATCAGTACGCGAAGAAGAACTTCAAGTTCCATCCGAACGCTGCGACGTTGGCCAAGGCGCAGGAGTCACTCGAGGGTCAGTTGGGCGACGCCTCGGAGAGCCAGACGACGCCGTGTACGGGAACGCCGGTCCAGGCACTCGCTGCGATGCCGACCGAGATGCGCAACTTCGAGATCGGGGCGCAAGCGGCGTCGCTTGAACTCGTCGCCAAACTCGACACCACGATCCCGCTCACGACCGCTTCAGCCCGGACGTACTACGACGCGCACACCGCGGACTACGACACGATCTGTGTCAGCGTGGCGGTCGTGGAACCGACGCAGTTGACCCAGTTCGCCCAGGCCCAAGCCGAGGGCATGAGCGTCGCGGAACTCGCGAAGAAGTTCTCGCAGGACTCCTCGGGCAAGACCGGCGGCGCCTACGGATGTTTCGGCCCCGGGAGCGAGTCGTTCACCGGCGTGCGTTCTGACACGATCTCGACCGCGCTCAACACCTTCCCGAAGACCCCGGAGTACATCGACTACAACAACGCCGAGGCCGCGCTGTTCGTGGCCCCGACCAAGCGCACGGTGACACCGTTCGCCAAGGCCGAGAGCGCGGTCCTCACCGATATCCAGAGCGCGAACGCGAGCGCGGCCAACACCGAGAAGGAGAGCATCCTCTACTACTCGGCGATCTCGATCGACCCCGCCTTCGGGCGTTGGGGGCTCGGCACCTCGGGTCCGCAGGTCTTCGCCCCGGCGCTCCCGTCGAGCAAGGTCGTCGGCAGCCAGACGGTCGCGGCGCTCGGCCTTGGCGCTTCTACGTATAAGTGAAGCCTGTCGTTCGAGTCGTCGGACTCGGCCCCGGTGACGCCACGTTACTGACGCGACGAACCTTTGAACTCCTGCGTGACGCGCCCGTCGCGCGCCTGCGTACGCGGGTGCACCCCGCCGCGGCGCCCTTCGTTGACCTTCAGAGTTACGACGATCTCTATGAGCGTGCGGCGTCCTTTGACGAACTCTACGAGGCCATCGTCGCCGACCTCATCGCGCTGGCGCGCAGCGCACCCGGCGGTGAGGTCCTCTACGCCGTGCCCGGCTCGCCGGTCGTCGCCGAGCGAACCGTGGAACTCTTGTTGACCTCGAGCGACGTCGAGACGATCGTGGAGCCGGCCGTGTCGGTGATCGACGTGGCGTGCGCCGCGATGCGCCGCGATCCGATGGCGAGTGGACTTCGTATCGTCGACGCGCTGGCGAACATCGAGCCGTTTCGCGGACCCGGCCCGCTGCTGGTGCTGCAGACGTACTCGAGCGAGATCCTCGCGAGTGTGGCCGACCGGCTGCCGGCAACGACGTCGGTCACCGTGTTGCACCACGTGGGGCTGGTCGACGAGATCCTCGTTGAGCTCACGGCGGGGGAGTTGACGACCTTCGATGACGTCGACCACTTGACATCGCTCTGGATCGACGGACTACGAACGGCGGGCGAGGCGATGGACGACCTCGTCGCCTTCATGCGACGGCTCCGCGCCGAGTGTCCGTGGGACCAAGAACAGACGCACGCGTCGCTGACACGACATCTGCTCGAAGAGGCCTACGAGACCCTCGACGCACTCGAAGCGTTCGTTCGCGTCGACGATGGTGACGCGTCCGACGAGGCGGACCACGTAGAAGAAGAACTCGGCGACCTGCTCTTCCAGATCGTGTTCCACGCCGAACTCGGCGATGAAGAGGAGTGGTTCAACCTCGCCACGATCGCCGACCACGTGCGCGACAAGTTGGTCGGCCGTCATCCACACGTCTTCGGTGACGTCCAGGTGCACGACTCCAATGACGTCGCGGCTCGGTGGGAAGTACTGAAGCGCGACGAGAAGGGTCGCGAGAGCGTCACCGACGGCATCGCGTGGCAACTACCGGCGCTGATCTTGTACACGAAGTTGTTGCGCAAGGCCAGCCTGGTGGAGCTTCGTCGTGACGGCGAGGATTCGCGCGCGGTGGCGCTCACCGCGCTGCGCGACGTCGCCATCGGTGGCGACGGTGTCGATGACGCGCAGTCCTCTTCCGATGTCGACACCAACTGGGGTGACGCCATCGCGGCCCTCGTGGAGATGGCCCAGTGGGCCGGCGTCGATCTCGAGGGTGTCCTTCGCGATCGCGCGCGACAGTTGCGTGACGAGATACGAAACGTCGAGGCACGTCCTCTCGAGTGATTTCGGTCGCGAACTAACCTTGTGGTCAAAACCAAGAGGAGCAGCGTAATGAGCGCGATTGAAATTGTCCTGGGACGCCAGATCCTTGACTCACGAGGCAATCCGACGGTCGAAGTCGATGTCCACCTCGAGTCCGGTGCCTCGGGACGGGCCGTCTCTCCGTCGGGTGCCTCAACCGGCATCAACGAAGCGGTCGAACTGCGCGACGGGGGCGAGGCCTGGAACGGCAAGGGCGTGCAGGACGCCGTGGACTACGTGAACGGCGAGATCAGCGACCTCCTCGAGGGCTTCGACGCCGAGGACCAGCGCGCGGTGGACTACGCGATGATCGACCTCGACGGCACGCCCAACAAGGCGCGCCTGGGCGCGAACTCGATCCTCGCGGTGTCCCTGGCGACGGCGAAGGCGGCCGCGATGGAGTCGAATCAGCCACTCTTTCGCTACCTCGGCGGGGTGAACGCGCACGTCTTGCCGGTGCCGATGTTCAACGTCGTCAACGGTGGCGCGCACGCCTTGAACTCCATCGATTTCCAGGAGTACATGGTGATGCCGATCGGTGCGGCGACGTTCTCCGAAGCCCTGCAGTGGGGTGCAGAGACGTATCACGCGTTGAAGGCGCTGCTCGCCAAGCGCGGCCTCTCGACGCTCGTCGGTGACGAGGGTGGATTCGGACCCGACCTGCCCGACAACGAGACCGCGGTGAAGGTGCTCGTCGAGGCGATCGAGTCGACCGGTCGTACGCCGGGACGCGACGTCGCCATCGCCCTCGATCCCGCGACGTCAGAGCTCTACCGTGATGGCGCCTATCACCTCGACGGCGAAGGACGCGTGCTCACGAGTGACGAGATGGTCGACTACTGGGTCGACCTCGTCAGTCGCTATCCCATCGTCTCGATCGAAGACGGCATGGCCGAAGAGGACTGGGACGGTTGGGCCGCACTCACCAAGCAACTCGGTGAGAAGGTGCAACTCGTCGGTGATGACAACTTCGTGACGAACTCGACGCTGTTGCGAAAGGGAATCGATCTCGGCGTCGCGAACTCGGTACTCGTGAAGTTGAATCAGATCGGTTCACTCACCGAAACACTCGACACAGTTCGTCTCGCAATCGAAAATCGTTACAGTGTTGTGATTTCGCACCGCTCCGGTGAAACAGAAGACACCACGATCGCCGACGTGGCTGTTGCGACGAACGCGGGACAGATAAAAAGTGGTGCGCCGGCACGTACGGACCGAGTGGCGAAGTACAATCAATTGCTGAGACTTGAGGAACAACTCGGGGATCAGGCCCGTTTTCTTGGTGCAACGTCTTTGTCGGGGGCGGCAGGTGTCAGCTTCAAATAACTCCGTATCTCGTGATCGCAACCACTGGATGGTCCCGCTCGCCCTCGTGACGGCCGTCGCGATGCTGGTTGGCTGGTTTCCCGCGACCGCGATTTGGCACCAACAGAGTGAACTCAACGCGACGGGCGCACAGATCAATGCGATCAGGAATCAGCAGCGCGCCCTCACGGCCCAGGCCAAGTCGATCGACTCCAAGTCGGCCGCGATCCTCTTGGCCCGTGAGCAGTACCAGCTCGTCTCCCCGGGCCAGAGCTTGATCCAAGTCCTGCCCGGCTCCGGCGCGAACAACGCCAATCCGAGCACCGGCGATCCTGGACTGCAGCCCCTCGTCTCACCGTCGTCGGTCTCGTCGTTGGCGACCTCGACGACGAAGGCGACGTCGAAGCATCACTCGACGGCCAAGGCCTTCATCTCGCGCCTCATGCGCACCCTCGAGTTCTGGCGTTGAGCTTTCGCGACGCGTCGCCCGGCGACCTCGCCGAGGTTGAGCGCTACCTCGGTCGACCGTTGGCGGGACGCTGCGCCGTCGTCGTGCGACGACGTGACGGTCGCCCCGTCGTCATCGAGAACGAACCGCACCTGCGCGACGGCACGCCGATGCCGACGCTCTTCTGGCTGGTCGACCCTGAACTTCATGACGCGGTGAGTCGGCTCGAAGGCGACGGGGGAGTGCACCGGTTCGAAGACCTCGTCGACCCCGAGGCACTCGCCAAGACGCACGAGGACTACGCGCAGCGCCGGCGTCAAGCGACGGTGCGCACCGACGGCGCACAGCCGAGCGGTGGCGTCGGCGGCACGCGCGTCGGCGTGAAGTGTCTCCACGCCCACCTCGCCAACTACCTCGTGGGTGCGACCGATCCAGTGGGTGCTCTCGTCGCGCAAGAAGTCGACGTCCCCGAACTCGTGATCGAGGACGTTCATGAATGACGTCGTGGCTGCGCTCGATTGCGGGAGCAACTCGACACGACTCTTGATCGTTGACGGAGCGAATGAGACCCTTCGCCGCGAGATGAACATCACGCGACTGAGTCAGGGTGTCGACGAGTCGGGAACGTTACGTGGCGAGGCGATGCAGCGAACCTTCGACGTCTTGCGCGAGTACCGCACGTACATGGACGAGGCAGAGGTCGAGCGCGGACTGCTCGTGGCGACCTCGGCCGTGCGCGACGCGCACAACGGTGAGGAGTTCTTGAGCGGCGCTCGTGATATCACGGGTGTCGACGTGCGGATCCTCGACGGGAACGAAGAGGCGACGTTCTCCTACGTAGGCGCCACGGCGGGCCTAGCCGAGGACGCTCGCTCGACCGTCATCGTCGACGTGGGTGGTGGTTCGACCGAACTGGCGGTGAAGATCGACGGCGTGCTCGAGAGTTTCTCCATGCAACTCGGATGTGTGCGAGTGACCGAACGCGCACTCGGCAGCGGCGTCGTCAGCGCGCAGAGCGACACCGCGGCGCGAGCGATGATCGCGGCCGAACTCGATCGAGCATGGGCCGCGGTCCCGGACTTCGCGACGATCTCAGGTGACGTGCGACTCGTTGGACTCGCGGGATCGGTTTCGACGCTGGCCCAGCTCGACGCGAGACTCGCGGTCTATGACCGCGACGCCGTGCATCATCGCGTCCTGTCACTGGAGACCGTCGCGCTGTGGCGTGACCGGCTCTCGGCGGAGCCACCGGAGGCGCGACTGGCTCGCCCGGGGATGGTGCGTGGACGCGAGGACGTGCTCCACGCCGGTCTCTATGTGCTCGCCGCCGTGATGGAGCGACTGGGCGCGGAGGAACTGCTCGCCTCGGAGAACGACATCCTCGATGGCATCACCGACTCGCTGCTGCACCGGTGAAATGCGCGGTGGTCTGCGACCTGTAACGATGGGTAGGTGAGGACTCGATCACGGTGAGCACGCGCACGGCCATTTACTCACCTATCTCCCTGCACGGGCGCCGCATCGTCCTTCGCACCATGACCGAGCAGGACTACGACGGTTGGTACGACGTGCGCACTCGTTGCCGCGACTGGCTTCTGAAGTGGGAGCCCCGCTCGGCGCACTCGTCGCACCTCGCCGATGACCAGCGCAGTTTCGTGAGCCGCTGTGCCATTCGCGAACGCGAACGCCAACTCGGCACCGGCTTCGGTTTCGGCATCTTCCAAGACGGGAAGTTCCTCGGCGAGATCACGCTGTCCTCGATTCAGCGCGGCCCTTTGCAGTCGGCCTTCGTGGGCTACTGGATCGACGAGGCCGTGGCCGGCCAGGGCTTGATGCCCGAGGCGGTCGTCGTGCTCTTGCAGTACGCATTCGAATCGCTCAAGCTGCACCGCATCGAGGTCAACATCATCCCGCGCAACGCCCCCTCACGCCGCGTGGTCGAGAAACTCGGCATTCGCTTCGAGGGTATCGCTGAGCGCTACCTCGAGATCGACGGCGCGTGGGAGGACCACGCGCGCTACGCCATCACCGCTGAGGAGTGGGGCGACCGCGCACCGGAGTTGGTCGCCGATTGGCTATTGCCGCGTCGCGACTGAAGCGACCTCGAGACTGATCCGAACTCGCTCGTCATCCGTAGGCCCCGGGTGAATCGAAGTACTGGGTGAGCGAGTACGAGCAGGCCGCCGTCGGGAGTTTGAACGCACGAACGGTTTGCTAGTGTCGCGTTCGGTGGGGCCAAACAGGCGTGCACGCGAGGAGTCGGTAATGAGTGAATCGCGTGGAATAGCAAATGTTGTGCCGGGTTTCGTGCGCGCCGCGCGCCGGGTCACGGTGCTCTCGGCCGTCGCGGCGGTCCTTAGTTTCAACCTCTTGTCGATCACGACGGCGGGTGCCGATCCCTACTGGACGAACGCCATCGAGATCCCCGGTCTCTCCACGATCAATCAGTTCGCGGCCTCGCCGGGACCCATTGTCTGCACCTCGTCGGGTAACTGCGTCAGCGGCGGGGCGTTCACCGACGGCAACCAGGCCGACCAAGCGTTCTTGGCCGACGAGACCAACGGCGTCTGGTCGAGCGCCACCGAAGTGGGCGCGGCGCTCAACGTCGGCGGCCTCGGACAGATCGTCGCCATCTCGTGTCCGAGCGCGGGGAACTGCACCGCCGAAGGGAACTACACCGACCTCGCGTCGGCCGTGCACACGTTCGTGATCAATCAGGTGAACGGGACGTGGGGATTCCCCACTGAGGTACCGGACTTCACGACCTTGGCCTACCAGGACGCGAGCCAGATGCTGGTCCTGTCGTGTTCGTCAACGACGACGTGCGTGGGACTCGGCACCTACGTGAATCACGTGGCGGGCGTCGCGCAGCCGATCATCTACACCGAGACCAACGGCGTGTGGGCCAACCCCGTGGAGGTCCAAGGTGCGGGCGCCTTCAATACGAATGGACTGGCGCTGCCCGGTGGCCTCGACTGCACCTCGGTCGGCAACTGCGTCGCCGGTGGCGACGTGGTCGTCGTGACCTCGACCGGTGCGACGGTCGTGCCGTGGCTGGTCAATCAGACCAACGGCGTCTGGGGTGCCATCGAAGCGATACCCGGCGTCGCCGCCCTGAGCCGCGAAGACGCGGCGAGCCTGACGGGCCTCTCGTGCGGCGCTGACGGCGACTGCGTTGCCGCCGGCGACTACCTGAATGCCTCCGGCAACTCCCAGGCCTACGTCGCGAGCGAACAGGGCGGCGTGTGGGAGAGCGCGACGCAACTCTTCGCGACCCAGCTGTTGGGCAGCGGACTCAGCAACACGCTCAATGGCCTCGCGTGTCCTTCAGCCGGCAACTGCACCGCGGTCGGCTCCTACGCCGATGCCAAGGGCAACACGCAGCCGTTCGTCGTCGATGACGTCAACCACACGTGGGACACTGCCTCGGAGATCCCGGGCGTGCAGACGCTCAACAGCAGCGCGGGCTCGACCTTGACCAACGTGGCCTGCAGCGCCGTCGGTGCCTGCAGTGCGGGCGGTACCTACGTCGACGCGGACAACAAGACCCAAGCGTTCCTCATCAACGAGAGCTCCGGTACGTGGTCCGCACCAATCGAGGTCCCGGGCACCGCGACGCTCAACAAGGGCGGCGCCGCGCAGATCGATGGCGTGTCGTGCAGTGCCGACGGGAGCTGTGGCGTCCAGGGTGCCTACACCGATTCGGGTCAGAACACGCAACTCTTCGTCGTGAACTCCTCAGTCGTGGCACCGACGACGATCGCCTCGGCGCCGCGTCACGTCACGGCGGTGGACAAGAAGGGCGTCGTCACCGTTCGTTGGACGGCACCGGCGAGTGACGGCGGCGCCGCCATCACCAAGTACTCGGTCGTGTCGCTGCCCGCCGCCAAGACGTGCACCACGACGTCGACCTCGTGCACGTTCAAGGGACTGAACAAGAAGATCCACTACTCCTTCGAGGTGCGCGCGACCAACAAGGATGGCCTGAGCCCGCTGTCGGCGAGGTCCAACTCAGTCGAAGCGAAGTAACGGGCCTACGGGCGAGCTTCGCCGTAGAGACCATTGGTGAAGACCGGCTCGAAGCCCACCGTCGTGCCGGAGTGCGCCGCCGCGATGACGGTGTCGACGCCGTAGGGACCACTGCCCACGTACATCACGACGTGGTCGATCGAGTTGTCGTCGTCGAGGTTGTAATAGAACAACAGGTCACCCGGTTCAAGGTCACTGAGCGAGACGTGGACCAGCGCCGGCCACTGGGACTCGGTCGTGCGCGGGATCTCGATGCCCGCCTTGGCCCACGCCCATTGGACGAGCCCCGAGCAGTCGAAACCGACACCGGGGGTTTCGCCGCCCCACTCATACGGGACGCCGATCTGGGACTCCGCGGCTCTCACCGCGGCCAGGCCCTGTGCGCTGCTGCCGACGTCGACCAAGGTGACCGTCTGGGAGGCCTGCTCGATCGCTTCGGTCACCTGGTTGGCGGCTGCCTGGCCACCCACGGCCGAGGCCGCGGTGATCGCGGTCTCTTCGGCCGCGAGGTTGTGGTCGTGGGCGGCCACTACGCCCTGGGCGATCTCGTAGTTGATGATCTGCCCCTTCAAGGCGATGGTCATCTTGTGCAGGGTGCTCTGGGTCGTGTTGGTGTTGTAGATGTTGAGCGCGAGCAGTTGTGACATCTCGTAGGTCTGATGACCGGCGTCGGCGCGTTGGATGCCGACGAGGCGGATGGTCGTGTCGAGCGACGTCTTCTCCTTTTGGTACGTGTGCTTCAACTGATTGAGGTTGCCGATCAACTCGTTCTCATAGACCGTGCGCGCGCCGTACTCCGAGGCGTTCTGATTGAAGAGGGCGAGGATCTGCGCGTCCGACGCGCCGAGGACGTAGGCCCGCACGATGTCGTGGACCAGCTCCTTGGACGTCACCTTGATGGCCGCGCGCTTGCCGAGTTCCTTGCTCTGGAGCCGTTTGATGTTGGCCGTGATCGTCGCGAGCTTCACTTTGTCGGCGTCGTACTGGTTGGACGTGGTCTCGCTGGTGCGCTCGAGGCGCGCGAGGCGGTTCGTCAGGTCGGCGATCATCGCCTGGGTCTGGGAGATACTCGCGGCGTGGGCGGTCGCGGGCGTGAGAATCAACGTGGCGACAGTGAATGCCAAGACCACGAGGGGGGTTGATCGAGTCGTGCCCCGACGACGCACGCGAATCATGAATTCAAGCCTAGTTAGCATGCTTGCGAATTCACGGAGTTTAGAAACTCTTTACATTGCACTACGGTTACATCGCATCATTCGTGCATGGGGGCGTAGCCCAATTGGCAGAGGCAAGGCGCTTAAACCGCCTCCAGTGAGGGTTCGAGTCCCTCCGCCCCTACTCAGCGCGTTTTTTTCGACGTTTGATTCCTAGTAGCGTTGCCTCCGTGGCTAAAAGCGCAACAGGCAGATGGGTAAGCAGGGTCGGGGCCTCCGGCGGGGGCAAAGCGTACAAAAAGACGCGTCCCGGCAACTTCTACGGCGCGATCGCCGTCATCGTCATCTTGGGCCTGGTCGCGACGGTCTTTGCGCGCTACGACTACCAGCACCCGCCGAAGAATCCCGCGGGCATCCAGCCCAAGATCGGCACCACTTGGTACGCCGCGCTCTCGTTGCAGGCCTGCGGCAAGCGATTGCCATTCCTCGCCACCGACACGGCGCTGAAGGCCCAGGGCATGTACATCCTTCCGGCCGACGTGATCCGCATCAGTCCGGCCTCGGCGGCCGACTCCGGTAACAACGCGACACTCGCGCAGTTCGGCGATGAGTACCCGGGTCTCTTGATCAGCACGAGTCAGATGAACGTGCCCAAGAACGACCTCGGCGTCGCCAATCCGAAGACGTCGTACACGAATGGTCAGAGTTGTCCGTCGGGCAAGGGCGACCTCTACGGCGGTCAGCCCGGCAAGGTCATCTACGCCTACTGGACGACGTTCGGTCAGAAGAAGCCGGTGACGACGACGAACCCGGCCACGATCAAGTTCGCACCGGACATGCGAATCTCGATCGGCTTCGAACCGTCGGGCGTCATCCCCAAGGTGCCGCTGGCAATCACCGACCAGGCGATGGGCGCGGACGCGACGACGCCCACGACGACGACCACGGTCTACACGCCGCCGGTCACGACGACGACGCTCAAGGGCACGACGACGACCACGCCGCCGACAACGACGACTGCACCCACCACGACGACGACGTCGAAGGGCTGAGGTTGAAGTCGATCATTCTGGTCGGCGGCAAAGGAACGCGACTGCGTCCACTCACCTACGAGACACCCAAACAGATGCTGCCCCTCGTGGGCGTGCCGATGATCGAGTGCGTCTTCGAGTGGCTCGGCCGTCACGGCGTCACTGAAGCGGTGTTGTCACTGGGCTACCTGCCGGAACAGTTCACCGACGCCTACCCGGACAACGTCATCGCGGGCGTGCGCGTGGACTACGCCGTCGAGCCCGAGCCACTCGATACCGCGGGAGCGATCCGCTTCGCCGCCACCGAGTTCGGCTTCGACGAGACGTTCCTCGTCGTCAACGGCGACGTCCTCACCGACCTCAACATCACCACGCTCAAGGCCTTCCACCACGAACACGGTGGCGAGGCCACCATCGCGTTGCATCCGGTCGACGATCCCTCGCGCTTCGGCGTCGTGCCGACGACGCCTGAGGGCCGCGTCATCGAGTTCGTGGAGAAGCCGCCGCGCGACAAGGCGCCGACGAATCACATCAACGCCGGGACCTACATCTTCGAGCCGAGCGCGCTCAAGCGCATCGCTCGCGAGGGCCGGGTCAGCGTCGAGCGCGACACGTTCCCCGCGCTCGCGGCGGCGGGCCAGCTCTACGCGATGGTCGACGGCGCCTACTGGCTCGACACCGGCACGCCCCAGGCCTATCTCCAGGCGAACGTCGACATCTTGAACGGTCGCCAGGGCATGCACGAGTTCACCGACATCGTCAACTGCTCGTGGCGTCACGCGACGAGCACCGTCGACGTCACGGCGACGTTGACGAACTCAGTCGTGGACAGCGGCTGCGTCGTGGGACCGCACGTGGTCCTCGACGAGGCCGTCTTGTTGCCCGGGGCGATCGTCCAAGCCGACTGCGTGATCCGATCGTCGATCATCGGCCCCGGCGCGGTCATCGGCCGCTACTCACAGCTCGGCGCGACGTGCGTCGTCGGTGCGAATGAACACGTCGCGGCCGCCTCCGAACTGTCGGGTGAGGTTCGCCTCGGCGGCGTCTGATCAACGAAAGAGATCTTCGTTCGCTCGGCGCAGCGCGTTGTCCTTGATCGATCCCTCGCCGAAGTAGGACGCGTCCAGACCCCGCAGTAGCGCGAACGGCGTCGCTTCGGCCTTGCCCAGCACGAGGTTCGCGGCGCTCGCGATCTCGTCGGCGATGGCGACCTCCGTGACCTCGAGGACTCGTCCGGTCGCGTCGGTCGTGCCGCGAAGGTCCAGGATCGGCCTCACACCGGCCGAACCGATCGCGACGTCGGTCACGCCGACGCGCCACACGCGGCCGAAGGTATCGGTGATGATGACCGCGACATCGACGCCGCATCGTCGCCGCAGCTCCGCGCGAAAGCGACGAGCGGAGCGGTCGGGGTCCTTCGGCAACAACACCGCGGTGCCGTCGTCGGTGTTGGAGAGATCGATGCCGGCGTTTGCGTTGATGAACCCGTGGTGCGTCTCGGTGATGCGAAGCGGTCCGCGGCGGCGCAAGATCCGCGCCGACTCACCTTCGATCAGCGCGACCTTGTGCTCCTCGGTGCCGTCGAAGTCGACGACCTGTCCTTCGGCCTTGGAGACCACCTTGCTCGTGACGATGACGAGGTCATCCGCTTCGAGCGTGAGGCCGGCGCTCCCAAGCGCGTCGAGGAACATGGCGACGAGGTCGTCCCCGTCCTTCACCATCGCCACGGACGGGAGCGGGATGACGCGCAGTTCGTTCACGACAGGACGGCTTCGGCCAACCGGGCGGCGTTCTCGGGCTGCGCCATGATCGTCGTGGTGACGATGACCTTGACGCCGCGACTGCGCACGTCGTCGGCACGCGACGCGTCGGCGTCGTCGATGACCCACGTGCCGACGAGACCCTTGTAGAAGTCGACGACGCCGAGGCATGACACCTCGTGTCCGAGTTCGGCGAGTAGTCGGTCGGCCGGACCCTTGAGGGCGTGGCCATCGATGATCGGCGAGACGGCCGACGACGTCGTCGTGACGTTCCTCGAGGATGTCGCGCACGCCGGGAACGCGCAGGATGGGATCGATGGAGATGAGCGGGTTGGACGGCGCGAGCACGATGCGCGACGCCGCGTGAAGCGCCGCCACGACCTCCGGGGTCGCCGTCGCCGCCTCGGCGCCGACGATGTCGATCGCCGACACCGCGACGCCGTGGTGGTGTCGAACGAAGTACTCCTGAAAGCTGAGGCGACCGAGTTCGGTGTCGAAGCACGTCGCGACCGGGTCATCGGTTACCGGCAACAGTCGCACGGCCACGCCGAGTCGATCGCAGAGCTCGCGCGTGACCTGTGTCTTCGTGGCGCCTTGGCCGAGGCGCTGTGAGCGGTAGAGGTGCGTGGCGAGGTCGCGGTCACCCAATCGAAACCAGGCCTCGCCGCCGAGGGCGTCAAGCTCTTCCATCACGCGCCAGCTCTCACCCTGGAGGCCCCAGCCGAGTTCGTGGTTGTTGCGACCGGCCAACGTGTACATGATCGTGTCGAGGTCGGGACAGATCGTGAGCCCGTGCATCGTGAGGTCGTCACCGACGTTCACGACCGCCGCGATCTCACTCGGATCGATGACGGCGCGTAGCGCGTCGAGCAAACGCGCCGCGCCCACGCCGCCGCTCAGAACCGTTATCACCTTCGAGACTCTACGGGGCCGTGGGTAACATCGAGTGTTGTGAGCACGAACTCCCTAACCGACGGGTGGCCCGGCGCGCCCGCGGTGGTGCTCTTGTCCGTGAAGGAAGGGCTCGTGAAGCGGATCGCCGAGGCCGGCGACCTCGACGAGGTTCGACCCTGGGCCTCGATCTCCAAGATGGCCGTCGCCCTGGCCTTCGGCGTCGAGAGTGACTGGGAACTCGATAGTTACAACACGCCCGTCGGGCCACCCGGGTCGACGCTCGCGAACCTGCTGTCGCACAGCAGTGGTCTCGGCCCCGAAGAAGACGACCCCGTCGTGCCGGTCGCGACGCAGCGGATCTACTCCAACTACGGCATCGACCTCGCGGTCGACTCGATCCTGGGCGACAACACCGCCGACGCCTGGCTGCACCAACGGATCTTTCAACCGTTCGGGATGAACTCGACGAAGTTGGTGGACCGACCGTCCTTCGGCGTCGAGGGTTCGACGAACGATCTCGCCCGGCTCGCCGTGGCGTGGTTGCGCCCCGACGGCCTCGCCAGGGAGACGCGCAATCGGATCATCCGGCCGTACGCGGCGCAACTCAACGGGTTCGTCCCCGGGTTCGGGAAGTTCTCGCCGTGCCCCTGGGGCCTCGGACCGGAGATTCGCGGTGACAAGCAGCACTGGATGGGGGACTGGCCGCCGGCGAGTTTCGGGCACTTCGGCAAGAGTGGTGCGCTCATGTTGTTGAACGCCGACGAGGGCATCGGACTCGTCGCGACGAGCACCGAACCATTCGCCGGTTGGGCCACGAAGCTCTGGCCGACCTGGACCAGTGCGATGCGAACCCTGGCCTTAGGTTCGTGAGTTCGACGAGCCTGCGCGTCGGATTGGACCTCGACGGTTCACTGGAGTCGTTGGGCAACTCGATGACGGACCTGGCTGACGCGCTGGACCGGACCGGCGAGTGCGAACTCGTGCGCTTTCGCTCGAGGTCGTCGTCACAGTCGACGAACGAGACACATCTCGCGATGCGGGCGCTCTGGTCGCCGCTCTGGCGGCGCAGCCTCGGACGGTCGATCGACGGACTGTTACCGCTGGTCGACGTCGTGCACGTTGCCGGCATCGCCACGCCGCCCACGCTGAAGATCCCGCTGATCATCTCGGTTGACGACCTGCGACCCTTGCGCGGCGAAACCCAAACCCACCTGCGGATCGCGCAGCTGCGACGTGCCGTCCAACGCGGCGCGACACTCGTGGCATCCAGTCGCAGTGCGAGTCACGAAGTGATCAGCGTCCTTGGCGTGGCGCGCAGTCGCGTCGTCGTCGTGCCACCGGCGGTGCCACGCGTCGATGCGACACGAGTGGGCACGGACCTCGTGGTCAACATCACGGGCGTGGACGAACTGTTCATCGAACTCGCGCCGCAGCTGATCGCCTTCAGTGCGCAGCACGGTTCGCGTGTCGTCGCGCTCGCGAGTGCCGCTGCCGGGCAGAAGATCCGTTCGAGCGGACTCGCGGTGACGATTCGCTCGCGCCACGACGCGCGCGACGCGCTGGCGAACGCGCGCGTCGTGATGCATCTCTCGGACGGCGCGCGCTTCCCGTCCTTCGCGATCGCCGCGCTGTCGGCTGGCGTCCCGACGCTCGCGCGTGCCACCGAGATCAATCGAGAACTGCTCGAGGGTGCGGCCGCGCTCTTCGCCAACGATCGAGAGGTCGCTGAGACGCTCGAGGAGGTCTGGACCAATGCAAAACGGAGGTCCATCATGGTCGCGGCCGGTCGCTCACGGGCCATCGACTTCGCGCCGGATACCGCGGCCCGCGCCTACGTCTCGCTCTATCGCGAGGTCGTGCGAGGCTGGACGGCGTGAGGCGCACGATCACCATCTCGATCGAGCAGTTGCAGCGTCCCCAGCCGGGCGGCATCGCGACCTACGTGCGCGGCTTGGCGGCCGGTCTGCACGAGTTGTCCGATCCCGACCTCGACATCGTCGGCCTTGGTGCGCGTGGCGCTGCGACCGCGTTGCCGCTCCGGCGTGTCAGTGCGCCGTTCGGCGAGCGACTCCTGACCCGACTCTGGCCGATATGGCCGTTCGGCGTCCCGAAGGACTCCGACGTCGTGCACGCGACGTCGATGGCCGGTCCCTACGGCGGCGGGACCAAGGACGCGGTTCACTCGATCGCGATGCACGATCTCCTCTGGCGCGACGAGCCCGGTGTCTCGACGCCCGGTGGCATCCGCTTCCACGACCACCGGCTCAAGTTCATCGCCGATCACAAGGAACTTCGCGTCCTCGTGACGTCGCCCGGCCTCACGGAGCGACTCGTCGACGAGGGGATCGACACCACGCGGATCCACTACGTGCGCCTCGGTGTCGGTGACGACGGCGTCGAGGCGGCGTCCGCGACCTCCGTGCGAGAGCTGCTCGACCGGCACGGCGTGAGTGGACCGTTCACGCTGTATGCCGGGACGCGTGAGCCGCGAAAGAACATCGAACGTCTCGTGGCGGCGCACGCGCTCGCGTCGGCCGCGAATCCCGAGCTGGGGGCCCTGGTCCTCGCCGGTCCGAGCGGGTGGGGTGGTGTGTCGACCGGCGACGCCGTCGTGCTCGGACTGGTGTCGCGGGCCACGCTGCTCGGTCTCTACCGCGACGCCGCGGTGTTCGCCTACGTCCCTCGTGCCGAAGGCTGGGGACTCCCGCCGGTGGAAGCGCTGTACGCGGGAGCGCGTGTCGTGGTGAGTTCGACGACGCCGAGCGTCGCCACGAATGAACACGTCATCGAGGTCGATCCGCTCGATGTGACGGCGATCACCGAGGGCCTGATCGCTGCGCTAGGCGAGGGCACCGATGATGCGAGTCGCGCGGCGCGCCGACAGTCGGTGGCCGATCTGACGTGGCGCAACGTCGCACTCGATCACCTGGCGGCGTGGCAGTGAAACTCGCCCTTGACGTCTCGGCGGTGCCACCGCGCATGGCTGGCGCCGGACGCTACATCGGCGAGCTGGCTCGTCGCGTGCCGGCGACGGGTATCGACACGACGCTGGTCACGCGACGAGGTGACGCACGGCGCTGGCACGATTGGTCGCCTTCCGCGAACCTCGCCTCGATCGTCCCGAATGCTCGACCGTCTCGTCTTCTCTACGAGGCCTTGGCGGCCGGTCGCAGTTCGACGGCGCGCTCGGTCGACGTCTGGCACTCGCCGCACTACACGATGGCGCGCCACTCCTCGACGCCGAGCGTCGTGACGATCTTGGATCTCATGTTCTTCACGAATCCGGAGTGGCACGAGCGGTCCAAAGTGCCGTTCTTTCGACGCGCGATCACCTACGCGGCCGCCCACGCCGACGTGCTCGTCGCGATCAGTGAGTTCACGGCCCGTCAATTGGACGAACACGTGCCCGACCACGCGCCCGTCGTGGTCGCGACGCTCGGCGTCGATCTCGAGACGTTCGCGACGGACTCACGCGGCGATGGCGAACTCTTGGGCGCCCATGGATGTGCGACCGATCGACCGTACATCTTCTACTTGGGCACGTTCGAACCTCGAAAGGGTATCGACGTCTTGCTCGACGCATTCGACGAGATCGCGGAACGCGACAGTGACGTGGAGCTCTGGTTGGCCGGCCAGCCGGGATGGGGTGTCAAGGACGTCGAGACGCGCCTCGCGAACCACCGGGCCGGGTCTCGGATCCGTCGCTTGGGATTCGTGGATGAGACCGTCCTGCCCGCGCTCATCCGCCAATCACGGGTCGTGTCCTATCCCTCGCGCGGCGAAGGCTTCGGCATGCCGGTTATCGAGGCGCTCGCCTGCGGGGCGGTCGTCCAGACGTCGGCCGACACCGTGATGTCCGAGATCGCCGGCGACGCCGCGCTGCTCGCACCCGCCGGTGACGCCCGGGCCTTGGCCGACGTCCTCACGACGGCACTGGCGATGGACGATGCCGCGAGGGCTCGCTTCGCCCAGCACGGTCGCGCCCGCGCCGAGATCTTCACGTGGGATTCATGTGTCGCCCAACACGTCAAGGCCTACGAGATGGCGGCCGGACGATGAAGGCCCTCGTCACCGGCGGTGACGGCTTCGTCGGACGCCACCTCCTCGAGCACCTCCGCTCCCAGGGCGATGAGGCCATCGGCGTTGACCGCGAGTGTGACGTCACTGACGCCGCGAGCGTGCGCTCAGCGCTGGCGCGTGTTCGTCCGGACGCGATCTATCACCTCGCGGCGCTCACCGCGGTCGGCGCGTCGTGGTCGGACCCGGTTGAGTACACGCGCGTGAACGTACTCGGCACGAAGAACGTCCTGGACGCCGCGCGTGAGGTCGTTCCTTCGGCGAGTGTGCTCGTCGTCAGTTCCTCCGACGTCTATGGCGTCGTGCGACCCGAGGACCTTCCGCTCGTCGAGACCTTTCGCGTGGCGCCAGCCAATCCCTACGCCTCGAGCAAAGTCGAGGCCGAGCACGTCGCCCACGACGCCGTTCGTGCGCACGCACAGCGTGTGCTCATCGCGCGACCGTTCAATCACATCGGGCCGGGTCAGTCGACTGACTTCGTGGTGCCCGCGATCGCGAGTCGTCTGCTCGACGCGGTCGATGAGGGCGCCGACCAGATCGTGGTCGGCGACCTCTCGACGCGTCGCGACTTCAGCGACGTGCGCGACGTCGTGCGCGCGTATCGGCTGCTCACTGAACGCGGCGTGAGTGGCGAGGTCTATAACGTCGCCTCGGGCGTCGATGTCGGACTGTTCGACATAGCGCAACGTTTGGTGATTGCCATCGCGCCGCAGATTCGACTCGTGAACGACGAGTCACTGCTTCGTCCGGTGGAAGTACCCGTCTCGCGCGGCAGTTACGACAAACTCCGTCGAGCAACGACGTGGCGACCGGCGATCACGCTCGATACGTCGTTGCATGACGTCATCGACGAAATGCGCGTTCGTCGTGGTGAGAGTTGAGATTTCTCGACGTTTGGCGACGAGAGTTCGGTGAAAACGCCCGAAGGGCTCGGTGAGGCCCAACTAGCCTTGAAGGACTGATGGAATCTCGTGCTCCGGCCGTTGTTGCCGTCGTCGTTACCACTGGTTCCGGGCCGGGTCTAGAAGCTGCAGTCGCTTCGCTCGCGGTCCAGAGCTACGAGGAACTAAGCCTGCTCGTCGTCGCGAACGGGGAGACCGAACACGTCACCGCACGCGTCGCCGCGGTCGCCCCGAACGCCTTCGTGCGACTTTTAGACGAGAACCGCGGCTTCGCCGCGGCCTGCAACGAGGCCTCGTTGATGGTCGAGGGATCGGCCTTCTTCCTCTTCTGTCACGACGACGTCCGGCTCGAACCCGACGCCGTGCAGATGTTGGTCGAATCGGCCTTTCGCACGAACGCCGGCATCGTCACCCCGAAGGTCGTCACCTACGACGACCCGATGGTGCTGCTGCACGTGGGCCAGACGAGCGACCGATTCGGGGTGGTGCACGAACGAATCCAACAGGGCGAGATCGACCACGGCCAACAAGACCTCGAACGCGACGTCTTCGTCGCGCCCGGCGGCGTCACGCTGGTGCGCAGTGACCTCTTCGCGACCTTGCGCGGCTTCGATCCGCTGATCTCGGCGCTCGGTGAGGACCTCGATCTCTGTTGGCGCGCGCAGATCGCCGGTGCGCGAATCGTCGTGGCACCGAACGCCAAGGTCGCCCACCGCGAGACCATCGCCTCGGGGGAACGCCCGGTCACCGCGATCGGCACGCGGCGCGCCAGTCGTCAAGACCTCCAACGCCGACACCAACTCCTCGTCGTGTCGACCGGCTGGGGACGGCGCTACGCCTTCACCACGTTGCTGGCGCTGTTCGCGATGGACTCCATGGAGTTCGTCCTCTCGATCGTCGGACGCGACACCGACCGCGCCGGCGCGATCCTCGGTTCCTGGCGTTGGCTCTTCCACCACCGTCGTCGGATCCGAGAGCGGCGCCGCCAGCGCCACGAGATCCAGGTCCTCTCCGATGAAGAGCTCCGCCAACTCCAGGTCGGGGGAGCGAGCCGGCTGAAGCGCTTCTTCGTCGTCTTGGTGCGAGAGGGGCTCGACCGCGCGCGCGGCATCCTCCCGCCCGAGGCGCTCGAACACCACGAGTTGGACGCCGACGCCGTCGGCTTCGCCGCGGCCTTTTCCGAAGAGGAAGAGTTCGACGAGATCCCCGAGAGCCCGATGCTCGAGCTGCGCCGCCAACCGTCACGGATATTGACCTCGTTTCGTTCACAGGCCGCCGCGGTGGTACTCGTCCTCATCCTTTGGTTGATCGGATCGCGGAACCTCGTCGTCACCCACCTGCCGTTGATCGGGCGTCTCGCACCGCTCGACTCGTGGTGGTCGATGTGGCGCCACTTCTTCGCGTCCTGGTCGCCCAATGGGGTAGGGACCGGTTCACCCGGCATGCCCGGCTACGGGGTACTCGCCTTCGCCGGCACGTTCGTGCTCGGTCGAATGGGCATCCTCCCGCGACTGGCGTTGATCTTCGCGGCTCCGATCGGCGCGATCGGCGTGAGCCGGCTCTTAAAGGGGCGGGTGTCCAATCGCGCGCGGGTGATCGCCTCGGTCGCCTACCTGGCGCTGCCGCTCGGACTCGACATGATCAGCCAAGGTCGTGTCGACGTGCTCGTCGTCGTGGCGGGACTGCCGTTCATCGTGCGTCGACTGTTCGAGCTGATGGACGTCCCGGGCTTTCGCGTCGAGCCGTACTCTGACCCGGTCGCGTTCGGCCACCGAGGATGGCGCACGACGTTGGCCGGACAGCGCATGCTGGCGGTGATGCTGATCGCACTCGTGACGGCGATGGCGCCCGCCACGATCATCGTCGTCACCCTCGTGATCCTTGGCGTCTTCCTCGCGCGACTCTTCGAGCGCGACGAAGGCGTCAACACCTCGCACCCGTGGCGATTCCTTGGCTCGCTGTGGCTCAACGTCGCGATCCTCCTGTTGCCGCTCACGGTCGACGTGGTGATCGCGGGGCGCCGCGCACTGGGTGTGTTCGGGTTGGCGCGCGGGCCATGGTCCGTGCCGTCCTTCGCTGACCTCTTTAAGGGTGTTGACGGGGGATTCGGACTGTCGTGGGCCGGGTGGTTGCTGCCGGGCGCCGCGCTCATCGGACTGGTGCTCTGTCGCGGTGAGCGACGACGCATCGCGACGAAGGCCGCGTCGATCGCGACCCTGACGTTGATCGTCGCGGCCCTGGACGTGCGTCACTGGATGGGTTCGTTCGCGCCCGACCTCGACGTCGTACTCGCCCTCTACACGGTGATGCTCGCCCTGCTGATCGGTCTCGGCGTCAGTGCCATCGAGAACGACCTGCGCCACGCGGGCTTCGGTTGGCGTCAGGCCATCGCCGGTCTTTCGGTCGCCGCGTTGGTCGTGGCGGCCTTTCCCTTCATGGCGGTCTTCGCGGGCGGACGATTCGACCTGCCGACCTCGAGTGTCGCTGAGTCGTTGAGCGCGTTGGCGCCGAAGTCGTCGGGGGGCTATCGCGTCTTGTGGTTGGGCGATCCGTCGGTGCTGCCCCTCGCAGGATGGTCGATCGCGCCGGGGCTCGCCGCGGCGACGTCGATGGACGGGCTGCCCACCGGCACGTCGCTCTTCACGACTCCGGACTCGGGGACCAGCGACGTGATCTTGAACGCCGTGCAGTCCGCCCTCGAGGGTGAGACGGTTCGACTGGGCCAGTTGCTCGCGCCGGCCGGCATCTCGACCATCGTCGTCATGAACTCATCGGCTCCGGAGTTGACCGGTGTCCAGTCGGTGCCGCTGCATCCGGTGCCGAAAGTGTTGTTGACCGCGCTCGGTCGCCAAAGCGATCTCGCACTCGAACTGCAGACCAAATCGGTCGAGGTGTTCTCGAACTCGCTCTTCCACGGCGTCGTCGCCCAAGTCGGTTCGAACGTGAAGGCACCGGTGCCGCTCTTTTCGAGCACGTCGAACTCCGGACCGGTGACGCCGGGCGCGAGGGTGCAAGCCGGCTTCGCACCGGCCAGTGCCTTCGGGCTCGTGCTCCAGGGACTCGACACCGAGCGCGTCAAGAGTCACACGTGGACCCCCATCTTCCAGGTCGGCGTGCATACGGGCGCGGTACCGAACCCGTCGCCCACCGCCCCGGTGCAGGGTACGCTCGTCCTGCAGCGCGTGCCTTACAACGCGATACTCGCGGCCTTCACCTTATTGATGTGGCTACTCGTCTGGTTGGGATTTGGCTGGATCCATCGCCTCGAGTGGCTCTTCACGGGACGACGAAAGCCCAGGGCGCCACGCCACGCGAGAGACGACCATGAATAGCCTTCGCCGCGTGCCGCTCTACGTCGTGTTGGTGCTCGCGCTGCTCGTGGTGGGTGTCGTGAGCTCAATCTCGAAGGGCGTCGACCCGTCGCAGTTGCCCAGTGCACTGGCCCTCAATGGCAACGCCGAGTCGACCGCGCTCTACTGCACTGGCTTCACCAGCCATGGCGTGGGCGCGCCCGGTCGCGTGATCTTCTTGAATACCACGAAGTCATCGCACGAGGTCACGATCGACGACGTCTCGAACCTCGGCCTGTCCCAGTCCACGCAGGTGAAGCTGCGGCCCTATCAGCAGTACGGGTTCGACCCGAGCGTCGGCATCGGTGGCGACTACTTCGGGGTCGGCGCCCAGGTGAGCGGTGGCGGCGTCGTGGGCGTCGAGGTCTCGAAGGACCACGCGAGCGAGGCGCCCTGCATCTCGACGGGTGTCACCAACTGGTTCGCGTCGGGCTTCGACACCACCGTGGGCTCGTCCGCGGTCCTCAGCGTGTACAACCCGACCGCCACGCCGGCGGTCTTCAACGTCTCGACGTTCTCCGCCTCGGGCTACGTCGCGCCCGCCAAGTTCCAGGGCTACGCCGTCGGGCCGCACTCCCAGGCCGAGATCAATCTCGGCACGGCCATCGTCGACCTGCAGAACATCGGCGTCCACGTGCGCGTGCTGCGCGGTGCACTGGACATCGTCGGTCTCCAACAGTCGGGATCGACAGCGTCGATCAATCCCGGTGTCAGCGCACCGTCGGCCTCGGCGATCTTCCCGCTGGTGACGACGGCGAACAACGCGACCGCACAGATCCGCCTCGCCAATCCCGGCCCGAGGTCGATCAACGTCACCTTGGCCGTCGCGCTCGCGCCGTATCACGTGCCCAATCAGACCCTCACGCTCGCGCCCTACGGCAGCGCCGTCGCCTCGATCACACCGAACTCGGCGATACCCGCCGCCAGCTACGCGAGTGTCTCGATGACCGCGAGCGCGCCGGTGATCTCGTCGCTCGCGACCGGCAGTGGCGACGACGTCGCGTTGAGTGCGCCGTCGTCGTCGGAACCGGAGTATCTGATCGGCGACTTCACCGGTGACGGGTTCGACGCGGCGACCTTGACGAACACGTCGTCGCATCCTCTCTCGCTCACCATCGACACGTTGCCCGACAGTCGAACCGTGCGCGTGAGCGACACGGTCGTGCACCTCGACGCAGATTCCTCAGAGAGCGTGAAGAGCGCGTTGCCCGGTCTCACCGATCTGCGCGGCGTCGTGATGATCGTCACCGCGTCGCGGCCAAGTTTGGTGGTGACGATGACGTTGCCGACCAGACCGGCCGGGATGACGGTGGTCTCGGGGCTAGACGGCCGGTAACGTCGGCGGCTGCCAACCCGGCAGCGGCGGCGTCACCGGAGGAACCGGTGCGGCCGGTGCGGGGCCCTTCTTCGACGCCGACGCCGCGCCAACACCGGCGAGTGAACTGACGGTCTTCGTGCCCTCGGGGTGGACCTGCTCGCCGTGCGCCTCGTCGATGAGTCGCGCGGCGGTCTCACCGTCGATGGTCTCGTGCTCGAGCAGCGCGTGCGTCAGGGCCTCGAGGCCTCGACGGTGCAGGGTCAGGACCTCGATGGCCCGCGACTCTTGCTCGCGAAGGATGCGCTCGACCTCGTCGTCGATGACTTGGGAGGTGTGGTCCGAGTAGTCGCGCGTGTGCATGAGGTCCTCACCCAAGAAGACCTGGTTGTTCGAACCCCAGGCCATCGGTCCGATCTCCTTGGACATGCCCCACTCGCGCACCATGCGGATCGCCAGTTCGGTGTTGCGCTGCAGGTCGTCGGCGGCGCCGGTCGAGAGGTCGCCGTAGACGAGGAGCTCGGCGACGCGCCCGCCCATGCGCATGCACAGGGAGTCCTCGAGGTACTGGCGCGCCACGATGTGGCGGTCCTCTTCGGGCAGGGTCATCGTGACGCCGAGGGCCATGCCGCGCGGGATGATCGTGATCTTGTGCAGCGGATCGGTCTTGTCGAGGACGTAGGCCAAGAGGGCGTGCCCGCTCTCGTGGTAGGCGACGCGCTCGCGCTCGTCGTCCATGAGGACCATGGTGTCGCGCAGTTGCCCCATCATCACGCGGTCGCGCGCGGACTCGAAGTCCTCCATGCCGATGGTCGAGGAGTGGCGACGCACGGCGTGCAGCGCCGACTCGTTCACGAGGTTCGCCAGGTCCGCGCCGCTCATGCCGGGCGTGCCGCGAGCGACCATCTCCAGTGAGACCGAGGGATCGAGCGGTTTATTCTTCGAGTGGACCTCGAGGATCGGGAGGCGTTCCTCCAGGTCAGGCAGCGGTACGACGATCTGGCGGTCGAAGCGGCCGGGACGCAGCAGCGCCGGGTCCAAGACGTCGGGGCGGTTGGTCGCGGCGATCACGACGACGCCCTCGGAGGGGTCGAAGCCGTCCATCTCGTTCAGCATCTGGTTCAGCGTCTGCTCGCGCTCGTCGTGGCCGCCACCGAGTCCGGCGCCGCGCTTGCGGCCAATGGAGTCGATCTCGTCGATGAAGACGATGGCCGGCGCCTGCTTTCGCGCGGTGGCGAAGAGGTCGCGGACGCGACTCGCACCGACGCCGACGAACATCTCCATGAAGTCAGAACCGGAGACCGAGAAGAACGGCACGCCCGCCTCACCGGCGACGGCGCGCGCGAGCATCGTCTTACCGGTGCCCGGAGGACCGACGAGCAAGATGCCCTTCGGGATCAACGCGCCGATCTCTTTGTAGCGACCGGGCGTCTTCAAGAACTCGACGATCTCACTGATCTCTTGCTTGACGCCGAAGTATCCGGCGACGTCAGCGAAGGTGGTCTTGGGACGATCTTGATTGAACTGCTTCGCCTTGGAGCGACCGACCGACATCATGCCGGTCATCTGGTTGCGCGCCTGGCGAGAGATGAAGATCATGAAGGCGACGAAGATCAGGATGAAGATGATGTAGGGCAACAGCGCGCCGAGCAGGCTCGAGGGGTTCGCGAAGGTGACCGCCACGTTGTCCGTGGTGCGCAGCGTCGTGATGTCGTTGCCGATGACCGGCGAGGGACCCTGGGAGGAGTAGTTGACGCCGTTGGTCAGCTGACCGGTGATGACGCCCGAGGTGGTGTTGATAATCGCGGTGTCAACCTTTTGGTGTTTGGCGTCGCGCAACAGCGAGGAGTACGAGATCGTCTTCACGTCCTTGTGGGTGAACAAGGAGGGGATGATGAAGATGCCGATGACGAAGATGATGGCGGCGATCGTCAAGACACGACGTCGGGCGTCGGGCGCCATCGGCTTGTCGCCGCCCGGCATGTATTTCTTGTAGCCCGTCGGTTCTTCAGGTGCGATACTCACGAGACCACACTAGAGGTCAACCGCAACACTTCATCTTGCGCCTGTGGAAAAGTCCGGTGAGATTAGGGTAATTGTTTGTGGATTCTCTGATCGACGCCGAAACAGTCGACCGCCCGCGAGTACTCGCGATCGTCGTGGCGGGCTTCGTCGGTTTTCTCGCCGGCCAGATCCTCGGCACGCTCTTCGAACTCATCGGCACGACCCTGACGCACTATCCGGGTGGACTGAGTGCGCTCGGGAACAACCCGTCGCCGCCGTGGTGGGCGAACGCGTTCGGCCTGCTGGGCCTGTGGATCGGCTTCGGCGGGGCGATCTACTACGCCTACACCTACGGCAACCTGCGCGCGTTGCCGAACCAGTGGCGACCTCGGCCGAGCGACGTGTTCTACATCGCGCTCGGCGTCGCCTGTCAGTACCTCGTCGACGGGGCCTACTGGCTCTTCAGTGTCCACCACCTCAACGGACCCGTGAACCGGCTCTTCGGTGGGGTCGTGGGCGCGAGTTTCGTCCTGCTGATACTGATGACCACCTTCCTGGCGCCCATAATGGAGGAGTGGCTCTTTCGTGGCGTGCTCTTTCGAGCCCTCAGTGAAGGTGGCCCCAAGGGTGGTACGCGCACGGGCATCATCGTCGGCGTCGTGGCCAGCGCGGCGCTGTTCGCGCTGGCCCACGGCGAGCCGTTGCAGTTCGCCGGACTCTTCTTCCTCGGTCTCGTCCTGGCGACGCTCGTGTGGCGAACCAAGCGACTGGTACCCAGCATCGTGACCCACATGTCCTTTAACGGCGTCGCCGTCGCCGTCTTGATCCATCAGCGATCGGTGCATTGATGCGCGAGTGGATCCGTAAGCACAACACCGCGGGTAATCGACTCGACGCACTCGTCATCGTGGCCGTGATCTTCATCACCGTCTGGGAGTTGCACCCGAGTCTGCTCTTCTCGGGCAGTCTCATCACCGGCGGGGACACCGGTTCGCACCTCGCGGTGCCGGCGTATCTGAAATCGGTGGGGAACCCCTTCAACCTGACGCCGTGGTATCCGGGCTGGTTCGCCGGCATGCCGGCCTATACGTACTACTTCGTGCTTCCGGACATCCTGGCGTGGTTCGCCAGTTACATCATCGGCTTCGCGGTCGCCTTCAAACTCGCGACGATCCTCGGCTCGGTGCTCATGCCGATCACCGCCTACATGCTGGGACGACTGTTCAGGGCGCCGCGTCCGATTCCCGCGGCGTTGGCCGTCGCCACGCTGCCGTTCCTCTTCGACGCCTCGTTCACGATCGACGGCGGCAATCTGTTCTCATCGATGGCGGGGGAGTACGCCTTCGCGCTCTCGCTCGCGTTGGCCCTGTTGACGATCGGGCTCTTCGCGCGCGGTGTGCGCACCGGCAAGGGCTACTGGCTCGCCGCGATCGCGCTGAGTGCCACGTTGGCCGCGCACATCTTGCCGTGGTTCTGGACGATCGAGGCCGTCATCGTGGTCGTGATCTTCGAGCTCTTGCAGCGCCGCGGCATCGGGGACCCCAACGACGAGCACATCACCGGTGACTACGCGCGACCGCTGCGCTTCGCCATCGTGGCCGGTCTGATCTCGGTCGGGCTGTCGGCGTGGTGGCTCACGTCCTTCGTGACGACACAGAAGTACACGAACTCCATGGGCTACACGAACGATCCCGTGAACACCCTGCACTCGATCTTCACGACGCTCGGGTGGTTCACGAGCGGTGGCGGCGCGGCCGGTGACCGCTGGGTCATCGTGCTGGCGATCATCGCGCTCATCGTCGCCTTCTGGGTGCGCGACCGCCTGGGCATGATCCTCACGACGTTGACGGTGCTCTCGATCGGCGCCTTCGTGTTCGACCCGCAGAACGTGATCTGGAACGAACGACTCGTCCCGTTCTGGTTCATCACGATCCACTTGAGTGCCGGCTGGCTCTTTGGCTACATCCTCGCGCGCTGGGTGAAGCGACGCGCCGGCGGACTCGGTCGCTTCTCGGTGCAGATCGGGGAGAACCGCTACAGCTTCGCGCACGAACCGGTCGCCGGCGCCGCGCCGGTCGAGGAACTGGAGCCCGCGGTCATGGGCCGTCACGCCGCGAGCGACGAGACGTTCGTCGCCTCGTCGTTCCGTGAGGACGTCGAAGTAGAGGACGACGAGACGCGCTGGACGCGACGGGGTCTGCGCGCCACGGTCGTCATCCTCATCCTCGGTCTCCTCACGACCGTGCCCGGTCTGATCCCCCAGGTCGCCTCGGCGCTGTCACTCAACACGTCGGGCAACCAGGTCTCGAGTTGGGCGCAGTGGAACTACTCGGGCTATCAGGCGAAGGCCTCGTGGCCGGAGTACAACAACCTGATGCAGACCATGGGCAAGGTCGGCCGACAGTACGGCTGCGGTCGCGCGATGTGGGAGTACAACTCGGATCAGAACCGCTTCGGCACCCCCGAGGCGCTGATGCTCTTGCCGTACTGGACGGACAACTGCATCGACTCGATGGAGGGCCTGTACTTCGAGTCCTCGGCGACGACGCCGTATCACTTCCTCGACCAGGCCGAGCTGAGCGTCTCGCCGAGTGACCCGATGGTCGGCCTGCCCTACGGCGGACTGGACGTCTACCTCGGCGTCGAGCACCTGCAGATGCTCGGCGTGCGCTACTACATGGCCTTCTCGCCGTCAGTCATCGCTCAGGCCAACAACGATCCCGAGTTGACATTGATCGCCAAGACGAAGAAGTGGCCGTCACCGGGCTACCAGTGGTACATCTACAAGATCTCCTCGAGCCCGATGGTCGTGCCGCTCACGACGTTGCCCAACGTCGTTGCGAACACCACGAGCCGCGTGGGCTGGTTGAACGCCAACACGACCTGGTGGCTCGATCCGAAACTGTGGGGGACCGTCGGCGCCACGACCGGACCGTCGAACTGGCCCAGGGCCACGAGCATCTCGACGATGGACGCGAACACGACGCTGCCCAAGGTCACGGTCAGTGACCTCAAGGTCGGGCTGCAGTCGATCTCCTTTCACGTCAGCAAGATCGGTGTGCCGGTATTGGTGAAGATCTCGTACTTCCCGCGCTGGCACGCGACCGGCGCGACCGGACCGTACCGGGTGAGCCCGAACCTGATGGTGGTCGTGCCGACGTCCAAGGACGTCTCGATGGTCTACGGCAGCACGCCGCTGCTCACGGTGAGCAACTACATCTCGGACCTCGTGGCCCTGGCCGGGATCGTCACGTTCGTCCTCTATGTCCGCCGTCGTGTCCAGGCACGGCGCCAGCCGGCGCTCGACGTCGCGGCGAGCTGAGCTCGCTACCGGACTACGGTTTCTAGGACAGTTGTGGAAGGGAAGTCGTAATGGCGCTCGACAGTTTTCTACTGGCGTTGCTCGAAGATCCGGTCGATCACGGCGAGCTGCTCTACGTGCCGAGTGCGAACGTGCTCTACAACCCGCGCAAGCGCGTCGTCTACGAGGTGCGCGACACGATCGCGGTCCTGTTGCCCGACGAGGCCAAGCCGGTGACCGACGCCGAGCACGACGCCTGGACGAGCGACCCGAGCGTCATCAAGACCGGGAAGTGATCTCAAGGCTGGCGAAAGCCGATTTGGATCATCTCGTCGATCAACCGGTAGCCAATCACTTGGTAGATGGCGTTGCTGGTCGGATTCGCCGCGTCGGTGAACAGCATCACGCGCGCACCCTTTTCCAGCACGTGACGTGAGACGTGTGCGGTCACGGCACTGCCGTAACCGTGGCGTCGATGCTCGGGCGGCGTGTAAACCGGCCCCACCCGGCCAATGATGACCTCGCCGGTCGCCACGAGCGGCGCGTGACCCGCGAACGAGACGACGTGGCCGTCCACCTCCCAGCAAAAGAGTGACTGGTGACGGGTATGGCGCGCCGTCATGGCTCGGGCCTCGTCGATCGTGATCGGTGGAATCGCCGCTTCATCGGCGAACGCCACGTACATCTGCGCCAGTAGTTCCGCCTCGTCCTCGCGCGCCGGTCGACCGATGCCGTCGACGTCCGGCGTGACCAGTTCTTCCAGCTCATAGAGCAGGTCGCGTCGCTGCTCGAAGTGGTCGCGCGTCGAGCCCGGACTCTTCGTGGTGAAGTAGCCCGCGACGAGCGCGTCCACCGTGTCATGCGGACCGATGACACCGGGCACGGTGTCATCGTGGCGAGCGAGCGCAACACCCAACAGGTGTGCGGCGTCGGTGGGCATCGACGAGACGACCAGGTTGAAGGGACTCGTGCGCATCGCGATCCCGATGACCTCGCCCGCGTCGTCGCGCACGGTCCACCAGTGGTAGGCGTCGTAGGAGCGATCGCCGTCGGCGACCGAGAGCGAGACGCTGCCGATGACATTGGTCCGCAGGGGATCGAGCGCGCGAAAGGCGGTGGTCGCGGCGATGAACTCCTCCACCGAATCGATCAACTCAACCTGCATCGGTCGATTCTGGCAGATGATGCCGACGCGTTCTACTGCGGCGGGGGTAGTCCGAGCAGGTGGTGGATCCGATCGGCGAGCCGCGAGAACGGCACGTTCAGCGTCTTGTCGCGCGCCCAGTACTTCGTGCTCGTTCGTTGGGGCGACGTCGCGAACTCGTTGTACAGCTTCAGATAGCCCGACATCTGTGTGGCGTCGTCTTTGATCGTGGCACGAAGGTCGGTCGGCCAGGTCTGGGTCATCAACTTCTGTTGCAATGTCGAAAGGGTGGTTCCGAGACGATGCACGACGGCGTCACTCGGGACCTCTTTGAAGAAGAGGTCGACCTGGAGCGGGTAGAGCGCCCGGTCGTAGGGGAAGACGTCGTTGAGGTACTGGCGCGCGGCTCCGGTCGCGTTGTGGAAGGTGAAGTGATTATCGGTGACCGGCGTCGGCACGAGGTGGACGCCACTCGCGGTCGAGAGCACCTGGCCGTTCGACCCGTGGATCGTCGGCACCGTCGAGTCGAGTGTCATATGGCTGAAGGTCGGCGCCTGCATCGACGGATATGGCAGGTGGTGGGCGAGTCCGTCGAACGTCGGATCCTCCTGGATCCACTGGCCGAGATTGAAGAGCGCGCCGCGGGCGTAGGGGACCGTGATCGTCTCGGGCGTCGCGTCCGAGAGGTCATCGAAGCTGAGCCGCCACCCGCCGTCGGTCTGGTGCATCGTGAAGCTGATTAAGTCGCCGGGGGCGACGTCGAGGAGCTGTTGGGGGTGGAAGTCGACAGTGACGTCGCTCCAGAAGATGGCGTACATCGCGACACCGTCCACCTTGTTCTCGGTCGTACCGAGCTGGATGAACTGGCGATCCTCGTCCTCGACGCCGATCCAGGTGCTCGCGTTGCCGTCGGATGAATCGGTGTCGATCGCCGGCACGCGCCACTCGGCGCCGATCTCTGTCGTGAACCGGTAGAGCGTGTACCCGCTGAAGCCGTAGGACGCCGCGCCGAAGGGATTTCCCTTGCTCGGATGATGCGTCGACGTGGCGACGGTGGCCGCGTGGTCGGTGTGGACCGAGAGCGCCAACGCGCCGAGCGTCAATGCACCGACGACGAACAGCGTCAGGTGCGGCACGTGTCGGCGCGACATGGGGGTCAGTGTACTGAGGTGGCGTTACGGCGATCGTGGTGGTGCCACGCCCTCGTTCGTCGACTTAATCGATGACCTTGTAGATGAGTTCGAAGACCATGCCCTCGTCGCCGGCCAGATCGGGGCGGATGAACTCGAAGCGTCCGCTCCAGACGTCGACGCCGCTGCGCGAGTCGATGTCCCACGCCAGGTGCTCCTTCTCGGCCCACGCCTGCACCGTGACGTTCGCCTGATAGTGGTCGACGTCTTCGTTCGCGGTGTAGAAGAGCGTGACGTAACTGCCCGCGGGGATCGTGCCAACGAGAACACGACCGTCACCTGATGCGCTGTCGACGGGCACGCCGACCTCGATGTCCAGTTCGGCGGACATGTCGCTGGTCACGATGCGCGTGAACGGCCATCCGGCTCGCACGACGCCGTGTTGTTCCATCCACGCGAAGACCTCGTCGGTGAGACCTTCGACAACGTCGAAACCCTCCATCGTGACGGCCGTGGCGATGGCGACGTAGGTCTGGGCCTCGCGACGCGTCAGTGCCGGTTGTTCAGACATCGCAGCGTCTCTTTGTAATGAGCCAGTGGCTCAGTCCAAACGCTCGACGATCATGGCCATGCCCTGGCCGCCGCCGACACACATCGACTCCATACCGAAGCGCGCGCCGGCGTCTTCGAGTGAGTTGAGCAACGTCGTCATGATGCGAGCGCCGGTCATGCCGAAGGGGTGGCCGAGTGCGATAGCGCCACCACGGATGTTGAGCTTGTCGAGCGTGATGCCGAGGTGCTTGGCACTTGGGATCACCTGGGCGGCGAAGGCCTCGTTGATCTCGACGAGGTCGATGTCGTCGATGGTCATGTTGGCGCGCTTGAGCGCCTGACGACAGGCCTCGATGGGACCGAGCCCCATGATCTCGGGATTGAGTCCGCTGACGCCGCTCGCGACGATGCGCGCGAGGGGCTTGATGCCGAGTTCCTTCGCGCGAGTGTCGCTCATCACGACGACCGCCGCGGCACCATCATTGAGCGGGCAGGCGTTGCCCGCGGTGATCGATCCACCCTCACGAAAGACCGGCTGCAACGTGGCGAGTCGCTCCAGGGTGGTACCGGCGCGCGGTCCATCGTCCTTCGTGACGACGGTGCCGTCGGGCAAGGTGACCGGGATGATCTCGCGTTCGAAGAAGCCGTTCTCCTGGTGGGCCACGGCGAGCTCTTGGCTGCGTACGGCGAACTCGTCCATCTCGAGGCGGCTCACCTTTTCGTACTCCGCAACGTTCTCCGCGGTCTGACCCATGGCGATGTAGATGTCCGGGAGTCCGGCCTGTGGCGACCACGGCTCACCGGCGCGCTCCGAGCGCTTGGCGGTGCGCTCCATTGCCTCGTCGAAGAGTCCGTTCATCGCCTTGCCGCTGTCCGAGGCTCCGTTACCGAAGCGCGACACGGTCTCGACGCCGCCGGCGACGAAGACGTCGCCCTCGCCCGCACGAATCGCGTGTGCGGCCATTCGAATGGTCTGCAGCGACGACGAGCAGTATCGGTTGACCGTGACGCCGGGGACGTCGGGCAGGCCGGCGAGCAGCGCCGCGACACGCGCGACGTTGAAGCCCGACTCACCGGCCGGCTGACCGCAACCGACGATGACGTCTTCGACGCTCTGGGGGTCGAGTTCGGGGAGTTTGGCGAGGACCGTGCGAATGACCAGCGCGGTGAGGTCATCGGGGCGCATGTCGACGAGCGATCCCTTGAATGCTCGTCCGATGGGCGTTCGTCCGGTCGCGACAATGACGGCTTCGGGCATGGGTCCTCCTATGAGTTACTACAAAGTAAATCGAGTGTATCCAAGCCCGCGATGCTTCGACTCCTACGAATCCTTGAGCGGACCGGCGTCGTCGAAACCCTGGCGAACGCCCTGGCCGGCTCGTCGGCGGAGCTGCTCGGGTTCGAACAGCATCCAGTAGGCGTTGCGCGCGTGCTTGCGCGAGCGGTCGTCAAAGACCTTGGCGAGCACGTCAGGGTCGTCGGACTCGTCTTCGTGGACGAAGACCTCCAGGATCGGCGTCGCGGTCATCAATTGCGCGAGCATGATGCCCTGGGAGGCTTCGTGCGCGCACTGCTTGTCGATCGGCGCGGAACCGGGCATGCCGAGGGCGACGACGATCTCGCAGTCCTCGTTCTCGATCAGATTCATCGCCGCGACGGCGAGGTCCTTGAATCCCGGGACGGTGCGCGAGACGACGGTGAACGTCTCGCCGAAGCCCGAGCAACTCTCGAGTTCGGCACGGGCCGAGGCACCCATGTCGAAGCGAGCGAACATCGTGTCGACGACGCCGATGCGTCGTGCCTTGACGGTCTTGGGTGTCGACTTCTTCTTGGCCACGGTGCTCCGATCGTCCGTTACCAGTGTAAGGAGGGCGGCGGCGGGCTTGGGCCACCGCAAATGGCGCAGCCTAGAGTTGGCGGAAAGGAAGGTGGATCATGGCGTGGGACTTTGAGACCGAACCGGAGTTCGAAGAACAGTTGGTCTGGATGCGCGGTTTCGTGCGCGAGGAGATCATGCCGATCGAGACACTTGACCTGACGCACGACCAGGCCCTCACGTTCATCAAGCCGTTGCAGGAACAGGTTCGTGCGCGTGGACTGTGGGCCGCGCACCTGCCGGCTGACCTCGGTGGCATGGGCTTCGGTCAGGTGCGCTTGGGACTGATGCACGAGATCCTCGGCCAGACGCCCTACGGACCGGTCGTCTTCGGCAACAACGCGCCCGATAGTGGCAACGCCGAACTGCTGGCCGCGGGCATGGAGATGACCGCGCCCCACCAGGAGTACATCCGCGAGCGCTGGCTCCAGCCGCTCCTCGACGGGGAGATCCGCTCGGGCTTCTCGATGACCGAGCCCGAGACCGCGGGCAGCGACCCGCGACTGCTCAAGACGCGTGCCGTCAAGGACGGCGAGCGAGTGGATCATCAACGGCCACAAGTGGTACACGACGAACGGATCGGTCGCCGACATCCTGGTCGTCATGGCGGTCACGAATCCCGACGTGCACCCGTATCAGGGGTCCTCGATGTTCGTCGTGCCGGTCGAGACGCCCGGCGTGCACATCGTCCGCGACGTCGGTTCGATGGACGACCCGGACAACCACTACGGCCGCTTCGGCAACCACGCCGAGATTCGCTACGAGGACGTGCGGATCCCGGCCGAGAACCTGATCGGTCCGGAAGGGTCGGGCTTCTTGCTCGCCCAAGCTCGTCTCGGCCCCGGTCGCATCCACCACTGCATGCGCTGGCTCGGCCAGTCTCAACGGGCCTTCGACATGATGTGTGAACGTGCCGTCAGTCGCTTTACGCACGGCTCACTGTTGTCCGAGAAGCAGACCGTGCAGAACTGGATCGCCGACTCGCGCGCCGAGATGCACGCCGCACGGCTCATGACACTGCACGCCGCGTGGAAGATGGACCAGGTCGGCGCCTCGGCCTCGCGCGACGAGATCGCGATGATCAAGTACTACGGCGCGGCCGTCTTGCACAACGTCATCGACCGCGCCATTCAGACGCACGGTGCGCTGGGCTACTCGACCGACCTGCCGCTCGAGCGCATGTACCGCTGGGCGCGTGCCGCGCGGATCTATGACGGTCCCGACGAGGTGCACCGCCAGACCGTGGCACGCCACGCGTTGAAGAACTACACGCCGAGCGAGGTACCGAGCGAGTTCATTCCGGCGCGAACGGCCGCGGCGCGTGAGAAATTCGCCGACATGTTGGAGTTCTTAGAGTCCGAAACCGTCTAACGCGGCGCGAGACCCTCGACGGCTTCCTTGAGGTCGACGCCGAAGGGGACGATCGCCAGCGTCGGAATCTGGATGCCGGCGTCGATGTAGCGCAGGACGTGCTCACGGCACGCTTCGTAAGAGCCGTGGATGATCAGTTCGTCGACGACCGAGTCCGGGATCACGGCGTTCGCGCCCTTTCGATCGCCCGCGGCCCACGCGTCCCACATCGGTTGGAGCGCCTCGCCGCGACCGAGCCAGCGGTGGAACTCGGCGTAGGCATTGACCGTCAGGTACGACGAGATCATTCGACGGCCGATCATGCGCGCCACGTCCGCGTCCTCCGTCGGGATGACGAACAGTCGCGCGGCGATCAGTTTGCCTTCGCCGACCTCGGCGCGGCACTGGGCCACGTCATTGGCTCCGAGCCAGTTAAGGATCGCGCCGTCGGCCTCTCGACCGGCGAGCCTCAGCATTCCCGGCCGAAGTGCCCCGAGGAGGATCGGGGGGCGAACGGGTACCGGTCGCGACAGTTTGAACCCGTGGACCTCGAAGGTCTCGAAGACTTCGTCGATCTTCTCGCCGTCCAAGGCGCGCTTGACGAAGCGCAGGACGTCGCGCGTGCGCGCGTAGGGCTTCTCGTAGGCCACGCCGTTCCAACGTTGGACGACCGGTTCACTCGAGGCGCCGAGTCCCATGATGAAGCGACCCTCGGCGACCTCGGCCATCGACGCGATGCTCATGGCCATCAGACCCGCGCCGCGGGTGAAGACCGGCGTAACCGCCACACCGAGGTTCAGTCGAGGTTCCCAGATGGCGGCCAACGTGAGCGGCGTGAAGCCGTCGGTGCCGTCCACCTCGGCCGACCACAGGTCGGTGTAGCCGAGGTCGGCGATTCGATGGAACCACTCCTTGTGCTCGCGAAGTGAGACGCCGTCGAAGGGGATCGTGATGCCGTAGCGAGAATCCATGTAGTCAGTGTTTCAGATACGAACGCTGTCGTGAGTCGTCTACGGGTTTACCTGATTTGAGCGAAGTCGACGAGCATACCAATCATTGTTCCCTATCCAAGTGAAATAGACGGAGGTGACGACAGAAAAATCCTGTCCTCGTCATTTGATGTAACTACTATAGTTACATCAGATGATGAAAGGGGCGACATGCCAAAGCTTCACTACGACACACTCTTGATTCGACGCGAGGGACTAACAAGAGACTTGCCACCCGGCGATAACGAGGATCTGCGCTGGGTGACCAACTCGGCCACTCTTATCTTCGGTGACCACGAAGCAGTGCTCGTTGACACGTTTACGACTGTTGCTCAGAATGAAGTCCTGATTGCTTGGGTTAAGAAGCACAATCGACGCCTCACCCATCTCTATCTCACCCACGGCCACGGAGATCACATCTACGGCATCGGCCAATTGCTCGACGCGTTCCCCAACGTACGGGCCGTCGGAACGGCGGGCACGCTCGCCGAGGCGAAGATCCAGGCCGGCGACGAGTATCGCGACGGATTCTGGGGCAAGCTTTTTCCCGGTCAGATTCCAATGGCGGTACTTCCGGAAGTACTTGAGGACGACTATCTGACTCTCGAGGGTCACCGACTTCAGGTCATTCCAACAGGTCACACTGACACCGAGGGCACGACGAGTCTTTGGGTGCCCGACATCCGACTCGTTGTGGCCGGCGACGTGGTCTATAACGAGACCCATATGTACATGGCAGAAACCACGGCCGAATCACGATTGGAGTGGATTGCATCACTGGAGTTGATCAAATCGCTCGACCCCATCAACGTCGTAGCGGGTCACAAGTTTCCAGAACGCACTGACGACCCGATCATCATCGACGATTCGATTCAGTATGTGCGCGACTTCATTGCATCAGAGCGCACGAGCACGACCGCGCTCGAACTCTACGCAATGATGCTGGAGCGCCACCCTCGGCGCGCGAACCCTGGATCACTGTGGGGAGCGGCCAAGCGCATGAAGGACGCTTCAGTAGCGCAGGGTCACTAGATGAGCGCGAACAGCCGACTGACCATCGCGGTTCACGCACTGGCGTGGGTGGCACTCCACTCACAGTTGAGCGAATCGCCAGCGACCTCGGGGGACATCGCCGCAAGTGTCGGAACCAACGCGGTCGTCGTTCGCCGTCTGCTCGGTGAACTTCGCGAGGGGGGACTCGTCGAATCCCATCGAGGGAAACCCGCGGGATGGACGTTGAGTCGCCCGGCGACCGACATCACACTTCTCGACATCAAGATGGCCATCGATGACGGTCCGGCGTACGCGCTGCACGCCTCACAGCCGTCGAGGAACTGCCCGATCGGCCTCAGCATCAAGCCAGCGCTTTCTGACATCTACGACGCGGCGGAGAAGGCAGCCAACGACCAGCTTGTGCGCGTCACCCTCCAACAGGCGCTCGACGAAGTACTGACTCGATCCGAACGAGCGAAGCCAGAGTTGCTCGCCCGTTTCGCCAAGAACTTGCAGTCGGAACCGTGACGTCCATTTTCGCGGGTCACGAAGTGGGGGATCCCCTAGGTCAGGATTGCTCGCCGAGCGTCTCCAACAAAGTGGTCAGGGCGACTGTCTCTGCACCGGTGAGACCGCCGAAGACGGCGACGAAGTCAGTCGGCTCGACGACGATCACGACACGGACATCGGCGTCAAAGACGGGGACATCCGAACCGTAACGCCGTTGAAGGGAACGATAGAACGCTGCGTCGACGTCGGGGTCCATGGATTCGACGCGTCCGCGCACTTCGAGGGTCCGGTAGGCGTTGTCAGGATCCTGGACGTGAAACGAGACGCGTCCGTCGGCGAGCAGATTGCGGTATTTCTGGCGCGTCGTCGTGTGCGAGAACCGCACGCGTCGGCCATCCCACTCAAACCACATCACACTGCTTTGGGGACTGCCGTCGGGCCGAAGTGTGGCGAGGTGGGCGAAGAGTGGACGTTCGAGAAGATCAGCGTGACTCGGGGGCAATTCTTTGGTCATCACGGGGCTCCTTCGATGGATTCAGTCACAATGCTCAACAATTTAATTGACGGACGCAGAGTTCAAACCGTCTTGAAGCGACCGGTACTCGATGCCAATCGAAGATTGTGCGTCAATCCACGGTCGTTCTGGATCTCGAGGTTTCAGCTGAGGTAGTCGCCGTCGCGCGCCTTAGGGACAGTGAGTCCGCGGCGCTCGAGATCATGCACCCACCGGTCGATCAGGATCTCGAGGATGGCAGCGCGTGCATAGTGCTTACTCTCAGCGGGAATGAGGTCCCAGTGCGCGTGCGACTTGTCGGTCATCTCGACCATGTCTTCGAGCGCGTCCAGGTACGCCGCGCGCTTTTCTCGGTTGCGCCAGTCATCGGGAGTGAGCTTCCACTGTTTGAGTGGATCGCTCTCGCGGTCCTTGAAGCGCTTCAGTTGTTCCTCGTCCGAGATGTGCAGCCAGATCTTCACGATGGTGGTTTGGTTATCGGTGAGCAATTGCTCGAACTGCACGATCTCTTCGGCCGATCGCTTCACCGTCGCCTTGTCGATCAGCCCTTCCACACGTTCGACGAGGAGCCGTCCATACCACGAGCGGTCATAGACCGTCATGCCGCCGGTGCCCGGAATCGTGGGTTGGAATCGCCACAGGAAGACGTGGCGAAGTTCATCGGGCGTCGGCGGCCCAATAGGCACCACGCGCACGTGACGAGGATCGATGCTGGCAGTCAACCGGCGGATCGCGCCTCCCTTGCCGGCGGCGTCGAATCCCTCGAAGAGCACGACCAGGCCCGGCGCCACCACGTCAGGCTGCAACAGTCCGGCCGTGAAGAGACGAAGTTGCGTGAGGCGATGCTGTGCCGCCGCCACTCGTTCCATCGACGTGGCCTTTTCAAGGGACAGGGAGAGGTCTATCTCGTCGATTCGACTGGTCACTTCAAACCCCCGCGAGGCACTGTCGACACGTCTGTTCGTTCATCTCTTGCAACGTAGCAAGGACTACGGCTTGGTATTGAAGACGAGTATCTCGCCGGTATAGACGGCGACCCACACGCGACCGGTCGTCCCGTCGTAGGTGACACCGACGGGATTGGTACCGGTCGGCACCACCTGAAGGATCTTCAAGTTGCTCGCCGCCAACTCCGTGACGGTGTTGGACAGGTAGTTGACGACATAGAGCGCGGTGCCGTCGGTGGAGATCGCGAGCGAGCGGCAGTCCGAGCCGGTGTGCACTTCAGCGAGAATCTTGCCGGTCAGGCGATTGATCTTGACGACGTCACCCGGGACGTTCAACGAGGCGTAGAGGAAGTCCGGGTTCTGGGGGTCGATGACGACGTGGCGGACGTTGTCAACGCCGCCGATCTGCCCGACGACCTTGAAGGTCGAAAGACTGATGACATCGATCACCGTCGAACCCATGATCGCGACGTAGGCGAGGTGCGAGTCGGGCGAGATCGCGATGCCGCGCGGATAGGCGCCGACTGGAACCGTCGCGACGAGTCGGTGCGTGGCTTCATTCACGATGCTGACCGTCCACGAACACCAGTTGCTCGCGATCACGTACTTGTCGTTCGGCGTCACGGCGACGTACTTCGGCACCATGCCGACCTGGGCGACGCCGACGACCGAGAGCGACTTCGTGCTCACCTCATAGAGGAAGCTCGGGGTGTCACCGGCGTCAAGCGCGGACTGCGGGGTGCACGTGTCGGAACCTTCAGGGCCGGAGCCCGTTCCGTACATCGAGTAGTTCGAGACCCAGACGTCCTTGCCGTCGGGCGTGACCGCGGCTTCGACGGGCGCGCCGTGGGTGAGGCCGGGTCGTCCGCGGACGCCGAAATGCGAGAGCACCACGCCGTCGCTGATCGTCTTGAGCAGCGTGCCGTCAGAGTTGTAGACGGTCATGGTGTGGCGATACATCATGTTCTGCGCGAAGACCAGACCGGTATTGGTCGACATGACCGACTTCGGTGAGATGTCGCCGGTGATCACCTTGTAGAGCGACAGTCGACGCGATGACGCCTTGGGACCTGGCGGCACGATCTTGTTGAGGGGCGTCGGCTCAGTCGTCGTGGTCGCCGTGGGCGTCGTCGTCGACGTGGTGGTCGCAAGAGTGGTCGTGGTGGCGTCGGAATTGCCTTTGCTGGAGAAGGCGAAATTGAACCCGAATGCAATCAGCGCAATGACGACGAGCACGCCACCGAGTCTCGCGAAGCCCGCCGGGCGCCAACGCCAGGACGCGCGAGGTGCAGCGTGGCGAGGCTCCGACATAGATGCAATCGTACTTCGGTACTCGAAATTCTGAAAAAAGTTGTTAATCACGCGACTCGAAGTGCGTCCTTGGTTGCGGCGCGCAATGTACCGACAAGCGTTGTAGCGAGTTGCAACGATAGTCTTCGGTCATGTTGCCTCGGCGCGCAATCATCGCTGTCGCGATGATGACGCTCGCAATCATCGGTGTGGCGACGCCATCGAATGCGACCAACACACCGGTGTCGGTGCAAGTGCAGCTGAATACGACGAACATTCGTGCTGGTCACTCGATCCACGGAATGGCGATCATCACGAACGCCAGTTCGAAGTCAATCTATGTAGCGGAGTGGTCGTGCATTCAGTGGCTCTTGGTCGGACTGGCGAACAAGAAGATCGCCTACGATCCGGCGGTAGCAATTGCAGCGTGCGCACATTCGCACACGCTGAATCCCGGTGTCACGCGCGTGCCGATCACCGTGTCGACGAAGTACGACGCATGCGGTGGCGGATCACAGAAGGGAACCGTCGCAGTCCCGCGTTGCACCAAAGTGGGCAAGGAATTGGCCTTGCCGGCGTTGCCCAAGGGCAAGTACCACGTCGTCGTCATCGCACTCGGTCTCACTGTCGCGCCGTACCACTCACAGTTGCGAGTGACGCTCTCATAGGGCATCCGACGCTCCGGATGCTCTAGGTATTCGTCCAGTCGATTTCGGCGAGTGGCTGCGGCTGCTTTGAGGGGAAAATGGCCACGCGCCAGAGCGCACTCGTCGCCGATACTCGTACGAGCCGCGGCGTCGTGACGACGGACCACGATATGAGCGACGCAGCCTTCCCGTTGCATCGTCCGCCGCTACTCACGACGCCCGCAACGGAAACGCGAAGCGTTCCGGGGGGTGAACACGCCATAGTGATCGTGAAGCCGCTGTTCGCCGGGAGCGTGCCCAGGATCTCGGTGCCCGAGAACGTGCCTTGCGTCGCCATTACGGGCCTGCCTTGCCAGATACCGACGGGCGCGAGCGTCGTCGGAACCGTCACGACCTTCGCGAGTCGCGCGTTCTTTCGCGTAGGCGAGTGACTGTTGACCACCAGTAATCCTGCGCCCACGAGGAGGATGACGACGGCCGCGCATTTGAACGCGTGCTTGACCCGACTGCTCACGCTCTCCCCATTTGGATATCGGTCGCCGACCTCAGTGAGCACCACATGGCGAGCGTAACCCTCGCTGCGACGCGATGCTCGAGGCGTCACTGATTCGCCCTGCTTGATTCGAAGTTCCAGAAGGCTTGGGCGACGCGGTCGACGACTTGAATGCCGTAGGCCTCACTGGGATTCGAGCCCGTCATGACGCACGCCAGGTAGTACGTCTTTCCCAGACGCACGTAGCCCGCGGTATTGACCTGCCATCCTGTTGTCTTCTCGGGATACCAGCCGTTCTTCACGCCGACCTCTGCGTTTGTCGGCACGCCCGTGGGAATGCCCCAATGCTCGTAGTCGACGACGTGTTCCATCAAGTCCTGTTCGTACTCCTGGGACTCCTCGTCGAGGTACGCGTTGGGGAGGACGATCGCCTTCAGTAATTGGATCTGGTCGCGCGGGTCAGTGTCGAACTTGCCCCAGTCCCAGTTGGTGATCGACTGGGTGTAGCGCAGGTCCTTGTTGAATTCGGTGACCGTGGGCAGTTGCCCGATCGTCACCCACAGGGATTCGGCCGCGGTGTTATCTGAGTACTCGATCATCTTGGTGGTGAGCGAGAGCTCTTGCTTGGTCAATGGAGTGTGGCTGTTCTGGTGCTCCCAGAGCAGCACGGCCAGGATGTCCATCTTCTCCATGCTGGCGGTCACCTGGAGGATCCCCGGTCGATAGAGGTAGAGCTGGTGCGTCGTCACGTTGTAGAGCCCGGCCGTGACGTTGTCGGTTCGTGTCGCCAGATAGGCCGCCAAGGACGAACTGTGGAACGGGTCTTCGATGCGCGAGGGAAGTGACGTTGACGTCGGTACGGTCGTGGTGGTCACGGTGCTGGTCGTCGTCGCGGTCGCCAGCGTCGAGGTGCTCGTGCCGCCAACGACCGACGTCGAGGAGTGTGGCTGTTGAGCGCTGTAGGAGTCGCGACCGGTCGCGACGGCGAATCCCGCGGCCGCGCCGAGGATGACGACGGTCGCGACGACGCGCTTCAGCGTGACGTGCGTCCCGGCGCTTCGCCGTGGACGCTTCTTCGCGTGTCGACCACTTGCCATGGTGTTTGACGGTCCGATCCCTGATCGAAGGGACAACCTTCGTCACTCACCTAGCAGTTTTGCACTGCCGAACGCTTCGCGCGCGGACTCAGCCCGGTCGGGCGACCCGGCGCACGGCGATCACACTCCAGATGGCTTCTACGACGCCAAAGGGCCAGGCGCCGCTCGCGAAGCCGTAGGCGCTCGAGAGGGCGCAGCCCAGCGCGAAGAGGATCACGAAGTGGCGACCGCGCGGTTCGAGCGCGTACATCGCCATCATGAATGCCAGCGCGATGACGCCGTAGATCGTGACGACGTTCAAAGGTCCCGCTAGGGGAGTCGTTCGCGCGTTCGCAGCATCGAGCGACGCTCATGCACCCACATGGCGAGGAAGAAGATTGCCGCAATCAGCGCGAGCAAGATGGCGTACTTCTCGTGCGGCGGCAAGAAGCTGTAGGTGACCGTCGAGGTGCCCTGGGGAACTTTCACGCTCTGGTAGACGCCGTCCCTCGCTTTGATGTCGACGGCGTGACCGTTCACCGATGCTTTCCACCCGGCCATCATCAACTCGGTGCGGATCAGCGTGGTGCCACCGTTCGGGCAGTGCACGGTCGCCTCGTTCGTGTTGGTACTGGTGACGGTGCACGACGAGGACTTCGTCGAGTAGAACGGTCGTGGATCGGGCATCTTGTAGATGTCGGCCTTCGCATCGCTGTAGACGAGCGTGACGCCCAGCTTGGTCAACGCGGGCAGTATCGGCAGGGCGACCGGCAAGAGTAGGTACTTGACCGAGGCCGCCTCGTAGTTCTTGAAGTGCGCCACGAGTTCGTTCTCCTGGGCCGTGAGACCGGTCAGGCCATCGTGGATCACGAATTGATTCGACGGCGTGAGCCCGGGGTAGAGCTGACGTTCGATCAGGCTGGAGAACTTCTCGGGGAACGGCAGGTCGATGGCGTTGAGCGAATTCAATTTGAACTCCGTTCCCCAGTTGGGTGTGATGACCGCGAAGTCGAGGAAGCGGTCCTGACCCTGGTGGTTGCGCAGGTACGTGATCGGACCCATGTCGACGTTCACGATCTTCGCTGAGCCGCCGCCCGGCACGCCGAACATGAGGAGTGACTCGCCAACGAGAACCAGCGCAACGAGGAGGGGCACGACCTTGTGTTTCGTGAGGCGTCCGAGGACCAAGAGGGCAATGATCGCGATGAACGGGATCGCGTCGAGGAACGCGTAGATGTAGCGCGCACGGTGTCCGTAGACGATGTGGTCGTTGAGCGAACTGGCGGCGAGCACGATCCAGATCAATCCCAACAGCATCACCGAGTTCGTCACCGTGAAGAGTCGCTTCGCCTTGGCGCTCTCGGCCAAGTCCATCATGCCGAAGGCCGCCAAGAGGATGAACGACAACTCGCAGCTCGACATGATGTAGCGACCGAAGGACACGTTCTGGATCAGTGGGATGAGGTTCCAGACCTTGCGGATCTCCAAGAAGTTCCAGGCGCCGCAGAGTCCGATGACGGTCCACGCTGCGAGATAGATGCGCAGCGGCCGCAGTCGCGAACCGAACAGTCCGAGTATCGCCAACGCCCCGACACTCGCGGTGAAGTACCCGCCGATCCCGCCCCACACGCTCGCGACGTTGAGGTTCGTGAACAGCGTCCCGTGGACGTAGGGATCGAAGAACATCTGAATGGCGTGAATGGAGATGTGGGCCGTGCCATCGATCGCTGCGGTGTGGTGACCGAGGTTGGCGACCTTGGTGAAGTCGGCGAAGGGCACGAGTATTGGCAGCGACAGCACGATGCCGACGCCGCCGGCGATGCCGAGACGACCGATGGCGAGGCGTCGCGAGTCGCGCGGCAGGGAGAAGAGGCGAACGGCGGCCCACCCGAGCGCGAACAGGCCATTGAAGTACGCGACCTCCGGGAATCCGGCGTAGAAGGCCAGCGCGATGGCGAGCGCAGCCACATACCAGCCACGGTTGTTCTTCGTCTGGGTCGAGTCGTAGATCATCTCGATGCCCAAGAGCAGCAGGGGGAGGAAGGCGATCGGATTCAAGACGGCGTTGCCGACCCAGGCGAAGGTGCCGTTCAGGGCGAAGAGGCAGCCAGCGGCGGTGGCGAAGATCATCGGGACGCCGAGGCGCTTGGCCAAGAAGTAGGCCGAGATACCGGCGATGAGTTCCAGGCTGATGTGGAACCAGAGCAGTCCCGCCGGGAACGCGAACAGCAGGGTCAACGGGAAGAGCGACGCGGCCTGCATCTCGCCGGCGAGGGGCTGGCCGAGCCCTTCGTAGTAGTTCCACCACGGCAGGTGTCCGTGCAAGAGGTCCATCGCCGAGAGGTGGCCGAGGGGTTGGGTGATGAACCCGACGTTGGGGTCGATCATCGGTCGTCCGCAGGTGACGTGACAGACGATCGTCGAGATGTTGGCCGTCCACCAGATCGGATTGATGTTCGACTCGCCGATCAAGTACAGGCCGTTTCCGATGAGCACGGCGACGACGATGAGGAGCAACGCGGTGGTGGAGGGTGGAAGGCGCCGGTAGAAGGTCAGGAACCGGCTCCACGCGGACGTCACCACTTCAGGCTACAAGAGCACAGGAATCGGCCAAGGGTGCTCAGCGCGGCAAGTAGAACATCGTCTCGCCGAGCAACAGCAACGCTTCGGGGAAGAACGGGTCCTTGAACGTACCGAAGATGTCCCAGCGGCGGATGAAGCGATTGCGGTCCTCGAGCGGGTCGAGCGAGCCACGCGAGGAACTCACGTGGTGGATCAACTGCACGTCGGGGGTGTAGAGCACGTAGCTCGTGTCGCTTTGGGCACGAAGGCAGAGATCGACGTCGTTCATCGTGACCGCGAGGCGTTCGTCCATGCCGCCGAGTGAGTTCCAGAACTCGCGTCGGACCATCTGCACCGCGCCGGTCACCGCGGCGACGTCGCGCGTCGAGCGTGAGAACTGATCGAAGTGCGGATAATTCGAGTCGGTGCGAAAGTGCTGCGGGTAGGGCGAGATGACGATGCTCTCGTGTTCGCGCTTGCCGTACTGATCCAAGAGGCACGCACCGACGATGGCGACGTCAGGTAGTGCCGCGAACGAGACCATTCGCTCCAGCCAGTCCGGCGTCAGCAAGATCGTGTCGTTGTTCAAGGTCACGACGTAGTCGGCACGCGAATGCGCCACCCCCCGGTTGACGATCTTGGCGTAGTTGAACGGACCAGGGCACGGAACGACCTGGTATTTCGTCTCGGCGAAGTACTCCAGCGACTCCGGCTCGATGGAGTCGTTGTCGAGCAGGATGATGTTCCAGTTCTCGTACGTGGTGCGGTTCTCGAGCGCCTCGATGCAGTTGCGCACGAGTTCGATGCGGTCGCGCGTCGGGATGATGACGTCAATGGACGGTTGCGGGTCGGGGGCGTTGAGCCGCCAGTTCGCGAGTCCCGGCACCGAACCTGGTGTGACGACGCCAGCCCACCCGCGTCGCGCGAGTGCGCGTTCGCTGACCCGACAGGTGTCGTCATCGATGTGGTCGCGCTTGAAGGCGACCGCCGGACGCGCCGCCGGCAGGACCAGATTGACGTGATGAAAGACGGCATCGGCTTCGCGAAGTCGCAGATACGCGTCGTGCTCGAAGGCCCACCCGGCCTCTACGTCGAAGCCGCCGAGATTGCGCAGCGTTCGCACGCGGATGAGTGCCGGACGACCCACGAGGTTGTAGCTCAGCAGCGTATGTGGCGGGACGGAGGAGAACTTGAAGAGTGGCGCGAAGACGTTCGGACCAGATTCGTCAGCGAAGACCACGTCGTCGTCAAACGCGGCGTAGTTGAAGAGCGCCCGCAGTGTCGTCGATCGCTGGTCCTCGGTGCTCGTCACGTCGCAGAGGAAGATCCACGTGGCCGTGGAGGTTTCGAGCGCCGCATTGGCCGCGTTGACGGCGACGTTCGCGGGCAGTGTCTCGTCCACGACGACGGTGGTCACGTCCTCGGTCGAGACCTCGTACGCGGCGAGGTTGATGAAGCGCACGGCCGTCTTGGGGGAGTAGTTGATCGGAAAGACGATCGACTCAGACTCGACGGCCGGGGCGCTCGCGAACTGGGCGGTGGCCTTGGTCGGTTCGTCGCGTCGTGACGTGCGCAGGCGTCGCGCGAACTGGAGCAGTGGGCGACCGAGGCGGCGAACGACGCGGTAGCGCCGGGTGTCTTCACCGAGGAGTTGACCGAGCACTCGCTGCCACCACGCACCGGACATCCGTCGCATGTCACCGTGGAACGACGCCCAGCGCAGTCTCATCTCGTGATCGGTGACTAGCGGTTGATCGGACTCGCCTTCGAGGTCGAATCGTTTGAAGGCTGGCACGCAGTCATGCTTTCTCTGGGAACGTCGATCTCGAGAACCTTCGACGCGTACCAAATTTAACGTGGCCGAAACGACAGGCCCGACTATTGAACCGTTGGCGTTCGGAACTACCGAAACCACCTGGCGCGCCGCAGGTTTCGATGCGAAGGGCATGTTACGGTCTACGCACTTGACCATTTTGCAGAGTGACATCTGACAAGAAAGAGGGCGGCATGACTGACGTCGTGGAACGGGACGAAAACGCCTCAACCCCGCACAAACTGAACGCGGGAGTCCTCGGGCTCTTCGACTCGGTCATCATGGGGATCGCCGGTTCGGCGCCGGCCTATTCCATCGGCGCGACGACGGGCGCGCTGTTCTTCGCCGTTGCCTACGGCGGACCGGCCGCCCTGCTGTACTGCGGCTTCTTCATGTTCGGCATCGTCTGGGCCTTCAGCTATCTCAGTCGCGATGACAGCCACGCCGGTGCGGCGTACTCCTGGGTCCGCCGGGCCATCCACCCGATTCTGGGCTACCTCTCCGGTTGGGCCCTGATCGTGTCGGCGCTGCTCTTCATGGTGATTGCGACGTTCCCCGCCGGATCGAGCATCCTGCGACTCTTCGGGACCTCGCTCTATCAAAAGACCGGACCGGTGACGATCCTGGGCGCCGTGTTCTTCTTCGCGATGGTGACGGCGGTCGCCCTCGGCGTGACCGTGACGGTGAAGGTACAGATCATCATGTCGTCGATCGAGGTCTTCTTGCTGGTGTTGTTCGCGGCGCTCGCGCTCTTTCACGCACACCACGTGACCGCCTTCTCGTGGCACTGGTTCTCGCCGTCGGTCTTCAGCAGCCACCACGGCAGCACCTTCGTCGCCGGCGCATTGCTCGCCGCGTTCTACTACTGGGGCTGGGACGTCACGGCGAACCTGAATGAGGAGACGAAGGACGCGAAGAAGACCTCCGGCCTCGGGGGACTCCTCGGCACCTTCGTCGTCTTCTTGCTCTTCGAGGTGTTCACCGTCGCCTCGAACATGACGCTCAAGCCCGGCACGCTCGCCAACTCGAGCAACGTGGCTGACTTCATGTACAACCTGGGCCAGGCGGTTTGGCACGGCATCGGCGGCAAGCTCCTCATCGTGGCGTTGCTGCTCTCCACGATTGCCACCCTGGAAACGACACTCATCCAGGTCACGAGGACGCTCTTCACGATGGGTCGCGACCAGACGTTGCCGAAGGCGCTCGGGACGACGCACAAGACGCGAAAGACGCCTTTCGTGGCGACGGTCGTCGTCACCATTCTGTCCCTCGGACTCTTCGTCGCCAGCCAGTACGTCGGTTCGGTGGGCAACATCCTGGTCGACGGCTACAACGCCATCGCCATCCAGATCTGCATCTACTACAGCCTCGCCGGCGTCTCCGTCGTAATCCTGTACCGACGACAATTGTTCGCTTCGTTCAACAACTTCATCTTCATTGGGCTGTGGCCCGCGCTCGGCGCGGCCTTCATGGTGTATCTCTTCGTTCAGTCGCTGCCCAATCTCAATGGTGTCGAACTCGTTGTCGGCCTCGGTTCGATGGCACTCGGACTCATCCCTATGGCGTGGTACTGGTACAAAGGTGCGCCGTACTTCAAGATGCCCGACAAAGTCGAACGCCAGGCTCAAATGCTCGTACTCAAACAGATTGAAGAGCTGCTGTAGGCATCGGACCCGGACGAGCGCGAACTGGAATTGAGGAACGAACGCACGGAGGACGGGAGCGACAATGAATCGAGACGAGCGCTTCATCGCGAGTGTCAATGAGTGGAGTGAGGCGGCGTCAGCAGCGCTGAGTTCTGTCAGAGACGTGGCTCGAGTCACAGGAGTCACTCTCGAAATGCGTCGTGGTGACACCACCGATCCGAACCCCCCTGAAGAAGTCCTTGACAGACTTATACAGACGGCACAGAGCGTTGCGGACCAACTCACCGCCCCTATCGACGACGACGATGATGATGCGTTCCAATCCATGTTCACGTTCCTCGTTGGCAACTTGGCGGTGGCGGACGCTATGGCGACGGCTGCGGACGAACCCGATCAGGTTGCTCGGTCGATGAGGTTGGACACGATCGATGAGTTCTCGACGGAGTCCTGGCAACGTGACGTTGATGACGCCGTCGCCAACTTGCTCCCCGGTCCCGGTGCGGTGCGCGGTGCCGCCGTTGTCGGCGGCCCGCTCGCTGCGACGCTCGGTGCCCTCACTGACCAATCTGGGCAACAACTCGTGGGAATCGCCAAGGATTCGCTTCTCGGTGCGGCAATCCCCAACGTGGGTCCCGCTCTCGCCCAAGTACTGGGTGGAACAATCGCAAAGGTCTTTAATGAGGTCCAGGCGGGAATGCATTTAGGGTGGGCTGCCTTAAAGAGGGCGGCGTCCAAGGTCATCGAGTGGGTCATTGACCACATCACTCGCTTGGTTCCGAATGGATTACGAGGAGTAATCGAGCCTGCCGTTGACAAGGTTCGTGCCTCCCTTACTGATGACGTGAATCACGTCATCAGTAAGGCGGTCGGGGAGGTCGCAGGCGCGGTTCTCGGCCTCGAGGTGACGCGCACAAGTTGGGCGAACGCGACCGATGCAACTCGCGCGGCAGCGCTCAATCGCCTGCCGACAGCCACCGACGGAGAGCTTTCGCTGATTTCAAAAGTCGCTCGCGTGCGAGGCTTCTTTGACCGCTACGGTCGCTGGCTTGATTCCCTCACCAAATTCCCGCAGGTGGCGCTTGCCCTGGCGACATTGGCCGTCATCGCGATCACGTTGGTCCTGAGCGCTCTTTGGAGCGGCTTACGAAATGTTCGAATGCTTGTGAAGTGAGCGGTTGTCAATGCACCACTGACCGGACCGCGCAGTGTTCTCTCGGTCCATTGCGGTGAACGTAGGCGTACAACTAGTGGCGGCAGGGTTGACCACTGATATCGACGTCTTGTTCGACGACAACGATGTTACGGCTTCGAGGACTCCGAGATCTTCTCCACCGAGCCCTGATTCGTGCCGCTCGCACCGTCAGTGATCCAGACGTACTTGCCATCCGCTGCGAGTTCCGTGGCATTGACTAGACCTTCTGTATCAACTTGCATGACCTTGCCCGTCGCTGCATTCTCCTCATACAGGTAGCTTCCGGTCAAGCCCGTTTCTGGCAAGAACCAAACATTCGTCCCGTCGAATGTGATCCATCGTGAGTCGCCGGGCAAGGGACCGTAAGTAGCGCTCACCACATCGGTGCTCGCGTTGATCGTTGCGACGAGCGGAAGATAGGCCGTCGTCCCAGTGAGTGCGAGTCCGGTGTTTGAGCTCGCGACCCACACTTCCTTGCCGTTGGTCGCGAGGTCGTACGGATTGTGGATCACATTCAATTTGGTGATGTCGGTAATGGCGTCGGTGACAACGTCGATCTTCGACACCGCTCCTGAGCCGGGGCCGCCGTACACATCCGCGACCCAGACGTAGTCGCCGGACGAGACGATGTCTTGCGGGTCTTGAAATGAATTGCTCGCAATCACCGTCACGGCATCGGTCGTGAGATTGATTTTGGAAATCGAACCGATAGAGTCAGACGCCGCGCTTGACGTGTTGAGAACCCAGGCGTATCCATCATCGAACGTCACGCAACACGGTCCGTTGAACGATGGATCGTTGATCTGGGTAACGGCGTTCGTGGCGGTGTCGATGACGGAAATCGAGCCGAGAGCGTTGGGTCCACCGTGATAGTTCACCACCCAAAGGTCAGTTCCATTGAGGGCGATGAATGTCGGTTGGTTGATCGATGGGTCGTCAATCTCAGTGACGGTATTCGTGCTCGCGTTTATCTCAGAGATGAAGCCATTTCCGTTTGACCCACCGATGAAATTCGCCACCCACACGTCTGTGCCGTTGGACACGACCGATCCCGGTTGATGAAACGACGGATCGTTGACGACTGAAGTGTTGGCTGACGTTGGCAGGCCAACAATCTTCACTTTGGGTGATGGAGCGCTCGTCGATCCGCCGCCATTTTTGTTGCGCGCTGCGACCGTGAAGCTATAGGAGGTGCCGATTTTCAGTCCACTGATGACGCATCGGAATTCCGCGAGAGGAGTGCGAAAGACACAACTCTTCTGGGAAGGGGTCGCCGTAACGATGTATTTCGCCACGCCAGCGCTGTCGACGGCGGGTTTGGCCCAGGTAATCGTAGCCACGGTGTCGCCACCAGTGACCTTGACAGACCGAGGTGCAGATGGCACTTGAGACGCAGCACTCGCGCTCGAGTCGAAACGCAAGAGTCCAAAACCTCCTGCGGCGATAACCAACGCACTCAGACAGACTCTCCAGGTTCGATTTGAGACGTTGGATACTCGGCGCACGTGCATAATCATCTCCGTAGTCTGAGGTGGGTAAAGTCGCATCAACCTACAACGTTGGCTGGGTTGGGTCAATAATGCGGCTCTTAGGAACTCGTGATTCCCGCTTCGCGCTTCTCGCGCTTAGCGGTACCAAGGTGAAGACTGGATCTCAGTCGTCTTCGCGGCCTTGCGCTGCGCAACACGATTACGGAAGCGGCACATATTTTGTCGGGGCGCGAAGCGGAATTGACTCACCCCAATTGCTCCAATTCACGGTTGCCGAAATGCCCTTGGCCCGTTCGGTGAGTCGGATCGGCAAGACGGTGCCTTTGTCGCTGACGTAGAGCTTGACTGATGCTCCAGGACCATTGGCTGTCGCCGCAACCCTGCCCGTGAGTTCGTACGCTTGTACACCGTTGATCGTTGCCAACTTTGCGAGTAGTACCGGGTGAAGGATCAAGAGATTGTTTCCGAAATCTGACTGGAGGGTTGTGAACCCGATGATGTTGTCCCACGCCTGGTCGCCCGGATTCGCCACCATCCACTTCTCTGCATATTTCGTGGCGGCGGACGCGGGAAACGCGAAGTAGTTCCGCAGGCCGACCTTGTTGCCTTTGACGTAGGCCTTCGACTGCGCGTCGAAAGCGATGACTTCACCGACAGAGCCATCAGACAATCTGATCATTTGACGGCCCCCGTTTGTGCCGATGTCGTTGATCATCTTCAGGGTTTTGCCTGCTCGCTTCGCAACGGAGACTTCGTGCACACCACGACCCGCGATTGCATCGTGAATCGCTGACGCGAGTAACGCCGTCGCGGACGTCGAAGCCGCGCCCGACGTCGCCAGCGAACCCGAATCCCGAAGAAGACAAGCAGAGAATGGCGGCCACCACGGCGGATCGACCTCGAAATACGCGCATGCGAACCTTCCTGGAATTGTCAACGTGTTCTATCACGTCGAAGCAATTTCTCTTGGAACCGAAGGTACGAAGGGGCGTCGTATTGCTGGATGATCGATGCGTCGATGCATTGCGATCTGAGTGGTCGCGTCTACGTTGGGAGCGAGTCGGAGCGGCGTGAGGTACTTTGCGCTCGCTGACGCGTCGTTCTCACTCCGCCCGCTGGTAGTCCGTTAGCCAGTCGATCCGTACGCGTCACGACGAATTCCAGGAGCTCGCTGGGCAAATCGACCTCGGCGCCCACGGACGTCGAGTGTCGCGCAACTTCCGCAAGTGTTTGCAATACGACATGGTCGGCGTCGGCCTTGGGCAGGCCCCATCGAACACCTTCGGCAATCAGATCGTTCATCGTGACATCGTGAATGCTCTTCTTTGCGTTGATGCGCATGCCGAGCTGGTCGCTCATGTCCTTAGGACCTTGCGCGGTCGGCACGTTCTTGTAGAACGTAGTGGGCGTGATGTCGTACGCGGGCGCGAGCGTTACGGTGCCATCTCTCATGTGCAATAGCGAAATGTTTTTCGCGTGACAATCGGCGTTGCCGACGACCACGTTGAGCACCGTCAGTGCCAGCAGCCTGGCGCGATCTGGCGAAGGGGCAAATTGCGCCAGTAGCTCGGCGACCTGTGTGAGAGTTGGTCCTCCACCGGACTCGTACTTGAGATACGGATCGTTCGACGTGTCGACGCCCAGTGCTTGGCAAATGTCTTCTTGGTGGGTGCGAACGGTTCCTTCGGGACCACTCGTGCGGTCGTAGCGCGCGACGACGATGACCGGTCGACCGTCTACGTCGATGACCTCGCTGTCGACGGTGGTGAGTGCGAGCCGCTTGGCGAGTCGAAGACAGAAGTTCTCGGCGACCGCATAGGAAGGCAGACGCATGTCCTGTGGTTTCAAGATATGAGTTGACGGTGCGCCATTAATGGGTTGGCCCCATTTCCCATCTGAGCGCCGTACCAACAGTAGTTTTTCTTGGGCCCCTGGTAGCGAGACACGGATCTCATTGTTCGCACCGAGCGGGCGTTCTCGAAGGTTGGCAACCAAGGTGGCCAGATCACGACCCGAGAGGGGTTTGACGTCACCGCGCACGCTCGGCTGAGTTGACCCGTGAGGAAGTAGCACGACCGCTCCGGCACAGTCGCGCCCGATGGCCGCCAGTAGTCCAAAGTTGTCGCCGGAGTCAACATCGAATTCTCTTGCAATGACTCCCCGCGATTCACCCTCGGGCAGGAGGCCACCAAAAAAGGCTCGGACCAAATCTCCATTCGGCCGCCGCTGCGCGTTGGTGGGCAACGAAGTCGAGAGGATGATCGCCCCGGGCCGAAAGGTTCGCTCGGCTTCCTCGGTGAAGTCGAGACGCATCTTGGCGAACTGCGGTTCGCTCAGTTCGCCGATGAGGGTCCCGTAGAGCCAGACGTCCAGACCTGGTCGGCTAGCCATCGGATTCTCTCGGGATGATCGCGAGTTCCATTCCTGTCTCTCGGAGGAACGCAAAGGTTCGCCGGAGCTGCTCCGTCGAGAGCCCGGTTTCCATGCGAGCCACGTATGACCGATCGACGCCGAGCCGAGAAGCCATGACTTCTTGATTGAGTCCCGACTGCTGGCGTGCGCGAGCGAGGGCCCGGCCCAGTTCCTTTGAGTTGGCGGCCTTCCATCCCTGAGGTGTCGTTGTGTTCATATCAACACAATATCACTTAATGGGCAGTTGTGCCGATATCAGCACAAATCTCTAAATGACGCTATGTGTGAATATCAACACAATAACAGTATCCCGGGGACCCATCGGAAAGTAGTCGCGGGGCTACTCCGTCGCGGGGCGTCGCCAGAGGTCGATGCCGCTCTCGACGGCGAACTCGTCAATTCGTCTTCAATTCTTCTTCGCTGAATTCAAGATTGTTGAGTGAGTCAAGGTTCTCGTCCAGTTGTTCGACGCTGCTTGCGCCCAAGAGCACAGAGGTGATGACGGGATTTCGCAGCGCCCACGCAATCGCGAGTTGAGACATCTTTTGACCACGTTCGTGCGCGATGTTGGTCAGTCCACGAACGCGGGCCAGATTCTCTTCGTTCAGCATTCCTGAGGCCAGTGACGAGTCGGCTTTCGCTGCGCGAGAATCGCTAGTGACGCCGTTCAAATACTTCTCGGTGAGAAGTCCTTGGCCGAGTGGTGAGAACGCGATGCAACCGACACCCTGTTCGTCGAGGACGTCGAGCAGTTTGTCCTCGATCCAACGATTGAAGAGCGAGTACGACGGCTGGTGAATCAGCAGCGGGGTCCCGAGATCGCGAAGGATCGTGATCGCCTGTTGGGTGCGCTCGTCGGAGTACGACGAGATGCCCACGTAGAGCGCCTTGCCTTGGCGAACGGCACTGTCGAGTGCGCCGAGTGACTCCTCCATGGGCGTGGTCGGGTCGAAGTGGTGGTGATAGAAGATGTCGACGTAGTCCAGACCGAGGCGCTTCAGGCTCTGATCGAGACTGGCGAGCAGGTACTTTCGCGAGCCGAGGTCGCCGTAGGGGCCGGGCCACATGTCCCAGCCGGCTTTGGTCGAGATGATCAGCTCGTCGCGCAGCGAGGCGAAGTCCTCACGCAAGATCCGACCGAAGTTGGCCTCGGCGCCGCCGTAGGGAGGGCCGTAGTTGTTGGCGAGGTCGAAGTGAGTGACGCCGCGATCGAAGGCCCGACGGAGCATCGCCTTCTGTGTGTCGATCGAACGGTCGTCGCCGAAGTTCTGCCAGAGGCCAAGCGTGATGGCGGGGAGCTGGATGCCGCTGCGGCCGCAGCGCCGGTACTGCATCCAGTCGTAACGATCAGGTGAAGGTAGGTAGGTTGACATGGCGTAATCGTAACGGTGGGCTCGTCAGATTCGCAACGCCTCGTGACACGGGAGTCTGTGGGGAGCTGCCAGACAACCATTGTCGGGGCATCCCACATGGACGAGCGCTGATTTATAGTGCGCACCTCATCTTCTCGCTGAGCGCAATGGTTGGGCAGAGCTTCTGCGGTCACCGGATCACGACACTTGAGTGTCGCTTGTCGGCGCTGGTCATGATGGCCTGACCGCTTCGGACACATCGGAGTTGCCGACACTGGGTTGGGTTACGTCATGCGACCGCGAGCAGCGTCCGCACTCTGAGGTGCCCGTATTGATTGGATTTGCGTGTCAGAGAGGGGGACGTTGCTCGTACCGCAAATAGAAATGCATCAGTGACCCAAAACTGGATCTTTTCCCATCGGAAAGGTAGTACTTGACACGTGTGATTCATCGTCGTAAGTTTCTTCCAGTTGCTGCCGCCAACAAGCTCACCGCGCTCTCAGATTTGCATTCGAAGTTAGGTTGAACTGCATGGCGCACGTTCGCACCTCGGTCAATCCTTCGCTGGGCAGGGCGTTGGGGTTGGAGCACTTCACGATTGCGGTGGTGTCTGCCGAAGCGATTGGCGCTTTAGCCAGCGGAATCGCTGCTGGCTCGGTGGCACTGGAGGCGTTCGGCGTCGACTCCATAATCGAAATGGTGAGCGCCCTCATCGTGCTGGGTGAAATACGTGTATTGGCTGAAGGTGCGACACCTGATCCTCGTCGACACCACCGTGACCATCGAGCGCTGTCAGTTCTTTTCTTCGCACTGATCGTCTACGTGCTGACATCCGTCGTGGTGGCGCTCGCTCGCCACCAACACGCGCATGAGAGTGCGTTTGGGGTCGTTGTTTGCATCGGGTCGCTCGTGGCGATGGCTACTCTTGCAACACTGAAGCGGCGCACCGCGTCACAATTGAAGGTGAGCGACTTTCGGAGTATCGCTCGATTGATGAGCGCCGACGCTGCCGAGACGGTGATTTGCGCTGTCTTGAGTCTCAGCACGCTCCTTGGTGTTGTGCTCGTCGCCTCCTTGAGTTGGTGGTGGGCAGATCCGGTCGTGAGCCTCGCCGTCGTTGTGATTGCCGCGAGAGAGGGCCGAGAAGCCTGGAACTGCGAACCCCAGTAGTCGACGGAACTTTCTCACTGAACTACGTGTCTGATCGAGACTTTGAATTCATTCCACGGCAACAGTGGAACGTCCTTCGATGGCTAGCGTGACCTCAGTGAGCATGGTGTTCGACGACGACTCCTCGGCGGCCTGGAATGAGATGTTCAGCGCTCCCGGTACGCCGCGGCCCATCTACGAGCGCCTCTTCGCCGAACTCGGTCGCTACCAACCAAGCGAACTTCGCCAACGTTCCGAACAGCTCTCGCATACGTTCTCCGAACGAGGCGTGACCTTCGCGCACAGTGGCGAGGAACGACCATTTCCGCTCGATGTGGTTCCCCGGCTCATCGGTGCGATGGAGTGGGACCTGCTCTCGCGAGGCATTGGTCAGCGAGTGCACGCACTGGAGGCGTTCCTGGCCGACATCTATGGCGACGGTCGGATCTTCGCCGAGCGCGTGATTCCACGCTCGGTCGTCACGTCCAGTCCCCACTTCTGTCGCCCGGCCTTCGCGGTCGAACCGCCCAACGGCGTGCGTATCACCGTCGCCGGGATCGATCTCGTGCGCGACGAGGTCGGTAACTTCCGGGTGCTGGAAGACAACGTCCGCATCCCTTCGGGCGTCAGCTACGTGATCGAGAACCGTCGCGCGATGACCCAGACGTTCGCGTCGCTCTTCTCCGATCACCGGGTCCACCCGGTCGATTCGTACCCGGCGCATCTCTTCGCGGCGCTACGCGCGTGCCGCACCGCCGAACGTGGGCGAGCCGGTGATCGTGGTCCTTAGTCCCGGCGTTCACAACGCCGCGTACTTCGAACACGTGCTGCTGGCGCGAATGATGGGCATCGAACTCGTAGAGGGTCGCGACCTGCTCTGTCGCTCCAACCACACCTATATGCGCACGACCAACGGCGAACGCCCGGTGCACGTCATCTATCGCCGTGTTGACGACGAGTTCATCGATCCCTTGCAGTTCCTGCCGGACTCGATCATCGGCGTCGCTGGGCTCGTCAACTGCGCGCGCGCCGGCAACGTCGTGATCTCCAACGGCATCGGCAACGGCGTCGCCGACGACAAGCTCGTCTACACCTACGTGCCCGAGTTCATCCGCTTCTACCTGGACGAGGAGCCGCTCATCGATAACGTCGAAACGTTTCGCCTCGAAGACGACGACGTTCGCGAAGAAGTATTGGCGTCGCTCGCGTCCTACGTCGTGAAACCCGTCGACGGCTCCGGTGGCAAGGGCATCGTCATCGGTCCTCAAGCCGACGAGAAGACGCTCGCCAAGGCGGCCGACGCGGTGGCCGCGTCGCCGCGAAACTGGATCGCGCAACGTCTGGTGACGCTGTCGACGCACCCGACCTTGGTGGAGGACAACGTGAGTCCCCGACACATCGACCTACGGCCATTCGCCATCAATGACGGTGATGAGGTCTGGGTCCTGCCGGGTGGGCTGACGCGGGTCGCCCTGGGCGAGGGCGAGCTCGTCGTGAACTCCTCGCGCGGTGGCGGCTCCAAGGACACCTGGGTACTCAACGATGAGTCGATGCCGTTGCGCGAATCTCGGGTCACGATGGCTCAGCGACAGCGCAACGTGTCATTCGCACCTCGTCAAGACGACGGTCACGTGGGACGAGGTGACCAGTGAGCGAGCGCGGCATGCTCTCGCGGCTGGCCGAGTCGCTGTATTGGATCGGTCGCTACATCGAACGCGCCGACGACACCGCGCGCATCGTCGACTCCTACGTGCACCGCATGGTGGAGGACCCCTTCAACGACGAGGACGCGACCTGTCGCTCGCTCTATTCGATCCTGGGCATCGAGATCGAGTCCGAGGATCCGGTGACGACCGTGGAGATGCTCCAGCGCATCGTCTACGACATCGAGAATCCGAACTCCATCGCGGGAGCACTGAGCGGAGCCTTCGAGAACGCTCGGCGAAGTCGCGACTTCATCTCCTCTGAGATGTGGGTCGCACTGAATTCCACGCGCAACCGACTCCCGCAGATGGAGAACACGGCACGACGCCTCGGGCCGTCGCAGTACCTCCTCTTCGTGCGTGAGCGCGCCGCCTTGCTGGCCGGACTGACCGACGCGACGTTGAGTCACGACGACGGCTGGCACTTCTTGGTCCTCGGGCGCAGCATCGAGCGCATCGACATGACGGCACGGCTACTGCGCGGCCGGGTCCTCAGCGAAGAGCACGCGCCGGACTGGCTGGCCTTCCTTCGCGCGTGCGGCGCGATGGAGGCCTTCATGCGTTCGACCAGCGAGATCCATGACGCCAACGGCGTGGCCGCGTTCCTCTTGCTGGACCGCCTGTTCCCGCGTTCGGTCCTGTACTCCTTGAACCTGGCCGACACCTGTCTCTACGAGATCCAACCCGGTAGTCAGCGCATCGCGACCGCCGACATCGCGCGCCAGAGTCTCGCGCGCGGACGGGGCCAACTGGAGTTCATGGACCCGAGCGATCTGCTCGGCCAGCTACCGGAACTCTTGGAGATGCTCGAAGAGACCTGCGTACGGATCAACAATGCGGTCACCGACCGTTTCTTTCGCCACGAGGACTACGTGGTGTGGTCGCGCGAGGGGGGACTGTGAACGAGTCGCTCAGTCTGACCATTCGCCACCACACCGGCTTCACCTACGACGGACTCGCGAAGTCGTCGTATAACGAGGCGCGGATGACGCCGATCACCGGGGCCAGCCAGGAAGTGCGCCACGCCCATGTCACGGTGCAGCCGGTCGTGCCGCTCTCGACGCACACCGACTACTTCGGCACGATCGTCACCGTCTTCGACATCCAAGAGCCGCACCCGAAGCTCGAAGTCGAAGCGACGTCGAGCGTCGAGAGTCGCGCCGGTCTCATCGCACCAGCCATCTCGTGGCGTGATCTACGCGCACCGGCGCTCGTCGACTTCTTCTCGGAGTACCTCTTCGAGACCGATCGCACGACGTTGGCCGGCGACGTCCTCGCGCCCCTCGAGGAATGGTCGCGGATCGCCGACCTCCACAGTTGTGTCGACGCGATCAGCGCTTACGTGCGCGAACACGTGACCTATCTGCCCGGCGCCACGTCCGTGTCCTCGACCGCGCAAGAGGCGTGGGACTTAGGCGAGGGCGTGTGCCAGGACCTCACGCATATCACCATCGGGTTGCTTCGCCAACTCGGCATCCCTGCGCGTTACGTGTCGGGCTATCTCTTCCCGTTGAGCGACGCCGACGTCGGCGAAGCGGTCGCCGGTCAGAGTCACGCGTGGATCGAGTACTTCTCGGGCGCCTGGACCGGCATGGACCCCACCAACGGCGTTCCCGAGACCGAACGCCACATCATCGTCGGCAATGGACGCGACTACGACGACGTGCCGCCTCTGAAGGGTGTCTACCAAGGTGCGGAGTCGTCGAGTCTGGGCGTCATCGTCGAGATGAGCCGCACGCACTGAGTCACGACGCGAGCAGTTGCCGTGTCGTGATGTCGATGAGTGGGTGCTGACTTGGCCGCAGGGCACGAAGGACGCGCAGCAGATCGGCGATGGGGATGCTGACGCACCCGGCGGTCGCGTGACCATCCGAGACGTGCAGGAAGATCGCCGAACCACGACCAGGAACGATCGGGTGTCGGTTGTAAGCGATAACCGCGAAGTAGTCGTAGGAGGGAACGGATTGCCACAGCGCCTCGGAACCGCCACCGAAGTCCGGTGTCGTGCCGCAGGGCACGTGCACGAAGTGGTTGTAGAGCGGCGAGGACGACTGTTCGTCCCACCAGTCGCCGCAGACGAGACGGTGATACTGATAGGCGACACCAGGGTTCGCCAGTACTCCGTACATCGTCGACTGGAAGCCGAACAGACCCATCGGCGTGGTGTCGTCACCCTCGACGTGATGAGCGGAGAGTCCATTTCGTCCGAGGAGTGCCGGGTACGGACCAGCCGCCAGACGGAAGCAGCCGCCGCGGCGTACGTAGAAATCAAGCGTCGCGGTCTCGGAACGGATCGTGGGTGCGATGACGGTGATCAATTGACCGGACGTCGCGGCACCGGCAACACCGTCGGCGGCCGCGCTACAGGCGGGGAGTGCTCGCTGGTGCTCGACCGCGCTCGAGGGTCGACGCCAACGGTGCCAGAGCGAAGGTCGTCGTGATCACGATCGAGATCGCGAGTAGTCGCTTCAACCGCCGGTTGACGAGAAGTGCTGGTAGTCCGGCGACCCGCTCCATCGTCCTCCCCAGAACCAACCCACCGAGGCGAAGGCGTCATTCAGTACGCCGCCCAATTCCGCCATCCCCGGTCGCACGTCACTTCGGTTGACGTAGGCCGTACCAGCGACGGGTTGCGCGACGCCGTTGAAGACGTAGGGATTCTGCACGGGGTTGACGTCGATCGCTTCGCCGTACGCGTGCACCGACCACTGCTTGGGACCCGTCGTCACGGCGTAGCGGCAGTTGAAGCCCGACGTGTTATCCGCGGCCATCGAAGCTGGGTCTTGACCACCGAACGCTGACTCGGGAATCATCGAGTGCAGGGGAAATCGTTTCGCGTAGAGCGTCGCGAAGACTCGAATGACCGACGTCACGACGGTCGCGTTCACGACCATCGTGCCGACCCGAGAACGACCGTCGAACCCCACGTAGCGAAGGTGCAGCAGACGAAGCTCACGTGGTGCGACGGGACAGCCCGGACGCCACGTCTTACCCAATTGGGTGGCGGTGACGGACGCGACACTCGACGAGAACGCAGGGAGGGGAGTGGTTGAAGCGTCGCCAGTCGTTCCAATAAGTACTGATCCAAGGAAAATCGTTGCGCAGAGTGCACTTCGCGCTACGCGCACTCGATGCGCGGTCGCACGCGACGCGATGTTCACCACGACCTCAGAGTAGTTCGCGGGGTTCGGTACCGGTCCTGCGATGCGTCGAGGCAACATTCCTAGGATGCAGGCATGGACCTCGAAATTCAAGACAGGGCATTTCTCATCACGGGCGGCACCGACGGACTTGGTCTCGCACTGGCGCAGCGTCTCGTCGCCGAGGGCGCGCTGGTAGCGGTGTGCGGTCGTGACGAAGAGCGGCTCGCACGCGCCCAAGTGCTCTTGGGACTGGACGCATTGTGTTCGAAGACTGACGTGACGAACGCTGAGCAGCTCGATGAGTTCGTGGACGCCACCTTGACGCGATTCGGACGTCTCGATGGCGCCGTGAACAATGCCGGGCGAAGCGCGGGCGGGCCGATCGCGACGTCCGATGATGACGCGTGGCGAAGTGACTACGAACTCAAGGTCATCGCGGCGTTACACCTCGCCCGTCAGGTGTTGCCCGCGCTCGAGACCACGAAGGGCGCGATCGTGAACGTCCTGGCGATCCTGGCGCGCACGCCGAACGCCAACACCACGCCGACGTCCGCGTCGCGACTCGCTGGTCTCGCACTCACCAAGGCACTCGCCAACGAGGTCGGCCCGCGCGGCATCCGAGTGAACGCCATCCTCATCGGACTGATCGAGTCGGGCCAATGGGTGCGTCGGGCCGAGGACGCGAACGTGTCGTTGGATGAGTTCTACGCGACGATGGTGGCGAACTCGAAGATCCCATTGGGCCGGGTCGGTCGCGCCGAGGAGTTCGCGGACTTGGCGACGTTCCTGTTGTCGCCACGATCGAGCTACGTCACCGGCGTCGGCATCAGCATTGACGGCGGGATGTCACCCGTAATCTGAGATTCCCGCGCGCCGTGTGGCCGAAAACTCGCTGTGGCCGCGGTAATAGATTTGACGGGTGAAGCGAGAGCGATGACCTTCAACCTCAAAGAACTGATGGAAGAGCGACACGGCGAGAACTTCGCGCTGCACGCCCAGTACCTCAACCCGCAGCTCACCAAGGTCGTGACGACGCTCGGTTTTGATCGTTTCTACGAACGTGGCGAGGGCTCCTATCTCGTTGATGACGAGGGCAATCGTTACCTCGACATGCTGAGCGGCTTCGGCGTCTTCGCCTTGGGGCGCTCGCACCCGGTCATCAAGGACGCCCTTCGCCAGGCCCTCGACGCGGACCTGCCGGGCATGGTCCAGATGGACTGCGCGCTGTTGCCGGGACTACTGGCTGAACAACTGATCACCCGCAGTCCGAGGCAGATCGAGCGACTGTTCTTCTGCAACTCCGGCGCCGAAGCGGTCGAGGCGGCCATCAAGTTCGCACGCGCGAGTACCGGTCGTCGACGGATTCTCTATCACGCGCACGCCTATCACGGTCTCACGATGGGCGCGCTGGCCGTGAACGGCTCGGCCGACTTCCGAGTGGGCTTTGGCCCGCTCTTGGCCGACACGACCGAGATTCCCTTCGGGGACCTCGACACGCTGGTGCGTGAGCTGAAGCGTGGCGACGTGGCGGCCTTCATCATCGAACCGATCCAAGGGAAGGGCGTGTACGAGCTCGACGCCGAACGCTGGCGTGAACTCGAGAACGCCGTGCACGCGGCCGGGGCACTCTTCATCGCCGACGAGGTCCAGACCGGGCTCGGTCGCACCGGCTCGTTCTATGCCTTCGAGCACTACGGACTCACCCCAGACATCATCACGATCTCCAAGGCCCTCTCCGGCGGCTTCATCCCGGTCGGCGCGATGCTGACGAGCGACAAGATCCTTCGCGGTACCTACAGCTCCATGGACCGGGCGATGGTCCACTCGACGACGTTCAAGAACAACCCGATGGCCATGGTGGCGGGACTCGCGACACTCTCGGTCTTCGACGACGAGCACATCGTCGAGCACGCCGCGGCCATGGGCAACGTCTGGCGCGCGCGGCTGGAGGAACTCGCGTCGCGCCACGAGTTCCTGCACGTCATACGCGGTCGCGGACAGATGATTGGCATCGAGTTCGGACGACCGACGTCGCGCGGGGCTCGACGACGCTGGCGCCTGATCGAAGCGACACGAACGGCGATGTTCACCCAGACGCTCGTCGTTCCGCTGTTCCACAAGTACCGGATACTGACCCAGGTCGCGGCCGACAACATCAACGTGATCAAACTCCTGCCGCCGCTCATCGCCGGCGAAGCCGAGATCGACCTGTTCGTCAGCGCACTCGACGAACTCCTCACCGAAGCTGAGAAGAGCGGCGCGTCACTCGTGGAGTTCGGCGTCACGATGACCAAGGGGATACTTCGACGCGCTCCGACGTCCAAGCGCGTGGTCACGAAGTCGTGAGTCTCAAACTGAGAAAAGGTGACCGCGTCGTGGTCACCGGGGCCGCCGGTTTCATCGGCTCGGCGGTCGTGCGCGCACTGCTCGCGCGGAAGGTTGACGTGGTCGCCTTCCTCGAGCCGGGTGCGGTCACCTCGAACGTGGACGGACTCGACGTCGAGCGCCGAGAGGTCGACATCACGAAGCCAGGTCAGTTGGTCGGTGCCTTCGAGGGCGCGAAGTACTGCTTCCACTTGGCGGCCAAGTTCGGCTTCTGGCCGAAGGACGCATCTTCGTTTTACGAGGTGAACGTTCGCGGGAGCCAGAACGTCGTGCGCGCGGCGACCGACGCGGGCATCGAGCGAATCGTCTTCACCTCGACGGTCGCGACGCTCGGACTTTGGGAGACCAAGGAGGGACGGCCGTCCAACGAAGACGACGTCGCCGAGATCTCGCACCTCTACGGGAACTACAAGCAGACGAAATACGTCGCCGAACACGAAGTGTTGCGCCTCGCGGCCCAGGGTGCGCCGGTCGTGTTGGTGTTGCCGACGATGCCCCACGGTCCCTACGATCATCGACCGACGCCGTCGGGCAAGGTCGTCCTTGACTATCTGAAGGGACAGATGCCGGGCTACGTGGACACGGCGATGAACGTCGCCCACGTCGATGACCTCGCGCTCGGTCACCTGCTCGCGCTCGAACAGGGGCGACAAGGTCGCAGCTATATCTGCGGGGGCGAGAACATCACCATGGCCCAGTTGTTGCGGACGCTCTCTGACCTGACGGGATTGCCGCCATCGGATCGCCGTTTCCCCTCCATCTTTCCGAAGATCGCGGGCTACGTCTCGAGTTTCATCGAAGGAGATCTGCTCGGTCGAGAGCCGCGGGTCTCGTTGGAGGCGGCGCAGATGGCGACCACGACGATGACCTTTGATGATTCACGGGCGCGCGAAGAGCTCGGCTACACGTCGCGTCCCGCCGCGCAGGCGCTGTACGACTCCGCACGGTGGTTCGTCGACAATGGCTACGTCGACGCCGAGCGGGTGAGCAAGATCGTCTGGACTCCTCCCGCGGCGCAGTGAACCGACCCCGAGTGTCGCGCAGAGGGCTGCGGTAGCCTCCGAGAAACGAGTGGGAGGTCGCACATGTTGTTCCTCTTTGGCATGCGCAAAAAGGTGCGTGGAATCGGCCGCTTTACGATGCCGTGCCCGAGGTGCGGTGAGACGCACGTCCAACAGGTCGTCGGCATAAAGCGAACCTTCACGGTCTTCTTCATCCCACTGATTCCCTTGCCCGAGACGTTTCGTGCCACCTGCGAGAGTTGCGGCAAGCACCACTCGATCCGTCAGGATGAGATCCCAGAACAGGGCGTGACTTCAGCGACCAGCTGACGATGTTCGTCGCTTCGACGGGCTTAGTTGAGGTGCAGCGTGACCTTGGGGGCGACGAGATCGACCTTCTCGTTCCAGTGGCTGAAGACGATCGTTCCCACTGAGCCCTGAACACTCTGCGTGACCTCAACGGGCAGTGGCTTCTTCGAGACGGTGAAGTACAGCGTCTCTTTGAACGAGGCTTCGAGCGATGACTTGACGGACATGCCCTTGAGCTCTTCGACCTTCGCTCCGTTGATCGTCGTGTTCGGTTCGCTCTTCACGGTGCTCGTCATCGTCACCTCGGCCATGCCGGTTGACAGCGTAAGACCCTGTGCGATCTCCGCGTAGTAACCGCTGCTCTTGGGAATCCCGAACCACTGTCCGGCGAGTTCGTTCGCGTTGCCCTGGGTCAATGCCAGGTACGACGTGAGGATCGCGGCGTCACCCTTCACGTAGAGCTTTCCGGCGATCAGTTCGCTGAGGAGGGTGTTGGTCTTTCCGCCGCTGGTGAGCGCGATGGACTGGCGCCCTTCGCTGCGGCCCGCGTCGGTGATCTCGAGGATCTTCATGCCGGACTGGTTCGCGGTGGTGGTGACGCGTACGGACTGCTGTGCGTTCGCGTCGGCGACGACCAGCTTCATCTGGGCGAATGCATTGGGTGCCGAGGCTGCGGCTGGTAGCGACGTCGCGCCCAAGGTGATCGCTATCGCGGCCAACGGAGAAAGTCGCTTCAGGTTCATCGGATCCTTGGGTTGGTCGCCCTACCCGGGCGTTCGTGGTTCAAAGCGTAGGTGACTTCAAAGACGCAACGGTCGGCGCCCACATGTCACTACGCGAGATACGCCGCCCGAGCGCGCATGAAGTCGCGTTCCACCGTGTTCTCGGTCAACATCGCCGCTTCCTCGAACGCATCGCGTGCTTCTGCGGTTCGTCCTAAACGCTCAAGGCAGTTGCCGCGAGCCGCCGCCAGATAGGGATACGTGCTCAGTTGAGGATCGGTGCTGAGCAACTCAATCGCCGCCAATCCCGCCAGCGGTCCTTCAGCGAAGCTGACCGCCACCGCCCGATTGAGAGCAACGACCGGTGAGGGCCAGGCTTCGAGGAGTAAGTCGTAGAGTCCGACGATCTCGGTCCAGTCGGTCTCGTCCCACTGCGCGGCGCTCGAGTGGACCGCCGCGATGGCGGCCATCAACGTGAAGCGCCCGGGTCGACCTCGGCGCACGGACTCACCGACCAGCACGAGTCCCTCGTCAATGGCGTCATGGTGCCATTTCGACCGGTCTTGATCGGCGAGAGCGAGGAACGCACCGTCGGGACCAACGCGGGTACTTCGGCGTGAGTCAGTGAGCAAGATCAACGCCAGCAGGCTCGCGACTTCGGCGTCCTCCGGCAACAGTGCCCGCAGCATTCGCGCGAGGTCGAGGGAACGCTCGACGAGATCGCCCTGGGAGAGATCGTCGCCGACGGGTGCGGTGTGACCTGTCGTGAAGAGCAGGTGCACGACGAGCAAGACCGCGTCGACTCGATCGCGCAGCTCGGTGCGATCGGGAATCCGGTAGGGGATTCGGGCGAGCGCGATCTTCTTCTTGGCGCGAGTGATGCGCGCGGCCATCGCGCTCTCTTTCACGAGGAACGCCTTGGCGACTTCGACCGTGCTCAGTCCACAGAGCATTCGCAGTGAGAGGGCGACCTGCGTATCGAGGTTCAGGCTCGGGTGACAGCACGTGAAGATTAACCGGAGTCGGTCGTCTTCGAAGTCGCTGTCGGTCGGCGCGCTGTCATCAGAGCTATCGACGACGAGCAGATGTCGTGAGCGTGCCGCGACGTCGCGTCGCCGGCCGAGGTCGATTGCCCGACGACGAGCGACGGTGGTCAACCAGGCGCCCGGGTTGGCGGGAATACCATTCTCGCCCCACGTGGCGAGCGCTCGCGCGAAGGCGTCCTGGACGCACTCTTCGGCGGCATCGAAGTCGCGCGTGATGCGCAACGTGGCGGCCAGCACGAACGCCCACTCGTGTCGGTGGGCGTTCGCGACGGCCGCCGTTACAGCGGTTCGATGACCTTCAGAACTGAAGCTCAGTTCATCACTCGAATCGGTCGAACTTCCAGACCACCGAAGGGCATCGGAATGTCCTTGGCGATGGCGGTCGCCGAGTCGAGGTCGTCCGCCTCGATGACGTAGTAGCCGCCCAGGGCTTCCTTCGTCTCGGCGAACGGTCCGTCGGTCGTGACGACCTTGCCCGAGGCATCGGTGCGAATGGACGTTGCTGACATCGTCGGCTCGAGGGCGTTGCCACCGCGCAGCGACGCGCCGTGCTTCTCGCCAAATCGATTGTGTCCATCCATGATGTCCTTCGAGAAATCGTCATCCGTTCCTGCCCACGATGCCTCGTTTGAGTAAATGAGAACTAGATACTGCGCCATGACTGCTCCTTCCGGCGAGGCTCCCAGTGAACCTCTCATCATCATCGACGTCGTGACCCCGGTCGAATCGACAACAAGTTTCTAACCCACCTGTAACTTCGGTGCTCGGTAGGTGCGCGACGGCTTGCGACCCGTCAACCCCGTTAGGTTGGCCCAAAAGCGACATCGGAGGCTAGGCAATGGTGAAGTGGACGCAGGACGACATCCCTGATCTCTCGGGCAAGACCGTCGTCGTCACCGGGGCCTCGAGCGGGATCGGGCTCGAGGCCGCGCGCGAACTGAGTGCCCACGGGGCGAGGACGATTCTGGCCGTTCGTGACGTCGACAAGGGCCGCGCGGTCACGAGCGATTTCAAGGGTTCCTTCGAAGTCCGTGAACTGAATCTCGCCGACCTCGAATCGGTACGCGCGTTCGCCGACCAGTGGCGCGGGGACCTCGACATCTTGATCAATAACGCGGGCATCATGATGGCACCGGCCTTTCGCACGATCGACAACTTCGAACTGCACATGGGGACGAATCATCTCGGACCGTTCGCGTTGACCAACCTGCTGTTGCCCCACGTCACGGACCGCGTCGTTACGGTGTCATCCATCGTGCACACGCGAGGACACATCCATCTGGAGGACCTGCACTTCGACGTGCGGCCCTACAACGCGATGAGCGCGTATTCAGACTCGAAGCTCGCGAATCTCTTGTTCACGCTGGAGTTGCAGCGTCGACTCACCGAAGTAGGAAGCTCGGTTCGGTCATTCGCGGCGCACCCGGGCATCGCCCGGACCAACCTCGTGAGCCACGTTCGAGGGCCGAGCGGACTGGCGAACGCGCTGACCCAGCGTCTGTGTAACACGGCCTTAAAGGGTGCGCTGCCGCTGTTGTTCGCGGCGACCGAGGACATTCCCGGCGGCACCTACGTCGGTCCTCGCAGTCTCGGACACGTCCGTGGCTATCCGGTCATCCACAAAACGTCGCGTCGCGCGATGGATACTGATATGGCCAAGCGGTTATGGGACGTCTCGGCCGAACTCACGAATACGGGTAACGAGCGGCTCTGAAGCGGCGTTTGCCCGCAGCAGCGTGGTGACGGCAGTTCAGGGCGACGTTTTTTGTGAGTCATTTGTTATTTGCCCTATTGAGATTTGCGCTTCGCTTCGTACTGTATTTCTAACTCGGATTGACCCTGGTCGGAGGGCGATCGAGCTGTGGGAGTCCTGCAGATCCGACCATGAAGTTGGCAACGTTTGCCAGCTGATGGACCTAGCAAGGGAGGCCCATATGACGCTGAAAAGAATTGTGATCGCACTCGGCCTCGCGGCCATGGCCTTCGGCATCTGGACGATCGCCAAGGCACACTCGCAGGTCGGCACGTGCACCGCGGCAAGTCCGACCGGTGCGGCCGCGCACTCCGGCATCGACTCGACGTGCGTGCAAACCCTGATGTCGTACTCCCTGGGCTTCGTCTTCGTCGCGTCGGGCCTCATCATCGGCGTCATCGCGATCACCATGATCGCCAAGCAGGAGCGACTCGACCTTCACGGTGGGCTGAAGGCCGTGCCGCGAACCTGGGCCAAGCGTGAGTACGTCGCCACGAGCGACGGTCTGGAATCAGCGCCCGATCCGGTCGCGCACGGGGTCTACGTCATCAAACCCATCGCTTAGTCGTCAGTCCGGATCGCTCCACGGTGTGGCGTCGGGCTCACTTGAGGGCTCTCGGGTGACGCTCTCGGTTTCTTCGGGCGCGAACTCCACCTCCACGCTCTGGGCGACGAATCGCTGACTCTGGCGCGCGAGCGCCGTCAGGACCGCCTCATCGGCCGACGTGAAGGGCGGCGTCAGGCTCCGGGGATACAGATGCCGTGCCTTCACGACGTTGATCTCAGCGGCGAGCAACGTCACCTCGGCCGCGATGAAGAGGAACGAGACCAACCCGAGGATGCTCCCGAAGTAGCCGTAGAGCTGGCTCGCGTGACGAAGTTCGTGCCCGACGAGCCACGTGCCGAGATACTGCAGGACACTCCACGAGAGCGCCGCGGTGACCGCACCGACGAGCAGCGTCTTCGTGGCGACCGAACTCGGCGTGAGGATCCGAAAGCCAAGGATGAACAGCGCGGCATTGACGAGGAGTCCGACGACGACGGCGACCATTTGCAGCCAGAGCGCGTGGCCGCCGAAGGTGACGAGGCCCGCCAGCGCCGTTGAAAGCACGACGTCGAGCACGAGCACGCCGAGGAACTCGAAGCCTCGGCCGATGCGCCGCGCGAAGCGTGGGCGATTGAGTTGGGGCACGTTCCACACGTCGGCCATGGCGCGCTGGCCGGCCTTCGTGACACCGAGTGAGCCCCAGAAGAGACCCACGGCACCGACGGCCAGACCGAGACCTTTTGCTTTGAGCTCGGAGATCGCGTCGTGGCCGCCGAGTGACTTGCCGACGACGGGGAACTGGGAGAGCGCCGAGTGGATGACGCGGTTGCGCAGCGACGGGTCGTGACTGAAGAGCAGTCCGAGGGCGGTGAACATCACCAGCAGCAGAGGGAACAGTGAGAGCACGCCGTAGTAGGCGAGGAGTGCCGCGAGTGACGGCCCACGGTCCTCGACGTACTTCTTGATGACACCAAAGACGAAGGCCATCGGTGGATGGCTCTGTTGGTAGCCATCAAAGCGACGAACGAGCTTCTTGATCGGGTCCGTCCCTTCGTCGAGTCGCTTCAAACCTAATGGACGCTGCAGTCAACCAATAGTTGCGCGCACCGAACGCCGTCAGGGAATCGGGAGTGCACTGAACTTATGATGGCCCCATGACGATCGAACTCGTCCCGAGCCCCGAATTGCTCCCCGACGTCTTGCCGACCGACCGCTTGCTGGTCAACGGCATGGCGATCCCGGAGCTACGAAAGAACTATCGCCACATCGAGAACTGGCGCAACGTTCGCGCCGTCACGTTCGTCTGGCTCTGGACGGCCGCGCTGGCGTGGTGCGGTGTGCACTTCGGCATATGGGCCGCGGTCGCCGTCTTCATCGTCATGGGACCGATGCACGCGCGCTTCGCGATCCTGATGCACGAGTCGGCTCACAAGCTGCTCTTCACCAACAAACGGGCCAATGACGTCGTCGGGAAATGGATCATTGCCTACCCAGCCATGGTGCCGATCTCCATTTATCGCCGCGCGCACTTCGCCCACCACAAAGAGGAGTTCGGACCGGAAGAGCCCGACATGGCCTTCTACAGTGGCTATCCCTGTGAGCCGAGTGACCTACGACGACGGCTGTTGCGTGACGCCGTCGGCATCTCTGGCTACAAGAACTTCAAGTCCATCGTGATGGCGACGACGAAGTCCCAGAGTCGGGCCATCGCGTCGTCGATCCTCGCGGTCCAGGTACTGCTGTTCGGACTCTTCTGGCTCGGCACGGGCGCGTGGTGGTCGTATCTGGCTTTCTGGTGGCTGCCGTGGATGACCCAGTGGCGCGTGCTGAATCGCCTTCGCGCGATCGCGGAGCACGGCGGCATGCTGCACAGCGACGACCGGCGTCTCACGACGCACAACGTGCGCCAGCATCTGCTGGCTCGCTTCTGGTTCGTGCCGTATAACACCGGGTGGCATCTGGCCCACCACGTCGACATGGGGGTGCCGTGGCACAACCTGCCGGCGTACCACCGCGAACTCCAATCGGCCGGCTACGTGACGGCCGACATCACGTTCGAGAATTACTTCCAACTGTGGCGAAGTGCCACGGCGCTGGCGCGCGCCTCGAAGTCCTGAAAATCCGACGTCGCAGCGTTCGGGTAAGAATGCGTCAATCGACGACAAAGGAGTGATTGTGGGAGTGATTTCCAAACTGGGTGCGGTCTCGCTGAACTGTCCCGATCCGCACGCGTTGGCGTTGTTCTATTCGGCACTGCTCGAGAAAGAGATTGCCTTTGAGTCCGAAGACTTCTCGGCCATCCAACTGGACAACCTGTGGCTCTCAATGCAACGAGTCGACGACTTCAAGCCTTCGTCGTGGCCGACCAGCGAAACACCAAATCACGTGCACCTCGACTTCGCGGTGTCCGACCTCGATGCCGGTGAGGCGCACGCCCTGGCGGTGGGCGCCACCTCGGCGGGGGAACAGCCGGACCGCGACCGCTGGCGCGTGCTGCTCGACCCGGTCGGCAATCCTTTCTGCGTCACCGCGCTCATACCTGACTGAGTCCCTGACGGTCAATACGGGCCCAAACTCGACGGTTGCGGCCAATTGTCGAGAATCTCCAAATTTGCGCGAACCTTTTGGTGCGTGCGGGAGTCTCTATACATGTGCGCATCTCCAGGGAACTCGTCCTCATCGCAAGGTCACGTAGGTGAGTGACCAGGTCGACGTCGACGAACTACGGACCTGGCTCGAAGACGGCTACGCCAGTTCGGTCCGCACCGCGTATCTGATCCTCGGCAACCGGCCCGACGCCGAAGACGCCGTGCAGGAGTCATTCCTTCGTGCGTGGAAGTTCCGCGATTCCCTTGTCACGGGCGCGAGTTTCAAACCGTGGCTCTACCGCGTGGTCGTCAATACGTGTAACTCCAAGTTGCGGAAAGAGATTCCTCACCGCACTCGCCATCACAACGACGACGAACTCGAGGACGTCGCGTTGCTGGTGGACCGAATCAGCCAAGTCGCCGAGACGAATGACGTACTGGCGGCGTTGAAGGACCTCCCCGCGCATCTTCGCATCGTCATCGTGCTTCGCTACTACGCCGACCTCAACGAGCGCGACATCGCCGCCGTCATTGGGCGTCAACCCGGCACCGTCAAATCGCGTCTCAACGAGGCGCGCCGTCGTCTCGCCCTCCATCCGGCACTGCAATCCGAAGCGCCAAGTCCGATCAACGTTCGTAAGGAGAACCGATCATGAACACGTTCGACGAAGAAAACCTGCAACGCGCGCTTCGAGAGGCGGCCGACGGTTTTGTCGTGTCCAGCGACGCCGTGAATCGGATCCTCGACGAGGCGCGCGAATCGCCGGCACCGGTGAAGCAGCGACGATTTCACGACTTCGTGGGACGGTCCGGTCGCGTGCGGGCAAGCATGATGGCGGCCGCGGCGTGCGTGGTTGCGTTGGCGGCGGCCGTTCCGCTGGTACTCGCCGAGAGTCCTGCCGCGGTCCCGAGTGCGGTTGGAGCGCATCGCTCGTCGGTGCACACCAATGCGCTCACCGTTAGCGGCACTGGCTTCACCTCCGGCGCCGTCGTCCCAGTGAGTGAGCAGAAGGGCTTTGGAGTGGCGGGCTCGGTCACCAATACGAAGCTCTCGGTCTCGGAACCGAGCGAGAAGAGTTCCACGAGTGCTGGTTCTGAGGCGTCGCAGAGTTCATTGCGCGTGGAAGAAGTTGGCACGATACGACTCTCCGTCGGGGGCGCGAAGTTTCAATCGACACTTACGCAACTAACGGACTTTGCCACCACCGATGGGGGACTCGTCCAGAGCACGCAGTCGCACATGGGCTCGAAAGCAAACCACTCGTACTCGACCGGCACCATCGTCCTACAGGTTCCGGAACGGAACTTCACCATGCTCGTCGATCAAGTGCGCCACGCCGGTGTGGCGACCTCGGTCGTGACGAGCGCGAATGACGTCACGGGTCAGTACGTCGACTTGCAAGCACGAATCAGTGCATTGCAGGTGAGCCGCACGCAGTACCTGAAGATCATGACGAGGACGGGCACGATCAACGGCATCCTCGAGGTGCAGAATCAGCTCAACCAAATCCAAAGTCAAATCGAGCAGCTGCAGGCGCAGTTGGGACTTCTCAACAGCGAGACGACGTATGCCACGTTGACCGTCAACTTGAGTGAGGCCGGTCACCAAGTGGTCCCGACCACCCACGCACGGTCGGGAGTCGACAAGGCGTGGCACGATTCACTGCACGGCTTCGCCACCGGCGTCGAATGGCTGATCCGCCTCGCCGGGCCACTTCTGTTCATGCTGCTGCTCGTTGCCGTGCTGTTGGTTATCGGCCGTTGGGCCTGGCGGTTGACCGAGCACCGTCGCGACCGGGTGAGTTGAGGTCTGAAACTTAGGACCGGACTTCGCATCTCGTCAGCGGCGCCATTGGTTTTCGGGATAGGTGATGTGGACGTTTGAAGCGGCCGCATGATTGAAACCGACGTGGTAGTTGGACGGTCACGGATTTCTTGAACTATCCCAGCGCCTTCGATTGTGGCCTTCCGCCACATGTGGAACTGCGTATTCTGCGAACTTAGAGCTTTTCGTGTTAAATACCCATATGTCGCTCGCCGAAATCGGACTGCATCTCGGTGACATTGACCTAGGCAACCTCGACGCAGCTGATGATGCCAAACTCAGTGAACATTTCGTCGACCCGCCCGACGTCGGACTCCTTTTCAACGGATATCACACCGTGTTTCTTGGACGCAAAGGCTCCGGCAAGACAGCCATCTTTGTTCAACTGGAACGCATACTGGAAAACTGTGGACGAGCAGGTACGATTGCCGTGAAAATCACACCGGACGAATACGTCTGGTCGTCTCTAAGGGAATATTCCGAACAAGGAATTCCAGCCAATCTGGCACACAAGAACGCCTGGAAATTTACCCTTGCTGTTGAAATAGCGAATCGCATTGTCACTTCCGACTTCAAGTTGTCCGGTGAAGCAAATGAGAGTAGAAAGACGCTTCGAAAGTTCCTGGAGTCGAACGGGGGGGTGGTCGTACCCGGACAAGTTTCGTTCGGTCCATCGCTACTGAACCAATTGAGCAGTTTAAATGTTTCGGCGTTTGGGTTCGGTCTCGGTGGTGGTCGGGATCGGCCACTGCGCTTAACTCCACCTTCATTGATCAAAGCTCTCTTCGACACGATCGAGAAAATTGTCTTACATATACCAGTTCTCGTGGCCATTGACCATTTGGATGAGTCCTGGGAAGGAGACTCGAAATCTAATTCCTCACTCATCGGACTATTGATGGCAGCAAAGGAATTGAACCGCCGACCTCCAAAGGAAAGTGTCGGCCCTAACGGCATGCGCGTTATCACTTTCCTTCGTACGGACATATATGAGTCATTGCATTACGATGACAAAGATAAGCATCGACAAGCTGAGCGTTACATCGTGTGGGGAAACGAACGATTGAATGCGATGATTCAGCAAAGATTGCCTAGCCATGTTGCTGTTGACGAACTATTCGAACCCGATATCACCTTTGGCTTAAAGAAACCATTCGAGTACTTGGTTTCGAGAACGTTCCAACAGCCGCGGGAGTTGCTGCAGTTTCTGCAGAAGTGTATTGAAGCGGCCGGACCAAGCCGCCAATTCATTTCTAAGGAAGATATTGAGGAAGGGGAATTGGGGTACAGCGGATGGAAGGTTAAAGATCTCAAACAAGAATTCAGCAAAGCGGTGCCGGAGATCGATCCATTGATTGACGCATTTCGCCGCGAACTTCACCAGTACGAATCGCTTGGAGAATTGGACCTTTTGCTTTGGCGGAAGTGTCGTGAACTTGTTGATCGATATGGCGAACGAAAACTACAGGAAATGCTTTTCAGCACCTCCGCAATCGGTATCCGGCTCAGCTCTTCCGATCGAATTCGATACAGATTCGAGTACACGGACTTGGAACTCATGGATTCCGACACAATTTCGCTCCATCCAGCATTATGGAGGGGATTGAACATTCGTGAGATTGCGAATGGATCTGATGATCTAATTGAAAGACGCGCTAGGGCAACTTCCTTATTCGAGAGGATGCAGAAGCGAATGAGTTCATCAAGATCGATGGAAGATTTGGTGATTCTCAGAATGAACCCCAGACCGTTTCACGTGCTCCAAAACTCAGATTTTGATCACTGTGCAACGGCGCTTTCATTGACAATCAGAATTGTTCCGAATATTCCCGGAATACAACCACCAGACATGCTCACATACGGTCGTATTCAATTTGACCGAGCTGACTATATAGAGTTACGCAACGACTTAATGAACATGCTTCGAGACTTTGGCTTTGGTGTCGAGGAATTTTGGCGGGAGGTCGTTTCGATATCTCCGCAATTGAATAGTTTCCTCAAAGGCCTTGATGAGTAATGAGTAACTCGTTCGTCGCGCAGCTAAAGGCGGTTCTGCGTCCCGAGAATCACGGGATAGTAAGTACTAAGGCGAACGCCCTTGCTTTCTTCAGTGCCAAATCTCAGAAGGTGCGAGGCTACGCTCGCCGCATGTCTGGAGTGACGCCTGACCAACGCCCGACGCCCGATGGTTCGAGAGTCACCGAGCGCGTTCGAGCTATTTGCATGGATCTGCCGCTCGTCAGCGAGCGTCTTAGTCACGGCGAAGCGTCGTGGTTCATCAACGACAAGAAGAACTTCGTCGCGATGTCCGATCACCACCACGACGACCGCGTCTCGGTGACCTTCGCCGCCGGAGCGGGCGTCCAAGCAGCCCTTATCGAAGAGGACGCGGAGCGGTATTTTCGTCCTCCGTACGTCGGGGGACGCGGATGGGTCGGCGCGTACCTCGACGGTCATGACGAAGCGACCGAACCGAAGTGGGACACCTTGGCCGATCTGATCGTCGACGCATGGCTCCTCGTGGCGCCGCCGAAGTTGCACGCATTGCTTAATCCTTCGGAGTGACACCCAACAACGCACCGGCTCAAACGGACTTGCGGGTTCCTTCGGGTACGTAGTGGCGCTCGCCGGCGGCGTCGAGCCAGACGCGCATCACGCGATTGGTCGAGGGGTCATTGAAAATCTCTTCGGTCTGGCGCCAGTCTGCCTTCGGCCTGTCGGACTCTCCGTGACGTCGCAGGATGATGCTGAAGACGCCACAGACGATCAAGACCACCAAGATGATCAGCCACACGATGCCCATGCGGTTACGCCGTCTTCTTGAAGGTGACCACCGTGCCGTAGGCGACGATCTCGGTCAAAGTGTTGCCGACCTCGGAGGAGTCGAAGCGCATCGAGACGATGCCTTCGCCGCCAATGAGCTGCGCGTTCTCGATCATCCGATCGAGCGCGTGACGGCGGCTGTCCTCGACGAGCCGCGTGTACTGCTTCACCTCGCCGCCGGCCAGCGATTTGAAACCGGCGCCGATGTTGCGTGCGATGCCCATGGAGCGCACCACCACGCCAAAGACCATGCCGAGACTGCGGTCGATCTCTTGGTCGGGGAAACCGAGCGCGGTCGTGATGGGGAACTGCGAACCACCGGGCTGGCCGTAGTGGGGTGACTGGTCGGACATTGCGTCCTCCGATTCTGCGGGACCAAAAACCATAGACCCGACGATACCGCAGGCATCCCGAGAAGCAGGGGCGACCGTCGTCCTGTACGCGGACGTACGTGACGTCGCGTTGCTTAACATGGTCTCCAGCCGACGTCAGGAAATCATGGAACTGCGAGTCTTCACCGAACCTCAACAAGGCGCGACCTACGACGATCTCTTAGCCGTCGCCCTTGAATCTGAGCGACTCGGTTTCGGGGCGTTCTTCCGCTCGGACCACTACCTCCACATGGGAGCAACCTCAGGGCTGCCCGGACCGACCGACGCCTGGATCACGCTCGCCGGACTGGCGCGCGACACGTCGACGATTCGACTCGGCACCTTGATGAGTGCCGCCACGTTCCGACTGCCGGGACCGTTGGCGATTGCCGTCGCGCAAGTTGACGCAATGAGTGACGGTCGCGTTGAACTCGGTATCGGCACCGGATGGTTCGCGACCGAGCACGCCGCCTACGGGATCGACTTCCCGGCGTTGGGGGAGCGCTTTGAACGACTGAGCGAGCAGTTGGAGATCATCACCGGCCTCTGGGAGACACCGGTTGGCGGGTCGTTTGAATTCACCGGCACGCACTACCAACTGACCGACAGTCCGGCGCTGCCTAAGCCACTCCAACATCCGCGACCACCGATCTTGATCGGCGGGGGAGGAAAGGTGCGTACGCCGCAGTTGGCGGCGCGTTTCGCCGACGAGTTCAACATGCCCTTCAACGGACTGGAGGCGACGTCCACGCAGTTCGATCGCGTCCGAGAGGCCTGCGAACGAGGCGGTCGCCGTGACGCGATCATCTTGTCGGCCGCACAGGTGCTCTGCGTGGGCGAAGACGAGTCGGAGATCGAGCGCCGGGCACAACGCGTAGGCCGCGACGTGGCCGAACTCCGCGCCATTGGACTGGCGGGCACCGTGCGCGAAGTGGTCGCCAAGATTCAGGAGTTCGCTGCTATCGGAGCGCAGCGGATGTATCTCCAAGTACTGGACTTGTCCGACCTTGACCACCTGGGTCTGGTCGCCGAACAGGTACTGCCGCAGGTGCGATAGAAGGTCAGCCTGCCTTTCGCGGGGCTCTAGTCGGTGGTGTCGACGATCAAGACCGAGCACGACGCGCCGTGTGCGACGGAGTTAGGCACGGAGCCCAGTACACGGCGCACGCCCTTCATTCCCTTGTTGCCGACCACAATGAGGTCGGCACCTATCTCGTCGGCCTTGGAGACGAGAATGTCGGCGGGATCGCCCTTGGCCGAGTGGAGGATGAACTCCACGCCATGCTTCTTCGCAATGAAGGACAGCGTTTGCAAGAGGGCTCGTCCGTCTTCTTCGTTGATCACGTTCTTGAACTCAGTCGTGCTCGCGCCACCCACGACCGAAAGGGCTTCGAACGCCGTGAGGATGTGCAGGGTCCCCTTGGACATGGCACTGATCTCGCAGGCCGCTTCGACCGCGCGCCGCGCCGTCGGTGAATCATCGGCCCCTACCAAGACGACGTCGAACATAATCTCCTCCGATCGTGGGGCACTCGAAATGGATTCCCACCTCTGTTCGAAGAATAGTTGGTGACTAGCGCCGACCGCTCCGAGGTCATGGCGACTCGGGCGACGCGTCCAGCAGACCGGCGTCTTTCACCCACTTCCAATGCATGTGACCGTGATCGGCGTTCGCACCGAGGACGCCGCCGACCGTGCCGTCGTCCCACGGTGCGCCGGGAAGGGCTTCCTCGAGTTGTGCGTCGGTCAACTCAGAGATCAGTTGCAAGGTCGCACCACGCTGGGCGGCCGTCAAGGCGACGACCTTATTGAAGCTGTCGTCGTGGTGCTCTCGTTGCCAGGCCTCGGTCTGGGTATGGACGAGCTTCATGATCTCGGCACGAGATCGTGGCTGTCCCGCGTCGTCCTCCAAGAGTCCCACGGGATTCGCACTGCCCTCGAAGTGGCGTCGCACCATGGCATTGAAGTTGCGTTCCACCAGGGCCATGTGGGCCAAGTGATCGAGCGCGGACCACTGACTCTCGGGGTCGTGCTCACTCTGGGTGAGCGGTCGGCGCAACTCCTCTTCGCTCAGACCGTTGTACTTCATGAGCAACCACGAACGACCTTCATTGAGCTTGACCTCGAGCTCGACACGATTCACTTCGCCCCCTTTTGACGTTGCCACCGTAGAACACGAGGGAGAAGCGAAGGACAAAATAGAAACTACTTGCCTGCTGGCAAGCAACTACATGTATACTGGGGACATGTCCGACGCCACGAGGGAACCGACCGAGAAGGAACGTGAACTCGCCGAACACCTACGTGTCGCCCTCGGACGGCTCAACCGAAGCCTCCGACTCACGCACGTCGGGAATGAACTCTCCTCCAGCCAACGAGAGGTGTTGATGGCGATCGCGCGCGCGGGTTCCTTGCGACTGTCCGAACTGGCCCGCGAAGAGGGCCTCAATCCAACCATGCTGTCGCGCATCGTCGGCAAGCTCGAGGCGGCCGGCATGGTCACGAGGACCGCCGATCCTTCTGACGCCCGGGTCATCCACCTGTCGGCGACGCCTACGGGGATAGCGCTGCGCGAGACGATCCGCGGCGAGCGCACTGATGCGCTGCTCTATGCGCTTCGAAGTCTCTCCAAGGAGGAGAAGCTGGCATTGAGTACTGCGACACCGGCACTGGAGGCGATCGTCGCCACACTTCGGGACCGAGACCGATGAACGTCAAGGTCTCGGCCCAGCGGACGTTCTCGTCACTTTCTAATCGCAACTACCGCAAGTACTTCTACGGGCAGACGACGTCACTGATCGGCACGTGGATGCAGATGACCGCCCAGTCGTGGTTGGTCTTCACGCTGACGCACTCGGCGACGGACATCGGCTTCGTCGTGGCGCTCCAGACGCTGCCGGTCCTCCTCCTCGGCCCTTACGGGGGAGTGGTGGCCGACCGCGTCGACAAGCGAAAGCTCATGATCGTCCTTCAGGCGATGATGGGTGTCCAGGCGGGAGTTCTCTCCGTGCTGGCGCTGACGCACGTCGTGACATTTCTCGACGTCTGCATCCTGGCGATCGTGCTGGGACTCAACAACGCATTCGAGAACCCTTCGCGACAGTCATTCGTCTTGGAGATGGTCGGTCCGAAGGACCTCCGCAACGCCGTCAGCCTGAACTCGACGATGAACAACGTCGCGCGCGCCGTCGGTCCCGCCGTCGCCGGCATCATCATCGCCTCCTTCGGCGAAGGATGGTGCTTCGCGCTGAATGCGGTGAGCTTCGTCGCCGTCGTGTTCTCGCTCATGATCATGGACCTCTCGAAACTCAGCCCGAGCGTGCCGACCGTGCGGGCGAAAGGTCAGTTGCGCGAGGGCTTCAAGTACGTCGCCAAGACACCGAAGCTGCTGTACCCGTTGATCATGATGGGGCTCGTCGGCATGCTCGCCTACGAGTTCCAAGTGACGTTGCCAGTCGTCGCCGGCAAGGTCTTTCACGGCAACTCCGAGGCCTACGGCTTGATGATGGCCTCGATGGGCATCGGCGCGGTCATCGGTGGACTCTGGACGGCGTCCAAGGGCAAGACCGGCACGCGAGCGATTACGCGGGCGTCGCTCCTCTTTGGTGCGTTCATTACGTTGGCGGCGCTGTCGCCCAAACTTGGCATTGAATTCTTCGCCCTCGCGCTGGTCGGTTTCGCGAGTGTGTCATTCCTCTCCATGACGAACTCGACGTTGCAACTGGAGACCGACCCTCAGATGCGAGGTCGAGTGATGGCGCTGTGGGCGGTAGCTTTCATGGGTTCGACGCCCATTGGTGGACCGCTCATCGGTTGGATCACGAGCGAGACCAACGCTCGCGTGGGACTCGGTGTCGGCGCGACGTCGTGTTTCGTTGCCGCGGGGATTGGCTGGCTCACTATTCGTCACTTCCGTCGAGCCGATGTCATCGTGACCGCCGACGTGGTGAACGAGACAAAGGCCAGCGACCCACTCGTCGTTGACTGAGCTACTTGCGAGTGATCATCAGATCGAGAAGCGAGTCCTTGATCGCTGGACGACTTCCGAACACCAAGATCAATGCCGCCTCGCGCGTCGTGCGCTCGGCGATGTCGCCCACGATCGCGGATCGGCTCCCGCGCGATACGGCCAACGCGTGAGCGGCGCGAACGGCGAGTTCGGCTGCGCGAGCGCGCGAGACGTAGATATCCTTCGATTCGAATGAGTCGAGGTCCGCTCGACATTGAAGTAGTTCGTCGTCGAGCGCTGACGGACCAAGAAGTTCACAGCATCGACGAGTGATGCCGAGCGCAAGTGATCCGTTGACGCGAAGTCCCTCTGGACGCTCTTGACCCGGTGCGTACGGCTGGCTGCCCACGTAGCGGTCGAATGGAACTTGGAAGTCTTTGAAATCGAGTCGGACCGTCGCCGACGCATTCATTGCGGAAAGGTGATGACGAGTAACTGAAAGGCCCGGCTGTTCAACGGCGTCGATGACGAAACTGACGACAACGTCATCTGGTTGGCGAGCGGTGACGAAGAGCACGTCGACGATTCCCCAGCCGCTGACCCATGGAGCGTCGCCAATGAGTCGCCATCCATCATGCGATTCGGTCGCAACCAATCGGGGAGGTCCCGGAAGAAGTCCGCCAATTGCGACGCCTCCTTTCAGTTGTCCACTTACAGCGAGCGGCAAAAACTCACGAAGACTCTCAGGAGTTCCTGGATCAAGGAGAGCAGCCAGCAGTCGAAAATGTTGGATCCAAACGAACGTCGTCGCAAGGCAGGCAGATGCAAGCTGTTCGACAACGTCGCACAGCTTGCTCAGTCCTAGTTCGAGACCGCCAACCGAAGTCGGCGCAAAAACTCCGTACAGACCTGAGATAGCCAACGCATTGAAGTGTTGATTTGACAATGTCTCCGCAGAATCAACTTCCGTCGCGGTGGCCTGCAAAGTTTCAAGAATGTCGGCCAGGTGGGGTTCCGTTTCGGAGGTCACTTTCACAATCATTGCATCGGTCAATCGATTTCCTGGCGGAATGAGACATCGGATAATTGCCAACTCGGACCATGACACGCAAGGGGTCGACTCGCCCTCCGCCCGTCTTATTCGCGGGCTTTCTGGCGCGAGCAATCCGTCGGTGTTTGTTCCCAGTCACGCCAAGTTGAGTTCCGGAGTGCCATCATGAACTCGTGGATGAACTCCGTGAATTGGCGGTGCGCGCAGCCCTATTTGCACACCTGGACAGAATCATCTCCTTCGCATCCGACGAGATTTTGGAATGGCACCAGACGGCCTCATTCGAGTTTCAAGGCGAGATGTTTTCGATCCGACAAACCCGTGGACGTGGAATTAACAAGCCCGCCGGACTTGCGGGAGCGTTATCCATAACAACTGCGTTCACGCCCTTTGGTAAAACTCCGCCTTATGACGACCTGCAAGGTGAGGACGGTTATGCCCGCTATAAGTACGAAGGCACTGACCCTGATTTGCACACGAACCGCTCACTTCGAACGTGTATGGAGTTTGGCTTGCCACTCGTCTACTTTATGGGCGTCCGCAATGCAGGGTACAAGGCGATCTATCCGGTATTCGTCATCGGGGACAACCCACAGTTATTGGAGTTCACTCTCGGCTACAACCGCACCGAGATTGGCCGCGATCTTTCAAACCTCACCTCGACTGAACGCAGATACGCCATGCAAGAGACGCGAGTTCGTCTCCATCAGCCAATCTTTCGTGAACAGGTTTTGCACGCCTATTCGAGCGCGTGCGCTGTTTGCCATCTGAAACATTCTCAACTTTTGGACGCAGCACACATCATTAGCGACTCGAAGCCTCGCGGCGAACCCGTTGTTCCCAACGGTATTGCGCTATGCAAAATCCACCACGCCGCGTATGACAAGAACTTCATGGGTATACGACCCGATTGTAAAATAGTTATTAACGCAGAACTACTTCGCGAAGTCGATGGCCCAATGTTGAGATATGGTCTACAAGAGATGCATGGCGAGCAGCTAACAGTTCCGCGGAATCCGAAGGCACACCCCGACCGAGATCGCCTCGAGGAGCGGTTTTCGGAATTCCAAACAACAGGCTGACGAGTCGACCGGCACGCTAACGGATGAATTGAGATCTGAACCTCAGCTCACTTCTTAATTACTTCGAGCAAACCACTGTACGAAGGCCCGAAACTTGAATTGCCTGAGAAGGCCACGCTCACGATGTGATGTCCAACTGACAAACTTTTAATTGAACAGACGGCGACTCCGGAACGGAGCCTTACTCTCTTGCACGGTCCCATGACCTTGCCATTGTCGGTGAAGGCTACGAATCCTGTGCCGAACTTCTTGGCCACTTTTGCGACGAAATGAATCGTCGCTCCCTTCCTAGCCACACCGTTGCTGGAGCTCACAGTGATTGCACTATTCCGAAGGATTTTCTCCGTGAATGTTTCTGATGTGGACGACTCGTATGACGCATCACCGGAATATAGGGCCGTGATGACGTGATTGCCTGGTCGCATATTCTTCAACGTGCAGGTGGACGCGCCATCAGTCAACAAGTTGCTCGCACACGCCGCGATCGTCACGCCATTCTTCTGAAATTGCATCGTTCCGCCGTCGGGAAATGGTGAGGTCGTCGCGGTAAACGTGATGCCGGCTTCGTCGCCCGCGGGGTTATAACTGGAGGCGACGGACGTCGTCGTGACGATTTGAACCTCTTCGGACAAGACTGACGATTTCGACGGATCGTACGCGGGACTACCCGAGAAACTTGCGGTGATCGAATGGATTCCGAACGATGGCGTGATCACGAGACACTGGGCAACTCCTGACGTCAAGGAGACGTTTTGACAGCCCGCGATTGGCTGTAGCGCGTCGAAGAAACTCACCGTTCCTTGGTTGTTCGTTGGGTACACGGCGGCGCTGTACGTCACATAGCCCAAGGTTGCTGGATTCGCATTCGATGTCAGATCAGTGGTGGTCTTGGCTGGGTTCGAGGGAGTCGGGGGAGGGATGTACGTCTGAATGACCTCGTCGTAATTCGTTGAGGTCGACGTCCCATAGTTCTCGTCGCCTGAGTAGACCGCACTGATCTCGTGCGATCCGATGCCCGGATAGGTCACCGTGCATGTTGCGACCGAAGCCGTCACGGTTTGCGCTGTACATGCGGTGATGGGCTGCCCGTTGTCGGAGAAGGCGACCGTGCCGCCATTGTCGGTTGGCGCAACGGTTGCGGTGTACGTGACGGGAGTGCTCGCGGTTCCTGGGTTCGCACTCGACGTGACCGCGGTGTTCGTTGACGTGCCGGCAATGGTGGCCAACACCGCGCTGATGTTCGGAGTATTGGCACCAGAGGTCACGGTCACCGCTGAGCCATATGACTTGGCGACGTCGTGCGTTGAGTTGTGACCCGAGCACGTGGGATCGAAGTTGACGGTGTAGGTATCGGGCGCCAAACCAGTGATCGTGTAGGTGCCATTAGCGCCGGTTGCAGTCGATCCACTTCCACTGCCGCCGTCTGACGAGACGGCCGCGACGCAGACGTCGTTCAAACCGCCGGGATGAAAGGCGTCGGTGATCGTGCCGGAGATCGATCCGTCGACACTCAAGGAGGCGTTGATGTTCGATGTCGCCGTCCCACTAGCGACAACGACGGGAGTGGCGTTTACCTCTTTTGTGGCGCCCGAATACCACTGCACGATTGCAGTCGTCGAGACCGTGCCCTGACACGATGGATCGAATTCCACCGTGTACGAGTCCGGTGGGAGCCCCGAGATCGAATAAGTTCCGTTGCCAGCGCTCGTCGCAGTCCCGGTGCCCGATCCACCGGTGGCCGAGTTCGCGATCACGCATACGCCGGCGAAACCTCCTGGATTCGCGGCATCGGTGACGGTACCTGAGATTGATCCATCGCTTTCGAGTGCCGCATTGATCGACGTCGTGGTGTTTCCGGAAGAGACGGTGACCGGAGTGGCACCCCCTTCGGTTGACGAGTTCGAATACCACTGCGTGAAGTCAGGAGATGGCACCGAGCCGCTGCACGTCGGATCGAAGAACACTTGGAAAGAACCCGGAGCGAGTCCGCTGATCGTGTACGTCCCGCCGGGCGCAGTCGTCGCAGTACCCGATGCGCCAATCGTGTCTGAGGCGTCGGTGGCTGTTACGCACACGCCCGCCAAACCACTCGGGTTGGCCGCGTCAGTGACGGTGCCTGAGACTGATCCGCTCGCAGCGAGCGTGGCGTTGGCGGTCTCCTCGTCGACCGTATCGACGATGATCTGTGCCGCGGATCCGAGTGAATAGACGCCGCCGGAATATTGACCAACATCGGGCGAGGAGACGGATCCGCCGCACGTCGGGTCAAACTCCACGACATAGGTACCCGAAGAGAGGTCGACTTCGTATGTTCCGTCGCCAGTCGTCGTCGCGGTGCCGACTGATGCTCCGCCTGGGGTGAGGACCGTGACACACACGCCGACAAGACCCGTGGGGTTTGACGCATCCGTCACCGTGCCGACGATCGAAGATGAGTTGTCCGCTCCGGCAATCGAGACTGGAATCAAGGGTAGAACGATCAAGGCAAGACATATCGCCAAGGGCGTGAATAATCTCGTCACATTGGTTGTCGATTTCATGGTTTCCCAGTCTCATCCCTTAAGGGGGTGGTCATTTTTGTAAATCTTCAGAGCCAAATTGCGTCACAACAAACACGACACTCATTTGACTCGATAGGTTACGCAAAATGTTGTCACCAAGGGCTGGGCCGCAATAGTTGAGTGAAGACATTCACATCAGTTTTCGACGGCAACTTCAAAACGCCCTTCTCAATGCCGTTGAATGAAGGGGGGAAGAAATGACGCGTCGCGGATGCCACTAGATGGACACGCAGTGCTCGTCACTCTGGCCGTGAGCGATACAGGACTAGGCGTCGTTCGTGCGTTTGCACGTGGGTGTGTCCATCTCATGCCTCCCGGATTCGACGACAACCAAAGACACTGGGAAGATCCGACATGTGCTCAGTGAAGAATCCTCGGCGAAGCTCTCTCGGTTCGCGAAGAAGTGCTTTCGATGCTGCGTTCAACGCAGAAGCAGGCCGGCGGACATATTATTGTCTATCGGGCGTCCGATATAGAATACCGAAGGCAGTCTGTAACGGACCAGTCCGATTTTGTCGGGTGGTTGAATGAGTGTCTCATCGCCGCGCATTGGGTGATGTTGGTGAGTCCAATGAAGGAGGGGCAGTGGGCTATTTGAATGATGATGAGCGCGAACGTCTGGAGCGCAAGGCCCTCTTCGTGCGCTTGGAAACCCTTCGGCTCACCCGCATTGCGGGCGCGGGCCATTACAGCGGCACATTCTCCGCAGCCGAGTTGTTGTCGACGCTGTACTACCGCGAACTTCGACTCGATCCTGCGAATCCACAGTGGCCCGATCGCGATCGTTTCGTCCTGAGCAAGGGTCACGCCGCGATTGGCCTGTATCCCATCTTGGCCGAACTCGGATTCTTCGACGTCGCCGAACTCGAGATGTACACGCGCCTCGGGAGTGCCTTCGGTGATCACCCCGATATGCGCAAGGTGCGAGGCATTGATTTCAGTTCCGGTTCGTTGGGCCACGGGCTCTCGATCGGTGTCGGCATGGCACTGGGCGCGCGAGTGCAGTCCCGGGCCTTTCGGACGTTCGTGATGGTGGGTGACGCCGAACTCAACGAAGGTCAAGTGTGGGAGGCGGCGATGTCGGCGGGTCACTTCAAACTGAATTCACTGATCTGCATCGTGGACCGCAACCAGTTGGGTATCGACGGTCGAACAGAAGATGTCATGTCGGTCGAACCGATCGGGGATCGGTTCGCATCATTTGGCTGGGACGTGCAACGCATCGACGGACACGATGTCGACGAGATCGCTGCGGCGTTCGACAACACCAAGGATCGCTCGGGCACAAAACCGCACGTGATCATCGCCGATACCGTGAAGGGGAAGGGCGTGGAGCGAATGGAGCTCAATTTGAACTGGCACGTGGGCAACCTCAATGAAGAGGACTACAACGACGTCTACGCCGAGTTGGTCGCGGGAGGCCCCCAATGACGACGAACGTCACGGCGACGACGCCAGACGAGACCGGCGGAACCGGCCAAGATCAAAGCGACGTCTTTCGCGGCGTCAGCCCCGACACCGCGGTTCGACGGGCCACCACCGAAGCGGGCATCAGCGCGAAGTCGGTTCCCGCCTTCGTGGCCGGCGAAGAGCTCGCTGACTTAGCCGACTCGGATCCGCGAGTCGTCGTGATGACCGCGGATCTCGCGTCCGCCAATCGACTGGTTGACTTCAAGGTGCGCCACCCGGACCGGTTCTTCAACATGGGCATCGCCGAGAAGAACATGATCACTGCGGGCGCGGGTCTGGCGTCCACGGGACTCATGCCGTTCGTGGGCACCTTCGCGTCCTTCGCGTCGCTGCTGGGCTATGAACAGATTCGCACCGACTGCGCGTACCCCGGCATGCCCGTTCGGATCCTGGCGCACCACTCGGGCATGTCCCTGGGGTACTACGGCTCCAGCCATCACGCGCTCGAAGACCTCGCGGCGATGCGCGCGGTGGCGGACCTCACGGTCGCGTGCGCCGCCGACGGCAACCAGCTGCGCGCGATGTTGCGGGCGTCGCTGGACGTGCCGGGAGCGATGTACCTTCGCCTCGGACGCGGAAGGGACCCTGAGGTCTACACCTCGGTGCCCGACGATTTCCACTTCGGCGTGGCTTCAACCCTGCGCCAGGGCAGCGACGCCACCATCATCGCCACTGGTTCGCAGGTGCACGCCGCCCTTGCTGCGGCCGAACTTCTCGCCGTAAAGGGACTCTCGGTGCGTGTCGTCGACATGCACACCATCAAGCCGCTGGACGTGGCGGCGGTACTCGCATCGGCGACAGAGACCGCAGCGGTGATCACCGTCGAAGAGCACAACATCATCGGCGGACTCGGCAGTGCGGTGGCTGAGGTACTCGCGGACAACGGCCTCGCGGTGCCGTTCTTGCGCCACGGGGTGAATGACGAATACGTACTCATTGGTCCACCGGCCGCGTTGTACGCGCACTACCGGCTCGACGCTCCGGGTGTTGCCGGCGTCGTCGAAGAGTTCTGTCGCACCGGAAGGAAACCACAATGACGATCCAGACCCATACCAATCAAAAGAGCAACGAGCTTCGTGAACGAGCACGCGCCGTGATCCCCGGTGGGATGTACGGACATCAGAACGTCGCCCTCTTGCCCGATGCCTATCCGCAGTTCATGGCGAGCGGACGAGGCGCTCGCATCACCGACGTCGACGGCAATGAGTACGTCGACCTGATGTGCAGTTACGGTCCCGTCGTGCTCGGTCACCACCACGCGGGCGTCGAACGGGCCGCCGCGGCCCAGCGAGCACTCGCGGACTGTCAGAACGGACCGTCGGATCGCATGGTCGAACTCGCCGAGGCAATGGTGGCGACGGTCGCACCGGCGCAGTGGGCGATGTTCCAAAAGAACGGGACCGACGCGACGACTCTTTGTTGCACGATCGCGCGTGCCGCGAGTGAGCGTCGAAAGATCTTGGTCGCGTCGGGCGCCTATCACGGCGCGGCGCCGTGGTGCACACCGCGAATGGGTGGCGTGACGCCCGAGGACCGCGCCAACCTGGGGTACTTCCACTTCAACGACCTCGAGAGCGTGATCGCCGCGGCCGACGAGGCCGGCGACGACTTCGCGGGCATCGTCGTGTCGCCCTTCCGCCACGACGCCGGCTTCGATCAAGAGTTGGTGGACCTTGAATTCGCGCGAGGGGTTCGTGCACTGTGCGATCAACGCGGTGCCGCGCTGATCCTCGATGACGTACGTTGTGGGTTCCGACTGCATCTCGGCTCGAGTTGGGAGCCGCTGGGCGTGGACGTCGATCTCTCCGCGTGGAGTAAGGCGATTGCCAACGGTTACCCGCTGGCTTGTGTCACCGGCAACGACGCCTACAAGGAGGCCGCGACCACCGTGTACACGACGGGTTCCTTCTGGTTCTCTGCAGTGGCGATGGCTGCGAGTCTCGCCACGATAGAAGCAATTCGAGAGGAAGGGGCGATCGACAAGATGCGAGTGATGGGCGAGGCGCTTCGTCGAGGACTCGACGAACAGGCAGAGCAGTACGGTGTGGCCATCAACCAGACTGGTCCGGTCCAGATGCCGTATTTGACTTTCGATGACGACGGGCGCGGTGAGCATCGTCTTGGCGACCTCTTTGCCAACGTGTCGATGGAGAACGGTCTGTACCTGCATCCCCGACACAACTGGTTCGTGTCGGCGGCGATGACTGAGGAAGATCTCGGTCTTGCACTTCGCGCCACGGAACGAGCGTTCGCGGCGGTCGCGGCGCAACCGAACGTGGCCTAGGGTTCGCTCGCCTCGCACCGCCAACGCCCGATGAGGATGTTTCGTTGATCAACAAAATCGTGCCGGACCTCGCCGCCGCCGTGAGTGGCGTCACGTCAGGGCAGACCATATTGATTAGTGGTTTTGGAGACGCAGGTACACCGGTCGAGCTTGTTGAGGCGATTCTCGAGACGCCAGCGACCGACCTTACGGTGGTCGCCAACAACGCTGGTTCGGGCGAGCGAGGTCTCGCGGCATTACTTCGCGAGGGCCGAATCCGAAAAGTCATCACGTCGTATCCACGATCACGTGGTTCAGTGTGGTTTGAACGCAAGTATTTCGAAGGCGACGTCGAACTCGAGGTGATCCCGCAGGGAACGCTTTCCGAGCGCATCCGTGCCGCCGGCTCCGGCATCGGCGCCTTCTATACCCGCACCAGCGTCGGGACCGAGCTCGGCGTGAACAAGGAGACCCGCAATCTCGATGGTCATGACTATGTGCTCGAAATGCCGCTCTTCGGCGACATCGCCTTGATCAAAGCCAAGTCCGCGGACCGCTGGGGCAACCTTATATATAACGCGTCGGGACGTAACTATGGTCCGACCATGGTCGCTGCAGCGGAACTCTCGATCGTGCAGGTGACGTCCATCGTGCCGCTCGGTGCGCTCGATCCCGAGGCGATCGTGACGCCCGGCGTCCTGGTCGATCGAGTGGTACATATCGGGGGCCCGCATGAGTGAGCCAACGAGTGCGTCCCCAACCTTCGGCGGCGACGACGCTCGTCCACGATGGACGCGACGTGACATCGCCGCTCTCGTGTCGGCCGATATTCCTGACGGTTCGTTCGTCAATCTTGGTATCGGCATGCCCACGCAGCTGGCTAACATCACCGACTCCAATCGCGAGATTATCTTTCACAGCGAGAATGGCATCGTTGGTCTCGGGCGCCACGCGGCCGTCGACGAGCAAGACGACGACCTGATCAACGCTGGGAAAGAGTACGTGACGGTGGTGACCGGTGCGGCGTTCATCAGTCATAGCGACTCATTCGGTCTTATTCGAGGCGGCCACTTGGATCTCTGCGTAATGGGCGCGTTCCAAGTCGCTGCGAACGGTGATTTCGCGAACTGGAAAGTGCCGGGTTCAAAGATTGACGCGGTCGGGGGAGCGATGGACCTCGCCGCCGGCGTCACGCGAGTGTGGATCATGATGGAACTCTTCGACAAGAACGGTGAATCGAAGATTCAGCCGAGTTGCACGTATCCATTGACGGGGTGTGGTGTCGTGGAGCGGGTCTACTCCGACATCGCCGTGTTCGACCTCACCGACTCTGGCGTCGCCGTGACGAAAATCCTCGATGGATATAACCTCGAAGAGTTGCAGCGCAGAATCCCGGTCCCGCTCCAATTGGCCTGACATAATTTTGGTGTTGACGGTCTATCAACAGGGTTGTCAAAGACCTTGGTTGCGGCTACGATTCCTCGTTGTGTATGAGAGCGGGCGCGAGTGAGTATGGACGAGCGAGAAGTCGCGAACGTTGAGTCCCGCTCCAAACGAGCCCAGGCAATCAAAATTTTTGGTGGGCTGGACCAGGCACTAGAGGCAGGTGCGCTAGCGCCGCGCGTCGACGTCTCTCTTTCCGAAGCCCTCGTTCTCGGACTAATTCGCCAAGACGTACGCACCTTCCTCACCGTCTTTGGTCACGGTTCAACGGACGTCGCAGAGGTGCTGCGGGTCTATGCCGAAGCAGGGGTGATACGAGTATTCCCCGTTCATCACGAAACCGAGGCGTCGCATGCCGCCACGGCGCTGCGGTGGTCGACCGGGGAGAAGGCGGCGGTGGTGACCTCGATTGGCCCCGGTGCGTTGCACGCAATGGCGGGATCGCTCGCCGCGTCAAGTAACGGCGTCGGCGTGTGGCACCTCTACGGCGACGAGACCAGTGAGGACGAAGGTCCGAACCTTCAACAGATCACAGGTCACGAGCAACATCTCTATCTGCGATTGACGTCGGCCCTTGGTGGCTCGTACGTCTTGCACACCCCTGAAGCGATAGGCACGGCGTTACGCCGAGGGGCCAATGTCGTGGGCCATCCCTATCGTGCGGGTCCCTTCTTTCTGCTCATGCCCCTCAATACGCAGCCGGCGATGTTGCGCGACTTCAATCTTCGCGAACTTCCACACGGAGACCCCGACCCGCTCGGCGCCGCTGCCGACATCGGTGGCTACGACGAAGCGCTCGGCATACTCGCGGGCGCCTCGAAGGTCGTCGTGCGCCTCGGACGAGGTGCGGTGGGCGCGGGTGATGAGATCGAAGAGTTCCTGGAGCTGGTCGACGGGGTCGCTGTCGTGGCGCCAGCGGTTCAGGGCTTGATTCCCTTTCATCACGCCCGAAATATGACCGTGGGGGGGTCGAAGGGATCACTGAGCGGGAACTTCGCGATGGAGCACGCGGATACGCTCGTCGTCATTGGCAGTCGATCGGTCTGCCAGTCTGACTGTTCGCGAACGGGCTACCCGAATGTTCGCCGGGTCATCAATATCAATACCGACGTTGACGACGCCACGCACTACGTCGACACGGTCGCCTTGATCGGTGACGCCGCGCGCACCCTTGGAGCACTCAACGAGCGACTTCGAGGTCGCGTCGTCGAACCAGCAGGCGCGCCGTCCACGTGGCTGACGACGTGCATCGAGCGGCGCAGCCGCTGGGAGGAGCACAAGGCCGAACGACTACGCCGACCCATCTTGTTCGACCCTGTCTGGGAGAAGGACGTCATGACCCAGCCCGCGGCGATCGCGACCGTGTTGGAGTGGGCTCGCGCGAATGACTCGGTGACCTACATCGATTCCGGTGACGTCCAGGCGTTCGCCTTTCAACTCGCCACCGACGATCGCTACGGTCGAACGATCACCGACACTGGCTCGAGCTACATGGGCTTCGCGCCGTCGGCGCTGCTCGCGACGGCGCTTGCTGCCACGCCGTTCTACGCGTTAGCCCTCTGTGGTGACGGATCGTTCATGATGTCACCACAGATTCTTCTGGATGGCGCCGAGCACGGGGCGTCGGGATGTATCGTGGTCCTCGACAATCGTCGCATGGCGGCGATCTCGGGTCTTCAGCTCGCCCAGTACGGTCGTGATTTCGCAACGTCCAGTACCACGGCGGTGGACTTCATTCAACTCGCCGAAAGCGTCGAGGGCGTTCACGCGTTCTATGGTGGCGACACGATCGAGCGTCTCCGCGAGGCCCTCGACGAGGCTCACGACCACGACGGGCTGTCGCTCATCCATGTCCCGGTGTATTACGGCGATGACCCTATGGGCGGCATCGAATCCTTCGGGGCCTGGAACGTGGGCAAGTGGGTCAACGCGGTCCAGCGCGAACGCCACCGGATCGGCCTATGAGCGGGATCTTCTCACGACTCACCAGTTACTCGGACGAAGGTTTCAGCCGCTACCTTCGCCAGGTGTTCCTCTCGTCCGCCGGGTACGACGACGTCGACCTCGCTCGACCGATCATCGGCATCGGGCATAGCATCTCTGACTTCAGTACGTGCCACCGCGAGATGTCCCAATTCGTCGATGCGGTGTCACGTGGCGTGCTCGAAGCCGGTGGCCTACCAATGGTGTTTCCCACGATGTCGCTGCCCGAAGTGATGATCAGCCCGACATCGATGCTCTATCGCAATCTCTTGGCCATAGAGATTGAAGAGACGCTCTCCAGTCACCCAATCGACGGCGCCGTGCTCATAGGCGGTTGCGACAAGACGGTTCCCGCTCAGATCATGGGCGCCGTCTCGGCGGACGTACCGTTCGTCGAGTTGGTGGTGGGACCGATGCTCACCAGTTCCTGGGACGGCGAGCGACTCGGTGCCTGCACGGACTGTCGACAGTACTGGGCAAAGTCACGTCGCGGCGAGATTTCCGACGAAGCATTGCATGAGATCCAAGGTCGACTCGCGACGACCGGCGGGACCTGCATGGTGATGGGCACGGCCTCGACCATGGCAGCCGCGGCCGAGGCCCTGGGCGTCGCCGTGAGCCATAGCGCAACGGCTCCGTCGCCCACGGGCGACCGTCTGCGAATCGCCGTGCGAACAGGCCGCGTCGCGGTGGACGCCGTCCGCCGCGACTGGAGTCCATCAAAGTTCCTGACGCGTGCATCCTTCGACAATGCTGTGACGACCATCACGGCGTTGGGCGGCTCGACGAACGCCGTTCTGCACCTGCTCGCGATCGCCGGTCGAGCGAACATACCTCTGGATCTCGACGATTTCGGGGACATATCCAAGAGGGTGCCGGTGATCGTTGACTGCAAGCCCGTCGGGGTGCACTACCTCGAGGACCTCCACCTCGCAGGAGGGGTACCGGCGGTGCTCCGCGAACTCGATGAGTTGATCGACCGCGAGGCACAGACGATCGAGGGAACGTCGCTCGGAGCGCAGATGAACCTTCATCCGTCGAATTCGACATCTGACGTCATCCGTTCACGGGAGCGGCCCGTGTCGCCGACCGGAGGACTGATCGTCCTGCGCGGTTCGCTGGCACCTGGTGGGGCGATTATCAAAGCCGCCGCCGCGAGTCCCGAACTGCGCGTTCACCGTGGGCCAGCCGTGGTGTTCGAAAGTCCGGAGGACGTTGCCGATCGCATCGATTCGCCCGATCTCAACATCACGGCCGCCAGCGTGCTCATCCTTCGAAACGCTGGACCGATTGGCGCCGGTATGCCTGAGGCGGGCGCCCTGCCGATCCCGGAATCGCTCGGCCGGCTCGGCGTACGCGACATGGTGCGGGTCTCCGACGCTCGCATGAGTGGGACGGCCTTTGGCACGGTGGTCCTCCACGTCACGCCCGAGGCCGCCGCCGGCGGACCGCTCTCGCTCGTACGCGACGGGGACATCATCGAACTCGATCTCGACGAAGGCCGCCTGGATCTACTCGTTGAGCGCGAGGAGTTGGAGCGGCGAGAGGGCGAGCTCGTAGTGCGACCCTTGGCTCGACGAGGTTGGCGACGGATGTTCGAACAGAACGTGCTCCAAGCCGATCAAGGAGTGGACTTCGGATTCCTCCGAGGAAATGAACGAAGCGAGAGTTAAGTGTTGTTTATACGTCAACGTAATTGAGCCTTAAAGTTGCGAAATCGGGGTTGAATCGATGTCAATCAGTCAATGTCCCTTGAGGAAGCTCTGCTGAATATCAGATAAATGTTTGAGAATATAGAGAAGGGGAGTTTTGACAATGAGATTGACGCTATTGCAATCTGTGGATACACTCGGTCCGTGGAGGGGCGACGCGTGGGTTCGTTAAGCACAGGACTACAGGTCCTCGAGAGTCTCGCCGCGATTCCAAACGGCGCCAGTGTGACGGACCTGGCTCGCGAACTGCAGCTGGACAAGGGTTACCTGCATCGCTTGCTTCGCACGCTTGAACAGGCTGGTTACGTCGAGCAGAATCCGTCGACCAAGATCTTCACTCCCAGCGTCAAGTTCGTGGCGCTCGCGAGCGTCATCCTCCAACATCTCGACGTGCTCGTGTCAGCACCGCCGGTGATGCGTCGCCTCTTGATGTCGAGCGGGGAGTCCGTCCACTTAGCCCGTCGGATCAAAACCGGCGGCGTCTACGTCGCTCAGGAACGTCCGTCCCAGCGGGTCAGCGTAGAGACCGAGATTGGTTCGAAGCCGGAGCTCTACTGCACGGCGACCGGTAAGGCGCTACTGGCCTTTCTCGACGATGCGGAAGTTCGAGCGTTGGTGGTCGGTCCCTTCGCGCAGTACACCCACCGAACCATCGTCGACGCGGAGGGTCTAGAACGCGACTTGGCGCTGGTGCGTTCACGCGGGTATGCCGTGGATGACGAGGAGCGCAACTCCGGCGTTCGCTGCGTCGCGGCACCGATCTTCGACATCATGGGCTCGACGGTCGCTTCGATTGGGATCTCCGGGCCAACTGATCGGCTTGGCGTTGAACGTGTGCCGGAACTAGGTGCGCTGGTCTTAGGGGCAGCCAATGAGATCACCTCGCAGATCGGCGGACGCACCCCGATCGGCTTTCCGGAGCCGCAGGTCGCACTTTCTGAAGAGGGTTCGTTCGTCGTGGGCAACGATCGTCCCGCGAGCGGCCCAGAGTCGACAACGGGTGTGGCCTAGATGTTCGGCGTGGGCATCATCGGTTGCGGGCAGATCTCAGAGTTGCACTGTGACGCCTACACCGGCCGAAGTGACGCCCGCGTCGTTGCGGTCTCGGACAAGAATCGAGACGCGGCCAACGTGCGAGCGGCCCAGCTCGGACTCTCGGAGTCGGCTGATGTGTACACGGACTATCGAGAGCTACTGGCACGTGACGACGTGGACGTCGTCGAGATCCTGGTGCCACACCACTTGCACTACGAGATGACGGTCGCGGCGCTGGACGCCAAGAAACACGTCTCGCTGCAAAAGCCCATGACGATCTCGTTGGACGAAGCCGATCGACTCGTCGAACTCGCGGCAGCGTCGACGACGCAGCTGCGTGTCATCGAGAACTTCATCTTCTATCCACCGATTCAGCGTGCGAAAGAGATCGTGAACGCCGGCGAGTTGGGGGACGTGTCGTCCGTTCGATTGAAGAGCGCCGCCGGGTTCAACAAGGGTGCGTGGCCCTCGCCGAGTGAGCAGTGGCGTTACTCGGCCGAACAGTGTGGTGGCGGACCGCAGGTATTCGATGACGGCCACCACAAGTTCGCCCTCGCGTGGCACTTCCTCGGACTGCCGTCGCGGGTGCACAGTTTCATCGGCAGCACGGCCCTGGAGTCCGGCGCGCGACTCGACTGTCCCGCTGTCATCAGTTGGACCTACGAAAACGGCGCGTTGGGCTCATTCGAGACGACGTACTCACCCGAGATGTTCGTCGAAGCCGATCAATATCCCCAAGACGACCGAATCGAGATCACCGGCACGAAGGGCATCCTCTGGGTGACGCGAGGGCACGGGAACCTGCTCAACGCGCCACCCGTGATCGTTCGCACCGGCAACACGATCGTGTCCTACGACGACATGGACACGTCATGGGCGAGCAGTTTCACCCAGGCCACTGACCACTTCCTACGCTCGCTCGTAGACGGCACGCAAGCGCTTCTGAGCCCCGTGCAGGCGCGCAACGTCATGAGTTTTGCCATAGCGGCCGAGGAGTCGGGACGACTCGGCCACGCCGTCTCACCGTCATTTTGTGATGCAACGGTGGCGACGCCCTCACTCGCACGCGCCAAGGTGGGTTGACTCGTGGCACTGAGACACCATGACATGTTCATTGACGGCGCGTGGGTAGCGGCGTCCGACGGCGGTAGCTACGACGTGACCAATCCCGCGACGGGTGACGTGATCGCCACGGCGCCGGTCGCGACGACGGCCGATATCCAACGGGCGCTCGCCGCTGCCGCCAAGGGCTGGGAGGCGTGGCGAGAGACCAATCCGTGGGATCGCAGCGAGTGTTTGCGCGAGGCGGCCCGCTACCTGCGAAAGCGCGAAGACGAACTCGCAGCGCTCATGACGATCGAACAGGGCAAGCCCGTGAGGGAGTCGCTCTCGGAGCTTCGTGGCGCATGTCAACAGTACGAATGGTTCGCCGACGAGGCTCGGCGCATCCGAGGTGACGTCGTGGACATCACCGGTGCCGGGCAGTTCGCACTGACCCTCAGAGAGTCGGTCGGTCCGGTCGCGGCGTTCTCTCCGTGGAACTTCCCTGCGCTGTTGCCGTCACGAAAGGTGGCACCGGCACTGGCGGCCGGATGTTCGGTCGTGCTGAAGCCCGCGGACGAGACCCCGGGCATCGCCTTCGCGCTCGCCGCGGCCTTCGAACACGCCGGCCTTCCGTCGGGGGTGTTCAATGTCGTCACGGGTGACGGCGCGGCCATTTCAGCTCAACTGTTGGCCTCTAGCGTCATCAGGAAGATCTCGCTGACTGGCTCCATCGGCGTGGGCAAGAAGCTCTTGCACGCGGCTGCCGAACGAGTCGTGAGCGTGACCATGGAGCTCGGGGGCCATGCACCCGTCGTAGTGCTACCCGACGTCGACGTGGCCGTCGCCGCACAACGCAGTGTGGACGCCAAGTACCGCAATGCCGGCCAGGTGTGCATTTCGCCGACGCGTTTCTACGTGCATCACGATATCTACGACGAGTACTGTGACGCCTTCGTCGAAGCGGTGCAGCGTCTCAATATCGGCGACGGCCTCGAGCCCGGGACCGACGTCGGTCCGTTGGCGAACGAGCGACGCGTGGATGACGTCGATCGCCTTACGCGCGACGCCGTCGAGCACGGCGCGACCCTCGCCATCGGTGGTCGAAAGCTTCCAAAGTCGCCGGGATACTTCTACGAGCCCACCGTGTTGGTAGACGTCCCTGAGAACGCGCAGATCATGAGCGAAGAGCCCTTCGGTCCGATCGCACCAATCGCCTCGTACGTCGACGTGGCAGACGCGGTCGCGCGTTCGAATTCGACGCAGTACGGACTGGCGGCGTACGTGCTCTCGGGCGAGCAGGGTGCCGGACTCGACCTCGCGCGCCGCCTCGAAGCGGGCATGGTTGGGATCAATCATTTCTCGCTGAGTTATGCGGGCGTTCCTTTCGGCGGCGTGAAGGCGTCGGGCTTCGGCTCCGAAAGTGGACCGTCGGCGATGAACGACTACCTCGTCGAGAAGGCGGTTCACTTAGGCGTCAGTCTCGCCCGATCCGACGGCACGCGCTGATGATGGTGGCGCGCGCGCATGGAGTCAAGGCAGTAATCGAAGCAACCAAGCAGTGCCGCAGGAAACGAGATCTCGCCGTTCGGGCTGGGTCGTGACAGGGGGGAAATATGAATAAGAGTTGGTTACGGAATGGCGTTGGACTGGCGGCGATGAGCCTGCTCCTCAGTCTGGTTACCTTCGCGGGTGCCGGGACGACGAGCGCGGGTGCTGCATCGAAGACTGCGAGTAACTCCGATCTCACGGTCGCGGTCGATCTGAGCGACTTGGTCACGCTCGATCCGGCTCGTAACTCAGCCAACGCTGGGTACTTCTTCCTGCCCCTCGAAGGTAACACGTTGCTCACCGTGAATCCGAAGAATCCGACGCAGTTGATGCCTGATCTCGCGACGTCCTGGGGTTGCAACTCCAACTCAACCGTCTGCACGGTAACGCTGCGTCACGGCGTGAAGTTCTCCAACGGCGATCCGCTGACTTCGGCGGACGTCGTCTACTCGATGGAACGACTGAAGAACATCAACTCTGGTCCCGCCTATCTCGCGAGCACGCTGAAGCAGGCGGTGGCGACGAGTACCTACGTGGTCACCTTCGATCTCAATACCCCGAACAGTGCCTTCTTGCCGACACTGACGACGGCGGCATTCATAATCTTGGACGCCAAGGCGCTCGCGGCCCACGGCGGCAATGATGGTCCCAAGGCGAGCACTCTCGACAAGGCCGAGAACTACCTGAACTCGACCACGATTGGTACCGGTCCATACGTCTTGAAGCAGTGGGTTCCGACCGACAAACTCGTATTCACTGAAAATCCCTATTACTGGGGGGCGAAGCCCCACTTCAAGGAGGTCACGCTCCTTGACGTACCCAGCACGACCACGCAGGCGCAGTTGCTGCAAGGCGGCGAAGTCGACATCGCACTCAACATCGATCCAACCACCGCGAAGAGTCTGAAGAGCAATGCCAAGCTCGTCGTTCAGGAGTCGCCGTCACTCAATCTGATCATGTTGTGCCTCGACGACAAATATCCAGGACTCAGCAACGTCGACGTGCGCCAGGCCATCGCTTACGTCATCGACTACAACGGCATCGTGAAGGACCTCGGGGGCAACGCCGAGCGACCACCGGTCACCGTGCCGCTGGGTCTGCAGGGAGCCAACTCGATTGCGCCATATCAGACGGACCTCACCAAGGCGAAGGCGTTGATGAAGTCCTCGGGCGTGAAGAAACTCTCGTTCACGGCCGAGTTCGCCAATAACGATCCGTACGGCATCTCTGACACGGACCTCTGGGAACTGCTGAAGCAGGACCTCGCCGAGATCGGCATCACGGTCAATCTGAAGCCCGTGGATTACAACACGTGGGTGAACGCGCTGATCGCGTCGAAGGAGACCTCGACCACCGGAATCTGGTCGCCTGACTACATGGACTCGTCCGACTACTTCGGCGTCTTCGGCGTAACAGGGAGCTCGAACGGTACCTTCTTCCACATGAACATCCCCGGCAGTGCCGCCCTCTTCAAGAAGTACCTGGCGTCGAGCGTGACCAAGACGCGCACCGCGTACGCGGACACGTTGGTGGCGATGATGAAGAAGGACGCGACGTTCATTCCGCTCATTCAGCCCAACAACATTTTCGTCTACTCGAAGGCAGTTACGGGTCTGGTGTACGTCCCCAATCAACTGTTGGACATTTCCTCGGTCCGCCCGAGTTAAGTCCGTAGCGTAGATGGCTCGCGGGCGACTTCAGAGCGGGCTCGGCCGATTCGTCGTGAGACGAACCGCGGTGGCCGTGCCCGCTCTGTTGGGGCTCGCGGTCGTGACGTTCGTTCTCGAGAACTATCTCCCGGGGAACCCCGTCGTTCGGATCTTGGGTCAGCACCAGGCGGCGAATCCAAAAGCGGTCGCCATCCTCGAGAGGGCCTGGGGGTTGAACAAACCATTGCCGGAACGATTTGGCATCTACCTGTGGCACCTGTTCCACGGCAATTTGGGGATGTCGTTCACGACGGGGCGACCGGTCGCTTTCGATCTCGGCCAGTACTTTCCGGCGACGGTGGAATTGGGCATCGCGGCGCTGATCTTCACGGGTGTGCTCGGCTTCGCTGGCGGCATCGCGGCCGCACTGAGCTACCGGCGCTGGCCCGACTACGTGTTGCGCGGCGTCGCCCTGATTAGTTCGGGAGTGCCGGTCTTCTGGCTCGGTATCTTGACGCTGCAGGTCTTCTTCTTGCACCTGCACTGGTTTCCCGGACCCGAAGGGCGACTGAGTTTGGACGTGTCGCCGCCGCCACACGTGACCGGTCTCTACACCGTCGACGCACTCATCGACGGCGAGTACGCCACCTTCTGGAACGCACTGTGGCATCTCATCTTGCCGGCCATGGTGCTCGGTGCCTACTTCCTCGGACTGCTCTTGCGCATCACGCGTTCGTCACTGTTGAACGTGTTGCAATCCAATTTCTTGATGACCGCGCGTTCGAAAGGTCTCACGGTGCGCAAGATCATCGTGCGCCATGCCCTGCCGAACGCGATGGTGTCGTCCCTCACCGTCCTCGGTCTCGCCATTGGCGGTCTGCTCTCCGGTGCGGTGTTGACCGAGACCGTCTTTGACTGGCCCGGGATCGGGCGCTACCTCGTCGTGGCCGCCGAGAATCTCGACTACTCGGCAGTCGTGGGTTGCACGCTGCTGATCGGTGCGGTCTATGTGGTGACCGGAGCCCTCATCGACATGCTGTACGCAGCCTTGAATCCGCGAATTCGGTTGGGGTCGGCGTGAGTTCGTTCTTTCAAAGCGCCGATGAGGTCGAACTGCTCGAAGACCGTGGCGCGCCGACACGGGCGCGTGACATCCAACTCTGGATCGGTTTCTGCGTCGTGTTCGTGTGGGTGCTCGTGGCCATAACGGTCCCACTCTGGTCGAGGTACGGACCCAATCAGATCAACTTCGCGGCGATGCTCCAGCATCCCTCGGGCGCGCATTGGTTTGGCACCGATGAACTCGGTCGCGACGTGTTCACGCGCGTCATGTACGCCTCGCGCGCCGACCTGCCGCTCGCCTTCGAAGCGGTCGCCGCCGCGGCCGTGGTGGGAACGATCGTCGGCTGCGTCGCGGCCTACTGCGGAGGTCTCGTCGACGAGGTCTTGCAGCGAATCGGTGACGTCGTGCTCGCCTTTCCGGCTCTGGTGCTTGCGCTCGCGATCGCTGCCGCACTCGGGCCGAGTCTGCGCAACGTGGTCATCGCCATCAGCGCAGTGGTGTGGCCAGAGTACGCGCGCCTCGTTCGTGGGGAAGTCTTGACCGTGCTCAATGAGTTGCACGTGACGGCCGCCAAATCCATTGGCTGCGGCCCCTGGCGACTGCTTCGCAAACACGTATTACCGTTCGCGACACCGTCAATCGCGGTGAAGGCCTCGGTCGACGTCGGCTCTGCGGTGCTGCTCGCGGCCGGACTCAGTTTCATCGGCGTCGGCATCGTCCCGCCGACGCCGGAGTGGGGCGCGATGGTCTCTGAGGCCGACATGTATATCAGCCAGTGGTGGATCGGTCTGTTTCCGGGCCTCGCAATATTGACCACGGTCCTCGCCTTCAACTTCATGGGCGACTCGCTTCGCGATTGGCTGGACCCCCGTTCGCCCTACGGACGACGCCGTCGGCGCGGGGGATGGCTCCAACGATTGGGCGTCGGCTCACGCCTGCGGACGTGGGGATCGAAGAGCGATGACTGAGGCCGCACCGTTGCTGTCGGTGGAGGACCTCCACATCAGTTACAAGAGTCGCTTCGGGACCGTCGAAGCGGTCAGGGGCATCTCCTTCGACGTCGCCCATGGGGAGGCGATCGGCATCGTCGGCGAGTCAGGATGTGGCAAGACGGCCATGGTGCTCGGCGCGCTGCGGCTGTTGTTGGAGCCACCGGCTGCCATCACCGGAGAGCGAGTCTCACTCGACGGCACTGATTTCCTGCATGGCTCGGTCAAGCAACGCCGCTCCGCGCTCGGTGAACGGGTGGGTGTCGTCTTCCAGGATCCGTTGACATTCCTGAATCCCCTCATGCGCGTGGGCCAGCAAATTGTCGAGGGCGTCCGATTCCACCGTGGCTTGACGCGCAAGGAGGCGGACGCGAAGGTCGTTGAACTCCTCCAGCAAGTACAGATGCCCGACGCCGAACGTCGCGCCAATGAGTATCCCCATCAACTGTCGGGAGGAATGCGTCAGCGAGCGTTGATCGCGATGGCCCTCGCGGGCGATCCGCAACTCCTGGTGGCGGACGAGCCGACGACGGCGCTCGATGTCACGGTCCAAGCGCAGATTCTGAGTCTCGTCGCCGACGTTCGCCGGGCGCGCGACATGGCCCTCATGTGGGTCAGCCACGACATCGCGGTCGTTGCTCGCGTCGCCGATCGCGTGCTCGTGATGTACGCCGGTCGTGTCGTCGAGGACGGTCCCGTACGCGACGTGCTCCAACGTCCTCGTCATCCCTATACCAGAGCACTCATCGGCGCGATCCCGCGCGTCGGGAACGATCAGCCGCGACTCGAGACCATCGCGGGAAGTCCGCCGGATCTCTCGAAGCCCATCAAAGGGTGTTCGTTCGCTCCACGCTGTCCCGATCGAATCGCGAAGTGTGGAGAGGACAGTCCTGAGCTCGAGGCTGTAAGCACGAAGCATCGAGTGGCCTGCTGGGTCGCTTCGGAATCGTCATCATGAGCGACACGGGGAACGTCATAGACGTCGAGCAACTCAGTGTGCACTATCGCGTGCGCGGACAATCCGGCAAACGGTGGGCGGAGCTGTGTGCGGTTAATGACCTAAGTTTCAACCTTGGCCACAAAGAGACGCTCGGCCTCGTCGGCGAGTCTGGCTGCGGCAAGTCCACGGTAGGCATGGCAGTGCAGGGACTTGTGAAATCTTCCTCGGGTCGCATCCTCTTCGAGGGAGCAGATCTGAACTCCCTGCGGGGCGAGGAGCGACGTCGCGTGCGACGACGGATGCAATTGGTATTCCAGGACCCGACGTCGTCGCTCAATGCGCGCATGCTCATCGAAGAACTGCTCCTCGAACCCATGATCGTGCATCATCTGCACTCCGAGTCCGAGCGCGATAAGCGGGTGGGTCGGCTCCTGAACGCAGTAGGACTCCGAAACTCGACTCGTGACCGGTATCCGCACGAACTGTCCGGCGGCCAGCGTCAACGCGTGGCGTTGGCGCGCGCGCTCGCGGTCGATCCGGAACTGATTATCTGTGACGAGCCGGTCACGGCCCTGGACGTTTCTGTACGAGCGCAGGTACTGAATCTCTTCGCCGACCTCCAGAAGGAGTTTGGCGTCTCGTATCTCTTCGTTTCACATGACCTCGGTGCGGTGTACCACCTGGCCCACCGGGTGCTCGTCATGTACCTGGGTCGCGCCGTTGAGCTCACCGACCGAACGTCACTCTTCGAAGACCCACTGCACCCCTACACGAAAGCACTTCTCGCAGCCGTGCCCTCGATTGAGGTCGACGGCTCCGTACAGACACGGCGGATCATTGAAGGCGAGATACCCAGCGCAATTGACCCACCCAGCGGCTGCGTCTTTCGAACGAGGTGCCCGCGAGCCGAAGCCTTGTGTGCAACAGAGGTGCCGAAGTGGCGCGACGTTGGAACGATCGATCAACCGCACTGGGTGGCCTGTCACTTTGCCGACCCACCGAGGACAACATCCGTGTCCCTGCGATCGGATGCGAAGTCGAACGGCGCCGGTCGGTAGGGAGAAGATCAAGGTTCACTGGGCTATCGTTTTGATGGCGAACGACGACCAGTCGTGATCGAAGTGATTACTCGATCCTCTTAAGGAGTTGGACAGCGATGCCAAAGATCGTTGACCATGATGAGCGTCGAAGGAGCATCATCGCAGCGACGTGGCGCGTGATCGCCCGCGGGGGCCTCGCCAACACAACGACTCGCGAGATCGCGAAAGAGGCGGGATGCTCGACGGGCGTCCTCGCGCACTACTTCAGCGACCGAGCCGACATACTTGCGTCGGCGCTCGTGGCGGCACATCGCGGCGTCCGCGCTCGGATCGAAGCGAGCGTGGGTGACGCCCGCGGTCTCGAAGCACTTCGGCGATTCATGCTCGAAGTACTTCCACTGAACGATCAAGGCATTCTCGAAGCGAGAATTGAAGCCTGCTTCTGGGGCGAGGCCATAGGGAATCGAGACCTGATGAGGATCCAGAACGACGAAGTGGACAGCTTTTGCGCTCGCGTTCGAGCGCTGTTGGTACAGGCGGAAGAGGATGACGAGCTTCGCGACGGTGTCGACCTTGATCAGGCCGTGCACCAGTGCTTGATTCTGATGGACGGCTTGAGCATTCAGTCAGTGATGTACCCAGAACGCAATGACGCCGGCGAACAGGTCACGATCTTGGACGAACTGCTCACGAGACTCAGACCGTAACGACAGCACTCGCAAGTGGTCACGCGACGTCCAAAGTCCGCGCAACCTAGCTCGTGGGATCCAGTCGCACAACTTGCAGGTTGCGCTGAGTGAGCGTTTCGTAGTGGGACCAGCCGGGATAGAACTCGGTGAGAATCGGCCACATAGCGGAGCGTTCCCGCTCGTCCAGGACATGTGCGGTCGCGTCGAGTTTGCGTGCACCGGCTTGGACTATTACACGTGCGTCGTCGCGGATGTTGTGGAGCCAATTCGGGTCGACCGACCGGCCACCGTTCGAGGCAACGACGTAGTAGTGCCCTTCTCGCACCAGATACAGCAACGCGTGTGTTCGCGATTTGCCGGATCGTCGGCCGGTGCTCGTCAAGAGGAGCATCGGCCCAGCAGGACTTCGGTGTCCGATGAGTCCTCGGCTCCATCGATAGAGACGATTGTGGACAGGGTAGGACATTCTTCCGAGAATCCGATCGAAGGCGACAGTGACGGTACCCATCGCTTTCTGTCGTCGTTCGTTTTTGATTAGCCACTCCCACTGGTGATTACCACGCCACAAGAATATGAAGGTCTGAAAACAGATACACGGACAGCGGCCTCAAATGGGTTGGCGTTCACGGTGCAAATGAAGGGTGAGACGCACAGGCTTGACGCAACTAATTCGAAAGTGCTTCGCTTGCCTTGTCACCGGACTCTGTGAGTTTGTCCAACGCCCGATGTCCTTTCTCGGCGACTAGGTGACTGCCGTCGCTCGCCGCTTTTGCGGCGACGGCTTTGGCTTTGCCCTTTACCGCACGAATTGCTTCATCGGCGTGTTCTTTCGCCTTTTGCTTGGCCTTGTCCACAGACTTGTTGATCTTGCGCTCTGCTTCACGCTTTAGAGATTCAGATCTCTTTTTTGCTCGGGCACCAGTCTCACTCGAGTACTTCGCGGCCTTTCGCTCGGCCTTGCCGATGATCTCTTTCGCCCTATTGCTCGCTTCCTCGGCAATCTTTTCCGCCTTACGCTCAGCTTTTCTCATGATTTTCTTGGCTTTTCTCTTCCGTGTCATCGCTTGTCGCTCCTTCTCATTGGTTGGGGCCAACGCCTCGTAATGGTTCTGCCTGATCGAATCAAAATGCTTTCTGCGAACGACCTCCTACATACCGACCTTTATCGTGAAAGTCTCGTCTCGCTTCCATGGCTACTCACGATTGGGTCACATTATGGACCTTATGCACGTTCGGTTCCTCCTCGCCCAGAGATCTCCAGTGCTGTCTTGTCGGACAAGCATTTCTGGCGCCTCCAAACGCCGGTCGAACCAAGTACAGTGAGGAGCCATCCAGACCGTTGTTGTTAGACGATGGGAGGACCTGTGAATACTCGTAGGTGGCACGCCGTCTCAAATCGTCTTACGTCGACGATCGCTCTTGTCGTCATCGGTACGTCGTTCCTCAGCGCGCTGGCCTCGTCGGCGTCGGCGTCCGGCCTGGCCCTGGGAGGTACCGGACCCTCCTACTGCGCGAACGCGCCGGTGGGCGGCGGAGGGTTCAACCTCGGGGCCAAAGCCAGAATGCAGACGGCCGGCGGACTCGTTTTTGCCTGTGGACCGGTACCCATCGCGGTGAACCCCTACGTTGACAGTGGCCCCGAGATCAAGACGTTCTGGCCCATCACCGACCAGGGCGGGTTCCAGTGTACGGAGCTGGCCATTCGGTACCTCTATGCCGCTACCGATGGAGCGGACTTTGTCAACGAGAACTCTAGACCAGTTGATGGAGTGGCAATTCAGACGTACTGGGACGGAACCGGCAAGGACTTTGCCGCTGATGTCGGTCGTCACTTCGGCTTCGCGGTCAGTAGTCATATCAATGGGCGCACGTCCTCCCTTCCGCAGGATGGGGACGTCCTGAGTGAGATGACGAGTCCAGGCGAGACCTCCACGCAAGCCAGCAAGGATGCTGTTACGTATGGCGATGTTGGCGTAGTGAAAGCCGTGATCCCCGCAACGATGACGGAGCCAGCGATGATCGAGTTGATGGTCGAGAACAACTCGAATAGTGGACTCAACTTGATCACCGAACACAGTGCGACCAATTGGAGCATCAACAACCCGTCCGAAGGCTTTTACTACACAACTTTCAAATGGTTCTCTCCGGTTTCAGCGGGCCACGCGTCGACGCCGAGCCCAGTACGCCCCGTGGTGCTGCCCAATCCGCCAAAGCATCCAGTCACGATGCCGAGCTCAACGCATCAGTTCGACGTGTACGGCATCACCACGCTCGTCGAGCACGCTTCACCTTCGGAATCAGCTGAGAAAGTGGCGGTTCTCCCTTTGGGCGACAAAGTGGACGTGCGATGCCAAGACACGGGTGACGCCGTCGAAGGTTCGCAGGTGTGGGATCAGTTGACCAACGGCGGATGGATCCCTGACTATTACGTCGACACGCCCGACATCGGCAACTTCAGTTATCCCATCCCGCTATGTGTCACGCCGAGATCCTGGAAGTTCGCAGTTCACGAAATCCTCACTCTCGTCGAGCACGGCGGGCCTTCGACTGGTGATCCTTCAGTCGGCAGCGTCGACGGAGGAACGATCGTTGATGTCGTATGCCTTACGTCCGGATCGCTGATTGGCAACAGGCATACCTGGGACTACCTCGCCAACGGCACTTACGTGCCGAACTTCTACACCGGCCCGATCAACGGTGCCAACGCCGGTCCGATTCCTGACTGCCCGAACTTCACACCCGCGTCCTCGGTCTCGACGACCACGACCACGACGACGACCACCCCAGTCAATCCGACGTCATCTGCAGTGACGATTACCGCGGCCGATGGATTTCGCTTCAGTGTTCGAGCGAGTGCCCCCAAGAAAGTGACGGAGTACGTCAACTCGGGCCAGCACGAGGTGGCTCCGCCGGGCAAGGACTACGTCAAGATCTCCGTGTCTGTCAAGAATCTTCAGACTGACCGTGGCGCCCCATTGTTCGATCTCGTCAACGGCGGCGGAGGAGCGAGCGGCGACCTCTCCGTGTTCATGGGACTGCCTTCGAGAGACGCCAGCCCTAGCAACGGCTACTGCCAGGTGAGCAATGGGGTGTACACGGCTCCGTCCGGTCGCTGTGTCGACACGCAGTTGGACGTCCTATTGGGCAACGGCGACGACGTCAACACTGCGAGTGAGTTAGGCCAGAATCCCGTCGTCAAGGCCGGCGCAACGGTAACAATCACTTTGTACTTTGGACCAGTTCCCACCGGGTTTTCATTATCCGGGTCCGTTCTTCTTTTTGGAATTGGTGGGGGACCAACAATGGCCATCGCTCCTGTCGGTTAGTTTCGCGCGACTCTTGCGTTGGTAGATCGAGCCTTCCTGAATTGATCGTTGTGACGTCAACAGAACCCCACGGAAGAACCGAAGAGGAACCGCTGAACTTGAAAGGCGCTTAAGGGGCTCGAAAGGCGCCGTGAGACACGCCCAAAAATTGTGGAGGTAAGGAGATTCGAACTCCTGACCCCTTGCATGCCATGCAAGTGCTCTACCAGCTGAGCTATACCCCCAAAGGACTACCAATGTTACCAGTTGTCCCCGTCGCGTCATATCTGAGGGCTCGCGGTTCACTGGGTCGAAGTGCTTTCATCAGGACTCAACAAAATTCGGATGTCCGTCTAACATTCGCGTGAATGCTGCAGGAGTGAGGTGCCCTGCAGACTAAGGAGTTGGCGTGAGTAGCGATTGGTTTGACCGCGATACGTGCGATGCCGCGAAACGGGAGCTGGCGTATTACTGCCGGCGTTTCAAAGGTGACGGTCTGTCGATTGGGACCTCCGGCAACCTCAGCGTGCGAGTGGGCGACGTCGTCGCCATCACGCCGGGAAGTCATTCGTACGACGACATTCAGCCCGATGACATGTGCGTTGTCACGTTGGACGGGGGCAAGATCGAGGGCGACGGCATGGTCTCGTCGGAGTGGCCCATGCATCAGTCCATCTACGCGAATACCAAAGCGACGGCGGTGGTGCACACGCACTCGCCAGAGGTCGTGGCGCTCTCAACCGTCTTCAGCGAACTACCCGCAATCCACTACGCGATTGCCAACTTGGGTGGACCTGTTCGAGTGGTCGAATACCGGAGATTCGGCACGGCTCAGTTGGCCGAAGGGGTGTTGGGCGCTCTTTCGTCGCGCTCGGCGGCGATCCTCCAGAATCACGGTGGCGTCACTTGTGGATCGAGCCTGGTTCAGGCGTATGACCGATCGCTCCTGTTGGAGTGGCTCGCCGAGGTCTATCGACTGGCATTGCAGTACGGCGACCCACGGATCCTCACCGAGGGTGAGCTAGCGGAGGTCTCGGCCGAAGTGCAACGTCGACGTTATTTTGGCAGTGAACCGAATGAGTGACGACGCCGTGGCAAACACGCGCCTAAGCGGACGAGTTGTCTCGATAGGTGCGCACATCTTGGACATCCTCGGACGTCCCGTGTCCGACATTCCCCCCGGGCAACGTTCGACGATCATCGATGAGATTCGGATCACCGCGGCCGGAACGGCCGCCGGTGTCAGCGTCGACTTGGCGAAACTCGGTGTTGCGGTGAAGAGTCTCGGAGCGGTAGGCGATGACGTCATGGGCGACCTTGTGGTGACGCTTATGAATCGACATGGCGTGGACACCTCGCTCTTGACTATCAAACAGGGTGAACGCACGTCGGCGACTATCCTGCCCATTCGTCCCAACGGAGAACGTCCCGCCCTGCATGCGCCCGGGGCCAACGGAAACTTCAGCGCGTCCGACATCACGGAAACGCACGTGCAGGCGTTACGTGAAGCGACGGTGCTCCACGTCGGTGGTCCCGATTCGATGACCGGTTTTGACGCCGTGCGGTTGGCGGAACTCGTAGCCGACGCGAAGTCATTCGGGGCCACAACGACGATGGACACGTTGCGACCCGGCGACGGGACTGAGTTGCAGCGCCTGGCACCGTTGCTCGCTCAAATCGATTGGTTCTTACCCAATAACGATCAAGTGCGTTCGCTCACGGGACTAGACGATCCATCCGATGGCGCGCGGCGACTGCTCGACATGGGCGTAGGGGGAGTCGCGATCACACTGGGCGACCAGGGTTGCGTCGTGATTACCCGCGACGCGGAACGAGCGTTCCCCGCGCTCGAGGTCTCGGTCGTCGACACGACGGGGTGCGGTGACGGATTCGACGCCGGCTTCATCACCGGCCTCCTTCTCGACGTGAGTCCCTTTGACGCCGCGTGGCTCGGCTTGGCGTGCGGCGGTTTGGTCGCTACCGGCCTCGGCTCTGACGCGGGCATCGTGACCCTCGACGCGACAGTCGCTGAACTGGAACGCGACGGCGCACATCCGGGAGCGAAAAGCGCGGCCGCGGCGATCCGCACGGTGTTACTCAACGCCTCATAAGTCCTCTGCCCTGCGGTTCCTCGCGAATTGCCACTTCACTCCAGTGGTGGTGCAACCGGTTCATTGTGTTGGACTGAGATCACCGCGATCGCCGCGAGGCCCAGCAGTACGCCGCCCAATTGAATGAGCGTCAATGGTTGCGTGAGAATCACTCTGGCCGCGATCGCCGCCACCAGTGGGCTGAGACAGGCTATGACCGAAGAGATTGACGCGTCGACGAATCGGTGGGCCCAGTTCATAAGCAGGTGCCCTCCGCCTGGCACGACCACCAGGAGCGCGATCCAGAACCAATCGCCGGCTCGAACCTGCCCGAGCGACTGACTCGACAGAAGCACGATTGGTGTCACGGCGAGGGACGCGACGATCGTGACACACGCGGTGTACTCCATCGCGCCCTGTTCGACCCGCGCCCGCTTCGAGACGAGCCAGTAGGCGGACCAGCACAACAAGGCACCGATGGCGAACAGGTCACCACGCACCTGGTGGTGACTCTTCGAGCCGGCACCGACGACGGCGACGAGCACACCGACGACCGCCAGCGTGACCCACGCGAGGTCCCATCGCCGCAGCCTCTCACCGAAAAGCGGTCGTGCAAGCAGAATAACGATGACTGGTTGGAGTGCGCCGATGACGGTCGCGTCGACGACGCTGGTCAATTTGATGGCGCTGTAGAACATCACGAGATCACCGCCCAGCAAGAGTCCGGCGATCCAAGATCCGCGAAAGGCGCCGAGCGAGAGCCGTCGACCGGAGACGTACAAGATGACGGTGAGCAGCATCGCACCAGCCCACAGCCGATAGAAACTCAGTACGAGGCTGGGCGACGAGACGAGTACCGCGAAGACGCCGCCGAATCCCCATAGGACAGCGGCCATCACCGACGCGCTCACCCCACGCGGATCCGTGGGGACGGGTGCACTCGCCGACGGTGTCACGCGAGCGCGTGACAAGTGGACCGTCGTCGCGCGGAGACGGTTACTGGGTACGAATGAATCATCGCATCGCGAGAGCGTTGGCTGGCGACCCGATTCCTCCGGAAAGATGTATCGGGGCTGACGTCAAGAACACCAGGTAACGCGAGTCTTCGCGACACGCCATCGCGAGATCGTGCAGCCACCACAGCTCGCCCACCGCTATTCCCAACTGACCGATCAAGCAGTAGTGGAGAAAGCCATACGGCCAACTCTCGGCGCTCAGGTCGAAAGGCGTCGCCTCGAGGGCCGGATTGTCTGCCGCCAGGCCAGCGATCCGCGAATCCCAGAGATACTCGAGCATCTCTGGTCCCCGGTCTAATCCGATCGAGGCAAAGTCGTCTGAGGCGGCGAGCTGTTGACGGACGTCATCACCTTGCTGCGAATACCACTGCATGAATCCGGTGTGGAGGAGCACCACGTCGCCGGGTTCCCACTCGATACCCGCGAGGGTCCGAGCCTTCTCCAAGTCCGCGACGGTGATGCGTAGCTCTTCGCCGGGATTGAAGTGACCGGCGCCGCCGTAGAGCGCGTCGATGTCCAAGAGGACTCCGCGCCCGGCGATACCTTTTCTCGCCCAGTGTTCGATCGTGTTCTTCTTGCCTCGGGCGATGTCGTCGGTCGTCGCGCCGTTGTAGAAGCAGTTGGATTTGAAGCCCACGTGTCCCAGTGAGTCCCACTGGCTCGAGAGCTGCGGGAAGTAGTTGTCGAGTTTGTCGTCGAACGAGTTCCCGGTGCCTTCATCGATCACGGTGTGGACGTACGCCCCACGACCGAACAGCGGGGGAGTGATCAGTGCCATGTCCAGATCCAGACTGAATACGTCTCCGGTGAGGACGAGTCGCGACGCCGCACGGACTCGCTCGGGCGTCTGCAGGTTCATCATGCCGATCTGGTCGTCCTCACCGAAGACGTGCCAGCCGGAACGAACGTCGCCCTCTACTAACGGCAATTCGTGATAGCGAGGGAGAGGTCCTGATTCACTGGTTCCTGCTGACTCCACTTCGTACCCCCAGCAATAGTGTGAATCCCGGACAATCGCCCTAGATTAACTGATTATTATGATGCAATCGCCCAACGACGGCGCCAGAGGAGAGCTATGACGCATCCGAGAGATTTCCGATTCGGCGTTGAAATACTAGAACCATTCGAAGGCATGACGTGGATGGATTCGGCGCGACGACTTCAGGATCTCGGGTACGACACGCTCTTCGTGTCCGATCATTTCGACGAGGGATACGGACCATTGACCGGCATGGCGGCCGCGGCCGCAGCGACGACGACGCTCCACGTGGCGAGCGCGGTCTTTGCGCCGGATTTTCGCCACCCCGCAGAACTTGCGCGCGAACTCGCGTCGATTGACTTGATATCAGAAGGTCGCTTAGAGGTTGGGATCGGTGCCGGCTACACGGTCGCCGACTTTGCAACGACGGGCATACCCATGGACGCACCGGGCGTCCGCGTCGATCGCATGATCGAGTACGTCGCCGTTCTACGGGGGCTTTTCAAGAATGAACCACTGACCTTCGAGGGGACGCACTACACCATCACTGCGCTACAAGGCGTGCCCCGCCCGTTCACGCCGGGTGGCCCTCCCATCCTCATCGCCGGCGGTGGCAAGCGAATGTTGACGTTCGCTGCCCAGTACGCCGACATCATTGGCGTGAACACCAATTTGCCGACGAGCGAGGCCCGGGCCGCCTCGACGCGTGACGGCGTCCCGTCGAGCATTGACGAGAAACTTGGCTGGATACGAGATGCGGCCGGTGCGCGATTCGCTGATATCGAGTTGCACGCCTGGGTCTCGTACGCACAGGTCACGGAACACTCCGATGAGATCATCGAGGGACTGACCGATCGATTCGACGCGAGCGCCGAAGACGTGCGCTCGTCCCCGAAAGTGCTCGTCGGCGAGGTCGGCGAGATCGTCGAGCGCGTTCACGCACTTCGCGATCGGTGGGGCTATTCGTACTTCACGATTCAACAACCCGCCGCGCTCGAGTTCGCTGACGTCGTCGCACGACTTCGTCCCTAACCATTTCGTCGGTCGATCGTCCGCCGCTTCGGTGGAAGGGAAAGTGTTAACACAGCTGCAACGAATCTGATCGTTGACGGCTTGACAATCCAGGGCGTGTGACCTAGATTCATCGAACACGACGCTGAGTTTATAATAAGCCAGTTGTCCAATAATAGGGGGAAGAATTATGCGTGCTCGTCGAGTTGCACCAATTGTCCTGGCAGGATCACTCTGCGTAACGTCGCTCGCACTGCTGGGAGGCAGCGCGTACGGAGCACGCTCTCCCAAGGTCGCTATCACTCATCGGAGTGTGACGATGCAGTCACACTCGACCAGTTCGGTGTGCAGCGGCACGCCCACTAGCGGTGGCAACTTGGTTTACGCTCGAGGCACCTCGACCGAGACCCTCGACCCGCTCGACATCCTCAATGGCAACGGCGACATCTTCGCCGACAACTTGATCTATCAGGGACTCGTCGGTTTCGACCCCACCGGCAAGAACGCGATCGTTCCGTTGATCGCCAAGAGTTGGACCATCTCACCGAATGGACTCCTCTACACGTTCCACCTGCGACCCGGTGTGAAGTTCTCCAACGGACAGCCCGTGACGGCACAAGACGTCGCCTGGAGCCTCAATCAGTTCGGTAGCCCGAAGTCCAACATCGTCATGGGCGTCCTGGCCGTCGGGTACGGAACGGCGCGCGTCGTCAACAGTTCGACCGTGACCATTTCGTTGCTCCATCCCGTCGCCGCCTTCTTGGACGACATCGCCTCATTCCCCGCGTTCGTCGTGCCCCAGGCGCTGGTCCAGAAAGAGGGTAAGGCCTTCTGGAAGAATCCCGTGGGCTCGGGCCCGTTCAAGTTCCAGAGTTTCGTGAGTGGCTCGCACGTGACGTTCGTCAAGAACCCGTACTACTGGGACAAGCCACTGCCGTACCTGAACAAGGTCACGTTCGACTTCGCGTTGGACTCCAACAGCCGCCTGCTCGATCTGGAGAGCAACGAGGCCCAGATCGCTGACCTCATTACCCCGTCGCAGATCCCGACGATCCAGTCGAACAAGAAGTTGGTCCTGGCCCAGCACAACATCCCCGCGTGGGTCGCGATCTATCCCAACGTCACCTACAAGCCGTTGAGCAACGTCGACGTCCGACTTGCCATCGCCGACGCCATCGACCGCAAGCTGCTGATCAAGGAGATCTTCCACGGCATCGGGACCGTACCGAACGACGTCATGGGTCAACTGAAGTACGACGGGAACGACAGCCAGGTGCCGCCGTACAAGTACGACCTGAAGGCCGCCAAGAAGCTCATGAAAGAGGCCGGGTACGCCAAGGGCTTCAAGGTGACGCTCCAGTACCCGACCGGTTTCGACTACTTCGGTCAACTCACCTTGTTGATCAAGCAGGAGTTGAGTGCCATCGGCATCGACGTCACGCTCGTACCGCTGGCCTCGGCGACGATGACCGACAACTGGTCAGCGATGAAGTACCAGTTGAACTTCGCCTTCGCGATCACCTCATCGGACATTCCGGTGCCCGACGAGTACGCCAACTTCGAAGCGGACCCGACCAAGTCAGGGCTTGACGGATTCTTCACCGGTTGGAAGGATCCCGCGATCTGGACCATGGTGCAGAAGTTCACGTCGACGGTCAGCGAAGCCTCGCGCGCCGAGCAGTGGCCCAAGATTCAAGAGGCCTTCATGCAGCAGCAGCCCGCGATCAACCTGGTTGACTACCCGATACTCACGGCCCACCAGACCAACGTCTGTGGCGCTGACCTCAACGTCATGGGCGTCGACCAGCTGCAAGATACGTGGATCGCATCAGGAAAGTAACTCGGTAACGGCCAAGGAGAGACGTCCGGAAGAATGGGGAGGTACCTCGTACGGCGACTATTGCTCTGCATCCTCGTCCTATGGGGATTAGCAACGGTCACCTTCTTCCTCGTGCATCTGATTCCCGGGGACCCCGTTCGACTGGCCCTCGGTCCTCGGGTGCCCCAGAACGTGGTCAACGAGGTCCGACGACGCGTCGGTCTGGATAATCCGCTGGCGTCGCAGTACTTCACCTATCTCAACATGCTGATCCATGGGAATCTGGGTCAGTCACTGTCCTTGAACTCATCGGTGACGTACATCCTGGGCCAACGCGTGATGCCGAGCCTCCTGCTGATCAGCTACGGCTTGGTGATCGCCGTCGTGATCGGCGTGCCGCTCGCCATCGCCTCGGCGATCCGTCCGAACGGCGGCTTCGACCACGGCACTCGACTCTTCACGACGTTCCTCTTCGGAATGCCGACCTTTTGGCTGGGTCTGATGATCGCCCTCTTTTTCGGACTGAAACTCAACTGGTTCCCGGTCTCGGGTTACGAGAGCGGCGTCAGCGGATTCTTTCGGACACTGACATTGCCGGCGCTCACGCTCGGCCTCTCGCTGGTCGTGCTGGTCACGCGATCGTTGCGATCGAACCTGGTCCAGGTACTCGACTCGGAGTACGTCGAGGCCGCGAGGTCGCGCGGCATTTCGGAGTGGCGGATCATCTTCAAGCACTCGATGCGCAACGCGGTGATGCCGACGTTCACGATCCTGTCGGCCGTCATCGGCTTTCTCATCGGCGGGACCGTCATCATCGAGCAGGTCTTCCAGATCCCGGGCGTCGGCTCGCTCCTGGTGCAGGCCATTCTGGCCCGCGACTACTCGCTCGTCCAGGCCCTGGCGCTCATCGCCGGCACCCTGGTCGTCATGGCCTCGCTCTTCACGGACATCCTCCAGGCGGTACTGGATCCCCGCGTTCGGTTGGCGAAATGACCGAGACGACCAACGTCGACGTGGTGGTCGCGCGCGAGACGTCGATGCCGCGTACGCGAGCCGCGATGCGCGCACTCTGGCGTCTCCCGATCTCGGTGAAGATCGGCATCGTCATCGTCGGGCTGTTCGTCCTCTTTGCGATCCTCGCGCCACTGATCACGCAGAATCCCTACGCGTTGAACTTCGCCAAGATCCTCACGCCGCCGTCGTGGAGTCACCCCTTCGGCACCGACGAGAACGGCCGGGACCTCTTCTCGCGTTGCCTCTACGGACTTCGACTCGATCTCGTGGTGGTGGCGTTCGTCACCTACATCTCGCTGCCCATTGGACTGGTCCTGGGCGCAGCCGGTGCCTACTTCGGTGGCAAGTTCGACGCGATCGTGGCGCGGGTTGCGGACGTCGCGATCTCCTTTCCCTTCATCGTGCTGGTCATCGCGATCGTGGCGATCACCGGTCCCGGTCTGAAGGGCATCGTGATCGGCGTGCCGTCCGTGTCGTGGGCGCTCTACGCGCGCCTCGCTCGTTCCCAGATGCTGGTGATCCGTGAGCTTCCCTTCATGGAGGCCGCGGTCGTGCTCGGCTATTCCAAGTGGCGGATCATCTTTCGACACGGTATTCCGAACCTGGTCCGGAATCTCTTGGTGTTCTCCACGATCGATGTCATGGGCAACTTCTTGCTGCTGGCCGGTCTGTCCTACCTCGGCATCGGCGTGCAACCCCCGACGCCGGAGTTGGGTGCCATCATCGCCGAAGGGCAGCCGTATCTACTGCAGGCCTGGTGGATCACGACACTGCCGGGTCTCTTGATCGTGTTCTTCGGACTCGGCATCGGTCTCATCGGCGAGGGCCTCTCTGATCGTCGGGTGGGTTGAGATGTTGTTGACCGTCGATGACCTGAGTATCGAGTTCGGCTCACGCGAGACGCCGCTCGTCGCGGTGCACGGGGTCGACTTCGCGATCGACCGCGGCGAAGTGTTGGGACTGGTGGGTGAGTCCGGCTCCGGCAAGAGTCTGACCAGCCGGGCGATCACCAAGCTCATCACGCCCGCCGCGCGCGTCTCCTCGGGCGTCGTGACCTTCGACGGCCGAGACGTCTTGACGATGTCGCACAAGGCTCTGCGGGCCTTTCGAGCCTCGGACGTCGGCATGATCTTCCAAGACCCCTTCAGTTCGTTGAACCCGGTCTTTCGCGTCGGCGCGCAGATCTCCGAGACGCTGCGCCTCAACAAAGGTCTCGACAAACACGCCGCGCGACAGACGGCGATCGACATGCTCGAGCGCGTCGGCATCCCCAACCCGGCGCAGAACTATCTCTCCTATCCGCACGAGCTCAGCGGCGGTATGCGTCAGCGGATCATGATCGCACTCGCGACGGCGGCCGGCCCCAAACTGCTCATCGCCGACGAACCGACCACCGCGCTCGACGTGTTGACCCAGAAGGAGATCCTGCAGCTGCTCTCTGAGATGCGCCACGACCTCGGCATGGCGATCCTGCTCGTCTCGCACGACTTCGGGGTGATCGCCCAGATGTGTGACCGGGTCCTGGTCATGTACGGAGGTCGGATCGTCGAGTCCGGGCCCGTCGACGAGATCTACTACCGACCCCGTCATCCCTACACCAAGGGTCTCTTGGCCTCGGTCCCGGAGTTGGAGTCCGCCAATCTCAACCGGAAGCGAATTCCCTTGCTGGGTCAACCGCCCGAGTTGGGTCCGCTGGAGCCGGGATGTGTCTTCATGGCCCGTTGCCCGCACGCGCGCCCGGCCTGTGCGTCGGTGTCGATGATCCTCGAACCGGTGGGCGCCGCACATACCTCGGCCTGTCCGTTCGAAGGTGGTCACGACGAGGACGTGGACGCACTGACCGGAGCGCAGGACCGATGACGTCGACGACGCAGGTCTCGCTGGCGGTTGACTCGCTGACCAAGGAGTTCCGGCTCCGAGGGCAACGCCACGGTGGCGCGGGTGGACCAGAGCACGTTCGCGCCGTCGACGCCGCGTCCTTCGAACTGGGGCGCGGCGAGATCCTGGGACTCGCCGGCGGCTCGGGCAGCGGCAAGACGACGCTGGCGCGCTGCATCGTGCGACTCACAGAACCGGACTCCGGTTCGGTGCTACTGGGTGACGACGATCTCTTGCGGCTGCGCGGAAAGGAACTCCGGGCCATTCGACGTCGCATCCAGATGGTCTTCCAGGACCCGTACTCGTCGCTGAACCCTCGACTCTCCGTGCGCGACACGCTGCTCGAAGTGGGACACGTGCTGGGCGACGTGCACAAGGTCGACGAGACCGGCTTCGTCAACACGCTGCTCGATCAGGTCCAGCTCCCACGCGGATCGGCGGCCCGACGCCCACGTGAACTCTCCGGCGGTCAGCGCCAACGCGTCGCCATCGCGCGCGCACTGGCGGCCGGCCCCGAGGTCCTGATCGCCGATGAATCGGTCTCCGCACTCGACGTCTCCGTGCAGGCGCAACTCCTGGCGGTCTTTCGAGACCTGCGCGATGAGATCGGCGTCTCGATCCTCTTCGTCACGCACCAATTGGCGGTGTTGGCCGAGATAGCCGACCGCGTCGCCGTCATGTGGCAGGGGCGCATCGTCGAGATGGGCCAAACCCGCGACATCTTGAACGATCCGCAACACGAGTACACCCGACGTTTGATCGACGCCCATCCGCATTCGGACCCGCGACGTCGAGATGAATTCTTTTAGGCTGATTTGATGGCAACCATCACACCCGGTCGGTACTCCAAGGGTGAGGCGCGGATGAAAGAGATCCTCGACGCGACCGTCGACATCATTTACGAAGATGGCATTTCCGCCGTCACCCACCGCTCGGTGGCGAAACGCGCGGGCGTGGCCGCGTCAGCGCCGAGTTACTTCTTCCCCACGATCGACGCGCTCGTGGTGGAGGCCTTTCGCTCGATCATGGCGTCGATGATCGTCGATCACGAGACGCTCAGCCTCAAGATCATCGCCGAGGACATGGACCGCTCGACCGCGGTCGATGCCTACATCGAGATGGTCGCGACCACCGCGCTCAAGTACGACAAGTTGCAGTTCGAGGCCTACCTCTTCGCCGCGAGCCGTCCGGCTCTCAAAGCCGAAGTGGAAGCGGCGATCAAGATGACGTGGCGTCCGCACAATACGATCGTCACCGCCTCTCGGCGCGACGACCTCGGGTGGGCCGCGCCGATCTTGACCGCGCTGGCCGACGGGTTCGGCCTGCACCGGATCGCCCTGTCGAACTACGAAGGTGGGTTCCTCGGACTGAAAGAAGGCCTCCTCGCGTTGATGGAGGCGCTCCCGGGCAATCCACCCGATTGGCTGGCCTCCGATCAAGAGACGAACGCCCGTGCGAAGCGCTCGAAGTCCCCGAGCGCGAAGAAGAAGTAGCGACGCCGACCGTCGGTCGAACGCCGATCAACGACGTCGAGCGACGAACGCGAAGGCCGCGTTCGACGCGTCAAGCGCTCGATCGATGTCGTCGTCCGTGTGGGCCGTCGACAGGAACCAGTTATGGAACGGATGGAAGAGGACACCGCGACGAAGTGCCTCGGCGCACCACATCTTGGCGACGTCGAGTGACTGGTCGTCTTTGAATCGAAGATAGGGCATCTGGGGCGGTCCAGAGACCGTCGCGTCGACGCCGTGAGTTCGGGCCTGGTCGACCAGACCGGTCATCAACTTCGTGCCCTTCGCGCCCATCACCGCCGGGCCGTCGATGGCCTCCAATGTCGCGATCGTCACCAAGGCAGCCGCCATCGGGGGAGCGTCGTACCAGAAGGTTCCGGTGATCGTCACCGACGCCGCGGCATCGCGCAGCGCGTCAATGCCCGTGAGAGCGGCGAGCGAGTGACCGTTCGCGATGGCCTTGGAGTACGCGACCAAGTCCGGAAGAATGCCCAGTGGCTCCCAGGCGCCGCGCAAACCAACGCGAAAGCCAGTCCGCACTTCGTCGTGGATGAGCACCGCTCCATTGCGGTCACAGATGTCCCTCGCGGCCTGGGCGAACTCGAGGAGGATCGGCTCTTGATCTCGACGCACGTCATGGCGGTGCGGCGTCAAGATGATGCCCGCGAGGTCGTCGCCCGCCGCGGCGGCGCCGGCCGCCAGACTCTGGACGTCGTTGTACTCGATCTCGATGATGTGGGCCCTGTCCTCGGGGGTGACCCCGTTCTGATTCGGTGAGCACCAGGGAATCGCTCCGTGATACGAACCGCGGGCCTTGAGGATCTTCTTCTTCCCCGTTCCGGCGCGAGCAATGGTGATCGCGGTAGTCGTGGCGTCACAGCCGTTCTTGCCGAAGACCACCCAGTCGGCCTGAGGAATCAGGTCAACGAGTTTCTCGGCCAGCTCCACGAGGAGTTCCGTTGGCCCGGCACCGATCCCTTGGAGCGCGCGCTGCTGCGAGGCTGCAGCTTCAACGCTGGGATGGTTGTAGCCGAGCGTGATCGGACCCCACGAACACATGAAGTCGAGGTACTCGTTGCCGTCGACGTCCCACACCCGACTGCCAAGGCTTCGCGAGAAGAATTGGGGATAACCGGGCTGCAGCATCCAGTTCTGCACGTGACCGAACATCCCGCCGGGCACGACAACCCCGGCGCGTTTGATCAGCGCGGCGTCCTTGTCATTCGCGAGGTCGGGGGCTCGGTCCCACTCCTCGTGACCAGCGCTCTCCACACTTTGATCCGCATCGTGACGTGGCATCTCTGATGTCCCCTCTCTCAACCATCCTGCACCTAATCTAGGGCAAATGTCCTGGTTCTGCAAGACTCTCGCCGAGCCTCACCATCGCACGTTCGTGTTGCGTCGAGCACAGGTGGGTGCAACTGAGCGACGTCTCGAATCAGCGCGCGGCCGTCTTCACGCGGGTCACGAAGTCCGAAAGTTTGTCCTCAGCCTCGGGTCCGATCAGGAATGGATGACTGACCAAGATGATGTCGGCGCCGGAGCGGGCAGCCTCCTCGCCGAACGCGGTCGACGACGCGACGATGCCGATCGGCAATGAACAGAACTCCTTGATCTGGACGAGGTGTTCGAGGGTTCGATCGTTCTGGGGCTCTTCGTTGAGTTGGTCGTAGCCGTAGTGCAAGTAGAGGTAGTCGACGCCCACGTCGATGAGCTCTTTCGCGCGCCGCACTGGATCGGCCACGGCATAGAGATCGCCCACGATCTTCACGCCCGATTCGCGACCTTCGGCCACGGCGACCCGAAAGGTGGCATCGGAGGCACTCGCGCACAGACACACCATGTCGATGCCGAGTTTCGCCGCCGTCTTCACGTAGCGCAGTGACGCGTCCATGACTTTGGCGTCGAGAAACGTGGTCGCCCCGGGGAACTCAGAAAGGAACTCACCGAAGGAGTTGATGCCGGCGAAGGAGATGAGCGGCGTCCCGAACTCCAGCCAGTCAACGCCAGCTCGCAGACCCATGTGGGCGACCTCGATGGCGGAAGGAATCGTCACGACATCAACGCACAACTGCACTATCGGCGTGGGTCGGTCAGGGTTGCGCGGGGCCAGGAGCGACATCATTCTAGGATACCTGTCTAAGATTCACTGGTCAAACGTCGTGACCTCGAAATCGCCGACGTGGACTCTCAGCGACCTCGTCGCCAAGGGACTGCCATTCACGAATTGCGCTTCGTCCCCGAAGATGTCGCACGCGAAGGGGCGACCGAGGAGGCCAACCGCTCGCCTAGGAGAGTATGGCTTCGAGCAGATTCGTGGGCTGTGAGAGAAACGGCGAATGGTCACTCGCCAGGTCGAACACGACGTCGCAGCGTTCGGACATGTGTTCTTGGAGGAGCGGATCGAGCGCTCGATCGAGGGTGCAGCGAATGTAGAGCGAATCGACATCGACGTCCGCCGACGTCCTCTTCGCGCGAAAACTCGCGGTCGTCTGCGTCGAGAGTTTGTCGACGGCCCAACTCGCGATCGCCGCCGGGGAGTCGTTGTAGAGCGCCGCCGATGCAATGTTCTTGTTCAGCCGCAGGTAGGCGCCGTCCACTTCAATGGCCTCATCGAGTTTGGTGGGCACCCGCACCACGCGCGCGGTTTCGGTCGCGCTCTGGCCTTCTTTGGGTACCAACGCCGCGACGTAAACGATTCGTTCGAGGTTGGGGATCCGCGGTGCGACCTCCGTGACGACGGCACCGCCGTAGCTGTGGCCCACGAGGATGTAGTGACCGTCACGATGGACGGTCGTCGCGACGGCCGTGGCATCGGCGGCCAGGTCCGTCGTGGGTTTGGCCCCGTTCTTGGAACTCGGCAAGTCGATGGCGATCCACTTGATGCCACGACGGTCGAACTCAGCGGCAAGTTTTTGCCAGCACCAAGCCCCGCTCCATCCGCCATGAACGAGAAGGTATGTCGTCGTAATGACACAACGTTATCGGTCGAAGTGCGACGGCTTCCCGAGAATGGATGGCCGTCGCGGCCTTTTAACGTCACCGAAACAGATTTGAAACAGCAGACGTCACTTGGGTGTGCTTTGGCGGTTAACGCTCCGAAGAAGCAGCCAATTTCACGAGCGCGTCACCCGTCAGACGGAACTCCGTCCATTGATCCATGGCCTCGGCGCCCAGCGAGAGGTAGAAGTCGATCGACGGTTGGTTCCAGTCGAGAACCGACCACTTGAGCCGGTGGTATCCCTTCGCGACGCACTCCTGTGCGAGGTGGACCAACAGTGCCTTGCCGTAGCCGCGACCGCGAAACGGTGGCTGCACGAACAGGTCTTCGAGGAAAATGCCGTGAGTGCCGGTCCACGTCGAATAGTTGAGGAACCACACCGCGAAGCCTGCGACGTCCGAGTCGTCGGTCTCGACCAAGTCACAGAAGACCTTGGGTGAGTCACAGAAGAAACTCTCGCGCAACTGTTCGGGTGTGGCCTTCGCCGATGCCAACTCTCGTTCGTAGAGCGCGAGGTCGCGAATCAGTTGGTGGATGGTCGCTACGTCTTCGGGGACCGCTCGACGAATCCTCATCTCGATGGCTCAATCAGTGACGACGAGGAGCGCGAAGCCGTCATATCCCTTGCTCCCGACCGTCTGCACCGCGGTGCCTTCCAGACGGTCATTGGCTGCGGCCATCGCAAGGAACGTTCGAACACCCTGGACTCGTTCGTCGGTGCTCGCCGGGTCGATGACCTCGCCGCCGCGCACCACGTTGTCGGCGACGATGACGGTGCCTGGTCGCGACAGTTGCAGGGTCAGCTCCAGGTACGTCGGATAGCCGTCCTTGTCGGCGTCAATGAAGATGAAGTCGAAGGGCGCCGTCCCTTGATCGATCAACTCCTGCAGCGATACTGTGGCGGGCCCGACGCGAATCTCGACCAACGATCCGACGCCTGCGTCGTCGAGGTTTTCGCGAGCCACTTTGGCGTGGTGCGACTCCAGTTCAAGCGTGACGAGTATGCCGTCAGAGGGGAGCGCGCGAGCCAACCAGGTGGTGCTGTACCCGCCGAGCGTCCCGATCTCCAGGATGCGCCGCGCCCCGTGCATCGTGGCCAAGAGTTGCAGCAGTTTGCCTTGGTTCGGTGCGACGGCGATCGGAGGGAGCTCTGCGGCCGTGCTTCGATCCTGAGCGCGCTCGAGCGCATGATCGGACGGCAAGAACAGCCCGACGAGGTAGTCATCAACTTTGGTCCATTGGTTTTCGCTCATTCGTAAAGTCTCGCACTCGAATACGCCATCGATTTTCCGGACCGGAGGAGCGGTGCCCAACTTCTAGAATGGATAGATGGCGCGGCCTTTTGACGTAATGAAGATCGAGAAGAAGTGGCAGGACCGCTGGCTCGAAGACGGCACGTACGAGGTCGACAACGACGACCAGCGCGAGCGCTACTACGCCCTGTGCATGTACCCCTACCCGTCGGGATCGGCCCACCAGGGCCACGTCCGGATCTACACCTTCGGCGACGTCAACGTCCGCTACCAGACCATGCTCGGCAAGGCCGTCCTTTCTCCCTTCGGCTTCGACTCCTTCGGCCTGCCGGCCGAGAACGCCGCCATCAAGGCGGGCACGCACCCTCGGATCTTCACCGAGGCCCGCATCATCGAACTCAAGTCGTCGCTGCTGCGTCTTGGTGCGGTCTATGACTGGCGTCGTGAGGTCCGCAGCCACGACCCCGAGATCATCCGCTGGTCCCAGACGATATTCCTGGCGTTCTTGAAGGCAGGCCTCGCGTACCGCGCGGAAGCGGTCGTCAACTGGTGTCCCGGGTGCGGCACGGTCCTCGCGAACGAACAGGTCCTCGCCGATGGAACCTGTGAACGCTCCGGTGACCTCGTCGAGCGGCGCAATCTCGAACAGTGGTTCTTCAAGATCACCGAGTACGCCGAAGAGTTGTTGAACGAGCTCGACACTCTTGACTGGCCCGATCGGATCAAGTCGATGCAGCGCAACTGGATCGGTCGCAGCGAGGGCGTCGAGTTCGACCTGGCCTTCGCCAACGATCCGTCAAAGGCCATCCGTGTCTTCACGACCCGACCGGACACCGCCTTCGGTATCACCTACGCCGTCGTCGCGCCTGAACACGCGCTGCTCGAGCAACTGACCACCGACGATCAGCGTGACGCCGTCGCCGATCTCGTCGAGCGGGCGTCCAAGGAGAGCGAGATCGTTCGCACCGCGACCTCCGAAGGGGGCGCGGCACTCGATAAGCGCGGCGCCTTCACCGGCAGTTACGTCATGAATCCACTCAACGGCGAGTCCGTGCCCGTCTACGTGGCCGACTACGTCCTTGGCACCTACGGCACGGGCGCGATCATGGCCGTGCCCGGGGAGGACGAACGCGACTACGCCTTCGCCGTGGCCTACGGCTTGCCCGTCGTACACACCACCCAAGTACCTGACGGTTTCGAAGGCGGTGCCTTCACCGGCGACGGCCCGAAGGTCAACTCCGGTTTTCTCGACGGCCTTGACGTCGCCGAGGCCAAGACCCGCGCCACGGAATTCCTCGCGGAACACGCGAACGGCGTGGCCAAGGTCAACTACCGCCTTCGCGACTGGTTGATCTCGCGACAGCGCTTCTGGGGCTGTCCGATACCGATCATCTACTGTCCGAACGACGGGATCGTGCCGGTGCCCGACGATCAACTGCCGGTGCTCGCGCCCGACGACGTGGTGATGGATAAGACCGGTCAGTCACCACTGGCGACCCACGCGGAGTTCCGTAATACGACGTGCCCACTCTGCGGAGGACCCGCCGTTCGCGAGGCCGACACGATGGACACGTTCTGTGACTCCTCGTGGTACTTCTTGCGCTACGCCGATCCCTTCACGCCGAATCGAGCCTTCGACTCGGGCGAGGCGGCCAAGTGGATGCCGGTCGATCAGTACATCGGCGGCATCGAGCACGCGATCCTTCACCTTCTCTATGCGCGCTTCTACGAAAAGGCAATGATCGACATCGGCTTCGCGCCGGGACTACCGCGTGAGCCCTTCAAGAAGCAGTTCTCCCAAGGCATGATCCGCCTGTCGGGATCGAAGATGTCCAAATCGAAGGGCAACCTCGTCGCGCCCGAGGAGTACTACGAGACCGTCGGCGCCGACGGCCTTCGTCTCTTCCACCTCTTCGTCGGCCCACCGGCCGATGACTTCGACTGGACCGACCAGACCGATGAGGTCATCGACGGCTGCGGGCGATTCCTGGACCGCGTCTATCGATTGAGCGAGTACCACGAGGTGAAGTTCCACGAGGGCGCCGACGAGAGTGACGTCGAGATCCGTCGTGTCGTGCACCGCACGATCGACAAGGTCACCTACGACTTCGAACACTGGGGCCACAACACTGCGGTCGCAGCCTTGATGGAACTCGTGAACGCGATCTCCAAGCAATCGCGGAGCGATCATGGCATCGAACGCGTGACCTTCGACGAAGCGATCGACGTGCTGGTGAAGTTGCTCGCGCCGATGGCTCCGCACGTGACCGCGGAAATCTGGGAGCTCCGACACCCCGGGGAGAAGAGTGTCCACCTTCAGAGTTGGCCTGTCGCCGATCCCGAACTCGTGAAGCGGGCCAAGGTCACGATGGTGGTGCAGGTGAACGGCAAGGTTCGCGCGAAACTCGAGGTTCCGCCGGATATCTCGATGGCCGACGCCTCGACCGCAGCGCTCGAGGACGCCGCGATCAGGGCCGTCCTGGCGGGTGCTACGCCGCAGCGGATCGTGTCTCGACCTCCGCGACTGGTGAACATCATCGTCTGATGAGCAAACACTCGAGTCACGATTCCGACACGACGATCACCATCGAGCCGCCTCGCTTCGATCGTCCCGAAGTGGAGATCCGCGCGTCGACCAGACGCAAGAAGACCGGCACCGCCCACTGGTCGGGGAGTCGAATCGTCGTGTTGATCCCGGCGCGAGTGAAGGGCCGCGAGCGCACGACGTTCGTCGACGACCTCGTGGAGCGACTCATGACGCAGCGCCCGCAGAACTCTGCCGGCGACGCGTCACTCGAGGACAGGGCGAGGGAACTCGCCGATCGCTACAACGATGGCGTCACGCCGAGCTCGGTCCGATGGGTGAAGAACCAACAGGCGCGTTGGGCGTCGTGTTCGCCAGCGAGCAAGGAGATTCGACTCTCCAATCGTCTGCGCCAATGCCCGGAGTGGGTGATCGACGCGGTGCTCGTCCACGAACTGGCCCATCTCCAAGAGGTCGGCCACACGCCACGTTTCCATGAGATCGCCAACCGCTTCGAACGTCAAGAAGAGAGCGGACTGTTCCTCGAGGGGTACGCCCTGGGACTGGGACTTCGCATCGAAGAGGGTGACGTCGACGTTTCCGCGACGTAAGCGACCGCAGCCGACTTAGTTCGCTTCACCTCGAAGGAATCGCTCGAGTTCGGCGGCCAACTCGTCGCCGCTCGGCAACTCCTCGTCGAGGGAGACGCCTTCGATCTCGTCGGCCGCCTGTTCGAGTTGTTCGACCATCGTCGTGTGATCGGGATTATTCGTCACGAGATCATCAACGCGTTGGCGAGCCTCTTCGGCTGAGGCGCGAAGCGCGCCGGCATCCAAGGTGAGACCGGCGATGCTCGCCAATCCCTCGATCAAGGCGGCCGACGCCTGCGGATATGGCATGGAGGCCACGTAGTGCGGAACACGGGCCCAGAGCGTGACGATCTCCATATCGACCTCGGAGAAGCCGAGCTCGAGCGCCGAGCTGATGCCCGCCGGCACTTCGAGCTCGCCCGAGACCGTGCCCACGCGAGCGAGCAGATTCGCGCTCGTGGCGGGCGCCGTGCCGATGATGCGCACCGGGCGAGTATGGGGCGTCGGGGCGGGGAAGGCGCCGAGTCCGACGACCAGTCGCACGTCAAAGCGGCCGGCGGCATCAGTGACGACGTCCACGAAGTCGCTCCAGTGAAAGTCCGGCTCGGGACCGACCAAGAACAAGATGTCGGCGCCGTCACCATCGCGACCGAAGCGCAGCTGGATCTCGGGCCACGTGAGTTCGGTCGTGACGCCGTCGACGATGCGCGCGATCGGTCGACGGGCGCGCTGGTCGATGAAGTACTCGGTGTCGAAGGTCGCCAGTACCTCGGTGTAGATGGTGTCGAGCATGGTGCCGATCGCGTTGCTCGCACCGAGGCCCGCATCGATCCAACCTTCGAGCGCGACGACGAGCACCGGTTCGTTCAAATCGGGGTCCGCGAGGAAGATGATGTGATCGTAGATTTCGTCGTCCATCAGTTCACCTCCAATGTCATCTTCGCATTTTGCGCGAGTAGCAAAATGTGCTTCGGGTACTCGGCGACACTGCCCTGGTCGCCGCCGGCCGCGCCGGCGCTGTAGCGAGCGAAGACCCCTTGCATGATGCAGGCCAACTTCCAATAACCGAACGCTTGATAGTAGGCGACTCGGCTCAGATCGAGTGAAGAGTGCGACGCATACGCCTGCAAGACCTGGTCACGGGTGGCGAAGCCCTGGGCGGTCGTCGGCGACACTCCCAACAACGATGCCGTCGCGTCGTCGGGTTCCGCCCAGTAGACCATCAACAGTCCAAGGTCGGCGATCGGGTCACCCAGTGTGCAGATCTCCCAGTCAAGTATCGCGCGCACTCGACCGCCGTCATCGAGCACCGTGTTGTCGAGGCGGTAGTCGCCGTGCACGACCGAGACGCGCTGCTGATTCGGGATCCTCGCGCTGAGTTCGTCGCCGACGGCTTCGATCAGTCCACCGTGATCGACGCCCTCGACGTGCATCTGTTCGTACTGCGTGCGCCAGCGACGGAGTTGGCGTTCTATATAGCCGTCGTGACGTGCGAGGTCGCCGAGGCCTGCACTCTCGACGTCGACGTCGTGGAGTTGGGCCAGCGTCGCGGCGAGATGGTCGCCGATGACGCCACGTAGTCCCTCGTCAAACGCGGCTTCAGCCTGGGCGCGGTCGCGCAGGATCGCGCCATCGACGAACTCCATGACGTAGAACGGCCGTTCGTTCACCTCGTCATCGACACACAGCCCGAGCGGTTGGGCAACGGGGATGCCGAGGGGATAGAGCGCCGAGATGATCATGTGTTCGCGCACCATGTCGTGCGCCGTCGGCAAGACGTGACTCGTCGGCGGGCGGCGCAAGGCGAAAGCGGTTCCCGCGGCGTCGATGACCCGGAACGTCAGATTGGAGCGGCCCCCGGCGATGAGTTCGAAGCTGAGCGGTGCCACGGCACCGACGTGCTCGACCATCCACGCGGTGACCTGTGGTTCGTCAATTCCGACGACGGCGCTGTTCATATTCGGCGAGGCTAACAGCGCGCTGCGACCTCTTCATCCACGCGAACACGCCGTTATGCTGACCGTCGTGACCGACGTAACCGACGCGACATTTGGCACCGCCGTCATGGAGCGATCGATGACCGTGCCGGTCGTCGTCGACCTTTGGGCGGAGTGGTGCGGCCCCTGCAAGACCCTCGGACCGATCCTCGAAAAGGTGATCGGCGAGACCAACGGTGCCGTGGAGCTCGCCAAAGTCGACACGGACACCAATCCCCAGATCGCTCAGGCCTTCAACGTCCAATCGATTCCCGCGGTGTACGCGATCGACAAGGGCAAGATCGTGGACCAGTTCATCGGGGCGTTCCCGGAGTCGACCGTGCGCGCGTTCATCGAAAAGCTGGCGCCCGGTGCCTCGAAAGTCGACAAACTGGTCGACGCTGGTGATGAAGCGTCGCTACGCGCCGCGCTCGAACTCGATGCCACCAACGTGGACGCCGCGGTCTCCCTCGGCGATCTCCTTCGTCGCGACGACCGACTCGATGACGCCGAAGCGGTCTTGAAGCCGTTCGAGCACACCATCGGCGCCAAGACGATCCTCGCGCGGATTCGCCTGCAACGAAGTGGCGTCTCGCTCGATGGTGACCTCGACCTGACGCTCGAGCACCTGCTGGAGCAGTCGTCGAGCACGAGCGGTGCCAAGGACTCGCTCCTCGAGATTCTCGACGCACTCGGTCCCGAGGATCCGCGCTACGTGTCGTATCGACGAAAACTCGCCAGCCGCCTCTACTAGTGCGGGTCTATCAACCGGCGGCGCCGATCACGCTCTCGCTCGGCGCGACAACCTACGACCTGACGTCGCGAGCTTTGGTGATGGGAATCCTCAATCGCACCAAGGACTCCTTTTTCGAACCAGCCGCCACGTTCGACCTCGAGGCGCTGTATGGACGCGCGGAGCAACTGGTGCTCGACGGCGCGGACCTGCTCGATATCGGTGGCGTGAAGGCGGGGCCCGGTGACGAGGTCGACGAGAGCGAGGAGCTGGACCGCGTCGTTCCCGTCGTGCGCGAACTGGTCCGACGATTCGACGTCCCTATAAGTATTGACACGTGGCGCGCTGCGGTGGCCAAGGCGGCCTTCGCCGAAGGTGCCTGCGTCGGCAACGACATCAGCGGCTTCGCCGACGATGACTACCTTCCGGTCGCGGCGAGAGCCGGGGCGACCGTCGTGGCGACGCACATTCGCCTACGCCCCCGAGTCGCCGACCCCGACCCGCACTATGACGACGTCACCGCGACGGTCGAGGAGTTCCTCACCGAACGACGACGGCGCGCGCTCGATGCCGGCGTTGGTGAGGACCGCATCATCATCGACGCGGGGCTGGACCTCGGCAAGAGCGCCGCGCAGTCACTGCAACTCCTTCGTGACAGCGACCGACTCGCCGGACTTGGCGCGCCGCTGTTGTTGTCGGCATCGAACAAGACCTTTCTCGGTGTGCTCTTCGACCTGCCGGTCACGGAGCGACGCGAACCGTCACTGGCGGCGACAGCGCTCGGCATCGCCTCGGGGTGTCGTATCGTTCGGGTTCATGACGTGCAGGGAACCGTGCGGGTCCGCGACGTGATCGCGCGACTCTTCGACGAGGTCAGTTCGTGAACTCGAGCGTGTGCGTCGTCGGCACCGACGCGACGATGGTCTATGACGCCGTCCACAACGTGATCGCCGACGCCCTGGGTGCACTCGATCCCTCTTTCGCGCTCCAGGACTTCACCGCGAAGGACGTGACGGCGACCGGCGGAGAGCCGATCACGTCACGGGTCATCGAAGCGTTGAACACGCCGCCGTTCCTGGTTGACCGGCGAGTCGTCGTCGTTCGCGACGCGCAGTCGCTCCTCGCCGACGAGGTCGCCGAGGTGCTCGCCTGGATGAACGACCCGGCACCGGATGTCACGCTCGTCCTGGCGGTCGTCGGCACGAAGGCCAACAAGCTCGTTAAGGGTGCGAACGCGGTCGTGGAAGTGAACGTCGGCTCGCGCACCGCGGACCGGGTCGCCTTCGTCGAGTCCAAGCTGGGCGAGTACCGCGTCAACGTCGATCACGAGGCGGCGGTGAAGATCACTGACCGCCTGGGTGATGACGTGGCCCGCGTCGACGCATTGGCTCGGACGCTGCAGACGATCTACGGGTCGGCGCCGGTCAACTTCGGCCACGTCGAGCCGTACCTCGGTGACGCTGGCGACGTGCCTGAATGGGACCTGACCGACGCGATCGACGCGGGCGACGCGACGAGGGCCATCGTCGTCGCGCGACGCATGTTGGACTCCAAAGGACGAGCCGGGCTGCAGATCGTCAACATCCTGCAGCGCTACTACCTGCGCATGGCCAAACTCGAAGGGAGCGGCGTGCGTTCGGGCGATGAGGCCGGCGCGTTGCTCGGCATCAAGGGCTTTCCCGCGACCAAGGCGTGGCAGATGTCCCAGCGTCTCGGCACCGAACGGATCTCGACGGCGGTGCACTGGATCGCCGACGCCGACGTGGCCTTGAAGGGCGGCGTCAGTTACGGCGGCAAGGACCTCAACACCGATTTGGACGTGACGGAACTGACCGTCGTGGAGATCTTGGTGGCCCGATTGGCCAAGATGACCCAGGGCGCCCGGCGCCGCTAGGTCACGACAGACGGCTTAGGCGTCTTCCTTCAGCGCGGCGATCCGCTTCATCAGCCCGCTCTTCTTGTTGGCGGCCTGGTTCTTGTGGATGATCTTCTTGGTCGCGGCCTTGTCGATGCGCTTGATGGCCAAGCGCAAGGCTGACTCCTCGTCCTCGGTGCCGACGGCCGCGACGGCGTTCTTCACGCGGGTGCGGACCTCGGACTTGACCTTCTTGTTGCGCTCACGGTCGACCGCGTTCTGCTTGTTGCGCTTGATCTGGCTCTTGATGTTTGCCACGAAAATCCTCGTTCTAGTGCGCGGACAACGCGTCCGACGGGCTTGTTAAGAATAGCAGGCTGCTTCTGGAGCTCTTTCCGTGAAGGAGTGAACGAGCACTCGGGTTAGCCTTGAAAGACCGTGGCAGCTCCCTCAACGACCGTCGATTCCGCCAAAATCCGCACCATCAGCATCATCGCGCACATCGATCACGGTAAGTCCACGTTGTCGGACCGGATTCTGGAGATCACCGGCGCGGTCGATCCACGACTGATGCGCGCGCAGTATCTGGACTCGATGGACATCGAACGCGAACGCGGCATCACGATCAAGGCCCAGAACGTCCGGGTCAACTTCGACGGCCACATCATCCAACTGATCGACACGCCCGGTCACGTCGACTTCGGCTACGAGGTCTCGCGCTCCCTCGCGGCCTGCGAGGGAGCCGTTCTACTGGTCGACGCCAGCCAGGGGATCCAGGCCCAGACACTGGCCAACTGCTACCAGGCGCTCGAACACAACCTCGAGATCGTGGCCGTCCTCAACAAGATCGACCTTCCGGCGGCCGATCCCGAACGGTGCATCGAGGAACTCGAGCGCGTCCTCGGTCTCCCGGGAGACCAAGTACTGCAGATATCGGCCAAGACTGGTCAAGGCGTGCCGGAGTTGCTGCACGCGGTCATCGAGCGGATTCCCGCACCGAAGGGCGACCCCGACGCCGCGCTGCAGGCTCTGATCTTCGACTCCTACTACGACCAGTACCGCGGGGTGATCAGTTCGATCCGCGTCGTCGAAGGGACGCTCCGCGACGACACCCGCGTTCGGATGCTCCAGGCCGGTGAGAACCACGAAATCGAAGAGATCGGCATCCGCACGCCCGAGATGATCCGCGTGCAACGACTCGGTCCCGGCGAGGTCGGCTACATCGTCGCCGGCATCAAGGACGTCGGGGGAGCGCGCTCGGGCGAGACGATCACCGAGACGGCGCGTCCCGGTGCGCCGCTGAGCGGCTACCTCGATCCCAAGCCGATGGTCTTTTGCGGGATCTACCCGATCGACGGCGACGACCTGCCGGACCTGCGCGACGCGCTCGACAAGCTGAAACTGAACGACGCCTCGATTACCTATGAACCGGAGTCCTCCAAGGCGCTCGGGTTCGGCTTCCGCTGCGGCTTCTTGGGCCTCTTGCACATGGAGATCGTGCGCGAACGACTCGACCGCGAGTTCGACCTCGGCATCATCGCGACCGCGCCATCGGTCGTCTACCGGGCGTTCCTGACCGACGGCACAGAGGTGCTGGTCGACAACCCGACGGAGTTGCCCGACCTGAGTCGCCTCGATCACATCGATGAGCCGATGCTCGACATCACGATCTTGACGCCGACGGAGTACCTCGGCGCGGTGATGGATCTCTGTCAGAGCCGCCGGGGCGAGATGATCAAGATGGACTACATGTCGACCGACCGCGTCGAACTTCGCTACACCATCCCGCTGGCTGAGGTCGTGATCGACTTCTTCGACGCGCTCAAGAGTCGCACCAAGGGCTACGCCAGCCTCGATTACGAGCCCAGTGGCTACATCACGAGCCAACTGGTTCGCGTCGACCTCCTCATCAACCACGAGCCAGTCGATGCCTTCTCGACCATCGTGCACAAGTCCAACGCCGACTACTACGGACGACGGATGGCCGAACGACTGAAGGAGCTGATCCCGCGACAGATGTTCGACGTCCCGATCCAGGCGGCGGTCGGCGGGCGGATCATCAGTCGCGAGACCGTGAAGGCCCGCCGCAAGGACGTCCTCGCCAAGTGTTACGGCGGCGACATCACCCGAAAGCGCAAGCTCCTCGAGAAGCAAAAAGAGGGCAAGAAGCGGATGAAGAGTCTTGGTCGTGTCGAAGTGCCGCAAGAGGCCTTCGTCGCCGCGTTGAAACTCGAAGACTGATCGGGGGGCGCGCCGTGCTCGCGTGCGAGGATGTCGTGTGACGACATGTGAGTGCGGTGCCGCGAACCGCGATGACGCTCGTTTCTGTGACGCCTGCGGACGGCGTCTGGAGGCACCCCGCGATGTGGCAAGTTCGCTCTCGCCGGTCGAGCCCGTCGTCGCGCCGTTGCGTCCCGTGCTCGAACAGAAACGAGTGCTCAGACTCGCGGCCGCCTTCATCGCGGCCGCGCTCGTCCTCGCACTCGGACTGACCTATTTCCTTAGAAACGTCCACATCGAGATTTCGTCGAACGATCTCGTTTCCGTGCAGCTGCCACTGAACGTCTGCACGACGTCCGTCGGAGTATCGACCGACACGCCGGCACGTTTGCCGGCGAAGATCCGAGTTGATCTCACGAAGGGCGCGTCGACCCAGCTGGCGTTCTACTCCGATAATGAGGGCCTGGTCAAGGTCTTGGCGCCACCCGGTTGGAGTTGCACGGCGAGCATCGGCGCCGACGGGTCCAGTTCGGTGACGGCGTCACCGGCCGGTCAGCACGACGCCTCGAACGGAAGACTCGCGCCAGGGTCCATGGCCGAGGAGGTCAGGGCGTCACAAACGAGCGCGTGCGTCGGCTGTCGCGAATCCCAAGCGTGCCCGCTCTTCCTCAGCGCGACGAAGGACTTACTGCAGCAGTATCAGCAAAATTGTCCGTCGCGGCGGCCGACCTCGGAGTCCGTCACCACGATCAGTCCGCACGTCGTCGACTTCACTGACCCACCGGGTATCCACGGTGACGCCGATCCTTCGGGTGGCAGTTATGCCGCCATGGGGGTGATGACCTACTACGACGATCTCTCAAGCAATGGCAGTTGGACCGAGACGTGCGTACTCCCACCGGCCGACACCTCGATCTGCAAGGCGATCATCGGGAACTTCGACGATCGGTACGCGAAGCGCTGAGCCCGGTATCGGTTGGCGCGGCTAATAGCCCGTCGTTCCGTCCACTAACTCGCGCAGGATGTCCGCGTGTCCGCAGTGTCGCGCGTACTCCTCGATCATGTGGAGAAAGATCCACCGCAGGTCGACTGGCTCGCGGCCGTTGCCCGGCTTCTTGACGAACTCCTCGAGTCCGTGGCCGCGCGCGAGTTCGTCAGAGGTCTCACAGGCCCGTTGGAAGTGGGCGACGACCTCATCCAATGTCGCGGAGTCGAGTTGCGTCCAATCGGTGTCGCGATCCTCAGGGCTCTTGTAGTACTCGACCACCTCGTTGCCAGCGAAGCGGGCGTCAAACCAGACCTGTTCGACGAAGGTCATGTGGCGCAGCATCCCCAGCAGCGACATCATCGAACTCTCGATCGGTCGCTTCGTGAGGTCCTCGAGTGAGAGTCCGGAACACTTCTTCATCAACGTGGCCCGGTAGAAGGCGACCCACGATTCCAACTGCTCTCGCTCGGGGCCCGACAGAAGGGGCTTGGGGCGCTCAAACCTAGGGATTTCATCCATGGTCCGACCATAGCCAGCCCGCACATCGCGGTTAGCACTCGGTAGAATTGACTGCTAACAAGGAGAGGTATGGCCCGTCGCGTCGTTCGAAAACCAACCAATGTGATGGTCGACCTCGACGCCCGCAAGGCGACGATCCTGAAGGCCGTCGTCGTCGAACACATCGACACGGCCCAGCCGGTCGGCTCCTCGGCGGTCGCGGCGAGTGCCGACCTCGACGTCTCCTCGGCGACCGTGCGTTCTGAGATGGTCGCGCTCGAGCGAGAGGGCTACCTCGCCCAGCCGCACACCTCGGCCGGTCGAATCCCGACCGACAAGGGTTATCGCTACTTCGTCGACCACCTGCAGTCGGGCGTGCTTGGTTCAGTCCAGCAGCAACAGGTCAAGGCCTTCTTCGCCGGTGTGCGCGGTGAGGTCGAAGAGGTCCTGGAACAGACCTCGACGCTGCTGAGTCAGATGACGAACTACACCTCGGTCGTCGTGAGCGCCAGTCACTCCCACGCCACGATCTTGAGTGTGCAGCTGGTGAATCTTGACGCGCACCATCACCTTCTGGTCACGGTCTTCTCCGACGGCTCGGTCGTCAAGCACTCGCTCACGCCTAACTTCGATGCGACGCCCAAGGAAGTGATGGAGGCGTCGCGACAGTTGAACGCGCTCCTGATCAATACGTCGCTCGAGTCGCGGGTCCAAGTGCCGTCGCGCGGCGATCACGTCGCCAACTTGGTGCGTGAGTCGGTGAGCATGCTGCACGCCCAACAGCCGGTCATGGAGGGTGAGCAGGTCTTCATCGGCGGCTCGTCGCGCGTGGCCGAGGTCTTCGACGGCGTCGAGACCGTGCGCAAGGTCCTGGCCATCCTCGAACAAGAGCTCCTCGTCGTGAGCCTCGTCCAGGACATCCTCGACCAGGGGCTCTCGGTCGCGATCGGCTCGGAGCACGGCTTCGAACCGCTGTCGACCTGTGCGCTCATCGTCGCGCCCGTCACCATCGACGGCGTGCCGGCCGGCGCTGTCGGGCTGCTCGGCCCGACGCGCATGAAGTACCGCGAGGCCATGGCCGCGGCCGAGGTCGTCTCGGCGCAACTGACACGACATTTCGCGGGAGACGACGACCGTGGCTAACACCGATCTCTACGCCGTCCTCGAGGTCGAGTCCAACTGCACGCAGGAAGACCTCAAGCGCTCGTATCGTCGCCTCGCGCGCCAGTACCACCCGGACACGAACGACGATCCGGGCGCCGAGGCCCGCTTCAAAGAGGTCTCACAGGCCTACGAGATCCTGTCGGACCCCGAACGGCGCGCGAACTACGACCGCTTTGGTTCTGACGTCGGGGCCGGCGGCAATCCCTTCGGCGCCGGATCGGTCCAGGACATCTTCGACATGTTCTTCGGCGGCCTCGGTGGTCACCCGCAGCAACGCCGCGGACCCCAGCCCGGACCGGACGCCGAGATCTCGCTGGAGATCACGCTCGATGACGCGGCCTTCGGTGCGACCAAAGAGGTCACGGTGACGCTCGCACATCGCTGCACCACGTGCGACGGTTCGGGCTGCGCGCCCGGGACCTCGCCGACGACGTGCCTGGAGTGCGCCGGCCAAGGGGTCGTGCAACGCGTGCGCAACTCGATCCTCGGCCAGATGGTGACGACGTCGCCGTGCACGCGCTGCAACGGGATGGGTTCTCGGATCGACACGCCGTGCGTCGACTGTCGCGGTGACGGACGGCGCAACGAGACGACGACGTTGACGGTGCAAGTACCGGCCGGCGTCGAGGACGGCTCGACGATGCGCCTGAGCGACCGCGGTCCGGCCGGGCTGCGCGGTGGACCGAACGGTCGACTGTTCGTGCACCTGCGCGTGCAGAACGACAGCCGGTTCGTGCGAAACGGCGACGACCTGCACCACGAGGCGCACATCGCCTTCACCCAGGCCGTGCTCGGTGCGACGATCGAAGTGCCGACACTGCGTGACGTCGTCACGATCGAGGTGAGCGCCGGGAGTGCCAACGGCACCGTGCACAAATTGCGACATCAGGGCATCGAACACCTGCACGGTCGAGGCCGCGGTGACCTGTACGTGCACCTCGTCGTCGACGTGCCAACGGAGTTGGACGACACCACCGAGGACTTGCTGCGCCAATTGGCCGAGCATCGCAACGAAGCGGTGCTGGAAGGCGGCGGGGGACTCTTCCATCGACGCAAAGCGAAGAAGTGACCCTGCTGGAATGGCCGCGACGGGTGGCCGCGATCGCGCAGTTCCACGTCGAGGACCCGGGTCAACCGACACTGAGTGCGGCGGATGAACATCACCTGCGAACGGTGTTGCGCGCGAGAAGCGGCGAGGAACTCGTCGTCACCGACGGCGCGGGCTCGTGGTCGCTCTGCGAAGTCGGTGACCACGCGCTGCATCGCGTGACGCCGGTGCACAAGGATCCCGAGTCGCCACCCACGACGCTGTACCTCGCGCCGCTGAAGGGCGACCGCAGCGAGTGGACGGTCGTGAAGGCGACCGAGCTCGGTGTGCACCGTATCGTGCCGCTGATGAGCGCGCGCGTCGTCGTCAAGTTCCGAGGCGAGGTGCGCGACAAGATCGTCGCGCGCTGGCGCCGCGTCGCCCACGAAGCGAACGGCCAGAGCCGCCGCACCTACGACGTGCTGATCGACGAACCGCTGCACGTTCGTGACGTCCCGGTGAACGTCGCGTTCACGCACTTCGACGGCGCGAGCGACTGGAATGGCGTGCACAGCGTGTGCGTCGGACCCGAAGGGGGCTGGGATGAAGGGGAGTGGGGCGAACACCCTCGGCTCACACTGGGGCCGACGGTGCTGCGCGCCGAGACGGCCGGCGTCGTCGCGGCATCGCTCCTCGCCTTCGGCGCTGGTGGATGGGGATTTACCCTCATCGGTGAGAAATCTCGGTAATGATGAGAGCAACACATGAGTGACTGCCTGTTTTGCCAAATCGTCGCCGGGGAGATCCCGTCGAAGCCCGTCGCTCAGAGTGATCGGGCCTACGCGTTCTACGACATCGCACCCCAGGCGCCGGTCCACGTGCTGGTCGTCTCGAGAGAGCACATCACCAGTGCCGATGAGATCGCGAGCTCCCACGGTGGCATCGTGGACGACATGATCTTGTTGGCCCAAGAGGTCGTCGAACACGAGGGCATCCGCGAGAACGGCTACCGCCTGGTCTTCAACATCGGCAATGACGGACAGATGTCCGTGCCGCACCTGCACATGCACGTTCTCGGCGGACGTCGAATGGAGTGGCCACCCGGATGACCTTTGATGCCACGGCCCAAGAGGCCCTCACGGCGACCACCTTCGTACCGAATACGCACTTGATGTCGGGACTGCTCGGACCCCGCGACGAGCACCTGCGCATCATCGAGGCCTCCTTCCCGAAGTCGAAGATCCGCGTGCAGGGCAACCAGATCGCGGTCACCGGCCCCGACGCCGCCAAGGTGCTGCGACTCTTCGACGAACTCGTGTTGGTCTTGGAGAGCGGCCAGGCCCTCGACACCGCGAAGATCGCCCGGACCATCGACATGGTCGATGATGACCTGCGACCGAGCGAGGTCCTGCGCCACGAAGTCGTGCGCGGCGCCAAGGGCAAGGCCGTGCGTCCCTCGACGGCCGGACAGAAGCGCTACACCGACGCGATCGATTCCTCGATCATCACCTTCGGCATCGGTCCCGCGGGCACCGGCAAGAGTTATCTCGCCGTCGCCCAGGCGGTCCAGGCGCTGCACCGGCGACAGGTGCAACGCATCGTCCTGACCCGACCGGCCGTCGAGGCCGGCGAGCACCTCGGATTCTTGCCGGGCGACCTCATGGCGAAGGTCGATCCGTATCTTCGACCGCTCTATGACGCGCTCTATGACATGGTCGGACCCGAAGGCGCGCAGCGCCTGATCGCCAACGGCACCATCGAAGTGGCGCCGCTCGCCTTCATGCGCGGACGGACACTGAACGACTCCTTCATCATCTTGGACGAGGCGCAGAACACGACGCCCGAGCAGATGAAGATGTTCCTCACACGCATCGGCTTCAACTCCAAGGCCGTCGTCACCGGCGACGTCACCCAAGTCGACCTCAACGGACGCCACTCCGGTCTCGCGACGATCGAGAAGATCCTGTGGAACATCGAGGGCATCAGTTTCATCCACCTCAGCGCCAAGGACGTCGTTCGTCACCGAATCGTCGCCGATATCGTCGCCGCCTACGACCAGCAAACGTCATGAGCATCGATATCTACGCTGCCGATGAGCAGCACGACGAGACCATCGACCTCGAAGCCTGGGTGGCACTCGCCAACGGCGCGCTGACCGACGAGGGCGTGCGCGGTCTCGCCGAAGTCTCGCTGATCTTCCTCGACGAGCCGGCGATCGCGGCCCTGAACCAGCAGTTCATGGGCAAAGAAGGCTCAACTGACGTGTTGAGCTTCCCGATCGACAATGAACCGGAACCTTCGGGTCGCGTCCCCGATGCCGGCGGCAGTGGTCCCGGCGAGCCGCCGATCCCAGAGATCCCGCAGCTGGTCGGCGATATCGTCATCTGCCCCGCGGTCGCCGCGCGCAACGCCGTCGACCACGAGGTCTCGCTCGACGATGAACTGGCCCTCCTCGTCGTGCACGGCGTCTTGCACCTCCTCGGCTGGGACCACGCCGAAGACGACGAGGCGGAGCGCATGGAGGCGCGCGAACGCGAGTTACTGTCGCGCCACTACAAAAAGGCCGCGACGTGATCGCCTCGATCGCCGCCCACAGCGTCACCTGGTCCGCGAGCGACACGTACCTCGCCGTCACGGTCGCCGTGCTGCTGGTCCTCTCGGGGTTCTTCGCCGTCGCCGAGACCTCGCTCGTGCGCATGAACAAGTCACGCGCGCGCTCACTGCGCGACCAGGGTCGTCACGGGGCCAAGGCGCTCGTGGAGCTCTCGGAATCACCGGAGAAGTTCCTCAACACGATCTTGTTGCTGGTGCTCATCTGTCAACTGGTCTCGGCGACCATGGTCGGTGTGCTCGCCGGTCGACTCTTCGGTGCCGCGGGACTTTTCATCGCCACCGTCGGCGAAGTCGTCGTCATCTTCGTCGTCTTTGAGGCGATCCCGAAGAACTATGCGGTCCAACACCCCGACTCGGCCGCGTTGACGGCCGCTCCCGTGGTGCGACGAATCCTGAAGTTCTGGCCCATCAAATGGGTCTCGAACTTCCTGCTCTCGATCGCCGACACCGTCATCGGATGGTTCGGGCCGACCGGTCGCACTTCACGGGTCACGGAGTCCGAGGTCCTCGCCATGGCCGACGTCGCACACGAGGACGAGGCGATCGAGTCCGAGGAACGCAACTTCATCCACTCGGTCATCGAGTTCGGCGACACGATCGTTCGCGAGGTCATGGTGCCGCGCATCGACATGGTCGACATCGCCGATACGGCGACCGTGCGTGATGCGCTGGACCTCTCGGTCGAATCGGGTCGCTCCCGATTGCCGGTACTCGGCGAGGGTGTCGACGACGTGGTCGGCATCGTCAACCTGCGCCACCTCGCGAACCTCGTCGCGAACGGACTCGGCGAGGAGATCCTTCGCGAACACATGGGCGAGGCGCACTTCGTACCCGAGACCAAGCGAGTCGCGGCGCTGTTGGCGGAGTTTCGACGTGTGAAGAGCCACCTCTTCGTCGTCGTCGATGAGTACGGGGGCACGGCCGGACTGGTCACGCTCGAAGACGTCCTCGAAGAACTCGTGGGCGAGATCACCGACGAATCCGACCCGACGGTCGAAGAGGATGGCGACGAGCAGACGATCGAGCAGGGTCTGGAACTGAGTGGTCGGCTGAATATCGACGACGCCAACGTCGAATACGGACTGGCGCTACCCAAAGAGGGTTGGGACACCGTCGGGGGACTCGTCATGGACCTCGCCGGTGGCGTGCCGGACGTCGGTGACGTCTTCTCGACGGATCACTACCGGTTGACCGTGCTGCGCCTTGACGGACGTCGGGTCGAAGAGGTGCTCGTCCAGCCACTCGTCGAAGTCGAATGACGCGTTCCGGATTCGCCGCCATCATTGGCCGGCCCAACGTCGGCAAGTCGACCCTGCTCAATCAGGTCGTCGGCACGAAGGTCTCGATCACCGCGGCGTCGCCGAACACGACGCGCCAGGCGATTCGCGGCATGCTCACCGAGGGTGACACGCAGGTCATCTTCGTCGACACGCCAGGAATCCACCGTCCCCGCACCACTCTGGGCGGACGCCTGAATGACACGGCACGTGCCGCCGCGGATGGCGTCGACGTCATCCTGGCGATCATCGAGGCCGGGTCCGCCATCGGACCGGGCGACAAGAACGTCATCGAGACGATGTTGCGCAACGCCCGCGGACGCAACGCCCCTTTGCCGGTCGTCGTGGTGAACAAGATGGACAAGTCCGGTCGCGAGGCGGTCGTCGCGCAACTGGTGGCCGCGACCAACGCCGTCGAGGAGATCGCGACCGAACTGAGTCTTGGCGACGTCGCTGCACGCGTGGAGTACTTCCCGGTCTCGGCCAAGACCGGCGAGGGGACCGCGGAACTGATCGAGTACGTGCGTGGCGCGATGCCCGAGTCACCGTTCCTCTTTCCCGAAGACGAGGTCTCGGACGTCCCCGAAGCCATGTGGGTGGCCGAGCTCGTGCGCGAACAACTCGTGCGAAAGACCAAACAGGAACTACCGCACTCGATACACACGCGGGTGATCGAGTTCGAGTGGCCCCACATCACCGTCGAGATCCTGGTCGAACGCGAGTCCCAGAAAGGAATGGTGATCGGTAAGGGTGGGGCATTACTCAAAGACGTCGGTATCGCCGCACGACGCCAACTCCCCGAAGGGTGCTTCCTCGAGTTAAAGGTCTCCGTCGAGCCCGGATGGCAGAAGCGTGATGACACCCTGGACCGTTTCGGGTACTGAGACCGGTGGCGCGACACGGGTGCGTCGCCAGTGTCGTATCGACAGGAACGTCACGAGCAGTATCTCGATGCCGCCGATCACGCCCAGCCAGTCCGTGGGCACGCCGACGTACTTCAGACCGCTGAGCAACACGACGGCGGTGATGACCCGGCGAAGGAGATAGCCATTCGAGCGCGACGACAGGAGTGACCCGGCGACAACCGCGGGGACGCTCCCGATGATGATCGAACTCGTCAGGCCGAGTTCCACGTGGCTGAACAGCAACGTACCGAGCGTCGCTGAGAACGTCAGTGGCAGCGACTGCGTGAGGTCGGTGCCGACCAGCTGCTTGTTGCTCAACGTCGGATAGACCATGACCAGCAAGATCAGGATCAACGAGCCGGCGCCGACCGACGTCAATCCGACCATGAACCCGCCGATGACGCCGATGAGCACCGTGGGGATCCGTCGCACCACGACGTGCTCGTCGCTGGCCGAAGGCGTCTCGACGAAGACCGAGCGAGAGAAAATCGCGACCGAGCCGATGATGAGGGCGGTCCCGAGCAAGATCTCGAGTCGATGTTCGGCGACCGCGCTCTGGCCGAAGAGGTGCATCACGTAGGTCCCGAGGAAGGCGGCCGGCACCGATCCGTAGCAGAGGTATCGCACGACACCGGTGTTGACGGTCTTGCGACGCCAGTGGATGGCGACGCCGGCCGGCTTCATGAACAGCGCCGCCATTAGGTCCGAGGCGATCGCCGCCGACGGGGTGACCCCGAAGAGCAATACCAGCATTGGCGTCATCAGCGCGCCGCCACCCATCCCGGTCAGTCCCACGAGGAACCCGACGACGGCGCTCCCCAAGACCAGGTACATATCTATGTGCACGAAGCGGCTCCAGAACTATTTCGAGTGGATAAGTAGTTTATTCCCGAATGTGCCGGCGCACCCTGATAGTGCCGTCGCGTCGGAGCTTGCTGGTCATTCGCGCAATGAACGCAGGAATGCCAGCACCTGGTCACGGTCGCGCGTGCGTTTCATCGGCGGCAACTTCTTGAACATCGCTGAGCGGTAGCTCGACTGGGCGAGGCGAGTGTCGAGTACCGCGACGACGCCACGGTCCGTGCTGTTGCGGATGAGTCGACCCACTCCCTGGGCGAGCAGCATCGTCGCGCGCGGCAGGTCGACCTCGTAGAAGGGTCGTTCAGAGTTCGAGCGGCGAGCTTCGGCGAGCGGATCGTTCGGTACCGAGAAGGGAAGTCGGTCAATGGTGACGAGACTCAGCGAGTGTCCCGGCACGTCGATGCCCTGCCAGAAACTGGCGACGGCGAACAAGCTCGCTTCAGCGTTGTCGCGGAACTCTTCGATGATCTTCTGACGTGACTTCGTCCCTTGGACGAGGACCTCGGTCTCGAGTCGTGGTTCGACGGCGTCGGCGACGCGGTTCATCACCGAGCGATTCGTGAAGAGGGCCAACGTGCGACCGCCCGCCGCCGTGATGAGTTGGACGAGTTCTTCGATGATCGCCGCTTCGGCGCCGGTGTCGTTGCGCGCCGGGAAGTTGTCCGGCACGTAGAGCAGCGAGTTCGCGGCGTAGTCAAAGGGACTGTCGAAGTGCTCGATCGGTGTCGCGCCGAGGCCGAGGCTCTTGGGGAGCGTGTCGGGAATCGTCGCGCTCGTCAAGACCGCGGTGACGTTGCCCCAAAGGTCGTCCGCCAGTCGCGGTCCCACGTCGACGAGTGAGATCTCGACGTCGACTTCGCGGTCGCGCTTGGCGAGGAACAGCAGTTCCCCGGCACGCACGTTGTTCACGCGTGCGAGATCGTTCTGGAGGTGGATCGCGGGACCGAGGGCGCGGATCTTCCTCGCCTCGGCGTCAGCGCCGCTGGTGGTGAGCGAGCGAAGCCCCTCGACGAGCGCGACGACGAGTTCATTGGCGCGAGAGAGTTCTCTCGCGCAGTCCTCGTCCAGTCCGGTCAGCTCGTTTCGGTCGTATTGGATTTGCAGCGACGCGGCGAATCGGTCGGCGGTCGTGACGAGGTCCTGGCAACGTGCCGCGAACTCAGAGGTGAGCAGCGGTCGAGCCACCGCGGCGAGTGCGCGTAGTCGCGTGGCGTTGAGTGACGTGCCGAGCAGGGAGGCGAAGATGTCGAGGATGTCGTGGGCCTCGTCGAACACGACGAACTCGTGCGCCGGCAGGATCGTCGATCCCGACGCGAGGTGTGACGCGTAGAGGTGGGTATTGACAATCAGGATCGACGATTCGGCGGCGCGGTCCTTCGCCAACTCGGCGAAGCAGTTCTGGCCCTGGGGGCAGTTGGCCCGATGCAGGCACTCCTGGGGCGTGACCGAGAGCCCGCGCCACGCTCGTTGGTCGACTTCGAAGGGCAACTCGTCGCGGTCGCCGGTCTCGGTCTCGTTCGACCACTGCAGGATCCGGCGCATCTGGTCGGCCACGCCCTTGGGCACGTCCGAACCGTCGTCGAAGCTCAGCTGCGTCGCCCCACCCACGCTGTGCACGCGGTTCCGGCAGAGGTAGTTCTGACGACCCTTGAGGACCGCGACGCGCACGCCTGGCGCGTTCGCGGCGACGGTCGGCGCGTCCTTCTGGGCCAGTTGGTCCTGCAAGTTCTTCGTCGCCGTCGCGACGACGACGCGCTGGCCGGACATGGCCGCCGGAATCAGGTAGGCGAGGGACTTGCCGATGCCGGTGCCGGCCTCGATGACGGTCGTCTTTCGCCGAGAGAACGCGGCGGCGACGCTGCGTACCATCTCGCGTTGCCCGTTTCGACTCTCGCCGCCGCCGGGCAGCTCGTGCGTGATCCGGTCCAGAAAAGCCAACGCGCGGTCGGTGTCGATCTCGACGACGTCTTCGTCGAGCTGCACGCCGTCCTCGATTGCTGGTTCGACGTAGACGCTCTCGTCGTCGGGATCATAACTTCGCACCTATCGACCTTAAGGGGTACACCCTGATCGTTTCGTGAGTGCAACGAAGTAAGTTTGCGAGGTGCCTGATCCGCGTCCGCGACCGATTCCGACGTCCCTCGACGGCGCGAGCGTGCCCCACCACGTCGCCATCGTCATGGACGGCAACGGCCGCTGGGCACAGCGCCAGGGCCTGCCGCGAACCGTCGGTCACGGCGCCGGTGAGGAGTCGCTCCTCGACACGACCTACGGCGCGCTCTCCATCGGCGTGAAGGTCCTCACGGTCTACGCCTTTTCGACGGAGAACTGGCGCCGGCCCGTCGACGAGGTCCGCTACCTCATGAATTTCAATAGCGGCCTCTTGCAGCGGCGTTCCCACGAACTCCACGAACAGGGCGTTCGCATCACCTTCTCGGGCCGGCGCGACTGGCGCGTCCCAAAAAAGGTCCTCGCCAACATGGAGAACTCCTCGGAATTGACCAAGAAGAATAAGACGATGACGCTCAATATCGCCTTCAACTATGGAGGTCGGGCTGAGATCGTGGACGCTGTCGCCCGACTCGTCTCCGACAAGGTGCCGGCCAACAAGGTCGACGAGAAGGCGCTGCGCGCTCGTCTCTATCACCCGGAACTGCCCGACCCGGACCTGGTGATCCGCACCTCGGGGGAGTACCGCATCTCGAACTTCCTGCTCTGGGAGATGGCCTACTCCGAGCTGGTCTTCACCGACGTCTTGTGGCCGGACTTTCGACGTGAGAACCTCTTCGAGGCGATCGAGGAGTTTCAGCAACGCGAACGTCGCTTCGGAGGTCTCGACAAGTGATCATGACCAAGATCATGGTCGTCGTCGGCGTCATGGTCTACGTCTTCTTGTGGGCGCTCTACGCCAACGGGGACTCGCAGTTGCTCGCGCCGCTCCTGATCCCGGCGGTCCTGGGCCTCATGGTGGCCCTCGGGGTCGCGCTGCAGCGCTTCATCGGCATCGAACCGCGCACACAACACTTCGACGATCCCACCGACGAGACCGACCAGTGAAGGAGCTTCGCGACGACGCCGTCGTGCTGCGTACCTATAAGTCGGGCGAGTCCGATCGAGTCGTGGTGTTGTGGACCCGCAACTACGGCAAGGTCCGGGTCCTCGCCAAGGGCATCCGCAAGACGACGAGTCGTCTCGGCGGCAACTTAGAGACACTCGCCTACGTGAACGTCGACCTCGTCAAGACGCGCGGTGAGTTCTATATCGCGCGTCACGTCGCGCACCGCGAACGACTCACGACGCTGCGCAACTCCTACGCCCGCATCAACGCCGGCTACGCCGTGGTCGAGGTGATGGACGCGATCCCCTCGGACGACGTCGCCGACGAGGACATCTTCGAACTCTTGACGCGCGTGTTGCTGACGCTCGATGACGAGACCTACGACCCGATGTTGGTGCCGTCGTCGTTCTACTTCAAGCTCCTGGCACTCGACGGTTCCGGCCCCGTCGTCGACGTCTGCGTCAACTGTGAACGCGACGTGCCCCTCGTCGCTTTCGACGCCGAGGTCGGGGGCACGCTCTGTGCGGACTGTCGTTCGGGCACCTCGATCTCGCCCGACGCGTTGGCCCTGGTGCGCCGGATCATGAACGGCGACCTCGCGGCGGTGCTGCGCGACGGATCGCCGGCTGGAGCCGGAGAAGTCATGGCACTCGCGTTGGAATCGATCGAGTCGCACTTCGGCAAGCAGCTGCGCGCCACGCGCTCGACGCCGCCGCTCGCACCGCCGTCGCCGGCCCGGTAAGTTCCGACACGATGACGAAGAACGCGACCGAGACCTTTGGCGTCTACGTCCACGTGCCGTTTTGCGCGCATCGCTGCGACTACTGCGCCTTCGCGACCTACGCCGATCGGGACTTCCTCATGGATCAGTACGTCGAGTCCGTGGTCCAAGAGATGCAGTGGGCCCGCGACGAGGGCCTACCCGTCGCGACCTCGGTCTTCTTCGGCGGCGGCACGCCCTCGCGACTCCCGGTCGAGCAGCTCCTGCGCATCCTGGATGCCGTCGCGAGGAGCGACGACGCCGAAGTCACCGTCGAATGCAACCCCGAAGACGCGTCGCTCGAGCGGCTGCGCGCCTACCGCGCCGGGGGAGTGAATCGCATGAGCTTCGGCGTGCAGTCGACGCAACCGGCCGTCTTGGCCGACCTCGGCCGCCGTCACGGCACGATGGCGCACGAGGAGGTCTCGCAGGCGGTCACGGCGGCCGGCTTCGCCACGTGGAACATGGACCTCATCATCGGGTCGCGCGCGGAGTCACTGGACGACGTCGCGCACACGTTGGACGACCTGTTGGGATTGGCATCGCCGCCGCCCCACATCAGTTGTTACGTCTTGACGCCCGAGCCCGGCACGCCGCTCGGTGAAGACCCTCGACGTCACCCCGACGAGGACGAGTCGGCCGACGCCTACGACATGGTCAGTCGGACGCTCGACGAGCACGGCTACCTGTGGGAGGAGATCTCGAATTGGGCCAAGCCCGGACACGAGTGTCGCCACAACCACGTCTACTGGGACCAAGAGGACTACGTCGGCTTCGGTTCGGCCGCGCACTCGCATCGCCACGGTCGACGATTCTGGAACGTGCGCACGCCCGACCGTTACATCGCGATGGTGCGCGAGGGGAAGCGTCCACTCGGGGGCGAGGAGAGCCTCGATGAACGCACGCAGCGCTTCGAGCGCGACTCGTTGGCGCTGCGCACCGCCAAGGGCGTGCCGCTCGAAGCCTTCGGTTCGCTCGATGAGATCGCGCACCTCGTGTCAGTCGAGGACGGTCGCGTGACCCTTGCTCCGAGTGGTCGGCTCCTCGCAAATCAGGTGATCCTTCGGCTGGGGAGCGCGGACTGACCAAGTAGAATCACTTGATGAGTTCGACGCCGGAAACCATTCCCGACCTGCTGGAAAAGGTCACGAATCTCGCCAAGCGGCGTGGTTTCATCTTCCCCTCGGCCGAGATCTACGGCGGATTTCGTTCCACCTATGACTACGGCCCGTTGGGTGCCAACATGCTGCGCAACATCCGCCAGGCATGGTGGAAGTCCATGGTCCAGACGAGGACCGACGTCGTCGGCATCGACGCGGCGATCCTCGGTCCGCCGGCCGTCTGGGCCGCCTCCGGACACCTGGCAACGTTCACGGACCCGCTGGTCGACTGCAAGAAGTGCAAGGAGCGCTGGCGCGAGGACAAGATCGACGGGGTCTGTCCGAACTGCGGATCGACGGAGTTCACCGAGCCGCGTGATTTCAATCTGATGTTCAAGACCCAGGCCGGTCCGGTCGAAGGGGAGGGTGCCACGGCCTACCTGCGACCAGAAACCGCGCAGGGCATGTTCACCAACTTCGCCAACGTGCTGTCGGCGAGTCGGAAGAAACCGCCCTTCGGCATCGCCCAGATCGGCAAAGCGTTCCGCAACGAAATCACGCCGCAAAACTTCGTCTTTCGCACGCGCGAGTTCGAACTCATGGAGATGGAGTATTTCGTCCCGCCGACCGAAGCTGACGAGTGGTATCGCTACTGGATCCAGCATCGCCTCGCGTGGTACCTGGACCTCGGCATTCCATCGGAGGAACTGCGTCTCCACGAGCACGAGAAGAAGGATCTCTCGCACTACTCGCGCGGCACGACCGACATCGAGTTCGCCTACCCGTGGGGTTTTGATGAACTCGAGGGCATCGCCAACCGTGGCGACTACGACCTGACCCAGCACGCCACGGCCTCCGGTGTCAGCCTCGATTACTTCGATCAGTCGACAAACGAGCGCTACACGCCGTTCGTCATCGAACCGGCGGTTGGCGCGACGCGCTTGTTGATCGCCTTCTTGTTGTCGGCGTATCACGAGGATGAGGTCGAAGGCGAGGTCCGAACGGTCCTGCGACTCGACTGGCGCCTCGCGCCGTACCAAGTGGCGGTGTTGCCGCTCTCGAAGAAGCCAGAGTTGGAGTCCGTGTCGCGCGAAGTGCTCGACCTATTGCAACCGCACTTCATGTGCGACTACGACGTCACGCAGTCGATCGGTCGCCGTTACCGGCGCCAGGACGAGGTCGGCACGCCGTACTGCGTGACGGTCGACTTCGACTCGCTCGAGGACCGCGCCGTGACGGTGCGCGACCGCGACACCACCGAACAGGTTCGAGTCCCGATCGCCGAGTTGCTCGCGTCGCTGCGCGAACGGACGGGCCAGTCCTGACGTGAGCTACGACGGACGCGGCCTTCGTTTCGGCAGCGTCGCCGAGCAGTACGACCTCTACCGTCCGTCACCGCCTCCCGAGGTGGCCTCGATCCTGGGCGTCCTCGACGGATTCGACGTCCTCGAGGTCGGCGCGGGCACGGGCAAGTGGACGCGCCGGCTGCTCGAGCTCGGCGCCGTGGTCACCGTCGTCGAGCCGGACCCCGACATGCTCGCGGTGCTGGTGCGGCGCAGCCCCGAGGTGAATGCCCTGCAGGGCGCGGCCGAGGCATTGCCGGTCGAGGATGCTTCCTTTGATGCCGCGCTGGTCTCATCGGCGTGGCACTGGTTCGAACAACCGGCCGCGACGCTCGAGATGGCGCGGGTCCTTCGCGACGGTGGTCGACTGTTCGTCCTGTGGAATGGATTCAGCCGGAACGTGCCGTGGCTGGACGCGATCACGGCGTTGCGAGAACGACCCGATGACGTGCACAAGCGTCCGCGAGGGTGGGGCGCCGATTTCGGATCGGACTCGGGATTTGAGATCGAGTCCGAGGTGCGCCTCGACTGGACGTGGTCACGGAGGGTCGATGAGTTGGTGGCGGTCTTCGGCACGTACTCCGGTGCCATCATCCGAACCGATGAGGACCGCGAGGAGATGGAACGCGAAGTGCGGGCGCACCTCGAGGCGCGCGCGATCGACGGCGTCGTCGAGATCCCGATGACCGTTCGCGGCACGGTCGCCAAAAGGAAGATCCGTTAGGTCGTGCTGATCGGTTCACGCCACACGAGCGCGAGCACGAGGATGGCGAGTCCGATGCCGCCACCGAGGAGACAGTCACCGCGCCATCCGGCGTGCGCGTAGCACTGGCCCGCGGCGAGCGATCCCAGCGACGCACCGATGAAGGCGCACACCATGTAGGCACTGTTGATGCGACTGCGCGCATCGGGCGCCAGTGAGTAGACGATCGACTGATTCGTGATCTGGAGTCCCTGCATGCCGGCGTCGAGCATGACGATTCCGAGCGCCAACACCACCACGACGTTGCGTCCGAAGTACAGCACCAGAAATGACGCCAGGATTAAGACACCACCGGCGATCGTCGTCAGGTGTGAACGCTCCTTGTCGGCGTTTCGTCCCGCGACGTTGGCCGCCAGCACGCCGGCCGCACCGAAGAGACCGAAGAGTCCGATGACCAGGTTGTCGTAGTGGAACGGAGCGGCCGATAAGTGGAAGGCGAGCGTCGTCCACAGCGTCGAGAAGGCCGCGAAGATCAAGAGCCCGTAGATCGAGCGACGTCGGAGCATCGGAAAGGCGGCGAACATGCCGAGCGTGCCGGCGAGGAGTCGCCGGTAGGGGACATGCTCGCGAGCGGGCTCGTGCGGCAGTACGCGCAACAACACGATCGCCATGAGCGCCAGTGCGATGCCGGCGGCGACGTAGACCGTGCGCCAACCCGCCGCCTGGGCAATGATGCCCGAGACCGAACGCGAGAGCAGCAGTCCCATCAAGAGACCGGTCATCAGACGACCGATAACTCGACCACGCTGGGTCGGTTCGGCCATGTCCGCACCCAGCGGGATGATCACCTGGCCGCCGCACGAGGCCACGCCGATCATGAAGGTGATTGCCGCGAACACGGCGAACGAGTGCGCGGCGGCGCCCGCGAGCACGACGACACTGGCGAGCGCGAAGATCACGACCGCCAGACGGCGTCGGGGGATCAGGTCGCCGAGCGGCACGACGAAGGCCAGTCCGCAGGCGTACCCGGCCTGGATGAGGACCAGGAGCAGCGTCGCCTTCGACTCGCTGATGCGAAAGTCCTTGGTCACCTGGTGCAACAGCGGCTGCAAGTAGTAGAGGTTGGCGACGATGACGCCGATGGCGACGGCCATCAGCGTGATCAGTGTGCCTGAGAGGGGCTGCAGTGCGTGCGTGTCGTTCGCGCTCGCCTTACTCACGAGTCGAGATTACTGGTGAGGATTTAGGCGCTCGGCGACGGCGGTATGGAGTACGTGACCTGCGCCTTCGCGACCAGTTCGGTCTCGCCGCGCGAATAGAGGTCGACCTCGACGACCGCGAGTCGTTTGCCAAGCTTCAACATGTGCGTCTTCGCCATCAAGTCAGTGAGTTGCGGCTTGCGCAAGAAGTCGATGTGCAGGCTCGTCGTGACGGCCAACACGACCGGACCGATCTGGGACATGATCGCGATCCAGGCTGACGTGTCGGCGAGTGACATCATCACGGGTCCCGACAGCGTGCCACCGGGTCGACCGTGTCGGTCGTCGACCGAGTAACTCATGATGACGTACTCGTCAGTGACCTCTTCGACGCGCGGCACGTCGGCGTTCGGGAAGCCGCCGGAGAGGATTACCTGCAGTTCATCGGCACCGAGTTTCGGCACTGGTCTTAGGCGATCTTGCGGAACTGATTGACCGCCAACGGCGCCAGCACCGCGACGAGTCCTATGGACCAGAGCAGCGATACCCACACCGAGTTGCCGGCGGGCGTGCCGTTCATCAGCGCACGAACGGCGTGGGTGACCTCGCTCACCGGTTGATTGTTCGCGAAGCCCTGGAGCCACGGCGGCAACTCAGCGAGCGGGATGAAGATCGTGGAGGCGAACGTCAAGGGGAAGATGAGCGGGAACGTCATCGCCTGGGCGGTCTCGGAGTTCGGTGCGGCCAAACCGACGAACGCGAAACCCCACGAGAGGCAGTAGGCGAAGAGCAACATGACGAGACTCGCGGCGATGTAGTCGAAGAATCCGCCGTGCGGGCGAAAGCCGACGAGGAAGCCCACGCCGGTGATGATGACGAGCACGATCACGTTGCGCAGCGAGTCGGCGAGCGTGCGACCAGCGAGCACCGCCATGCGGGCCATCGGCAGGGCCTTGAAGCGTTCGATGAGACCACGCTGCAGGTCTTCGGCGAGTCCGATGGCCGTGCCCACGGCGCCGAAGATCGTCGTCTGGACCAGGATCCCCGGGACGAGGAAGTTCACATAGTTGCCGTGGGTGAAGGCACCCAGGGCTTGAAAGATGTAGCGAAACAGCAGCACAAACATCACCGGCTGAATCACCATGAAGACCAGCGCGGTTGGTACCCGGATGAGCGCGAGCAGGTTGCGACGGGCCAACGTCACCACGTCGCGCAACGCGTAACCGATCGAAGAACCGTGGGGCGCCGCGGTGGTGCGGGCGACCGGGGTCGTCGTCATACCTGTTCCTTTCGTCGGGCGCGTCGTGACTTCTTCTCGCCGACGACGGCCACGTCGTCTTCGGCTTTATGACCGGTGAGATTCAAGAAGACGTCATCGAGACTCGGCTCCCTGAGTTGCAGTCCCGCGACGATGATCGCGGCGGCGTCGATGCGACGTAGCGCCTCGGCCGCCGAGGCCGGACCTTTGTCGACCGTCAACTCGATCACGGTGCCGTCGATGTTGGCGGGCTTCGACGAGAGGTCCGCAATCAGTTGATGGGCCCGCTGTGAGTCGCCGGTCGACGCGAACGTCAGCACCAACACGGTGTTGCCGAGCGAGCTCTTCAACTGCGACGACGTGCCCTCGGCGATGATCTTGCCGTGGTTCAACACGACGAGTTGTTTGCAGAGCCGGTCGGCCTCTTCGAGGTACTGCGTCGTGAGCAGCACGGTCGTGCCGCTTTCGACGAGTCCTTCGATGATGGCCCAGAGGTCTTGACGCGACTGCGGATCGAGGCCCGTCGTCGGTTCGTCAAGGAAGAGAATCGGGGGATCGGCGACGAGCGCGGCCGCCAGGTCGAGACGGCGTCGCATGCCACCGGAGTACGTCGAGGTCAACTTGTGGGCGAACTCGGCCAGCCCGAAGTCGGCGAGCAGCTGTCGCGACCGGGCTACCGCCGTCGAGCGTTCCATGTGGTTGAGGAAGCCGACCATCCGAAGATTCTCATAACCCGTGAGGTTCTCATCGACCGCGGCGAACTGTCCGGCGAGGCCGATGACGCGACGCACGTGACCGGGCTGCTTCACGACGTCGAAACCGCCGACGATGGCCTTGCCCTCAGTGGGCGCGAGAACGGTGGAGAGGATACGCACCATCGTCGTCTTGCCCGAACCGTTGGGTCCAAGGAGTCCGAAGACCTCTCCGGTCGGTACTTGTAGAGAGACGCCGTCGAGGGCGCGAAAGTCGCCGTTGTTGAACGTTCGGACGATATCGGTCGCCTCAACCGCGTAGTCAGACATGGGCCAGAGTTTAGGCAGACCCCGTTACGTCACCGATGTACGAGCAAAGCAGAACCGGTACCGTCTTTGGCATGGCCATATCGGAGAGTGAGATCGCTCAAGTTCGCTCGGCGACTGACATCGTGGCTCTCATCAGTGAGACCGTGGCCCTGAAGAAGTCCGGGCGCCGCTGGACGGGACTCTGTCCCTTCCACGGCGAGAAGACGCCATCGTTCTCGGTGAACGCTGAGGAGGGCCGCTACTACTGCTTCGGCTGTCGGGCCTCGGGGGACCAGATCACCTTCGTGCGCGAGATCCAGCACCTGGACTTCATGGACGCACTGCGACTGCTGGCTGACCGTGCGGGCATCGAGTTGCACGACGACGCGAACGCCGGACCGGCTCGCAAAGAGCGCCAAGAGGCGATGGCGGCGATGGACAAAGCCGTCACGTGGTATCACGAGCGGCTGCTCAATGCGCCGGACGCCCGACCGGCGCGCGAGTACCTGAAATCACGCGGCATCGGTGGGGACATTGCTCGACAGTTCAAACTCGGCTGGGCACCCGATGAGTGGGACGGACTCACAAAGGGCCTCAAGCTCACCGAGAAGGTGCTGATGGACACGGGACTCGGATTCGTCAACAAGGGTGATCGACGACAGGACGCCCTTCGCGCCCGCGTCATCTTCCCGATCTTCGATCCCGCGGGCAAGGCCATCGCCGTCGGCGGACGGATCCTGCCACCACCATTCGGTCCGGCCTCGCGTCCGGACGGTCGCGTCGAGGCGAAGTACAAGAACTCACCCGAGACGTCGATCTACTCCAAGCGCCGGACGCTTTACGCGCTCAACTGGGCCAAGGATGACGTCATCAAGTCCGACGAGATCATCGTGTGCGAGGGCTACACCGACGTGATCGCGTTCTTCGCGGCTGGGATGCCGCGCGCCGTTGCGACCTGCGGCACGGCCCTCGGTGAAGAGCACTTCAAGACCATGCGCAACTTCGCCAAGCGCATCGTCCTCGCCTACGACGCTGACAAAGCCGGCCAGAGCGCCGCGGCCTCGGTGTACCAGTGGGAACGTCAGCACGAGGTCGACGTCTTCGTCGCTCACCTGCCGAAGGGTTCGGACCCTGCCGAGCTCGCTCAGCACGACCCCGAGGCCCTGCGCAGGTCCGTCGCCGACGCCGTCCCGTTCTTGCGGTTCCGACTCGACCGCGTCCTTGAGAGTGCGAACCTCGCCACGGCCGAGGGCCGGGGCCGCGCGGCCGAGCGTGCCATGGACGTGCTGGCGGAACACCCGAGTGAGCTCGTGCGCGACCAGTACATCATGCAGGTGGCGAGCACCCTACGCATCGAGGAGTCATTGTTGCGACCCCGCGTCGCCGAACTCGCTCGCAACCCGAAACCCCGAACCGCGAATGAGCCGCCACCGGTCACCGTGAGCCAGCCGCGTGCGCCGCGGGGGCCGATGCCGCGTCCTGGTCTCGAGGCCCTTCGCCTTCGCGTGCACTTCCCGAATGACGTGAAGGACCGCTTGGTCGCGCCGTACTTCGTCAACGACGTGCAGCGGAAGATCTTCGAAGGACTATCCAGCGACAAGTCGCTCTCAGAGGTTATCGATGAACTCGATCGCCGGGGCGAGGAAGAGGCCGCCCATGTGCTCAGCCAGCTCGCGGTCGATGAGCTGGACCGCGAGTACACCGTCGAAGACGTGACGGCGGTCGTATCCCAACTCATCCGTAGTGCGGTCAACGTCGAACTAAAGAATGTGGCTCGCGATCTCAATGAAGGACTATTGGCTCCGGACGTGGCGGATGTCACCGTGCGCGACGTGAAGGAACGACTCGTGCTGCTGGAGAGTCCGTCAGGTCGTCTCGCCGAGGACGAACTTCGAGAGTGGCTCGTCGAGCGAACGTCGTCCAGGTCGTCGTGACCGAACAGAGCCTGGGCATCATCGGCGGACTCGAGATGACGGCACCGCTCAGTGTCGAAGAGGAACGAAGTCTCTATCCGCTCATCCAACTGGGACGCCGTGCCGAACAATTGCTCGACGAGACCTCAGACCCGAATGACCGTCGCCGACTGCTTCGCCAACGTCACGCCGGTCAGGAAGCCGAATCCAAACTGCTGCGCGCCACTCTCGGCCTCGTGCGGACTCGAGTCGTTGAACGCGGTTACCGATTCGGCAACGATGAGCTCGAGGCAGCTGGTGTCGAGGCGTTGGTGAACGCACTGCGACGTTTCGACCCGGAGCAAGGCAATCGTTTCTCTACCTACGCGAACTACTGGATAATGAAACTTGTCAATCAGGCCGTGCAGCAACAGGCCGGTTTGACTGATTCTGAGATGCGACTGATTCTCAAGTTGCAGAAACTGATCCGAGTCAATCCGACGAAGCATCTGACGAAACGTGACGTCGCCCTGGCGCTCGACGTGTCACAGGCCAAGGCGCACGAAACGATGCAACTCAACCGTGAACTCCAGTCCCGTCGTTACGGCATGACCGAACTCGACGATGACACGGACTTTCGAGTTCGGCGTGAAGCGAATGATCCACCGTCGTGGGTCATCGACGCGCTGCGTCGCATTTGCGGTGATGATTTCGACGCCTTTTGGCAGTTCACGTTTCGAACGATGTCGATCGACGAGATTGCTCGCGCCGAAGGAATCTCGCGTCAGGGAATGACGAAACGCATCGCGCGAAGTCGACGACTGGTTCGAGAGAGCTCGGACGCCGACCGACTTCTCCAGTGGTTCGCTCGACAGTGACGCTGAGGGGCGGGTGATAATGTTGCTCTGCTTTCCATATCCTTCCCAGATAGCTCAATTGGCAGAGCAAGCGACTGTTAATCGCTAGGTTGCAGGTTCGAGTCCTGCTCTGGGAGCGTTAGCCCGCAATGTTTAAAGGGCCGTAGCTCAGTGGTTAGAGCAGGGGACTCATAATCCCTCGGTCGTGGGTTCGATCCCCACCGGCCCTACCATCTGGCTGTATTGCAGCGGTTGATGGTTGACATTTCACCAACAGCTGATAGTTGACAAAACAACACCTGATCCCTGACACAACATCAGCTGACCCTTGACAACCGTCGGCCATTGTTCTCGACTTCAAGTCGAGGAGGTGGCCCGTGTTTAAGGAGATCAGCAAGATGGAGCAGCGCTACGACGCCGTGCTCATGGTCATCAAAGATGGTTATTCGGTGAGCGAAGTTGCTCGCAAGGTGAAGGTCTCGCGCCAGACCCTCTACAAGTGGCTCGCTGACTACGAGGCGAGTGGGTTGGCGGGGTTGGATGACCGTTCGCACCGACCGCATCACGTGCCCCACCAACTCGACGGCGAACGCGAGGCCGCGATCATCGCGCTGCGCCTGGCGCATCCACTGTGGGGACCGGTGCGCATCGCGCACGAACTGCAACGCGGTGGCACCACGCCGCCGGCGTTGATGACGATTCACCGCGTGCTGAGTCGTCGAGGTCTGATCGTTGCGCGCGCCGAGCGCAAGCGACTCCCGAAACGCAAGCGCTGGGAACGAGGTCGGCCAATGGAGCTCTGGCAGATGGACGTCGTGGGCGGGGTGTTGACCGATGGTGGCGTGGAGGCCAAGATCCTCACCGGCATCGACGATTACAGCCGATTCATCGTCTGCGCCGGAATCATGGCTCGGGCCACGTTGCGTCCGGTCTGCGCGCATTTGGCGAACGCCCTCGAGCGCTACGGGGTGCCCGAAGAGATCCTCACCGACAACGGCAAGGTCTTCACGAATCGTTTCGGCAAGGGGGACGCCGAGACGCTCTTCGATCGGATCTGTCGCGAGAACGGGATCGCGCACCGCTTGACCGCGCCGCGAAGTCCCACCACGACGGGCAAGATCGAACGCTTTCACCGCACCTTGCGCCAGGAGTTCCTCACTGGTCGACTGTTCGTCTCACTCGCCGCGGCCCAGCGCGAGCTCGACGAGTTCATCGAGCTCTACAACACCGAACGGCCTCACCAGGGCATCAAAATGGTGACCCCGTCCGAGCGCTTCTACGCACGCGACGCGTCCCTACCTGGACCAGCACTCCTCATCTCGGAGCCGCGCGTGGCGAGCGGCGGTGTCGAATGGGTCGCGCGCACCGTCAACATCAACGGTGTGGTGACTGTTTCGGGTCAGCAGTTTTCGGTGGGAAAGCACCGTTGCGGCCACGTCATTGACGTCAAGGTCTCTGAACGCACCCTCGAGGTGTGGGAAGGAAGCGAACTCATTAAAGCCGTGAAGCGACTCACGACGGGCGAAGTCCGAAAGAAGAAGGCAGAATCAAGGGAAAGGAGCTAACGCAATGAGTTCTTGTCAAGGATCAGCTGGTGTTGATTCGACAAGGATCTGGTGTTGTCTTACAGCCCTACCATCTGGCATAGACCCCGTTGACCGAGCCACGTTTATGTGAGTTGGGTCTGGGTTTCTTTTGATTGTAATTCTTGGAATTCGTTGGGTGTGAAGTATTCGATCGAACTGTGTCGTCGATCGGAGTTATAGAAGTGCTCGATGTAGTCGGCGATGGCTATTGAGAGTTCAATTTTCGTTCTCCATTTCTTGCGGTTGAGTAGCTCGATCTGCATTGAGCCCCAAAACGACTCCATCGGTGCGTTGTCGTAACAGTCGCCGATCGTGCCCATCGAGCCCATCAGGCCGTAGTTGCGCACGTTCTGCGTGAAGCCCCACGACGTGAACTGACTGCCGTGGTCTGAGTGGATGATGGTCGAGGTGCCGGGGCGCCGTGCCTCATTCGCCATGCCCAGAGCATCATTCACCAGCGCAGCTTCGCAACGACGATCGATGGCCCAGCCGACGATCTTGCGCGTGTAGAGATCGAGGACCGCGCAGCAGTAGACCTTGCCCTCGCGAGTGTTGTGCTCGGTGATGTCGGTCAACCAGAGCGCGTTCGGACGATCGGCCGTGAAGTTGCGCTGGACGAGGTCCTCTTCGGTCGCCACGTTCACCAGGTTCTTTGGCCGTCGCTTGGGGCCGGGAAGCCCCTGAATCTTCAGTTTGCGCATGATCGACAAGATCAGTTTGCGATTCACGATCATGTCGTGCTCCATCTTCAGGGCCGCGCGGATGCGCAGCATCCCGTAGGTGCCGCGTGAACGCTCGTGCACGTCGGCGATGAGGTCGGTGAGCAGCACTCGACGAATCTCACGGTCGCTCGGCACGTGGTACTTGTATTCGTAGAAGACACTTCGTGAGAGATCGACCACCCGACAGGCCACGCGCTCGCTGTAACCCAGGTTGCTTAACTCCTCGGCAACTTGGCACCGTCTTTTGGGCTGATCGGCTCCTCGCCGTTGAAGATCGCGGCGGCGGCGCGAACCAGCGCGAGCTCCGCTTCGAGTTCTTCGATCGTGCGCTGGGCCTGGGCCAGTTCATCGACCTCGATGCTCTTGACGCCGGGTTTAAGGTCAGCGTCAATCTGGGCTTGCTTCTTCCAACGAAAGAGCGTTCCTTGTGACAGTGACGTCTCTCTCGCCAGCGCCGCCACCGACTCGCCGGCGAGCAATCGCTCGCAGACACTTCGGCGAAGCTCTCTTGGATATCGCTTGGGCATGACTACCTCCAGGTAGATCACGACCAAACTCTCATATCCGTGGACCGGATTTAGGGGTCTAGGTCAGAATACGTGTAAACGTTCGGCAGATACTTGTCGAAATAACTCCGCACGTGATGCTTTACACAACTTCGGCTGATGCTTGACACAGCTTCAGGAGTTGCTTGACACTCAAGCCGCCACCGGCCTTTGCTCTTAGCGAGTGGAAGGTCATAATCCCTCGGTCGTGGGATCGATCTCCATCGGCCCTACTGAATTAGCGTGAGTTCATGGCCCCGTCCGAATCTGGAGTCTGGCGATTCGGAACCAAAGCGGTCGGCAGAATCGGATTTGGCGCCATGCGACTTACAGGGAGAGTCCCCTTTGGTGAGGGCTCACTCGAGGATTTCGACCAAGGAATCCGGCTATTACGTCGGGCGGTGGATCTCGGCGTGAATCATTTCGATACGGCGGCCTTCTATCGGTCTTCGCTTCATGGTTCGAACGAAATACTCAAAGCAGCATTGTGGCCATACTCCGATGAACTCGTTATCGGCACCAAGGTGAGATCTGATTTGCAACGAGAAGGACAATCACTCGAGGACCAGGTACAGGAAAACCTCCGAGAGCTCGGTCGTGACTCCCTTGACCTCGTGTATTTACGCGTGCGCGAAGGCGTCTCGATTGCCGAGGACTTTGCTGCACTTTCAAAAATGAAGGACATTGGACTCATACGCCAACTTGGACTTTCTGGTGTCAATACACATCAGTTGGATGAAGCCAGCGCTATCTGCGATGTCGTCGCAGTTCAGAATCGCTATGGAATCGGCATGCGACGCGATGAGTCTGTTCTACGAGCGACTGCATCGCGACAGATTGCTTTCGTACCATTTTTTTCAATTGCCGCCGAAGGCAGACACAAGGGTCCGCCAATTGATGAAAGTGAAGAAGTGCGACACGTCGCAATCGCCCACGGTGTGAGCAGTGCAGTGGTCCGGATCGCTTGGACACTTAGTTTGGGGCCGCATGTTCTGGCGATCCCCGGAACTGGTCGCGTCGACCATCTGGAGGAAAACGTTGAAGCGGGGTCCTTGCAACTGAATGCGGACGAAGCTTTGGCGTTGACAAGAGTCACGCCGATGCTCTAACTGATCAGACAGTCCCGCGTTTCATCCCACCCACCTGTTCAACGGTTGCGGGTTCACATCTCACCATCACCTGATGGCGTGCAAGGCAATACCTGATCCATTGTCGAGTGCTTTGAGTCAGAGTGAGCGCACAGATCAGCTTGCTCCTTTAGTTAGCATATGCAATGATTTGTGTATGAATGTTTCGCGCGAGGGTGCGTCTGCGCCGGACACGTTGATTGACGCCGTGTTGCTCGCGAGTCGGGCTCTCGTGGCCGTCGCGGCACGATCGCTCTCCGACGTGGCCGACGAAGTGACGTTGGCCCAATACCGAACGCTGGTCGTACTCGCATCGCTCGGACCCCAGAGTCTGGCCGGACTCGCCGATGCCGTGCGCGTGACGCCGGCCACGGCGACACGCATGTGCGATCGCCTGGTGAGGAAGAAATTGATCGTTCGTCGAACCGAGCGCGGAGACCGTCGACAGTTGCGCGTTGGATTGACGGACACAGGCCGCGACCTCGTGAAGTCGGTGAGCGAGCGCCGACGGCGAGAGATCAAGAGAATTCTTGCCGACGTTCCCTTGAAGGATCAGGCCCTCTTGGTGCGGGCCCTCAACCGGTTCAGCGCCGCGGCGGGCGAGGTGCCGGATCAGGACTGGTCCGCTGGATGGGATCTGTAGATGGCGTTTCGCCTGACCTCCGCTGCCAGTCGATCCCAAAGGCGAGCCCGCGCTCTGCAAGCGAGAGCCTCTACGTGGCTCGGCGCCACCACGTACACCAAGAAGTGGCTTCTCCTGGGTGTGATCGTCGGCATCGTCGCGGGGCTGGGTGCGGTGGTCTTCTATGAGGCCCTGCGCCTCGCTGATTACGTCTTGTTGCACGTGCTCGCGGGGTACATGGTGCCGTCGCCGGCTGGGGAAGGCGCCGGTCACGCTTCAGCGCACTTCGTTCGTCCATGGGCGATTCCATTGGTGGCGTGCGGGGGTGCCCTGCTCGGAGCGATCCTCGTGTTCGGACTGGCCCCCGATGCAGAGGGCCACGGTACCGACGCTGCCATCGCCGCTGTTCATCACAATCCGAGAGGTATCCGGTTGCGGACGGTCTTCGTGAAGATCGTCGCGTCGGCGCTCACGATCGGATCGGGCGGCTCGGGTGGGCGAGAGGGGCCCACTGGCCAGATCAGCGCTGGCTTCGGATCGTTCCTCGCGCGATTCTTCGACCTCAGCCCTTCCGATGCTCGCATCGTCGTGGCCAGCGGCATCGGCTCGGGTATCGGCTCGATCTTCGGTGCGCCGCTCGGCGGTGCAGTCCTCGCCACCGAGATCATGTACCGCGACGACTTCGAAGTGGAAGCACTACTGCCGGCATTCATTGCGTCGATCGTTGGTTACTCGGTATGGGGCTCGATCGAAGGCTTTGGACCACTCTTTGGTTTCGTCGGCAACTATCGCTTGTCGAGCGCCGCCCAATTGGGGTGGTTCGGCGTCATCGGTGTGCTGGGCGGTCTCATCGGTCTGCTGTACGCCAAGGGCTTCTACGGCTTCGTCGCGTTCTTCGGTCGCCTGAGCATCCCTCGTTGGGTGCGACCCGCCATTGGCGGTCTCGTGGTGGGCTGCATCGGCCTCGCGATCCCCGAGGTGCTCGGCACCGGCTACGGCTGGATCCAAGAGAGCCTCGGTCCGCAACTCCTGCACATTCCACTTTGGATCGTGCTGGTCCTCCCGTTCGCTCGAATCGCGACGACGGGGCTTTCGATCGGCTCCGGCGGCTCGGGAGGTATCTTCGGTCCGGGCATGGTCATCGGCGCCTTCGTGGGCGGCGCGTTCTGGCGTCTCATGGAACCGCTGGTGCCGAGCCTCGGCCACGACCCCGCGCCGTACGTCATCGTCGGCATGATGGCCTGTTTCGGCAGCATCTCGCGCGCTCCGCTTGCCGTCATGTTGATGGTGGCTGAGATGACGGGCACCCTCTCGCTCATGGTGCCGGCCATGGTGGCGGTGGGGCTCGCGACGCTCATCGTGCGACGAGGCGATGACACGATCTATCGAAGTCAACCTCGTAACCGAGCGGAGTCGCCGGCACATCGAATCCTCACGGGACTCCCGATACTTGAGACGGTCCTCGCCTCGCAGGCGATGTCACCACCACGATGCGTTCTCGTCGAGACGACCGGTGCCACGGCCGGCCTTCAACAACTTCGAGACGCGGGAGTCCTCGCCGCACCGGTCATCGACGTCGAAGGTCGCTACGTGGGCGTCGTCACGCAAGAGATCCTGCAATCGACGACGTCGAACACCGAAGCGACCGCCGGTTCGCTGGCAGATTCGACGTTCGCTCCCGTCCACGTCGCTGAACACTTGAACGTCGTGCTCGAGACGCTCACCACCACGCCGCAAACGTGGGCGGCGGTCGTGAACGAGGATCGACGAATCGTTGGCACGATCTCGATATCGGACATCGTGCGCAGTTATCGCCAGCACGTCTTGGCAAGCCTGCGACACGCCTCCGAACTCGGCGACATGAACGGTTTCTCCGAGATCGTCGTCGGGACGAATTCGCACCTGATCGGAAAGTCGCTTCGAGACTCGATTCTTTCCCGGGGAGTGCTCATCACCTCGATCGAACGAGATCGTCAAGTCATCACGCCGACGGGCGACAGTGTCATCTGCGCCGGCGATCGACTCATGGTTCTCGGTTCATCAGCGGAACTCATCGACTTGAGGCACGTCGCCACGGCGAGCCAACCGACCGTTAACTGACGAGTGAAACCAGGTCGACGACGCCGATGCTCGCTTCACCGCGATTCGGGTCCATCGCCGCATCGAGCCGAGCGGGTCAGACTCAGATGGCGGTCGTCGTGACGGTGACTCGGTTGAGGGATCGCGTGGTGACGGTGGCGACTCTCCAGAAGACTTTGACCCGGGCGTAGAGGTAGTCGACCGCCGCGAGCGCTCGATTTCGGGCGAGACTCGCATTGGCGTGGGCGTAGCCAGTAATCGTCACCCGCGCACCGGCCGCGAGATCTCGAGCCAGCCCCTGCAGTTGTGCCTTGTCCGACGCGCTCAACGCGAAGCTTCCCGCCGCGAAACTCAGGTTCAACGGTGCTGGCTTCTTCTTCGCCGGGACGGTCGTAGTCGGACTCGATGTCAGTGGTGTGAGTGCGAAGGTCAACGTCGACACGGCGTTCGTCGGCTCCGCGTCACCCGTCTGGAGTAGGCAGCAGGTCCACGGCGTTCCAGTACCGGTCCAGTAGCCGTTATTCAGACTCGTGTACGAGGGGGCCGAACCAGGCGTGCCGCCGAAGACATTCAACGAAAATCCCTTGTTGGCGGGCAACGTCACGATGACGTCGACATTCATGTTCGACACGAGTGGAATGGTCACGACGCACTGGGTCGCGCTCGAGGCGACGCACGTGACATTCAATGTCCCCTGGGCCGAGGCACTGGTCGCGAACGTTGACGCGCCAATGGTGGTGCTGAGTAGCGCGGCCACCGCGAGGCGAGACGAGATCCTGTGCAACCTCATACGAGCATCGTACGAAGCAGCGGGGGTCGGCGTACGGGAGGTTGTCCTCCAAAGTTGCGGGGAAGCCAGCACCCCGACGTACTGTGGATGCGCAACTGCGGACTCGAGAAATGGGTGTTGATGGACGATCGTATTGCTGGCAAGGTGTGCGTCGTGACGGGTGCCGGGTCCGGAATTGGTCGGGCCTCCGCACTCCGGCTCTCAGAAGAGGGTGGGCAGGTCCTCTGTGCCGACGTGAACGGCGATACCGCGCACGAGACCGCTGAGCTCGCGCGATCGGCCGGGGGCGTCGCGAGTTCCCGAGAAGTCGACGTGAGCGATTCAGGGGCCGTCGACGCGATGATCGCCGACGCGGTCGAACGCTACGGACGCCTCGACGTGTTGGTGAACAATGCGGGCGTCAACATCCCGGGCGTCCTGCACGAGGTGACCAACGAGGTCATCGACCGGACCTTGGCGGTGAACGTCAAGGGCCAGATCTACGGCTGTCGCGCGGCGATCCCTCACATGCTCGCAGCGGGTGGTGGTTCGATCATCAACATCTCGAGCGTCAATGGCATCGTCTCGGAACCGTTTCTCGCCGTCTACTCAGCGTCAAAGGGCGCCTCGGTCATGCTCACGAAGGGTGTCGCGCTCGATTACGCGAAACAAGGTATCCGCTGCAACGTGATCTGTCCGGGCTGGGTGGACACACCGATCAACTACGCACACGCCGAGATGCTGGGTGGCCTCGCTCACGTCTATGCGACCATTGATTCCTTCCAGCCGATCGGCCGACCGGGCGAGCCACGCGAGATCGCGAACGTGGTCCTGTTTCTCGCGTCGGACGAGACCAGCTTCATGACTGGCAGCGTCCTGGCGGTCGACGGAGGGATGACCTCCCAGTAGGGGCTCAGTGCGACGAACGCGGGACGAGAACGAGATACGTGCGAGCCAGTGCCGAGCTGCGCCGACCGACGTGACGTTGTCGAGGTTCGTGAAGGAATTGCCCGAGCCCTCCGACATTTCCTCGGCATCCTTCGCGCTCACGGGCGTGGGATGTGAAGTGCCGTTGGGTAGGTGCGAGACGGGCAGGTCAGGCTCGTCGGTCACTAGATCGCGACGCGTGGTGCAACCTCAGGATTCGGGGGACCTCCCGAAGTGAACGGCGTCGCGCACCTCGGGCGGCACGCTGTGGGCGAGTTCGCGGTCGGGATGGGCACCGAGGGCGTCATTGATGGTCGAAAAGGCGATTCGACCGGCCACGAAGGCGGTGATGGCGAAGATCTGAGTGTCGCTGAAACCGGCGCGGCGAAGGTCGTCGACGTCGCCTTCGGAGGCGCCATTGGGATCGACGACGACCTTTCGCGCCCACGTGGCCAGTGCCTTCTCGGCGTCCTCTAACTTCGCGTCATCACCGCGCAGCACGTCGCTGGCCAGTGAGGCGTTCGACTCATTTGCCAGTCGCTGGCCCCACGCGAGCGAACAGTAGGCGTCGCCGAGTGTCGACGCTGTCGCGGCGACCAGGATGGCGCGTTGGCGAAGGCTGAGCGAGCCGAGACGCGTAAATGAACCCAACAGACCGAAGAGACTCTCGCACGCCTCTGGCGCGTAGGCCCAGAGACGCGAGGCGTTCATGACGAAGCCGTGGTCCGCGAGGTCATCTGCGAAGAGACGCTGGGCACCGGGGGAGTCAGGCGGTGTCGCGAGGAAGCCGACCCGAGTCGCGGCGTCGCCCGGCGAGCGCGGTGTAGTCGCCGGCGACGGTTTCGTTGCGATGTAGCCGACGAGGGCGATCTCGGCGCGCAGGGGCAGTCCGTCACGCAGTTGTCGTCGCGCGGTCTCTTCCGCGACGCGGCAGAACTCCTCTTCGCCAACGCTCTGGATCGCTTCGAAGGCGGGACCAGTCGACGCGAGCGCACGTGCGTAGGTGGCCGGGTCGGTGAACTCCCAGACGCACGAGATGTCGTGGCGGGCAATGTCGCTGAATCCTTTTTCGTGCAGCAGTGCTTCGCCGGCGCCGGGACGACCCAAGGAGACCATGGCGGCCTGGTTCTCCACCTTCGGAGCACTCGCGAGCGTAAATGGTGACAGCGCCCAGGCACCGGGCGACGCCTTGATGTGTCCCCACACGGTGATGCCCAATCGACCGCCGGGCTTCAGCACGCGCAGCGCCTCGTCCAGCGCCTCCGGCGTGGTGCCCCAGATGCCGCGATAACTCGTCACGACGTCAAAGCTGGCGTCGTCCCAGGGGAGCGCAAACATGTCACCGGCGCGAATGTCCGCGTTGGGCGAGCGGTCCCGGGCGATCTCGATCAGACGTGGTGACGCGTCGATGCCCGCGCATGCAGCGCCTCTGAGCGCGGCGAGTTCTATCGCCAGACCCGCGCCGCAGGCGATGTCCAGCAGGCAATCACCTTCGGCGACGCCGAGGAGATGATGGAGTGCGACGTACTCCCGGCAGTTCGCCAGCTCGCTCAGCGTGGCGAACTCGACGGCACGTCGGCCCCATCCTTCGTCAACCTCTGTCCAGTCGTTCATCGCGCCTCGCTCCGTCAGCGTCACTCACCCCCAGAATGGAGGCCAAGCAACTGCACTCAATGTACGGCCTCAACTCCCGAGGCGACAATTGGGCGCGAAGGAACGCGCCGCATCGGTGACGCGACCGATGTGTGACTGGTCGTTCGGTCGAAACGGCGACGACCTCGTCCACATCCTCGATGTGGACGAGGCACCGACCTCGCTAGGACTGGACTGCGGAACAGGAACTCGGACCCGTATATAGGCTCGTGGTTCCACCGGTGGGGATCGTCACCTGCAGATTGCCATTGGCATCGAGGCTGTAAGCGTAGTGAGGATCGTTGCTCGGCCAGCTTTGGATGTACGGGTTGTTGCCGTTCGCCGACGTGCCATTGGTGAGTCCCGCTTCCGTCACGGGGACTCCCGGGTTTTGATTGGCGAAAGCGGCCATCGCCGTTGACACGGTCGCGCCGTCCGCTGCGCAGGCGGCCTGCGCACTTTGGCCGGTGACGCCACCGAGCGCGAAGATCACGACCGCGGCCAGGATGCCGAGCACGACGATAACGATGAGGATTTCGATCAAGGTGAAACCGTTGATCTCTCCCGCTTCGCGTCGTTGCTTCAGTCGTTGATAGGTGCCACTCGTTCGTTCTGTGCTCACAGGAGCACCAACAGTCGGACATTTCATGTCCTTACCCCCTAATTCGTACCGATCCGCCTGACCGGGTTACTACTTCTAGCACCAGGTGGTTTTTCCTGCCAATGAGATGAGAAATACCCAATATTGCGCGAAAAGTGTCCGCGATTTGATACGAGGTCGACACATCAACGAGGCGGTGGCGGGAACGCCGTTCTTTTCACTCATCTGACGATTTCTTCACATGCCGTACTGTGAGCACCGTGCGACGCGTTCGAGTGCCAGCCCGAGTCCTCACTGTTTCGATCACGGGGGCGTTGGCCGCGTTGTCGGTGACGGCCCAGGCGGGTGCCGCAACGACTGCGGGTGGTCATTCGTCTCGAGGGACCGCGCCTTTCGGACCGTGCCGCGCTGCTGCTTCGAATCTCCTGGGAGATTCCGAGGCCCGAGCGGCCTTCCTGAGCACCTGGACCAAGTTAGCGTGAGACGTGGCTCCCGAGGACGACGCCGATAACTATTGGAGTAAGCGTGGCTCAGTCGCGCACCCTGTTGAGACGGGCCGATCCGACCCGACGAGGATGTCGCGCACGCCGCCGCCACCGAGGACACGGCGCGTCGCGTCGAGGCGACGCTGGCCCGTGATCCTGATTGGCGTCATTGTCGCGATCGGCGCCGCAGCGGCGGTCGTCGTCACGCGATCGTCAAGCGGTCCGGGTGCGACCTCCGGCTTCGGGCTCGACCATGCTCCGCCATCGTGCAGCGCTGAGACGTGTGTCCAGAATCTGCTGTCCAGTGTGTCGTGCGCGAGTGCCTCATTTTGCGTCGCGGTCGGCGGTCACGGCGTGGCCACCGGCACCGGTTACTCCGACGAACAACCGCTTATTGAGATGTGGAATGGCTCCTCGTGGGCAATCGCCGACTCACCCGACGCTGGCGCCGGTCGGCGCAGTCTCACGGGCGTCAGTTGTCCGACGACTACGTTCTGCGTCGCCGTCGGCCAGCGCGTGTTGCCGGCCGGGTCGAGCGGGCTGTACGCCCAGATCATCGAGACGTGGTACGACCGCGCGTGGCACTTGGTGCGTCGAGAGGCCCCGGAGTCCACTGAGTTGAATGGCGTCGCGTGCCAGAACAACTCATCGTGCGTCGCCGTCGGCAAGGCGTTCCCGAAACATTCCGGACTTCGCCCTCTGATCGAGACGTGGGACGGCACGAGATGGTCAACGACGCCGTCGCCACACCAGAACGAAGATGACTTCTTGAACGCCGTCAGTTGCGGGGAACAGTCTTCATGTTTCGCCATCGGCACGAACTTCTCCGTCGGCACGGGCAACTACGGCCAGGCGACCAGCGCGGAGAGTTCGCGTGGATCCACCTGGACGCTGGCGCCGTCGGTCAGTCCGAGCGCACAGGGCAACGACCTATTGAATGGCGTGAACTGCTCGTTCCTGTCGTCGTGTTTCGCGGTGGGGAACTTCAATACCGATGCCTTTTCCGGCGACGGGAATCGTGCGCTCATCGAGAAGTGGCATGGACGGTCCTGGTCGAGAGTCGCGACGCCGCGTATTCGTGAGTCCGATGTCCGGTTGAACGGCGTGACGTGCGCCACCGTACGCCTGTGCTTCGCCGTCGGCTCGCGCGGTTCACAGAGCGCCCATTCCCTCATCGAGGAGTGGAACGGTTCGGCGTGGGCACGCATCTCGTCGCCGAGCGCTGACTACTTTGGCACGGGCACCGTGGAGTTGAGCGGTGTTTCGTGTGTGAGTGCGTCGCGCTGTATCGCGGTGGGCGCCTATCCCGACGACCAGGGCACGTTCCAGTCACTCATCGAAGAGTGGAACGGCCGCGTCTGGAGCGAACTCGTCGCGCCAAATGTTGACCGATGAGCACGGACGACACCTCTCGGATGAGCAAGGCACGTCGCAACCGTGACGTGGTGCAAATCTGGACAACGGTGAGCCCGACGTCGCCACAGCGTCACGCGTGACCAAGCGGTTGGTGACGCTCGGCGCTGTGGAAAGATGACGAGATGAGCGATCACGACGACGAAAAAGCGATGCTGCACGAGTTCCTCCAGATCCAGCGGACGGCGGTTCGTTCGATTGTCAGTGGTCTCAGCGAAGCGGACTGGCACCGCTCGGTCGTCCCGTCGGGTTGGACACCGGCGGGTTTCGTGGAGCACCTCGGCGGGGCCGAGTACCACTGGTTCCAGTCGGTCATCAGCGGCGTCGAATTCGTGGTTCCCGAGGATGACGAGGAGTACGTCGCGTATGACCCGAACGCGGCGTTCACCTCGGACCTACCTTCGACCGAGATCCTTCGCAACTACCAAGAGGAGTGCGATCGTTCCGACGAGGTATTGGCCAACGTGACGGTCGTGACGAAGCCGCTCGGGCGCCACGGCGACCAAGAGATTCCTAGTGTGCGATGGGTCATGCTCCACATGATCGAAGAGACCGCGACCCATTCGGGGCATCTCGAGATCGCACGCGAGCTCATGGATGGCCAGACGAAGCTGGGCGATCGCTAGCGGGGCTGTGCATTTCATCCAGTCGCGACCACTTTCAGGTTCAATGAGCCGTCGCGCCGTTAGTTTGAGTTGACGATGCGAACTCACCTTTCTCGCTCAGCCTCGATCCGATTGACCGTCGCCGCTGCGGCGGTCGTGGCGACCGCGATCGTCGGCCTCGCCGACACCGCGGCCACCGCAGCACCGACGGACACCTCGTGGACGGTGTATCACGGCGACGCCGCCGGCACAGGTGTCAGCACGGCGTTCCGGTCCGTCGACACCGCGTCGCGCGCGTGGTCGTCAACGGCGTTGGACGGACAGCTCTACGGCTCGCCGCTGGTCTACGCCGACCGCGTCTACGTGGCCACCGAGAACGACACGGTCTACGCACTCAACGCGACGCGCGGCTCGGTGGTGTGGTCCCGCCACTTCGCCTCCGCGGTCCCGTCGTCGGATCTGCCCTGTGGCAACATCGCGCCGACCGTCGGCATCACCGGCACGCCCGTCATCGACCCAACGCGCAACGAGATCTTCGTGGTCGCGGACGAACTCGTGAACGGCCGCCCGGAGCACTATCTCGAGGGGCTGAGCACGACGAACGGTGCGATCAAGTTACGCGAACACGTCGACCCACCGGGATCGGTGCCCGCGGCGTTGCTGCAGCGCACCGGTCTGAACCTCGTCGATGGACGAGTGGTCTTTGGCATGGGCGGCAACGATGGCGACTGTGCGACGTACCGCGGCCGCGTCATCTCGGTGAAGGAGACCGGCTCGAAGCCCGCCATCTTCACCGTCGACAACTTCCCCGGCGACAGCCAGGGGGCGATCTGGATGGGCGGCGCGGCACCCGTGGTCGACGCCAAGGGCAACGTCTGGGTCAGCGCCGGCAACGGTTCGGTCTCCAACCCCAGCCAGGGTTACGACGACAGCGACTCGGTGCTGGAGCTCTCGGCGACCGGACGACTCGAACAGTATTTCGCGCCGTCGACGTGGCCCGCGAACAACGGCGCTGACCTCGACATGTCCGCGGCGCCGGTGTTGTTCGCCGACGGACAGGTGCTGATCGCGGGCAAGTCGGCAATTGCCTATCTCTTGAACGGCGCACACCTCGGTGGCATCGGCCACGAGCAAGCGAGTCTGTCGTCGGTGTGCGGAAACAACATCGATGGCGGTATCGCCGTGGTCGGCATGACGGCGTACCTGCCATGTCTCAATGGGACGGTGGCGATCCACGTCACGAAATCGCCGGCCTCGCTCAAGGTGTTGTGGAACGCCAACATCTCGGGCAGCGGTCCGCCGCTCGTCGTGGCCGGTCTGGTGTGGACCGTCGGCAAGAACGGCGTGCTCTACGGTCTCGATGCCGCGACCGGACAGGTGCGGCATCAGGCGAACATCGGTGCCGTCGCGAACGACTTCACGACACCGAGTGTCGGGGCCGGATTCCTGCTGGTCGCTTCGACGAACCGAGTCGTGGCCTTCCGCGGGACGCCGTAAAGGCTTCGACGGCGCTACGCGAGAACCGGCACCACGTCACAGAACGTGAAGCCATCGCGAGTGACGATGTCTCCGGTCACCACGTCGATCGTCGACGAGAAGTCCGGAGCGTCATAGACGAACGTGTGGAACTCGCCACGTTCGCCGCACGGATCCACGTGCGCCGGGAGCTCTTCGAGCAACGCGGCGTCGAATGGTCGACCGACGAACGTCGGGGACAGCTGCGTGGGGTCGACGCACGTGATCACTGCACGGACGCCGTCTGCGATCAGCGTCCGCGCGAGCACATCGGTAGGTATTCGCCAGAGAGGGAAGAGGGGTGTGATACCAGTGCCCTCGAGCTGAACCTCTCGGTACCGCCGCACGTCTTCCAAGAAGAGGTCTCCGAATACGAGAAGCTCCACGCCGTCTTCGAGCGCTGCGTGGATGGCGTGCGTCATCTTCTCCTCGTACACCTCATTGGTGCAGTGTTCCGGTAGCTGGATCAAGTGCAGCGGTAGTCCCAGTCGGTCAGCTTGGCATTCGAGGAGCGTCCTGCGCACGGCGTGCATCGCGACTCGGTCCGCCGACGCATTCATCGTCGTCAGTAATCCGACGACCTCGATGTCGTCGTCGCCGAGCGCCGCGTGGAGGGCCAACGTGCTGTCTTTGCCACTGCTCCAACTCATCCAGGCCCGGCGGCGTCTTGGCATCTCGACGGTGTCGCTCACAGCGCCCGCGGTCCGGTGACAGAGTGGCCGGACCTCGCGACGTAGTAGTCCGACGAGCGACCTTCGACGATGCGAACGAAGTGCAGCGACTCACGCACGATTCCGGCGTTGCCCATCGCCCAGCTCGTCTGAGGCTCCGAGTCGTTCGATGTCGCGCGATCTTCGAAGTTCGACGAGCATTCCAGCGGGTGACGCGTCGTGATCATCGATGTGCGGCGACTGCCTTCAAACCGTGCGACGACGGCCATATGAATCGGCCATCAAGTACGACGCCGACGGTGGTCGGGTTGGTGGTCGGGACGCTGTTGGCCGACGCGCCGTCTGCGCGACACGCGTTGAAGACGGGCTCGCTGACTCGTGAACCGCTGTCGGGAACTCCTTGGATCGCAATCACCTTGAACTCGGGAGTGTCTTCGCACCAAAATGACTCCCCGTGGTCGATCGAGGCGACCGAACCATCGGCGGCGTCGAGCAGCACCCTCTTGTGTGCTGAGGTCTCGATAACGATGTGCGACTCGTCACCGAAGGCAACGTCAGTGCCACTCGACAACGCCTTCACGTCGGCAACCTTCTCGGTCCAGGTCGACTTGCCGGTGACGACATTGATGCCAGCGAGGGTGAGTGTGACGCCCTTCAAGCTCGGGCTATTCGTCCCGTTGAGGGTGACACTCCCTTTGTAGTTGCACACTAGGGGCGAGGTAAGGAACTGCAATGAACCGGTGCAGAACACTGATCCAGGACTCTTCCAGAGCACGGCGCCCGAGAGCGCATTGATGCCAATCGACTTTTGTTTTGACAGGTCGTCCGTTTTCCCCTGAGGCTCTATGCCAACCGTTCCGTAGTCCAGGTTCCCGGCACTGAGGAAGTCGTAGCCATAGTTTGGGCTGAACTGAGCACCGCCGAAGAGATTGGCTACCGTTCGCACCCACTCGCGCTGTCCCGCGTCGGACACTTGGAGGAGCGTTGGTTTCGTCGCGTCGGTCTGCCAAAGATTGCTGGAGGCCGGTTCACCCGGCGTGTCCACACCGACGTTGCGGAAGGGACCTTCGACGGAACCTTGGACCGATCCCGTCGCAGGGTCGACCGCCACGAGATCGGTCTGCGTCGAAGCGACGAAGACGGGGAAACAGAAGAACCGACCGCCGGCGCACACCACAGGCGCGTCCGAGACGTCCAACGCTTGTTTTATCTTCCAGATCACTTTGCCGGTGACGACATTGATCCCTTCAACGTTGACGACGGGGTTCGAGGGGGAAGTGGCGGGCGCGAAGTCGAGGGCCGTCGATCCTATCGAGACCGGGGCGAACGACGCGCCGAGCGTTATCTGCGACGGCGAGAAGGGATGACTCCATTGGACCGCGCCGTTGGACGGATCCACGCCCGAGAGTTCCATCTGTCGCGTGCTCGAAACATCGAGCACCAGTACTTCGGTCCCAGCGACGACGGGGCCACCGACGACATGGAGCGTCGTGTCGGCCCATCCGTCGGTCGCACCGTTGGCGGGCGTGTTCGTCGTCACGATCCCGACGAGCACGATTGTTGCTACGACGAGGCACGTGACTCGTCGCCGGCGTACTCGAGTCGTGTTGATCAACAGCGAACCCCAATCACTATGCACTTGACGGTTCAACCTATCCCCGCACGACGGCGCGGGGAAGCCACACACCGGTGCGCGTGAGATTCCCAGTGAAACTGGTGCTAACACCCGTTCTCATGCGAAGTTAACCCCCTCTCGGGTCGTGACCGATGACGCCAGACTGTCGAGAGCGATTGGGAGGTCAATGGGCTCCGTAGGTCTGGTGTTTCGTTGCGAGCTTCGCCGACGGTGGGCGTCATGGCTCGTGCTCTCGTTCCTCGTGACGGTCATCGGCGCCGCCGCGCTCAGCGGATTCTCGGCGAATCAACGAACCGACGCGGCCTTTCCGAGTTTCGTCAAGCATTACGGCTTCAACGCCGAGGTCTTTGACCTCAAGGGGATTCCAACGGCTATCGGTCGAATGAAGTACGTCGCGGCGGTCGCCGGAGGCGTGTACTACTTCAACGGCACGAACGTCCGGGCCGACGGACACTTCGTGCCGGGTACGTACGTCAACGTGTACGGCCTTCCTACGTCGCATCTCGACAGCACGATCAAATTGATCTCGGGCCATTGGCCAACGAAGCCCGATGACGTGCTGGTCGGGTTCTCGATGCAAGAACAGTACGGACTGCATGTGGGTTCTCGGATAGAGATTCCGTTCTACAGTCCCGCCCAGCGCCAGACCGTCATCGATTCGAATGAGCCACCGCGGGCGCGTGGGCCCAACATAACGTTTCGGGTGACGGGCATCGAAGCGAGTCTGGTCGACTTCCCCAGTGCGACACCCTCGTTCTCGATCTACATGAGTAGGGCGTTCAATCGGGTCGAGGGACGCGACGTCGTCGCGGTGGGTTACGCCCAGGTGCGCCTGGACCGCGGCGAACTGGACATGCCCAAATTTCAACCGCTCATCAATAACTCTTCGAACGGAGGGACCTTCTTCGCCCAGGACGAAGACGTCGGCGCTGCGGCGATCGAATCCTCGATACATCCCCAGGCGATCGGATGGCTCCTCTTCGGGCTCTTCGCGGCGCTGGCTGGCCTCGCCCTGATCGCACAGGCCCTGTCGCGCCAGAGTCTCGTCGAACGTGAGTCCTATCCCAGTTTGATCGCCGTCGGCATGCGGCCTCGAGAACTGTTCCGTTTGGGCATGATGCGTTCCGCGCTGATCGGTGTCGTCGGTGCGGCAGGTGCTGTCGCCTTGGCCTACGCCCTCTCGCCGTTCACGCCCGTCGGCGAGGCCGGCGTGGCATCGTCGTCCCAAGGCTTCGTCTTCGACGACAGCGTGTACGTGCTCGGCGGCTTCGCTATCGCACTGGCGGTGGTGCTACTCGCCGTCTACTCGTGCTGGCGCGCGTCGCAGGTTCGTGCGGTGCGCTCACGCGACCAGCGCGACACGTCCTATCGGAGTTCTGCAGTGGCGACGTCCATCGGCAAGATAGGCGCACCGCCGAGCATTCTCATTGGCGTGCGTAACGCGCTCGAGGGCGGACGGGGCCGCACGCGCGTGCCCGTGGTCACGGCGCTGATCGGCACGGTGCTCGCGGTGGCGGCGCTCGCCGCGACGATCATCTTCGGCTCGAGTCTGTCCACGCTCGTCGCGACGCCGAGGCTCTACGGCTCGAACTGGCAGGTCGATCTGGGAAATGTTCCGACGAAAATGCTGCACCCGATGATCACGTCGCTCCAACACGATTCCGACGTCGCTCGAGTCACGTTCGGACAGTCGGGCAAATACGTCGACATCAACGGCGCCCCGGTGCAGACGGTCTACGTGATTGACGCCAAGGGTCCGTTGGTGTTCTCGCTGATCGACGGACATCACGTGCGCACCACGGGCGAGATCAACGTCGCCACGTCGTCATTGGCGGCGGCACACGCGCACGTCGGTTCGACCGTTCGGCTTTCGGTGATCAATCTCAAGGGCAAGATGCTCACTGAGAAGTCCGTGGTCGCGGGCTCGGTCGCCATTCCGCCAAGCTTTGACATCGGCGGACCGGGCGACGGCGCGGTCGTACTGCTCAGTGGCCTCGAGTCGCTGGCGTGTTCGAGCACGAGTCAGTCGAATCCGTGTATCGAGGCCATCAATCGAAAACTCGCCGCGAGCAATTCGTGGAACGTTGAGATCGGCGTCAACGCGGGTGCCGCGGGACGGCGCGCAGCACAGCGGCTCGAACGCAAGTACGCGCCCTTCGTGAATATCGAGACCTTGCCCACGAATCTGGTGAACTTCGGACAGGCGATCGACTTCCCGTTGCTCCTCGGAGGCACGTTGGCGCTCTTTGGCGCGGCCATGCTCGCGCATCTGCTGTTCGTGAGCGTCTCACGACGACGTCGGCAGTTCGCACTGTTGCGGGTGCTCGGCATGTATCGACGCCAGGTGGCGGCGACACTCTGGTGGCAGTCGGTGACCGTGTCGATCGTCGGCGTCGCACTCGGAGTCCCCCTCGGCGTGGCCTTCGGACGGGCGGTGTGGCACGAGTTCGCGATCAAGTTGGGTGTGGTGCCGGTGGACGTCGTGTCGGTGGGTGCGCTCTTCGTGCTGGCGGGTGCGATCGTCGTCGCGGCGGTGGCGATGTCCCTCATCCCGTCGATCCTCGCCACCCGCGTGCAGCCAGCGGAAGCACTGCGAGACGTGCGCTAGCGCCCGCGACGAACTACCTTGGACTCACTCGCCGGCCCGGCCCGTGCGCAAGAGGAGCGATGATGGCAGACCCAATCGGACACTTTGGCCCACCAGTGCTGTTCATCAGTGACCTCGAAGCGTCGAAGGCCTTCTACGTCGACGCGCTGGGTTTCACGCTGGGCTTCGAGGACGCGACGGGGGCGGGCCTCTTCCTCGGCGACGAGATGTTCTTGCTGGTCACGGTGCCCTCGGCCGAGGACATGCTCACGGGCGAGACGTTGGGAACGCCGAAGGACCAGCGGGCGACCGGTCTGTTCAATATCTTCGTCGAGAACGTCGATGAAGCGTTCGCAGGATTGAGGGCGAAGGGCATCGAGTTCATCGTGGAGCCGGTGGACCGTGAGTGGGGACGCCGCACGGCGCACTTCAAGGATCCCGACGGTGTCGTGTGGGAGATATCCCAGTCGATCGAGTGAGAAACGAGTTACGCCGAGTCGGCGAGCGCTTCCGGTCCCGCCTCAGTGATTGAGACGATCTCGGCGCTCGGCACGTCGTCCTCGGACTCCTGATCGAGCCGGATCGTGACGTCCAGGGTGAAGCCGATCTTGTGGTCATCGATCGAGGCGGGCGCCTCGGTGGGGAGGGTATGAATCGTCGCACCCTCGGACGAAGGCTCGTCCTGTCCCATGAGGAAATGAACGCTCGGATCCATACACCAAAAATACTTCGTGACCGGGTCATTGTTGGTGACCGCCGCGTCCGAACTTTTCGCGCCGGGTGTCGCCCACGGCGACGTGAGTCCGTTCAGCGTCGCGTTGTACTTGGTACATTGGCGGCGTCGTCATTTCAGCGGCACCTTCACACCGAGCAATCGGTCCCAACGATTCGTGAACGTAGGTTCTGGCACCATGGCAGTCCAATTCTCCGAGGAAGAGGTTCCCCTCGAGTCAGCCTTCAATCCCTTCGACACTGGCTTCATGACCGAACCGGACGCGGTGTTGGCGCGGGCGCGCGACGAGGGGACGATCTTCTTCAGCCCGATCATGAATGCGTGGATCGTCACGCGCTATGACCACGTGGTCTCGGTGCTGCGCGACCCTGAACTCTTCTGTTCCAAAGAGATCCTCAGCATCACCGAACTGCTGTCACCGGAAGTGATCGAACTGTTCGGCGACGAGATCCCGATGGAGGGCACGCTGATCGGCGTCGATCCACCCGATCACACGAGACTGCGCGCGGTGATGGAGTCCTCCTTCACGCCGAGCAGCGTCGCGTCGCACGAGGCGATGATCCGTTGGGCCTGCGACGAGCTCGTCGACGCAATTGTCCAGGGCACGAGCGCCGATCTACTCAGTCAGTTCTCCTACCCACTGCCGCTGCGGATCGTCGCGCTGCTCCTCGGCATGCCGAAAAAAGCCATGCCCTCGCTGCGACGCGGCGTGAAGGACTGGCCCGACCTCGCCATCGCGCTTTTGATGGGCGTGCCGCTCGACCAACAACTCGCGATGGCCAACAACATCCTTGAGATGCACCGGATGATCACGCGGCTCATCGACGAGCGCTACGTCCGGCCCCAGAACGACCTGCTCACGCTCATCGCACGGGGCCGTGACGAGTTCTCCTTGAGCGAGCGCGAGATGCTCTCGCTCGTGCCGGGACTGTTCCTCGCGGGACACGAGACGCTGGCCCACGAGCTCACCAACGTGCTGTGGCGACTGCTCTCCGTGCCGGAGCGCTGGCAGTCGCTGGTCGAGGACCCGAGTCTCGCGCCGACGTACTTCGACGAGGCCCTGCGTAACGATCCCTCGGTCTACGGCATGTGGCGCATCGCGACGCGCGACAGCGAGCTCTACGGTCATCACGTGGCGGCGGGTCAACGGCTTTTCCTGGTGTACCTCTCGGCCAATCGCGACGAGCGCTACTACGAGGACGCCTCGACGTTCTCCATCGAACGCGGTCGCGTCGCGCCGAATCTGGCTTTCGGTCGCGGTATCCACCACTGCATCGGCGCGCCGCTGGCGCGCCTCGAGGCCCGCGTCGCGCTCGAGGTCTTGGCGGCGCGCCTGCCGACGCTTCGGCTCGTCGACGGCTTCACGCCGATCTACCAGCCGCACCCGTTCTTGCGGGGTATGGCCGAGCTACCCGTCACGTGGTGATCGACCCCGTCGGTTAGGTTGCTCCTGAGGGAGCGTCATGCTGTGCACGAACGGACATAACAACTACGACTACGTCACGAAGTGTCAGCTCTGCGGCGTGAGCACGTTCATCGCGCCGACCAACTTCGTCAAACCCCTGCCGGACTACTGCGGCTTTGCCATCGTGTCGATGATCCTCGGCATCGTCTGGATCGACGGATTGGGCGCCGTGCTGGCGCTGATCTTCGGCTACATGGCCAAGCGGGAGATCGCCCGAACGGGAAAACGCGGTGAGGCGATGGCGACGGCCGGGATCGTCCTCGGGTGGGTCGGTATCGCCGGTGCCATCATCCTCTTCACGATCTTTGGCGTTTTCATCGCCAAGTTCCACTTTCCGACCTGTCACAACAACGTCTGTTCGAACTGAGAACCGTTGCGAGTGGGGTAAAGGTTCGGCAAAGACGAACGTCGTACGCGTCGCAAACGGTGACGTCTGGCGTCTCCACAACATTCGAACAATCATGCTGTGAACAGGTGCTTTGCGCTATACAGATTGTCAAAGGACCGTAACATCCGGTTAATATATTTTCGTGGCGAAACAGAACCGATCGGCGCCGGTCATGCAAGCCGTCCTCGATGCGGTGGGCGATCGCCTTATGAAGGCCGACGAATCCCTCATTCGGATCCCTGAGATCTGCGAGGCGACCGGCGTCAACTACGGGTCGGTCTACCACCACTTCGGCTCACGAGAAGGCGTCATTGACGCGGCCTATCACCAGATGTTCATGAAACTCGCCGAAGAGGACCTCGCGGTGCTGCAGATGGTCAGTGTCTCGTCAAAGACCTTCGAGGAGTACCTGATCTCGATGCAGGGCCTCATCGGCACCTTCGCCTCAAGTGATCTACGCCGTGCACGCAGGGCTCTGCGGGCGCGCATCGTCGCGGCCTCCATGATGCGGCCCGAACTGCGCGAACTGATCGGTGAGACCCAGTCGCGCCTCACGAGCGAACTCCAGGCCATCGTTGAATTCGGCCAACAGCGCGGCTGGCTCAATCGAGAACTGTCGGCCCACGCGGTCGCGGTACTCATCCAGGTACTGCTCGTCGGGCGCACGCTCGATGACATCTCGACCGCGCCGATCGATAACGCGGAGTGGGAGTCGTCGATGGCCATCTTGCTGAGCGTGATCATCGGTAGTTCGCAGTCCTGAATCTGTGATGTAGTGCAAGGGTGAAGCTTCTTCGACTCGGTGCGGCCGCAGCACTACTCATCGCGCTCGTGGTGCTCAGTTTTCAGACCACGTGCACGAGGGCCGCCGCCGTGCCGCCGGTCCCGTGCACCACGGCCGCACTCGGTGAGGGCTTCCAAGGGCAGTTGCATCTCGCTTCGATCCAGGACTACGGCTGCGAAGCGCAGTGGGCCTACGTGTGGGCGACCGTGGGGACGGGGGAGCAGGCGATCGGCGTCACCGAGGTCTTGCACTACGACGCGACGTCCTCTCGATGGGCGATCGTGAGTCGCGCGACCGACTGCAAGGCCACGATCCTGCCCAGCGTCATCTTCCACCAGGGCTGTTTCTCGAACTGAGTCCGATCCTGCGCGGCGGCCACGGGATGAACGAACTCGTCGTCGCGACGTACTCGTCGTAGCCGGCACGGGTCTTCGTGAGTTTTCGTTCCAGCATCGGCTTGCCCGAGAGCGACGTCAGCAGATAGATCATCGCCATGGGCGAGAGGATCGTGAGCCATCCCCATCCGCTCGCGGCCGCGACGAGGAAGAAGCCGCACCACACGACGGCGTCACCGAAGTAGTTCGGATGACGGGTGTAGCGCCACAGTCCGCGTCGCATCGTGGTGCCGCGATTGGCCGGGTCCGCGATGAAACGGCGCAACTGCTCGTCCCCGGTGGCTTCGACGACGACACCGATGGCGACCACACAGAGTCCCGGCACGAAGAGCGCGTCGTAGTGCCCGTGAAAGGCAGTCCACTGCAGGGGCATCGAGACGAACCACAGCAGCAGTCCTTGGAGTGCGTAGATCATGCGCAGCGCGTAGAGCGTCTCGTTACGGCCGCGCGCTCCCTTCATGATCATGACGTAGCGCACGTCGTCCTTGGCGCCGCGCTGGCGACCCGCGAGATGGAACGCGAGGCGCAGTCCCCATATCGCGACGACGGCCAGGACGACGTCGCGGTTGGTGAATGACGTCGCACGCCCGGCGCCGGCGTGGGCGACGAGCAACGACTCGAGGTAGATCGCGACGAAGCCCGCGCCCCAGAACACGTCGATGGTGGCGTGTCGATGGACCAGACGACCGACGAGGAACGCGAGGAAGGTCCACAGCCACGCGGTCGCGAGGGCGAGGGGAAGGTTCGTCACAAATGACCAGTGCACCGAGACGGTCTAGCAGCGCGTGCTGGCACCGAGCACGCGTCACCTACGCTCGATGACGTGCGACGACGGGGATTCGGTTCCCTCGCGTGGGCCTCCGCGCAGGAACTTTTCGATCAACGAACGGCCTTCGGCCGGCTCGCGCTCGTCCACGTCATCATGATGGCCGGTGACACACTCGTCACGGTCTCCCTGGCCGGTTCGCTGTTCTTCTCGGTGTCACCGACGGAAGCCAAGAGCCGGGTCCTGCTCTATCTCTTGTTGACCATCGCGCCGTTCGCGGTCGTCTCACCGCTGTTGGGTCCGCTCATCGACAAGTCGGCCAACGGCCGGCGCCTCCTGGTCGCGATGTCGGCCCTCGCGCGCGTCGTGCTGTGTTGGATGATGAGCCAGCACCTGAACTCGCTGTGGCTCTTCCCACTGGCCTTCTTGGTGCTCATCTCGTCGAAGCTCTACGTGGTCACCCGCGGTGCACTCGTGCCCGAGATGGCCCGCACGGATCAACTTCGCGACTCCGATCACGTCGGCCTGGCGGGCTGGCCGACGACGGCGGTCAAACAAGAGAAGGGCTACTCGGGCTTCAACGCGCAGTTGACCCTCCTCGGGACCCTCAGTGGTCTGGTCGTCGGGTCGATCGGCGCGGGCATCTTGAAGGGACTCGGTGCGACCAGCGTGCTCGTGACGGCGTCCTTCGTCTTCGCCCTCGCGACGATCGCGAGTTTTCGCCTTCAGCGTCCGGCCAAGGTCGTGCGCGACGAGGTGGCCGGTCTCTCGCAGGCCGAGCGCGACCGCAACGCGCTCAATCCGATGGGCGACGTCGAGGTGGTCTGGGGACTGAGCGCCGCATCGTTGATGCGCTTTTCGGTCGGGTTCGCGACGTTCCTCTTGGCCTTCGGACTTCGACGTGACAACGCCGGTCTGGGCTACTTCGCCTTTGCGTTGGCGTTGAGTGCGTTCGGCGCCTTGATCGGGCTGGCGTTGGTGACGCGCGTGCGCAACGCCGTGGCGGAGTCGACGTTGTTGACGCTGGCGTTGCTCGCGACCGGACTGGGATCGGGCCTGGCGTCATTCCATCCCACGTTGATCGCGCAGGTCATCCTGGCGGGATGGCTCGGACTCTGCGCGGCGGTCGCCCAACCGACCTTCGACGCGATCACGCAGCGCAACGTGGCCCCCGGTGCCCAGGGTCGGACCTTCGCGCGATTCGCGGTGCGCCAACAACTGTTGTGGGTCATCGGCGCGCTGATTCCGGTCGCGATCACGCTGCGCTTCTCGTTGGGCGACGGCATCCTCGCCGTGCTGACGATCGCCGGCAGCCTCGTCTACGGTCTCGGTCGCCGTTACGCACGCGCCTGAGGGGTAGTGACGTCGCGTAATTAGGATGGCCGTGACATGGCGTCTTCCCCCCGCTCCGTGCCTTCGAACCTCGCGTCGCTGCCGCACGTCGTCGTCCTCGGGGGAGGGTTCGCCGGCGTCGCCGCCGCCAAGGGACTGGCCGGTCGCGACGTGCTCGTGACGATGATCGATCAACACAACTTCCATACCTTCCAGCCGCTGTTGTACCAAGTGGCGACGGCCGGGCTCGAGCCGGCCGACGTCGCCTTCCCGATCCGCACGATCTTCGGACATGCGCGCAACGTCCGGTTTCGTCACGGGCGCGTGCGCAGCGTCGATCAATCGCGCAACGTCGTCATCCTGGGCGACGGGTCGGAGATCTTCTATGACCACCTCGTGCTCGCGACCGGCGCGACCGCGGCCTACTTCGCCATCCCCGGGGCGTCGCAGTTCGCGATGCCGCTCTACACGCTCGCCGACGCGCGACGACTCCGCAATCGGCTGCTCTCGGTCTTAGAAGAGGCCGAAGTGCGCAGCGAGGGCGAGCACTCGATGCCGTCGCTCACGTTCGTCGTCGTGGGGGGCGGCCCGACCGGTGTCGAGACGTCCGGCGCGCTGTCCGAGCTCATCTCGATCGCGATACGTCGCGACGGACTGCGACTCGAGCGCGATCGCATTCGCATCATCTTGGTGGACGTGGCGCCGCGGTTGCTGACGGGGTTCGTCGAACGCGCCGGCACCTACGCGAAGGAGAAGCTCGAATCGACCGGCATCGAGGTGCGCTTCGGGCGTTCGGTCGTCGCGATCGACGAGACCTCGATCCACTTCGACGACGGCGAGCGACTCGAGTGCGCCGTCGTGATCTGGGCGGCGGGTGTCTCGGCGGGCGACGCGCTCCCGGCGGATCTGGTGGCGAGCGCCGGTCCCAACGGGCGCGTTCGCGTGCGAGCGGACCTGCGGCTGCTCGACAGCGACAACGTGTGGGCCGTCGGCGACGCCGCGGCCATTCCACTCGACGCGACGTTCTGTCCGCAGCTCGCCCCGGTCGCCATCCAGTCCGGCGCGCACTGCGCCGCGCAGATCCTTGCCGTCATCCACGAAGCGACGACGACGCCGTTCGTCTATCGCGACAAGGGCATCATGGCGACGATCGGACGCAACGCCGCGGTCGCCGAACTCCCGCACGGCGTCGTCATTAAAGGACGACTCGGCTGGCTCGCGTGGCTCGGACTGCACCTGTGGTACCTCGTCGGGTTCCGCAACCGACTGCGCGTCTTGATCAACTGGACGTGGCGCTACTTCGACTGGCCGTCGGGTCCGCGCCTCATCGTCGCCGACGCCGAGACGGTGGACTGAGGATCACAGGTCGGGGAGTTGAAAGTCGAGGTTCGGGATGTCGATGCCGCCGTCGATCTCGAAGACCTTCCCGGTGATGTAACCGCCGGCCGGCGAGGCGAGATAGACCACGCCAGCCGCGATCTCCCCGACGTCGCCTATGCGTCCGAGCAGTGTCATCTCTTCCATCATCTGCTTGAGCTCCGGTGTCGTCATGACGATCTCGAGCGCGGAGGTGGCGATCGATCCGGCGGCGATCGCGTTCACGCGTATCTTCGGCCCGAGGTCCTTCGCGATGAGTCGCGTGTAGTGCGCCATGGCGGCCTTCGCCGTGCCGTAGGCGGCGTACCCGCGACCGGCGACCCGTCCCATCACCGAGGAGATGTTGACGATCGCACCGCCGCCGCGCTCGAGCATGATCGGCACCGCCGCGAGATTCAGCGCGTGCGCGGTCGACACGTTGAAGTGGAAGGCCTCTTCCATGTACTCCGGCGTCGTCATCTCGAAGGGCAGCGGCACCGCGCCGCCGACGTTGTTGACGACGATGTCGACTCGGCCGAACTCGCGACGCGCGATCGCGGCGAGTTCGGCGATGGCCGCGAGGTCACTCAGGTCACAGGGCACGCTGATCGCGCGACGGTCCAACGCCTCGACGGCGTGGGCGACCTCGTCGAGGTCCGACGCGGTGCGAGAGGCGATGACGACGTGGGCGCCGTACTCAGCCAGCGCGACGGCGCTCGCGGCGCCGATGCCGCGACCGGATCCGGTGATGATCGCGACCTTGTCGTCGATGCGGAATAAGTCCTTGATCACGGTCCTCCTCGAGACGTCGTCGGTCGACGCTTCGATTGTCTAGCACGACGCGTCGACGCGTCTTGATTGGTTCAGGCCAGATTGGCTTCGAGGCGATCGACTTCGGCGTGGAGCGACGACGGGAGGTCGTCACCGAACGTGGCGTAGTGCTCACGGATCTTCGGTACCTCGTCGCGCCACTCGTCGTTGTGGACGGTCAACAGTTCGGCCATGTCGGCGTCGGACACGTTGAGCCCCTCGACGTTGAGCGCCGTCGTCGTGGGCACGTAGCCAATCGGCGTCTCGAGTGCGTCACCGCGACCGGCGGTTCGTTCGAAGACCCACTCGAGCACGCGGCTGTTCTCGCCGTAGCCGGGCCAGAGCCAGCGCCCGTCCTCGCCCTTGCGGAACCAGTTGACGTAGAAGATCTTGGGCAGCGAGCTCTCGTCAAAGCGTTGGGAGAAGGTCAACCAGTGTGCGAAGTAGTCCGCCATGTTGTAGCCGCAGAAGGGGAGCATCGCGAAGGGATCGCGGCGGAGCTTGCCGACCGCTCCGGTTGCGGCGGCGGTGGTCTCTGAGGACAGGATCGATCCCAGGAAGACGCCGTGGTCCCAGTTGCGCGACTGGAAGACCAAGGGGATGACACTCTCACGTCGACCGCCGAAGAGGATCGCGTCGATCGCGACGCCCGCCGGGTCCTCCCACTCCGCGGCGATCGCCGGGTCTTGGGCGGCCGGTGCGGTGAAGCGGGAGTTCGGGTGCGCGGCCGGTGTGCCGAGGTCCTTCGACCAGAGCTGGCCCTTCCAGTCGATGAGGCCCTCGGGCGGTTCGCCCATGCCCTCCCACCAGATGTCGCCGTCCGGCGTGATGGCGGTATTGGTGAATATGGTGTTCGCCTGGACCGAGAGCATCGCGTTCGGGTTGGTCTGCATGTTGGTGCCCGGGGCGACGCCGAAGAAGCCGGCCTCGGGGTTGATGGCGCGCAGGCGCCCCTCGGCGTCGGGCTTCATCCAGCAGATGTCGTCGCCCACGGTCTCGACCTTCCAGCCCGGCAGCGAGGGCACGAGCATCGCGAGGTTCGTCTTGCCGCACGCACTCGGAAAGGCGCCGGTCACGTAACGAGACTCGCCCGAGGGACTCGTGAGCTTGAGGACCAGCATGTGCTCGGCCAGCCAACCGTCGTCGCGGGCCAAGACCGAAGCGATGCGCAGCGCAAAGCACTTCTTGCCGAGCAACGCATTGCCGCCGTAGCCCGAGCCGTAGGAGATGATCTCGCGCGTCTCGGGGAAGTGCACGATGTACTTGTCCTTCGCGTTGCACGGCCACTTTACGTCGGCCTGACCCTCGTCGAGTGGCGCGCCGACCGAGTGCAGGCACGGCACGAACTCGCCGTCCTCACCGAGCACCTCGAGGGCGCCGGTGCCCATGCGCGTCATGATCTTCATGTTGACCGCGACGTAGGCCGAGTCGGTCACCTCGACGCCGATGTGGCTGATGTTCGATCCGAGCGGTCCCATGGAGAACGGCACGACGTACATCGTGCGACCCTTCATCGAACCCTTGAAGAGGCCCTTCAGGACCTCGCGCATCTCACTGGGCTCGCGCCAGTTATTGGTCGGGCCGGCGTCGTGCTCGTCCTTGGAGCAGATGAAGGTGCGGTCCTCGACGCGCGCGACGTCACTGGGGTCCGACGTCGCGTAGTAGCTATTCGGACGCTTGGTCGCCGAGAGTCGAGTGAAGGTGCCGGCGTCGACGAGGAGCTGACAGAGTTCGTCGTACTCCTTTTCCGATCCGTCGCACCAGTGGATACGATCAGGGGTTGTGAGCTTCGCTATCTCTTCAACCCACGAGATGAGTTTCTTGTGTCGGGTCGGGTACGTCACGTTGGGTTCCTTTACTCATAACGAGTCGCGACGGTGCAACTCTCACCTGGCGCACCAGGTTCATGTCCACACCGACTGACCCAACAGTCCCCAAAGGGGTTTACTCCCGGCGTGAAGATGACGTCATTGAGCGTATCGCCCAGATAGTCGGTCACGGACAGATCCCGAAGGGCGAACGCCACATCGGCGACGACGCCGCGGTGCTCGCACCCTTCGTCGGACAGGCCGTGATCAGCACAGATGTCGCGGTACTCGATGTCCATCTCGATTCCGAATACTTCCCATTCGAGGACCTCGGCTTCAAAGCCGTCACCGCCGCGGTCTCAGATCTCGCCGCAATGGGCGCGCGTGTTCGCGGTGCGGTCATCGCCGTGACCGCACCGCCGGGTACCGACTTCGAGGAGTTGTATCGCGGCATCGCCGACGCGTCGATCGTCACCGGCTGTCCGATCGTCGGGGGCGACCTCGCGCAGGGCCGCGACGTGACGGTCGCGGTGACGGTCTTCGGTGAGTGCCCCGGGCGTGGCGCGGTCTACCGCAGTGGTGCCGAGCCAGGTGACGAACTGCTGGTCACCGGTCCACTCGGACGTTCCGCGGCCGGACTTCGTCGACGACGTGGTGGCGCGTCGCTCGCCGATGAACTCGTCGTCGCACATCGCCGCCCCTGGCCGCGCCTGGCCGAAGGCACGGCGGCGCGCGGAGCCGGCGTGCACGCGATGATGGACTTGAGCGACGGGCTGGGAATTGACCTGCACCGTTTCGCCGACGCGTCGGGCGTCGGTTTCGAGCTCACCGACGTGCCGGTCGGCGAGGGCGCGACGATCGACGAGGCGATCAGCGGGGGCGAGGACTATGAGTTGCTCATCGCGACCGACGACGCACCACGACTGCGGCTGGTCTTTCAGGACCGCGGCCTGAGTGCGCCGCTCACCATTGGTACGGTCGTTGCCGACACCAACGTCCGGACGTTACGGGGCGAGGCGTTCGAACGCAGGGGCTGGCAACACCAGCTGTGAGTTAGGCCTCGACGGGGCGACGAACGGGCTTGGTGACCTTGCCCGAGCGGATGCAGCCGGTGCAGACGTTCATCCGCTTGGGCGTGCCGCCGACCATCGCGCGCACGCGCTGGATGTTCGGGTTCCAACGTCGCTTGGTGCGACGGTGCGAGTGCGAGACGTTCATGCCGAAGGACGGCTTCTTGCCGCAGATTTCGCAGACGGATGCCATGATGAACTATCTCCTTGATTCCGGGCACCCTGCGGTGCCACCGGACTAAACCGACTATCGATTGTAGCATTCGGTGCAATGAGCTCTCCGTTGACGCTGTCCCCGCGCGAACTGCGTTCAACGATCGCCACCTACGCCGATCTCCTGCGTTCCCATAAAGATGTCATCAATCGCCTGAACGTCTATCCGGTCCCTGACGGCGATACCGGGACGAATATGACGCTCACCATCGAGTCCGTGGCCGCGGAACTGGGTCCGTTGGCCGATGACGCCGAGATGTCCGAGGTCTGCAAGGCCATCGCCCACGGCTCGCTCATGGGCGCGCGGGGCAACTCCGGCGTCATCCTCTCCCAGATGCTGCGGGGTTTGGTGGCCAAATTCCCTTTGAACGACGACGTCTCGGCCGGTCTCTTGGCCGACTCCTTCGAGAATGCCGACGTCTTGGCGCGCGCGGCCGTGGTGCGCATCGTCGAGGGCACGATGTTGTCGATCGCTCGCGCCGCGGCCGAAGGCGCTCGCGCGCACTGTGAGACGCTGATCGATCTGGTGCGCTCCGCGCGCGACCGCGCGAGAGACGCGCTCGCCTTCACGCCCGAACAGCTCCCGGTCCTCAAGCAGGCCGGCGTGGTTGATTCCGGCGGGACCGGGTTGCTGCTGCTCTATGACGCGCTCTGCAACGTCGTGGCCCACGACCCGCTGCCGGTCGCGCCGTCGGCCGATTCGATCACCGTCCACGTGCACGAAGCGACCGAGGCACGCGAGTCCACGATCGCCGACCTGCGCTACGAGGTCATGTACTTCCTCGACGCCGAGGACGACAAGATGCACGCCTTTCGCGAGGTCTGGTCGGGGATCGGTGACTCCATCGTCATCGTCGGCGGCGATGGTCTCTATAACTGTCACATCCACACCGACAACATCGGTGCGGCGCTCGAGGCCGCACTCGATGCCGGGCGACCCCGTGACATCCGTGTCACCGACCTCACCGAACAGGTCATCGAAGAGCGATGGGTGCGCGAGGGGAGTGCCGAGCAGCCTGAGAGCGAACTCGACCCGGCGCCGACGACGTCGGTCGTCGCGGTCGTCGTGGGTGAAGGCGTCGGACGCATCTTTCGCTCGCTCGGCGTGCGCGTCTTGGTCGCCGGCGGCCAGTCGATGAACCCGTCGACGGCCGACCTCGTCGCGGCCGTCGAGGCGACCGGTTCCTCGCAGGTCGTGGTGCTGCCGAACAACAAGAACATCCGACCCGTCGCCGAACAGGTCGACGCCCTCGTCGAACAGACCGTCACCGTCGTGCCGACGAACTCGATCGTCGAGGGGTTCGCGGCCTTGCTCGAGTACGACCCCGACGCCTCGGCCGAGGAGAACGCGGCCGCCATGAAGGCCTCCGCCTGCAATGTCGTGGCCGGCGAGGTGACCCAGGCCGTGCGCGACACGACGACCGACGCGGGCGAGGTCCACGTGGGCGACTGGATCGGGCTCTCCTCTGAAGGCGTGCGCTCGATCGACCACTCGATCGCCGGCGCGAGCAACCACCTGTTGAACGAACTCATCACGCCGGCGCACGAACTGATCACGATTATTGAAGGTGAGGGCTCCTCACCGGCGAACACCCGACGGATCACCGAGTTCCTGGCCGACGAATTCCCGGCGGTCTCGGTCGAGGTCCATCACGGGGGCCAGCCGTTGTACCCCTATTACTTCGGCATCGAATGAGTGAGACGGCGCCACGCCGGCTGCGCGACCTGGTCGAGATCCCGGTCGATCGACTTCGCAACATCGGCGAGAAGCGCACGGCCGCCCTCGGGTCGATGGGCATCGACAACATCTTCGACCTCCTCACCTGGTACCCCCGGCGCTACATCGACCGCACGAAGCGCGTCGACCTCTCGGACCTCACGGTCGGTGAAGAGGCGGCGGTCTTCGGCGAGATCACCCGGATCAAGGGCCGACGGATGAAGAACGGCAAGGTCATGGTCGAGGCGAACGTCAGTGACGACAGCGGCTCGTTCAAGGTCGTCTTCTTCAACCAGAGCTGGCGCGAGCACCAGCTCCCGGTCGGCGTGCAGGCCCTCTTCTTCGGGAAGGTCACCGACTACAAGGGCCAGCGCCAGATGTCGAACCCGGTCGTCGACGTCATCGTGGGCGCCTCGGGTGACGAGCGCGACGCGTCGCGCATCGGTCGCGTCGTGCCCATCTATCCCGCCTCGGGCAAGGCCGGCCTCACCAGCTGGGAAGTGGGCGGGTTCATCGATGAGAGCCTGCGCCGGGCTGGACCGATGCTCGACCCGGTGCCCGAGGCCGCGCTGCGAGAGCTCGACCTGATGGACCGCACCGCGTCCTACCAAGGGATCCACCTGCCCGAGGAGTGGGGCGTGCAGGTCACCGCACGACGACGCCTGGTCTTCGACGAGTTCTTGCGCTTGCAACTCCTTCTCGCGCTTCGTCGGCGTCGAATGGAGGAGTCGTCCGCGGGCATCCGTCACCCCATCAACGCGTCAGACCTCGACGTCGAGGCCGACGACGACGTTGACGCGACATCGACGCTGGTGCGTCGTTTCTTGGTGGGCCACCACTTCGCCTTGACGAGTGCCCAACGCCGCGTGCTCGGCGAGATCGCCGCCGACCTCGCCGCGCCACTACCGATGCACCGACTGCTGCAGGGCGACGTCGGCTCGGGCAAGACGGTCGTCGCGCTGACGGCGCTGTTGGCCGCCATCGACGGCGAGCGTCAGGGTGCGCTGATGGCCCCGACCGAGGTGCTGGCCGAGCAGCACCTCGCGTCACTGCGCAAGGACTTAGAAGGTCTGACGAAACGCGACGACGCCGTCTTGGGCGGCGAGCGCCCGTTGTCGATCCAACTGCTCACTGGACGGCTTCGCGCGAAGGAGCGACAGGCCGTCCTCGATGGACTGCGCACCGGCGCCGTCGACATCGTCGTGGGCACGCACGCGCTGTTGACCGACGACGTGCGTTTTCGCGCCTTGGGCGTGATCGTCATCGACGAACAACACCGCTTCGGGGTGGAACAGCGCGCGGCGCTCCGTGACAAGGGTCGCCAGCGTTCGGACGAGGCGGCCGACCCGGATCTGCTCGTGATGACCGCGACGCCGATACCGCGCACCGCGGCGATGGTCGTCTTCGGCGACCTCGACCGCTCGGTGTTGGACGAGATGCCCCAGGGTCGACTGCCGATCGAGACGTTCTGGGCGAAGGAGCCACTCGAGATCGCGAGCTGCTGGCAACGGGTGCGTGACGAGGTCGCGGCCGGCCGACGCGCCTACGTGATCTGCCCGCTGGTCGAGGACTCAGAGAAGGTCGAGGCGACGAGCGCCGTCGAAGAACGCACACGCCTCGCCCTCGAAGAACTGCGGGGCCTCGCGGTCGGACTCTTGCACGGCCAGATGAAGGGGCCAGAGAAAGAAGAGGTTATGGCCGAGTTCCGCGCCGGTGAACTCGACGTCCTCGTCGCGACGGTCGTCATCGAGGTCGGCGTCGACGTCCCCGAGGCGACGGTCATCGTCATCGAGGACGCCTGGCGATTCGGCCTCGCCCAACTCCACCAACTTCGCGGTCGCGTCGGTCGAAGCGACGTCCAGAGTTACTGCTATCTGTTGGGCACGCCGCCCAATGAGGACGGTGCGACACGGCTCCAGGCGTTGGTCGACTCCAATGACGGCTTCGCACTGGCCGAGATCGACCTCGACCTGCGCGGCGAGGGCACGTTGCTCGGTTCACGCCAACGCGGTCGCAGTGACCTGCGACTCGCGTCGCTGCGTCGTGACGAGGAGTTACTGTTCGCGTCGCGACGTGTGGCCGCCTCGATGGTCGAGGACGGCCTCGATGACGAACCGGAAATGGTCGACGAACTGCGCCTTTTCGTCGACGACGAAGAAGCGGACTACTTGTTCAAGAGTTGACGAGTACAGGCCCTACCCTTGAGGCATGCGAGTTATTGGTGGGTCGGCTCGGGGTCGCCCGCTGAAGGCGAAGCTGCCGTCGAGCGTTCGCCCGACCACCGATTACGCGCGCGAGGCGATCTTCTCGATGCTCGAGAGCCGCGGGGGACTCTATGACCTCGTCGTCGCCGACCTCTACTGCGGATCGGGCGCGATGGGCATCGAGGCGATGTCACGCGGCGCCGCCAAGGTCTACTTCGTCGACTCGGACCCGGCGTGCCTGGCCGCGGTCAAACTGAATCTCGAGCCGATGAAGTTCGACGCCGATGCGGTCTTCGTGCGCGCGATGCTGCCCGTGTGGTCACCGCCCGATGACCTCGACCTCGTGCTCGCCGATCCGCCCTACGGCCCGTTGGACCTCGCGAGCGTGCTGAGTGACGTGGTCGCTGCGCGTGTGATCGTCGAAAACGACCGTCATATGGAGCCGCCCGAGGGCTGGATCGTTACCAAAACCAAGCGCTACGGCACTACGCTCGTAACGATGTTGGAACCGGACGAAGGTGGCGTATGACGGTTGGACTCATCCCCGGTTCCTTCGATCCCTTCCACAATGGCCACCTCGAGGTCGTCGAACGGGCCTCGCACATCTTCGATGAGATCGTCGTGGCCGCGATCCGCAACCCGCAGAAGTCCGAGGCCCTCTTCGACCTGGACGAGCGCCGCGACATGATCGCCGAGTCGCTCGCGCACGTGAAGAACGTCCGGATCGTCTCGATCTCGACGCTGCTCGTGAACGTCGCCCGGGAGGTCAACGCGACCGCCATCGTGCGGGGACTGCGCGCCATCTCGGACTTCGAGAGTGAGATGCAGATGGCCCAGATGAACCACTCGCTCTCGGGCGTCGAGACGCTCTTCCTCCCGTCGAGTTCCACGACCTCCTTCCTCGCCTCGCGGTTGCTGCGCGAGGTCGCCCGGTACGGTGGCGACGTGTCACCGTTCGTGCCCCCCGCCGTCGCCAAACGCCTGATCGGCAAGTTTCCAGGAGGTGGGCAATGACGTCCTTTGACGGCTACGACGACCCCGAGGAGTTCCAGGAGCCAACGGGGCGCCACGTGCGCCGCGACATCGAATCGGACCTGCGCGACCTGATCGAGTTGGTCGTGAACGCCAAGCAGATGCCGCTGTCGAACTCGGCCTTGATCCCACGCGACGACGTGCTCGGACTGCTCGAACAGGCCGTGCGCAGCCTGCCCGATGAGATCCGCGAGGCCCGCTGGGCGCTGCGCGACCGTGAAGAACTCATGGCCGCCGAACTGCAAAAGGCCCAGCAGCTGATGGACCAGGTCCGCGCCGAGGCGGCGCGCATGGTCGACAAGACCGAGATCGTGCGCCAGAGCCGGCTCATGGCCCAACAGATCATCGCCGAGGCCCACGCCCAGTCGCGTCAGATGATCAACCAGTCCGAGGACTTCATCGACGGCAAACTCGGCAGTTTCGAGATCGTCCTCGAGCGACTGCTCAAGACCACGCACTCGGGCCGCGAGCGACTGAGCGCCCAGGGCCTGCCGACGTCGTTGATCGACGACGCCGTACCGACCCAGCAGATCTCGGATTTGGCGCCCGAGTACAAGGAACCGAGCGGACTCGAGGATACGACGTCGTTCTTCGACCAGGACGCGTTCTAAGTCGTGGCCTCGCCCTACCTCGTCCCGGTCGCGCAGTTGTTGCGTGACGTGCCCTCGCGTGCCGAGGTCGCCTTCGAGGCGCTCTTCGACGAGCCGCACGAGTTCGCACCGCGCGGACCGGCCGAGACCGACGTCTTTCCCGAGGCCACCGTGCGGTTGCAACTGCGTCTCGAGAGCTTCAACGGCGGCCTTCGCGCGCGCGGTCAGGTCGAGGCACCCTGGCACGGGGTCTGTCGGCGCTGCTCGACGCCGGTCCTGGGTATGAGCAGCGTGAGCGTGAACGAGCGCTTCGTCGATCACCGCGTCGACGGTGACGAGGAGGTCTATCTCATCGAGGACGACTTCATCGACTTGGCGCCATTGGCCCACGACGCGATCTTCTTGGACCTGCCGCTCGCGCCGCTCTGTCGCGAGGACTGCAAAGGACTCTGCCCCTTTTGCGGGATCGACCGCAACGAGGCGACCTGTGAGTGCCAGGCGCCGATCGATTCGCGCTGGGCTACACTGGACGGACTCCGATTCACGGACTTTGAGACCGGCGAATCAAAAGAAGTGTGACGGGCCGAGCCCGTTCAACTGAAAGAGAAGATCGATGGCCGTCCCGAAGCGCAAGACCAGCAAAGCCAAGACCCGCAGCCGCCGTGCGGCCAACTGGACCCTGGACCGGCCGGCACGCAGCGTCTGCCCCCAGTGTGCGACCTCGAAGTTGCCGCACATCGTCTGTCCCAACTGTGGCTGGTACAAGGGTCGCGTCGCCGTAGAGGTCAACTAAGTTGAGCCTGCCCATCGCCCTTGACGCGATGGGTGGCGACTTCGCTCCCAAGGAGATCATCGCCGGCGCCCGCGCCGCCGTTGACGAACTGGGACTCTCGGTCATCTTGGTCGGCGTGCCCGAGTTGCTCGGCGACCCGCTGGGCTTGGAGGTCTTCGCCTGCACCGAGGTCATCGCCATGGACGACGACCCGGCCAACAGCGTGCGTAGGAAGAAGGACTCCTCGCTCGTGCGCGCGGCCGAGTTGGTGCGCGACGGCAAGGCCTGCGCGATGGTCTCGGCCGGTAACACCGGCGCCACGATGGCCTCGGCGCTCCTTCGCATGGGACGACTGCCCGGCGTCGTTCGTCCGTGCATCGCGACGCCGATCCCCAATCCCGGCCATAGCCCCATGGTGCTCGTCGACGCCGGCGCGAACTCTGAGTGCACCGCCGAGATGCTCGTGCAGTTCGCCCTGATGGCGAGCACGTTCGTCACGGCCCACTATGGCGTAGCCAGTCCCCGCGTGGGACTGCTCTCGATCGGCGAGGAGTCGACCAAGGGCACGCCGCTGGTGAAAGAGACCCATCAACTGCTCGCGTCGCTCGAGGGGCTGAACTTCGTCGGCAACGTCGAGGGCCGCGACCTCGTGCCCTCACCGGTCGACGTCGTCGTGACTGACGGTTTCACCGGCAACGTCGCACTGAAGACTCTCGAGGGAGCGCTGAAGTTCATCTTCGCGACGGTGCTCTCGGCCGTCGCCACGAATGACGCCACGAAGGCCGCCGGTGACGTCTTGTTCGAGTACCTCTTGCCGTTGGCGGCGGAGTTGACGCCCGAGAATCAAGGGGGCGCGATGTTGTTGGGCTTGGACGGCATCTGCGTGATCTCGCACGGGTCTTCCAACGCAACGGCCATCAAGAACGCGCTGCGCGTCGCCTCAGAGATGGACGCGGCCCATGTAGTGGAGAAACTCCGTCTCGCTATACGTCCTGATCAAGGCTAATTTTCCGGCCCACGTGCCCCTCGGCTCGGTAAACTCGGGCAGTCACAACAAGGGAGTGGGCAATGGCAGACGCTGCGGATCCATCATCACTGGATAGGGCCACCATTTTGGGCATCGTCCGTGATCAACTCGCGGAAATTCTCGAGAAGAGCCCCGATGAGATTGCCGAGGACGTGTCCTTCAGCGACCTCGGCGCCGACTCACTCGCCCTGATCGAACTGGTCGAGGCCCTCGAGGAGTCCCTCGCCCAATACGCTGCTGGTTTTCACATCGACGACGAGGACCTCGAAGGTCTCCTGAGCGTGCGCGACGCGGTCAACTACGTCGCCGACAAGCTGCAGGTGACCTAACGAGGCACGTGAGTCTGTTGCTGTCGCCACGTGATGCGTTAGCCGAGCGAGTGGGGCTCTCGCCCGCCAGCGACATACTGTCGGTCGCCCTGACCCACTCGAGCTACGCCGCCGAACACGACTGTGAGTCCAATGAGCGTCTGGAGTTCCTCGGCGACGCCGTCGTCGACCTCGCAGCCACCGATCTCATCTTCACGGCCTACCCGAACTTGAACGAAGGGGCGGGTTCGCTCACGCGTTCGCGCGTGGTGAACATGGAATCACTGGCCGAGGCCGCTACGCGCCTGGACCTCGCGAGCGCGATGCGCGTCGGTCGCGGCGTGAAGAAGGAGAACGGCCTCGAGCGACCGTCACTGCTCGCTGACGCCTTCGAGGCGCTGGTCGCGGCGATCTATCTGGAAAAGGGCTACGACGCCGCGAAGTCCTTCGTGCAGGCGACGCTCGCCGACGCCGTGGACGACGCGGCGGCGCGACGCGGCGAACTCGACCCCAAGACGCGACTGCGCCAGTGGTCCGAGGCCAACGGACTCGGCACGCCGGAGTACGAGATCGAGTCATCGGGCGCGTCGAACAACCTGACGTTCTTCGCCGTCGTGCGCATCGCCAATCGGCGCGTCGGCCACGGTGAGGGCACATCGAAAAAAGGCGCTGAAGCGCGCGCCGCCGACGACGCCTGGGGGAGGCGCGATGCCTGAACTCCCTGAAGTAGAGACGGTTCGCGCCTCACTGGCGCGCGACATGATCGGCAAGAAGGTGAAATCGGCCTCGGTCACCAATGGCCGGTTGGTCCGCCGACACAAGACCGCCAAGGACTTTCGCGCGCTGATCGAGGGCCACTCGATCCGCAGCGCGCAGCGCCTGGGCAAGAACCTGGTCTTCGCGCTGGAGAACGGCACGCATCTGGTGGTGCATCTGGGCATGAGCGGACAGCTGCTGCGCGCCAAAGGTCCGAAGGACCCCAAGCCGAAGCACACGCACGTCGTCTTCACCTTCGTCCAAGGCGGCGAACTTCGCTACGTCGACCCGCGCACCTTCGGCGAGCTCTACGTTTCGGTGGGACCGGTCGAAGGCGAGCCGGTCGAGATCTCGAAGTTCGCGCGACTCTCGATCGGTGGCGACGGGCTGGCGCTGCGAAAGGCCGTGCCGGAACTGGCGCACCTGGGGATCGACCCCTTCGAGGATCAGATCGGCTGGGACCGCTTCGCCGCGATCTTGCGCAGCCGCTCGACGTCGTTGAAGGTCGTCCTGACCGACCAGGACATCATCGCGGGCATCGGCAACATCTACGCCGACGAGATCCTCTTCGCCGCCGGTCTGCGCTTTGACCGCGAGTCCGAGTCGCTCTCGACGATCGAGATCCGCCGTCTGCACCGCGCGATCTCTGAGACGCTGACTGAGGCGATCAAGCACGGTGGTTCGACGCTCGACGATGAGCAGTTCGTCGACCCCGACGGTGTGGCGGGCACCTTCCAACAGTTCCATCAGGTCTACAACCGAGAGGGTCTGCCGTGCCTCCAGTGCCGCCAACCCATCGAACGTGAAACGGTGCGCGGGCGTAGCACGTACTTCTGCCCGAAATGCCAGTCGTAGACCATCGGCGCCGCTCTCGAACGTTGCTAGCGTCGTCACGTGTTTCTTAAGCGATTGACGATGAAGGGCTTCAAGTCCTTCGCTGACAACACCGTGCTCGAGTTCGAGACCGGGGTCACCGCCGTCGTCGGTCCCAACGGCTCGGGTAAGTCCAATGTCGTCGACGCGGTCACCTGGGTCCTCGGCGCCCAGAGCACCCGGGCCCTTCGCAGCGCGAAGATGGACGACGTCATCTTCATGGGCACGGCCAATCGCCCGGCGCTCGGCCGGGCCGAAGTGGCGCTCACGCTCGACAACACCTCGGGAAAACTGCCCATCGACGGTGCCGAGGTCACGATCTCACGCACGCTGTTTCGCTCGGGCGACTCGGAGTACGCGATCAACGGCACGACCTGTCGACTGCTCGACGTCCAAGAACTGCTCAGCGACTCAGGAGTCGGGCGCCAACAGCACATGATCATCGGTCAGGGCCAGTTGGACTCGATCCTCAACTCCTCGTCGGACAATCGTCGCGCCGTGATCGAAGAAGCAGCCGGCGTGTTGAAGCATCGCCGCCGCAAGGAACGCGCGGAACGACGACTGGCCGCCACGCAAGAGAACATCGAGCGTCTCGGTGACCTCGTGCGCGAGGTCCGCCGTCAGATGCGACCGCTCGAACGACAGGCCGTGTCGGCGCGCAGTTACTCCGACGTCGAGGCGGAGCTTCGCGCCGCGCGTCGTGCGTTGTTCTCCACGCGACTGCACGGCTTCGAACGTCGTCGAACGACGCTCGAGTCCGAACTCGTCGGCTCGACCTCGCGAGAACGCGAACTGCGACTCGAATTGGTGACGCTCGATGCGCAAGCCTCGAGCGCCGCGGCCGAGATGGCGAGTCGACGAGAGGAGATGCTGGCCTCCACGCTCGGCACGCTCCAAGGTCTGGCCGAACGCGCGCGCGGCACCGCGTCGGTGATCCACGAGCGCGAACGAGCCCTTCGACAGGCCCTCATCGCCTCAGCGGACGAGAACGTCATCGCCACGCTCGAGGCCGACGCCGCGAAACTCACGAGTGACCTCCAGAGCGTCGACGACGAAAACCTCGCGCTCGCGGCACTTCGTGAGGCCGTGGCACTGGCCCAGGACGAGCTCGACGCCGCGCAGATCACGTTCGACGAGACGTGGGGGACCGGTTCGAGTGAAGTCGACGAGGCCTCGCTTATCGCGGCCCGCCAGCGGATCGCACTGTTGGAGCGCTCCGTCAACTCACTTCGCGAGAGCGAGCGACGTGCCACCACTCGTCTGAGCGATTCACGGGCGCGCGTCACGCACGCGACGGCCGAGCACGAGCAGATCCGTCACGCGCTGGATTCGGCGCGCCTCGCGCGCGAGACCGCGCGCCAAGAACGATTGGACGCCCTGCGCGCCGCCGACGAGGCCGAGGTCGAGCGTTCGTCGTGTGATGAGGAGCTACGCCAAGCGACCGACTGGGCCGCGCGCACCGAGGCCCACGCCGAAGCACTGGCGCGCGCACTGGACGAGCTCTCCGGCGCGGGCGGTCGGGCCATCATCGGCGACCTCGAAGGGGTCCTCGGTGCCTTCCTCGACCTGATCGAGATTGAGAGCGGATGGGAGCGGGCCGTCGAGTCGGCGGCCGGCGCGTCAGTCGGCGCGATGGTCGTTGACGGACGCCGTTCGGCCCGCGCGGCGCTTGAGGCACTGCGTCGAGAAAAAGGCGCTGGTCTGATCCTGCCGGTCGCCGAGGGCGACGTCGCGGCACCGGTCACGCCGGAAGGCTGTGCGCCACTGCGCTCGCTGGTGAGCGCGCGACGCAAAGCGCCGGCTCACGTGACGCGCGTCCTCGACGCGCTCTTCTCGCGAGCCTTCATCGCCCCGGACTGGGAGTCGGGCATGGACATCGCGCTCGCGAACCCGGAACTGATCATCGTGACGCGAGACGGGGACCGCTTCGCGTCCTCGGGGTGGCGCATCGCCTCCGGCCGCGCCGTCGTCACCCGTTCGGCGGTCGAAGAGTCCCAGTCGGCGGCGCGCGAGGCAATCGACGCCGTCGGGCCCGTGCGCGAACGTCGCAAGGAGGCGGACGCGACAGCGATCGAAGCCCGTCAACTGCTGAATCGCACGACGTCGCGAGAGGCGCAGACCCACGCCGAGGTCGAACGGCTCGAGGGCGACGAGACCCGCCTCGCCGCCCTGATCGACCAGCTCACGAAGAGCGAAGAGACACTGACCGATGACCTGGCTGAACTCACCGAGCAGATCGTCACCAACGATGAGGAGTTGCTGACGCTGCGCGAACAATTGCCGGCGCTCGAAGAGGCGGTCGCCCACGCCGGTGAGCGCGCGGCCCGCGTCGCCGAGGCGCGCGACGGCCTCGAAGCGCTGCGGCGTCGTGTGCACGAAGAGGCGACGGCGCTCTCTCGTCGAGAGGCCGAGTTCTCCGAGCGTCGACGACTGTTCGAGCAGCGCCGCGGCGAGATCGAACAACGTCTCGAGGGCCGTTCGAGTGAGCGCGCCGAAGCCGCCGGTCGGCGCGAGTCGCTCGAGTTCGACATCCAGGTCCTGGACCGATTGTCGCGGCTCGTCGAGCGCAGCAGCGATGAGATTCGCGTCGCGCAAGAGGCGATGGATTCGTCCTATCGCGAACAACTCGAGGCCACGCGCGCCGGCGCCGAGCGACTCGAAGAGGTCCGACGCGAACGCAAGGACGCCGAGTTGAAACTGGCGGAGTTGAGCGACACCGTGCGTCGCAGCGAGATCGAGCAGGCCGAGTTGGTCGTCAAGATCGCCAATCTGAACGAACTGATCCGCCACGACCTCGGCATCGAACCCGGTGACCTCGGCGAGGTCGCACAACCTGCACTGCCCGAGGGCGTGACGCTCGAAGCGCGCGTCGGCGAACTCGAGGCGCGTATCACGTCACTCGGCCCGATCAACCCGTTGGCGCTCGACGAACTTTCGTCACTCGAGGAGCGCTACAAGGACTTGGACGCGCAGGTCAGCGACGTGCGCCACGCGCGACGCGAGATCCAAGAGGTGATCCGCGCACTCGACCAGGAGATCATGGAGACGTTCTCGAGTGCCGTCGCCGACGTCAACGAGCACTTCTCGGCGTTGATCGCTATGCTCTTTCCCGGAGGACAGGGGCGACTGATTCTCACCGAGCCCGACGACCCGCTGAATACCGGCGTCGAGATCGAGGTGCGCCCGTTGGGCCGCAACGTCCGACGACTCTCACTGCTCTCCGGTGGCGAACGCTCGATGGCCGCGCTGGCCTTCTTGTTCGCGGTCTTTCGCTCGCGACCCTCGCCGTTCTACATGATGGACGAGGTCGAGGCGGCGTTGGACGACGTCAACTTGCAACGCTTCTTGAGCCTCGTGGATGAGTTCCGCGACGAGGCCCAACTCTTGATCGTGACGCACCAGAAGCGAACGATGGAAGCCGCCGACGCGCTCTACGGCGTGACGATGGGCCCGGGCGCGTCCTCCAAGGTGATCAGCCAGCGCGCGCAGCGCACCCGGGAAGTCGAATCGGCGTGATCATCGTCATCATCATCGTCGCGGTCGTGCTCGTCGCGGGCCTCGGCGCACTCGTGACACGACGTCGTCGTCGGGCCATCGCGATCGCGCCGCAGCCGCGAGCCGCGATGCCGACCGTGTCCTCGTCACCGAGCTGGCCGAGCGTCCGTCGCTCGAGGTCCGTCGTTGGCCCAACGTCTCGGGTCCTCGCGCAGCGTCTTTGATCGCGTTCGGTCGTTGTCGAGCGTCGGCGCACTGAGTCAACGACCAGATCGACGTCGTCGAAGAGGTGCTGTTGCGCAGTGACGTGGGCGTCGCGACGACGAACATGATCCTCGACGACCTTCGCGACGAACGGCGCACCCGACGGCGTGGCGGCCGCGGTGCGCGCCAATCTCTTGGATTCTCTCACCGCCGATCGAACGCGTTGCGACGGCCGCGCAGGGTGGCCGCGTGCCGGTATGGCTCTTCGTCGGCGTCAACGGCGTCGGCAAGACCACGACGATCGGCAAACTCGCCAAGCGACAGATCGACGCCGGCCGCAAGGTCGTCCTGGCCGCCGGGGACACCTTTCGCGCCGCCGCGGCCGACCAGCTCGAGCAGTGGGCGACGCGAACCGGGGCCGACATCGTGCGATCGTCCGAAGGCGCGGACCCCGGTTCGGTCGTGCACGACGCGCTCGGTCGAGCCGCAGCCCGAGGTGCCGACATCGTGCTCGCCGACACCGCCGGTCGACGCTCGAACAGTACGAACCTGCTCGACGAACTCAGCAAAGTTCGTCGCGTCGCCGACCGCGAACCGGGCCAGGTCGTCGAGACCTTCATGGTGCTTGACGCGACCACCGGACAGAACGCGCTCAGTCAGGCGCGCGAGTTCCTCGCCGCGGCCGAGGTGACGGGCATCGTCCTCACCAAACTCGACGGGACGGCGCGCGGCGGCATCGTGGTGGCCATCGAACGCGACCTCGGCATCCCCGTGAAGTTCGTCGGCGTCGGCGAGGGCGTCGAGGACCTGATCGCCTTCGAACCCGAGGCCTTCGTCGATTCGCTCCTCGACACCTGACGGTAGCGTTGGCTTGCATGTTTGATGCCCTGAGCGAACGTTTCGAACGTCTCGGCACGTCGCTGCGTTCCCGCGGACGCCTGAGTGACGCCGACCTCGACGAGGCCCTCGGCGAAGTGCGCGCCGCGCTGCTCGAGGCCGACGTCGAACTCGGTGTCGTTCGCGCGTTCCTCGACGCCGTGCGCGAACGCCTCAGCGGCGAAGCGCTGAGCCAGAGTCTCTCGCCCGGCCAACAGGTCATCAAGGCCGTACACGAACAACTCATCGAGGTGCTCGGCGGTTCGGCCCTCAAGGTCACCTACGCCTCCAAGCCGCCGACCGTCATCCTGCTCGCCGGACTCCAGGGTGCCGGTAAGACGACGACCGCGGCGAAGCTCGCCAACTGGTTCAAGCAGCAGGGTCGCCAGCCGTATCTGATCGCGGCCGACCTCCAGCGACCGGCTGCCGTCGAACAGTTACGCGTCCTCGGCGCGCAGATCGGCGTCGACGTCTTCTCCGAGCCGTCGCGCCCGATCGACGTCGCGAAGCAAGGGTCTCAAAGAGGCGACGCGACTGGGCCGTGACGTCGTGATCATCGACACCGCCGGTCGGCTCTCGATCGACGAAGCACTGATGGACGAGGTCCACTCGATCAGCAAGGCCACGCGATCCGCACTACACCTTCCTCGTCATCGACGCGGTCACCGGTCAGGACGCCGTCGTCACGGCGCGCGCCTTCCACGAGACCCTCGCGCTCTCGGGCATCATCGTCACCAAGCTCGACTACGACGCGCGTGGCGGCGCCGTGCTCTCCGCGCGCGGCGTCGTGGGCCGACCGGTCGTCTTCGCCTCGACCGGCGAGAAGCTGGACGACTTCGAGCTCTTCCACCCCGACCGGATGGCCGGGCGGATCCTCGGCATGGGCGACGCGCTTTCGTTGATCGAACAGGCCGAGCAGCGCATGGACTCCGACGTCCTCGCTGAAGGCGCCGGACGCATGATGAGCGGGACCTTCACGCTCGGATGACTTCCTCGCGCAGATGAACCAAGTGCGCAAGATGGGTTCGCTCGGCGGCATCATGAAGATGATGCCCGGCGTCACCAAGGAGATGCGCTCGGCCGCGAGCAACGTCGACGAGGGTGAACTCAACAAGATCGAGGCGATCATCCGCTCGATGACCAAGCGCGAACGGCGCGAGCCGGTCATCATCGACGGATCACGGCGCACGCGCATCGCGCGAGGCTCGGGCACGAGCGTGAGCGCGGTCAACCAACTCCTCAAGCAGTTCAACGAGATGCGAAAGATGATGCGCCAGATGGGCAGCGGCGCGATGCCCGCGATGCCCGGCGGCATGGGGCGAATGGCGACCATGGCGGCCAAGGCGCAGGCGCAACGCGGTGAGGCGTTGCCGCCGGGATTTGAAGCCCTCGGCGCGGGAATGCGCTCGGCGCGACCGGCGCGCGGCGGCGGTGGCAAAAACAAGAAGAAGAAAGGCGGGAGGGTTACACCCCCCAAACAACGCTAAACTTTGACGCTCGGGTATCTCGCCCAGTTCCAGTAACCGGGACAAAAGGTTTGAAGGGAATTTCGTTGTGGCTGTGAAACTTCGTTTGGTGCGCATGGGTAAGAAGAAGCAACCGACCTATCGCGTCGTCGCCGCCGAGAGCCGCCGGGCGCGCTCCGGGGCCTTCCTCGAGATCGTCGGCACCTACCAGCCCCGTGGCCTGTCGGCCGCCGAGCCCGAGACCGTCACCCTGATCGACAACGAAAAGGTGTTGCGCTGGCTCCAGCAGGGCGCCCAGCCGACCGAGCGGGTCGCCAAGTTGCTCAAGACCAGCGGCGCCCTCGACTGTTCGAGGCCGCGAAGGCCGAGAGCAAGGCCGCGAAGGCCGCCCAGTGAGCGACGTCAACGACTACGTCGCCGGCGACGTCAACACGATTGACGACGGCTATGACGACGAGGACATCAACGTCGACGTCAACGAAGGTAGCGACGCCGTCGACAATGCCGCCACGGCGACCGCCGTGCTGCAGTTCATCGCCACGTCACTCGCCGAGGACGCCAGCGCGGTCTCGGTCGAGGTCTCGGAGCGACAGGGCAAGGTCGTCCTCTCGCTCAGCGTCGGAGCCAACGACATGGGCCGCATCATCGGCCGTCGCGGCCGCACGGCCCAGGCGATTCGCGCCCTCGTCGGCGCCGCGGGCGCGCGCGATGGCGTGACGACCTCCGTCGACATCGTCGACTAGTCGTGAGCGCCGACGAGCGCCCCACGCTCGAAGTCGGGCGCATCATCAAAGCACAAGGTCTCAAGGGCCAGGTCCTGGTCGACCTCTGGAGCGACCGGGTGGAACGCCTCGCCGCGGGCAGCGAACTCCTCACCGACCGCGGCACCGCTGCGCGTCGTCGCGTCCATCGCCCACCAACAGCGCTTCATCGTCACGTTCGAAGGCATCGATACGCGCGAGAAGGCCGAGCACCTGCGCGGGGTGGTGCTCTCGGCGCCGCGTCTGCACGACGAGAGCGTCATCTGGATCGATCAGCTCTACGACGCGCAGGTCTACGACGCCGACGGGACGTTACGCGGTGTCGTCGTCGGGGTGGAGGCCAATCCCGCGAGCGACCTCTTGGTCCTCGACAGCGGCGCGTTGGTCCCGCTCACCTTCGTCACGAGCGTGGACCCGAACGTGCGCGTCGACGTCGAAGTCCCGGACGGGCTCTTCGAGTGACACTGCGCGTCGACGTCCTCACGCTGTTCCCCGAGGCGATCTCGAAGTACGCAACGACGTCGGTGCTCGGACGCGCCAGCGAGCGTGGCGTGTGGGAACTGCACGTGCACGACCTGCGCGACGCCACCGACGACGTGCACCGCACCGTGGATGACACGCCCTTCGGCGGAGGCGCCGGCATGGTGCTGCGCGCCGAACCGATCCTTCGCACGCTGGAAGAACACACCGAGATTGCGCGTCCGCTCATTGCGCTGACGCCCTCGGGTCGGCCCTTCACGCACGCGCTGGCCAAGGAACTCGTCGCACTCGACGGCTTCGCCTTGCTGTGCGGTCGCTATGAAGGCATCGACCAGCGCGCGCTCGACCTTGCGGTCGACGACGAGGTCTCGATCGGGGACTTCGTACTGGCCGGCGGCGAACTGGCGGCGCTGTGCGTCATCGAGGCGGTCGTGCGGCTTAGGCCCGGCGCACTGGGCAACGACGACAGCCCACTCGACGAGTCCTTCAGTGATGGGCTGCTCGAGTACCCGCACTACACCCAACCGGCCGAGGTCCGTGGCGTCGCGGTGCCGGAGATCCTGCGCTCCGGTGACCACGCGCGCATCGCGCGCTGGCGCCGCGCGCAGGCATTGCACCGAACGATCGCACGCCGTCCCGACCTGATCGCAGCGCGTGGGGGACTGAGCGACGACGATGAAGCGGTACTGGCCGAATTCCCTGTGTTGGAAGCGAACGGACGGAACGGCTAAACTTCTAAAGCCTCAGTGATCCGAAAGGGACCGCTCCCATGAACCCGACCGACCTCATCGACCGCGATTCGCTTCGCGACGACATCCCCTCGTTCCGCACCGGTGACACCCTGAAGGTCCACGTCCGCGTCGTCGAGGGCACGCGCGAACGCGTTCAGATCTTCCAGGGCGTCGTCATTCGCCGCCAGGGATCGGGTGTTCACGAGACGTTCACCGTTCGAAAGATCAGCTTCGGCGTGGGCGTGGAGCGAACGTTCCCGGTGCACGCGCCGACGATCGCCAAGATCGAAGTCGACTCCTACGGTGACGTTCGCCGGGCCAAGCTGTACTACCTCCGTGATCTGCGTGGAAAAGCCGCCAAGATCAAGGAGCTGCGCGTCGAGCGCACGCAGTAGCGCGTGGGCGAAGAGGAACTCGACGACTACGAGTCGACACTCGAACTCGCACTCGTCCAGGAATACAAAGCGGTCGTCGGGACGTTCAACTACGCCATCGAGACCGATCGTCGCTTCTACCTTGCCAATGACGTCGTCATCGACGTGCGCTCCGCGGGCACGCCGACGTTGCTGGAGGTGACCTTGAACGACGCCTGGGTCTGGGACATGTACCGCACCGCGCGATTCGTGCCGTCGGTGCGCGTGCTCACCTTTCGCGACGTCAACATCGAGAAGTTGCCCAAAGAGGACCTGCAGCCCTAGGTCATGACGCTGGTCCGACTCGACGTGCGCTTCGACTCGCTCGACGCCTTCGTCGAGGAGGCACATCGCCGCCACGTCGTCGTTGCGGTCATCGATGCAGATCCAATCGTGACCCTGGGATCGCTGCATGATCGACTCACCACACCACTCGGCGTCTGGCTGGAACTCTCCGACGACTACTCGGCCCAGATGGCCGGACGCGACGTGGCGACACTGAGTTGGCTGGTGCCGCTCGACACCGTCGTCGTGAGCGCCGCCAGCGCCGACGAGAGCGCGCAGGTCGTCGAGGCGCTCCTGACCAATGACGAAGTGAACTTCACCAACGGTGTCGCGACACTGGTCGGCGCCTACAACCGCCCCGCGCCGCCACGTCCGATTGCGGTGTGGGGTTGGGACGGCGCGCTGTTGCGACGTGGCGACGACGTACTGCGCGAGGCGTCATCAGAGACCAACGACAACTTCGTCCTCGCGGCCTACCGGTAGTCCCTACTCTGGCTGGCTCGAGATGCGGTCGGGCCGGATACGCACGGTGACGCGGACCTCGCCTTCGCGACGAAAGGGATAAGTCTCCACACCGAGGTACTTCTTCGCGAGTCGGTCGATGACCTCGTCGGCGCCGATGGTCGTGAAGCCCACGACGGTGCCTCGCAACGTGATGATCGGTGCGGTCATTGTCTGGATCGATCATCGACACCGCGACGCGTTCGTCCGAGGCGAAGTTTCGAGCCTTGGCCCGGCCGAGCGCGGTGTTGATCACGAGGTCATCACCGTCGAGTTCCACCCATACCGGTGAGACGTTGGGACCGCCATCCGGGTCAAGGCTCGCAACGTGCGCGAGCACCTTCTTGGCGATGATGGCGCGGGCGGCGGGAGTGAAAGATTCGGGCATGTGATTCCTGACGATCATGGACCTTGCGGAGGGTAGTTTTACTGTAATGAACATAGGTGCACACGTACGCGGTGGGGGCAAGTTGGTCCCATCGTTGGAAGAAGGCGTCGAGATCGGCGCCACATCGATTCAGATTTTCGTGCAGAGTCCGCGAATGTGGAAGCCGTCGCAGTACGCGCCGGCCGTGCTCGAGGCGTATCGCGAGGCGCAGGCCAATCATCCGAGCGTGCGGCACACGTTTTGTCACGCGACGTACTTGATCAATCTCGCGACTCCCGATAAGGACCTCTACGAAAAGTCGGTCGCGTGCCTGATCAGCAACTTGTCGACCGCGCGCGGCATCGCCTCATCGGGCGTCGTATTGCACGTCGGCTCACACAAGGGGAGCGGCTTCGAAGAGGCACTGCCGCAGATGGCTGAGGCGTTCAAACGAGCGCTCGACTCCGCCGACGCAGCGCCGCCCGGCGTCAAGGACTGTCCGATCCTGATCGAGAACGCGGCGGGATCTGGCGGCACGGTGGGTCGCAGTTTCGACGAGATCAAGGCCATCATCGACGCCACCGGCGGCGACGAACGGATCGGCCTGTGCATCGACACCCAACACCTGTGGGCGAGCGGCTACGACTACTCAAACGTCCATGCGACGAACAAGTTGGTGCACGACATCGACATGAACATCGGCCTCGATCGCCTCCGTTGCTTTCACCTCAACGACTCAAAGACCGAGTTGGGCGGCAACCGAGATCGTCACGAGAACATAGGCGAAGGGACGATCGGCTCAGCGGGATTGGCCGCACTCGTCGGCCACCATGACTTCCGAGACCTGCCGTTGTTACTTGAGGTACCCGGAACGGGCGAGGGGCCGCGTTGGGAAGACGTGATCGCAGCGCGCAAAGTCGTGGTCGAGGGCATCAAACTGTATGACGGAGAAGTATCGGCCGAACTCGAGGCATTCGTTCTTCAGTTGCCTCCCGCGGCGACACGGACGCCTGACACGAAGAAGACTTCGGCCAAGAAGGCACCCGCCAAGAAGGCACCCGTAAAGAAGACGTCGGCGCCGGCAAAGAAGACTGCGGCCAAGAAGGCACCCGCGAAGAAAGCACCTGTAAAGAAGACGTCGGTCAAGAAGGCGCTGGCAAAGAAGACACCTGCGAAGAAGGCGCCAGTAAAGAAGTCGTCGGTCAAGAAGGCGCCGGCAAAGAAGACTGCGGCCAAGAAGCCAGCACGCAAGCCCATCAAGAAATCCACCAAGAAAAGGTAGAGAGACTGCGATGAGTGAAGTTCGAGTGGAGTCCGATTCGATGGGCCCGATTGAAGTACCGGCGGATCATTATTGGGGCGCACAGACCGAACGCAGTCTTCACCATTTCGCGATTGGGAACGAGACAATGCCGACGGCGGTCATCCGTGCTTTCGGTGTCTTGAAGTTCGCATCAGCGCAGGTCAATCACGACCTCGGCAAGCTCGATGCGGAGCGAGCGTCGCTCATCGGTCAGGCCGCGAGAGAAGTGGCCGACGGAGCCCTCGCGGACGAGTTCCCCCTTCGCATTTGGCAGACCGGTTCTGGCACCCAAACCAACATGAACGTCAATGAGGTGATTTCGAATCGTGCCATTGAGTTGGCGGGTGGCGTGATGGGGAGCAAGGATCCGATTCATCCCAACGACCACGTCAACATGTCACAGTCATCGAATGACACGTTCCCAACGGCGATGCACATCGCCGCGGTCCTTGAGATTACCGACCGCCTCATTCCGTCCGTCGCTCGACTGCGCGACGCGCTCAACGTCAAAGCCGACGCGTACGCCGGCATCACGAAGATCGGCCGCACGCACTTGATGGACGCCGTGCCACTCACACTCGGTCAGGAGTTCTCGGGCTACGTGGCCCAACTCGATGCCGACCTCGCACGACTCGACCTCGTCTTGCCGGGACTGTATGAACTCGCGGCGGGCGGGACCGCGGTGGGCACGGGACTCAACACGCACCCTGAATTCGGCGAGCGCGTGGCCGTCGCCATCACCGCGTTGACGGGTAAGCCCTTCGTCGCGGCGCCGAACTACTTCGCGGCGCTGGCCGCGCACGATGGACTGGTCTTCGCGCACGGCGCGATTCGGACGCTGGCGGCGAGTTTGGCGAAGATCGCCGACGACATCCGATGGCTGGGCTCGGGACCGCGTTCGGGACTCGGCGAACTGAAACTGCCGGAGAACGAGCCGGGTAGCTCCATCATGCCCGGCAAGGTCAATCCGACGCAGTGCGAGGCGATGATCATGGTCGCGGTCCAAGTGTTCGGTAACGACGTCGCGGTGACCTCCGCCGGCTCACGGGGCAACCTGGAGCTCAACGTCTGTAAGCCGGTCCTCATCCACAACTTCTGTAACTCAGTGGATTTGTTAACCGACGCGTGCGACCGCTTCCGTGAGTTCTGCGTCGAAGGACTCGAGCCTGACGAGCGGCGGATCGCCCAGCATCTCCACAACTCGCTCATGCTGGTGACGGCGCTCGCGCCGAGCATCGGTTATGACAAGGCCGCCGAAGTCGCGAAGAAGGCGCACCACGAAGGCACGACACTGCGCGAAGCGGCGATCACGCTGGGTCTGCTCAGTGGCGAAGAGTTCGACGCCGCCGTGGTGCCCGAGGACATGACGCACCCTTGACGAGACCGGCGCTGCTTGATGCCCGTGCCGTCGAAGCGTGGACCGATGCACATCCGCGTTGGCACGTCACCGACGGGCATCTGGTCCGCTGCGTGAGAACGACGGACTATCCGAGCGGGGCGCGAATCATCGCGGCGCAGGTGACACTTGCCGAACGACTCGATCATCACCCCTGCGTGACCTTCGAGTATCGGCGCTTGCGTTTCGAACTCTGGACGCATGACCGTGACGGCCTGACGCGACTCGACCTCGACTACGCCGAGGGCCTCGACGAACTACTCGACAACGACTTCGCCGCGTACGTCCGCTAGTTGACTGGCAGGTTCCACAGCGCCATCCAGCGCGCCAGGTTTTTCTCCATGGGCAGGTCGTCGCCGATGAAAGAACGCACGCGCAACTCGAGTTCGTTGTCGCGCTGCTCCGGTCCGGTCGGGGCGAAGGGATAGAACGTTCCCTGCTTCAAGAGATAGACCATGCGCACCGCGCCGTCGCCCGGCGGCGTCTTGGGGACGAAGCCGAAGACCGCGCACAACAGACGCGGCCCGAGACCGTGCTCGACCATGGTCGTGTTGGCACCGTGGATTCGGGTGACCAGTCCGTCCAGCGCGGGGTCCGTGACGACGAGCCATTTGAATCCCAAGTCGTCGGTCGTCACCTTCACGGTGCCGGTCTTGTCGTCGAAGTTGAGCAGTTCGATGATCTCGTCATCGGTGGTGATCGTCGTCTCACCGCTTCCGGCCTTGAAACAGAGTCCGGCGTTACCCGACGGCACGAGGTCGAGCTCGCTCTGCAAGGTCAGCGCGGCCCCCGGCAAGGCGAACAGACCGTCGAGCTTCGGCGCGACTTGTTTGGTGCGACCGAAGAGAGTGTCGCGAAGACCCACTAGCCGTTGAGTTCGACTTCGAGCTTCTTCAGGGCGTCCAGTCGCTTCTCGAGCGACGGGTGCGTCGAGAAGAGCGACGCGGCGGTGTTGCCCGCGAGCGCTGGGGCGAAGAAGAAGGCGTTCATGCCCTCGGACTTGCGAAGGTCGGTGCGCGGGATCTTGCCCATGTCGCCGGTCACGTGCACGAGCGCACTGGCGAGCACACTGGGCTTGCCGATGAGGATCGCTCCGGAGCGGTCGGCGGCGAGTTCGCGGTAGCGCGAGAGGGCCATCGTCAACAAGAAGGCGATGACGTAGATGACGATCGAGATCACGAAGGTCAGTAATTCGAGGATGACGAGCTGTTGACCGTTGCGGCTGCGCCCGCCGCCCGACAAGATCGTGCTCCACAGCGCGATGCGACTGACCAGGCCCGCGAGCATCCCCACGCCGGAGGCGATCGTCATCACGGCGACGTCGCGGTGGGCGACGTGGCTCAGTTCGTGCGCGAGCACGGCCTCGAGTTCCTCGTCGTTGAGGCGATTCATCAATCCTCGCGTCGCGCAGATCACTGCGTGCTTGGGGCTGCGACCGGTCGCGAAGGCGTTAGGGATGTCCATCTCGGCGACGCCGACGCGCGGCTTCTCCATGTTCGCGAGTAGACAGAGGCGGTCAACGATCTGGTGGAGCTTGGGCTCCTGGGCCGGCGTGACTTCCTTGGCGTGCATCGAGAACATCGCGATCTTGTCCGAGAAGAAGTACTGGCAGAACAACAACCCGCCACAGATCACGATGACGAAGCCGAGTGCGACCCCGACGCTGAGCAGCACCGAGAAGATGATGACGTAGAGGATGACGAGCGCGAGGCCCGTCAAGAACATTCGAACGTTCAGCCCGTGGTCGCTCTCGATCTTCGACTTGGCCATTACTTGGCCTCCTCGGTGCTCGCCGCGGCGTCGGCCGCTGGTGCGGCCGGCGCGTTGCCCGAGGGCAGCTCGGTGGTGGCGCCGCTGCCGACTTGGGTCTTCAGCGCCGCGATCTGCGCGTCGATGTCCGACGTGCCCTGGGCCTTGTCGAGCTGTGCCTGGATGTCGTCGTTCGTGCTCGTCAGATCGGTCAACGCACCCGAGGCGAGGAGTTCGTCGAGCGCCCCACTTCGGGCCTGCATCTCGGCGACCTTGTCTTGCGCGCGTTGCATGGCGGCCCCGGCGTCGCCCATCGACGTGGAGATGCCGCTCACGGCTTCGGAGATGTGCGCCGACGCTTCGGCCGCCGTGTACGTCGCCTTGATCGTTTCCTTCTTCGTGCGGAAGGCCTCGACCTCGGTCTGGAGGCGCTGGGCCGTGTCGGTCAGCTTCTGTTCCTGGTCGACGATGGTCGCGTGCTGGGTCTCGAGGTCCGCCAACTGCACGGTGATGGCCTGACGTCGGGTCAGAGCTTCGCGCGCGAGTGGCTCGTTGTTCTGGGCCAGCGCGGCCTTGGCCTGCTCGGCCAGTTTGTCACCCTGGGCCTTCAACTGCTCGGCCTGGATCTCGACGCGCTTGCGCGCGGTGGCGACGTCGGCGACGGCACGCTTCACCTTGGTCAGGTTGTCGAGTTGCTGTTCGTAGGAGAGATCCAGTGTCTGGCGGGGGTCCTCAGCCTTGTTCAGGGCCGCGTTCGTCTTGGCCTGAAAGATGGTGCTGATGCGCTTCATGATTCCCATGGTGGGCCTCCTTCGTTACTTGACCACACTAGGGGGCGAGGCCCGTCTCCGGCGAACGCATGAGCGGTGGCGAATCGTAAGAAAGTCGTTAACTTCGCGGCAGGTCGCGGTCCTGTTGCGCGGCCTGTGACGCCAACTCGTGTCGATACGATTCGAGCGCAGAGGCCAACCCGTCGTCGCTCAGCGAGAGGATGCGCGCCGCGAGCAGACCGGCGTTCGTGGCGCCGTTGATCGCGGTCGTCGCGACCGGCACGCCGCGCGGCATCTGGGCGATCGAGAGCAACGAGTCCAGACCGTCCAGCTGGGCCAGCGCGACGGGCACGCCGATGACGGGCAGCGTCGTGACCGCTGCCAACATGCCCGGCAGGTGTGCCGCACCGCCGGCCCCCGCGATGAGGACCTTCAGTCCGCGCGATCGCGCACCCAGTCCGTACTCGATCATGGCTTCGGGCGTGCGGTGGGCCGAGACGACGTGGGTCTCACTGGCGATGCCAAAGCGCTCGAGGATCACCTCGGCACCCTTCATGACCTCGTGGTCCGAGGAACTGCCCATGACGATCCCAACGAGTGGCTCCACTATGTCTCCCGAGTCCCCGTGCCGTAGGCACGCGCGCTCTCCCATGCTGTCACGTGCGCCGCGTGCACGTCGTCGCCGACGACGGTGACGTGACCGAGTTTTCGCCCCGGACGCCACGACTTGCCGTAGTCGTGCACGTGGGCGCCGCTCACGCTCTCGGCGTTCGCGAGCGAACTCGGTTCGCTGCCGCCCACGACGTTCACCATCACCGCGGCGCGCACGATCGGATCGGTGGCGCCCAAGGGCCGACCGCTCACCGCCAGAAGGTGATTCGCGAACTGGCTCGTCGCGGCACCCTCGATCGTCCAGTGGCCGGTGTTGTGGGGGCGAAGGGCAATTTCATTGACGAAGAGACCGCGGTCGCTCACGAAGAACTCGATGGCGAGGACACCGAGCGCGTTGACCAGATTGGCAATCTTTCGTCCGAGTCGATTGGCCTCGTGCGCCGTCGTCTCGTCGACCTCGGCGGGGTAGCGGACCTCGACGCACATCCCGTTGGACTGCACCGTCGTGACGAGCGGATAGCTCGCGTAGCCCTGCAGACCGCGCACGACGACGAGGGCCAGTTCACTGCGCAGGTTGAGTCGTTCCTCGACGACGACGCTCGTGGTCGCGCAGAGTTCCTCGATCAAGGAGAGCGTCTCGACGCGGCTTTGCGGGAAGAGGACGCCGCGACCGTCGTAGCCACCGCGCGCGGCCTTCAGGACCGGGTTGCCGACGCTGTCGAGGAAGCCTTTCAACATGGGATCGCTCGAGCTCTCGACGACGATGAAGCGCGGTACCGGCACGCCCGCGGCGTCAAAGGCCCGGCGTTGGTGTCCCTTGTCGGCGGCGAATCGCAGGGAGCGCGCATCGGGTCGCACGATGACGCCGCGTTTCTCCAGCGAAGCGATCTGACCTAAGTCGACGAGTTCGTGGTCGAAGGTGACGACCTCGACGAGCGAGGCCAGTTCGTCGAGCGCCTCGACGTCATCGGGCGCTCCGATCACCACGGCGTCGGCGGTGGCGATGGCCGAATCCTCAGTTGAGGACGCAAGGACGGTCAGCGTGACGTTGGCGTCGCGCGCCGCTTCGCCCATCATGCGAGCCAACTGACCCGCCCCCACCACTCCTACTGATACGGGACCAGTAAGTTGGGATTCGATCGACATTGACCGTAACGCTATCGGTCGAACGAGGAGGCCCCAGTGGACATTTCGGTTGGACTACACGTAGATGGACCACTCGACGAGTCACTCGAACGCGCCGCGGCGCTGCGCGAGCGCGGATTCACCCGAATGTGGTCGTCGCAGATCTTCGGCCCCGACACCCTCACCGTTTTCGCCGTCATCGGGCGTGAGTACCCGGACCTCGATCTCGGCACGTCCGTGGTGCCGGTCCAGCCGCGCCATCCGACGATGCTGGCCGCGCAGGCGCGCACCGTCCAAGAGGCCATCGGCGGAAGGCTCTCGCTCGGCGTGGGTCTCTCGCACAAGGTGACGGTCGAGGGCATGTGGGGACTCTCCTTCGAGCGGCCCGCGCAGTACATGGGCGAGTACTTGAAGATTCTCGGACCGCTGCTGCGTGGCGAGAAGGTCAGCGAGCACGGCGAGCGCGTGAGTACGACGACACTGGGTGCCCTCGGTCCGCGCGACGTTCGAACGCCGGCACTGCTCGTCGCGGCACTCGCGCCGAAGATGCTCGAGATGGCCGGAACGCTCACCGACGGCACCTTGACGTGGATGACGGGCATCAACACGATCGCGACCCACGTGGTGCCGACCATCAATGCCGCGGCCACGTCGGCCGGTCGTCCGGCGCCGCGGATCGTGTGCAGTCTGCCGATCTCGGTGACGTCCAACGTCGCTGACACGATCGCCACGACCAATGAGCGGCTCAATATCTATGGCACGTTGCCGAGCTATCGGGCGATGCTCGACCGTGAGGGCGCCGCCGGTCCCGGTGACGTCGGCCTCTTCGGCAGTCGCCAACAGGTGTTGGAGAAGTTGCACGAACTGGCTGCGGTCGGCGCCACCGAGTTCTCGGCATCGATCGCCGGCGAGCCAGCCGATCGTGATGAGACCTATGACACGTTGCTCGAGTTCCAGTCGACGTCGATCGTCACCTAGCGCGGCAACTGGGTGTGCTTGAACTCATTGAGGTCAGCGCGAGTGGTCATCATCGCGAGCAGGGTCGTGATCAATTCGACTGATGGGGCAGGGTCGGCGGTCGGCTCACTCATGTAGCGCACGAACGTCGCGTCGTCATTGACGACGAACGTGGGCACGCCAAATGCCTCGAATCGATCGAACTCCTTGTGACTCGCGGCGATGACATCGTGCGGCCGACGAGAAGCGACGTCGGCGGCCACCTTGGCCATGTCGACTCCGAGTGGGGCGAGGACGTTGCTGATCTCATCGAGCGTGACCAGACGAATGGCGCGGTCGTGGCGGGCCCGAAACATCGCTTCGTGGGCGTCCAGGAAGTACTCGGGCTGTTGGTCGCGCACGGAGATCCCCGCCGCGAGCGACAGCAGGTCCGCGTCATAGGCCGGGTCGTTCCAGACATCGGGACCGGCGGGGCGACTGCCTTGACTGAGGGACCACGGTGCGAAGTTGACGTCGAAGTCGGCACCGGCGCGCAGCGCCGTGATGACGTGCAGGTGGATGTTCTTCGCGAAGGGGCAGCGGTAGTCAAAGGAGAGGTCGAACGAGGTCATCACGCCAGACTAAAGGTCCTTCAGACGGGAACGGCGACGCCCTCGGCGCGACAGAGGTCCTTGTAGGAACAGAAGCGACAGGCGCGCACCGACGGCGTCGCCGGGAACTCGCCGTCACCGTAGAAGCGATTGATCTTCTCCCAGGCGTTGGCCGCGGTCTGGGAACGGGCGCGCACGTTGACGTCGCTCACGTGGCGCTCGATGCTCTCGCCCTCGTTGACGTACATCAGTCGGATCTTCGTCGGCTTCTCACCGAGCCCGACTTGGCACAGCGCGGCGTACAACTCGGCGTTGGCGAACGTCTGGGTGTCGAAGTTGCGATTGGGCAGTCCGCCGGTCTTGTAGTCGACGATCGTGAGCGAGCCGTCGGCGTCGCGGTCGAGTCGGTCCAGGATCCCGAAGAGCGGTGCGCCGTTGATGGTCACGCCGAGGCGCATCTCGACGCCCTCGCTGTTGACCGTGGTCGGGTCCTCCATCTCGAAGTACGTCGTGATGATGCGTTCGGTCTCGCTGAGCAGCGTGCTCATCATCGCGTCGTCCATGCCGATGTCCTTGCGCACGTCCTCAGTGAGGATCGCCTCGACCGCGGCCGGTACGAACGCGCGTGCCCGCTCGATCGTTCGCTCCTCGGCCGGGAGCAGGAACAGCTGTTCGAAGACGAAGTGCGCGAAACGACCCTTCGCGGTGGCGTAGGACGCGGGCTGGGGGATGCGCTCGATCGAGGCGTACTGGTAACGACGGGGACAGGCCTGGAAGTCAGAAAGTCGCGAGGGGGAGAGCGAGTGCGGTAGTTCCTGCGTAAAGGTCATAGGTCCACGGTACGACAGCGCTGTGACGTCGAGTGACCACGTTGGCACCGAGTAAACATGAACCATGAGACAACGCGCCGAAGTGACCCGTCACGGCCACGTGGTGCGCACCACGCGCTGGAATGGCGTGCGCGCCGGCGACCAGGTCGTCGTCGACGGCCTCAAAGAACGTCGCCAACAGTGGGTCTTCGTCGCGCACGTCGTGAACGAATCCACGAACGACGAGTGGGTCGAGGTCCGCGGTGGGCGAGTGGGCGAGGCGAAAGGTCGATCGTTTCGACCGGAGGTCATATACCCAGGTTCTGCGAAGAAGGGTTCTCGCCTCGTGGGAATGTCCCTGGCGGAGGCGCCGCAACTTCCGATCCCGTGACGCGGTCCTTGTCGATCGCGTTGATCTTGCGCGAGCACAAGATCCAGACGCCGGGCGCACTGGCGAGGATGCTCATCACGATGAAGTAGTTGCGCACGCCCCACTCGGTGGCGAGGAATCCGGCCAACACGACGCCGACCGGGGCCAGGCCCAACGACATGGTCCAGTCGACGGAGCTGACTCGCCCGAGCAGTTCTCGGGGCACCTCGGTCTGCATCATGGACTCCCAAATGACGTTGCCGAGCAGCAAGAGCGGCGACACGACGAGCGGGAAGATCATGACCTCCCAGTAGTTGGTCGCGAATCCGACGATCAGTCCGGCGAACGTGGCGACGGTCCAGTAGGTGACCATCACGCGAATTCGCCGTCGCGGCAGTTTGAGATTCGACGCGACCAGTGCGCCGACGCCGCCCGAGAAACCCATGACGGCGAAGGTGTAGCCCACGATCACCTTCTTGTCGTGCAACGTGTGCACGATCATGTACGGCAACAAGACGGCCATCGGACTGAACATCACGGCGTTGACGATGCCTGCGACGACCAAGTTGGTGCGCAGCCACCTCGTGTCGCGAACGAATCGCACGCCCTCTTTGATCTCCGAGAGCATCGAACTGCCGGGGGTGCGCTGCGGCGTCGGCGTCGACTTCATCAGGTAGAGCGCGCTGGCCGATGCCAAGAAGGTGGCACAGTCGACGCCGATCGCCCACGAGGTACTCGCGGTCGCGATGATGCCGCCGACGGCCGGACCGATCATGTTGCCCATCACGTTGTTCGACAAGGGACGCACCGCGTTCATCGCGGGCAGCAGGTCTTCCGGCACGATCTCGGGAGTCAGGGCCGTGATGCACGGCATGAAGACGGCGTCGAAGGTCCCGAAGAGCACGGCGAAGACGATCAGCTCGGCGTAGTCCAAGTGGTGGGTGGCGATCAAGACGACCAGGACGGCCGTGAGCGTCGCGCGTACGCAGTCCGAGATGAGGAGCAGAAGGCGGCGAGAGAATCGGTCGACGATCGCGCCGCCGACCAACAGAAAGATCACGAGGGGTGTGGTGCGCGCCGCGACGAACCAGGCCAACTTCGACGCGCTGTCGCCGGTCGTGTCCAGGACCAAGAGTGTCAGGGCGACCAGCGCGACGCCGTCGCCGAATTGGGACACGGTCTGACCCGTGACGAGCAGCCGCGGTTCGCGATGTTTCGCGAGTTGGATGAGCGCGATCTTCTTCTTCACCAGAGACGACCTTAGGTTGCGCTACCGACCCCAGATCTTTACGAAGTGTTGCGATTTCAAGGGATTCTCGCAACATTCACTCGGTATCGTGCTCAGTATGGATTTGGATCTGGAGGACGCGCGGCGTCGCTACCATTTCTCGTTCACCCCAGAAGACCACCAGCGTCTGCCCTTCTACTCCGCTCTGATGATCGAACTGGAGAGCGACCACGTCGCACAAGAACTGTTGGCCGGCGTGCGCGTCGAACAGCGCAATCCGATGTTGGTACTCGCGACGCTGCACCTCGCCGCGCTGCGGGGACATCGCGTGCTGGGACCGATCTATTCGGACGCGCGACACGGTCGTCTCAGTGACCCCGCCGCGGCCGCGCGTGAGGTCATCCGGGTCCTCAATGCCGAACCGGCGTTGGTGCGCGATGAACTGCACCGCTCGACGCAGACCAATGAGCCGGGCCGCTCCGCCGTCTTCCAGGCCGTCATCGCGCTCATTGGCGCGCGCGGCTACTCGACGATCAATCTCATCGACGTGGGGACCTCGGCCGGCATCAATCTCCACTTCGACCAATTCCCGGTGCGCGCGAGCGACGATGACAATCCGCTCACACTCGTCTGTCGCGACGAGACCCCAGTCGACCGCTCGCGTTCGCTGCCGAAGGTCCTCACACGAGTCGGCATCGACCCATCGCCGCTCGATCTGTCGGTTGACGATGACCGGCTCTGGCTCGAGGCCTGTCTGTGGCCGGAAGAACCTCGTCGTCTCGATCGACTCGACGCGATCATCGCGCACCGTCCGTCCTGGCCGCCAACGACGGTGCTGCGCGGTACCGCGGCGGAACGTCTGGATGACGCCTTCGCGCTCGGTACACCCGACACGTTGACCGTTGTCCTGAACAGCTACGTCGTCGCCTACTTCCCCGAGGCGGACCAGCGCGCGTATTTCGACGACATGTCCGGACGGTGTGCGAACGGCGATGTCGCCTGGATCTCCCTCGAGTCACCGTTCATGGTGGAGTGGCCGACGTCGGTGCGCACGAGCGATGGCGCCAAGTCCGGCGCCACGCAAGTGCTCGTCACGCTGCCCGGCGGCACGCCGAGTGACTGGGGATGGTGTCACCACCACGGTCTATGGACGCGACTGGAGTTGCCCGCGTCGATCGCCGCCGGATGAACTTACGGCGCTTCGGCGAGGTGGTGCAGCTCGATCGTGACGCGACCGCGACCGGCGGTGATGGCGCGAAAATCGAGTCCGTAGCGATGCAGTCCGTCCTCGGGGATATAGGACGTGACCGTGACGGTGTCGCCCTCGTCTTGGTTGGTCGACACGACCTTGCCGCGACGACTCTTCAGGTCGTTGAGGACCTCGCCGAGGTACTCGGTCGGGAACGTCGTCGTGACCTCCATAATCCGTTCGAGCACGACCGTGCCCGCGGCGTCGAGTGCCGCGCGAAGACCGAGTGAGCCCGCGGTGTCGAAGGCCGCCTCAGAGGAGTCGACGCTGTGGAACTTGCCGTCGTAGAGCGTGACGCGGATCCCGACCACGGGAAAGCCGGCGGGTCCGCCCCGGGCCATCGACTTCTCGATGCCGTTGCGCACGGCGCTGATGAACTGGCGCGGCACGGCGCCGCCGACGATGGCGTCGACGAACTCGAAGGGCTCATCGGGTTTGATCGGCTCGACCTTCAGATTCACGACGGCGAACTGTCCGTGGCCACCGGTCTGCTTTTTCAGGCGGCCCTCGCACTCGCGCGCCGAACGGATGGTCTCGTATCGCTGGACGTCGGGGGTGGCCGTGGTGACGCTCACGTTGAAGCGGCGCCGAAGTCGTTCGAGCGTGACCTTCAGATGCGTGTCGCCCATGGCGTCGACGACGAGTCGACGCGAGACCGGGTCGTGGCGCACTCGCAGCGACGGGTCTTCTTCGGAGAGTCGGTGCAGCGCCGTGGCGATCTTGTCGTCGTCATCGTGAGACGCACTCAGCAGCGCCACCGACAGCGCCGGCGCCGTCGTGGGTGACGGAAGCGTCGCCAAGTCGACGCCACGCTTGGCGAGGACGTCGCCGACCGCGACGTCGTTGAGTTTCGCGACCACGACGACGTCGCCGGCGACCGCGCGCGTGACGGGCACGAGCTTCGAGCCGAAGAGGTGATGAAGTCCGTGCAGTCGCTCATCGTGTCGTGTCCGGACGTTGACCAGCGTCACGTCAGGGGTGATCGTGCCCGAGATCACCTCCATCACGACGATTCGCCCGACGTAGGGGTCGACGATGACCTTGAAGGCCCGCATGATCGGTTCGCCCTCGGGGTCGCGGTCGAGGAACGTCTCGTTGCCGTTCATCAACGCCGGTATCGGGCGAGAGACCGCGATCTCATCGAGCAGTGTGGCGAGGCGATCGACGCCGACGCCACGCGTCGCCGAACCGCACGTGACCGGGACGATCCGTCCCTCGATCATGAGTTCGGCGAGGGCCGGCTCCAACTCATCCATCGTCGGCACGTCGCCCTCAAGGTAACGCTCGGTCAATGTGTCGTCGGCGACGACGATCGCCTCGATCAGACTCGCGCGCACTCGCGACTCCAACTCAGCCAGCTCCGGTGGGATCGGCGCGTGGCGCGGGGCGCTTCGGTCATAGAGGATTGCTTCGTCGGCCAACAGGTCGACGACGCCCTGCAGGGAGGGACCTTCGCCAATCGGCAGCTCCAGCGGGGCCAGTCGCGGACCGACCAGTTGTTCAAGTGCGCTGAGGGTCGACTCGAAGTCGGCCCGTTCGGCGTCGAGTGCGTTCACGAAAATGACGACCGGTACGTCGGCGCCGCGCGCGAGGTCCCAGGTCGCCACGAAATCGCCTTGGATGCCGTCCACGGCGCTGACCACGAGCACCGCGACGTCGGCGACGTCAAGTGCGCGCTCCACCTCACCGTGAAAATCGATGAGTCCCGGCGTGTCGAGCACGGTCAACTTGTCCTCGCCGATCCACACCGGCGCCATGGCGATGCCCAGGGACATCTGATACTTGCGTTCTTCGGGATCATTGGCGCCGAGCGTGGTGCCCGCGTCAACCTTTCCCGCCCGCTCCAACCCGCCGGTGGCGACGACGAGCGCTTCGAGCAGTGACGTCTTGCCGACGCCGTTTCGACCGATCAAGGCAACGGTCCGGGCCTTTGGGTGGGCGGGGGCGATTGTCAATGGCACCTCGATTCACGTGCTTTTGCATAACGTAGTCCTCGCGCACGCGCGCCGCTCACGCGTGCCGGGCCATCGTGGTCACCTACACTCTCGCCCTATGCGCGTGTCGACTTCCGCCATCTTCATCGATGCTCCTCGCGACGTCGTGTGGAAAGCCGTCACCCTTCCCCAGTACGTGCGACAGTGGCAGTTCAGCAGTGAGTTGACGACCGACTGGCGTGTCGGTCACCCGATTCGATTCAGTGCGGCGTGGGAGGGTCAGACATTCGAGCAGTGGGGGACGGTGCTGGCGTTCGACGCACCGTCGCTGCTGCGCTATTCGCTCTTCGCTCCGCGACCCGGCCTCGAGGATCTGCCGGAGAACTACTTCACCATGACCTATGAACTCGCCGTCGTCGACGCAGGGACCAGGGTGACGTTCATCCACGAGGATCCGCGCGAGTCCGATGGCGAGCAGGACGACGGTGACGAGGAGAACCCCGTGTTATTGGCGCTACGAGAGGTCGCCGAGGCGATGCACGGCGACTGAGGGTCGGAGTTCACGCCGGCCGGATTTCGCAGGGTATTCGCGGTTGGACACTTGCTCAGTATTTCGCTATATTGCTAAACTCCGAACATGGCTGACGACCACTCCAGCGTTTTCCGGGCCCTCGCCGATCCGACACGACGCCAAATTCTCCAGGATCTGCGCGAGGGCGAACTCACGGCAGGCGACATCGGTTCGAGATTCCCCATCAGCGGGCCGTCGATCTCGCGACACCTCACGGTGCTGAAGTCGGCGGGTCTCGTTGCCGAGCGGCGCGAGAGTAATCGGATCTACTACTCGCTCATGGAGGACCGGCTCGCTGTGTCGGTGGGGAACTTCCTCTCGAACGTATGTCCGGAGCAGGTGGTCATGCGCCACAAGCGAGCGAAGACCTCGACGAAGGAGTCTGAATGATCGCGATGCCACCCGTCTCGGGCGTGATTGACCGCCGATTCCTCATCAACTATCGCGTCGACCCCGACGTCCTCCAAGCCCTGTTGCCGCTTCGATTCCGTCCCCACCTCGTCAGCGACGTCGGCGTCGCCGGAATCTGTGTCTTGCGCCTGCGACACGTCCGCCCCCAGGGACTCCCGGGCGCGTTGGGCATCGCGACGGACAACGCGGCGCACCGGATCGCCGTCGAATGGGACACCCCGGAAGGTGTGCGACGAGGTGTCTACATCGTTCGCAGGGACACGTCGTCGCGAACCACGGTGCAGTTGGGTGGTCGTCTCTTCCCGGGCGTGCATGCGAGAGCCGATTTCACGTTCGACGAACGACCCGAACAGTTTCGACTCGCGTTCACCAGCCGTCGAGACGACACGAGCGTGGCTATGAGCGCCCGACTCGACAGTGCGGTGCCCAACGGCTCCTTGTTTTCGTCGGTGGATGCTGCCTCGTCGTTCTTTCAGGACTCGCCAGTGGGCTGGTCGCCGCGTCACGACTCCTCTTCGATCGAGAGCCTTGAACTGAGTTGTGCCACGTGGAAGGTCGAGCCGTTGCAGGTTGAGTACCTGACCTCCAGCTTTTACGACGACCACGCTCGGTTTCCCGAAGGTTCGGCGACATTTGACTCGGCGTTCGTGATGCGAGGAATCGCCTCGACGTGGCGAGCGGCCGGGTCAATGACGTCGTCGAACGTGGTCGACGCGAGTCGCTAGCCAATCTGTATTGAACGACTCGCCCGCGCGGGTCGTCGCTAGTTCTGAAAGTTATACGTCGTGTGGTGCACGCCGGCGACGGCCAGGATTATCACCAGGATCAGCGTGGCGGCCCCTACGCAACCGAGGACGATTCCCGCGATCGCCATGCCGTCACCCCTTTGCCCGCGTTCCCTGATCTGGCGGCGAGCGACGAAGCCGAAGATGAGGGCAAGAATCGAACCGATCCACCACACCCAGACGATGCCGAGGACCATCGAGGCAATGGCGAGGCCGTTCGTCGACTGCGTCTGAATCTGTTGCACGTAGGTGACCTGCCCCATCGGCGGCGGCATCGCCCCGATGGTCGGCGGCGTCCCCATCGCGACGCCGCAGGTCGGACAAAAGGCGACGCCCTCTGGGCACTGGTGTCCGTTCGAACAAATCAAAGCGTCCCCCTCGTCTGATCAGTCATGGGCAACCTATCAGTTGATCGTTCGTCGACTCGTGCCCACGAGCCGGGACCGTGGATATCCGAGGAGGCGCACCGGGCTCACCCGGAGCCTGCAGCGACCATCCGTGCGTGCGTCGCGCTCAAGAGCTCGGTGGGCGCCCGTGTGGCAATCCACGGTCGAAAGAGCGGATCGCCGTTCCATCGCGGCACGAGGTGGAGATGGACGTGAAAGACCGTTTGTCCGCCGGCGCGTTCGTTGGCCTGCACCATCGTCATGCCATCGGGATGGAATGTCCGATCAATGAGGCGAGCGACCTGCGTCGCACCACTCATGAGCGTGGCTGCACTCGCGGGAGCGATGTCAAGCAGCGTCCTCGCATGGGTGCGTGGGATGACGAGCGTGTGCCCCTCGGCGGCTGGAGCGATGTCGAGGAAGGCCATCGAATGTTCGTCTTCATAGACGACGTGGGCCGGTCCAGCGCCGCGCGCGATGTCACAGAACGGACACGTTGGATCAAAGCTCATGCGGCGGTCGTCAAGTCGACGAGCAGTGACGCGGCTTCGGGCGGGGCCTCGATCCGCAGCCAGACCTCGTCGGCGAGCAGTTCGAGCTCGAAGTCGAAGAAGGCGCAGCACGCCTTCTCGCGTCGTGCGAGATCGATGGCGTCGGCAATCACGTCATCGCCGTCGGCGAGTCGAAGTCGGACTGACGACTTGGTGCGGACGGTCGCGACGACATTGTCGACGAGAAATTGACGCCACTCAATGCCTCGATTAGCCATCTCCGAGGCGGAAAGCGTACAGGCAATCGGTACGGAGGTCACCGAATGGAAACTAACCGGTCGTTGCGATAGCGGGTACGCCGGAGTTGCCATATTCTCGAGCAGGGCCTCACTTCTTGGCGGTTGCTTTACGTGCAGCGGGGGCCTTGGTCGAAGGGGGAGCGCTACTTGATGGTGCTCCTTGGGCGTCCTGATACTTCTTGTACTGAGCGAGGATGTCCTCGATCTTCGCGCCGCCCTTGGGCACGTCGGGATGGTGGACCTTGCACAAGTGATACGGAGTTCCCTCTAGTGGGTGGTGGCCGATGCGCCAACACCGCCACGAGTGGCAATTGACCTTTCGGACGCCGGTATAGATCCCGGCGGCGATGGCGAACTCACTGATGTCGGAGCCGAAGCCCGACCAGAAGCCGTAGAACGGCCCGGACTCATTGACCGAACCGATATGAACGGCGGTCCAGTGGCGCACTGGATCCCAGTTGACGAAGAGCAGAACGAGGGCCGCGATGACGATGACCCCGGCGGCGATCGCGGCCGACTTCTTCAGGACGGGGAGGTCGTGACGAACTCGGCGACGAATTTCGGAGAGAACCACAATGCACGCTTTTCTCGACAAACCTGACCAACGGCCAGGCGAAGCGGAGGCGGGGTCTCGACGTCCTCAGCACCAAGTGTAATTGTGTGCAACCTTGTTCGAATGCTCAGGGCCGGGCGGAGGTGACGACGAAATCTGCGTGGATCAACGGGTAGCGTGGCGCAGGTAGCGCCGCCGGACGAAACGGCGGCCAGGTTCGAAGTTCGAGGGATTGGGGGACCTTGTTTCTTGATTTTGCCACCGAGTGGGAAGCGGTTGCCGATAGCGCGCCCGAACGCGACGCCATCGTTCAAGGGGACCGTCGCATCACGTATCGAGAGTTCGACGACAAGGCCGCGCGTTTCGCCTCTGCGCTCGATGCGGCGGGCGTCGAGGAAGAGGCGAAGGTCGCCCTGTATCTGTTCAACAGTCCCGAATACCTCATCGCCCAACACGGCGCCTTCAAGCATCGTGCTGTGCCGATCAACGTCAACTACCGGTATCTCGATAACGAGCTCGTATACCTCTTGGAGAACAGCGACGCGCAGGCCTTGGTCTTCCACACGTCGCTCGGCGCGTGCGTGGACCGCGTGCGCGACCAACTGATCAACGTTCGACTCTTCGTCGAGGTCGACGACGGCGGAGCGCACGTCGATGGTGCCACGGAGTTCGAAGACCTCCTCGCCCGACACGAACCGCAAGCTCGCAAGGAACGCTCACCCGATGACCTCTACATGCTCTACACCGGAGGGACGACCGGAATGCCCAAAGGGGTCATGTATCCCCAGGGAGACCTGACTGAGCGCATCGTTACCGCCGTCGCCGTGACCCGAGGGATTCAGACGGTGCCCCGCGAACGCGGTGACCTCGCCTCGTTCGTTGCCGCGGTGAACGAACCCGACGTGCTGACCTCGATACCGTGTTGCCCGTTGATGCACGGGACGGGGATGTGGGTGAGCGCGATGCCCGCACTGCTGAGCGGCGGGACGGTATTGCTGCTCGAAGGGCGATCATTCGACGCGCACGAGGTCTGGCGCCTGGTCGAACGGGAACGCGCGGCGGTCGTGGTGATCGTCGGCGATCCGTTCGCGAGGCCATTACTACGAGCGCTCGAAGAGCGCGAGGCAGCGGGACGGCCGTACGACACGTCGAGCGTGCGTTTCATTCACTCATCCGGGGCCATTTGGAGTTCTGAGATCAAGGACGGTTTGCGTTCGCGATTGACGGCGATCTTGGTCGATTCGCTCGGCTCGACCGAGGGTGGGACCATCGGGCTTAGCGGGGCCACTCGCGACCTCGGGGCAGAGACCGCTCATTTCACGCTCGCCCCGGATTCCAAGGTCGTCAACGAGGATCGACGTGAAGTGAGTCGTTGGACGGGTGAACAGGGGATGCTGGCCACACGCACTGCGGCCTACGCGTACTTCAAGGACCCGGACAAGACAGCCCAGACGTTCATCAAGCTTGACGGGGAGTCCTACGTCCTCACCGGTGACTGGGCGACCGTGGATGAAGACGGATCCATCAACTTGCTCGGCCGCGGATCGATGAGCATCAACTCGGGCGGCGAGAAGATATTCGCCGAGGAGGTCGAAGAAGCGGTGAAACGCCACCCGCAGGTTGACGACTGTTTGGTGGTCGGCATCCCCGATGAACGATTCGGCCAAAGGGTCGTGGCGGTCATCGGTACGAAGGCGACACCACCGACGCCCGAAGAGGTCGTTGAGTTCCTTCGAGGTTCGCTTGCGCCCTACAAGATCCCCAAAGCGGTCATCGTGCGTGATGCGGTCCAGCGCGCTCCCAACGGCAAGGCCGATTACAAATGGGCTCGCGAAGTTGCACTTGAAGAGCACGTCGAGCGCTGAGTCTCGGCGTGAGTCATCAGCTTGAGCGGATTATCAAACAATCGTCCGAGCCGTGAGCGCCTCGGAATTCAGCGCCACCAAATGCGCTTCGTTGACTTCGGCGGATTCTTTAGAAGGTTTTCGTCGATGAATTCGATCAATTCGGACGACGTGACTTCGATGCGCGTCACCAACGAATCGTTCAGAGCGAACTTTGACTCCCTCAGTTGGTCCACGCGTTCGTAAATCTGGTTGGCCACACATATTCGAGTCGCCGTGTCATACGACGTCTGCGAAAGCGCATCTTGAATGACGCTGGACAACGAAGAATTCCACTCTGTGAGCCAAACGGTTCGTTCTTCGGACAGCGCTTTGATTTCTCTATTCATCGCGGTTAAGTGCTCGTCGTACTTTGACTCGTGCGGACCGATTGAACGCCATTGTTCCATTCGCCAGTGCCGCCGTTCGTGGGCACTTTGCAGTCGAAGTCGCTGGTCTTCGAGTTCAACAGAGATCTCTCGTATTTTCGCTAAGAGCTGGCTTGCTGCCACCTTGAATTCGCGAGTTCGTTCAAAATCACCCTGATGCTCCGGACTCGCCCATTGCAATATCAGGCTCTTGAGTGGGCTAACGACTGACGTATTCGTTTCTTCCGCACTGTTGTAAGAGTCGGTCGCAGGTTCATCTGGAATCGTCATTCGGGCTCTGATAAACGTGTCCAATTCATCAAGTAGACGCTCGAGATCGCTCACAATCGATATGAGTTCTGGTTGAACTGAATTCAGCAGCTTGAGTTGTCGCTGCCGACCCCAGTGAGCAGATTCAAGTTTCGAATCGGCGTCGGACGTGTCGCTTGCTAATCGGTTCAGAACCAGTTCGGAGTCCGCTTTCGTCGATGCGGATCTCACATCAAGATAGGCAACTTGGAGTTTGCCGATTGATCTCACCATCTCGCGAATGCTTCGACCATCAGCCCCACTGTGCGGTCCACTCTCGTCCCATAGGGTGATGCGTCTTTTGAGTTGTTGTTCGACGGCGTGGAAGCGAGCCACGATGTCTTCGTTCACCTCGATTGCCCGCTTTTGAAGTTCGAACACCTCGGCTCTTAAGGTGTCCAGTTCATCGTCCATTACTGCCTATGGTTTCATGTTTTGTTCGCTCAATCGTGCCGATATTCGAGTACTCACGCAATTTCGGACTCTCATTGTCGTGAACGGTTTGATTCGGCCTTGATCTTGTGGATACTGGTGTTGCTGAACATTTCTGGGAGCGGTATTGACGATGACAAGATCTCTGAGTTGGAGAGCGGCAGTCACCACACTGATTGTTGGGGCTGTATTCATGTTCGGATGTGGTCCCGTCGCCTCCGCGGTCAGATTCCCCAGGAACTTTGATTCACCTTCGTCCATCGCCTTCGTTGATGACACCGCGTTCGTAACGAACGAAGACACGATCACGCTTTTCAATTCGACGAATGGGAAATATGAACCGGTGCCTTCGACGACTTGGTACCACGTGGACACACCGGACCAAGTGGTAACGGTGGGTCAGTACGCGTGGGTTGCCAATCTCAATGGGGGCATGCTCACGGAATTCGGACCGGACAGCGGTCACTTCGTTCGGACCGTCAATCCCAAGAAATCGAACTTCCAATTTGGCGGCTATCTCGTCCCGAACAATATTCATCTCTGGTATCTGTGCCTGACGAACAATTCACTCATTGAGCTGAATGGCATATCGGGCAAAGTCATTCGTCGTATTCCGTTACCGCCGATCACGGATCCCGGCTACATCGCCCTGGTGGACAATCATGTGTGGGTAGCCAGCGAGACTTCAAATGCCCTGCTCGAGCTGAATGCCTCGTCCGGGCACCTGACTAGATCATTGGTGGCCGACTACAAGGGTGGAACGTTCTCGATGACGGTCTATGACGGCGACGTGTGGGTGGATGGCGGAATGGTTGTGGAAGAGCTAAACGGCGACACCGGGGCGCCGATTCGAACTGTCAGGGCCGTCGACGATGACCTCGGTGGCGGGTTCGGAATCTCAGGGGGCGGCGGGAGCATCTGGGTGCTCAATGAGAACAGGAACTTGCTCACCGAGCTCGATGCTTCCAATGGCAGCCTTGTTCGAATCGTCACTGAAAAAGTTGGGCGGTTTTCGAACCCTCGAGATGTCGCCTATCGGAATGGCGACGTGTGGATCGTCAATAGCGGGAGTAACTCAGTGTCAGAGATCGACGCTGCAAACGGCAAGTTGCTGCGCTACCTCTGGTAATCCAAGTCCTGTTGGACGGCGCAGTTCTGTCGCAATCGGAGACTACGGATGTGCCTATCTGGTAAACACTCGACGTGGCACTGTTTCGAGACCAAACTGAGCGATTCGCGCGGTTGAATTACCATCCGCGAAGACGATTCGTTCAGCTCATCGTCTTCGCACTCGTTGCCTCGTTATTCGGAGTGCTCAGATACATCTTTCTGTTCAAGAACTTCCCTGGCGACGGATCGACCTACGTGATCATCGGAGCCGTCTGCGCCGCGTACTTGATACCAATTGTGAACTTGATATTTGACACGAAGTGGGGCCGCGACTCGCAAGTTAGGAAAGTTGCCTTAGCAGTGTTCATTGCTTCAGCGCTCCTTGGACTGCCGATGATCGAAGGCTGGACCAAACTGTTTCCAACGTATACGAGTCACCACTGGTTGGAGATTCCACTTGATATTGCTTTCACAACATTTGGCACGAAGTTGATAGTCATGGCCGTTCGCCGAAAGCTTTGGCTCGCGGAGAATCAACGACCGCGTCAAGATTCAGGTCGTTAGACCCTGTCCGATCGGTTGCGTTGACGATTCACAAGCACTGCAGTCACGATGACGGCGTACAGCCCAACCAAGGCCCACGCCAGGCCGGCTCGACTCGGATATGCGTCGTTGAAGAAAGTGATGATTCCGATCGGAACAAATACAAGCGCATAGAAACGAAGTCGACTCGCATAAGTGTTGAACGAAAATACTGAAGACTTGCGTGGATCGGCGTCCGGGTCATCCAGTTCGTCATTGGGGGACATTACGAACGCCTTCAGAGGCAATCAAGGCGGATGCGGTCCGGGATGTTCGCACGACGTGTTTGGTTGCGCGAACTTGAAAGACAATTGTGGTGAACAGACCAATTGCAAGAACACTCCCAATCCACACAAATGTAATCAGTTGGTGGTGGCGCCATGCGTTGCAAACAATTGATGGATGAATCGGGTTCTGACCGGTCACCGCGGCGCACACTTCGCCGTGTGCCAAAACGCCTTGGTGGCCAAGCAATAACACGTAGGAGATTCCAATGCCGATGAAAAACGGGAAGCTCGCGAATGTCATGAGGGCGTTTCGTTTGCGAGCTCTTTGAACATCTTGAGACACCAGGGGGACACTCTTTGGCAATGTGAAATCGATTGTTGTTTCCGGCGGACGCGATTCCTTAGGTGTCAGTCCGAGCAGGCCTACATTGACTGGAATCGGAGCCACGTCGCATCGCAACGGATCAGCCAACTTCGAAGGATCCGGTGCGGGTAATCCTCGTGCGCGGCCCATGGACCCGTCCGGGGACCACCACGCAAGTGCCTTCTCCAGCGGGTTTGGGTCATAGACCAAAGCTTTCTGCTGGGCAGATCGCACTAATGGTCCGTCGGTACCTTGGAGGGCCAACGCCGACGTGAAGAGCAAAGTTGCAACGCGCCCCGATTTCGTTGATTCAAGTACCTTCGTATTTTCGTTGGCCAGCGGTACGGTCCAATCTCTGACTCCACCAACTCGTCTCTTGACTCCTGGAGCCAACTTTGGAAGTCGCCGACTCGTGACCGTGAATCTCCGAATCAGAATCGGCTTCTCGTCATCGCCCCACACCTGAAGGAGCCACCCCGGTGTTCGTGAGCCGAGTCGATAAAGGAGACCCACACCTGAAAGTGTTCTCAATGGTATGTCTCGGTGGCCGAACATCTTTGGAATCCGCAAGATTCCGTTCTCAACCACGAGAGGCCGTACGAAGTTATTTATCCAGAGTGCGTAGAACGGGGCATACATGGCGAGGATGACTATTCCCGTCACGAAGGGGGCGGTGCCGTCCTTCTCCGTCGCCCCTCCCACGAGCAACCAAATCCCCATTGCTCCCACACTCAGATACACGATCGTGTAGAACCAAAAGATCCCACTCGTACCCCAGATCCTGTACTTCGCATTCGACCCGGGCGGGTACTTTCCGGTTTGACTAGATGTCACCATTCGGCCATTCCTCGTGAGTGCCCACTAAACGTGGGAGTGTACTCCGAGCACTACGCCGGCCCATCCAGTCGCCACACGATGGAAATGTCGGGAAGTCTTGGCCCAGTCCTCTTTCCTCGAACCAGCGCAGTGAGAATGAGAGCGGGTGACGGGAATCGAACCCGCATGGCCAGCTTGGAAGGCTGGCGTTCATTCGATCCAAATCTGTCAAAACCTGTGATCAGAGGGATTTTATTGGGTTGCATTCGATATCCCAAATAGATTTGGGCACCCGATGGGCACCTTCCTGGGAAATCCTTCTGAAAGCGAGCATGCACGTCAACGCTCGATGTTTCGATTTTCCGACACAAATACTCCTCGAGCGCTGACGGTACGCTGTCCCGCTTACGTCTTGGAACGCGGGAACTGACGGCTCGGGATTCGGACGGCTGTGCAGAATTCCATGAAATTGGTGTCTTGAGATACCGGCTATTTCCCTAACCCCTTGCGACTACAGAATTGGGTTGCGCTTGATATTCGACCGTGCAGGACCGATTTCCTTGTGATAAGACACGTGAACTTAACAAGGAGTGTTCGTAACAATGGTCCGTGAAAAAGCGAAGGCAACGAGCAAGCGGAGACTTCGAATCGCGAAAGCCATAGAGTCGCGGCGTGTTCTAATGGCCGTCTTGGCATGTGTCGGCGTTCTGGCGATCGCCGGCACTTCGACGGCAGTCGTGATTTCGAGTTCAAATAAGAGTTCACACTTGGGTTCGAACTCGTCGACGGCGACAGCTGCGTGGACAACGCCAGGCAATGAACTGAATGCTCCTTCAGTGGTGATCGCCGGCGGTGCATTTTCTGGAAGCGGAAATTTAAACGACATTTCGTGTCCGACGACCACTAATTGCGTTGCAGTCGGCGGTGACAACAACCTTGCAGGTTTAGCGGCTGTTTCTTCCGATGGCGGAAGTACGTGGACTGAGAGCGATGTCGCGACCGGAGTTCCTCAATTGAACGCCGTCGACTGTCCGATCGCGACAGAATGTGTCGCGGTTGGAGTAGCGCAATCGTCAACCTCAAGTGACGGGGGTGTCACGTGGCAAGCGCACCACATTCCGACACCCAACACAACTCTGCTCGGTGTAAGTTGCGCAACCACTTCGACCTGCGTGGCCGTCGGCGTTTCGCCAGGTAATGCGGGTCCTTACTTCGGACAATTGCTCCTCTCGACGGATGGCGGCGTATCGTGGTCCGTTCCCTCGTTGCCTACAAACGTTGGCGCCCTGGGATCCGTTGACTGTCCGAGCCCAACTTTCTGCGTGGCGGTCGGCGATCAAATACTGGTCAGTTCTGATGGTGGGCAGACATGGAATGCTCGATTTGTCAACGGCGGCACCGGTGTGTTGAGATCTGTCTCATGTTCATCATCGAACGACTGTGTTGCTCTTGGACCGAACCCCGCTGGCGTTAACGATGCTACGAGCGGAGCTTTCGAAATCACCTCCAGTGACGGAGGTGTGACTTGGAATCCAGTGTCCACTCCGATTGGAAGTTCAACACTTTCGACGCTTCAATGTTTTGGCGAAGGAGACTGCATCGCCGGCGGTCCGGCGCTTTCCGCGTCGTCTCCTGCAATTGTGTTTCAAAGCTCAAATGGTGGAGCTTCTTGGAGTAGTCAAACATTGACCAGCGGATTAACAGCAGTCGGATCATTTAGTTGTCCCAGCGTATCTGTTTGCGTTTTTACGGGTAAGGAAGCAGCGGAGTCGATTGTCGGAGGACTGAACAATGGCGTCCAAGGTGCGACATCAGTGATCTCGTCGATTGTCGCTCTCCAGAATGGTGGTGCACAGTGAACCTACGCCCATTTGCATTTCACAAACGAAGTCGTGGTCGAGTTCAGTCGTCGATTCGCTCGCTACGCATCGCGAGAAACCTCTTCGTCGTGGTTCTGGCCACCAGCACTCTTTCGTGCGGTCTAGTCGCGACAAGTGCATCTGCGGCGGTGTCGACCAGTGGTCGAAACGCAACATCTCTCCATCAACGTCCTAGAACGACGACGCAGATTTACTCCGCCGGAGAACTTTACGGAGGATCGAACCCCACCGCGTTCTGTTTCACGTGCGCCGCGTCAAGTATCGCGGGCACCGCACCACCAACCGAATCCCTCGACGACGGCGCCGGTGTGTCGAGCCTCACCGGAGATTTCACAACGTCGAAGACGCTGTTCGACGCGCCGAATTTTGGCGCAGACCTTAAGTTCTCGCTGAGCTATGACGCGCAACTCGCGCAAGCTGAGCACTCAGCAGGCACTGGAGCCGGACAGGTCGGGTGGGGATGGACCGACAATCTTGATACGTCGATTACCGCTTCCGGAACGCAGGTCGCCATAAATCAGGGCAATGACTCTCAAGATGTATTCACTCAGAATCCGATTGGCAGTTCGTGTCCGACTGGTGATCAATCGTCGGAATGGAACTACACCATTCCAAGCAGCAGTCACAGATGGTGCGCCTACTCCAATGTTGAAGCACAGGTTGGCGACATGTCCGGAACATCGTACGAGTACCTGGAACACGGGGGAGCGGTTGAGGATCAGTTCTCGTGGAACGGTTCGCTTGCCGAATCGGGGACGCTCGACAATCCCAGTGCAATTACGCCTTACTACAACGTTGCGCCAGGTTCAGAGGTCAACACTGGACTGCCGAATAATCAAGCGTGTCCGACCACTGCGTATTCCTGTTCACTCTTCTATTCGCCTGACGGACGAGACATAGTTGAGGTGTTCAACAGTAACGGGCAGATCGTCAAAGTCATTAACCCCGCGGGAGTTACCTACGCACTTGCCTATAACCCGTCCACGCCAAATCTGACTTCGGTCACCGACTACGCAAACCAAACCGCGCCGAGCGTCTGGAGTTACTTGTACGATCCTCAGCCAAGCCCCTACAGCAGCGACCTGGTGCAAATCTACGATCCCGATTCAGGAGTCGGTTCCTCGCCAACGCTCCTTGCTGGAGCATCGCACTCGATTTACGTTGCGTACAACTCCGGAACCAATCCCGGGATGGTCAATACGCTGGAGGACGGTACAGGTGCTGTTACGACGTACTCTTACACTGAGCCGTGCGCAGCAGGACAGTGTCTTGCGGCCTCCGGCACTCAACAGGGGACGGTCACGTATCCCGCTCAGTATGTCTCGGCAGGTACCGCCGTATCCCCAGTGGAAGTTGACACTTACGCGGCCGGCATCGAAACCCAAACCTCGTTGGGTTCGCCATCCAATTCGTACAATAACGAAACGTGGCAATACACGTGGAGTCTCGGGTACGGTGTCGCGAACTCCGTCGAGACCATCACCTATCCGCATTCATTGATCACCGGTACTGCACCCTCTGCGACCGAGACGTTCGATTCCTCGGGTGATCTGATTCAAACGGTGAATGCTCTTGGCGACGTCGCGACTTCGGCTTTCCAACCGTACGTTATGGGAGACGATCTTCCCGAAATGGTCTGGAGTTACCCCGGCTCCTCCAGCAATTCGTGGACGACCCCGCCCGCGGGATCGGAAACTTACACGTACTCGTCAACTGGGGACCTGAAGACTGCAACTGACCCACTCGGCGATACCACGCAATACGGCTACTACACAAGCTCAAATCAACTTTGTTATGTCGCTCCTCCAAGTGTTTATGAGTCCGGGGATACCAACTGCACGGGTAGCGGAACGACTGGCCCAGGCAGTTACGCTCCGAGTGGGTCAACCGCGTACACGTACGACACCTTTGGTGATGTTGTCAAAGCCACAAGGGATTACAGCACGTCGATGATGAACGCCGTTACAACTACTTCTGACTTTGATGTCATGGGTAACCAACTTTGGACGATACCGGCCGCTGGGCAACAAGGCGTCCAGTCGGCGTCGAATCCGTACGCGACTATCGACACTTATACGCCTTCGGACCTCGTTGCCACCGAGAGCGTGCCAGGTGAAGGAACGACGACCAATACATATGATGCGGTACAAAATCTCATTGAGACCGAGACGCCGATGACTTCCGTCTACCAGTATTCCGTCTTCGATGGCGACAATCGACCGTGTTACGAATTAACCACTACCCAACTCACTCCGTTAGCGCAGTCGGCGTTGAGTTGTTCAACCGGCTTCCAACCGGGCTCGTCGTCTACGGTCTACGTTCCCGGGAGTACTTCGCCTTACACGACGACTGACGCAAACAATCAGAAGACCAAGTACTATTACGGAGATTTGGCTTATCCGAATTCGCCGACGGAGGTGATGGATCCTGCGTCGGCGATGGTTCAGTACAGCGCATACGACGACTTCGGTAACGCCTGCGTCAGCGGTTCGATGCCCGTGACGATTGGTTCCAATACGCAATGCAACGCTATTACTGACGACACCGTCGCCACCTACAACGCACTTGGTAACGAACTCACCGTGACTGATCCGAGTGACAACACGACTATCTTCGGCTACACAAATTCGGCCTTTCCGACCGACGAAACGTCCAGTGAGAACGCTCTAAATAAGACGACTTACTACGTCTACGACGCAGACGGGCGACTGACTTCCACAACGAATCCAGACGGAACCTCGGTTTACAATTCATATGATGACGACAGTCGCTTATGCGCGCAGAGTTATGACGGATCTGGTTATCTGTGTAGTGGGAGTGGCGTCCAACCGGTGTCTGGCGTCACGACGTTTACATATGACGCGTTGAACGAACGAACCTCCTCGAACGTCTACAGCGCGATTTCGCCATCTGGGCTAACGGTCGGCGCACAAGGCGCGTGTGCAACGTCCGCTGACGTTTCACAATGTTGGGGTAATGGAGGTTATGGAGATCTTGGCACGGGCACCAATGCTGGCAACCTGCTAACCGCGACTGCCGCGCCTGATTTTCTGGGGGCGAGCCAACTTTCACTCGGCACGTACGACTCTTGCGCAATCGTGACCGAAACTGTGCAGTGTGTCGGCGAAAACACCTATGGTCAGCTCGGCAATGGCACGACAGGTGGCTCGTCAAATACTCCCGTGGCCGTCACCGGACTTACTGGCGTAACTCAAATTGCGGTTGGTTACGACTTTGCATGTGCACTCGCGTCGGGTTCAGTGAAGTGCTGGGGCGTGAACTCTGACGGCAACCTGGGGAACGGCACGACGACCAATTCCGATGTCCCCGTCACGGTCTCCGGTTTGACGGGTGTAACAGCGATCACAGTCGCTGATGCGGGACTTCATGCCTGCGCATTGCTGAGTTCTGGGACAATGGACTGTTGGGGCAACAACGCTGAGGGACAGTTGGGTAACGGCACGCTGACGAATTCAAGCACTCCGGTGCTGGTTTCCGGCCTAGCGGGCGTGACACAAATCGCCGCTGAAGCCGAAACCACGTGCGCATTGCTCTCTTCGAGTTATGTCGAATGTTGGGGAGACAACACGTACGGCGAAGACGGTCAACAGACGCACGGGAGTTACTACAACACACCACAAGAAGTCGACCTAGGCACTTACGCGACGAAACTGAGCGGTGTTACGCAGCTCACGGTCGGCGGTGAATTTGGCTGCGGTCTTATGACCAACGCAACGGTCGATTGCTGGGGAAGCTACGCCAGCGACGAGCTTGGCAATTCCAGCAACGTTCTCTACACAGCCGAGCCCGTAACAGGACTTACGGGCGTTACGCAAGTCGAGAGCGGTGGCGAATCCTCATGCGCCTTCTCGAGCGGAACGGCCGTGTGCTGGGGCGGTGCGGACTTGGGCAACGACACGTCCACCAATTCGTACACACCGGTGCAACCTATTACGGACGGGATGACGACGTACTCGTACTCGTCTGGACAGTTGCAAAGTACGACTGACGCGAACGGAAAGAAAGTCTCCTACGTCTACAACTACGGTGGGCAAGTCGCGTGTGTAGCGTATCCCGTGAGTTCGTCGACCAACTGCGGATCGACCGGATCGACTGTGACAGGCACGACGACGAATACCGTCGTCAATTTCTCGTACTCGTCGGGACGACTCACCGGAGTGACGGACTGGCTCGGCAACACAGTGGGCTACACCTATGCTGACAATTGGATACCGGATTCGCCGACCAAGATCACGTACGGCAGTTCTGGCCTGACCGCGAACTACGGGTACGACAATGACGGTGCCGTCACTTCGCTCGCGACCACCGGATCGTCTACACCGATCAATGACTCATGGACTCGAGATACCGACGAGCGTATGAACGTGGCGACGATCAATTCGGTCGCATCATCATCGCCAACTTACAATTCCAGAAATCAAGTGGCCGCCGCGACCAATCTGGCGACCTCAACTTCAAATGATGTCTACTCATTGGCGGCCAACGGTGAGATTTTGAACGACGTAACTCCTTCCGGCGCGACAACGTCATTTGGATACAACGCAGGTGGGGAATTGTGTTGGTCGGCAAATGTTGCCTCGTCGAATGTGTGTTCGTCGCCCCCCCCGGCTTCAAGCGTAACGAACTTCGCGTATACAGCTAACGGAGAACGAGCGAGCGCTGCAACCACAACCGGTTCCGGTACGACGACATCGACGTATCAATGGAATCCGCTCGGCGAGCTTTGCGATGTTAGCGTGCTCACAACTCCGTGCGGTGCAACGCCCTTGAACGGCTCAAGTTACGCGTACAACGCTGACGGGCTTCGAATCTCGTCGGCTTCAACCTCTACCGTTGGTACGGTATCGACAACATTGTCGACGGCTTCGACGTGGGACCTCGTTTCAGGGGGTTCGATCCCGTTGAATATCAACGACTCCTCAGCGAGTTCGAACTCTCCACTGACAACAACGAACACCAGCTACTTGTATGGTGACCTTCTCCTTGGAGGAACGGCGCCAGTCGAAGAAATCACTGGAACGTCCGCATCGTATTTAGTGGAATCTCCGTCGGGAGTGCAAGGCGTCTATAACTCTTCAGCGGCCTCTGAACAACAGACGCTTTATTCTGCGTACGGGATCGAGACAGTTACGTCGGGATCGAAGGTTACGCCATTCGGTTTCCAAGGCTCGTATGGCGATTCGACAGGCCTCATTTACTTGATCAACCGTTACTACGATCCTGTAACTGATCAATTCGTAAGCATTGATCCAGAAGTCACGATGACGGATCAGCCCTATGCATTTTCAAACGACAACCCCCTCGATAACAGCGATCCAACCGGCTTGTTCGCCCTAGCACTAAGCGGAAGTAGCCCAGCGCCAACAGTCGGAAAGGGAAATGGTCCTCGCCCCGTGACTGTAACTGAAGACACCCCTCCTCCACCAATTATTGTCTCGACAAGTACGTTTGGATATTGGCAGATCACTGGTTCGATAACGGTCACAGGAGCCCCCGGAACGACCGCGAGTCTCTCTTTGGATTTCGATCCAAGTACCGGTCTAATTACGGCAACAGCGACCGTGGATGGGTTCACCGAGTCATTTAACGAAGGTGGATCGGACGTCGGAATTGCGAACTCCGCTGGATTAAGCGCGCAATACAACGGGGATGGCGTGACCCTTACGTGGCCAGTTCACATCAGTGGCACAAACGGAACGGAAGTGAACGGAAGTGCCAGTGTGAACTTCACACAAATGTCGAGCAGCGAGGGTTATTCATTCAAAGCCGTGGACGTTGTGGCGGCAACAGTCCTCTCGGTCACGGAGTTGGCGCTGGCTGGACTCGGTCGAATACCTGCGGAACTGCTTAATACGACGGATGGGGTAGATCAGATTCCTGTCCGAGTGCCAGTAACAACACTTGCATGAGCGTGGACCGAATATTTTGACTTCAACTTGACTTTGACTAATTTTATCGTTGAACAGTTGGTGTCTGAATACGGAGTTAGAAGCCACTTCATATTCGGAGCGCGGAAGAATGAGTACAGGAAGGTTCCAAGTGAATTCTCGTGATGGCTCGCTTCTAGCCAAGTTCCAAACCTTGCGTTCCATTCGTATGAAGGCTGAGCTGGTACGGATCAAGCTGTCAAAAATCTCTCTTGGTTCGAGGGGCAAGAGGGCGCTGTCCAGACTCCTATCGCCTGAAGAGCTTCCCCTGGACACCCTCAGTTTCTATCGAAGCGAGAGGGTTTACAGACCGATAAGCAAACTGACCGCGCGGGCGGGTGAAACTCCGCGCGATTCGAAGGAAATAGTTGCCGAGAGAAGTTTTGCTATTCCTGGCATCAACCGATTCATCACAATCGCCGTTCGACCGTATCGAACAAATACTGAGGTACTCGACTCGTATGACGAGTTCACGGTGACAGTAAAGAAGCGGTGGGCGCTCATCCCTGGCGCTGAGGTCTCTGAGAGCCCAATGATTCTGGACGGTCTTCCGACTGCCCGCGTCGTTGAAACTACCGCACTCTATTTGGGCAATGACGTCCGAATTCTAAGTGTGGCAAACGTTGTTGGTAATGAGTTGCTCATGGTGGAGTTCCAGTGCTCTGCGATGAGCCACTGGAATGCAAGCGATTGTCAAAATGTTATTCAATTACAGATTGAAAAACTTATTGCGATTCCTGCATCTTGACCTCCTCTGGCCGAGACTCTGCGACAGCGCATCTGATGTGCAATGACTTCCTATGGCCGGTACATCAGCGGATCGTCCGCACCAAGGATCCGTCGTTTGAGTCGAGCTCAGATACTGATGCATGGTGTCCGTCAGAGGGCGTCCCTGCGTTAATCACCCATATGTGTGTTCCACCGACAACTACTGATGAAGGATTCGAGAAGTCACCTTGTCTCGAATCGATTGTGCGGATCAATTGACCACTCAATGTGTTGTACTCGGTAGTCGAATTCTGATACTGGTTGACTAACCACAAATGATGGCCGCTCTCCGAGGCGTCACCGAGGAAAGAGTTGGTTCTTATGACCCGCACGAGAACGCCATCAGATGCAGCAATTTCAGTTAAAGAGCCAGCGTTATTCGCCCAAATGTCACCGTTACTGAACGCAATTCCTGAGGTTAAATTGAGGCCATCGGCCTTCGCGTTGACGATTCGTATAAGAGAACCGTCGAACGCATTCAGTTCGGTAATCGAACTCGCCCTGTTGCCCGAAGCGCCGGAGTTCGCAACCCACACATGCCCATCGCCCACGGTCAGCCCGTCAGCGGTGTTAAATTTATCCGCTTTCGCATGGATTACGCGCACGAGTGATCCATCTGATTCATTGAATTCTGTTACCGAGCCATCGCTCGGGCCATTTCCATTTAGTGCAAAGGGTGATCCTCCGTTGCACACCCAGATGTGGCCGCCGCTTACGGCGATGGCATTTGGGGCATCGAACTGATCGGCAAGGGCATTAATCACCCGCACCAGGGAACCGTTCGACTCGTTAAGCTCAATGACGGATCTGGTTCTTACAATTGAGTCGCCAACAGTCGTTTTAGGCTATGGAGATTCGTACGTCTCCGTTTCAAGTACAGTGACCGTCGTTGTCGATGGTCGCAGTCCGGTCGTAACTTTTGATCAGAATGGCAATGTTGGCATCACGGTCGGAAAATCGAGTGCCACTTTTACCCCTGAGGGCGCAATCTCCGGCGTTATTGGACTTTCAAACAATGTGGGAGTCTCTGCTGACGGAATCAGCTTTACGTCATCGAGTAACCGTATGGTGGGTGGAGATAACGTGAACGTTGCTACTACCGCTACTTTCAATATAGGCCCTCCCCCTACCGACGGCGGCTCGGACTGGGGGTACGGTGTGCTAACCGGTGTTGGAGTAGTCGTAGTCGGTATCGTTGGCGTCGGTACGTGCATTCTCGGTGTTATTTTAGGTCTAGGTTGCCCGACTCCAGTTCCCGCCTAAACGGCGAGAGAAAGGTTGACGTGGAACAACGCAACATCGTCGCTAGTCAATTGCATATTCTTCTGAGTTCTATAGGTCGCAAAAGAGGTAGCGCAGAGCTTCTTAGTCTGCTTCTCAAGACTTCGGACTTAGAGAATCTTGGATATCGAGTGACAAGAAACCGCTCGTGGCGAAATTCAAAGAGAACAACTCGTTCCCCAGAGGGTCTAAGCAGCCACGATAAATGGGGAATCAGCGCGTCCAGAAATTACAAGACAAGCATTCAGCGGAAAGCATTTTTCATTCAAATCACACCATATGACACGCCCGAAGAAGCATCGATTGCGTTGCCGAAAATGCTTCCACAGTTTGCAAAAGGTTTGCTCATGAAAGTGATTTCGGATACCGCCGGTACGCAGACCACCGAAACGAAGTTTGGCGATGTTGCAATTCGCGATTCCGTTCACTCGGTAGCACTCATTCATCGAGTCTTTCGAATACATAGAGTGGCTGGTGTCATTGACAATTTTCTTCTGGCCTTTGAATTCTCATCCTTGGCGGAATCATGGTCGTTAGATGACATTCTCTTGGTGCTGGAATTACAGGCAACAAAGATTGATGCTCGAAAATAGGGATCAATGGCCGCCAGAGGGTGAATGCAATCACCCAAGACCTTTATGACTCATTCATTCTCGGGACCTCGTGAGAGGGGGACTGCTGTCGATTTAGTTGACAGTCTGACCTGCCCACGAGATTGGGACTGCTGCACGTTTAGTTGACAGTTTCTCTCCATAGTTTTAGGCCGCCACGAGACGTTCGTCAACGTCTTCAAACAAGGCTTCAAATTCGACCGGCGTCATTTTGCCGAGACGGCGCTTGCGGCGGCGGCGGTGATAGGTCCGTTCGATCCAGGTCACGATGGCGATGCGAAGTTCCTCGCGCGTCTCCCACTTCTTCGAGTTCAACTACGGAACGAATTGCATAGTGAGAAATGATTGCCTCAAATCTGCAAATGCTGACAGTGCGGGCCGTCGGTGTCGACATTTAATCACGGAGGCACGCTCCAAGACGAATCGGATTGGGCACGATTCTGTGATTTCGAGCTGCGGCGCGGTAATTGGGAATACCCACTCCTGGGTTTAGTCTTTAGCAAGTTGGTTCTGAGACGAAAGTCAGGTGAAAGTCACATGA
>CAWHVY010000005.1:0-49626 GCA_963832925.1 uncultured Acidimicrobiaceae bacterium | reverse complement strand
TCTCTCGTTCGCTTCCAGGCGAAGTAGACCGCCGTCGTCATCGTGGCGAACTCGATGATGCCTGAGATCACGTGCAGGTAGTGGTGCAACGGCAGTTTCAGATGCCACTCGGCGCTGCGACAGGCCGCGCTCAGCCCTTCGGGACAGGCGTAGCCGTAGTGGCCACCGACGGCGCCCGCGACCGCGAAGAGCAACAGCCATCGCCACTCCTTGCGCTTGCCGTTCGGTCCCCACGGCCCGCGCACGAGGAACGCGACGAACATGACGATGCCGGCCGCGAGGTCGAAGTGCTGGAAGAGCGTCGCGTCGGGGCGTCCGGTCGCCTCTAAGTCACTGAAGAACTCGTCGGTGCTGATGAGCAGGTTCGTCGCGACGAGCACGTAGACCCACCAGTTGTAGAGCACGATGCCGACGAGCCCGAGGAACTGCGCGACGAAGAGTCGAAGGCTGTAGCCGGATCGTGATCATTGAGTACTGCAGCGCGTCGTGCGTCGGCGTCGGTTGAGTCCCCGTCGTCGCGCGCGCTCATTACTCTTTGCGCTCTTTAGACGACCGTCAACGTGATCGACGGCACCGCGGCGAGCGCTTTGGAGACCGGGCAGTTCGCCTTGGCGTCTTCCGCGGCGGCCTTGAAGCCAGCGGCGTCGAGGTTCTCGGCCTCGCCGGAGAGCGTGATGCGGATCTCCGTGATCCCGGTACCGGGCACGAAGTCGACCTCGACCGAGGTGTTCAGTGAGATCGCGGGGTTACCGGTCTTGGCGAGACCGTTCGAGAGCGCCATCGAGAAGCACGAGGCGTGGGCCGCGGCGATGAGCTCTTCGGGACTCGTCTTGCCGTTGGCCTCTTCGGCCCTCGAGGCCCACGTGATGGGGTAGGTGCCGATGCCGCTCGAGGTCAGTTCGACCGTTCCCTGGCCTTCAAAAAGCGTGCCCTCCCAGTGGGCTCGTGCGTTACGGGTTGTCGCCATTGATCGTCCTTCACTCGTGACACCGGGTCCCTCCGCGGTGAACGAACGCCACCTTAGCCACGGGCCTGTCAGGGTCGCTCACTAACGTGACGGGTAGACAGGCAGCCTCGTCGGCGTCCGACAAGGTGACGTAGCCGCCACGAAGCGCAGGGGAGACGGCGTTGATGACGGATCGAACTCATCGTTACTCGCATCGGACGCGTGCGCGGTTGCGCACGCTCGGTGCGCTCAGCACGGCGGCCGCGCTGATCTCATTCGGCGCGGCCAGTCCGCTGCAAGCGGCGCCACCGCAGCTCATTCGCCCGTCGCTCGTGGCGACGACGCCGAACATGATTCCTCTGGACGTGTCGTGCACGTCGCAGTTCTTCTGCCTGGCACTCAGTCGATCGACGTCGGACTTCGGTGGAGGGGTGTACTCGACCATATGGAACGGTTCGAAGGTCTCGGCGCCGACGAAGATTCCTGGCGCCGGGTTCACGGCCGAAGATGACAGCGGCGGGCTGAGCGAGGTGTCCTGCGCTCCGGCGAACTTCTGCATGGCGGTCGGCAAGAGTTCGGCGTCGAAGACGAGTTACCGCTGGACGCACAGTGGTTGGCGAGAGTTTCCCATTCCCTTGCCGTCGCCGGTCGTTCCCGCCCCCTCGCCGTCGAGCATCTCGAATCAGTCCGATGGGTGGATGTCGATTTCGTGCCTCGCATCCTCGTTCTGCATGGCCGCGGGCAGCGACAACGATCAAGTCGTGACGGGCACCTCTGAGGTCGAGAAGTCGGCGACGACGTTCATGGAATGGAATGGCTCGACGTGGGGCCACGCCCAGTCATTCCAGGGCGTCGACATCGACAACGTCTCGTGCTCCACGTCGAAGTTCTGTGTCGCGGTCGGGAGCGCGTCCGCCGTGTGGAACGGGGCGCACTGGCGACGTGTGACGGTTCCCGGCCAGACGGCCAACCCCACTACGACGGCGAGTTACACGAGCATCTCATGTGTCGCGGGTTCCACCTGCGTGGCCATCGGATCCTCGGCCTCGAGGTCGGCGGTCATCAAATGGTCGGGCAACGCCTGGCACGTCCTCGCCGCTCCGACGTACTCGAGCGCCCTGTACCTCTACCAGATCGACTGTCACTCCGCGTCGCTGTGTTTGACCTTTGACGACATCCCCGGAAATCAGCACGAGCGCGCAGTGGTCTCTGAGTGGAATGGCAGTCGGTGGTCGAGCGCCGCGGTGTCGGGCGAGCTGTTGGATGGGCCGGGCGTCCAGTGGACCTCCGCGAACAGTGACGTCGTGGTGGACGTGTCGCTGAACGCCACGACGACGCAGTGGCTGAAGGGATAGTCGTCCGGTGCGCTGTGTATTACTTGTCGCGAACGGCGTGATCGGCGTGACTGTCCGCGCGCACCGTCCACATCAGTCGTTGAAAGAACGCTGATGCCGACACGCGTCTACTTCGAAGAAGGCAAGCACTCCGTCTTTGCCGTCGCGATCGGGTGGCCCGGGTGGTGTCGACGCGGCAAGACCAACGACCTCGCGCTCGAAGCAGCTCCTCGACTACCACGACCGCTACGCCGCGGTTCTCTCGGTGCCGTTCAAGCCGGGCAAGCTCGAGGTCGTCGGCGCGATCACCGGCAACGCGACGACGGACTTCGGTGCGCCCGGTGTCGCGTCACCGTGGGACGCTGAGCCGATCACATCGCGCGAACTCAAGCGACAGATCGCAATCCTGGAAGACATCTGGTCATACTTCGATGCCGTCGTCGCTGCAGCCTCGGTGACCCTACGAAAGGGGCCGCGCGGCGGCGGCCGTGACCGCGACGCGGTCGTCACGCACGTCCACGAGGCCGAGCGCCACTACTGCTCCGCGCTGGGCACGCGCGTACCGCCGCGAACCCCGACGGTTGAACGACGTGCGGTCATCACGTCAGCGTTGCTCGCCGGTTCCCCTGGGGCCAAGTGGCCACCGAGATACACGCTCACCCGACTCGGCTGGCACGTCCTCGATCACGCCTGGGAGATCGAGGACAAGAGCGAGTAGCGTCAACTGACGGACTGGTGGTCCTTCAGGACGTTCATGCGAAGGGTGAACTCGTCCTCGTCGATCTCGCCCTTGGCGAAGCGCATCTTCAAGACGTCGGCCGCGGCGCTATTCGATGACGAGGCACCGGTTGGCGGCGCGACGTAGGCGTGATGATGCGCGCGGTCGAAGTGACGGATGACCACATATGAAATCGCGGCGATGAAGAGCAGGAACACAATCATGAGAATCAACCTTCCAAGTCCGAAGCCACCGAAGGGACCTCCGTTGATATAGAGCCGGCCCATGGGACCTCGACCTGGACCGAAGGGAATTGGGGGTCGTCCGTGAATCGAGATGTGAACCACTGCGACCTTTCCTTTCCTCGTCCTACTGGAAACTTACCGGCACAGCGCACCGAGGTTGGCGTCGGCAATGTCAAAAACCCTCAGAACTAAGGGATCGCTCCGGTGCAGCGTTCTCGCAAACGAGTCGGTCGCGTCGCATTAGTGACGTCAATAGAGTTGGTCGAAGAATCGAGGAGCCATGGACAGTCCCGAGCACTTCGTGCGCCGCGAGGAGCCGCCGCCACCCTTGCGGCAGCCCTGGTGGCGACGTGCGCTGCGCCAGTTCAACCGCTTCATGTTCCATCACGAGCCCGGCTATATCCCTCCGTATCACGGGAACATGCAGGGCGCGACGATCAACGATCCGCGCTTTACGCCGGGTCTGTTCAATAGCGAGCGTGTCGATTTCTCGAATCCCGAGGCCGATCGTCACCTCGATGACGAGACGAAGTAACCCGTTTCAACGCGCCGGGACTCAGGTGTGCTGACTGACTAGACCGCGGCCTCTTCGGTCGCCTCGACCGCGAAGTGCGGCGTGATGCGGTCGAGCCACTTGGGGAAGTACCAGTTCGCTTTGCCGAAGGCGTGCATCAGTGCCGGCACGAGGATGGTGCGAAGGATGAAGGCGTCCATCAGCACCGCGCCGCCGAGACCGATACCGAACTCGGCGATGATGCGCTGGCCGCCGAAGGCGAAGGAGAAGAAGACGCAGATCATGATCAGGGCCGCGGCTGAGATGACTCGGCCTGTGTTGGCCTGACCGCGGTTGATGGCCTCTTCGTTGCTGCCGGTATTGAGCCACTCCTCGTGCATTCGCGACACCAAGAAGACCTGGTAGTCCATCGACAGTCCGAAGAGGATGGCGATCATGATCGTCGGCAAGAACGACTCGACCGGTCCCGTGCCCGCATTGATCAGCGAACTACCCCAACCCCACTGGAAGACCGCGACGACGAGACCGAAGGACGCGCCGGCCGCGAAGATGTTCATCGCCGCGGCCGTCAAGGGTATGACGATGCTGCGGAAGGCGACCATCAACAACAGACACCCGAGCAGCACGATCACGCCGACGAACAACGGGATCTTCGAGGTGAAGACCTGGGCGAAGTCGACGAAGATCGCCGTGAGACCGCCGACGTAGATGCCGGTATGGGTCTTGGCGTCCACGGCCGGGATGTAGTCGTTGCGAATCGAGCTGATGAGGTTCTCGGTGACCGTCGAGTCCGGACTGGTCTTGGGCACGACGTAGATGACGGCGACCTTGCCACTGGGCGAGACCTGGAGCGGCGCCGAGACAGCGACGTCGGGCTTGCCCTGCAACTTGCGGTCGAGCGCCTCCATCGTCGCTAGGTCCTTGGCGTTGTGGATGGCTCCGACGACTTGCAGCGGACCGTTGAAGCCCGGGCCGAAGCCCTTGGCGAGCAGGTCGTAGGCCTGACGGGTGGTCGAACTCGCGGGGTCGGTACCCGCGTCAGAACTGCCGAGGTGCAAGGAGAAGAACGGCACGCAGACCAAGACGATGGCGATGAGTGCGACGAAGCGAGAGCTTGCGCGGGTTACGCGACACGACGTTCGCCCATCGCTGCCAGGCGGAGTTCGTGATGATCGGCTCGGGGCCGTGTTCGATCAGCGGCTTGACGCTCTCTGCGACTCAGGACGCGCGTCCCCCAGAAACCGAGCAGCGCCGGCAGGAACGTCAACGACGCGGCCATCGTGATCAGCACGGTCAGTGACGCGGCGATCGCCACGCCGTTCAAGAACGAGAGTTGCAAGACGAGCATGCCGAGGAGCGCGATGCAGACGGTCGAACCGGCGAAGAGCACGGCGCGGCCCGAGGTGTTGATCGCCGTGACCACGGCGTCTTCCGGACTCAAGCCGCGTTTCAACCCTTGTCGGGTTCTCGTCACGATGAAGAGGGCGTAGTCAATGCCGACGCCCAGTCCGATGAGCGAACCCAATATGGGCGCAAAGGTGGCGATGGAGAGCCCGTGACTCAGCAACGTGGTGACCGCCGTCGCCGTGCCGACGGCGACCAGCCCGACCAAGAGCGGCAGCAACATCGAGAACAGTGAGCCGAAAGCGAGCACCAAGACGATGGCGGTCAGGATGAGTCCGAAGACGACGTCGGGACTTGAACTCTGCGCGGCGAGTTGCTCGAAGGCGTTTCCGGCGAACTGCACGTTGAGCGTCGAGGAACGCGCCGTGATGCCCGCGCCTTCGACCGGTTGGATCTGCTTGCTCTTCAGTTTGTAGCCCTGAGTCTTGAAGTAGACGACGGTGTAGCCGATCTTGCCGTTGGGACTGACGGTGATCGAGCTGCCCTCGAACGGTGAGACGACACTCGCGACCGAAGAGACCTTGGCCACCTTCTTGTCCATGGCGAGGATCTCTTTGCGATGACTGGCGATCGTGCCGGACTTGGCTTGGAAGACGATCTCGTCGACGTCGCCGGACTTGCTCTTGAAGCCGGACTGCAGGAGCGAGAGCGCGTGCGTCGAGTTGGTGCCCGGCAAGGTGAACGTGTTGGCGTAGGCGGTGCCGAAGGACTGGGAGAGCGTGTTCATCCCGAGGAAGACGACGATCCACAGCGCGAGCACGAGCCAGCGGCGGCGATAGGCAAATCGGGCGAGCGACTTCATGAAAGATGTGTCTCCTGATTGGGCCAATTGGGGGGCCGCGTAAATTGGTGAAGTAGTGCGGAAATGCACCACAACATTAGGGGAGTTTCACCATGGCGCCAGACGGCACGAGGCCGGCGCGATTCGAGGGTCACGAATACCCGCAAACTCTCCCCGAACCCGACGACATCCAGTCCGGGGAACTCGCGCCGTGGAGCACGCTGCGCCGCGAGGACCGCACCGGAGTGACGCTTGAACTCGTCGAATCGCGACTGAAAGGCGCACGACGCCACGTCGAGAACTCCTTGATCCCGGGTGATCCGTCGTCGATGACCGTGTCCGATATCGACGGCCGGCCGATCACCCGCCGATCGGCGGTCCTCGTGGCCCTCTTTGAAGAGGACGGCGAGGCCCAGATGGTCCTGACACGGCGATCGTTCTCGATGCGCGAGCACCGTGGGGAGATCGCCCTGCCCGGTGGAGGGAGCGATGCCGGCGAGACACCCGTCGACACCGCCCTTCGCGAGGCCCGCGAGGAGGTCGGCATCGACGAGAGTTCCGTGCGGGTCGTCGGGTGGTTGAGCCCGATCGTGACCTTGGCGCTCGGTTCGGCGATCTGGCCGGTGGTCGGTTTCTTGCACGAGCGCCCGGTGATGGTGACCGATCCCTCGGAAGTCGACCGTGCCTTCACCGTGTCGCTGACGGACTTGCTGATGGAAGGGTCGTTCCTCGAAGAGCGTTGGCGTCGTGCGCAGCCCCGACCGGGCGCCGATCACGACGGCTACTTCCCGATCTACTTCTACCGAGTGCCCGGCGACCTCATCTGGGGTGCGACCGCGCGTGTCGTGACCGAGTTGCTGTGTGTCGTCACCGGCGTCGAATGGCCCGAAGCGAAGAGGTCGTGGCCGTAGAACGGTCAACTAGAATCGGTGTCAACGCGATCCATTTTTGGGTTGTTTGTTTCTTTAGGCGGAGGTCATCATGGCAGAAGTTGAGATCGGCATATACAAATCCGCGAGACAGGCATACGGGTTCGACGACATCGCCATCGTGCCGTCTCGTCGCACCCGTGACCCCGAGGACGTCGACATCTCGTGGCAGATCGACGCCTACAAGTTCGAGTTACCCGTCCTCGGTTCGGCGATGGACGGCGCGATGTCGCCCGACACCGCGATCGAACTCGGTCGTCTCGGTGGCCTCGGCGTACTGAACCTCGAAGGCCTCTGGACGCGGTACGAGGACCCGATGCCGCTCTTCGAAGAGATCCGCGAACTCGACGACGACAAGGCGACAGCGCGCATGCAACAGATGTACCTCGAGCCGATCAAGATCGAACTCGTCGCCCAGCGCATCAAGGAGATGAAGGCCGCCGGCATCACCACCTCGGCCTCGGTGACGCCCGCGCGCACCGACTGGATGGCCAAGACCATCCTCGACGCCGGTCTCGACATCCTCGTCATCCAAGGCACGGTCGTCTCGGCCGAGCACGTCTCCAAGACCGTCGAGCCGCTGAACCTGAAGAAGTTCATCCGCGAGTTCGAACTCCCCGTCATCGTCGGCGGCTGCGCGAGCTACCAGGCCGCGCTGCACCTCATGCGCACCGGCGCCGCCGGTGTGCTCGTCGGTGTCGGACCGGGCAACGCCTGCACCTCACGCGCCGTACTCGGCATCGGCGTCCCCCAGGCGACCGCGATCGCCGACGTCGCCGGCGCGCGCATGCGCCACCTCGATGAGACCGGCGTCTACGTGCACGTCATCGCCGACGGCGGCATGAGCAAGGGCGGCGACATCGCCAAGGCCATCGCCTGTGGCGCCGACGCCGTGATGATCGGTTCGCCGTTGACCAGCGCCGTCGAGGCGCCGGCTCGTGGTTTCCACTGGGGCATGGCCACCTTCCACCCGACGCTGCCGCGCGGCACGCGCGTGCGCACCCAGGTGCGCGGCACGCTGAAAGAAGTCCTGCTCGGACCGGCTCATGAGAACGATGGTCGACTGAACCTGTTCGGCGCCCTGCGGACCTCGATGGCCACCTGTGGCTACGAGACCCTGAAGGAGTTCCAGAAGGCCGAGATCATGCTCGCGCCGTCGCTCCAGACCGAGGGAAAGCAGTTGCAGCGCTCCCAGGGCGTCGGCATGGGACATTGACCCAGAACGTCCTCGTCGTCGACTTCGGTGCCCAGTACGCGCAGCTGATCGCGCGACGCGTGCGTGAAGCACACGTCTATTCCGAGATAGTCCAGAGCACGATCACCGCCGACGAGGTGCGCGCGAAGGCGCCGGCCGCGATCATCCTTTCCGGCGGTCCGAAGTCGGTCTACGAGGTGCCCGCGCCGTCGCTCGATCCCGCGATCTACGAACTCGGCATCCCGGTGCTCGGCATTTGCTACGGCGCGCAACTCATGGCCCAGCAACTCGGCGGCGACGTCGCCAACACCGGTGTCGGTGAGTACGGTCGCACGACGATGACGCGACAGGGCCGGTCCGTCTTGATGGACGAGTGGCCCGCGAGCACGACGTGTTGGATGAGTCACGGCGACGCGATCGCGACCCCGCCCGAGGGCTTCGTCGTGACCGGGTCATCGCCCGAGGCACCGGTCGCCGTGATGGAAGACGTCGCGCGCCGACTGCACGCGGTGCAGTTCCATCCCGAAGTCGCACACACCGAGCACGGCCAGGACCTGCTCGCGAACTTCTTGCACCACGTCGCCGAGATCCCGCCGACCTGGACGAACACCTCGATCATCGAGGACCAGGTAGCAGCTGATCCGCGAACAGGTCGGTGACGAGAAAGTCCTCTGCGCGCTCTCGGGCGGCGTCGACTCGGCCGTCGCCGCGGCCCTCGTCACCAAGGCCGTTGGCAAGCAGCTCACCTGCGTCTTCGTCGACACCGGACTGATGCGAAAGAACGAGGGCGAACAGATCGAAGAGACGTTCACCCGTCAGTTCGGCGTCGAGCTCATCCACGTGAAGGCGCAGGATCGGTTCTTCGACGCACTCGCTGGCGTGACCGATCCCGAACAGAAGCGAAAGATCATCGGCGAGCTGTTCATCCGCGAGTTCGAGACGGTGGCGCGCGATCTCGGCAAGGGCGGCGACGGCCCGCGCTTCTTGGTCCAGGGGACGCTCTATCCGGACGTCATCGAGTCCGGTTCGGGACACGCCGCCAACATCAAGAGCCACCACAACGTCGGTGGTCTGCCCGAGGACCTCTCCTTCGACCTCGTCGAGCCGCTGCGCAACTTGTTCAAAGACGAGGTCCGCCACGTCGGCGAGGAGCTGGGACTGCCGTCCGAGATCGTCTGGCGCCAGCCATTCCCCGGTCCCGGACTGGGCGTTCGCATCGTCGGGGAAGTCACGCGCGAGCGCGCCGAGATACTTCGCAACGCCGATTACGTCGTGGTCGATGAGATCAAGAAGGCGGGCCTCTACCGCGAGTTGTGGCAGAGCTTCGCGGTGTTACCGGCCGTGCGTACCGTGGGGGTCATGGGCGACGGCAGGACCTATGCGTATCCGATCATCATCCGGGCCGTCACCAGTGACGACGCGATGACCGCCGACTGGGCGCGCCTGCCCTATGACGTGATCGAGTCGATCGCGAACCGACTGATCCGAGAGGTCGACGGCGTGAACCGCGTCGCCTTGGACGTCACGAGCAAGCCACCGGGCACCATTGAGTGGGAGTGAGCCGGAACTCGTTCTCTGAGGAGTCGCTCTGGGGAACGGACGGCTTCGCCGAAGAGCGGCTGGATCCCAACTCGCTGCTCGAGGGACTGACCGTTCCCCAACGCGAGGCCGTGGTCCAGCGCGGGGGACCGTTGCTCGTCATCGCCGGCGCCGGCTCGGGTAAGACGCGCGTCCTCACGCGGCGCATCGCGCACATCCTCTCGATGGGCGACGCCCGGCCGTGGGAGATCATGGCGATCACCTTCACCAACAAGGCCGCCGACGAGATGCGTCGCCGCGTCGTCGACCTCGTCGGTTCCGATGCCCGACAGATGTGGGTCTCGACCTTCCACTCGGCGTGCCTGCGGATGCTGCGCTCGCACGCCGACGTCCTGGGCTATCAGCGCGGTTTCACGATCTACGACGCCGGTGACGCCGAGAGCGCGGTCGAGCGCATCATGAAAGAACTCAACCTCGATACCAAACGACTCTCGCCGCGCAGCGTCTCGGCCGCGATCTCGGGGGCCAAGAACGAGATGATGTCGCCCGACGCCTACGCCGCCAGCGGCGACGGCAATCCCCACTTCAAGCGCATCGCCGAGATCTACCACCTCTACAACGAGCGCTTGAAGCTCGCGAACGCGATGGACTTCGACGACCTCTTGTTGAACGCGGTCGCGATGTTGAAGAAGGACGACGAGGTCCGTGAGAGCTATCAGAACCGCTTCAAGTACTTGCTCGTCGACGAGTTCCAGGACACCAACGGTGTGCAGAACCTGCTCGTGATGATGCTCGCGGAGCAGCATCGCAACCTCTGTGTCGTCGGCGACTCCGACCAGTCGATCTACCGGTTCCGCGCGGCCGACGTGCGCAACATCTTGCAGTTCGAACAGCGCTTCCCGGACGCGTCGGTGATCTTGCTCGAGCAGAACTTCCGTTCGACCCAGACGATCCTCGACGCGGCGAACGCGGTCATCGCCAAGAACGCGAGTCGGCACGCGAAGAACCTGTTCACCGATGACGTGCAAGGCGAGAAGATTCGCCTCTATCGCGCCGGTGATGAGTACGACGAGGGCCGCTGGGTGGCGACCGAGCTTCGTCGATTGGCGACCCAGTACAAACTCGCGTGGAATCAGATGGCGGTCTTCTACCGCACGAACGCCCAGAGCCGAGTCCTGGAAGAAGAGATGCTGCGCGCCTCGATTCCGTACCGGGTCATCTCGGGGATGCGGTTCTACGACCGTAAAGAGGTCAAGAACGCGCTGGCCTTCGCGCGACTGATCGTCAATCCTCGCGATGAGGCCTCGGCTCGGCGCGTGATCAACGAACCCAAGCGCGGTATCGGCGAAGCGGCCCAGGCCAAGCTCGGCGTGTACGCCGCGCAACACGGACTCTCCTTCGCCGAGGCGACGCACTACGCCAAAGAAGCCGGCCTCACCGGTCGCGCGTTGAGTGGATCGGAGAAGTTCTCCTTCATGCTCGATGAACTGCGAGCGCTGTCCAATGACCTCGCGCCACGAGAGATCATCGACGCGATCGTGCGCGAGTCGGGCATGGGCGACGCGCTGCGCGCGGAGAACTCAGACGAGGCCTACTCGCGGTTGGAGAACCTCGGTGAACTCGCGTCGGCCGCGAGTCAGTACGACACGTTGATGGACTTCGTCGAACGAATGGCGCTCGTCGCGGACTCCGACCAGTTGGACGGCGGTGCCGGTGCGATCTCGATGATGACGTTGCACGTCGCCAAAGGTCTCGAGTTCCCGGCGGTGATCATCACCGGTCTCGAAGAGACGGTCTTCCCGCATCGTCGCGCGCTCTCGGACGACAACGAACTCGAAGAGGAGCGCCGGCTCTGTTACGTCGGCATCACGCGTGCCATGCGACACCTCGTGCTCACCCACGCGTGGACGCGCACGATGTGGGGCAATCGACAGGACGCGCTCGCGAGCCGGTTCCTCCAGGAGATCCCCTCGGAGTTGATCGACGACATCTCGGCGACGATGCCGCTACGGCGAATGGACTACCGCGACGCCGACGGCTTCACGGGTCGCGGGACGCAGTTCACGGAAGGCCGAGCATTCGGCACCGGAGCGGCGCCGCCGGTGAAGTCGACCGGGGCAGAAAAGCTCGGTCTCGTCGTCGGCGAGCGCGTCGTGCACGACCGCTTCGGACCCGGGGTCGTGACCAGAGTCGAGGGAACGGGTGCGCACGCACGAGCGACAGTCGATTTCGAGCAGCACGGCACCAAGCAACTCGTGCTCGCGATGACCCCGTTGCACCGCGCCTAGCGTGGCGTGAAGTCAAATGCGTGGTTGCCAATGCTGAGACCTGTACATTGCCTACAGGTTGGCATGTAATTACTCTTTGCTAGGAATGCCGTATGACGGTCATTCAATTGTCGGGCAGATGTCCTCTCCTGAATGCAAAAAGAAATCTGCCCTCGGTATTTGACGTCCTGGACATTTCCGCGGTCGAGTGGGTATCACCATTTGATGTCGTCGGGTTGTCCGTACTTTGGACACGATCGGTATCTCGGGGACGAATCCCTTCAATAGTTCTGCCTGTGAAGGAAGAAGTTCGAGAATATCTTGTTGATGTTGGCATTGGCAACATCATTGATGTCAATTTGGGCGCAGGCAGCGTAACGCCAGTCGAAGGTCTGTGGCTCCCAATCACAAAGTTCGAACAATCGAACGAGTGGGATGATCTTTTAAATGGCTGGTGGCCAGACGTTGCGCCATCAAGTGCTGACGCCCGACTTGCATTCGGTGCGATATATATGACCAGCGAGCTCGTCGATAACGCAACGACTCATGGATCAAGTGATGTTGGAACGTTTGTTTGCATTCAGCGCTATACAGGCAAATCCAGTCGGCTTCATTCCGGCGTTTGGATTGGCATTGCCGACGGGGGAATCGGAATTCCCAACCACCTTCGTCGTAATCCAAAGTACAAGAGTCTTCACGACGATAGTGATCTCATCCGGCGTGCTCGTGAGCCCGGAGTTACAGGAACCGACGATGCAAGAGGTTGGGGCCTATTCGAATCATTTGAATGGGCCGCGGAGGTCGGTCCAAGCCGGGTCTTAATCAGGTCGGGTGGGGGCGAGGGTGACTTTCGGGTTCGAGCGAAATTGCCAATTTGGGCACGCTATTCGGAAATGACGCCAAATTTAGGAGGCACCTGGATCCATCTGCGAGTGGAAGGTACTTGACATTAAGGGAAGTTTGGACTACGGTTTCACTGAACTCATGGAAAGCGAATGGAGGCAGTGAAATATGCAATATGAAGTTGCGAATTGGGGCCCATTCCTTGCAACGCGAGAACGCGGCCGTCAAGTACGCGAAGATGTCGAATCAAAGTTATCCAACCTTAGGACTGGTGAAACTCTTGTATTGAGTTTCGCTTCAGTAGAAGGCATCACCGTCTCATTCGGCGATGAATGCATTGCGAAACTCATTGTTGATCGGAGCGTCGGTTTAAATACGGATCGTGGATTTGTGATTTCCAACGCAAATGAAGATGTCAGCGAAACGCTTGAGGCGGTTCTAAGTCGTCGCAAATTATCTGCGGTCAGTTTGACAAAGTTCGGTAAGGCAATGATCGTGGGTGAGCGGGGGTGGCTTCCCGAAACGCTGGAAGCGGCAATCGAATTGCAATCGTTTAGCGCGATGGAGTTGGCGGAAATGCTTCAGCTGACTCCGCAAGCTGCGAACAACAGATTGAAGGTTCTCGTCACGACGGGAGCGGTAGCAAGAGACCAAATAGTTCCCGAAGGTGGGGGCAAGGAGTTTTGCTACACAGTGGTGATTCCAGCTTTTACGTAGAAAACAAGGGCAGAAATGGCGAGCGACTTTGAGATAGTTCGGTTTCCACGATGACGGTGAAATCCATGAAAACATATGTGGCGAGCATACCTCCTTACTTGGTCGACGCTGATATTCACGCCCACATGTCAAATATTGGAGAGGGTTGTGAGCTCACTGAAGTCATGGCAGCAAGTTTGAAGTTCGTGTTTCCACTTGACGTATGCCTGTTGCGCTTCCTGCTTGATTACGCGGCCGCGCGTTCGGAGTCAGTGATATTCGATTGCCCGAGTGATCCGGATGTTCATAGGTACCTCTGCAGGATGGACTTCTACAGAGATCTCCCGGGGAATGTTCAGTTGTCTTCGGCTGTTCCGAATTTGGTCCGCAAGAATTTGGGCGGAAGTTTGATTGAAATGACCCGCGTCACGAAAAGCATTGACGTTGAAGATGTCATTCATCGAACTTGGGAGGTCACGAGGGCGCAATTCGGATCCGGGAATATGGCTACCGCGACTGCCACGGCTGTCGGAGCCGCAACGGAGAACGTTTTGGACCATGCGGAAAGCCAGTTTGGCGCATTGGTTGCCGCTCAGAGGTACAAGAAAGGTTTACAACTGGCGGTTGCCGACTTGGGCTTGGGAATTCCTACGACAATGCGCCGCCTACCGAAATATTCAAAGTTGTCCGATCAAGATGCCGTTGCGCTATCACTGAAGGATCAAGAAACGTCAACAGGTCGAGTTGGCCAGGGCGCTGGACTGTATGAATTGCTGACGGCGATCGGCCGAGCAGGTAACTCGAATCTCGTAATCCGGTCTGGCCTCGCCCATTTGACTATCCAATTCCAAGGTGGATTAGAAATTCGCCGGTTTCTTACACCGCCAAGCTCTATTCAAGGAACTCTCATTTCAATTCATCTGCTGCCCAATAAGTCGAAGAACCAAGGAGAAAAGAATGGATGAACGAATTGATATTGCGGAAGTAAGTATTGAAGTCATTGAAAGCGATGGCCAGACGATTGACGTTGAAGTACTCGACATTGAGGGGAAGATCCATCCCGATGAAGGGGAAATCATAATTTTCATCGACCAAAAGGAATATCGAGTCAACACTCGAGAGTTGAACGGATCAGAACTGAAGAAACTCGGAAACATACCTGAATCTCACCTGCTTTTTCTGGAAGTTCGTGGACCAGGTGACGACGAACTAATCCAGAACAATACGGTTGTCAATCTACGAAATGGTGACTGTTTCTATGACATGCCGCAGGGCAATTTCGGAAGTCATTGAGTTGCGAAATGATTGACATTGTCGCGACACAATTGGCGGATCTTGTTTCAAGATATCCGGAGGCCTCAATCGTTCAGTCGGATGGGAATCGATTGCTAGTGGTTCCGAATGTGCCGATTGGGAGTGGCTGGAGCAGCGTTTTGACCACGGTGAGCATACTGATCCCAACTAACTATCCGCATGTGAAACCTGACTGCTTTTACACGGAATCGTCACTGCTGCTTGCGAATGGTCGTGATCCGGTGAACAGCACAATTCAAAGCGTGTTTGGGAGACAGTTCCGCTGGTTTTCCTGGCACCTGCAATCCTGGGACGCATCAAGCGGAAGCCTTTATCAGTTCGTAAATTTCTGTCGCCGCAGATTGCAGGACGCGCGATGAGGGTGACACCGTCGTCGATCGTCGTCGGTCGTTTTCAGTGGGACACCATCCTCTTTGATCTGCTTTCGACGCCAGATCTTGAGAGGGCCGGAGTGTGTTTCGCGGGCGTCCGCACCAACGGCAAATCAGAGAGTCTCTTATTGCGCGACTGGATGCCGGTCCCGAAGGATGAATATCTAGTCCAACTCGGCCACCATCTCGAAGTTAGCCCCGTCTTTTGGGCTCGTGTCGCGAAACGGTCACGTCAAACAGGCGAGGCCGTCGTCGTGATTCATAGCCATCCCCATGACCCAAAGGTGCCTCGATTTTCGCCGTCTGACGACGGAGGAGAAGACGTTCTATTTCCAAAAATGGTGGCGCGAGCCCAAGTGCCATTCGCGAGCATTGTGGTTTCGCCCGGAGGTTGTGCAGCCAGAATCACACGTTCGCTTGGCCGACGGGAAGCCATTCAAGTTAAAAGGGTTGGTGATAGCAAATCCCTCGAAGGGGCGCGACGGCAGTCTGAGTTCTTCGATCGACAGGTTCGAGCTCTGGGTCGGAGCGGTCAGACTGTCTTGGCCGAAAGTGTCGTAGGCATCGTTGGTGCTGGTGGAATTGGTTCGCAAGTCATTCAGCAGTTAGCGCATCTTGGCATCGGGCGGATTGTTGTGGTTGACCCAGACAGGGTCTCGATGTCCAACCTCAGCCGGCTGGTTGGTGCGTCTCGCATTGATGCCGTCCTTCGTCGAAAGAAAGTGCATGTATCCAAGCGATTGATCCGCCGTCTCCGGAGCGGAACAGTTGTTGTTCCAATTCCTCGCTCCGTCCTCTCAGAGTCAGGAGCAAAGCTGCTGTTGGATTGCGATCTGATCATCGGCTGTACAGATAATCAGTTGAGCAGAGCCGCCCTCAATTCGATTGCATACCAGTACTACGTCCCGGTCATGGACTTGGGAGTGGAACTTCAAGTTGACGGCGCAGCAGGTGGTCGGGTCAGTTGGCTGACACCGGATTCCGCTTGTCTTTGGTGTCTCGGTGTGCTTGATCCCGAAAGGGTTCGAACGGAGCAACTTCCGAAAGCGACTTACGAAGCTGAAGTGGCACGTGGGTACGTCGTCGGAATCACCGAACCAGCACCAGCTGTCGTCAGTATTAATGGAGTCATCGCCAGCCTAGGGGTAACGGAGTTGCTAGCTCGCCTTACCGGGTTTGCAGGATTGGAGTCTCGGGCGACACTGCTGCTCTATCGACTTGCAGACGGAACCGTACGTCGATCGACGCCCGTGTCACTGTCGGAGTGTCCTACCTGCTCTACGCAGGGTCACTTGGGTGTAGGTGATCTCGCTCCGCCACCCTGGAAGGCGGGTTGACAAAGTGCGCGGACTTTTGCAATGCCCAATTATCTGAATTCAATGGAAGGAGGGACCTTTATGACGAACAAGATCTATGCATATCTCGGAGTTGCCATCACCGCCGTGGCATGGGTAGTTTTCGCCGAGCATCCTACGGCTCGGAATTTGCGTCGGGCCATTGCCGACACGCTTGAATTTGGATAATCAAAAACTGCAGTGGTGTCGAGAGATTCATTCGATAAGGTGCGCGCGAGCACTGTGAGCGTTTTGGATTTCGAAACGGTTAAAGTGGGCTTGTGAACTGATTCTTCGCAGCGCAAGAGTGCCAGAATGAAGTTTCATGCCCTACGCGCGCCCGGCCTATCGACCACCCGCCGCGCCCCGTCCGCACCAGCACCGCCTGCCCCGCGTGACCTACTGGCGCCGTCGTTCGGTCGTCTTGCTCTCACTGGCCGCGGTGACCTTCATCGCCTATCTCGTGATCACGCTCTTCTTCGCGCTCCTCAACCCCTCCTACGGCTCGAGCCTCTCGACCCGGGCCTCCCAGTGGGGCCGCCAGCACGGCCTGGCGAGTGTCGTGAACTGGGGAGCGACGGAGTCCTATCACTGGGACATGCCGAAAAAGGGCGGCACGCCGCCCAAAGGTTCCTTCGGTACCGGCGCGCTCACCAAGACCTACGCCGCGCCGAACGTCCTCGCACCGCCGGTTGACATCGTGCCGCCGTTGAAGGCGGCGTTGCCCGGAGAGGGCGTGTGGCACGTCGTCGGGCGCACGACCGCCAACGGCATCCCCACGATGTATGAGGCGTTCGTGCGCCCCGACAAGGTGCACACGAGTTACGTCGTCGGCGTCGTGTGGATGGACACGAACCTGTTGACGGCGCAGTTGTACTCCGGATCGCAGATCCCCGGCGGGGGACGGTTCTGGCACCAGGCGCCGATCAGCGCCGCGAAGTCCAAGACGCTGGTCGCGGCCTTCAACTCGGGCTTCGTGATGCAAGACGCCCACGGGGGCTACTACACCGACGACCACGCCTTCAAGAAGCTTCGTAACGGCGCGGCGTCGGTCGTCATCTTCAAGAACGGGCGCATGACCGTCGCGAAGTGGGGGCGTGACGTCGTCATGACCAATCAGATCGCGACGGTCCGCCAGAACCTGGACCTGATCGTCGACAACTCCAAGGTCGTCCACGGACTAAGAGATCCGACGTCGACGAAGTGGGGCCGCGCGATCGGTCCCAACGATGACGTATGGCGTTCGGGGCTCGGCATCACGCCGACCGGCGCGCTGGTGTACGTCGGCGGACCGGGCATGTCGCTCAGCGACCTCGCGAACGTGATGCTGCGCGCCGGCGTCGAAGAGGGCATGGAGTTGGACTACGGCCTCGATTGGGTGCAGCTGTCGACGTTCACCGGCACACCGGGCACCGTGATCGACGCGAGCGACGGCCAGCGCCTGCTGTCGTCGATGCCGGGCGCGCCGGATCGTTATTTCGGGTCGTTCTGGCAACACGACTTCTTCACGATGTCGCTGCGCGACAACGAACTTCGTCGCACCATCGCCACCACCACGACGACCACGACGACGACTCCGGGTTAGCGGTCGGCGACCTTTCGCCAGATCGGCCTGGGCAAGTGGCGAAGGATCCCGAAGGCGTAGCGCATGATTGGCGGGCTCCAGATCACGAGGTCGTTGGTCGCGAGTCCGTTCATCACGTACCCGGCGACCTCCTCGGGTCCCGTCGTGAAGGGGATCGACGAGTGGTCCTTGGCCATGCGCGTGCGCACGATGCCGGGTCGCAGGAGTTGCAGGCGCACACCGGTGCCCTCGAGTGAATCGGCCAGCCCGTCACAGAGCCGGTCGAGCCCGGCCTTCGCGCCACCGTAGAGATAGGAGTTGCGCCGAACGCGAACCGACGCCACCGAGGACATCACGAGGATCCGTCCGTGGCCCTGGTGCACCAGTCGGCGACGGACCTCGGCGAGTGCGGCGACCGGCCAGGCGAAGTTGACGACGGCCACCATCGCGGCCGCCGCGGCGTCGTTCTCCTGGGCGAACTGGTCACCGAGCACGCCCACGGCCATGACCACCAGATCGACGTCCTCGCCGACCTTCTCGAACGCCTCGGCGACGACGCGCTTCGCGGTCGTGACGTCTTCGGCGTCAAAGATCACGGTGTCGGTCGTGCTCGCGCCGTAGTCCTTCGCCTCCTCGGCCGCTTCGTCGAGCAACTCCTGGTTGCGACCGCAGAGCACGACGGTGTGGGTGCGCGACGCGCAGAGCCGCTTGGTGAGGGCGCGCGCGATGTCCGAACTGCCGCCCAAGACGACGACGCTCTGGGGCTGTCCGAAGGAGTTTTCCATGGGTCGCGGTCCAATCCGTGCGAGACGTCGAACGCTTTCGAACCTCTCCTTCGGTGACGCTACCAAAGAGCGTTTTCGACCATCTTCGGAGGTCGGTCCTTGGAAAATGGCCAGTCGAATGTTCAATAAGATGAAGATTCAATGAATCGCACGTACCGCGTCGTCGTCGCCAAGCCCGGTCTGGATGGACACGACCGAGGGGCCAAAGTCATCGCCCGGACCCTACGCGACGCCGGATTCGAGGTCGTCTACACCGGCCTGCACCAGACGCCCGAGCAGATCGTCCAGGCGGTCATCCAAGAAGACGCCGACGCCCTCGGTCTCTCGTTGCTCTCCGGCGCGCACCTCGTGCTCGTGCCACGCGTGATCGACCTCTTGAAGTCCGAGGGGCGCGAGGACGTCTTGCTCTTGGTGGGCGGGATCATCCCGGACGACGACATCGCCGGTCTCGAGGCACTCGGTGTCGCGCGGGTCTTCACGCCCGGCGCGTCGCTGGCCGAGATCGGCACGTGGCTCGAGTCGACCTTGGATGCGCGAGAACACCAGCACTGAACACCAGCACTGAACCCGCGCCTGTCGCCTGACAGTCGCCTAATGGAAAGTAGAAGTACATGGATCTATTCGAATACCAGGGGAAGCAGTACTTCGCGCGCTTCGGCATCGCGGTCTCTCCCGGCGACGTCGCCGACACCGTCGAGCAGGCCGTCGAGGTCGCCGAACGCATTGGCTATCCCGTCGTCGTGAAGGCTCAAGTGAAGGTCGGTGGTCGCGGCAAGGCCGGCGGCGTGAAGTTGGCCGGCACCCTCCAGGAGCTGAAAGAGCACGCGGGCAACATCCTCGGGCTCGATATAAAAGGTCACGTCGTGCACCGGCTCTGGATCGAGCGATCAAGTGACATCGCCAAGGAGTACTACGCCTCGTTCACGCTGGACCGCCAGAACAAGACGCACCTCGGTATGTTGAGCGCCCAGGGCGGCGTCGAGATCGAGGTCGTCGCCGAGGAGAACCCCGACGCGATCGCCTTCCTCGCCATCGACCCCGTCCGGGGCCTCGACGTTGCGACCGCGCGCCGGTGGGTGAACGACGCCGAACTCGACGAGGTCGCGCGCGAACAGGCCGCCGAACTACTGGTGCGCCTCTACGAGTGCTACACCAAGGGCGACTGCGACCTCGCCGAGATCAATCCACTGATCTTGACGCCGGACAACAAGGTCCACGCGCTCGACGCCAAGGTGACCTTGGACGAGAATGCCTCGTTCCGCCACCCGGAGTGGGAGGAGTTCCGCGCCGATGAGTTCGAGGACCCGCGCGAGAAGCTCGCCAAAGAGAAGGGCCTCAACTACATCGGTCTCGACGGCACGGTCGGCATCATCGCCAACGGCGCCGGGCTGGCGATGTCCACGCTCGATGTGGTCAATCAGGTCGGCGGCACGGCCGCGAACTTCCTGGACATCGGCGGCGGCGCCAACGCCGACGTGATGGCCTCGGCGCTCGAGGTGATCAACACCGACCCGAAGGTGAAGGCGATCTTCGTCAACATCTTCGGCGGCATCACCCGCGTCGATGACGTCGCCAACGGCGTCTTAGAGGCGCTGAAGCGCGTGACGATCTCGACACCCATCGTGCTGCGCCTCGATGGCACGAACGCCCTCGAAGGTCGCGCGATCCTCGCGCCGCACCTGAACGATTCACTGATCACCGAACCCACGATGCTGGACGCCGCGCGACGCGCCGTCTCGCTCGCGAACGCCTAAAGGACACGACATGAGTATTTTCGTAGATGAGAACACCAAGGTGATCGTCCAGGGACTCACCGGCGCTCAGGGCCGCTTTCACGGCCTGCGCAATCGCGACTACGGCACCAAGGTCGTCGGTGGCGTCACGCCCGGCAAGGGCGGCAGTGACGTGAACGGCATCCCGGTCTTCGATTCGGTGAAAGAAGCCGTGGCCGCGACCGGCGCGACTGCGTCCTTCGTCGTCGTGCCACCGAAGTTCGCCGCCGCGGCGATCATTGAGGCAGCCGAAGGCGGTATCACCTTCATCGTCTGCATCACCGAGGGCATCCCGGCCCAGGACGAGGCGATCACCTACAACCGCCTGGTCGAAGAGTTCCCCGGCGTGCGACTCCTCGGGCCGAACTGCCCGGGCATCATCAGCCCCGGGAAGTGCAACATCGGCATCACGTCGGGCGATATCGCCCTGGCCGGCGGCCCGGTCGGCATCGTGTCGCGCTCGGGCACGCTGACCTACCAGGCGCTCTATGAGCTGAGCCAACAAGGCATCGGTCAGACGACCTGCGTCGGCATCGGGGGCGACCCGGTCCCGGGGACGAACTTCATCGACTGCCTCGCCGCCTTCCAGGCCGACCCCGAGACGCTGGCCGTCATGATGATCGGCGAGATCGGGGGATCCGAAGAGGAGCGGGCCGCCGAGTGGATCAAGGCGAACATGACCAAGCCCGTCGTCTCCTACATCGCCGGCGTCACTGCGCCCCCGGGACGCAAGATGGGACATGCCGGGGCCATCATCTCGGGCTCCAAGGGCACCGCGCAGGCCAAGATGGACGCCCTCGCGGCGGCCGGCGTCTACGTCTGTCTGAATCCCACGGAGGCCGGCCAGAAAATGGGCGAGATCGTCAAGGCGCTGTAGAGGTTGGACGACGTTCGACTCTGTGTCCTGGTGTCCGGCTCGGGCACCATCTTGGAGGCGATGATCCGCGCCGGTCTGCCGGTCGCGCTCGTCGCGTCGGATCGACGCTGTCGCGGACTCGACCTCGCCTTCGGGGCGGGGGTCGAGACGTTGCTGGTCTCGCGCGAGGAGTTCGGCGGCTTCGCGAAGTCCTTCGACCGCGACGGGTTCACCCGGGAGTTGACGACCGCGCTGCAGGTGCGCGAGATCGACCTGATCGCCATGGCCGGCTTCGGGACCATCGTCACCGCGCCGTTTCACGTCGCCTATCCGGGACGAGTCCTCAACACGCACCCGAGTTTGTTGCCGGCCTTCAAGGGCTGGCACGCCGTGGCCCAGGCGCTGGAATCGGGCGTGAGCGAGACCGGCTGCACGGTGCATATCGCGACCGAGGAACTCGACGACGGTCCGATCCTCGCTCAGCGACGCGTGCCGATCGAGCCCGACGACACCGAAGCGACACTTCATGAGCGCATCAAGTCGGTGGAGCGAGAGTTGTACCCGCTGGTCGTCGGTAGGGTGATGGCGGCAATGTACGAGGGTGACGAACCCGCGTCAATCGCGGGAACGCTGGAGGACTGAATGAGAGCGTTACTAAGTGTCTGGGACAAGACCGGGCTGATCGAACTGGCGAAGGGACTGCGCGAAAACGGCGTCGAGCTCGTCGCCTCGGGCGGCACCGCGGCGGCACTGCGCGACGCCGGCATCGAGCACCTGGAGGTCGCCGACGTCACTGGGTTCCCCGAGATGCTCGACGGACGCGTGAAGACGCTGCACCCGCGACTGCACGCCGGAATCCTCGCCGACCGCTCGAAGCCCGAGCACCTGGCCGCCCTCGCCGAGCACGACATCACGGCGATCGACCTCGTCGTGAGCAACCTCTATCCGTTCTCGTCGAATCCGTCCATCGAGCTCATCGACATCGGTGGACCGTCGATGGTGCGCGCGGCGGCGAAGAATCACGAGCACGTCGCCGTGTTGACCAGTCCGAGCCAGTACGACGCGGTCCTCGAAGAGCTCGCCGACGCCGGTGCGCTGTCAGACGCGACGCGCCACGCACTGGCGCGCGCCGCCTTCGCCCACACCGCGGCCTACGACGCGCAGATCGTCGCCTGGCTCGACGGCGGCGGCGCCATCGGCGAGGCTGCGTCGGACGTCGACGCCGTGGTCCCTTCGACGCTGCACCTCACGCTGGAGCGCGCCGACGTCGTGCGCTACGGCGAGAATCCCCATCAGATCGGCGCGCGCTACCGCGTCGCCGGCACGACGCCGTGGTGGGACGACGTCACCCAGCACGCCGGTTCGGCGCTGTCGTACCTGAACCTCTTTGACGCCGACGCCGCATGGCGACTCGTGCACGAGCTGGCCAGTGACGTGCCCGATACGTGCGCCGTCGCCATCATCAAGCACGCCAACGCCTCCGGCGCCGCGGTCGGCGACACCTTTGCCGATGCCTTCCAGAAGGCGCTGCACGCCGACTCCCAGAGTGCCTTCGGCGGGATCATCGCGGTGAACGGCGAGCTCGACGCCGAGTTGGCGTCGTTGATCGCCGAGGGTCCCCAGGCCGACGTCATCATCGCGTCGTCGATCACGCCCGACGCGATCGAGACCCTGGTGAAGCGTCGCAAGGCGACGCGACTCCTCAGTGCGCCGTCACCAGAGCCACTCGGCCGTTCGGTGCGCACGTTCGGCGACACGGCGCTCGTCCAGAACGCCGACGAACTGCTGGTGCCGGTGAGCGAGTGGAAGTGCGTCACCAACGCCACGCCGACCGACCAGCAACTGCAGGACCTCGTCATCGCGTGGCGCGTGTGTGCGCGAACGACCTCGAACGCGATCGTGATCGCCCGCGACGGCGTCGCCGTCGGCATCGGTGCCGGTCAACAGTCGCGCGTCGTGTCGGCCAACATCGCGACCACAAAGGCCGGCGCGTTCGCCGAGGGCGCTGCCGCCGCCTCGGACGCCTTCTTCCCCTTCGCCGACGGCCTCGATTCGCTGACGAGCGCCGGCGTGCGAGCGGTCGTGCAACCCGGCGGCTCCGTGCGCGACCAAGAGGTCATCGACGCGGCCAACGCCGCCGGCATCGTGATGATGCTGACCGGTGAACGTCACTTCCGACACTAAGGAGCGTCATGACAGCCGAACTACTCGACGGAGAACGACTCGCCCAGCGCATCAAGATGGAGCTCGCCGAACGCGCGGCGCGACTCAGTGCGCTCGGACGCACGCCGGGACTCGGGACGTTGCTCGTCGGCGAGAATCCCTCGAGCGCGCGCTACGTGGAGATGAAGATCGAGGAGTGCAAGGAGATCGGCATCCGATCCTTCGACGTGCACCTGGCGTCCTCGGCGACCCAGGCTGAGATCGAGGCGGTCGTCGATGAGTTCAACGCCAATCCCGACGTGCACTCGATCCTCGTGCAGCTCCCGTTACCCGACGGCATCAACGAAGAAGAGGTGTTGTTGCGCGTCAATCCGGCCAAGGACGTCGACGGTCTGCACCCGACGAATCTCGGACGTCTCGTGATGGGGGCACCCGGTCCGCTGCCGTGCACGCCGGCGGGGATCGTCGAGCTGCTCGCCGAGTACCGCGTGCCGGTCGAAGGAAAGCACGTCGTCATCATCGGACGCGGTCTGACGATCGGACGGCCGCTGGCGCTGTTGATGTCCATGCGCCGACCGAACTGCAACGCCGCGGTGACGGTCGTGCACACCGGCGTCGAGGACATGGCCGCCTTGACGAGGACCGCCGACGTGATCGTCTCGGCGGCCGGCGTACCGGGGATCGTCACCGCCGACATGGTGCAATCCAGTGCCGCGGTCGTCGGTGCGGGGACGACCTTCGCGGGCAAGAAACTCTTGAGTGACATCGCCGATGACGTTGCTGAGAAAGTCGCCTGGATCACGCCGCGTCTCGGTGGCGTCGGTCCCATGACCCGTGCCATGCTGTTACGCAACGCCGTCCTAGCCGCGGAGAAGGTGCGATGACCATAGAAACGACTGACGACAAGGGCCGTGAGTACTCCGAACGGCCGTGGGGTAGTTACACCGTGCTCGACGACACGGCCTTTGACCACAAGGTCAAGCGGATCGTGGTCACGCCGGGCAAGCGCTTGAGCTACCAGTTCCACGCCAAGCGCGCCGAACACTGGTTCATCGTGAGCGGTCAGGCGACCGTCATCCTTGACGGCGTCGAACATGATCTCGGTCCCGGCGCCAGCATCGACATCGCGATCGGCCAGGCGCATCGCTGCGAGAACTACGGCACGGTGCCGGTCGTCTTCATCGAGGTCCAACACGGCACGTACTTCGGCGAGGACGACATCGTGCGCCTCGAGGATGACTTCGGTCGGGCGACCTAACTCGGTGCGTATCGACGAGCTGCTCGCAGCTGGCCCGACTCGATCATTCGAATTCTTTCCTCCCAAGTCCGACGAGGAGATCGCCACCCTCGCCGCGTCCCTGGTCGACATCCAACCGCTGCAGCCGTCCTTCGTCTCGGTGACCTACCGCGGCGGTCGCGAGTCGCGCCAGCGCACCTACGACCTCGTCACCCAGATCGAGCGCGACGGCTTCGTCACCGCGATGGCCCACGTCATCTGCGTCGGTCACAGCCGCGCCGAGATGCGCGACCTCTTGAAGCACTACTCCGATGCCGGCGTGCAGAACATCATGGCGCTCGGTGGTGATATCCCGAAGGACCCGACGGCCGCCGCCTCGGAGTTCGAGCACGCGATCGACCTCATCGCGGTGGCGCGCGAGGTCGGCGAGTTCTCCCTGGGCGTCGCGGCCCACCCGGCCGGGCATCCGAAGTCACCGGACATGGCGTCGGACCGGCGCTACCTCGCCGAGAAATTGGCGCTGGCCGACTTCGCGGTCACGCAGTTCTTCTTCGAGTCGAGTGAGTGGACGCGTCTCGTCGAGGAGCTCGCCGAACTCGGCGTCACCAAGCCGGTCCTGCCGGGCATCATGCCGGTGACGACGATCACCGGCATCGAACGTATGAAGACGATGGGTGCGGCGGTGCCGACCGCGCTCGTGGACCGCTTGCTCGCCGCCGACCAGCGCGGCGGTGCGCCCGAGGTTCGCGCCGAGGGTATCCGCGCGGCGATCGGACTCTGTGGCGAGTTGTTGGACGCGAACGCGCCGGGTCTGCACTTCTACACGCTCAATAATTCGACCACCACGAGTGAGATCTATCACGCGCTGTATGGGTAGTGTTCGCAGGCGTCACGCAGCGATTTCGCCAGAAAAGGACCTCTGAAAATCCTCGTAGGATGGCCTCATGGCTGACAAAATCACACAGAACGCCGACGGCGAACTCAACGTCTCGGACAACCCGATCATCCCGTTCATCGAAGGTGACGGCATCGGTGTCGACATCTGGCCGGCGTCCAAGCTCGTGCTCGACGCCGCCGCCAAGAAGTACGGCAAGACCATCGAGTGGAAAGAAGTCCTCGCTGGTCAAAAGGCCTTTGACGAGACCGGCGAGTGGCTGCCCGAGCAGACCGTCTCCGACTTTCGCGAGTACCTGATCGGCATCAAGGGACCGCTCACGACGCCGATCGGCGGCGGCTTTCGCTCACTCAACGTCGCGCTGCGCCAGATCCTCGACCTCTACGTGTGCCTGCGACCGGTGCGCTGGTTCCAGGGCGTGCCCTCGCCGGTGAAGCAGCCCGAACTGGTCGACATGGTGATCTTTCGCGAGAACACCGAGGACGTGTACGCCGGGATGGAAGTCGAGGCCGGGACGCCGGACGCCGAGAAGCTGCGTGCCTTCTTGAAGGAGAGCTACGGCTGGGAGATCCGCGACATGAGCGGCATCGGCATCAAGCCGATCTCCAAAGAAGGTTCTGAGCGTCTGATCCGCGCCGCCATTGTCTACGCGCTCAAGCACGACCGCGAGTCCGTCACTCTCGTGCACAAGGGCAATATCCAGAAGTTCACCGAGGGAGCCTTCATGAAGTGGGGGTATCAACTCGTGAAGGACGAGTTCGACGACGTCGCGGTGAGTTGGAACGACTGCAACGGAAAGCCCGGTTCGAAGCTGTTGGTGAAGGACGTCATCGCCGACATCTGCTTCCAGCAGTCGCTCACGCGGGCCTCGGAGTTCGACGTCATCGCGACGATGAACTTGAACGGCGACTATCTATCGGACGCGCTGGCGGCCCAGGTCGGCGGCATCGGCATCGCGCCCGGTGCGAACATCAACTACATGACCGGTCACGGGATCTTCGAAGCGACCCACGGCACGGCCCCGAAGTACGCGGGCCTCGACAAGGTCAACCCCGGTTCGGTCCTGTTGTCCGGCGTCTTGATGTTCGAGCACCTGGGCTGGACCGACGCCGCCAATGACATCGTGCGCGCGATGGAGGCGACGATCTCGGAGAAGATCGTCACCTACGACTTCGCGCGTCTGATGGAGGGCGCGACGGAAGTGAAGTGCTCGGAGTTCGGCGCCGCGATCGTCGACCGTCTTTAACAACCTGGAGGAATCATGACCACCCCCGTCCACGTCACCGTCACCGGCGCCGCCGGTCAGATCGGCTACTCACTGCTCTTTCGCGTCGCCTCGGGTCAGTTGCTCGGACCTGACACGCCGATCGTGCTACATCTCTTGGAGATCGAACCGGCGATGAAGTCACTCGAAGGCGTCGTCATGGAACTCGACGACTGCGCCTTTCCGTTGCTCGCGGACATCGAGGCCACCAGCGACGTCAATGAGGCGTTCCGGGGCACGAACTGGGCGCTCCTCGTCGGCTCAGTGCCGCGCAAGGCCGGTATGGAGCGCGGAGACCTGTTGAAGGTGAACGGCGGGATCTTCAAACCCCAGGGCGAGGCGATCGCGGCCAATGCCGCGAGTGACGTGCGGATCCTCGTCGTGGGCAACCCGTGCAACACCAACTGTCTGATCGCGCGCTCGAACGCCCGCGACGTACCCGATGACCGCTGGTTCGCCATGACGCGTCTGGACCAGAACCGTGCCATGACACAGTTGGCGAAGAAGGCGAGCGCACCCGTCGCGGACGTGAAGAACGTGGCCATCTGGGGCAATCACTCGGCGACGCAGTTCCCGGACTTCGCCAACGCCACCATCGGTTCCAAGAAGGCGACCGACGTGATCACCGACCGCGACTGGCTGCAGGGCGAGTTCATCACCACCGTGCAAAAGCGAGGCGCCGCCGTGATCGAGGCGCGCGGACTCAGCTCGGCCGCGAGCGCCGCCAACGCGGCCGTCGACACGGTCGCCAGCCTCGTTCGCGCGACGCCAAGTGACGACTGCACTTCGGTCGCGGTCACGAGCCACGGGGAGTACGGCGTGCCCGAGGGCCTGACGTTCGGTTTCCCGATCGCGTCCGACGGCAACGGTTCGTGGAAGGTGAAAGAGGGCTTCGAGTCCGACGAGTTCGCCAAGGACCGCATCAAGATCACGACCGACGAACTGCTCTCAGAGCGCGACGAAGTCACCGCCCTCGGACTGATCTAGGGGCTCGTCACTTCGTCGGTGCGCTGGCCGGTAACAACGTGACGGCGTGCGACAGAAAGAGTCAGCGAACCCGATTGCCACAACCGCGTCGCTACTATCGGTCGCAACTGAACAACGGGAGTCGTCGTGAGCATTGAAGAGACCGCGCCACAGAAGCGCAAGGCGCTGAACCAACTCACGATCGCCCTCGCGGTGATGGTCGTCGTCGCGGCGGTGGTCTTCGGGGTGACGGTGTTCTCCGGCTCCTCGGGCCCGAAGACGCTCGCCGCGAGCTACCAGTGCGTGCCGGGACCGCTCATCCCGCAGCTGAAGGCAGGCGAGTCCGGGTCGATGTCGACGTCCTACGGCACCTTCACGGCGACGTATCGCGCGACGATGTCGGCCTCAGCGGCCGCGAATGGACTCCACGGCACGCCCTTCGACGGGACGCTCACGGTGACGAATGGCTCCACGACATGGACACTGGCGAAACCGGACAACGGCAGCGTGTCCCAAATCAACGAGATGTGCGTCATCGCGTTCTCGCCCGAGGTCGATCCCGGCGTGATGATCGAGGGCTTCACCGGGGGCGCGCACTGTTGCGAGACGCCGGTCATCTACCTCTTCGATCGCGCGGAGAATCGTTACGTCAAGGTCGTCGACATGAGCCCGATCGACTTCGAGAACCCGCACGCCTTCGACACCAACGTGGGCTTCATCCCCAAGGTCGTCGGCGACAAGGTGCTCTTGCAGACCGGCGACGACGCGTTCGACTACACCTTCGGTTGCTACGCCTGCGGCGTTGATCCGATCGTGCTCGACTCGGTCAGTTTCCACGGTCTGACCGATGTCACGCTGCAAGAGCCAGCGCTCGTCGCGGCGGACGCGCGCGCGGACTGGAAGTACGTCCAGGAGTCGGTGAAGGCCGAAGGTTCCACCTCGGCGAAGGTGATCCCGTATCCCTTCGGGTTTCTGGCGCCGTGGGTCGCCGATGAGTGCGCACTCGGCCATGGCGCCAGCGCGTGGTCCAAGGTCGAACAACTGTCGCGACAGGGCAAGATCAGCAACGCCCTCTATTACACAGCGACCATGACGCACCGTTCCTTCGTGCCGTATCTGCGGTCGTTCTTGCTGAAGGACGATGACTGCACGGGCCAGATCTAGCGATAGTGGCGAGAGTACGGTTGGGTCGATGACCGTCCCACTCGCCGACATCGAGTTGCCGCCCGACACGGGGAGTCGATCAGGCGCCAGACGCCCGAGCTGGCGTATGAGAGTGGAAGTGGCCATCCTCGTCGGTCTGTGATGCTTGCGGCGGTGGGGTGGCATCTCTACAACCGGCCGGCGCACGTGTATGCCGTCGGACCGAACAGCGCGACGTGGACGGCGGACGTGAAGTTGGCCATCGCGGAGAGTACACCCGCTGGCCCCCTCCTCCCGAGCGGACCGCTTCGCGATATCCCCGGCGTCGGAACGATCAACAGCGTGATCGTCAACAAAGGAACCTCGGAACATCAGGTCGCGGTCTTCTTCGTGACCAGCGACGTTCCGGGCGCGGGCGAATCGGGTCTGGCGTACCTGCGCGGTTACCCGCCGCTTCAAGATACGTGCGACGTTCACTTGAGCGGACCGTGGTGGCAGATCGGACTCTTGAACGTGTCGACCAACGGTTGCGCACGCGGATTTCACTTCACCGGTGGAGGGTAAGCGGACGGACCTCCGACGCCTCGAACGAAGCGGGCTTAACTCGGTGGGCTGGCCGACGCGGGAGGAGTTTGCGGCGGTGTCGGTGACCCGTCGGAGGGCTGGCGCTTGGGTTGGAACTGAGCCTCCAGCCCGGGGATCTCATTCGCGATCGACGGGTGTTCCAAGATGATGTGGTCGAGTTTCGCGTGTAGGGCGTGCAGCCCGAGCAGCTTCCATAGGAGTCGGCGAAGTGGCGGCCACGCGAGGACAGTGACAATCGCGGCGAATATCACCCAAATGAGTGTGGCGAAGATGTCGCCCGGGATACCACCCGAGCCACCGGCCGGCCACACCCATCGATCCCACCAGGTCATTGTGAACTCCCTTCTACATGGTCACGATGCATCTTGTGCATCTCAAGTTTCGAATACCGCTTGCCTTGGATCTCGGGGTGGCAGTGCCGACAGACGCGGTACGTCGTCCCCGGATCATCAGGCGAGTGCTTCACCGTCAGATCATGATGCCCAATGCGCCAACAGCCCTTGGTGTGACAGTTGATCTTTCGGTAGCCGATGATCACGATCGTCAAGATGCCGAATCCGCCGGCGAAGCCCGACCAGAAGCCGTACCAACTGCCCGGTTCGTTGAACGTGCCGGTCCAGCCGAAGAGGTGGTGGAGGAAGGAGTCGAAACCGTGCATCAGCCACCGCTTCTCGTCATGCGGCCTAGGTTAATCTCGCGCGGGTCGGCGCAAACTGATGCTGAAAGGCCCGCTGATCACGTACGTTGACGATGACCATCACGACACCACGTGCCCTACGATTGATGGACGCCGACTGTTGGAGCTCCGCCGGCCACACGAGAAACGAATCCCGTGATTTCACACGCTCCGAAGGTGAGTCCGATGAGGTTTCCAACGCGTGGCGCAGTTGCCGTGATACTTGCCCTGAGCGGACTCGCCGGAGTCGTGAGCGCGAGTGCCGCGTCGGGCCAATCCATCGCCGTGATGAAGGGCGCGTCATTTGACTTCGACGCCGATACGGCGATCACCTCCAACGGCAAGATCGTGTGGGTCGCCAATAGTGCAGGGAACTCAGTGGCCGAGCTCAGCGCCACGACCGATAGCCGGTTGAGTCTCTTCAAGAGTTCGAAGTACGGCTTCGATGGCCCCAATCGACTCAGTGACGACGGTACCGACCTCTGGGTGGCCAACAGTGCGGGCAACTCCGTCACCGAACTCAACGCCACGACGGGCGCGCTCGTGCGCGTGATCAAGGGATCGTCCTACAAGTTGCACGGGACGTCGCTCGTGACGTCGAACGGCACTGACGTCTGGATCTCGAACCTGCGCGGCACGACACTCGCTGAACTCAGTGCATCGTCGGGCGCTTTGATCACGGACGTCAACGTCTCGAAACTCGGGCTCGTCCAAGCGACGGCCATGACATCAGACGCGAACCATCTTTGGGTAGTCGACTCCGCGAAGAATGAAGTCGCCGACCTCAACGTGGGATCTGGCTCACTGGTGAAACTGTTGAAGGGGAGCGCCTACCGCTTCGACGGTCCGGTGCCGATCACCTCGGACGGCACCCACGTCTGGGTCGGCAACGATCGAACTGATTCGCTCACCGAAGTGAACGCGAAGACCGGGAGTTTCGTCCGATTCATCAAGGGCAAGACTTTCGATCTCAACGTCATGACGGCCATCACGTCGAACGGCAAGGACGTCTACGTGGCGAGCCTCGGCGTCGGTCCTTCGCCGACAGCGGTGTCGGAGTTCAACGCATCGACTGGTGCATTTGTCGTCGCGATGTCCGGGCCCGGCTTCGGACTCGACGCGCCCAATGACCTGACGTTCGCCGACGGTCATGTCTGGATCGCCAACACCGGAATGGACGCGGTGGTCGAAGTCCTCTCCGCTGGCTGATTCAAGCGATCAGTTCGCCAATTGCCGACGCTGACGAGGACCGTCAACCCTGCCCGTAGTTGATGATCAGCCACGGACCATCGTGTGCGCGCGTCAACTCAACCGTCCAGAAGTCGACGTCGCTCATCCCCGTGCTGGGATCGTTCTGATCGTCGAAGGTGCACAGGACCTCAGCGTTCATCCGATTGTGTCGCTTCAACGAACAGTGGAGATTAATGAACGGCTGGCCCCACGACGACCAGTTCATCTGATCGCGGCTGGCGGGGGCGAAGTGCGACTTGGCGAGCGTCATGTCGCGCGCGTTCACGGCGGCGAACCACGCTTCGGTGGTCCGCACCGGTGACTCGACGGCAATGGCCGAGGGCGACCCACGGTCGAAGTGACGATAGGTCACCACACTGCCCACGACGATGACGGCCACGAGTGCAAGGCCCAGGCCGAAGCGACGCATGAGACCACGGTAGGTGGTGGGCTGAGTCCTCACACGTTCGACGTGTCGAACTATGGAGAGTCCGACGTCTTCTGGGTTGCGCCGTGCAATCGTCTGGCCGCCAGTGCGCTGACGCGAAAGAGGCCCTCACGAATCGAGCGCGCGCCGTCCCAGGAGCGACTGTCCCACTCGTCGCCCGCGAGGGAGTCACCGGCGTAGAGGAGTTGGGCAAAGCGGAGTCCGCGGTACTTGGCCACGGCGATGAACGCGGAGGACTCCATATCGACCATCGAACAGTGCTCGTCGATTCGCCGATTGACGCGCGAACGCGTCTCGCGAAAGAACGCGTCAGTTGTCCACGTGCGCCCGACGAAGTGATCGACGTGATGCTCGTCCAACACTTCGCCCAGCACTCGAACACCGAGCGGATCGGCGTCGATGATCCGACTCGGCGCGGCGTAGTGAAAACTCGTACCTTCGTCGCGCAGGGCCGACGCCACGACCATGACGTGGCCGAGGTCCAGTTCGCCGACCAGCGCGCCGGCGCCACCACAGGCGACGAGCGTCGTGACGCCGAGCGCGGCGATCTCCTCGACGAAGCCGGCGGCCAACGGCGCGCCGACCCCGGGGTGGATCACCGAGACCGGTCCTTCGTCGCTGACATACTCATAGACCGGGTTGCGACCGATCTCACTGCGCAGGACGTACTTCGTCTCGAGCACGCCCTCGACCGCGAGGTCGTCGAGGAGCTCGTTGAAGAAGCACAGCACCGCGACCGGCGGGATCGCCGCGCCGTGGCGATGCAGCATGTGCGCTTCGAGGACGCCGGGTTCGGCGAGGTCGTCCTCGTGCAGCGGCAGGTCCATCGTGCGAACCTAGTTGGCGTGCGGGTGTGCTCGTTGGAGCCAACTGAGCAGCGGCACGATGGCGTTGATATCACCGCGTACCTTGACGCGCCCGTCGCGCAGCGCCGTCGCACTGTCGGTATCGCCATTGGTCAGTGCGGACGCGTCGGCGTAGGCGATCTGCACGATGGCGTCGGCGGCCAGGTGGTCACCGGAATCGACCCGAGCGCCGTCAGCGCTAATCGAGAACGTGATCGCGTGGGGACCGTTGCTCGGTGCGTCAGGGAACTCGATGACGACGCGCACGGTGGCGTCGCCGTCGAACGGGACGGGATCGGCTCGTTCGAGTGACTCGTTCAGACTTTGGAACCACTCGGTCGAGAGGAAGTCCGCCACGTACTACGGCGCGGGCTGCACGGCGGCCTCGGTGGCCGTCTTCTTCGGCTTGCGACGGATCTTGCGGCCGAGCCACGCGATCGGGTCGTACTCGGCGTCGACGACTCGTTCCTTCAGCGGGATGATCGCGTTATCGGTGATGTGGATGTGTTCCGGGCAGACCTCGGTGCAGCACTTGGTGATGTTGCAGTAGCCGAGCCCCATCTCCTCTTTGAGGAAGTCCCGGCGGTCGTTGGTGTCGAGGGGGTGCATCTCGAGCTCGGCGTAGCGGATGAAGAATCGCGGCCCGGCGTAGTTGACCTTGTTCTCCTCGTGGTCGCGGATGACGTGACAGACGTCTTGGCACATGAAGCACTCGATGCACTTGCGGAACTCTTGACCGCGCTCGACGTCCTGCTGGAACATCCGGTAGCCGCCTTCGGGCATCGGCGGGGGCAGGAGCGCCGGGACTCGCTTGGCCATCTCGAAGTTGAACGAGACGTCGGTGACGAGGTCACGGATGATCGGGAAGGTCTTCATCGGCGTCACCGTCACCGGGCCCTCAGGCAGTTGGTCCATGCGGGTCATGCACATCAGGCGCGGCTTGCCGTTGATCTCGGCCGAGCACGAGCCGCACTTGCCGGCCTTGCAGTTCCAACGACACGCGAGGTCAGGGGCCTCGGTCGCCTGGATGCGGTGGATGACGTCGAGGACGACCTCGCCCTCGTTCTGGGAGATGGTGTAGGTCTCGAAGTCGCCACCGGTCGAGTCGCCACGCCAGATCCGCATCGTCACGTCAGCCATCAGTGCGCCTCCTCGAGTAGGGCCTTCAACTCATCGGGCATCGGCAAGAGTGGTGACTCCGCCGCCGTGATCGGGCTGTCCCAATTGCCGCCTTCACTGGTGAGGGCGAAGTTGAACTTCGCGAACTCCGGATCGGGGTTCGGGTAGTCCTCTCGGGTGTGACCGCCGCGCGACTCCTTGCGCAGGCTCGCCGCGAGGGCCGTCGAACGACTGACCGTCAGCATCGACGGGAGGTCGGTCGCCAGGTTCCAGCCGGGGTTGTAGGCGCGACCGCCCTTGACCGAGATGTTCTTCACGCGTTCGGTGAAGCCGTCGAGCTTGCCGATGGCCTCTTCCAGCTCCGGACCGGTGCGGATGATGCCGACCAGCGCCTGCATCATGTCCTGAAGGTCGTGTTGGACGGTGTACGGGTTCTCGCCGTCGGCGCGGTCGAAGGGCGCGAGCGCCTCTTTCACCGCGGCCTCGGCCTCTTCCATGTTGAACGACGTCGCGACGTCACCGGCCTCGATGTACTCAGCGGCGCCCATGCCGGCACGACGGCCGAAGACGACGAGGTCGCTCAGCGAGTTGCCGCCGAGGCGATTGGCACCGTGCATGCCGCCGGCCGCTTCGCCGGCCGCGAAGAGACCCGGCACCGCGGTCGCCGCCGTGTCGGCGACGACCTGGACGCCACCCATGATGTAGTGACACGTCGGGCCGATCTCCATTGGCTCTTTCGTGATGTCGACGCCGGCCAGCTCCATGAACTGGTGGTACATCGAGGGCAGACGTCGACGGATGAACTCAGGCGTGCGTCGCGAAGCGATGTCGAGGAAGACACCACCGTGGGGCGTGCCGCGCCCGGCCTTCACCTCGGAGTTGATCGCGCGTGCGACCTCGTCGCGCGGCAGCAGTTCCGGCGGACGACGTCCGGCGCTGTGGTCGTCGTACCACTTGTCGCCCTCTTCTTCGGTCTCGGCGGTCTCGGCGCGGAACATCTCGGGGACGTAGTTGAACATGAAGCGTTTGCCCTCGGAGTTACGCAGTACCCCGCCGTCGCCGCGCACGCTCTCGGTCACGAGCAGCCCGCGCACACTGAGCGGCCACACCATGCCGGTCGGGTGGAACTGGATGCACTCCATGTCGATCAACTTCGCTCCGGCCCACAGCGCCATGGCGTGGCCGTCGCCGGTACCCTCCCACGAGTTCGACGTGAACTTCCAGGACTTGCCGACGCCGCCGGTCGCGATGATGACGGTCTTGGCCTCGAAGGTCACGAACTCACCAGTCGCGCGCCAGTAGGCGACGCAGCCGGCGATCCGGCCGGCGTCGTCGTGGACGAGCTTCAGGACCTTGCACTCCATGAACACGTCGGTGTCCATCGAGACGACTTTCTGCTGCAGCGTGCGGATCAACTCGAGGCCGGTGCGGTCCCCAACGTGGGCGAGTCGCGCGTAGCGGTGGCCACCGAAGTCGCGCTGCAGGATCCTGCCGTCCTTTGTGCGGTCGAAGAGCGCGCCCCACTGCTCGAGCTCCCACACGCGGTCCGGCGACTCCTTGGCGTGCAGTTCGGCCATGCGGTTGTTGTTGAGGTACTTGCCGCCGCGCATGGTGTCACGAAAGTGCACCATCCAGTTGTCCTCGGCGTAGACGTTGCCCATCGCCGCGGCCATGCCGCCTTCGGCCATCACGGTGTGGGCCTTGCCGAGCAGCGACTTGGTGATGATGCCGACCTTGAGGCCGCGCTGTTTCGCTTCAATCGCGGCACGAAGTCCGGCGCCGCCGGCGCCGATGATCAGCACGTCATAGACGTGGTGTTCGTAAGGGGAATCGGTCACTCGTCGTCCTTCTAGAAGATCTTGTAGTCGGTGATGGCGCCCGAGGCGACGAGGCGCACGTAGATGTCGGTGAAGGCGACGAACAGCAGCGAGGCCCACGCGAAGTTCATGTGCTTGGCGTTGAGCGGCGTCAGGATCTTCCAGAATCGGTAGCGGATCGGGTGCGCCTTGAAACTCTTCACCTGGCCGCCGCAGAGGTGGCGACAGGCGTGGCAGCTCAGTGAGTACAGCCAGAGCAGCACGGCGTTCGCGCAGAGCACGACCGTGCCGATGCTGACGCCCCAACCAAGTCCCGGCTCGCGAAACGCCTCGACGGCGTCAACCGTCAACAGCACGTTGAACACCAGTCCGGCGTAGAAGAAGTAGCGGTGGACGTTCTGGATGACGAGGGGGATCCGCGTCTCACCGGTGTACTTGCCGTGGGCGTCGGCGACGGCGCACGACGGCGGCGACCACCAGAACGCGCGGTAATAACTGCGGCGGTAGTAGTAACACGTCAGGCGAAAGCCCAGCGGGAAGATCAAGATGAGGAGCGCCGGCGAGAGCCTCCACCAACCGAAGGAAAGTCCCGCCTTCGCGCCGGAAGGACAGAGGTCCCCGAGGCAGGGTGAGTAGAACGGGCTGATGATGTCGCGGTGCATGCTGGCGCCGACGTAGTAGTAGCGGTTCTGGAACGCGGCCCACGTCGAGTAGATGATGAAGGCGGTGAGGATCGACACGATGGCGACGGGCTGGATCCACCAGCGGTCCTGTCGCAGTGTTGGAGTGTCGGGACCACCTCGGGTGCCGCCCAGCACCACCTTCGTCGAACTCTCCACAGCAGTCACGCACTCTCCCCGTTACTGGCCCGTTTTCACGCGCCTCGCCAATCTTAGGCATCACTGGGAGCCCCTCCTATGAAGGAATGCACCCTTGGAACGGCCGTGACGGCGTGTAAATCGGCCCCATCTCGCCAATCGATACGCGAGATTCATCCGGCGTATGGGCTGTCCTTCGCTGGTAGCACGGAAGGGTGATCTCGCTGCGTCGACTCGACCCCGCCACGATCGCGTCGCTCCTCGCTACGGCGCGCGAATCGTCGCTCACGTACGCCGACGTCGGCGCGTCGCGCAATGAGCAGTTGCCGAGCGGCTATCACCACGTGCGCCGCAGTGAGCGCATCGGTGGCGCGGCCGACTTCGAACGCGCATGTCACGGACTTCGGACCTGGGCCGTGCAGGAGGGCGCCGGTCTGCGTGTCTATCCGACGGACCCGCTCGAGCCAGATGCGACGATACTCGCGGTCACCTCGATCGGCCCGGTGCAGATCGTCGTGCCGTGTCGCGTCGTCACGGTCTTCAAGGAACCTGACACGTTTGGCTTCGCCTACGGGACGTTGGCCGGTCATCCGGAGCGTGGGGAAGAGAGCTTCGTCCTCGAGCGGCGCGACGGCGCGACGTTCTTCACGGTGCGTGCCTTCTCCAATCCGGTCGACCCACTGGCTCGTCTCGCCGGACCGCTCGGCCGCGTCGTGCAGCGGTCGATAACGCGCCGTTACGTCAATGCCCTGCGCCGATACGTCGAGTCGGACGCGACGAATCAGTCGCCGAATTCCTAGTCGGCACACCGAGAACGCCTCGAGGGCATTGTCTGGGGGAAAACCCTGAGAGGATCGGGCTGTCCCGTGGGGCACTGAGGGTTCCAACCGATGGTCCCGTTTCGGGCAAGGCCGTAAGTTGGAGGTGGCTGCAACTGTCGCGGCCGCGACGGGAGCATCTCGATGATCGAAGCCAAGGGACTGACGAAGCACTACGGCGACAAGCACGCCGTGGAGAAGCTGAGCTTCACCGTTCGCCCTGGTGTCGTCACAGGCTTCCTTGGGCCGAACGGTTCGGGCAAGTCGACCACGATGCGTATGATCATGGGTCTCGATGCGCCGACCGCGGGCGACGTCACCGTGAAGGGTAAGCACTTCAACACTTTGCAGTGGCCACTCCGAGAGGTCGGCGCGCTGTTGGAAGCCAAGGCCATCCATCCGGGTCGCAGCGCGCGAGCGCACCTCACGATGCTCGCCCAGACCAATCGCATCGCGAGTTCACGAGTCGATGAACTGCTCGAACTCGTTGGTCTGACGGCGGTCGCGGGCAAGCGTGCTGGGAAGTTCTCATTGGGCATGGGGCAACGACTCGGCATCGCGGCCGCGCTGCTCGGTGACCCGGCGATCTTGTTATTCGACGAGCCGGTGAACGGGCTCGACCCGGACGGAATCCGTTGGGTCAGAAATCTGTTGAAGGGACTGGCGCGCGAAGGACGTACGGTCTTCGTCTCGAGTCACCTCATGAGCGAGATGGCCCTGACGGCCGACGAGGTCGTCATCATCGGCAAGGGTCAGTTGATCTCCCAGACCTCCATCGAAGATCTGCTCTCGCAGAGCACCGACAACTTCGTTCGCGTCCGTTCCCCGGAGGCCGCGAAGTTGAAGGTCGCACTCGAACGCGAGGGCGCCATCGTCGCCCTGGAAGACGACGGTTCGCTGTCGGTGCGCGGTGCGAACGAAGTCGCCATTGGGGAGCTGGCCGCCACGATTCCGGTCGTACTCCACGAGCTCGCACCGCAGTTGGCATCGCTCGAGGAGGCCTTCATGGAGCTGACCGAGGACAGCATCGAGTATCGCGGGACAACGAATGACGGCATGACCAATTCGACGGGAGCAAAGTCGTGAGCACCGCTACAACCAATGAGGTGGCGCTGAAGCCGCTGCCAGCGAGTCACTACGGCTTCGCCGACCTCGTGCGCTCTGAGTGGACGAAGATTCGAACCGTGCGCTCCACGGTGTGGACCGTCGGCCTCACCATCATCCTGGGCATCGGCATCGGCGCCCTCGTCACCGCGGTGACGCGCGGTCACTGGTCGAGCATGAACCAGTTCAGCCGCCAGACGTTTGACGCGCCGGCGACCAGTTTGATCGGACTCCTGTTCGCCCAGTTCTCCATCGGCGTCCTCGGCGCCATGGCGGTGACCGCGGAGTACAGCACCGGGACGATCCGGGCCACGTTCAGCGCTGCCCCGAACCGGCTCCGCGTCTACGGCGCGAAGATCGCGGTCTTCGGTGTGCTCGCACTGATCGTCGCTGAGTTCACGTCCTTCGTGGCGTTCTTCCTCGGACAGTTCCTACTGTCGGCGCCCGCGACCCACGCGACGCTCTCCACTCCGGGTGCCCTTCGAGCCGTCGTCGGCGGAGGACTCTTCATCTGCTTACTGGGCCTGCTCGCACTGGGTCTCGGGACGATTATTCGCCACACCGCCGGCGCGATCAGTGCCTTCGTCGGGATCCTGCTCGTCATTCCGCTCATCGCCCAAGCATTGCCCTACCAACTCTCGATCGACGTCCGCCGGTACTTGCCGATCAGCATCGGCTCGCAGATCGTCACGACGAATCGGGCCGACAACGGCGCCGGTTCGCTCTCGCCGTGGATGGGCATGCTCGTGCTCGCCATCGAGGCGACGGTACTGCTCATCATCGGTGGTGCCTTGCTGCAACGACGAGACGCCTAGTTCGACCACGAGGCGTGTCGAACGGCGGCGGTAGTGTGACGTTCGTGGCCGACGCGCCGGGGGAGATCGTCATGGCAGAGTTCACGACGGACGTAGAACAGGCGCGGATGAAGGCCGTCGGTCTTCAGCGTTGGTTTCGAAAACGACTGTCGTTCGAGCTCACCCGCCTTCTGGTCGGGCTGATCGTTCTCGGTGGTCTGATCTCCACGGCGACATCGCACGTGCTCGTCCCCGGTGCGGTCTGCCTCTCGGTCTTCGTCGTCATCGCGGCCGTCATTTCGTTGCGAACGCTCGTGATCCTGGGTGAATTACGGCGCGAGCCAGCAAAAGCGGTTGCCCGAGTGACGAAGTGGCGAAAGGTCAAACGAGCCGGATTCACCCCTGTTGGTCAATGACGAACAGGGGTAGGGCAGTCTTGGAGAATCCTTAGCCGGGTGTTACTTTTCACGGTTCTCGTCGTCGCTAGCCTTGAATAATGTCTCGCCGGCCCCGAACGCACCTTTTTTCGGGGCCGATGACCGGCGTCGGACGGTAGGCGCAGCTCCATGATCCGACGGCGTCGCAAGGTCATCATCGAGTGGAGCGTGATCCTGGTGATCGCGGTCGCCGCGTCGTTCCTGGTTCGTCTCTACGCGGTCCAGACGTTCTTCATCCCGTCGGGGTCGATGGAGCCGACGTTGCACGTGGGTGACCGCATCCTGGTGAACAAACTCAGTGTCCGATTCGGCACGATCAATACCGGCGACATCATCGTCTTCAAAGCGCCGCCGAGTGAACATTGCGGCGACGGGGACTTCCCCGACTTAGTCAAGCGCGTCATCGGTCTGCCGAATCAGGTCATCAGCTCCAAAGGCAACACCGTCTACATCAACGGCCATCCATTGAAGGAACCGTGGTCGTATTGGCCGACGCTCAGTCCGCCCATCAAGCGAACGAGGGTGCCTGCGAACAGCTACTTCGTCATGGGCGACAACCGCGCGAACTCCTGTGACAGCCGGTTCTGGGGCCCGGTGCCTCACTCGGACATCATCGGCAAAGCGTTCTTTCGGATATGGCCCCTGTCACGGATCGGCTTCCTCTAGTTCTACTGCCATGATTTGCACGTGCGGAGCGAGCACCGACATTTAATGACGAGTAGGTGACATGGAACAGATTCTCGTGACAGGTGGGACCGGAACGCTCGGTCGGGTCATCGTCCGAGACTTGCTCGCGCACCACGCCTCGGTGCGAGTACTCAGTCGTCAGGCGAAGCCAGTCGGTGCCGAGGCCGAATGGGCCGTTGGCGACCTACGAAGCGGTGTCGGCATCGACGACGCGGTCATGGGGATCGACACGATCATCCACTGCGCGAGCCGCCGAGGTGACGTGGCATCGGCACAGCACCTGCTCGATGCGGCGAAGAAGGCGAACTGTTCGCACATCGTCTTCATCTCCATCGTGGGGGTCGACCGGATCCCGCTGCGCTACTACAAAGGAAAGCTCGAGGTCGAACGACTCATCGAGGCGTCGGGGGTGCCGTACACGGTCGTGCGAGCGACGCAGTTCCACGATCTCATCGCTCGGCTACTGGGCGCGCTGGCCCGTCTCCCGGTGATGGTGCTACCGGCACACGTCGACTTCCAACCGATCGAGGTCGCCGAAGTCGCCGCTCGACTCGTTCAATTGTCCAGTGGACCACCGGCCGGTCGAGTGCCGGACATGGGCGGCCCGGAGATTCGAGGCACCAAGGATCTCGCGCGAAGTTATCTGCGCGCGAGTGGCCGTCGTCGATTGATCGTCTCGGTACCAGTCCCGGGTCGTGGATTCGCGGGATTTCGTCGCGGCGCGAACCTGACGCCCGAGCACGCCGTTGGCGTCGTGGGATTCGATGAGTACCTCGCGGTGAATCTGAGAACGTGAGTAAGGCGCTCTCGAACCCTCGCTACCCGAGGTATGCGGCGTCACTCTCTGTCAGTGACGATCGTCACGGAATTCGCATCGGCCACGGTGTTGGTCTTGATCGTGACGTGCAGACCGAAGACGATTCCTAGATACGCCCGGACCGCAGCGGCGCGACTGCGAGCCAACGGCTCATCGCCCTTGGCGAAACCGTTGATGGTGAGCGAGGCTTCGGTGGATGGTCCATGTGGATGGCCCGCGTTGACGATGACGGCAGGTAGGTGAAGTCCGTTTCCTTGGTGGCGGTGACCACGCATGTCCCGGAAGTCGTCGACGTGAGAAAACCCTCGGAGACCCCACAACCTCGCGCCGATCCATTGGTGGCGGTGTAGGTGACCGCACCGCTCCCTGATCCGCCGGTCGTTGACAGCTGTACATCGGCGCCTACCATCGCGTGCGTCGGCGTGATCCGCACAGTTGCTTCAGTCAACAGCGCCGGCGTCATATCGGATGTGAAGGCTTGATAGTCGTCGTCGCCCGTTGAATACCAACCGCCGGCGGCGCACGCGCTGTCGGCGCCGCACGAAATCGATGACGCGTAGCCGTCGCCATACCAGTTCAGGGCCCCGGTGCCAGGAATGACGATCGCGTATTGTCCGACCGGCAACGCCAACTCGACGAAGGACTGTCAGACGAAGGTCGACGCACGGACGCGGTCGCGATGTCAAACTGTCGCAATGTGGCCAGCACGGAGTTCAGTCCTATGAACTATTGCCCGGTGTGCGGCACCAGGGTCGTGGGTGCGTTCTGCGGAACGTGTGGCCGCCAACTCATCGCCTCAACGACACCGACACCGACGCCGGCACCGTCGGGGGTCGCCGCAACGCCTGAGCCGACCGCGCCCGCATCGACCGTGCCGATGGCTCCGCTCTGGACACCACCACCACCGGTCGTCGTTGAGCATCCGACGGGGGAGCGTCGGCGACAGCTCGTCATCGAGACCTGGTGCGTCATGGTCGTCTTCCTGGTACCCGCGGTCGTCAGCGCCCTCCTGTCGTTCTTCCAGTCCTACGGGGGTGAGAGCCAGCAGCGCTTTCCGTCCGTCGTCCACAATGAGGTGGCGAACCTCCTGCTTGGGATGTTTGCCTATCTTCCTGTCCTGAGCGTCGTGCCGATCGCTCTCTTTCTCTTGTGGCGAACGGGCCAAGGTCGGAAGGAACTCGGCCTCGGGATGCCGAGTTTTACGCGCGACGTATTTCCGGGCCTCGGTCTTGGCGCCGCGGCATTCGGCATCGAGATCCTGATGTTGATTCCCTTGGCGCCGTTCATCAACGCCCACTCCAAGCTGATCAACACCGTCAGCACCGGACACTTCCCCAAGTACTACCTCATCGAGGGGATATTCCTCTCGGCCGGTACCGCGATCACCGAGGAGGTCTTGGTCAATGGGTACTTGAATACGCGGCTCTACCAATTGGGCTGGTCGCCGCGCGCGTCGTTACTGCTCAGTTTGACCCTGCGCACGAGTTATCACGTCTATTACGGCATTGGGTTCCTCTTGACGATTCCCCTGGGCTACTTTGTGACGAGGTCATTCCAAAAGCATCACAAACTGAATCGCCCGATCATGGCGCACTTTCTCTATGACGCGATTCTGTTTGCGATCCAGATCTTGAAATAGGCGTCCACGCGTCGAAGGAGGAGTTGCTATGCCGTACTGCGCCAGTTGTGGCACGCAGGCCGCCGAGGGTCAGACCTTCTGCACGACGTGCGGGCAAGCAGTGGCCGCGCCGACGTCGTCGCTCGAGGCGATGCCGTACTTCCCGACACCCGATCTCGAGAAGATCCAGACCTACGCCGGTTTCTGGTGGCGCGTCTTGGCGTACTTGATCGACGTCATCATCCTCGGGATTGTCGTCGCACTCATCGCATCGGGCGCGTCGCTCTCGACCGACGGCCGAGTCGTCCTGGCGGTCGTCTTCGCCTTCGTCTACGGCACGGTCTTCCTCGCGACCAGGTCCCAGACGCCCGGCATGATGATCACGCGCCTGCGTGTCGAGAGTGTGGACGGCGCCAAAGTCTCGTGGAACCAAGCCGCGATCCGCACCGCGTTCTATTCCGCGTTGTTGTTGGTCTCCGATCTCTATCACCGGGGAAAGACGTACTCGCACCCGACGGCCGCACAGCAGCGCCGCGAGGTCCACAATCTCGGGATCCTGCTGCTCTTCGCGCTGCCGGAGTTGTTGGACAATCTCTGGATGCTCTGGGATAAGAAGAAGCAGACGATCCACGACAAAGTCGCCAAGACCGTCGTCAAGCGTTGAACAAGGTCAGTTCTTCGTTGTGTAGAACTCGATAAATATTTTTGAGCCAGAAATGTTCATCATGGGCCACTCTCTCCGATTGCACGTGACTCGAGCGGCGTCAGAAGGTACCGTTGGTTGAACTCGTGGGGAGGCATCATTTGAGTTGCGTCGAGAGGATGCCCGCGAGGCTGCCGACGAGCAGATGCCGATCGGGCCTGCGTCGACTCTCCAAATGCGCACTTCTTGCGGCGTTCGTGGCGACTGGGCTCCTAGGCTGGGCACCCGTAGCAGCCGCTGCGAAACACCCTCGAAGCTTTGGCTGGCCACTCGGTCTTGCCGTGACGGGAGGTGACCTGTGGGTCGCCAACTCTCAGGGCAATTCTCTCACTGAGATCAACGTCCACACTGGGTCGATCGTTAGAACCGTCGGATCGCCATCGTATGGATTCAATTCCCCCCAATCAATTGCCACCAATGGCAAGTTCCTTTGGGTGGCCAACTCCAATGGGCACTCGGTCACCGAGGTCAGTGCGCAGAATGGCGCTCTGATCCGTGTAATCGACCCAAGTGTGCATCGATTGGATTATCCGTCGTGCGTGGTCTACGTCGACGGCAACGTCTGGGTGTCAACAGGAGGCAACCTCGATCACAACGCGGCGATGATCGAACTCAATCCCGCGACCGGTGCGACGGAACGAACGGTGACAAAGGGGATGTACTCAATCGAGGCTGTCGCGGTCATTGGGCAAGATATCTGGGTCGGAAATCTCAACAACACCGTTACCGAGCTCGGCGCAGAGAGCGGATCGTTGGTGCGAGTCATCAACCTCAAAGGACTCGGCACCGGGGTCGAACCGATTGGATTCGTACGGTATATGGATGACGTGTGGATCGCGAATGGTTCAAGCAGTGACCCCGGGACCAATTACGGAATGGTCGAACTACGCGCCTCGAACGGGGCGGTCCTGAAGAAGATACTCAGCTCTTCGCTCGGTTTTGACACCGCTCAAGGCGTTAAGACCGATGGGGCAAACGTCTGGATTGCCACTACTGCCAAAGTCGTAGAAATGAACGCAGCGACTGGCGCGCTCGAGAATGTCATCCAGGATGACGGCATCAGCTATCCCGAGGACTTCGCGGTCGTCGGGCACACGATCTGGATATCGAACGGAACAGGCGGTCACTTCCATGGTTCGGTTACAGAGCTGAGTCTTCCCAGCGGGCGACTGATTCGAGTTATCCAGTGATTGAACTATTTTGATCGATTCTCTGGCTTGCGGGCGGTGAGGGGCTTAGACGTGGCCCCCGCGGCGACCTTCCGCGGTCGCACCGAATATGGCCCACGCCGCGAGCCCGAGCCCTGGGACGAGGAACCAGATGCCGAAGACCAACGCCAGCACGGTGAAGAAGGCGCCCATGCCGAGCGTGAAGGGGAAGATTGACGACCCGGGGAAGGAACCGATGACGCCGGCACCCTCGGCCTGCGTGCCTTGGGGATCGTCTTCGGGTCGAGCCTTCATCCGACGGCTCCACCAGTAGTAGTAGCTACCCGGCAAGAAGCACAGCAGCATGCCGGCGAACATCATGACGCCGCCCGCGTTCTCGAGGCTCCAGTTCCAATAGACGGCACACATGATGCCAAAGAACGTGCCGAGGCTCAGGAGGATCTTGGCTTCGACCCTCATGCGTCGTGATCCTGTTCGTGTTCAAGGGCCCCGACGACGGCGTTCGCGAGTGGCGGTTCGTGATGCGTGCCCTCGCCGCCGGAGCCGTGCGCCAACGAGCGGTGCTCGGGGTGGTTGTAGTCCCAGGTCGGTCGTTCGGAACGAATCTGTGGCAGGCGATAGAAGTTGTGGTGCGGCGGCGGTGAGGTGGTGAACCATTCGAGCGTCTGGGCGTCCCACGGATTGTCCCCGGCTGGGTACTTCTTCCAGCTGTAGCCGACGTTCACGACGAAGACGATCATCGAGATGCCGACGAGGACCGCGCCGAAGGTACTCCAGTCATTCAGCGTCTTCCACTGTGGACTGTGCGGGTAGATCGCGATGCGTCGTGGCATGCCGTCGAGTCCCAAGATGTACTGCGGGAACGTGAAGACCTGCGTGCCGATGAAGAGGAACCAGAACTGGATCTTGCCGTAGCGCTCGTTGAGCATGTAGCCGGTGAACTTCGGACCCCAGTAATACAGTCCGCCCATGCCGGCTAAGACCAGGGCCATGACGATGGAGTGGAAGTGCGCCACGACGAAGTACGTGTCGTGCGTGAAGAAGTCGAGCGGGGGACTGGCGAGGTAGATGCCCGTGATCCCGCCGATGAGGAAGGTGATCAGGAATCCGAGTGCCATCAACATGGCGGTGGATAACCAGAGCTCTCCTCTCCACATCGTGCCGATCCAGTTGAAGATCTTGATGCCCGTCGGCACCGCGATCATGAGACTCATGAAGGAGAAGAAGGGGAGCAGGACCACGCCGGTCGTGAACATGTGGTGCGCCCACACACCGAGGGAGAGCGCGCCGATCGAGAGCGTCGCGAAGACCATGCTCTTGTAGCCGAAGACCGGCCGCTTGGAGAACACCGCGATGATCTCTGTGGCCATGCCGAAGAACGGCAGGGCCAAAATATAGACCTCGGGATGGCCCCAGAACCAGAAGATGTGTTGCCACAGCACCGGAACACCTCCTCCAGCAACAGAGAAGATATGGGTACCGAAGTGTCGGTCGCAGTACAGCATGATGAGGCCCGCGGTCAGGACCGGGAAGGCCAGCAGGATCAGGATCGCCGTCACCAACATGTTCCAGGTGAAGATCGGCATGCGGAACATCGTCATGCCCGGTGCGCGCAAGTAGAAGATCGTGGCGGTCAGATTGACGCCCGTGAAGATCGCCGAGAAGCCGGTGAGGAGTAGTCCGCCGATCCAGAGGTCAGCGCCGGCCCCGGGCGTGTTGATCGAGTTCGAGAGCGGGGCGTAGGCGACCCAACCGAAGTTGGCGGCGCCGCCGGCGGTGAAAAATCCCAACAACATGGTGATCGAGCCCGTCAGGTACAGCCAGTACGACAGCGCGTTCAGACGGGGGAAGGCCATGTCCGGCGCGCCGATCTGGATGGGCACGATGATGTTGGCGAGTCCACCGAAGGCGAAGGGGCCCGCGAAGAGATAGATCATCACCGAGCCGTGCATCGTGAACAACTCGTTGTACTGGGCGAGCGAGACCAACGATCCGTTCGGTGAGGCGAGCTGCGCGCGGATGATCTCAGCGAACAGACCGCCGATCAGCAGCATCACGACCGACGTGATCGTGTAGGACATGCCGATGACCTTGTGGTCCGTCGAGGTCATCCACTTCAACAGCCCGGTCGGACCGTGGTGTTCGTGCTCTTCGTGCTCCTCGTGGCCGTCGTCAACGAGGTCGACCATTAGTTATCCCCGTGACTCGAGGCCGGCTTGGTCGGAACCTGCGTGGCCGTCTGTTGACTCGTCGTCTTCTGGGCCGCGGCGTAGGCCGCGGGATTCGCGGTGCTGGCGAGCCACGCGGTGTACTGGGACTTGCTCACCACCTTCACGTTAAAGAACATAAGTGAATGGTAGAGACCACACAGCTGCGTGCACTGGCCGTTGAAGGTGCCGGTCTTCACCGCTTCGAGCGTGAACTGATTGAGCACGCCCGGCAGCGCGTAACGAGAGAAGTTGAAGTCCTTCACGTAGAAGCCGTGGATGACGTCGGTCGAGGTCAGATTGATGTGGACGTTGGTGTCCACGGGGATCACCATCGTCGGGTCTTGGGTCGTCTGGCCGATCACGACGGTCTCGGTGTGCGGGTAGGTGAACTTCCAGCCCCACTGAAAGGCGTTCACGTCGACCGTCACGTTGGTCTTGGGATTGGCCACTTCCTTGTTCTCCACCACGAGCGTGGCCGCGAAGAGACCGAGGACGACGAGAATCGGCACCGCGGTGTAGAGCACTTCGGCAGGCAGGTGGTACTGCGTTTGGATCGGGATGTTCTTGTGATCGCCTTGTTGGACGCCCTTGCGTCGGAATCGAATGATCGCGTAGAAGAACAAGATGACGGTGAATCCGCCGATGATGACGGCGCCGATGGAGAATCCCTGCCACAGGTGGTACACCGAACTCGACTCCGTCGTCGCCCCTTTGTGGGCGCCGAAGGAGGGCACAGTGCATCCTGACAGGGCCAGTGCCGCAATCGGGAGTGCAACGAATCGCCGCACGCGTCGCCATCGGCGCGTGCGAACCGTTACACCCTGTGGGGGCAGGGTAGGTGATTCCACGTCACGACACTACTCAAAAAATCCGTCGTGACCCGTCGCGAAACGAGCGCAACTCCGTTGGGAGAACGGGATCCTGGAGACTTCGAGGTGACCCGGTCGAGGCTCGCGTCGAACGCCGAGCCAGCCGAGGAACTAACTCTCGGTGTCGGGCGCCTTGGTCTCAGCCGTCGTCGAGGGCGCGTCGCCAGTCCCGTCGCCAGCCTTGCCGGCTTTCAGGCCCTTCTCGAACTCAGACTTGGCCGAGCCGAGGTTTTTGGCCAACTTCGGGATGGCCGAGCCCCCGAAGATGAGGACGGCAACAACGATGACAACGATCAAGAGATCGGGCCCAAAAATTTCGCCTAAGAACACTGCCTTCTCCTTTGACGTGCGTAGTTCCAGAGTAGTGCGCTGCGAGTAGCACCGCGAAGGCGCCCACTGCAATTGATTATCCGATTCGACAAGACTGTTCGGATGTCGAACCTGACCAGGAGCACTGTTCGTGACTCGCTCAGTGTCGCGATCACGGTCGGAACCTACGGCGTGGCCTTTGGTGCGGCAAGCGTGGCCGCCGGCTTCTCGGTCCTCCAGAGCTGTCTCTTCTCCCTGCTCACCTTCACCGGCGCGAGTCAGTTCGCCGCCGTGGGGGTCGTCGCTTCAGGTGGTGTGGCGGCCAGTGCCGTCGCGACCGCCGCGCTGCTCGGCACCCGAAACGCTCTCTACGGCATCCAAATGGCACCGGTCCTGCAGGTCAAGGGATGGCGTCGCGTGCTGGCCGCGCAGATCACCATCGACGAATCGACGGGCGTCGCCCTCTCCCAGGCCCCAAAGGGCCCGAAGGCGATGCGCGAAGGCTTTTGGATCACGGGCACCGGGGTCTTCATCTTCTGGAACATCTTCACGCTGCTCGGCGCACTCGGCGCCAAGGCGTTGGGCAATCCCGCGTCGTGGGGACTTGACGCCGCGGTGCCGGCTGCGTTTCTCGGGCTCCTGTGGCCCCGGCTTGAGACGAACTATCAGCGCGTCGTGGCCGTCGCGTCCGTGGCCTTCGCGATGCTCGTCACGCCGCTACTTCCGGCGGGGCTTCCGATCATCGCCACGACGGTGGTCGCGGTGATCTTCGGTTGGCGGTCGCGGTGAACGCACTGACGTTGTGGATCGTGTTGGGTGCGACGAGCGCATTGTGCTTCGCGATCAAACTGCTCGGACACTTGGTCCCCGAGCGGTGGCTGGCCGATGAACGATTGCAGCGCATCAACTCGTTGATCCCGATCGCCTTGCTGAGCGCCCTCGTCGTCGCCCAGGGTGTCGTGGTGAAGACGCACGTGGTGATCGATCATCGGTTGGCCGGTCTCGCGGTCGCTCTCGCGGCACTCATCGCCAAAGCGCCGTTCCCCGTCGTCGTGGTGGCCGCGGCCGTTACCTCAGCGCTCGTCTATCACCTGCACTGAGTTCGTCGACACTTGCCCTGCCAGTTGGGCTCACGTTTCTCGGCGAAGGCGATCGCGCCTTCGAGCGCGTCGGCGCTGCTGCCGATGCGTCCGAAGGACTCGGTATTGAGTGTCCAGGACGCTTCTTCGGAGAGCTTGCGCGACTTCTTCATGACGTCCTTCGAGACACGCACCGCGAGCGGCGCGTTCTTGGCGATGCGCTCGGCGAGGGCGATGGCTTCATCCAGCACCCGCTCACCGGGCACCACACGGTTGACGAGTCCGAGCTCGTAGGCGCGATTCGCGTCGATGGGGTCAGCCGTCAACGCCATCTCGTAGGCGACGGCGAGCGGGATGCGCTTGGGCAGTCGGATGAGTCCGCCGCCGCCGGCGATGAGG
>CAWHVY010000004.1:0-103431 GCA_963832925.1 uncultured Acidimicrobiaceae bacterium | reverse complement strand
TGAAAGATAGAAAGTAAATGTACGAAATAGAAAAGGGAATGAACCAGACAGATAAAGACTTAATGAACGAACTGTCCGGTCACATCAGAGACCACACCCCTCAAGGGGAAAGCGACGACACGACCTACACGGTTCGACCGGAGGCGCTAAAGATTGCGCAACTTAGTTTTGATGCGGCCGTGAAAGAAATAGACGCTGCAGTTCGTCAGCCCTTAATAAAGTTGGCTAGCGAAAACGAGGTAGTGCGCTATAACGCGGGTGGAGAATGGTCTGGCATGGTTATGGACATCTCTGTCGAATACACGAACCTTGCCATCAAGATTTCGAGAGTTCTAGACACACTGGATCAATACGACCGTGGCTAGCAATACGCCAGCTACTTACACACGGAAAAGAGGCAACATGCCGAAGGATCACAATTTCGAAGTCATCGAAGGCGGTGGTGAGCCAGAGATTGTTCACACTCCCCTGACACCAGAGCAGATAACAATGCGGGTAGAAGAATACTTGCAAGATGCCTTAGTGGCCTCGTGGCATGAGTTTGCTCAGCTCGGAATAGATGTTGTAGGTGATGCGTGCGAGCGCGGCGAGCTTGAAGACATCCAAGCCGACCCCGCGGTACGGCTCACGCTTGAATTCATGCAAGATCGGTTCAGTGATTTGCGCGTCGAGATAACAGCGATGCTGATCGGTTCCTTCGAAGAAAACGAACACCTGCACTGGCGCTCGGCCGTAGAACTGCTGAGTGGCTTTAACACCAAGCTTGACCACCTACAGAGTTTGTTTTATGTCTATGCCAAGGACGACCGCGAGAGACGACGCAAGGTGGCTGACCTCGTTGGCGAGATGAAAGCACTCAACACATTGCTCTATGCCGAAGTTGCGCTGCGTCCGGAAGCTTAAGATAGTCCCCCTTTTGGGGGACTATCTTGCAGAATTAGTGGAAGGTCAGCCTTCGCTAAATCAGCACCATTCAGGTACTCTCGAGACAAGTTTCCACGGCGATTGTGTCCGTGGAAGCGTCGAGAGGGACGATTACCGAGCCTGTGGGGCCGGGAACCTACTCTGTCACCCTGGCTTTCACTTTTCGATATTGAACCATGAAGGTAAGTCTGGCGAGATTTTATGAGGTAGTCATGCGTCGCCCTGGTCTTTATCATTCCAGAAGTCGTCGTGAGGATCCTGCTCGGAAAGGAGCACCGACTTTGATTCTCCCGCCACGTTTGGATGCATCAGAGCTATCTGGTGGGCGTCTAGCAATACCTGGTCTGGAACTCGCACTCCGCCTCGGCTCAGCACATAAAGGCTGACGAAAGTCTGGCACTGGCCGCTCTCGTACCAAGAATATATTGGACAGTTTTCTAGCTCGTGCAACGAACATATGTACGGCTCACTAACCAGTTGGCCACAAAACCTGCAATATAGGCAACCGGCCATTCGAAGCAGCTTGTATTCGTCGGCTTCAACTATCGCCTCTACGTCCAACGGGATCAGATCTAACTCGAGGTACGACGAAACGCACGCGGAATTGCAGAAGACGTATAGAGCCCCAGTACCGTTCGATTTTCCGACGAGTGCTGACACGATCTCTCTCCTGGCTCGTCTCTTTGGCCAAGTTTTGGTGAGAGATTGTTGAGCTCATGAAGTTATGTTGTCGAGAGCTCTGGTCCGTGCACAAGGACAGTATCGGTCCCGGCCTAGGAGTTGGTGAACCTCGAACGCTCACACCACGTTCGGCTTGACCTCTCTAGAAACCGGGACCAGTACATATTGTGCAAGCAAGCGAGAAGCGGGCAACGAGAGCCCACAGATTAAGTGCCGATGGGCGTCCGTGCATTTATTTGACTCATCCGCACTGTTGATATCACGCCTAACACCGGGCCACTTTGCCGAAGGACAATCACACAAATGACCACCTCTCGCTCAATCAAAATCAACAAGAGTACTTGCGCAGTAGCGCTCGCAGTTTTTGAAGGAGGCCGTTTTTACTACGACGATCTTCTCAGTTCCCTCGGCATTCACCGCGAGACTCTTAAAGCTGGCCTCTCGACGCTGGAGGCCTTTGGTGCTATCACGCACAAGCCGGCCCTTAAAGGTCGTCCACCGAAGGACTCCCGGGGGCCATCTACGTTAGTCACGGTTCACTCGAACTCGTGGGTCTGGGTAGCACTCGGCTTGGTGACGCTGTGACCCAGACTTCTGACCTGATGCTGGAGCGCATTATTGCGGGCGACTTCGTCAATCCGCTAGACGAAGTAATGGTTGCTCACAGGCGCAAAATTGTTCTCACGTGCGCCGATGACATCGAAATGAAGCCAGTTCACTGGCTATGGGAAAAGAGAATTGCTGAGGGCGAACTCGCGCTACTAGCTGGCCCACCAGGAGTCGGAAAGTCCACCATCAGTGGAGCTGAGTGGGTGGCGTGGATCACGACGGGCACCATGAAAGGTCGTTATTTCGGACAGCCTAAGGGCGTCATTATTGCAGCCACAGAGGATTCATGGGAGCACACCATCAAGCCCCGTCTCGTTGGCGCCGGCGCTGATTTAAGGCGCGTTTATCGGTGCGAGGTTTTCACTCGTGAAGAGGTGCACGCTAGCCTCTCACTACCTCTTGACATTCCAGCACTCTCGATTCAGATAAAAGCGTATGACGTCAAGCTTGTAATCCTCGATCCGCTGATGAGCAGAGTCTCTGGAAGTCTCGATACTCACAAGGACCAAGAAGTGAGGCAAGCTCTAGAACCTCTAACTGCGATGGCCAAGGAGTCGGAGTGCGCATTTCTTGGTCTCATTCACACAAACAAGTCGAACAACACCGATCCCCTAAAGGCCATAATGGCGTCAGCGGCCTTCGGAGCTGTTGCCCGTACCGTTCTGTTCGCGATAAAAGACCCAATGGACGAGAACGTGAGCAACCTTGGAATTGTGAAGTCCAACCTCGGCTCGATCTGGGACGTGCCGACTTACAGGTACCGAATCGAGAACAAGCGCGTTGGTGGAACTGACGAAGACCCGATCAACACTGGAGTAGTGGTTTGGATGGGTGACAGCGATCAGACCATCGGGGAAAGTCTAGAAACAAGAACCGCAGAAGGTGGAGCGCCAGCCGTTGAAGAAGCGGCCGCGTGGCTATCTGACTTCCTCACCATGAATGGTGGAACATCCCCTTCTCAGGAAATTAAGAAAGAAGGGTCCAAGGTAGGAATTTCGCTTAGCACTATGGACCGAGCACGCAAGCGTCTGAAACTAAAGACCATCTCAGAGGGAATGCCCAGAAAGACAACTTGGCAGATCCCTGGGTACGTGCAACGATTCAATCTCAAGTCCTTAGATACCACCGAACCTTTCTAAACGCTCTATAACGTAGGCCTTCTTCATAGAGCGTGTTCCGTCATTTCCAATCCGGGATCCCGCCAGTCGCTTGATCTCCCTGGGGAGAGGGGTACATAAAACAACTTGGAATATCAAGGAATGACTGTGGAAACAGGTGTAGATCGACAAAGGGCTTCATTGTCCCAGTCACTTCCTGTCGTTCCACGATTCAGAGACGAGACCAAGTGAGGTGGGTTTTAACGACGACAATGGCCTACTCGCTGTTGCGCTTAACCTTCACGTGACTAGACGCGGGGATGCAGGATCACACTCGACGTGAGGCGTTCGGAGACTACGTATCCGCATATCGAGGCACTGGACCGCAATCGAGAAAGAATTCACTGAGAGTGGGTACGTCGAGCGCAACTGTGCGGTTTTATGGCGAGTCACTGCCTCAATGAAAACCAGAATCTCGTGGTCACAGTGCCAGGTTCGACTTCAGTCACTTGAGCAAACAATGCCTTTTTCGTGGTTCAACACGTTTCACTGGGGAAAGTGTCTCCCAGGCGTAAAACGTTCTTCTCCATGGAAACGTAATCCTTGAAGTAAGGCTTTCAAACACTACGGTTTGAGTTACTGAAAATCTGGCAACTAGCGCGGCGAAACGCGAGCAACTAAATAGGCATGATTTACCGTGAAAAGAAATGGACACTCCACCTGATCGTCTAAAAGCGGACAATCTCCGCATCTACTCCTCAATAGATAGGTCTTGGACGCAGGAGTGAATAATTTCTGAGGGAATACCAAGGTCCTCAGAGGCGACCGCGAGGGCCTCCTTGGAGATCACCTCATAGTCATACTCGTCCCTATCTTCAGGGATCATCAAGCTCACTGTAAGTACTGAGCGCCGAAAAACGAGACAGACGTTCTTGCGGGTCATTCGAAGACTGACATCAGGCTCAACTCGGTCCTGAAATGTCACGCCACCGATTTCGCTTTCGGGGATTCTTCCCTGACAAAGGCCACAGCAAAACTCAGCTTCAGCACTTCCCCAGATGTCCCAATTAGTCCAATCGCGGTCGTGTGCAACGATCTTGCCGTCAGCCGAAATACTTATGTCTCTGCAGATGGCAATCGGTTCCCAAAGTGACCATCCGCTGTTCTCGGGGTCGTCGAGCTCGCAACCGTTTGGGCAAACTAGATCCTTGGTGTTGGTCATTGTCACTCCCTTCGCGGTCCAAGCGGGACCTCAGGGAAATAATGTCCTCGGCTTCGTTTTGCGCACATCGATAATTGTCGCAAGTAAGTGATTGGTCGTGGTCGTGGTCGTAGGAGCCACGGATGGAGTTCATATTCTTTGCGGGCAATGTTGATTACACCAGAACTCTGGCGACGTTTGCGCTGACACGAGGAGTCATGATCTGAGTTCTGCTCGGAGCCAGTCCACACGACCGGCCAACTGCATCCAGACACCCATTTCCGGCTCATTTTCCATGTATTTCGGTTTCGTTCTCTCTGTAGGGTGCGTCGAAAAAAGTGCCACGTCCACGTCACCCCCAGTAGTAAGCAACATCTGGCGCTGAGCTTCCGCCATCCACATCAAAGAGTCCATCGTGTAGGTATTTACCCACTTGATTCGTTCGTTCAAGTCCTTTGGACTCAGCCCTGTGTGAGAGGTTCTCTCCGTTGCCTGTTCAAGATTGCGCAGGAGGGTGCTGCCTTCGTGTAGGAGGTTGACGTAAATCTCCTTCTTTGGGTCATCTCTTGGGACGTTTAAGGGTGTTTCGAAAGGTGTCAAAGGATCGTTCACCGAAAGCCAGCCCGGCTTGTCGATGAGAATTGGGTCGTTCCTCGATTTGTAGCCATCAACGCGGCTGACCCTCACGCCACGCTGGCTATTTCTGAATGGCCACATGCCCAAAATGGGGCTAAAGGTCAGGTAAAGCGCGAAGACGCCAACGCTCGAGAAAATCGCAAGCAGAACCCAGATCGCGACGCTGTAGGGCGTGTCGGCCTTGGTTGCCAGCGTCCCAGCAATGGCAGCCATCAACAGAACGACAATGCCCCACGCCGCGACCCACGATTCGTGACGTTCTTGTCGCCCTCCGCTCGTAGACATAGCGGGGAGCCTAAACCCATTCTGACCAGGAGGAGAATGTCACAACGCTTGGAAAAGCGCAATCATGAACGACCGCTTTGAGTCCGGGACCGCACTCGTCTGGACGAACACGTGCAAGCATGTGCACGATTAGATCGCACGGACAATATTCAGCCATGAACATTGACCCACTTGTCCTTCAGTTGGTGAACACCATCGATCAATTCTCTAACGGAAGTGAGGTGATACTGATTGAGGCCTCAGTCACTTTCGAGAGTGGCGATGGCTATCAAATAAACGTTCATGACTTCGACGAAAGCAAAGTCATGTCAGAGATTTCTGCCTTATCGGTCGGTGACTCTATTCGCTTCCACTTCTCTTGATTGGATTACTTCATTTCACTACCGTGCGTGCACGGCCACCGACTTCAGACACAATCTCGACATGCCCAAACCCAAGATCGAGATTATGGCTGAGGCTCTAGCCGAGTTCATTTGGAAATGTCCATTACCGGTGCTTTCTCAGCACCTCAAAGGCTTTGTCAAGGCAACCACACACGATTATGTGCGAGCTAAGACTCCCGCCGAGATGGACTACGAAGACGCTCTAGTGAGTTATGTGATGGAGAGAGTCGAGATCTACTTAGTTGCGAGGAGCCAGCTGAGAAAGAACACCCAATCTCCCACCTGTAGAACCGACAACAACTCGGGAGCTGGATAGTACGTCCAACCGGTCCATGAACTTACGTGGGGGACGACGAGCCAACAAAAGATGCTCAGTGCGAGTAACCACCATCTACGTCGCTTTACGAATCTCCGCACTGGTCGTTCGGTTGATAGCTCAATGACCTGCCGTCGAACCAGAACACGTTGATGCTGTGTCTCGAGTTCATAGAGCGAGCGCACATTGGGGCTTGATAGGTACTCGTATGCTCCTCTCACTTCTCGGAACCCCCTAACTGAACCGCCAGTATCGGGGTGAGTATCGCGTGCACGACGTCGGTAAGCCTCCTCTAATTCTCGACTTGACGCGTAAGGAACGAGGCCGAGGACTCGGTGGGTTCGTTCGACTTCTTCGACAATCGCGCTCATAGGTTTTATGGTGTCCGGCGCCCGATACTTCGCACTACCCGGACTTGCTAACTGAGAGCCCTATCGAGGGCGGCATTAGCAACCGCGGCCACGTCATCGGTCGTACCGACGTAGTAACGCATGAACGTCTCGAGCGAGTGGCCCATACGTCGCGCTGCCTCGTTGTAAGGCACGCCAGACTGGGCGAGCCATGTACCGTGAAATCGACGCAAGTCGTATGGTGTCATACGTCGAATATTCAAAGCAGCGGTGGCACGTTCTAGGGCGCGCTTCCAAGAGCTCGGAACGGGAATCTTGCCCTTAGTGGTGCGGAACAACGGACCACTAACAATGTTGCGCAGTTCTATCCACGCTTTCAGTTCGTTCACAAGTCGGGGCGCGATTGGAATGGTGCGCTTGGAGACATCGACCTTTGGTTGCCCCATTTCTTCAGGGTCTTCGCTCCAACCTTCTAGTCCGATGCGCGAACGCTCGACGCGTATTTCACCCCAGCCAGATTCCGGAAGTGTGAGATCTTCGGCTTCGAGTGCGAAGGTCTCACTTGGGCGCAGTCCCGCGAACATACCAACCGCGGTAACGGCGCGAAAGAGGCGGGAGGCGCTCTTCCGAGAATCGAGCGCGTCGATGAGTTGGATCATCGTGGGCATGTCCGGGTACTTGGTATCGCGTTGCGTTCGGCGCGACTTGTAGACGGCCTTGCTCGGCTTCTTCAGTTCGTTAGAGACCAAGGCGCCGGTCTCTACGGCGTAGTCAAGTAGTGCGCTGACGTGCGTGAAGCGACGCTTGATGGCCGCATCTCCCAGATCTGCGCCATACACATCGAGCAGTAGTTTCTTGTGTACCTTCTCCAGTGCGCTCTTGTCGAGCTCGGCGACTGGACCACTCCAGCGGCTCAGCCAGTCGGTCATCTTCTTGTCCGTAGTGTCTCCACCAATCCAGTGAGCAAGCTTGGCGTAGGTGCCGGGGATCTTCGGAGCGCGAGCCGGCATTGTGGCGACGACGAAACGGCTCAACGATTCCGCCCAGCCGGCAAACGTGCGCGGCTCTAGGGCGACGGTGCGTTCGGCCCAGTAGTGACGACAGAATTCGGCGACGCTGAGACTGACGATCGGGTTCCACGAGACCGGCAGTCCCGTGTGCAGGTCCCACTTCTCGCCTTCTTGAGCGGCCACGACTAAACGACTTCGCCAGCGGTCTGCTTCACCCTTCTTCTCGAAGGTGCGCGGGCCACGCTCCAGCCCATTGACGGTCCAGCGCACGTAGAACGGCTTAGCGCGATCGGTGCGCACTTGGATCTGTTGGACGAGTACGCGAGGACCGGGTCTCACGATGGCACCGTCAAACTGTCCAGCCACTCATAGACGTCTTCGATGTTGAAGTACAGCCGACCGTTCGGCTTCTTAACGAAGTGCGGGAACTTACCCCGCGCCTTCCACTTATTGAGCGTGCTCCTCGTCTCTCCTAACTCATTGGCGAGCTGATCCATTGTCAGCCACTCGCGCTTTTCCATCACATTCCTTTCCGCCAAGAATTTCTCGGCGGGAGGATTATGTAGAGCGCAGCTGGCGGTGCACGTATGGCACACAGTGGCGCAGTTTTTTGACGATTCGGGGCAGACAAGGGGCAGAAATCCCGTCACGACACGAAAAGCTAAGTGCCCCCGACAGGAGTCGAACCTGCGCACATGGCTTCGGAGGCCAATGCTCTATCCACTGAGCTACGAGGGCATGAGTGGCTTTCGCCCGTTCCGCTGAAGTGTACCGGAGGTGTCGCAACGTCCTCTCATGGCCACTACGCCGTCGGTGGAAAGATCTCATCGACGGCCGCGCGTGCGACGCGCACCAGTGAGTCGATCGACAGTTCTACCCCCTTCTGCCACGCCACTGCGAATCGTTCATCGCTGAACTCATCGCCGAGTCTCTTTTTCAACATCTCATAGCGGATCTCTTGCCACGTGCCGTCTGAACCGGGACCTGGTTGCCGGGCCGCGCCGGCGACCAGGGTCGTGGCGATCTCGGGCGCGGTGTCCAACATCGCGTCGCTCATCCGTCCGAGCGAGACCAAGACATTGCTCTTGGCTCCGCTGTTGAGCTGGTTCTCGATGGCCTCGGCCCAGGCGTGACAACTCCCGGCCACGTCGCCCAACTCCCAGTGGGCGAGTGCCAGTCCGGCCCAGGCGCCGCCGAGGTAGTAGGACGATTTGAGCTTCGTCGCCTCGAGTACCGCCTCTCGCGCGGCGGTCACCGCCGCGTTGGCGTCCAACGTGAAGCACGACCATACGTAGTTGGTGAGCGCTGAGGTGAGCCAGAGGTCGGTGCGGCGGGCACGTTCGACTGCGCGGAGGCCGATTGCGGCGCCTTCTTCTCGATCACCGCACAGTGAGAGCACCGCCCCGAGCGTGCGTTCGACCACCATCTGGGTCTCCTCGTCTCCCGCCTGGGAGAGTTCGAGCGCTCGTCGACACATGCGCCGCCCTTCGTCGTCGTCGCCAGCCAGCCACTTGATGGTGCCGATGCGGATGAGTGCCTTGGGAGGGTCCTCTTGCCCGAGACGTGCGGCCATGCCGAGACACGCCTGGAGGTAGTGGTCGGCCAACGCCTGTTCGCCGATCATCCACGCGAGTGTGCCGGCGTCGTCGAGGCCAGCCACGAGCGCACTCGTGGGTTCGGCGTGCTCGATGCCGCCCAGCACGCGCACTATGTCGCCGAACCAGCTCACCCCTTCGGCGGCCAAATCCCGCAGGATCCACAGTGCGTAGAGATCGGTCGCCATCTTCAACGCGCTCCCCGGATCGTGCGCAAGGTAGAAATCAAAGGCCCGGCGCAGGTCGGCGAGCGAGCGAAGACCTTCGTCGACCAGTTCGAGACCGCCCATGCCCCACATCGACCCGCGCATCCGAGCGGCAAAATCTCCGAAGTGACGCGCGTGGCGTTCGCGAACCTCTTCGAGAAAGTCCTCGGCTTCGAGCTGCTCTTCGGCGAAGAGTCGAAGGCTCTCGAGCATTCGATAGCGCACGTCGTCGTCGCGTACATCGATGACGAGCAGCGAGTTTGCCGCCAATTCACTGAGGCGGTTCATCGTGTCGTACTCGTCGCGACTGGCGACCGCGCACGCGGTCTCGAGGTCAAAACTCGATGCCACTGCACCGAGACACATGAAGAGTTCCTTCGTCTCGTCACTCAGCAGTTCGACGCTCCACGCCAGCGTGGTGTCGAGGGCTTGATGTCGTCCGACCGGTCCCGATGTCGTGTGCAGGAGTTGGAATCGCTGCGACAGGCGAGCGGCGATCTGTTGCGGCGAAAGGAGTTCCACCCGGGCCGCCGCCAACTCGATCGCCAACGGGAGTCCGTCGAGCCGCTCACAGATCGACACGACCGCCGACAGATTCGTCTCGGAGAGGGCAAATCGAGAGGACACGGCGCGCGCTCGGTCCACGAAGAGCTGCACCGCCGGCCACTGTCGTGCGTCCTCGAGAATTCGCACGTCGAGAGCTTCGGGGACGTCGAGGGGTGCGACTCGAACTCGCACCTCACCGCCGACGCCCACGGTCGAGAAGCTGGTGGTGAGGATCCGAACGAGCGAGCCGTGGACGATGACCTGATTGATGCAGGTCGCGACTCCCTCACGAGGTCGTTGGGCGTTGTCCAAGATGATGAGCGCGCGACGAACGCCGAGGGCGTCCTTCAACGTCTCTTCGAGACTCTGACCGAGTCGTGGGGCAATGCCCAGTGTCTGGGCGATGGCGACCGCGACGCCCGCTCCATCGGTCACGAGCGAAAGATCGACGACCCAGACGCCGTCGGGGAATCGGTCGACGAGCTGTTGTCCGACGTGGAGAGCGACGCTGGTCTTGCCGACGCCCGCGGGTCCGGTCAAGGTGACAACCGACGGGTGCGACAGGAGATCCACGACCTCGGCGATCAACGCATCGCGGCCAAACAGCGACTCCAGTGCCGGGGGCAAGTTGCCGATCAAGGCGTTGTGTGAACGCGGACTGGGGAACTCACTTCGCAGGTCGGGGTGCGTCAGTTGGAAAAGTCGTTCGGGATTGGACAGACCCTTGAAACGATGGACGCCGAGGTCGAGGAAGTCGACGTGGGCCGACTCACACCAAGGCGCGTAGTCATGTTTCACAATCGACGCCACGGCCGAGGTCGCGATGACCTGGCCCCCGTGGGCCGCCGACATGACCCGGCCGCACTGGTTGAGCGTGGGACCGTAGAGATCGCCGTCGCGTTGCTCGGCGCGACCGGCATGAATGCCCATGCGAACCGTGAGACCGCCCACGGCGCTGAAATCCTCCTGCGCGAATCGCCGTTGTGTCTCGATGGCCGCCTGAATCGCTGCCGGCACGTCGGCGAAGCTGGCGACGATGCCGTCACCGGTGTGCTTCAGGACTCGACCATGACAGAGCGTGACGGCATCGGACAAGATGCCGTCGTGACGCTGGAGCGCCACGGACATCGACGAGAAGGATGTCTCCCACTTCGGCGTCGAGTCCTCGATGTCGGTGAAGAGCACGACGACGTCGACCTCGTCGGAGCGTGCGACGTCAGAAACGCTCAGCGTCACGTCACCTCCTCCCATCGCCCTGGGATTTCGCGCAATTCTACGATAAAAGCACTATTGTCACCAGGGTTCTTCCCCGCGGACACGACGTACGACGATGCATCAGTGAGTGAACTTGGAGGAATGCGATGCCCACCATCTTGCCGACCCCGTGGGCCGAACTCGAGCCGACGATGCAAACCGGCGATCTCATACTGTTCTGTGGATCGTCAAAAGAGAGCGATTGGATCAAGCTCGTGTCGGGCGGCATGTTCAGCCACTCCACCATGATCTATCGCCCCGATCCGAGTCAGCCGCCATGGATGTGGCAAGAGGCGCCGAACCCTATCGTCGGTGACCCGACCATCAAGTCGCCCGATCCCTTGAAGGTCCTACACGGCGGCGCGCAACTCGGCGACGCCTTGTCGGCCACCCAAGTGATTCGCTACAACTACGGTGACATTCCCTACTACGTGCCGATCAACCTCGATCCCTCGGCGGACTTGAACGGCCCGATGGCCGCGGTCGTCGCTGCGTACGAAGACCGACCCTTCGGCTCGATTCTCGACATGGCACTGAATTACATCATCGGCCACTTTTACAACCTCTCTTCGGGAGAGGCCACGCTCTTTTGTGCACAGTTGCTCGGCCTGACCTTCATGAAGATCGGTCTGTTGAGCGACATGCATCCGGCAAACTGGTACTCGCCCAATAGCTTCACCTATTCCCAGGCCATCGAACTCCCGTGGGCGATGAAGGCGTCCTTCGGAACGCCGGTAGCGATCGGGGTCCCGGCCTTCGCACAGTCAGCCACGTTGAGCGACGATGAACTGGCGTCCTGGCCCGCGGGTCCAATGACTCCGCTGCAATTGCCCGTACCGCCATCGGCGCCGTATACGTCGCCACAGTGAAGGTGATCACGCCGTAGGTCCGCGTCGAATCCGGACGCCCGGTGACGTGGCGATGCGGGTGTGCTCTGCGTGATCCGTCGCGCGACCGGTCCGAGACCGCGCACGCGACCCCGTAGCCTTTATCCATGAGTGCAGAGCCGATCGCAGCGTCGCTGTTACCCGACACCGCGCAGATCACCGAGAACGACGTGCTCATCGGTGGCGTCTCACTGCGTGGACTCGCCGGCGCCTACGGCACGCCGCTGTTCGTCTACGACGAAGCGACGTTGCGCGCCCGGTGCCGTGAGGCCGCGGGCGCATTCGACGACGGCGTCGCCTTCGCGTCGAAGTCATTCCTGTGCGGCGCGATGGCGCGACTCGCCTTCGAAGAGGGTCTCTGCATCGACGTCGCCACGGGCGGTGAACTCGACCTCGTCTTGCGTGCCGGTATCCCCGCCGGTCGCGTCATCATGCACGGCAACAACAAGTCGGCCGACGAACTCGAACGCGCGATCGCCGTCGGTGTCCACCGCCTGGTCGTCGACAACTTCGAGGAGATCGCGCTGCTCCGGACGCTCGTCAGCGCGTCGACGCCGCTGAGGTGTCTCGTGCGCGTGACGCCCGGTGTCGAAGCGCATACGCATGAGTTCGTGCGCACCGGTCAAGAGGACACCAAGTTCGGCTTCTCGGTGGCGAGCGGCGACGCGCGTCGAGCCATCGACGAACTGACCGCGATCCCCGGCTTGACGTTGCACGGGGTGCACGCCCACATCGGCTCACAGGTGTTCGAGTTGATGGGCTTCATCGAGTCCCTCACCATCTTGGCGACGTTCATCGCCGAGGACGACTTCGACGAGCTGTGCATCGGCGGCGGCCTGGGCGTGCCCTACGTTGCCGGTGAGTCGGCACCATCGATCCGCGAATGGGGCGACGCGATTCGCACGGCCGCGCACGAGGTCGGACTCGACGCCACGGTACGGTTGCTGGCCGAACCGGGCCGCGCGATCGTCGCCCAGGCCGCCGTGACGCTCTACGAGGTCGGTGCGGTGAAGCCCGTCGAGCAGCGCACGTACATGGCGGTCGATGGCGGCATGAGCGACAATCCTCGACCGGTCCTCTACGGATCCGGGTATGAGGCCTTTGACGTCGCGAGTCCGCTGGCCGAACGACCCCAGAACGTGCGACTGGTCGGCAAGCACTGCGAGAGCGGCGACGTCTTGATCGATGAGGCGTGGCTGCCGGCCTCGACCGGCGTGCGCAGCATCGTCGCGACGCCGGTCACCGGCGCCTACGGCTACTCGATGGCCTCGAACTACAACCGGGTGCCGCGCCCGGCGGTGCTCTTCGTGCGCGACGGCGAGGCGCGCGAGGTGCTGCGTCGAGAGACGTTCGACGACATGGCCCGACTCGAGGTTTGACGGCGGTCGCGCCGAAGAGGTCGGTTAGCCTTTAGTGGTGAACAAGCCGGTCGTGCGAGTCGGAATCATTGGTGCGGGCAACGTCGGCAGCGCCCTCGTCGAGCTTTTACACGACGAGTCTCGCCGCGAGGCCCTCCTCGACGCCGCCACCGGGCCGATCGAGATCGTCGGCGTCGCCGTCCGCGATGCGGCCAAGCGGCGCAAGGGGATTCCCAAGCATCTCCTCACGACCGACGTCGCCGGACTGGTCGCCAATGACGACCTCGACATCCTGGTGGAATTGGCGGGCGGCATCAAGCCGGCGCGGGTCTACATCGAGACGGCACTTCGTCACGGCGTCTCGGTCGTCACCGCCAACAAGGCCCTGATGGCCGAGTGCGGCACGGAACTCGCGCAGCTGGCGCACCAGAACGGCGCGGACCTGTTCTATGAAGCGGCCGTCGGCGGCGGCATACCGATCCTTCGCGCGCTGCGCACGTCGCTCGCGGGCGAACGCATCGACCGCGTGATGGGCATCGTGAACGGGACGACGAATTTCATCCTCTCCAAGATGACGAGCGAAGGCAGCGACTATCAGTCCGCGTTGAAAGAAGCCCAAGCCCTCGGCTACGCCGAGGCCGACCCGAGCGCCGACGTCGAGGGCTACGACGCGGCCGCCAAGGTGCAGATCCTCTCGTCGCTGGCCTTCGGGACTGAGCTCGTGGGCGACGCGATCGCTCGTCAGGGTATCGTCGGAATCCGCTCGGTCGACGTCGAGTTCGCGCGCCGCTCGGGTTACGTCATCAAACTCCTTGGCGTCGCCGAACGCGTCGGTGACTCGGGGATCTCTCGGCGCGCACACCCCGCGATGATCCCCGTCGAGCACCCGCTCGCGTCGGTGCACGGCGCGATGAACGCGGTCTTCGTCGAGGGCGTGCGTAGTGGTCCTCTCATGTGGCTTGGTCAAGGGGCCGGGGGAGAGGCGACTGCGACGGCGGTGCTGGGTGACCTGCTCGACGCCGCGCGCAACCGCTTCGGTGGTCGTCACGACATCCCCTTCAGCGTGGACCGAACGCTGCACAGCGTCGAGGCCGGTGAACTCGAGAGTGCCTTCTACATCAGTATCGACGTGCTGGACCGGCCCGGTGTGCTCGCCGCGGTCGCGGGCATCTTCGGTGACAACGGCGTCTCGATCCAGTCGATGGAACAGTCGGGATTCGGTGACGAGGCCCGACTCGCCTTCCTCACGCACATGGCGCTCACTGACCGCGTGAACGCCACGGTGAAAGACCTGTCGAAACACAAGTCCGTCGATTCCGTGGGCGCGTGCCTGCGCGTCATCGACAGGGGACTCGCATGATCGGATGGCGCGGACTGCTTGTTGAGTACGCCCAGTGGTTCGACCTCGACGGTGTCGATGAGATCGTCACGCTGCAAGAGGGTCACACGCCGCTGTTGCACGCGGAGCGGTTGTCCGAGCGCCTCGGCGCGGACGTCTGGCTGAAGTTCGAAGGACTCAATCCCTCGGGCTCGTTCAAGGACCGCGGCATGACGATGGCGATCACCAAGGCCAAGGCCAACGGCGCGACGACCGTCATCTGTGGATCGACGGGCAATACGTCAGCCTCGGCCGCGGCCTACGCCGGCAAGGCGGGGATGGACTGCGTCGTGCTCGTTCCCGAGGGCAAGATCGCTCAGGGCAAGCTGGCCCAGGCCATTGTCTACGGAGCCAAAGTTCTGCAGATTCGTGGCAACTTTGACCAGGCGCTGAACCTGGCGCGCGAATTGACCCAGCACCTGCCCATCACGATCGTCAACTCGATCAACCCTGACCGGATCGAAGGACAGAAGACCGGCGCGTTCGAGATCGTCGACGTACTCGGCAAGGCGCCGGACGTACTCTCGATCCCCGTGGGCAACGCGGGCAACATCACGGCCTACTGGCGTGGTTTCACGCAGTACCACTTCGCCGAGCGCTGCAAGATCCTGCCCAAGATGTGGGGCTTCCAAGCAGCCGGGGCGGCACCCATCGTCCTCGGCCACCCGGTCGCGAATCCCGAGACGATCGCGACCGCGATCCGCATCGGCAATCCCGCGAGTTGGGTCCCGGCACTCGAGGTCATCCACGAGTCGCTCGGCGACATTCGCGCCGTCACCGACGACGAGATCCTCGAGGCCTACCGCTTCGTCGCGCGTTACGAGTCGATCTTCTGCGAGCCGGCCTCGGCGGCCTCGATCGCCGGCATCATCAAGTACGGCGTGCCCAAGGGTTCGACGGTCGTATGCGTGTTAACCGGCAACGGCTTGAAAGACCCCGACACCGCGGTCGAGACGAGCGTCACCCCCGACGTCGTCGACGCGACGTTGAAGGCGCTGCTCGAGAAACTGTCGTAGCGAGAACATCCGAACTACTCGCCGCGCAGAACCTGCGCCGTCGAGGTCCTTGCCGCGCTTCGGCCCGGTAGCGCGGCGACGACGTTCGCGAGCACCAAGGCGGTGAACGCCACGATCACGAGCGAGAGGACGGGTTCGGTCGGTCGTGGCACGGCGTAGATCTTGTTGGCAAAGAGGGTCCATAACCAACGACCTGCAAGGATTCCCAGCGGAATTCCGAAGACTGCTCCAACGGCGCCAGCGACCGACGCCTGCCAGGCAACCGCGGAGAGAAGCTGTCGACTCTTGAAACCCAGTGTCCGAAGAAGCGCGAGGTCGCGGCGGCGTCGATTCACCGATGCGACCAACGTCAATCCGAGTGCGACGACCGCTCCGAGCGCTAAGGCGAGTGCGAGCAGGTCTGGGATGATGCCGATGGCGCGGTAGTTCTCGATCTCGGCCGGGTAGAGCACACCCTGGACCGCGACGTCACTGCCACCACCATCGGGTGTGGCTTGGATTTCGCGTTCGCCGATCTGGGCGATCTTTCTCACTGACGCCAAGGCGAGCGACGACGGGGCACCTCGCTTGAAACGAACGAAGAGGTCGGAGTAGCCGTTCAAGGTCTCATTCTTGTGGTGAAGGAACTTCTGAAAGGCGGGCGGTTCAATGCTGAGCGGGACTAATGCGCCCACTCCCATCGACGTGTGACCGACGAGCGTTCCTCCGATAGCCGGAAGCGTCGCGGTGCCCACGATTTTCATCTTCGTGGGCGGTACGTACACGGGATAGTCCTTCTTCGTGCCGTACTGCGCGATCACCGTCTGGCCCAAGTGCGCGTGAAGTTCTTGCATCGTTTCGGCGCCCAGCACGATCTGATTCGGACCGGTGATTTCGTGGCCAGAGAGCATCGGCGCCGTCACTTTCGCGTTCGCCGTCGTCAAAATGATCGGCACCGTCACGCCGTTGATCTGCGCGTTCGCGTAATTGACACCCGAATACGCAGCGACGTATTTATCGTGGCCGAGCAGGTGTGCGGCCTGCGGCGGTATGCCGTTGCCGTTGGATGTAAGCGCGTAGTTCCAATTCCATCCGTAGAGGGATGGATGGGTCACGAGCGTATTCAAACTGCTGCCGAAGGTGAGTGTCGCCGCAGCAATGGTCACGGCCAAGACCGCGCCGAGTAGCGCAGAACGCACGGGGGCCGCGTCGCGATCGACCGGCGGCTCCAGTGCGAAGCGGATGCCGACAACGGCGGTCACGGGTAGCCCGAGGTCGGAGGCGAGACGACCGGCGCGCGAACCGATTGGCGCGGACAGTGCTCGTACTCGATTCCCTTGTCGTCGTGAGCGTCGCAGTGTGAGAACGAAGGAGATCGCGCAGAGAAGAACCAGCAGCAGGACGACGCCATAGGCGAGCACTGGCCTATCGAAGGAGAAGCCACCGTCGGGATAGACCGAGCGCACCGGACCTATAGGCGATAACGGCGACAACGCAAAGGCGACGCCCAAGGCGAGCGCCGAACCGACCACCACAGCCGCCAGCGGTCCGAGCAGGCTGGCGTTCATTGACATCGAAGGACTGCCGCCGAGCGCCCGCAGCACGTCGATGTCCTTGCTCTCTCGTTGCAAACCTCGCGCAATGACGCCTCCGGCGATGATGAGTACGGCCAGTCCGGCGATGAGGCCGAAGACGTCAAGGGAGATTGACTCAGGCTCGAGTGACCGGTTCACTTCCGCGGCGACAACGGAGTTGACGTGGAAGTCGTACGTCGTGCCCGGCGGGAGCGCCGTAATGATCTCGCGTTGCACGGCCGAGAGATCGCGCACGCCGTGGTCCAGTTGCAGCGCGTACGTGTTGAAGTGCACACCGTTATTGACGATCTGCTTCGTAAGTGCTGGTGTGAAGAAGAAGAACTCCGGTAACCGATCGACCTGGTCGAGCAGGACGTCATCATTGGGAATGACCGTGGCCACCAGATGCATCGTCAAGGCCACCTGTGGTTTGACGTACGTATGACCAAAGGTGGCGGTATCTGCCTGGGAGTCGGTGAAGAAGATCATCTTGATGTACTCACCCACGTGCCACCCCATGGCCTTGGCAGCGCCCGGGTCGGCCATGAACTGATTGGCCATCTTGGGATTGGGCAGGTGACCGTCGACGAGGGCCACGCGGTCTTGACTGAAATACTCGTCGAGAAGGCTCCCAGAACTGGTGACCGTGCCGTTCACCAGGGCTTTAGAAAATACGGGCAACCCATTCTTGCGAGCGACGAAGGCATTGACGGAGTACGTCGAGATGCCCACGTGTTTCACGAATGGCAATCGAGCCAGGTCCTTCGCGATATTGGGAGCTTCCACCGTAAACGTGAGATCGGAGGGATTCGTGCTGGCGAGGAACGTGTTGTACGACGACGCCGTTCGGCCCGCGGCCGCGACCGAGCCAAGGGCGAGTCCGCCGATGGCACCGACGAGCAAGACGATCGTTAGGTAGTTCGCTCGGCGGCGTCCAAAGTTGGCACGAAACCAGAACCACCCGACGGGGCCGGAGCGCGAGTCTCTGCGTGATTGCGACGCCGAATCAGTCATTCGTTGGCGGCCCCTCCTTGACGTATGCAGCAGTAATCATTGCCACTCTTGTGTGGTTCTGCGCAGCGAAGCAGTAGGTCACCCTTCAATGTTCCCTAGTGCCAGCACGAGGTCAAAGGGACCGATTAATACGTGTCATTTCGATGCACTCGTCGCCGCACGAGTTCCTCGTTTCTAAGAATTCAACCAAATGTTGGCAATTGGCGCTGTCTCCGCTACAATGAAGAAGTCGTCCACGCCCGGCCTTTCCCCGGGGTGAGGAACTCTTCCGAGATGACGTTTCCCGATTTTTCTTCTTCGCTCATGCAATTTTGTCGAGCGGAACGAAAGGATTAACTATGGCTGTAAAGCCTTCCCCTGACCGGTCCGATCTTGAGTCCAAGACTCGTGAGGACCTGCAAACCATCGCCAAGGTGAAAGGCGTCGACATCTCGGCGCGTGCCTCCAAGGCCTCACTGATCGAAGCCATCATGGGCGACCCGGCTCCCGCCCCCTCGAGCGAGCCCACCGAGAACGGCTCGCGGGCCGTGCGCTCGCGCCGCACCGTGGCGACGCCGACCGATGACTTCGATGACCTGCTGGGTGAGTTCGTCGCCGACGCCTCCGCCGACCGTCCCGCCGCGACGGTCGCCACTGATGCCGAGCCCACGACCGAGGCCGCACCCGCCGCGCCAAGTGCCAACGGCACCGAGCGCACCAGCGCGCCTCGTCAGAACACCCAGCCGCGCCAAGACCGCCAGCCGCGTGACTTCGGCAACGACACCAACGGCCGCAACCGCCGCAACCGCCGCAACCGTAACGGCCGCGAGCGCTTCGGTGGCGACTCCATGCCGAACGCCGACCAGCCCTACGCCGGCGAGCTCATCGAGATCGAAGGACTGCTCGACCTGCGCGACGACGGCTACGGATTCCTCCGCACCAAGAGCTACCACCCGTCACCCAATGACGTCTACGTCTCGATCAACCAGGTCCGTCGCTACCATCTGCGCAAGGGCGACACCATCGTCGGCGGATTTCGACCGGCCGCCTCGAACGAGAAGTACCCGGCGCTGTTGCGTGTCGACAGCGTCGCCGGTCTCGACCCCGAGGTCGCCCGACTTCGCCCACGCTTCGAAGACCTGACGCCGCTCTTCCCGGACGAGAAGCTGAACCTCGAGCTCAACGAGGGTAAGACCGACCTCACGCCGCGCATCGTCGACCTGCTCTCACCGATCGGCAAGGGCCAGCGTGGCCTGATCGTCTCGCCGCCCAAGGCCGGCAAGACCACGATCATGAAGCAGATCGCCCAGTCGATCGAGTCGAACAACCCCGAGGTCCACCTGATGGTCCTGCTGGTCGACGAGCGCCCCGAAGAGGTGACCGACATCCGTCGCACCGTGAAGGGCGAGGTCATCGCCTCCACCTTCGACCGACCGGCCGAAGAGCACACGCACGTCGCCGAACTGTGCATCGAGCGCGCCAAGCGCCTCGTCGAGCAGGGCCGCGACGTCGTGATCATCCTGGACGGCATCACGCGACTGGCTCGCGCCTACAACCTGGCCGCCCCGGCGACCGGGCGCATCATGTCCGGTGGTGTCGACTCCGGTGCGCTCTATCCGCCGAAGAAGTTCTTCGGCGCCGCGCGCAACATCGAAGAGGGCGGCTCGCTCACGATCATCGCTTCGGCGCTCGTCGAGACCGGCTCGAAGATGGACGAAGTCATCTTCGAAGAGTTCAAGGGCACTGGCAACATGGAGCTGCGACTCGACCGTCGCTTGGCCGAGCGCCGCATCTACCCGGCGATCGACGTGAACGCGTCGTCCACCCGACACGAGGAGTTGCTCTTCAGTCGCGAGGCGCTGCCCCAGGTCTGGAAGTTGCGACGCGTGCTGAACGGTCTGGCCTCGGAAGGTCGCGAAGCGGCCGGCCTGGAACTGCTGATCGACAAACTCAAGTCGACCAAGTCCAACGACGAGTTCCTGGCCGAGATCGCGCGCGGGCCCGCGTCAACCAGTTAATTTCCCGCTAAACTTGTCATTCGCAACGAGGAGCACCTATGAAGCCTGATATCCACCCCAACTACGGCGAAGCGACCGTCAAATGCTCGTGCGGTAACACCTTCACGACCCAGTCCACGAAGTCAGCGATGACCGTCGAACTGTGCAACGAATGCCACCCGTTCTTCACCGGCAAGCAGAAGCTTGTCGACACCGGTGGTCGCGTCGAGCGCTTCCAGCGTCGCTACGCGCAAAAGACCAAGGCGCGCGCTCCGAGGGCTTAGGTCCTCGAGCGCTCACCCGTCGTGCGCTCCTTTGACGAGACCCTGAACGCCCTTCAGGACGAACTCCACTCAGTCGAAGCCCAGCTGTCGGAACCCGACGTCGCGAGCGACCTCACACGTCTGCGCGACCTGTCGCGCCGCCACAAGGAACTGGCCGAGATCAACAACGCCTGGAACGAGCTGAAGTCCGCCCAGTCGGACTTCACGACCGCTAAGGAGATGTTCAACGAGTCGACCGGCGATGACCGCGAGCTCTGGCGCGAAGAGATGAACAACGCCGAGGCACGCACCGCTGAACTTGAACTCAACCTCGAGACGCTGCTCTTGCCGCATGACCCCAACGAGGGCCGCAACGTGATCCTGGAGATCCGCGGCGCTGAAGGCGGGGAAGAGGCCAACCTCTTCGCCGGCGACCTGGCCCAGATGTACCGCCGTTACGCCGCGCTTCGCGGATGGAAACTCGACGTCATCGAAGAGCGCGAGTCCGAGCAGGGGGGGCTCGACGAGGCCATCTATCTGATCAAAGGTGAGGACGCGTGGTTCCGACTGCAGCACGAGGCGGGCGTGCACCGCGTCCAGCGCGTGCCCGTCACCGAAGCCAAGGGTCGCGTGCATACGTCCTCGGCGACCGTGTCGGTGCTGCCCGAGGCCGAAGAGGTCGACGTCGACATCAATCAGAGCGATCTCAAGATCGACGTCTACCGCTCGTCGGGTCCTGGTGGTCAGAGCGTCAACACGACGGACTCGGCGGTGCGCATCACGCACCTGCCGACCGGGATCGTGGTGTCGATGCAGGACGAGAAGAGCCAGATCCAGAACCGGGCCAAGGCCCTGATCGTCTTGCGTTCGAGGTTGCTCAAGGCCGCCCAGGACGCGCAGGCCAGCGAACAGGGCGACCTGAAGCGCAGTCAGTTGGGCAGCGGCGGTCGCAGCGAGAAGATCCGCACCTACAACTTCAAGGAGAACCGGGTCACGGATCACCGAATCAACATGACGACCTATACGCTCGATTACGTGCTGGCCGGTTACCTCGATCCCTTTGTCGACGCACTGCTCGCGGAAAAGCGTGCGCGACAACTCGGCGAGAGCGATGGACGCTAATTCGTTCCTCGTGACCGAACTCATCGACGCCGGTCTCAACCGTCGCGAAGCGCGTTGGTTGGTCGAAGAGTTTTCGCCCCCGAGCGAAGCATCGCTGCTCGCGATGCGCGCCGCCGCTCAACGACGCCTGGACGGCGAGCCGATCCAGTACGTGCTCGGCCATTGGCCCTTTCGCTCACTCGACCTGGACCTGGACGCGCGCGTGTTGATACCGCGTCCCGAGACCGAAGAGCTCGTCGGCCACGCCTTCGATGAACTCATGCAGCGGCGACTGAAGGAGCCACTGATCCTCGACCTCGGTTGCGGCTCGGGCGCCATCGGACTCTCACTCCTCTTCGAACTGCGCCAGATGGACGTGCGCGCACGGCTCGTCTCGGTCGACTCGTCGCTCGACGCCCTTGACGTCACGCGGATCAATGCCGAGAAGCACGGTCTGAACGGCGTCACGACGGTGCAGTCCTCGTGGTTCGACTCGCTCGATCCTTCACTGCGGGGTTGCGTCGACTTGATCGTCGCCAACCCGCCGTACGTCGGGGCCGCGGAGTTCGCGACGCTCGACCCGGTCCTTGCCTACGAGCCCTTTGGTGCACTGGTCGCGTCGGACACCCCAATGGCCGACGGGTTCGCTGACTTGGCGGTCATAATCGGACAATCGAGCTCGTGGCTCGTGGCAAATGGGCTACTTATATGTGAACATGGCAACATGCATCGCGCGGCGGTACTCCAGGCGGCACACGACGCGATGTTCAGCGACGTCCAGGACCTGGACGACATGTTCGGCAATCCACGCTTCTTGATCGCGAAACGCTGATGCCGAGGTTGATGAAGGTCGAGGCCGCGATCGCGGCCCTGGACGCCGGAGGGATCGTCGCGGTTCCGACCGATACGGTCTATGGACTCGCGGCCGAGGTGAGTCAGCCATCGGCGGTCGCCAAATTGTTCACGCTGAAGCACCGACCCACGTTCGTGCCGATTCCGGTGATGGTCGACTCCATTGAGCAATTGGATTTCCTCGGCGTCGAGTGGCCCGACGAGGCCCAGGGTCTGGCCGACGCGTTCTGGCCCGGAGCGCTCACGATCATCGTCAAGGTCCCGCATGAGTTGTCGGTCATGCTCGGCGGCGACAACGACACCGCTGGGTTCCGTATTCCCGATGACGACGTCCTTCGCCGCATGATGGCGGTGCTCGGACCGTTCGCGATCACGAGCGCGAACGAGCACGGCGAGATGCCCTGTCACAGCGCCTACGAGGTGTTGGAGCGCTTCGCCAATCGTGAGGAGTTGGACGGAGCGATCGACGGAGGAGAACGCTCGGGCGACGTCTCAAGTGTCGTCGATCTGTCGGTCACACCGTGGAAGATCCTGCGCGAAGGTGCAGTGTCCGTCAGTGAGTTGGAACGCGTCCTCAATTGAATGCCGGGTCAGAGGGCGAAGACGTCGCTCGCGATGATGCCCGTGCGACCGATGAGTTCTGAGCTCTCCGCGTCGCGCATCAACGTCGCGTCAGTACTGTGACACCACGTGCGCACGTTGTCTGGTGTGCGCGCGGCGATGATCAATCGTTCCGCCTCCCCGTTCGATGAGTGCGTAACGGTGTAACTCTCGACCGTCGCGGTACCGTCTCGCTGCTCACTGACGCATCGAGGTTGTCCGTCGACAGCGTCTTGGGGACTCGAGCTTCGAAAGCCATCTGTCGGCGGAGACCCTGCGTACACGCCCCACGAATGTTTCGTGCAGAACCACCCAAGAGCGGTCACCAGTCCCTGTCCGCTCGGGTCGTTGCGCAGCGCGACGACCATGGAGGCGATGGCGTGGGTCACGTAGTTGTTGCCCGGCCCGCCGCCGAAGGTGAGACCGCCGGTGATCGTCGGGACGCGCTCGACATCGAATGCGTCGATGCCGAGCACGTCGCACGCACTCTGGACGACCGTGGGGAAGCAGCTGTAGAGATCAATCGTCGTGAGGGCGTCACTGGTGACACCGAAGCGCTGGAGTTCGTGCCAGAGCGCTCGCATCGCGGGGGAGTCATCGAGTTGAGGCCGGTCCGAGATAAGCCAGTGGTCATTCGCGTCCACGCCGCACTGGGGAAAGATCATGCGGTCTCGCGCGACACCGAGCGCGACGGCGTGCTCGTAACTGGTCAGGATGTAGCTGGCGGCCATGTCGACCGGCATGTTCGCCATCAGCAACTTGGTGTACGGGAAGGCGATCATTCGATTGTTCGAGCTCGCCGTGGCGATCGCCTCCGGCGACGGTGCATCGCGAATCCACGCGTAAGGATTGTCCGATGCGACCGACGCGAAGTTCGCCCAGAGTTGGCCGAGGTGGTCGCGGTGATCGTGAATCGTCCATCCGAGCCGAGCACGCCGAGCATTCTCAAAGAGTGGATAGATGTTCGTGGGCAGGTTAAGTCCCTGCGCGTACTCGGCGGCCGTCAGCGGTGCCCGATCGTCCGCCGCGAGCAATGGACTCGCTACGTCATCAGGCTGGCGCTCCCATTCGAGTTCGCAGCCCTCTCGCTTCGCGAGAAGTCGCGCGTACATTGCTTCGGCGCCGACGACCGCGACCGAACGCAGCTCACCGGCGAGAATGCGCCGTGCCGCGTCGTTGAGGAATTTCTGGGGCGTGTTGCCACCGACACTCAAGAGGTGGGTCGTGACGTCGAGTCCGAGTCGTTGGGCGACCAGTAACGCCGGGTCGTTGGTGTGCCACGTGAAGGACGACACGGCCACGATCTCGTCGATGTTCTCGAGCATCGACGTCGCACCCGAATCAGTTGCCGCGCGTTCCAGCGCCTCCACCATGAGATCGAGCGGATGCTTCCGTGACGAGTACGTCGCGCCCGGACTGGGCCGGTCCGTGACCTGACCGACCCCAACCAGCACCGGCGTTCGTGGGGGAGTTGTCACTCCAGAAGTATTGCCTGGACATTCAAACGTTTCGATTCCCTAGGTAAGGTTGAGTCGATGCGTATCGCCCTCGGCTCAGATCACGCTGGTTTTGACTTAAAGGCGCTCCTGGCGAAGTCACTCACCGATTGGGGCTACGACACACTCGACCTGGGCACCGACAACGCCACCGATTCGGTCGACTATCCGGACTTCGGCGCCGCGGTGGGTCGACGCGTCGCTTCGGGCGAGTGCGACCTCGGCGTCGCCATCTGTGGCACCGGGATCGGGATCTCGATCGCCGCCAATAAGGTGCCCGGCGTCCGGGCCGCGGTCGTGCACGACGTCACTTCGGCGCACTTAGCGCGCGAACACAATCACGCGAATGTGCTGTGCCTCGGCGCGCGACTCACTGGTGCCGCCGTCGCCGTCGAGGCGTTGGAGGCGTGGCTGAATGCGACGCCGGGACAGGGCCGCCATATGACACGCGTCGCGAAGCTCGATGAACTCGACGAGCATCTCGTCGATGATGAAAGGTAATCAATGACCTCCTCACCCTTTGACGCGTGGATCACGAACGACGACGAGGTGACGTCCTTGCTCGCCCAGGAGTGGCAGCGCCAGACGACGACGATTCAACTCATCGCCAGTGAGAACTTCGCCTCGCCCGCGGTCATGGCGGCGACCGGTTCGATCCTCACCAACAAGTACTCCGAGGGCTACCCGGGACGTCGTTACTACGGCGGGAACTCCGTGGTCGACGAGGTCGAGGACCTCGCTCGCCGCCGTCTCACCGCGCTGTTCGGTGCCGACCACGCCAACGTGCAGCCCCACAGTGGGGCCAACGCGAACGTCGCGGTCTACCAAGCGCTCTTGGAGCCAGGCGACACGATCCTCGGCATGCGACTCGATCAGGGCGGGCACCTCACGCACGGCTCACCGGCGTCGATCACGTCCAAGTGGTGGAACTTCGTCTCCTACGGCGTGACGCCGCGCTCGGACGACCCCGAGAACCCCGGTGAGATGATCGATTTCGAGAACGTACGAGAGCTGGCCCTCCAGTTCCGACCGAAGATGATCCTCGCCGGCGCGACGGCGTACACACGCGTGATCGATCCGGTGCCGTTCCGAGAGATCGCCGACGAGGTCGGCGCACTGTTGATGTTCGACTCCGCCCACGTCGCCGGACTGATCGCCGGTGGTTCGCACCCGAATCCCGTGCCCTACGCCGACGTCGTCTCCTTCACCACGCACAAGACCCTGCGCGGTCCGCGCGGTGGGGCGATCGTCTGTCGCGAGGAGTACGCCAAGAAGATCGATTCGGCGGTCTTTCCCGGTCAACAGGGTGGTCCCCTGGAGCACGCGATCGCGGCCAAGGCCGTCTCATTCAAGGAGGCGGCACTGCCGAGTTTCGCGACGTACACCGAACAGATCGTCGCCAACGCGCAGGCCTTCGGTGCCGCGCTCGCGAAGGAAGGTTTCCGCAACGTCTCGGGCGGCACCGAGAACCACATGGTGCTCGTGGACCTGCGCGAGTTCGACGAGGAGTTGACCGGCAAGGTCGCCCAGGAGGTCCTCGACCGCGCCGGGATCACGACGAATCGCAACACGATCCCCGACGACCCGCGAAGTCCGTTCGTCACGTCGGGACTGCGCGTCGGCACGGCCGCTGAGACGACGGCCGGCATGAAAGAGGGGGAATTCGAGACGATCGCGACCTTGATGTCGCGCGCGCTACGCCACCGCGACGACGAGGCAGTCGTGGCCGAGGTGCGCAGCGATGTCGCCGCGATGTGCGCGACGTTCAACCCCTACGCCAACTTCACGAAGTAGTCAATGCACAACATCCTCTGGTACGTCGCCGTGGTCGCCGTGGGAACGGTCGTGACGATGGTGGCGAACGTGCCCGCGAGGAAGATCTCGTTGCGCATCGGTTACACCGCCGCACCGGATGAACGAAAGGTCCACCAAGTCACCACCCCCTACGGCGGGGGCGGCGCGATGCTCGTCGGCTTCTGCGTGGCGCTGCTCGTCGCCATGGCGATCCCGACGCTGCGCAACATCATCCTCTCTTCGCACGAGATGCTCGGTGTGCTGCTGGCGGCCGGCGTGATCTTCGTCGTCGGCGTGCTCGATGACTTTCGCGAGATGAGTGCCCCGGCCAAGGTCGCCGGTCAGTTCCTCGCGGCCTCGATCCTGTACTTCAGCGGCGCGACGATGTACCAGTTGAAGCTGCCCTTCGCGGGCTTCGTCGTGCTCGGGCCGTCGATCTTGCCGATCATCACCGCGGTGTGGGTCTTCGCGCTCTCGAACGCGGTCAATCTGATCGACGGACTCGACGGTCTGGCCGGTGGCATCGTCGCGATCGCCTCGGGCACACTGTGCCTCTACGGACTGCGACTCGAGGACCTCGGGCTCCTGCCGAGCAACAACGTCGGGCCATTGATCGCGGCCCTGACCTGCGGGATCTGCCTGGGCTTCCTGCGCGACAACTTCCATCCGGCCAAGCTCTTCATGGGTGACGCCGGAGCGTTGATGCTGGGACTGCTGATGAGCGCCTCGACGATGGTGATCGGGGGGCGCACGCCCCCGGCGAGCGGCGTGACGTTCTTCTTCTTCGCGCCACTGTTGATCCCCGTGTTCATCCTTGGCGTGCCGCTCATCGACGCGGTCTGGGCGTTCGTTCGCCGAACGGTCTCGGGCCAGGGGTTCCACACGCCGGACAAGAACCACATCCACCACCGATTGATGCGACTCGGCCACGGTCACCGACGCACCGTGGTGATCTTGTGGCTCTGGACGGCGGTGCTCTGCAGCTTCGTGTTGCTGCCGCTCTTTGACACCCAGGCGAACGTCTTCATCCCGCTTGGCGTCGCGCTGCTGTTGATCGGTTTGATGACGTGGTTCAGTCCCTTGGTGAACCGTTTGTACTACCGCAACGAAGAGGCCAAGCGTGTGAAAGAGAGTTCGCGCCAGTGAGCGACGAACCGGGCCAGCACGGACCGGACACCCCCTCTGAACAGGACAAAAGCGTCATCAAGGATCTGCCCAGCGTGTTCGAGCTGCTCACGATGGGGATGACGGTCGCGATCATCATCGCGGCCTTCGTCGTGGTGGGAATTTGGGCCGACCACGCGTGGGGCACCGCGCCGTGGGGTCTCTTAATCGGGATAACATTAGGAACGGTCGCCGCCGTGGTGAGCGTGGTAAAGCAAGTCCGGCGTTTCCTTTAGAAACCCATTGCTCGTGCTAGAAAACCTCCCAACCGACACACTGCCGCGCCTGCTTCGTCGCACCACACTTTCAGCCATCGTCGTTGGGGTCGTGGGCTTCGCCGTGGCTGTCGTCCTGGCCCCGCCGCTCGCCGCCCTGGGCGTCGTGCTCGGTGTCGGCATGGCGATCGTGAACCTGCGATTCCTCGACGGCCAGACCGCCAAGGTCGAGATGCGCGGTGAGCAGAGCACCAAGACCGTTCGCCGTCAACTGGGCGGGCGCACCACGGTTCGATTGGGCATGATGACCGTCGTCGTCATCGCCGCGGTGCTCCTGAATGCCCCGCTCGGAATCGGTATTGTGTCAGGGCTCGTGCTATATCAGCTCGTGTTTGTGGTCAACGTCATGCGTCTTGTGACCAGTCAGGGAGGATTCGGGTGAGGATGCTGTACGCCGCCAAGACGATTCACGTTGGTGATCACCCCCACTTCGCCCTCTTCGGTCTGACCTTTGACACCGACATCGCCCTGTCGACACTGCTCGCGCTGTTGATCATCGTCTACATGGGCTGGTACCTGCACAAGCACGTCACCGACGGCGTGCCAGGCAAGTTCCAGTTGATCTGGGAGATCCTCGTCGTCGACATCGTCGGCGACCTCGTCAAGTCCTCGCTGGGCGACAAGGGCAAGCGGTTCATCCCGCTCGGCGTGACCGTCTTCGTCTTCGTGTTGGTCGCCAACTGGATCGGCTTCTTGCCGACCGCGATGCACCCCGGCTCATCCGGTGAGATCTTCCCCGCCCCGACGAGCGACGTGAACCTTCCGCTCGCGCTCGCGCTCTTCGTCATCGTCTGGGTGCACATCGAGTCACTGCGCGCGCGTCGCATCGGCGGCTATCTCAAGCACTACGCCAAGCCGGCCGGCTGGTTGACCCCGATCAACCTCATCGAAGAGGTCACGAAGCCGATCACGTTGACGCTTCGACTCTTCGGCAACCTCTTCTCGGGTGGCCTCATCATCGTCGTGGTGGCCGCCCTCGCCTCGAAGGCCCTCGGGCCCTTCGAGATCATCTGGAAGCCCTTCGATCTCGCCATCGGCCTGATCCAGGCGTACATCTTCATGTTGCTCACGATCATCTACCTCGACATGGCCACCAGCCACGAGGAAGAGCACGAAGAGAAGCACGAGAAAAAGAAGAAAGTAAAGAACACCGCAGTACTCGAGACATCGCAGTAACACCAACCAGGAGGAATAGACAATGGCAGGACAAACAGTCGCAGGTGCGATCGGCATTGCGGGTGCACTCGTCGGCGGCGGACTCGCACTCGGCGGCGGTGCCATCGGCGCGGCGATCGGTGACGGCCTGGCCGGTAGCCAGACCATCGCGGCGATCGCGCGTCAACCCGAGATTGAGGCCAAGGCCCGAACGTACTTCTTCTTGACCGTCGGACTGGTCGAGGCGATGTACTTCATCAACCTGTTGTTCATGATCGTGTTCGTGTACGTATTCGCAAAGATCAAGTAGTCCACGCACGCACGCCCGTTCGTCGAACGGGTCGAGGTACCGGACGAGATAGAAGGGCAATGAGATGACCGCGTCAATATTCCTACTTCCCAACGGCACGTTCTTCATTGAGCTCGTGACGTTGGTGGTGATACTGCTGCTCATGACCAAGTACATCCTGCCGCCCCTCAACAAGGCGTTGGAGTCTCGTCAGGAGAAGATCCGCGAGTCCCTCGCCGCCGCCGATGCCGCCAAGGCCGAAGCGGCCGCGGCCGGTGACGAACGAGCGAAGCTCCTCAACGCCGCTCGCGACCAGGCTCGCGAGATCGTGGCGGCCGCCCAGGCGACGTCCGATCAGGTCCGCGCCGAAGCGGCCGGCCGCGGTCAGGCCGAGTACGACCGCATCATCGCCAATGCCAACGCCGAGGTCGACACCGCGCGCCAGCGCGCCATCGACGAGGCCTCGGCGCGCATCGGCGAGGTCGTCTTCGAACTGGTCAATCAGATCGTCGGACGCGAGGTGGACGAGAGCTCGCACCAGGACCTCGTGCGCGAGGCCGTCGCGGCCCTCAATGTCGAAGCGGCCCGAGGATCCACGAACTGATCATGCTGCCCAAGCTCGAAGGATACGCTGCCGCCCGACTGGGTTCTTTGGACGCCGCCGCGCTCGCGACGGTGTCGACCGAGCTCGCGTCGCTCGAGCAGACGGTCCTCGGTCGCGCCGACCTTCGTGCCGTGCTCACCGATACGTCCATCACCGGCGTCGCGCGCGGGCTGATCGTGAATGACCTGCTCGTCGGCAAAGTGCACGACGTGACGCTGCAAGTCGCGAGCTACGCCGCGAGCAACGCGGCCGCCCAGGACGTCCCGCACGCCCTGGGCGAGCTGGCCTACGGCGCACGCGAACTCAGTCAGATGGGCACGTTCCCGCTCGCCGGTCTGGGACTCATGGCCTCGCGCCAGCGCGTCAGCGGATTCGCCGACGCGTTGCTCGATGAGGTCGACGCACAGAACTTCGACGAGATCGAGGACGAACTCTTTCGCTGGGCCCGGACCATCGAAGGCAACCTTGAACTGCGACGCCTCCTGCTCGACCGTGACGCCGACCTCGAGTCGCGTCTCGGCACCGTGCAGGCGCTCCTTGGTGACAAGGTCGACGCCGTCACCTTGGCGTTGGCGAAGTTCGTCGTCTCGGGTGGACGCGCACGTGACGTCGTGGGCACACTGGACTTCCTCGTGGACTACGTCGCCAAGGCCCGCGACTGGCGCGTCGCGCGCGTGCACACCGCGCGACCGCTCGATGCGCAGAGTCAAGCCGACCTCATCGCCTCGCTGTCGGCACTCACCGGCAAGAACGTCGAACTACAGGTCGCCGACAGTCCCGAACTGCTCGGTGGCGTGCTCGTCGAGATCGGCGACCTGCGCCTGGACGCGACGACGCGCGCGCGCCTCGGCGCACTGCGCGACGCCGTCTCGCCGGGACACCTCTACGAATCATCTTTGAATCGAAATGACTAAGAAAAGGAATCTGTGATGACAGAGCTCACCATTAGCGCCAACGAGATCACCGAGGCCCTGCGCAAGCACGTGACGGACTTCAATCCGGCCGTCGGTGCCGAGCAGGTCGGTCGTGTCGTCGAGGTCGGCGACGGCATCGCGCGCGTCTCGGGGCTGCCGTCGGCCAAGGTCAACGAACTGCTCGAGTTCGAAGACGGGACGCTCGGACTCGCGATGAACCTCGACGAGGACACCATCGGTGCCGTCGTGCTCGGCTCGGTCGACACCATCGAAGAAGAGCAGGTCGTTCGCGCGACCGGACGCATCTTGAACATGCCCGTCGGTGACGCGCTCCTCGGTCGCGTCGTGAACGCGATCGGCGAGCCCATCGACGGCAAGGGACCGCTGGTCAATCCCAAGCAGCGCCGCATGGAGATCCAGGCGCCGGGCATCACCGGTCGCCAGCCGGTCTCGGAGCCGCTCCAGACCGGTATCAAGGCGATCGACGCGATGACGCCGGTCGGCCGCGGACAGCGCGAACTGATCATTGGCGACCGCAAGACCGGCAAGACGACCGTCGCGATCGACACGATCTTGAACCAGAAGGGTCAGGGCGTGAAGTGCATCTACGTCGCGGTCGGCCAGAAGAACTCCTCGGTCGCCCAGACCGTGAAGGTCCTCGAGGACTTCGGCGCGCTCGACTACACCGTCGTCGTCGTTGCCTCGGCCGGCGACCCCGCGCCCTTCAAGTTCCTCGCCCCCTACGCCGGCTGTGCGATCGGCCAGGAGTGGATGGACTCCGGGGAGCACGCCCTCGTCGTCTACGACGACCTCTCGAAGCAGGCCGAGGCCTACCGACAGATCTCGCTGCTGCTGCGACGACCACCGGGTCGCGAGGCCTATCCCGGCGACGTCTTCTACCTGCACAGTCGCCTGCTCGAGCGTGCGGCCAAGTTGAGCGACGAGCGCGGTGGGGGATCACTGACGGCGTTGCCGATCATCGAGACCAAGGCCGGCGACATCTCGGCCTACATCCCGACGAACGTGATCTCGATCACCGACGGCCAGATCTTCTTGCAGTCCGACCTCTTCTACTCCGGTGTGCGTCCCGCGATCGACGTGGGTAACTCCGTGTCGCGCGTCGGTGGCGCCGCTCAGATCAAGGCCATGCGCTCGGTCGCGGGCACGCTCAAGATCGACCTCGCTCAGTTCCGCGACCTGGAGTCCTTCGCGACGTTCGGCTCGGAGTTGGACAAGTCGTCCCAGCGTCAGCTCGACCGGGGCTATCGCCTCACCGAATTGCTGAAGCAGGGTCTCAACGCGCCGATGCCAGTCGAAGAACAGTGCATCGTCATCTACGCCGGCACCAAGGGCTGGCTCGACACGATCCCCGTCGAAGACGTCCGTCGCTTCGAGTCCGAGTTGTTGACGAACTTCCGCGCGCAACACGCCGACCTGCTCTACGCGATCCGCGAGACCGGCGCGCTACCCGAGACGACGTCATTGGACAAGGCGATGGAGCTGTTCGTGAACAGCTTCGCCGTCTCCGCGAAGTAACCCGAGCGACCGAGCGAGAAAGGAGGAGCAATGGCCGGTGGACAGGAACGAATCCTGCGTCGACGCATCAAGTCGGTGCAGTCAACGCGCAAGATCACCAAGGCGATGGAACTCATTGCCGCCTCCCAGATCACTCGCTCGCAGGCGCGCATCGTGGCCAATCGTCCGTACCGCGAGGGAATGCGACGCATCATCGTCGAAGCGGCCAAGGCCGATCCGGCCGGCGCCGCCAAACTCCTCGCAGTACCCGAGCGCGTCGATAAGGCCGTCGTGCTGGTACTGACCGGCGACCGGGGACTCTCCGGTGCTTACAACTCCTCGGCGATGCGTGCGGGCGAGCGCCTGGTGCGCAAGCTCGAGAACGACGGCACGTCGGTCCAACTCTTCAGCGTCGGCAAGAAGGCCGGCGCGTTCTACCGTTTCCGCGGCATCGACCTCGTCAGCGGTTTCGTCGGCATGTCGGATCGCCCGACCTTCGACGACGCGCGACGAATCGCCGCGACCGTCGCCGAACCGTTCGTCAACGGCGAGGCCCAACAGGTCTTCCTCGTCTCGACTCGATTCCTCTCCGCGGCGAGCCAGAGCGTCGAGGTCCAACAACTGCTCCCGCTGTCACTACCGGACGTGCCCGAAGACGACGGCCCGAAGGTCTTGAAGGGCTACACGGAGTTCGAGCCGGAAGTGGCCCAACTCCTCACGACGCTGGCGCCCAAGGCCATCGAGAGCGAGATCTTCTCGGCGCTCTTGGAAGGCGCGGCGTCGTTCCACGTCAGCCAGCAACGCGCTATGGCCGCCGCTACCGACAACGCCGACGAACTCGGCCAGAACCTCAGTCGCATCATGAACCGGGCCCGCCAGGACTCGATCACCACCGAAATCATGGAAATCGTGGGCGGCGCCGAAGCGCTCCGCTCGGGAAAGTGAGAAACAAATGACCATCGCTCCAGAAAAGACCACCCTCGAGACCGGCCGCGTCGTCGCGATCGCCGGTCCGGTCGTGGACGTGGAGTTCCCGCCGCACTCGCTGCCCGAGATCAACCACGCCATCGAGGTCGACATCGTCATCGACGGCGCGACGATCACGGTGACCGGCGAGGTCGCCCAGCAGATCGGTGAGGGCCGCGTTCGCTGCGTCTGCATGAAGCCGACCGACGGCCTCGTGCGCGGCGCGGTCGTGCGCCAGACCGGCCGCGGCATCACGGTGCCCGTCGGTGACGCCGTACTCGGTCACGTGTTCAACGTCATCGGCGAGTCACTCGACACCGACGACATCGGACCGGTCGAGGACTACTGGGAGATCCACCGCAGCGCCCCGGCCTTCGACCAGCTCGAGCCGCACGCCACGATGTTCGAGACGGGCATCAAGGTCGTCGACCTCCTCGCCCCGTACGTGCAGGGTGGCAAGATCGGCCTCTTCGGCGGTGCGGGCGTCGGCAAGACCGTCCTCATCATGGAGATGATCCGTCGCGTCGCCGAACTCCACGAAGGCGTCTCGGTCTTCGCCGGCGTCGGCGAGCGCACCCGTGAGGGCACCGACCTGCTCCTCGAGATGCGCGAATCCGGCGTCATCGAAAAGACCGCGCTGGTCTATGGCCAGATGGACGAGCCGCCGGGCGTGCGCCTGCGCGTCGCTCTGGCGGCATTGACGATGGCCGAGTACTTCCGTGACGTGAAGAACCAAGACGTGCTGCTGTTCGTCGACAACATCTTCCGCTTCGTGCAGGCCGGCTCCGAGGTCTCGACACTGCTTGGCCGCATGCCGAGCGCGGTCGGGTACCAACCGACGCTGGCCGACGAGATGGGCGAGCTGCAAGAGCGCATCACCTCGACCCGAGGCCGTTCGATCACGTCGTTGCAGGCCGTCTACGTGCCGGCCGACGACTACACCGACCCGGCGCCGTTCACGACCTTCACCCACCTCGACGCCACGACCGAACTCAGTCGACAGATCGCCGCGTTGGGTATCTACCCAGCGGTCGACCCGTTGACCTCGACGTCGAACATCCTGGCGCCTGAGATCGTCGGTGAGCGTCACTACGCCGTCGCACGACAGACCCAGCAGATCCTCCAGCGCAACAAGGAACTCCAGGACATCATCGCGATCCTCGGTCTCGATGAACTCTCCGAAGAGGACCGCATCACGGTCACGCGCGCTCGCAAGATCCAGCGGTTCCTGTCCCAGCCGATGTTCGTCTCCAAGGTCTTCACGGGCATCGACGGCATCAACGTGCCGGTGCAAGAGACGATCGAGTCCTTCGAACACTTGGTCAAGGGCGACCTCGACGCGTTCCCCGAGCAGGCGTTCTTGAACGTCGGCGGGGCCTCGGACGTCGAGCGCAAGGCCGCGGAACTCCAGAAGGACTGACGTGGCCACACTGAAGGTAGAAATCGTGACACCGGAGTCACCACTGTGGGTCGGCGAGGCGTCGGCGCTGGTGGCGCGCTCGTCCGAGGGCTGGTTCACGGTATTGCCCGAGCACATGGACATGGTGGGCGACGTCGTGCCCGGTGTGGTTCGCGTCGACACATCCGACGGCGAGATCTCGATCGCGGTGCACGGTGGTTTCTTCCAGGTGGGGAAGGGCGACGTCGCCGACCAGACGCTGGCGACTGTCCTCGCCGGCATCGCCGAACGAGTCGATGAGATCGACGTCGCGCGCGCGCAGGCGGCCAAGGTTGCCGCGGAGGCCGAGATCGCAGCCGACAGCCGCAACGAAGAGGAGTCGACCGCGAGCGCAATGGCGAGGGCTGCACTGGAGCGAGCCGAACTTCGCCTTAGCGCGGCACGGTCTTAATTTTTGCGACGGCGGCGCACAGCACTATCGAGAGCGTGATCAAGAAAGTTGCGAGGGCGACCGTAAGACCGATGATGAAAGATCCTCCAATGAGCCTGCCGACAAAAATGAGGACCGCGCCTAGTGCTGTCTCGATGCCCGCGAACACCCAGATGACTCGAGAATCTGAAAGAACTTCCCCGGACTTTCTCAACGGTCCTTTGACCCTCCGGGTCATCGCAAAGGTCAGCGACAAACCAACAATCAGTCCGACGACGCTTGTCCACTCACCTGTCACGGCCAACACGACTGCCACGATCATGGCGACTCCAACGACCCACAAGAACAAACGGCTAATCAACTTCCGTGTCGTTGGTCGAGTGACGTCATCGCCCATGGCGGGTATTGTATGACTGCTATGAACCACGTGATGAGGGTCGAATACCTCCGTTCAATCTCGACATCAGATTCCAGACAGGCATGGCTCTAATGCGAGTTACAGACCAAATCGAGCAGGCCGGCGTCGCACACTGGGGCGCCAAGTACACCGAGCGCGCGAAGTTTGGCGATGTGATCGCGGACCAGTACGGACGCGCGCAGATTTGGAAGCGCTACACCTGGGCGTTCTACATCGTCGCGCTGCCGCTGATGTTCGCGCCCGACGGCAACACGTTGCACTACGTCGGATGGATGGTCTCGACGATCGGACTCTTCCCGCTCGTGTGCTGGCTCGCGGAACGGTTCAAGTTTCGCAAAGCCGTCAAAGAGGCCACTGAAGCGATGGCGAAGTAACTCGCTTCGCCGCGGCTCGCGCGTCGTTGCGCGAAGACGAGACGTCACCTTAAGGGTCATCGGGGTTTACCCCTATTCCTGCGAGCTCGTACCCAGCCGTACCATCGGGTGAATGACGGCTCAGCATGCGCGAGCTCGAAGGGATCCATGATGGTCATCACTGCGTCAATGGAACGATCGAGGGATGGCTCGTCGAGCGGCGACTTCGCGGTTGAGACGCGCGGACTTACGAAGCGATTCGGCACCAGCGTCGCCGTCAACGGTGTCGATCTGCGAGTGCCGCGAGGATGTGCGTTCGGCTATCTCGGTCCCAATGGCGCCGGCAAGACGACGCTCATTCGGGTCCTCCTCGGACTGACACACGCCGATGCCGGCACGATGTCATTGCTCGGCTTGGAGGTTCCTCGTCATCGAGACGTCGCGCTGTCGCGCGTCGGTGCGATCGTCGATGAGCCTCGCTTCCACGCCCACCTCACTGGTCGGCAAAATCTCCAGATCCTGGCTGCCGCGCGCGAACCGGCAGCGCGCGAGAGGATCGGACCGTCGCTCGAGCGCGTCGGCATGTCCGGTCGCGCCGATGACAAGGTCGCCAAGTACTCGATGGGCATGCGCCAGCGTCTCGGCGTGGCCGCGTGCCTGCTCGGCGATCCGCAGCTGCTGATCCTCGACGAACCGATGAATGGTCTTGACCCGGGAGGCATGCATGACATGCGCGAGATGATCAGGTCCTTCGTCGCCGAAGGTCGCACCGTAGTGCTCTCGTCGCACCTCCTCGACGAGGTGGAGCGAACGTGCGACGCCGTCGCGATCGTGGACCGTGGTCAAATCATCCGACAAGGCCCGATCACCGAACTCTTGTCCGGCGCCGACGTCGAACTACAGGTCGAGTGTTCCACGCCTGACGTCGCCAGTCGACTCCTCGCAGGAGCCAATCTCGGCGGCCCCGTCGAAGTGGGAGCGGACGGCCTGACCATTGCGCTCGACGCGGGGTCGGACCGGACCCTGGTCGCTGAGATGAACCGCGTCCTCGTCGAGGGCGGCATCTCGGTGTACCGACTTCAACTGCTTCAAGCCTCGCTTGAGTCGTGGTTTCTCGAAGTCACCAAGCGGCTCGGAGAACCAGAGTGAGCGCCCCTGTCGTCGCGACGGTTCCGACGGTGACAGGAACTCGCCGGAGCTCGCCACTCCCGAACGTCGCGATGATCATGACGCGGTTCATGGAGCTACGAAAGCGCCGTGGACTCATGATCGCGGTACTTGCAGTGAATATTGGCCTCCCAGTGCTCTTCCTCCTCGTGCGCGCAATTGCGCACGTCGTCGCACCTCATTCCTACGGGCCGGCTGGCGGGTACTCGATATTCGAGGATCTGAACGCCACTCTGATCTACGTCTTCGGATTCATCGTTGCCGCGACGCTCGGTTGCACCGCTGGCTCGGTCGACCTTTCAGAGGGCATGTTTCGTCATCTCGTCGTGACGGGTCGATCGCGACTTGCCTTGTACTTTGCGCGTATTCCGGCGGGACTGATGATCATCGTGCCGGTCGTGGCGACCGGCGTCATCATTGTCAGTGCGGTATGCGTGGCTGCGGCACCTACCCGGTTGAATTTTGAAAGCGTGAACAACATTCCGGTGGGTCTCAGTCGCCAAGGATTTTATTCGTGGGCCGAGGCGCATCCACGCTCAGCCATCTGCAACCTCGACTACTTCTACAAAGGTCCGCCGACGAGTGGACAGGTCCAGTGTGGCCAGAACAATGAGCCCGTTGTCGTCCACCTGTCATCGGGGACCATCACCGCCACGCCAGCGACGAAGTCCGAGATGCGAACCCAGGCGCTCAAGTCCGCCGAACAGAATTACGCCAGTTACAAGGTGACGTTCCTCTCGCCACCGCTGAAGTTGATCATTGAGACTGGACTGTGGGTCGAGTTATGGGCGGTGATCGGCTTTCTCATCGGACTTGGCTTGGCGTCGCTCATGGGACAGCGCACCGTGCCGGTGGTGCTACTTATTGTCTACGAGATAGTGATCACCCCACTCTTCTCTCGAGTCGGCATACCGCACTTGATCAACGCACAGCGCGCCCTCGTTGGTCTGGCGATGGCCCATATTGAGCCCTCAGGGCTCCCCGCGGTCTTCGGTGGGTCCCAGAGGGGGAGTCACGTGCATTTGGTGAGTGAGTCCACGACAGTTGCGATCATCGTCATCATTGCGTGGATCGTCGCATGGACGTTCCTCGGTGCGTGGCGAATGGCCAGTCGAGACGCGTGATCCGATGGTCAGCGCGCAGTGGTTACCTCGCTGACACGTAGTCCAGCAGATCCTTCTTTTCGTGTTCGAGTTCGTCGAAACGAGCCTTGACGACGTCACCGATCGAAATCATTCCCACCAGTTGATTGTCGTGCACGACCGGGAGGTGGCGAATCCGTCGTCCCGTCATCAGTCCCATCAACTCCGTGACCGTGGTCGTCTCGTCACACGTTTGCACGTCCGTCGACATCAATTCTGCGATCTTCGTGTCCAGAGCCGTGGCGCCACTGGTCGCCAGCGCTCGTACGGCGTCGCGCTCACTGAATATGCCGACCAGCGGAGGAGTCGGTCCGGTGACGACGAGGGCACCGATCCCGCGCTCCTTCAGGAGCATTAGCGCGTCATTGACGGTGCGTTCTTGGGAAATCGTTGCCACGTCTTGGTTCTTGTTCGCTAAGAGATTGGAAACCTGCACGACATCCTCCTTGTTGCGTCGATGGTGATAGGCCCCGTGGGTCCTCCTTCGACCATACGACGACGAAGTCTTGTGTGCAATCGGTCAAGCGCGCGAATGACCATGCATCCGTACTTCGTGAACAATCAAACGAGCGCTAGAAGCCCGCGGACGTGAACTCTTCGAGTTTGTTGCGACGGTGGAACGTCTCAATCGTGCGCACCGTGCCCGAACGTGATCGCACGACCATTGACTGCGTCGTCGCACCGAAGTCATGGAACCGCACACCGCGCAAGAAGTCACCGTCGGTGATGGCGGTCGCGGAGAAGAAACAGTTGTCACTGGCGACGAGATCATCGGTCGTGAGCACGCGTGAGAAGTCGTAGCCGAGCGCCTCGGCCGAACGACGTTCCTCGTCGTCGCGCGCGATCAGCATGCCCTGGATCTCGCCACCGAGTCCCTTCAACGCCGCCGCGGCGATGACGCCCTCGGGGGTGCCACCGACGCCAATGAGGATGTCGGCACCAGAGTTCGGCCAACCGGTGGCGATGGCACCAGCCACGTCGCCGTCGGAGATCGACAGCACGCGCGCACCAATTTCGCGAACCTCTTGGAGGAGCGCGTCATGGCGCGGACGATCGAGGATGACGACGCCGAGTTCGGGGATCGGCTTCTTCAGTCGTTTTGAGAGTTCGCTCAGGTTGTCGGTCACTGAGGCGTTGATGTCAACGGCGCCGCGACCGCGCGGGCCGACGGCGATCTTGTTCATGTAGACGCACGGACCGGGATTGAACATCGTGCCGCGCTCGGAGAGCGCGATCACCGACAGTGCACCGTTGCGGCCCATGGCGGTGAGCGTGGTGCCGTCGACCGGGTCGACCGCGATGTCGACGAGTGGTGGACGACCGTCGCCGATCTGCTCGCCGTTGTAGAGCATCGGCGCGGAATCCTTTTCGCCCTCGCCGATAACGACGACGCCGTCCATGGCCACCCCGCCCAAGACGAAGCGCATCGCGTCGACCGCCGCGCCGTCGGCCGCGTTCTTGTCGCCGCGACCCGACCAGCGCGCCGCGGCGATGGCGGCCGCCTCGGTGACGCGGATCAACTCGAGCGCGATATTTCGGTCGGGTTGGTACGGTTGCAGCACGAGGCCCAGCGTAGATGTTCGTGAACTCTTCGTCCTCGTCCCGGGCCATTTCTCGGCACCGGCAATACTTGTAGGGTGACAACCCTCGTCGTGAAACCCGCCGGAGCACTTGAGGGCGACGTCCAGGCCTATGGCGCCAAGAACGCGGTCTTGAAGGAGATGGCGGCCTGTTTGCTCGCTTCCGGCGAACACCACCTGACGAACGTCCCGAACATCACGGACGTGGGGATCATGTCCGAACTGCTCGTGGCGCTGGGCTGCAACGTGCACGCTCGCGCCGAGCATGAACTCACGATCGTCGTGCCTGACGCGCACGACCTCAATCCGGTCGCTCCGGCGCGTCTCTTCGAGGCGATGCGCGCCTCAATCGTCATCCTGGGACCGCTTCTCGCGCGATGCGGCCGAGCCGACATGGCGTTGCCCGGTGGCGACGACTTCGGCCAACGTCCGATCAACTTCCATACCGACGGCCTCACGGCGATGGGCGCGACGTTCCACAACGATCGCAACTTCATCCGCGCGACGAATAACCGACCGCGACTGCGCGCGGCGCGCATCACGCTCGAATACCCGAGTCATACGGCGACCGACAACTTGCTGATGGCCTGCGTACTCGCCGAAGGCCGCTCGGTGATCGACAATGCCGCGCGCGAACCCGAAGTCGAGGACCTCGGCACGCAGCTCATCGCGATGGGGGCGCGCATCGAAGGCCTCGGCACGTCGCGACTGACCATCGACGGCGTCGGCGAGTTGCAGCCCGCCCGCCATGAAGTCGTGACCGACCGCGTCGTGAGCGCCACGTATTTGGCGTCGGGTCTCATCACCGGCGGCGAGGTGCGCGTCGTTGATGCCCACCCCGAGCACATGGAGATGCTCCTACGAAAGATCGAGTCGATGGGTGCCATCGTCGATGTGAACGGCCCCGGCGTCGCCGCCCAGGGACCACGGATCCTTCGGGCCTGTGACGTCGCGACGCTGCCGTATCCAGGGGTGGCGACCGACTACAAACCGCTGATCACGACGATGTTGAGCGTGGCCAACGGCGTCTCGGTCGTGACCGAGAACCTCTTCGTCGGACGATTTCGCTACGTCGATGAGTTGGTGCGACTCGGCGCCAGCATCACGACCGAAGGCCACCACGCGATGATCCGTGGGGTCGATCACCTCACGGGCACGTCGGTACACGCCAGTGACATCCGCGCCGCGGCGGCACTGATCCTCGCCGGCCTCGTGGCCGAGGGCGAGACGACCGTCACGGGACTCGAGCACATGGACCGTGGGTACGACGACTTCGTCGGACGCCTCCGCCACCTTGGTGCCAACATCAAACGGTTCTCGTGATCTCCTCGGATCCGGTCGAACTCGTCGCGCAAGCGCGCGATGGATCGCGCACGGCATTGGCGCGCCTGCTGACCTTCGTCGAATCTGGTGGCGCGCCGCAACTCGCCACGGCGGCGTTGGCCTACCGCGAACCGGCGCCCTACGTCGTCGGCATCACCGGGCCACCGGGTGCCGGTAAGTCGACGTTGACGGACCAATTGATCAACGTCGTGCTCGAACGCGGCTCCTTCGCAGGACGCGACGAGTTCGATGAGGTGGGCGTGCTGTGTGTCGATCCCAGTTCGCCGTTCACTGGAGGGGCGATCCTCGGCGATCGGATTCGCATGCAGGGACACGCGACGAACGAACACGTGTTCATCCGCTCCATGGCGACTCGCGGTCACCTCGGCGGTCTCTCGCTCGCGGTACCCGATGCCCTCCGCGTCCTCGGCGCGGCGAGGTTTCGAGTAGCCCTCGTAGAGACCGTCGGCGTCGGCCAGATGGAAGTCGAGATCGCGTCGTCGGCCGATACGACGATCGTGGTGGTCAATCCCGGTTGGGGCGACGCGATGCAGGCCAACAAGGCCGGGCTGCTCGAGGTGGCCGACATCTTCGTCATCAACAAAGCCGACCGTGCAGGTGTGCGAGAGACGCGCCGTGATCTCGATCAGATGCTGGAACTCGGTGGTATGCACGAGTGGCGCCCGCCGATCCTCGAAACCGTGGCGACGGACGCAACCGGTATCGGCGAACTCTGGGACGCGGTCGTCGATCATCGCGAGTTCATCGAAAAGGGTTCACTCGAGGAACGACGACGCAGCCGCATGCGCGTCGAGCTCGACAAGGTGCTCGGCGCCATGGTGCGGTCGCGCATCGGCGCACTGGCTCACGGTGACGCCTACGAGGCGCAGATCGACGCATTGCTCGCGGACGCGACCGATCCGTACCGCGCGGCCCAAGAGTTGCTGGGCGACGCGTGATCGCAACGTCGATCGCGTACGACGTGGTCTTCTTGGTTCACATCATGGCCGCGGTTGACGTCGTGATCGTCTTCATCGTGATGCGCGGTGGCGCGCAGGCGGTCGTGCGTGGTGCCGACGAATCGGTCCAACGCGCGCGCTTCCCCAATCGACGCAACTGGGCCGTGCGCGTGGTCCACGTGCTGCCGGTGACGGGACTGATCATGTCGCTCAGCGGGGGCAAGTCGGTGACGTTGGACAAACCGTGGATCGGCGTTGGGATCCTCTGTTACCTGGCGATCGCCGGTCACCTCGAGGCGCGGGCGCTACCACAAGAACGAGCGCTCGCCCAGGTCATCGCCGTCCAAGGCGTGGCGCCACCGGAGAGCGGCCGAGCATTCTTGAAGTCGATCGACCTATTGCTCGCACTCATCGCCGTCGCGCTGCTGTCGATGTTGATCCAGTTCTAGTTACAAGAAGCTGGCGTGGCCGACCATGCCGGCCGCGACGGTCGCGTTCGTCGCTTCGTCGATCAAGACGAAGCTGCCCGTGACGCGATTCGCGCGGTAGTCATCGACGACGAGGAGGTCAGCGGTCTGCAGCGTCGCCAGACCGATGTCGTTGGTGTGGAGTTCCGTCGACTCGTCGATGTCGAGTTTCTCGATGTCGATGACGCCATTGATCAGCTTGACGCGAACGGGCGTGACCTTGGACGTGTGCTTCATCTTGAGGCGCTGTCCGATCACCAGCGGCTTCTCACCGAACCAGCAGATCGTGGTCTTCAGTTCGTTCACGACCGAGGGTAGGGGAGCGGTGGCGATCAGGTCACCGCGCCCGGCGTTGGTCTCATCGGCCAACGCGACGTCGGCCGCCAGTCCCACCGTGGCGTCGACGATAGCTTCACCGCCGAAGTTGATCGCGGTGATCGTCGTCTCGATATTGGCCGGCAAGAGCGTGACGCGGTCACCGACGTGGATCGTGTCGCCGTTCACCATGCCGGCGTAGGTGCGACCGCCGCCCGATTGGCGAAGCACCCACTGGATCGGCAGACGGGCGCCGCGTGTCGTCGTGTGTTCCCACGCGCCGGCCTCAGAACTCTCGAGCGCCTCGAGGACCGTCGGACCGTCGTACCAGGGGAAGTGGACGGAGCTCTCGACGACGTTGTCGCCGAGTAGCGCCGAGACCGGGATGATCGAGACCGACGTGAAATCGAGGTCGCGTGCCAACGCCTGGATCTCGTCGACGACGCGGTCAAAGGCCAGCTTGGACCAGTCGACGGCGTCCATCTTGTTGACCGCGACGATGATAGAACGCACGCCGAGGAGTGCCGCGATGCAGAGGTGTCGACGGGTCTGTTCCTTAAGTCCGGATGCGACGTCGAGGACGACGAGCGCGAGGTCCGCGGTCGAGGCGCCGGTCGCCATGTTGCCGGTGTACTGCACGTGTCCCGGGCAGTCCGCGATGATGAACTTGCGCGTGGGCGAGGTCGCGTAGCGGTAGGCCACGTCAATGGTGATGCCCTGCTCGCGCTCTGCGCGAAGTCCGTCAGTGACGAAGCTGAGGTCGAGATCGCCGACGCCGCGCTTCTCTGATGCTTCGGCGACGGCGTCCAACTGGTCATCGAAGAGCTGACGCGTGTCAACGAGGATCCGACCGATCAGCGTCGACTTGCCGTCGTCGACCGAACCGATGGTGGCGAGGCGCAGGAGATCCTTGGTCGCGAGTTGCATCTAGAAATAGCCTTCGCGCTTCCGGTCTTCCATCGCCGTCTCAGAGAACTTGTCGTCGGCACGCGTGGCGCCGCGTTCTGAGACGTTGGCTAGTGCCACCTCGTCGATGATGGCTTCGAGTGTCGCGGCGCGAGATTTCACGGCACCGGTGCAGTTGGCGTCGCCAACCGTGCGAAAGCGCACCGAGAGGCGTTCGACGGTCTCGGTCGTCGTGGGCTCGACGAAGGGACCAACCGCGAGGTACATACCGTCGCGCATGATGACGTCACGTTCGTGGGCGAAGTAGATCTCCGGGAGCGCCATCTGCTCGCGCTCGATGTACTGCCACACGTCGAGTTCGGTCCAGTCCGACAATGGAAACGCGCGCACGCTCTCGCCAGGATTGACCTTGCCCTGGTAGATCTGCCACAACTCCGGGCGTTGCTTGCGGGGGTCCCACTGTCCGAAGGTGTCGCGGAACGACAGGATGCGTTCTTTCGCGCGCGCCTTGTCCTCGTCGCGGCGCGCGCCGCCGAAGGCCGCGTCGAAGTTATTGTCGTTGATCGCGTCGAGCAGGGTCACGGTCTGGAGGCGATTACGCGAGCCCATGATCCCAGGGTCCTGGACTTTTCCCTGGTCGATGGTGTCCTGCACCTTGGCGACCACGAGGCGCGCACCGACGCGCGCGACGGTCGCGTCGCGAAACGCGATGACCTCGGGAAAGTTCTGACCGGTGTCGATGTGCATGACCGGAAATGGGAGTTGCTGGGGGGCGAAGGCCTTGACCGCGAGGTGCAGCAACACCGCGGAATCCTTGCCGCCGGAGAAGAGCAAGACCGGTCGTTCGCACTCCGCGACCACCTCTCGGAGGATGAAAATGGCGTGGGACTCCAGCAGGTCGAGGTGGTCGGTCGAGGTGGAAGTGCGCAAGGGTGTCGTCGTCATAGTCCGTGTGGTCTCCGTATATTCTAGTGAAACACTCGAGAATGTAAGGCTGTTGAGCAAATGCCCCTGATTGCACCAACTGATGACCTCCTCGACGAACTCGAGTCGGTGAACGAGAGTTTTGAGCGATCGACACCGATCAAGATCCTCGAATGGACCTTCGACCGATTCAACGACGACGTCGCGATGGCGTGCTCGTTCGAAGACGTCGCGTTGCTGCACATGGTTCATCAACTTCGTCCCAATTCTGAAATCATCTTTTTGGACACGCTCGGTCACTTCCCCGAGACGCTCGAATTCGCTGCGCGAATCGAACGCGAGTGGTCGCTCAACATGACGCGCACGACGCCAGGGCCGGACGCTGACGCGTGGCCGTGCGGCACCGAACGGTGCTGTGAACTGCGCAAAGTCGAGCCGCTCGGTCGCGCCGTCGCGGGCAAAGCGGCGTGGATCACGTCGGTGAAACGAGTCGATGCGCCGTCGCGAACGAACATGAAAACCCTGATGTGGGATGAGAAATTCCATCTCGTGAAGGTGAACCCGTTAGCCACGTGGACCGATGACGATGTTGCGTACTATCTGGCGTCGAACAACCTGCCCGAGCACCCGCTGTGGGCCCAGGGCTACGCGTCGATCGGGTGCGCCGCGATGACCGAGAAGCCGCTCGTGCCGGGGGACCGCCGATCGGGTCGTTGGGTCGGCGCCGACAAGGAAGAGTGCGGCCTCCACGAGGCCTGACATCCACCAAAAACCCTTAAAACGCTTGTAACTTTGACTGCAATGTCAAGGTGGCGTGTCGTGGGGTATTACGGATGCTTCTAATAGTCCTCGCCCTCTTCTGGGTGGCGCTCCTGGCCCCGATGGCCATCCGGCGCCTCCGTGACGGCGGTGCCGAACGCTCGATCCAGTCCTTCCACGCCGAGCACGAGGTCCTGAGCCGCCAGGAGTACGCCGTGAGCCCGGCCCATCGCCTCGATCAGCCCGATGACCTCGATGCCGAGCGCCAGAGCGCCGGACGGCGCTCTCGACTGACCGTGGTTCACGCCGATGACACCTACCGCTCACTGGAGACGCGAAGTTCGTGGGACGAGTGGAGCCGGGACTACGACTACGACGACGAGCCCGAAGAACGCGAGTCGGTGAATCGATACGCCGCGGCGTACTCGTCGGTGCCCAACGAAGAGGCCGTGCGACGCAGCTACGACGCGCCGATTCGTCGACGTTCCATGAAGTCGCGTCGACAGATGATGTTCGTGCGCCTCGTACTGGCCTCGGCGGTGCTGACCATCCTCGCGTTCACGATGAGTTATTCGATCATCATGGACCTCGCGGTCGCGTCGTGGGTCTGCGTCGTCTCGTTCGTCGCCCTTGCGCTCTACGCGGTCTCCCAGGGCTATCTGAACGAATCGTCGCTGCCGCTTCGACTGCCTCAACCACGCAAACTCGCTTCCGTACAGCGCCTGTATGACGTGGTCGCACCGCGCTACGAGGACAGTTACGACGACGAGTATGAAGACGACGACGACGGCTGGCAACGTCAGTCACAGCCCCGACGGGCGTTGGGCTAAAGTTAATACCTCTTCGGGGGTGTAGCTCAATTGGTAGAGCGCTACGTTCGCAATGTAGAGGCAGTGGGTTCGAATCCCATCACCTCCACGAAGTGACCTGTGTCCCACACGGTGGACGATGCTTATAAGAACCGAGCGACCTAGGCTCCTACGAAATAGACGTTGCTTTCCGCGTCGACGTATTCGACCACACCTGAGTCCGTGACCGCTACTGCACCTCGTCGCCGACGGAACTGAGATCTGACCGTCTCAAGGGAGGTCGTCAAAGACGAAGGCATTCAAGACCGAGCCGTTCACGGCGTCGATCATGACGATCTCGACGCCTGTGAATCCTTCACTCGCCAGATTCGGACCGGAGAAAACGAGCAAGTAGGCGGGCTGCCAATCCTGAGAGGTAGAAGGTGCGGAGTACACACCTGTTGCGAGCGACGGGTTGTCAATATCGCCTTCGGCGACAGACATCATCACGCCTTTTTCGGGATGAACTCCCTCTTGGGACTCTGCGTCGTGAATGGCATCATTTGCGGAGATGAAATCATCGTGACTCTGACTGCCAGAGAGTGGTTCGAAGCCGAACATTCCGCTATTGAGGCCGAGCTGCTGAAGGGGTATGTAGTGTGCGCCGTGCGCGCTTTGGACATTGGCCGGTATTCCCGACGTGGTCCCTGACGTTCCCAGGTGAAATATCAGCACCGCGGCGGCGATGAGTACTACCGCGGCAGCAACGCGAATTCGGATCGCGCCGCTTTTGTCGAACTGACGTTTCTTCGGAGGTGACGTCCCAGGGGTCGGTGCGACGCTCGCCACTTCCGGACTCACGATTGACGTCGGCACCAATGCGGGCAACGAGAGTTCTTGGAGACGTGCGATCCGTTCATGGAGAGAAGGGTGGCTCGTTGAAGGAAGTGAGTACGGAAAGAGAATCCATCGGATTCGACGCGGTCCGTACACCTGCTGCTGAATCGTCGCACCGAGTTTGTACACGACCTCGAGCCCTCGAATCATCGCATCGCTGTCGTTTGCCAATATGGCACCGTCGACATCTGCGATCGTCTCTCGTTTTCTCGCGGACAGGCCCGTCACCACCGATACCAACCGAATGACCGGGAACATGAATGCGTAGATGAGGGCGACTGCGAGCCAGCCCTCAGATTCGTGGGTAATGATGATCGCGATTGAGACAATCGTGGTGAGGAACACCAGCGACGCCGCTCTCGTCTGGGCGAGCTCCAGGTCGCCCTTTTGAACATGGGTCACCTCGTGAGCAATGACTGCGCGCAGTTCCGCGTCGTCTGCTGCCTGTATGAAGTCGGGTGATATCCAGAGTGTCGGCACCTTGTTCTGCAAGACGACTGCTGCCGGCCGAGTGGTTCGCTTGATTCGGACTCGTGGTGGCGCGATGCCAGCCGCGATGCAGAGTTCCCTTAAGGGTGCACTGACGCGCGACTGAATGGTCGGGTCGTTGACGATAGGGCCCGCGTATCGCCGACTACGAACATAGACGTACGCCAGCTGCACTCCGAATACGGCGCCGATGGTGAAGACGACATGGTCGTGCGTGGTGACAGCCAACCACACACACATGATCGGGACTCCGAAGACATACCACCACCCCCACACGACCCTGACAACCTGCTTGGTACTCCTCGGTGTATTTCCCGATGTGTCAGTGACGAAGATGATCTCTCGCGACTGCAGTTCCGGGGTGCCACTGTCCGGCTCCGGCGCGGCTCTCGCCATCGCCTCAGCGCGTACGCGAGGACACGTTGACATGTGTGGCGATTGCCGACACACCGCGCAGACTTCATCTGGGGGCACTCGTGGAATCTATCGACCTCCGCTCATGAATGCCAGGAGCGTCCGAGCGTCACGCGGGTGAACGCTGGACCTTCGGGTTGCGAAGGTGACCAAATGCGTACCGACGTGCACGCCGTACCTTGGTGACTTCTCCCAAGCTTCTGTGCCACAATCGTGCCGATGCAAGCGCCAGAACAAAGTCGATTTCTCAAGGTCGCGCCATATCTGTTCTTCGCCGCGATCGCGATTGCCATCGTGTCGATCATCGTTGCCACGCAGTTGAATGCGTCGCGTCGCGCGGCGAAGATCGCGGCGCCGGGTGCGCATATCGTCGTGCCGTTCACCGGTTTCGGTGGCTACAACTGGACTGGGAACGTCACCACGATCAGCACTGAGTTCGTGGTGCCCACCATCGCCGACGACTCCTCATTCGGTGCCGCTGCCACGTGGATCGGCGTCCAGAACGATGTCAACAATCAGTTCGTTCAAGTCGGTGTCGAAGAGAACGATTTCGGCGACGGGCCGAACCAGTACCAAGCCTTCTGGAGTGACCTGACCGTGGGCTTCGCGCCGCAAACGTTCGGTGAGGTCTATCCCGGGGACAAGATCTCGCTGTCGATGTCGCGCTCCTCACGAGGGTGGGAGTTGAACTTCGTCGATCTCTCTCGAAAGTTGAGAGGTAAGAAATTCGTCGCTATGTCGAGGCGTGTCCCGTTCACCCAAGGCGAGTGGATCCAAGAGGACCCGAGCCCCTCAACCAACACGGCTCAAGACGTCGCGTATCCCAAGATGTCCGAGGTGTCCTTCGAGGACTTGAAGGTGAACGGGGCCATCCCCGCATTGGATCTCGGTGACGCGCAAGTCTTGATCGCGTCGAGCGGAGCGATTGGCGTCCCGTCACCTATCGTCGACGACGCCTTCACGCTGTCACCGCCCGCGGGACCGGCGCTCCGCTATCTCGGCGACGAACAGTCTCTGGATGCCGCACTCAATCAATTCGACGTGCAGCTCTCCTCGTGGAGCAAGGCATCGCCCTCGAAGGAGTCCTCAGTCGCCGCGACGTTGTCGTCGGCCTTCGCCTCGAACGCGAGGTCTCTCGCCTCACAGCGCTGGCCGGCGTCATCGCGCGGGCCGGTCGATCAACTCCTGCAAAGTGATCGACGCCAGTTGTCCGACATCAAGTCATGGGAACGCGATGATTTCAACACGCAGGGGCTGGCCTTCACCCAGTTCCAACAGGACCTCAATCAGTCGATCAGGCTGGTGAACGAGTTGCGTGCGACGCTCGAACTCCCGCCGCTCTAGCAATTACTCCGTGTCCGCGACGTCCTGCGTGCCTTGAGGCTTCTTGTATTCCGGGTGGCGGGGATCCAGACGGTCGATCGAAGGGTCGTAGCGGACTCGATTGTTCATGATGAGCTCGGATCGCTGCTCGTCGGTCTGGACGACCGTCCGGCCGGCACGAGCAAAACGTCGGACACTGCCGCCTCGATATCTCGGCTTTTCGAACTTCACTTTGCGCTTGTCCTGCGTCTTGGACATGTACCACGCCCAGGCCACGATGAAGAAGATGATGAGACCGATGATCAGATATGCCATATGCGCTCCTCGGCTACGCGGTCCTCAAGTTGGTGCCGTGCGGGTCACAGTAGTGCGCCGACGCGTGTCGCGCACGCAACGGATTATGGTCACGATCACGGCCGCAGAGTGAGGAACATGGATCGATCGCACGGTCAGGAAACGAGATGACCGAGAACACGGAACCTCGTTCGGGCGTTCAGGTCACGACGAGGACCCCGCCCATCGCCTTTCTCTTCCTGATGTTCAAGACCAAGGTCACGATCGACGGAGCGACGCACGTCGTGAAGTGGGGAACGAACTACTACCCACTTGATCCGGGACGTCACACCATCGAGATCGGCTTTCGGTATTTCTTCGGTGGCAATATGGGGCGAAGCAAAGCCGATGTTGACGTCACCGCCGGGCGCGTGGTGCTCGTCGAGTACCACCCGCCGGCACAGATCTTCGCAGCCGGCTCAATCGTGATCGACTAGGTCACTTCTTCTTCTTGGCAGCGCGTTCGGCGAGAACCTCGGCGTTGACCTTGACGGCGTCGCGGATCAGTTGCTTGAATCCCGCTTCGTTGATCTTCTCGCCTTCACGGAAGTCGATCGCCCGGCGGACGTTCCCTTCCAGGCTCGAGTTGAAGATCTTCTTGGGGTCCTTGACGGCCGCTCCACGAAAGAAGGTCAGCTTCACGACCTCCTTGTAGACCTCGCCGGTGCAGATGCCGCCGTCATGGCTCCAGACCGGGACACCGGGATTGGTGGGCTTGACCCACTTCCACTCCTCTTCGACCTTCGGATCGGCGTCATGGATCAGTTGACGAAGTCGCGCCAAGGTCTCGCCGCGCCATCCGCCTACTTCCTTGATGCGCGCAGTGATATTGCTCGACGCGCTGTCGTTCTTCGCTCCTGCATTCGGCATGAGATTCCCTTCGCGGTTTTCGCTGGCAACTGTATAGGGCGGCAATGGATCAGACGAGTTCAGCGCCTTTGGGACTGGGTATGGCCTTCGCCCACGCCACTGACGATGCGAACCGCGGTCACGCCGCCGTCCATCAGGAAGTCGCTGCCCGCGATGACGTCACACTCGGGTCCGAGCAAGAAGGCGGCGACGGCGGCCACTTCTTCGACCGTACCGACGGCGAGGCGCCCACGACGAGGAGTGTGTCGTGCTGCATCGTGGACCTCCGCCGTCCAAGAACGTTCGCCCCTAGGACTTGTCGTGTGGGCGCGCCACACTCAGCCACTCGGGCTTCCCGGCGGATTCGAGGAGGAGTCGATCGACGTCCTCAACCGCGAGCGGATGTGCGAACAAGAAGCCCTGTCCCGCATCGACGTTCTCGGTCTCGAGACGTGCTCGCTGGTCGCTCGTCTCGACGCCTTCAGCGATCGTCTCGATCCCGAGCACCTTGCCGAGTTGCACCAGCGTGTGCACGAGCGCTGCGGACTCTTTGGTGTCAGCGATGCCCGACACGAAGGATCGGTCGATCTTCAAGATGTCGATCGGGAACTGCCGCAGGTAGGCGAGGGACGAGTAGCCGGTGCCAAAGTCGTCGATCGCCACGCGCACGCCGAGGGCCTTGAGCAACATGAGACGAGACAGCGTCGCGCCGGAGTCGTGCATGAGCGCGGTCTCGGTGAGTTCCAAGATGAGCTGACTGGAGTCGAAACTACTCATCGACAGCGCCTCTCGCACGTCGGTGACCAGTTGATCGCGTTCGAGCTGTTTGGCCGAGATGTTCACCGAGACGGTGAAGCGATGACCGCGACCCTGCCAGATCGCGCCCTGGCGACAGGCCTCGTGCAAGACCCACGCGCCGACGGGAATGATCAGTCCCGAGGACTCCAACGCGGGGATGAAGTCATCGGGCTGGACGACGCCTCGCTCGGGATGGCGCCACCGGATCAGTGCCTCGACGCCCGTGAAGGCGCCACTGGACAGGTCGACGGTTGGCTGGTACATCAGGAAGAACTGCTGGGCTTCGAGCGCGCCCTGGAGGTCGACCTCGAGTCGTCGGTGATGGTCGACGGACTCCTGCATCGATGGAATGAACTTGACGGCGCGCTGCTTGCCGGCGGCTTTGGCCTGGTAGAGCGCGATGTCGGCGTCTTGGAGCAAGGACTCCGGCGTGAGTCGATCACCCTCAGCGATACCGATGCTCGCTGAGACCGAGAGCGGGACGTTGCTCGCCGAGATGATGAACGGCGTCGCCATGACGTCGAGCAGGCGATCGGCCACGACGTCCACGCCGGCCTCCAAGGAGACGCCGTCGGCGAGGACGACGAACTCGTCGCCGCCGAGGCGTCCGACCGTGTCATTGGCACGCACCGCACTCATGAGGCGAACGCCCACGCTGACCAAGAGTTCATCGCCGGCGCGGTGGCCAAGGGTGTCGTTGATGTCCTTGAAGTTGTCAATATCCAAGAAGAGTGCGGCGACCGCAGTGTGTTCGCGTCGCGAACGTGACAACATCCGGTCGATGCGGTCAAGGATCAGTGCGCGGTTGGGCAGACCCGTCAGCGAGTCGTGGAGCGCCTGGTGTTGCAACTGGTCGGTTCGTTCCCTGACGAGTTGCATGGCGTTGGAGCGACTCGTGCCGAGCACGTAGATCAGCAAGCCCAGCAAGAGGCTCAGCAAGGCACCGCCCAAGAAGAGCAGCGTCGAGTCCGACTCGCCGAAGACGCTGCCGTCGAGCGCCGCCGTGAACGCGGTCACGTGCCACCCGTTGTGAAGGTTCACGGTGGCCGACGTCGCAGTCGTTGGACGAACACCCTGCCTGAAGGTCTCGTTCGTCCCGTCGCGGTCGTAGTGGAACGCGACGGCCGTGTGAGGATGCCCGAGCAACGCCGTGGCCAAGATCGTGTCGGGCAGCATCTCGGTTCCGGTGAAGCCGATGATGTTCGCGCGTCGAGCCGCCACCGTGCTCGGGTGGCTGCCGTTGCGATAGAGCGGTGTGCCAACGGCGAGGGCCGTCGGCCCGACCAAGCTGTCCGGCACGTACGTCGGTTGGCCCGAGTCACGCGCTTCAAGCAGCTCCGCGCCCAGCGATGAGTCGCAAAGGTCGAGACCGATCGGGATCTCGGCCGTACCCTTGCGCGCGAGTTCGACGTCGACCAGGCAGTAGAACGGACGTTTGCCGGGGGGCGTGAGCGAAAAGGTCTGGCTCGATGCCGTGGACTCGCGCTCGTTGACTGCGGCCCGTCGCGCGAAGGCCGGCAGCTGTGACGGCAGCACGACCTCGACCTCCGCGACGGCGAAGATCTCGGGATAGCGCCGGAAGGCATCGACGCTGCCCACCCAGTGGATGAAACTCGACTCCGAGGCACTGGGGTTTTCGATGAGGAATGACCCTGCACTGACCGCGAGATCTTGTTCGTGCTCGATGGCGAGGTTCAAGACCGAAGAGATCTCCACCGTGGAGGTCCGAAGACTTTGCTGGGCGCTTTGGACATCGCCGGACGCGAGATTCTTTGCGCCGAGGTACGAGGCCAGGAATCCGACGGCCACCACGGCGACCGCAATGATGATCCAAAAGCTTCGACTCGGGCTCTTGTGTTCGGGACTCGACGTGAAGGGATCACTCACGCGCCGCGCCGAGCGAAGGAGATGGTGTGGATTTTCGCCAAACGAAGTTCTTGACTCGTGTCACCCATACTTCGACACGAGGAACGCGGAGCGATCATCGCCGGCCAAACAAGAGGCACGCCAACAATTTACTGGCGTTCGTTTAACACTCGGTCTCAACATTGTGATAATTCGGCACCGCACACCAGGATTGACGTGCCGTTGTGACCTACGCCCCTACGGACGCAGCACTCTCGCGGCCCGTAGCGTCGTCGAGGCCTCGCCCGACACACGTTGCGGGGCAACGCGTACTACTACGAATTGCGTAGTAGTGTCGACCGCGAGGGGGTGGTCACGGTGGAATCGAAGCGATTAGGTCGCACGCAGGATCCGACGATCCTGGTTCTGACGAGCCTCACGGGTGGACCGAAACACGGTTACGCGATCATCAAGGACATCGAAGCGATGACCGGCACGGTCTTCGGCCCCGGCACCCTCTACGGCGTACTCGTGCGTCTGGAAGAAGAGGGTCTCGTCGCGGCGTTGCCGGCCAAGGATCGTCGTCGACCGTACAGGATCACTGGTGCCGGATCAGCCGTGCTCACAGAACGACTGCAGAGCGCGATGAAAGTCGCCACGATTGGACTCAAGCGACTCGGGGTGATCGGCTGAACATGGGACGGTCCTTGATCGATGTGGCGTTGCGCTGTTACCCGAAGTGGTGGACTGAGCGCTACGGCGACGAGATGCGTGCGGTGATCGACGACCTCGCACGCGAGGGTCGCTCGCGTCGGGTGATCGCGTTCGGTCTCTTTCGTGACGCGGCGCGTTCTCACCTGCAGGCTCGCGGCATGCCACACACCTACGGGCTGCTCGCCACTCGAACCAGAACCTCAGTCGCCACCAGCACGCTTGCGTGGATGCTGATCGTGCCCCTCATCACCATCGTCACGAGTGGTTTGGACCTGCATTCGAGTTCGGGATTCGTGGAAGTGGGCTTCCCCTTTCAATTGACCGGCTTTCGAACGAGGGTCGTGTCCGAGCCCGGGATGCACTGGGTGCGACCGACCATCTCGTCGGTCACCAGGATCATCGGTCTCTCTACCGTTGCCATGGACGTCCTCTACGTGGCCACGTTGATCGCCTTGATCATTGGGCTCAATGTGTTTCGGAACGGCATCGTTCGCGAGAAGCGTCACAACCGTCGCTCGATGTATCTCCTCACGTGGTTGCCGGTCGCCACGGTCCTCGCGATCATCGTGCTCTACGTCGCCAGCAAGATGCTGATGGACGGATCGCATCCGTATCAGTCGCCGGACGGGCAGACACGATTCATCGGTGGTCATGCGTCGATATCGGCGTTGATGGGTGACCTCGGTTGGGTGGTCGCCATCGGTGGCTGGCTACTCACGGTGGTGGGTCTCGCGGTCGTCGCCAAGCGAGCGACCCTGCCACCGGAGACACTGCGCTTCGGTCGGTCCATCTCGGTGCTGACGTCGTGGTCGCTCTCGCTCACCTTTCTCGCGTTCCTCGTCTGGAGTGTCGCACTCAACGTGCAGAACCATCAGGCGCACGTCGCGGGCCAGATACTCGCGAGCTATCCGCATCACGGTATTTGGCCGCTGATGACCGTGGGGCTGGGGTTGGCGTGCGCGGCGTCCATCTACGGCGCGACGAGTGCTCGACGCTCGTGGCGAACGATCTACGTCGAGCGACTCTGGGACACCTGATCGTCAGACGCGGTGCGCGTCGGCGTGCATCGTCGCCGGCGCGGTTCGCGTCAGCGAAATGATTCCCACGCACATCACGGCGAAGGCGATGATGCCGATCGACAGGTGCAACGCGTCGTGGTGCAGTCGGTCACGGTAGAGCCATACGCCGAGCGCGACGCTCACGATTGGATCGACGATGACGATGTAGGTCTGGGAGACACTGAGCGGACCGACGTGCAGCGCCGCCTGCTCACACCAGAGACCAACGATGCCGCCGACGATCAACGCATAGACCGGCCAGCGAGTGAACATCCCAGCGAAGCCGACGGCGCTGATTGCGTCGGTCGTCGCTTTGATGAACGTCGCCTCGAGTGCCCACATGACGGCGGTCGCACTGGCAAAGAGCGCGGCGCGACGAGCCGGCGAGCCGCGCTGTGCGAACGCGACGAGTACGGCGACGCCGGCGACGCAGACAATCGACGGCACGGTCCACGCCGACGTCGTGGGCAAGAATGATCGACCGTGCGGTGACGTGCTCAAGAGGAAGATCACGAGTCCCGCGCCGGTCACGATGGCCGCGAGCCACGTCACGCCACGAATGGATTGGCGAAGCCAGAGCTGACGCAGCACCAACGCGAGAATCAACTCGGTCACGAGTATCGGTTGCACCAATGAGAGCGGACCGAAGTGCAGCGCGAGTGCCTGGAAGATCAGCGAGCCACAGAGTGCGAGCCAACCAAGCAACCACAGTGGATGACGCAGCAGATATTTGACGAACGTCCAGCCCTTCGACTTCTCAACATCACTCGTACTTGCGATGTGTTGCAACGTCACCGCGAGCGCATTCGTCAGTGACGTGAGCAGTGCGAAGAGAATCGTCATCGAACGACGTCGCGCATGCGTTCGAGTTCAATCATGATGCGATATATCCGTGCGAAGACGTCGTTCAGTGAACGATGTGCGACGATAACGCAGCGTGCGAAGGGCATAGGCGGAGGTTAAAGCACCGTTTTGGGCCTACCGGGTGACGGTCTGGGTGACGTGCGAACGACGAAACGCTCATTCCCGGTGACCACGTGGGTAAATCCGCGTCGTGGCGGATGTCCGCGAGGTCACCGGTCTGTGGAAAAGATGCGACTAAATGGTGGGAAGTTGTGTTCTGTGTGAACAAACCGGTGGAAAACGTGACAACTTTTGGGCAAAAGTTCCTGATATCGACATTCGACCCGACATGGGCTCGCAGGGTCTGGCACAGTATCACTCGTAGTTCACGTAGCACCTGTCGAATGAGACGGAGACCTGAAAGGGGATTCGGATCAGGAGGGGAGAGGGGCCTCGCAAGAGGAACAGAACTCCTCCAACGGGCAGCGGAGTTCGGTCCGCGGTCAGTAACGACAAATGACGTGGAGTGCCAGCCGTCAAGCGGTGGCCTGTCCGACACGGGCCAGCGAATGATGTGCCTTCGGGAACCCCGAGGGGCGGGTGAGCTTCGGCTCACTGGTCACTCGGGGTTTTCGGCTTTTCGGAATCGAATCGAGATCCTGTCGTCACTCGTCGTCGAACGGATAGATCCGGAAACCAAAGCTTTCTTTATGGGGCAGCGAGCGGTAAAAGTCCTGTGCTGTGCTCGTGATCAAATCTGCGCGAAGCGCGCCGAGGTGATCGAACGCGAACGCCAAGAGACCCTTCGCTACGCCGGAGCGACGATGACTCGTCGCCACCACCAGCAGTGTGAGATGTGCCTGGATTGCTCCGTCAGTTTGGAAGTACGCAAAGGCAATTACCTCGTCATCGATGACTCCGACGACCGACACCACGCCGGGTGCCGTGAACACCGAGTGTGCTCGTAACGGATCGCTGGTGTAGGCGGGCCAATCTTCACCCTCACAGAGCGCGAGGACCTCGTCAAGATCGCCTTCGGCGTAGCGACGAAACGTGACCGACGAATCCATGACTCAAGTATCGCGTGCCCGTCGAGGCCTACGCACAGATTCAAAAGAGCGTGGACTCCGCCGACTCGATCAACTCGGGTCCGTCGTTCTTCACTGATCCCACAGCCGAACTCACGTTGTGATGCACGAGCGTGCCCGTGGGCGCCGGTGTGATGAGTTGCAATCGTTCTTCTGGATCGTGTTCGCGCACGTTGATCCAGGTCTCGACGTCATCGAGTTCCAGGACGACGGGCATGCGGTCGTGTATCGCGTCCATGTCCTCATTCGGCGTCGTCGTGATGATCGTGCAGGTCTTGGTCAACGCGGCGTCAGCCGGGTCCTCGGGGCTCCTCCAGTACTCGTAGAGACCGGCGAAGAGCATGGGCTCGCCGTCAGCGCGCGTGAAGAAGTTCGGTTGCTTGGCGTGACCGGGGCGGTGATCCCACTCGTAGAAACCGTCGACGGGGATGACGCACGGACGCTTCGCGAAGGCGGTGCGAAAAGAGGGCTTCTCGGTGATGGTCTCGCCGCGGGCGTTGAAGAGTCGATTGCCGATCTTCGGGTCCTTCGACCAACTCGGGATCAGTCCCCACTGGTACGCGTCCATGAGACGCTCCTCGTGGCGATCGGCGACCGCGAAGAGCGTGCGCTGCGGCCCGAGGTTCCAGCTGGGTACGACGTCGGGGTCGAAGCCCGCCGCCAGGGCGGCGTCAAGTAACCGGGCCAGCCGAACCGGCGGGGTGAAGAGGGCGACGCGTCCACACATGGCTCCATTCTGCCGGGAAAATGGCCCATTGGCGTCTGTCACGACGAGCGGCTATCGGTGACGTGTAACTTGACAAACCCAGATTCCTATGGGACAATTAGGTATGGAGAAAATCACCGTTGCCAATATGTCCCGTCTGATTCCCACGGATTTCGACGCCTACGAGTACATGGAAAGCCTGCGCTGGCCCGATGGTGAGGTCGTCTGCCCCCACTGTGGCGTCCTCAGGACCGACCACTACTACCTCACCCCAGCGGACGGAATGAGCCGTGTAACAACCCGTGGCAGCCTGTCTCAGCGCCGTGTCTGGAAGTGCAAGGACTGCCGCAAGCAGTTCTCGGTGACCACTGGAACGGTCTTTCACGGCTCAAAGGTGAGCCTTCGAATTTGGCTCTTTGTGTTCTTTGAGATGTGCGCGAACAAGAATGGAATTGCGGCCCGTGAGATCGCGCGCAAGTACGGCGTGGCACCTAAGACGGCGTGGTTCATGACCCAGCGAATTCGTGAGGCGATGGCGAATGACGACAGCGGAAAACTGTCGGGCAACATCGTGATGGACGAGACGTACATCGGTGGCGCGGTTCAGAACTGGCACCGCAATGACAAGCGACGCGCGCCGTTCGGCAACGACACTGGACGCAAGATGGCTTGCGTTGCGCTGATCTCAGAAGAGACCGGAGAGGTTCGCACGCTTGCCGTTACGAACGTCACTGGTCGCGTCATTCAGGACGTTGTGCGCGCCAATGTGGACACCGCTGAGACCGTCCTCCACTCGGACTCAGCGCCGCTCTACAACACCGTTGCAAAGGAACTGAAGGGCCACTACATCGTGAACCACAATGCCGGTGAGTACGTCACGGAGCTTTCCCACGGCACTAACAAGGCGGAAAACTTCTTTAGCCAGTTGAAGCGATCAATCGACGGCACGCACCACTGCATTTCGCACAAGCACCTACAGCGTTACTTGACTGAGTTCGCATTTCGTCACTCGACGCACGGCGAGTCGGACACGGAGCGCATGATTCGACTCATGCAAATGGTCCAAGGAGTTCGACTGACCTACAAGCCGCTTACTTCCTAGGCAAAGCGGTCGGGTCTGGTTCCATCATTGAGACTTTTCAAGACGCTCATTATTCCGTCATGACTGATTGGGCTCTCGTCAAAAGGTAGTTCTGCGCATCCGGGGTCGTCGTCGCGTGTTGTATCCCAAACCACCCTGACGTGGCAGTACATTTCCGTCCCGTATCCTTTTGCTGCAATCACGCCCGTTGTGTCAAGGCGGTAGTTGCTACGTCCTTTTCCCTGACTAGGAGGCACGACTCTGGGCTGCAAACACCCTGTCTAACAATTCGTCTGACGGCGGTGTCGTTTCCTTCTTGCGGAAGGATTCAATGAGCGTTGCGAAGGGAATTTTTGTACGCCACTGTCCCTGAACGTACGCGTCTTGCCACGCTGGTTCCTTGTGGGTCAAGGTGATTAATTTTGGTCCAGGAATGTTGCCGTACTTGCGAATTGTTGAATCAACGCACCCAATGGCGAGATCATTCAAATGCGACGGATCTCCATTTCTTGGTTTAACAATGGCTCTGTCGTCATCGTATGTTCTGTACGCTTTCCAGAGGTCGTACACGGCAGGTCCGTACTCCCACGCTTCTAATTCCTCTGGGAACATCCGTTCACCTGTTAGTGCCGCGTATTCGCCAGCAGCGTAAAAGACAAGTTTCTGCAGTTTCAGAGGGTCAATCGGATGGATTCTCTCTACGATCGCGGCGGCAACGTCGAGAGCATTTGTAGAGTTCGCGGGCATACAAACAAGTGTAGTAATGCCTTGTCACAGAGTCACCTATGGGTGAATGCTCAATTAAACTGGGGTTCCATGACACGCAAGGCATTCGAGGGCTACGACGAGCCGGTCAACATCGACATGGAACCTGAAGAGGCTCTACGGATCGTGCTTCAGGTTGAACCCGTTCAAGACGAGGACGAAGAGACTACGAAGTGATTGGCGTCTCGCCGTCCTCCTCGTCGCGCTGTGTAATCCGGCTGTTCTGTATTGAGATGTTGTAGGAGTCTTCAGTCTTCAACACGGTCCCTTTTGCATTAAAGTCAATTCCTCCGAAATTGATGTCGTGGCTACGGGATAAATCGAGAACGGGCGGCGGAGGCGGAGGGTAATCCTTCGCGATTAGTCCCTCGTTTTCTGTCTCATCGGTGATGACATTCATGCCGATTACCCGTCCGGTCGGACCATTCACCAGTCGATTAGCCCCTAGCGAATTCGGCGGCAAGTCATGCACCGCAGGAGACATCCTTTTGGCACGTCGCTCTTGGGCGTAGGCGATACCAGCAACAACGAAGAAGAGCACGGCGAGCGCAAGGAAGACGTAGCCAGCCGGTTTCGGCCACTTGAAGATGTCGGCAGCGATACTCAGGCAGCCCAAGGCGGCCCCCAGCCATGTGCTGACTCCTGTGGAGTGGTGAGGCAGTCGTGAGGCCACGAATCCACCTTAATGTGGCGTGGGTTTGTCAAGTTACACGTCACCCGGCTATCTTACGAACACATGTTCGCTTTTTCCTCCAATCGCCCTACGTTGCCTGAAGATCTCGTGGCGAGCCTTCGCCCGGTCGCGCTCGCCAAGAGCCGCATGCTGCCCCTTGGTGCACCGTGGGAATCGCTCGTACCCAACGGGGGACTGCGCCGTGGTTCGACCGTCGTCGTCCAGGCTCAGCCGGGACTTGGTGGGCTGAGCCTCGCGCTCAGTCTCCTCACCGAGTCGAGTGCGCGCGGTCACTGGAGCGCCGTCGTCGGCGTCGACGATCCCGGCGTCGTCGCCATCGCCGACCTCGGCGTGGACCTTCGCCGCGTGCTCTTCGTGCCACGTCCCCGCGGTGCGTGGGCCGAGTCGGCGGCCGACCTGCTCGACGGGGTGGACCTCTTGATCGTGCGACCGCCGTCGCGCGCGTCCCACGGCGCGGCACGTCGACTGGTCGACCGGGTGCGCGAACGCGGGACGGTGCTGATCGTGCTCGCTGAGCCGGCGTCACTCTGGCCGTTGCCAGCCGACCTCTCCTTCGATATCACCAACGCGCAGTGGGCGACGTCCTCGCGTCTGGACGCGCGCTACCTCACCGTGCGCATCGGTGGGCGCGGTGAGGCGATTCGTGCCGGCGAGCACGTCGTGGTCCTCCCGAATCGAAGAGGACGTTGCGAGGCCAACTAGTGGAGCGTCTCCTCGCTATATGGATCGAGGCGCTGAGCGACGAGGCGCCTGACGGCTCGACGCTGCGCGATCATCTGGCGATACTCGACGCGCTGATGGTGCTCTGCCCCTTCACCGAGTCGATCCGTCTGGATCTCGTCGTCTTGCCGATTCGCGGTCCGAGCCGGTTCTTCGGCGGCGAGGCCGCGGTGATGGAGAGCGTGCGCTCGACCGTCGTGGAACTCACGGGTCACGTGCCCTCACTCGGCATCGCCGACGGACTGTTCTGCGCCGAGATGTGTGCGCGACGTCGCCTCGTGCTCGAACCCGGCGCGACCGAATCGTTCCGGCGCTCGTTGCCGCTGTCGGTGCTCGGTCGAAAGGACGTCGCCACGACCTGCCAGCGGCTCGGTCTGCACACCGTCGGCTCCTTCGCCGACCTCGACATCGCGCGGGTCGGGGAACGCTTCAACACGCACGCGTTGGTACTGCACCGCGTCGCGCGCGGCGAACTTTTCGAACTCGCCGAGCAGCGCGATCGCAAGCTTGCTCTACGCATTCGCCAACTGCGCGGTGAAGATGAACAGCACGACGAGCAGTTGGGCTTCTTCGGCTCGCGCGGGGCCGGTGATGACCGCGCCGACGCGGCCGCGCTGCGCGTGCGCCGTCGCCTCGGCACCGACGCCGTGGTCGTGGCGTCACTACGCGGGGGTCGGGTCCCCGAGGACCGCGCCACGCTCGTGCCGTGGGGCTCGCCGAAGAGTGTCGTGCGTGACGTCGCGCCGTGGCCGGGACAGATGCGCGCGCCGTCACCGGCGACGACGCTCAACCGTCCGGTCGCGGTCCAGTTGCGCGACGCCAATGACCGCCCGGTCGTCATGGGCGCGCGGGGGTTCCTCAGTGAGGCGCCCACGACGTTGTTGTTCTCGCACCAGTTGCGTCGTGAGGTCGTCTGGTACGCGGGGCCGTGGCCGCTGGTCGAGCGCTGGTGGTCGCTCAATCGCCGTCGCGCCCACGTGCAGCTCCTGCTCGTCTCGGGTGAGGCGTTGCTGCTCACGGCGGAGTCGAGTCGGTGGTGGCTCGCGGGGATCTACGACTGATGACGACGTACGGCGAACTCCACGCGCACTCGGGCTTCAGCTTCCTCGACGGGGCGAGTGACCCCGAGGAACTCGCCGCCGAAGGGGCGCGTCTCGGCCTTTCGGGGCTGGCGCTCACCGATCACCACGGCTTCTACGGCATCGTGCGCTTCGCCGAGGCGGCCCGGGCCTTCGGTCTGCCCACGGTCTTCGGGACCGAGATCTCGATCGACGCCGACGACGACCGCGTCGGGGTGCACGACCCCTCGGGATCGCACTTGGTACTGCTCGCGCGTTCGCCCGAGGGGTACCGCGCGCTCTCGACGATGCTCGGCGAGGCCCACCTTCGACGCGGCGAAAAAGGCGCGCCGCGTTTCACCCTCGAAGAGGTCGCGAGCGCACAGCGTGAGTGGCTCATCTTGAGTGGCTGTCGCAAGGGCGCGATGACGCGCGCGCTCATGGACAAAGGTCCGCGCGCCGCCCAACGCGAACTCGAGCGACTGATCGCCGCCTTCGGTCGCGAGAACCTCGCAGTCGAGATCTGGGACCACGGCGCGCCCGATGACGTCGCGCGCAACGACGTCCTCGCCGAAGCAGCCGTGCGTCACGACGTCGCGCTCGTGGCGACGAACAACGTGCACTACGCCACGCCCGAGGCCTTCGCGCGCGCCAACGTGCTCTCGGCGCTGCGCGCGCGCCAGAGCCTGGAAGAGATGGAGGGGTGGCTGAACGCCAGTCCGCTGGCCCATCTACGCAGCGACTCTGAGCAGCGTCGCCGCTTCGCACGTTGGCCCGGGGTCGTCGACACGGCCGGTGAGCTCGCCACCGCGCTGGCCTTCGACCTTCGTCTCGTCGCGCCGAATCTCCCGCCGTTCTCGACGCCCGCAGGGATGGACGAGCAGTCCTATCTCGAAGTGATCGTGGAAGAGGGGGCGACGAAGCGCTACGGCACGCGCGACGCCGAGCGCGTCGTCGGCGCGTGGCACCAGATCGACCACGAGCTCGGTGTCATCAAGACCCTCGGCTTCGCCGGCTACTTCCTCACGGTCTGGGACATCACCGAGTTCTGTCGTCGCAACGACATCTACTGCCAGGGTCGCGGTTCGGCCGCGAACTCGGCGGTCTGTTTCTCCCTGGGCATCACGAACGCCGACGCGGTGAAGTTGAACCTGTTCTTCGAACGCTTCTTGTCGCCGGCGCGCGACGGCCCCCCGGACATCGACGTCGACATTGAGTCCGGTCGGCGCGAAGAGGTGATCCAGTACGTCTATGAGCGCTACGACCGGCGCCACGCGGCCCAGGTGGCCGCGGTCATCACGTACCGACCTCGCTCGGCGCTACGTGACGTGGCGCGCGCCTTCGGCTACAACGAAGAAGAGGCCAACCAACTGCGCGACAGCATCGATCGTCACACCATGACCGCGAGTCCCGACGTGCCCGAACTCGTGACGACCATGGCGACCGAGATGCTCAATCGCCCCCGGCACCTCGGCATCCACTCAGCCGGCATGGTGTTGTGCGACCGGCCGGTGATCGAGGTCTGTCCCGTCGAGTGGGGCCGCATGCCCGGGCGCACCGTCCTGCAGTGGGACAAGGACGACTGCGCCGCGATCGGTCTCGTGAAGTTCGATCTGCTCGGCCTCGGGATGCTCGACGCGCTGCATCGCTGTGTTCGAGAGGTCGAGTCCTTCTACGACGTCACGATCGACCTCGGCGCGTTGCCCCAGGAGGACGCGGTCTATGACCTGTTGTGCGAGGCCGACACCGTCGGTGTCTTCCAGGTGGAGTCGCGCGCGCAGATGGCGACGCTGCCGCGCATCAAGCCGCGCACGTTCTATGACATCGTGATTGAGGTGGCGATCATCCGCCCCGGTCCCATCCAGGGCAACGCCGTCAACCCCTACATCCGGCGACGTCGCGGCGACGAGCCGGTCACCTACCTGCACCCGCGACTCGAGCCGATCCTTCGTCGCACGCTTGGCGTCCCGCTCTTCCAGGAGCAACTCATGGAGATGGCCGTCGCCGTCGGGGGCTTCTCGCCGGCCGAGGCTGACGAACTGCGTCAGGCCATGGCCGCCAAGCGCTCGGAGCTGCGCATGATGAAACTGAAGAGCCGCTTCTATTCCGGCATGGCCGAGAACGGCATCACCGGGGCCGCGGCCGATCAACTCTTCGACGCGCTGGCGGCGTTCTCCAACTTCGGCTTCCCCGAGAGCCACGCGGTCTCCTTCGCGCACCTCGTCTACTGCTCGGCGTGGCTGAAGGTGCACTATCCGGCGGCCTTCCTCGCGTCGATGCTCAACGCCCAGCCGATGGGCTTCTGGTCCTCGCAGAGTCTGGTCGCTGACGCGCAGCGTCACGGGGTGCGCGTGCAGCGACCGGACGTGAACTACTCGGGCGTCGGGGCCTCGCTCGAGGGCGACCCCGATGACCCCGACGTGCGACTCGGCCTGGGGGACCTGCGCACGATCGGCGAGGAGCTCGCGACGCGCATCGTCGAGGGCGCGCCGTGGTGCGACTCCTCGGACCTGGTGCGTCGCGCCGGCGCGCAGCAACACCACCTCGAAGTACTGGCGGCGGCGGGCGCGTTGGATTCCTTCGGAGCGACTCGTCGCGCGCTCGCGTGGTCGGCCGGCGCGGCCGCGCAGGGAACCCTCGATCGACTGCCCGGCGTGGTGACCGGCCTCGAGGCGCCAGTGTTGCCGATGACGAACGAGATGGAGCGGGTGGCCGACGACATGTGGTCGATGGGTCTGACGCCCGAGGCGACCGCGATCGCACTGGTGCGTGACGCTCTGAATGAGCGCGGTGTCACGCGCGCCGACGCCCTGATCGGTGCCGAGGGTTCACGGGTGCTGGTCGCCGGTGTCGTGACGCACCGGCAGCACCCCGAGACCGCGAACGGCGCGGTCTTCATCAACCTCGAAGACGAGACGGGTCACGTCAACGTGATCTTCTCCAAGGGCGCGTGGGCACGGTGGTCACTCGTCGCGCGAAAGTCACCGGCCCTGATGATCCGCGGCACGCTGCAGCGCGGTCAGGGGACCCTCGCCCTCACGGCTGAATTCGTGGAGCCACTGCGTCTCGGCGCGACCACGCCGTCTCGCGACTGGCACTGATGCGCTCACGCAGTTGAGACACGCGCCGGAATACGACGAAAGCACGAAAAATCAGATAATCTGATTTAGTGATCGAAATGAGTGCTACCGAAGCCGCGCGGAACTTCGCCGAACTCCTTGATGCGGTGGAACATCGCGGCGAGCGAATTCTTATCGCGCGTCGAGGTCGAGTGATCGCGCAGATCGAGCCAGTAGCCAAAGGTCGCGGTGCGGACGTGAAGTCCCTTTTGAAACGACATCCTGCTGACGCCGAATGGATTGTCACAATCAAGGAAGCACGCGACCTCGCTATCTCTGAGGATCGGTTCTGAGCCGACTCCTCCTTGACACAACATTCCTGATTGACGCGGAGCGATCCGACATCAGCCTCGACGACGTCATCGGCGACGAAGACGACATCGCCGTGGCAGCCATCACAGTGGCCGAACTGGTGGTGGGCGTCGAGCTCTCCAAAGGCTCAACAAAGAGAGACTTGCAGACACTGGTGGACGACGTTGTTGCAGCACTCCCCATAATTGATTACGACCTCGAAGTCGCACGGGCTCACGCCCAACTCCTCGTCGCCGTTCGACGTCAAGGTCGGCCGCGAGGAGCGCACGACTTGATCATCGCATCAACGGCGCTGTCATCACATCGAACAATCGTCACTGCGGACCGCAGAGCATTTCTTGACCTACCTGGCGTCTCCTCGAAATTTCATCGTTGATCGTCGAGCGAAACGACAGATGTACGAAGCCGGGGAACCGACTTTTAGAATCTCGTCATCGCGATACAGATCCAATCGTGAGAAGAGAGGCATGACCATGAAGGATGTTCCTGAATCACATCGAGACCTCCTGGAGAGTCCCGTAGCCTCGTTGGCCACGATCGGCAAGAACGGACACCCGCAACTCACCGCGGTGTGGTTCTACTACGAAGACGGTTCGATTGCGATGTCGCTCAACTCCAGTCGTCAGAAGGTAAAGAATCTCGCCGATAATCCGTACTGCTCACTGCTGATCCTTGACCTCGAAGTTCCGGAACGATATTTGGAGATTCGTGGCAAGGTCGAAGTAGAACCCGATGATGGCACGTTCGTTGCGAAGGTTGGGAAGAAGTACAACGTCGACATGAGTAAGTGGGACCAGCCGGGCGAGACGCGCATTATCGCTCGCATCGCCCCGACCCGGATTCGCGCTGTCGACATGAGGGGTTGACGCGACAAAACGTTTCGTGGTGGTGTCCACCGACGATCGCAACGTGGTTGTTTAAGGCTGCGGTAAGTTCATCGTAAAAATGAAGTCCTCGCGTTAAGAAACGAATAATCCTTACCTGACCGATGGTTACTGTTCGCTCAGTGGTCAAAGGGATTGACCATTTTTGACTTCGGATGGTTGACGTGTTCTCCTTTGGATACGCATGGAATGAGTTACGGCGCCGACTGGGTCGAACGATCGTCACCGCGATCGGTCTGGCTGCGGGCGTCGGCTTAGTGATGGGCATCATTGGTGTCTCCCAAGGTCTGAGCGCGGCTCAGAATAAAGCCCTGTCGCCGCTGAATTCCGTCGGCACCGACATCATCGTGACGCGAACCGTGGCGCCCACGCTGTCAACGGCGACGACCACGACGACGACACCATCATTCGGCGGCGGCGGCGGTTTCGGCGGAGGCGGTGGCGGAGGCGGTGGCGGAGGATTCTTCGCCGGCGGCGGTCGTTCCTCGCTTAACTCCTCAGATGCTGCCGCCCTGGCCGCGGCGAATTCCTCGGTGATCACTGACTTGGCCAAACTTGGTCCGGCGGGAACGAAGTTCACGCATGACTTCTTCGTGGCCGGGACGTTGATCACCTTTCCGTCGCAGGCCGTCAGCACCGTCGCGAAGGTGAAGGGCGTGAAGAGTGCCGTCGGCGCGCTCTCCCTCGACGCGCTGCACGAATCCGGGACGGTGCCCAAGATCACCGCGTCCCTGAAAACAGGGGGCGAGACCATTTCCGCCAACGTCAAGCCGCCGGTCTTGACCGCAGCCGAGCAGGCGGCCGAACGCTCGTGCATCCAAACACTCATCACGAAGCAGTTGGGGTCAACCACGACGACGATTCCGACCAGTGGCGGCGGCGGCGGCGGATTCGGCGGCGGCGGCGGCGGTTTCCGCTTCGGCGCCGGCGCCGCGAGCGCCTTCGCGAAGTGCCTCACGCCGGCCCAGAAGTCCTACGAACAGAACGTCGTGATCCCCGAGCGAACCGTCAATGAAGTCCTCAATCCGCCCACGACCAACACCAGCACCTCGACGTACACGGTCGGCAGCATTGACCCGTCGAACACCACGTCAGGTCTCGTCACCAAGGCGCAGTTGACCAAGGGCACGTGGCTCTCAACGACGCCGTCGATCGCCAAGACCGAGGTCCTCGTGACCACGTCGTACGCATCGCAGAAGGGCTTGACCGTCGGCGAGACGCTGACCATCAACAAGGTCGGCTACAAGATCGTCGGCCTGGTCAACCCCACGTTGACCGGCGACGTGTCAGACATCTACTTCAGCACCTCCAATCTCCAGGCGCTCTCGACCAACACCGGACGGATCAACGAGGTCCTGGTGTCGGTCGACAACGCGAACGACGTCAACGCTGTCGCCAAGGCCATCAAGAAGGCGTTGCCCGGTGCGACGGTCCTCACCGCGGCATCGCTCGCCGATCAAGTGACGGGCAGCCTCTCGAACGCGCGCAAGCTCGCCAACGACCTCGGCGGCGCCTTGGCCGTCGTCGTGCTGTTGGCGGCATTCCTCATCGCGGGACTCTTGACGCTGTCGAGCGTGTCGAAGCGCGTGCGCGAAATCGGATCGCTGCGGGCCATCGGCTGGTCGCGCGGTCGCGTGGTTCGTCAGATCATGGCCGAGACGCTGGGCATCGGCGTCGTCGGGGGAGTGATCGGTGTCGCCATTGGCGCCGTGATCTGTCTCATAATCGGCGCGGTCGGTCCCGCGCTCAGTGTGACGAGCACCGGGCTCGCTGTCGGTGCGTCAAAGGTGAGCGGTCTCTTGGGACAGACGACCTCGGCCACCGTGGCGAGAACGGTTCATCTCACCGCCCCGATCCATCCGCTCACGATCTTGATCGCATTCGCCGGCGCACTCCTCGGTGGCCTCATCGCCGGCGCCGTCGGTGGCTGGCGAGCGGCCCGACTCTCACCGGCCTCGGCACTGCGGGACATCGGCTGATGACCGAACTACTGGAGATCACCGAACTACTGGAAAGGCACTACTCATGACACAGGCGGTTCTTGGCGAGAACACGGATTCCACGGCGGGGACGCCGCTCTATGAATTGAAGGGCGTCACCCGCTCCTACACCAAAGGCGGAGTCGCGGTCAACGCGCTGCGGGGTATCGACCTCGAGATCGCGCGCGGTGAGACCGTCTCACTCGAGGGTCCGAGCGGCTCGGGCAAGACCACGTTGCTGCAGCTGCTTGGCGCACTCGACACGCCGTCGTCCGGTCAGATTCGCTTCGGCGGCAGGTCACTCGAAGACGCCTCGGACAACGTGCTCACTGACATTCGCTCCCGCGAGATCGGTTTCGTGTTCCAGCAGTTCAACCTGATTCCGACGTTGAGCGCGGAGGAGAACGTGGCCATCGCGATGGTGCCGCGCGAGTCGTCCCACGAGAAGCGCATCGCACGCGCGGGCGCGCTACTCGCGCAGGTCGGCCTGGAACACCGACTCAAACACTTGCCGTCGCGTCTGTCCGGTGGGGAACAGCAGCGCGTCGCCATCGCACGCGCGCTGGTCAACTCGCCGGAGGTGATCATCGCCGACGAGCCGACGGGGAACCTCGACTCGACGAACGCGGGCGAGTTCATGGCGCTACTGGACGACCTTCAGCGACAGTTCGGCGTCACGATCATCATCGCCACGCATGACGACGACGTCGCGGCGCATACGCGCCGTCGCATCAAGATCCGTGACGGCTCGATCACGTCCGATACTCGACAGTCCGATCACTAGAGGGTGACGCTTCTTTGATCTCGGCACCGCGCTGACCAATAGGCTTCGCGGTTATGGCAACAGTCGTGGTGCTCGTCGCCGTCGTCGCAGTACTCGGCTTCGTCATGTACTACTCCGGGCGCCACGGGGATCCCAAACGGAACTCGGGGACCTCGCTGCACCGTGGCGCGAGCGCGCACACGACGCGCAACGGTCGACCCAAGAAGTCCTACGCGACACGTGACGAGGCCCATGCGCAGGCCCAACGAATGACGGACCGCGACGGCTCGCCCATGAGCGCGTACAAGTGCGGTACGTGCGACAAGTGGCACATCGGTCACTGAACCTGGAGGACATTGGGCTAGGTCAGTACTAGGTTCAGTTTCGGACGAGGACGGCCGCCGGTCGTCCGTGAAGTGAGCTCGCATGACGGTTTCGTCGATTGATAGTGCGCCAGACGACTCCGGCGCTCCGGTGCCCTCAAAGGTGCGCCGACTGCCTCGCTGGGCGATCGTCAGCGCGATCGCACTGGCACTACTGCTGATCGTCGGCAGTGTCGTCGCGAGTCACTATCAACCGATCCACGTATTCGGAGCGATGGGCTCGGATGATTCTCTCGGCGCTCACCGCGAGATCACGACGCAAGAGCTCTGGCTTCGAAACACTGGTCCGGTAGGAGTAACGGTCGTCGCCCTCGGCAGGGGCGAGTACTCCGCGTCGCATTCGGTGTCGCGCCTCAGTCGCACGCTGATCTGTCCCATCGAGACACCGCACGGTGGTGACTGTCGCCAGAACCGGACCACCGATCTCGTCGAGGGCACGACCTTCCATCCCTTGAGCCTGACGACCGATACGAATCGTCCCATTCTCTTCCGATTCAACTACGAGTGCGCCGCCGGAACAGGAATCACCGAAGGGACGACAACCTGACGTTCCCCGTGACCTACCGATTCCTGTGGTTCACTCACACCGTGGTGTTCACGGAGCCGGCGGACACGTTCGCGTGCGCGAAGACGTAGCGAGGTCGACGACGTGCGCGGTGCTCGATCTCTCCTCGTCCTCGGATTGACGTTGTCGATGGTGCCGACAATGGCATGGACCGCCGTTGCGTCGGCCTCGAGGTCCCCGGTGCCATCGTGCACGAGCTCACAGTTGCAGGTCCTTGCCAGTGAGCAGCTCGCCGCACTCGGCAACGGTGCAGTGGCGTTCGACGTGGTCAACAATGGCGCGCGCTGCGCGTTGAAGGGGTACCCCGACGTTGTGTTCTTCAATACGAAGGGCCGTTCAGTCTTCTCTCGCGATGTGCACACGTCGTCGATGCTCTTTGCTGGACCCAGTGCGTCATTGGTGACGCTCGCGCCAAAGGGCATCGCGACCTTCGGCGTTTCGTTTGGTGACAACCCAGTCAACAGTGAATCGTGTCCACAGGTGGTCAAAGCCGTCGTTCAACTGGTGAGTGGCGTTGGCAGGTTCTCCGCCGAGTTCCCGCTCGCACTCACCCCGTGCAATGGCCTGATTGTCACGTCAATCGAGGCAGGTGCGTGGCCCCGGCCAAACGGTTAAGGCACCGGCATCGTGGTAGAGCACCGTGCGCGATTCAGAAGTGCGAGCCGGCAATCGAGATCGGTCACTGGCTGAGCAGCGTGATCCATTCGTGATCGGGATGCACGATCTCGAGACTCGTTCGAAGCCACTCGATCTGTTGCGCGTCAAGGAGCGGAAGCAAGCATTCGAAATCTTGTTGATCCTTCTCGCGAAGATGCTTCGCCTTGAACAACAGGACAATCTCCGGTGACATGTAGGGGATTCCAGTGTCGGAGTGTCGCACGACCTGCTCATAGGGCAGATGGATCTGCGCGTCGCGACGACAGATCCACTCCGACCCATCGTGAGGGTCACGAAAGACGTCCAAGTGATAGGGGCCGGTGTCAGGGCCGGCGTCGCGTAGCCAGGTCTGAAAATGCTCGTCAAATGCGTTGCTGGAGAGCGGCCAACGACGGCCGGAACCGACGACGTCGAACTCGAACTCACTGAAGGAAGCGCGCAGTAGTGCGAAGTCGTCTCGTGCGACGCCGATCTCGATGTCGTGGTGCGCCCGCGTCCGTCGACCGTGAAAGAGGTCGACGGCCCAACCGGCCACGACGTACCACCGGGCGTGCGACCCCGTCAGTCGTGACGCCACTTCGTCGGGAGTCCACGGGGCCCACAACGCGTCATCGCCGACCCACTCTCCGTCGTCGGTGTCGGAACGCACGTCACAAGTCTGTCGCTTGCGGAAGCACCGGGAACGCTGACTGGAGAAATAGCCTGGGTCATGCCGTTACCGCTTCGCCAGGGCATACGAGCCGTCGTCGTGGACGATGACGATCGGATCCTTCTGGTGCACTTCGCTCTTTCTGATTGGACGGGGTGGGCGACGCCGGGCGGCGGCATCGAACCTGGCGAGTCACTCGAATCGGCGATTCGTCGTGAGTTGCACGAAGAAGTCGGTCTGGTGGACGTTGAACTCGGTCCGGTGATCTGGGAGCGCACGCACATATTTGACTTCGCGGAGTTCTCGGGTCAGTACGAGAGGTTCTTCCTGGTTCGGACATCCACGAGCGAGATCAATCCGTCGTTCACCAAGGAAGAGCTCCTCGCGGAGCGGCTCACCGACTCGCGTTGGTGGACACTACGGGAGATCCAGGAGAGTGACGAGGACTTCGCGCCCAGCGAACTGGCGACACTGCTCGAGACGTTGATCGAGGACGGTCCACCAGAAACGGTGATTGACACTGGCGTCTAGAGCGCGACGCGGGCGAGTTAGATAAAGGCGTATTCGGGTCGGTGACCCGATTCGATCTCGAGACGCACCAGCAACTGCGCGACCGGCAGATCCTTCGCGTGCGTGATGCCGATACAGCGTGAACGCGTCGGCAGAACTTCGAACACGTGATCCGTGGTCTCGAGGACCTCACCAACGAAGGTCGAGAGCTGCAACTCTGCGTCGGTCTCGAAATCATGACGCTCCAACGCTTCGTGCATGAGGGGGATGATCGAGGGTTGGAACCCCCAAAGGTTCATCGAGACCGTGGTGAGCGGAGAGAGCGACGCCGGCTCCAAACCGTCGTCGGCGTCGTAGCCCTCGAGTGTCGCGTGGACGTTGCGGCGTTCGACGATTTCGGTGAGCCGACCGTCTTCCACCATGCAGGTGCCGCGTGAGACCGGCAGGTCGCCCACGAGTGCGCGGTCCAGTTCGAAGCCGACGAGGCAGTTGTTCGGACTCGACGAGAGTCGTTCGCCCAGCAAGATGAACGCCGCGCGGCCATAGAGGTCGTCGGCGTTCGAGATGCCGAAGGGTCTCGAGAGGTCCAGGTTGTCCTCGGCCGCGAGCGTGGCTTCGACGGTGCCGCGAAGGCGCGTCTGCACGGAGAAGCTGACCTTATGTTCCTTCGGCCATCGTGCCGCGACGTGCTGTTCGATCTGCGGACCGGTCTCGGGATTGACGACGATGACGATGTCATCGAAGCCCGAGGCCCATGCGTCAGAGGCCAAGAGGTCGATGACGCCCTCGCCGTGCTTCCCGATCGGCGCTAACTGCTTCACCCCGCCGTATCGCCGGGCGCGCCCGGCGGCGAGGATGATCAGTGACGGTCCGCTCAACGCGACCACCGCACGACCGCGGAGGCCCACGTCATGCCGGCGCCGAAGCCGGTCATGAGCGCGTACTCACCGGGCTTCACCCGGTCATTCTCGCGCGCGTCGAAGTAGGCCAGCGGAATCGATGAACTCGACGTGTTGCCGTAGCGGTCGAGCGTGACGACGGTGCGCTCCATCGGAATGCCGAGGCGCTGGACCGCGGCCTTGATGATTCGCACGTTCGCCTGGTGCGGGATGACCAGTGAGATGTCGTCCGGGCTGACGTCAGCGAGCTTCATGGCCTCCTCGGCCGAGTCGACGACGACGCGAACGGCGCGTCGGAAGATCTCTTTGCCGTCCATCCAGATGTAGCCGCCGTGCTCGCAGGTGAGGAGGTCGGCGGCCGAGCCGTCAGCGCCGAGGACGAAGGACAGCACGTCCGTGTCCTTGGCGTCGTACTCGAGTACCGCCGCACCGGCGCCGTCACCGAGCAGCACCGCGGTGTTGCGGTCGTCCCAGTCGACCCAACGCGAGAGGTGCTCCGAGCCAATGACGAGGACTCTGAGACTGCCGGTCTCCAAGAGTCCCTGGGCCACCCGAACGGCGTACATGAATCCGCTGCACGCTGCGTTCACGTCCATCGCGGCGCAGTTCAGTCCGAGTTCGTTCGCGATCATCGGCGCTGACGCCGGGATCAGCCGGTCCGGCGTGGTCGTGGCCAGGACCAAGAAATCAATGTCGCCGACGAGCAGCCCAGCGTCGTCGATGGCGTTGCGACCGGCGATGACGCCGAGTGAGACAGCCGAGCCGCCGACGCGCCGTTCTCGGATGCCGGTTCGTTCCGTGATCCATTCGTCGGAGGTGTCGAGTGTCAACGAGAGTTCGTCGTTCGTGACGATGCGGTCCGGTAGGGCAATGCCCCAACCCTTGAAACGAACGCCCATTGGTCAACTCCTTCGCTGGATTGCCTTCGGCAAGTCTAGGTCTCAGGTGCTCGGCGGCGTAGGTGCTTTGAGCACCTGCAACGTGCAGCGTGCGACGCATATCATGCGGCCGGCCTCGTCCGTGAGGTCAATGGCCCAGACGTGGACGGTACGGCCCTTGCGGATCGGTGTCGCGGTCGCGGTCAGCGTGCCGCTGCTCATCGAGCGCAGGTGTGAGCAGTTGAGTTCGGTGCCCACGACGATCTGGTCCGGGCCGACGCTCACCGCGCCGCCAACCGAGGCCGCGCCTTCGGCCAAGAGTGCCGACACACCGCCGTGCAAGATGCCGTAGGGCTGATGGACCTTCGGGCCCACCTCGACCTGTAGCACGACCTTCTCGGGTGACACCTCCACGACTTCGACGCCGAGTTGCTGATTGACGTTGGGGGTGTTGGTGAATCGTTCGATGCGTTCGTCTGGCATTGGGACAGTGTAGAAGTCGCCCTATAGCCTCGTGCTAATGACTCGGCGAGTGGACCTACGCAGCGACACCGTGACCCAACCGACCCAGTCGATGCGCGACGCCATGGCGACGGCCGTCGTCGGCGACGACGGGTACAACGAGGACCCGACCATTCGCGAACTGGAGAGCCGTTTCGCCGAGATCGTCGGCAAAGAGGCCGCGGTCTTCGTGCCCTCGGGCGTGATGGGCAATCAGATCGCGGTGCGGATCCTCGCCACCCCCGGCGACCTCGTCGTCGCCGGCCGGGGGCAACACGTCGTGAGCTTCGAAATGGGTGCGGCGGCGCGCAACTCTTCGATCCAGTTCGCCACCGTGGATGACACGAACGGTGCGCTGGATCTGCGCGACGTGCTCGACATCATCGACGCCGAGGACGACCATCAACCGCACGTCGCGATGGTCGCCCTGGAGAACACCCACATGCCGTCGGGCGGCACGCCGCTCGATGCGGCCGACATCACCGCGCTCGCACGAGCGGTCGGGGGTCGGCCCGTGCACCTCGACGGCGCACGACTGTTCAATGCGGTCGTCGCAACCGGTACGACGGCGGCCCAGTACGCCGCGCCGGCGACCACGGTCATGACCTGTCTTTCGAAAGGGCTCTGCGCGCCCGCCGGTTCACTCCTCGCCGGACCGAGTGACCTGATGCAACGCGCGCGCACCGAGCGCAAGCGACTGGGCGGCGCGATGCGCCAAGCGGGCTTTCTCGCGGCGGCCGGACTCGTCGCGCTCGATGAGATGATCGAGCGCCTGGCCGAGGACCACGGCCGCGCGCGGATCCTCGCCGAACTGTTCGCCTCGACGTTCCCCGAAGCGCACTACGACCCGTCGACCTGTCGCACGAACATCGTCGCTTTCGATCATCCCCAGGCCCGTCAACTCGTCGAGGAACTCGCGAATCTCGGGGTCGAAGGCGGCACCATCGGACCACGTCGCGCTCGCTTCGTCACGCACGCGGGCGTCGACGACGACGACGTCACTTTCGTGGCCGACGTGCTCGCGAAATTCAAGCCCACGCTGCACTGAGGCAACGGAATCTTCGATCGTCGTTCGCCGAGTTGTCACCGAGGTCCCGAGGGCACCGCGGGGACCTGCGGGTAGGCTTAGAGGACCCGTAAAGGCATCGCATGACTGAAATTCTCCACCTCTCCACGTTCTTGCACCGTCCGATCTTCGATTCCGACGGCGGCCGGATCGGTCGCGTCCAGGACCTGGTCGCACGGCTTGGTGACAACTCGCACCCTCCGGTCGTGGGCGCCGTCATCCGCATCGAGGGTCGCGACCTCTTCGTGCCGATTCGAAAGATCGGCGGCCTCAGCGAAGGGCGCATGACCTTCGAAGGCAAGCGCGTCGACCTGCGTCGATTTGAACGCCGTCCGGGAGAGCTCCTGCTCGCAGAGGACCTCCTCGCGCGACACTTGATCAACCTGGTCCGGGGACGACTGATCACCGCGAACGAGATCGAGATCGCCCAGATCGACAACAAGTGGGAAGTGGTGGGTGTCGACCCGGGCAAGCGTCCGTTGCTCCGGCGGCTGCTCGGCCGCAGCGTCGGTCAGCACGTCAAGTCCGAGGCGATCGTCGACTTCGCCTCCATCGAACCCTTCGTCTCACACGTGCCGACTGCGCGACTTCGCATTCCGTACCGCAAACTCTCCAAGCTGCACCCGGCCCAAATCGCCGACCTCGTCGAGCAGGCCAGCCACGAAGAGGGCGAGGAGATCATCGAGGCCGTCGGTGCCGACCGCGAGCTCGAGGCCGACGTCTTCGAAGAGCTCGACACGACCCATCAGCTCGAGTTCCTCGAGTCGCGCAGTGACGCCGACGCCGCGCGACTGCTCGCGCGTATGGAGCCCGACAACGCCGCCGACCTCATCAGCGAGATCGACCAAGACCGTCGCCTCACGATCCTCGAGCGCTTGCCCGACGTGCAAAAGACCAAGGTCCGCCAGCTGCTCTCGTACAACGCCGACACCGCTGGCGGCCTGATGAACCCTGACTTCGTATCGGTGTCTGCGACGGCGACGGTCGCCGACGCGCTCGAGGCGATTCGCACCTCGCGGGTGCCGGCCGAGGCACTGCAGGCGGTCTTCGTGTTGGACGAGAGCGGCCAACCCATCGGTGCGGCCTCGATCGCGCCGCTGGTACGCGCACCGGGCCACGAACTCGCGCTCACCGTCTCACGCACCCACTTGGCCCACGTCCACCCGCAGTGGGATCTGCATCAGGTCTCACGCAAGATGAGTGACTTCAACTTGACGGTTCTGCCGGTGCTCGACGATGACCACTCGACGATGATCGGTGTCGTAACAGTGGATGACCTACTCGAGGAGTTGCTGCCCCAGGGCTGGCGCCGCGAGTTCGGCATGACGGCGGTCGAAGAGTGACGCGCCGTATCCCGTGGGGTCACGTTCAAAGGGGGCTCACTGAAACCCCCTAGTACACCCCTCATTCATTGCGTCCCGGCACGACTGCACACGAACTCTTCGGTAGGCCACTAGCCCTCCTTCGAATCTCGTCGTGGGCGTGCCGCACCACCACGAGATCAGAAAGGAGGAAGTGTGAGCGAAGCAACGAAGGATCAAATCAAGGGTGCCTTTGGCACCGTCAAGGACTACGAACCGGGAACCCGGCGTGGGGCCCGCGCACGCCTCCTCACGCTATTGGCCATCATCGGCCCGGGCCTCATCGTCATGGTGGGCGACAACGACGCCGGTGGCGTCTCGACCTACGCCCAAGCCGGTCAGAACTTCGGCTACACCCTGCTGTGGACGTTGCCACTACTCATCCCGGTCCTCATCGTGAATCAAGAGATGGTCGTACGACTCGGCGCGGTGACCGGCATCGGTCACGGCCGCCTGATCCGCGAGCGCATTGGACGGCGCTGGGGCAATGTCTCGATCAGCTCGATCCTGTTACTCAATTTCTTGATCATCATCACCGAGTTCATCGGTATCTCGCTCTCGATGGAGTACTTCGGCATCTCGGCCTTCGTGTCGGTGCCCATCGCCGTCGTGGCGCTCTTCGGCATCACGGCGACGGGGTCGTTCCAACGATGGGAGCGCTTCATGATGCTCTTCGTGGCCGTGAACGTCTTGATGGTTCCCCTGGTCCTGCATGCCCATGTCGCGAGCCACTCATTGTTCCGGGACCTCGCCGTGCCGGGCATCCGAGGTGGCACCTCATCGGCAGCGGTCCTGCTCATCATCTCGATCATCGGCACGACGGTCGCACCGTGGCAGTTGTACTTCCAGCAGAGCAATATCGTCGACAAGAAGATCTCGCCGCGCTGGCTGAACTACGAGCGCATCGACACCATCCTCGGATCCTTCATCGTCGTGATCACCGCGGCACTGCTGATGGGAGTCACCGCGGCCGGACTGTCGCACCACGGCGGGACGAACGCCTACGTGAACGCGCTCACCGTCGCGCACGGTCTCACGAGGTTCGTCGGTCACGGCACGGGTGACCTCTTCGCCATCGTCTTGTTGAACGCGTCGATCATCGGCGCCGCCGCGGTGACCCTCGCCAGTAGCTACGCCGTCGGCGACCTCTCCAATCGCTTCAATCAAGGACTCAACGTTCGTCTGCGCGACGCCAAGGCGTTCTACAGCGTCTTCGGCGGTCTTCTGGTGGTCGCGGGCATCGTGGTGCTGCTGCCGCACGCGCCGCTCGGGTTGATCACACTGGCCGTGCAAGCAATGTGCGGACTGATGCTGCCGAGCACGTCGATCTTCGTCTTGCTTATGGCCAATGACCGAGAGGCACTCGGTCCGTGGGTCAACGCGCGTTGGCTGAACGCGTTGGCCGTGGTGATCATCGCCATACTCGTCGTGCTGTCGATCGTCATGATGGTCTCGACGTTGTTCACGGGGGTCAACGTGGTCGCGATGCTCGAATGGGTCGGCGCCGTCGTCGGCGTCGGCGTCGTCATCGGGCTCCCGATCGGGCTGCGCCGCCAGGGTCCACGCGTTTCCTCAACCGCAGACCGACTCGACTGGCGCATGCCGCGACTCGCGCTGTTGGAGCGGCCGAAGCGTTCGCGTGCGCGTCAGTGGCTCTTGATCACGATCGGGACATATTTGAGCGTCGCCGGAACGTTATTGGTCGTGCGGATCATCCAGTTGGCCACCTCGTAGTCTTCGATGATGACAATCGCCCCAACGCTGGTATGCGTGCACGCGCACCCCGATGACGAAGCGCTCTTCACGGCGGGCATCACGTCGCACTACGGTGCCCTTGGCTACCGCACCGTCTTGATCACCTGCACCAACGGTCAACTCGGCTTGGACAGTCACGCGCGACCGGGATCGGACCCACTGCATGACGACGAAGAGACGTGCGCGACACGCGCGGCTGAGTTGCAACGCGCGGCGCTCGTCGCCGGATTCACGCGCGTCATCACCTTGGGCTACGACGACTCGGGCATGAAGGGTTGGCCCCAGAATGACTTCCCCGACGCCTTCATGAACGCCGACGTCGCGGCGGTGGCGCGTACGATCGTGTCGATCCTGGACGAAGAGCGTGCGGCCGTCGTCGTCACCTACGACGAGAACGGCTTTTACGGACATCCCGACCACATCATGGCCAACGTCGTCACACGCGCCGCGATCGCGCTCGCCGCGAGTCCGAAGCGCCTTTACTATCCAGTCGTTCCCGCGGGCGTCCTCGATGCCTTCGTCCAGGGTGCTAGGGCCAAGGGCGTGTTCCTCCCAGCGTGGATCATCGACGCCAGTCATACCGTGAACGACGACGCAGTCGCGACGACCATGGACGTTCGGTCCTTTGCCCGTCGAAAGCATCAGGCGATCGCGACCCACGCGTCCCAGGTCGATAATGCAGACCTCGTCACGATGGACGAAGAACTCTTTACGCTGCTCTTTGGCATCGAGTACTACCAACTCGCGTGGAGCCGTGATGTGACAACCGGCGACGAAACTGATCTCTTTGGAGGACTGTAAATGACACAACTGACGTTTCTCGCGGTACACGCCCATCCGGACGACGAGGCGAGCTCATCGGGCGGCCTCTACCGACTGCTCGCCGATGAGGGCGTGCGCACGGTCCTCGTGACGTGCACCAACGGCGAGTGCGGCGATTCGCTCGACGGTGCGAAGCCGAGCGCTGATCACCACGACGGCGACGAGGTCGCGGCCGTTCGTGCGGTCGAGCTCGACAACGCCGTCAAGATCCTCGGCATCAGTCGACTCGTGCGACTCGGGTACCGCGATTCGGGCATGATGGGCTGGCCGCAGAACGACGACCCTGAGTCATTTTGGGCGACGCCGGTCGACGTGGCCGCGGCCAAATTGGCGGAGATCTTGCGCGAGGAGCGACCCCAGGTCATCATGACCTACAACGAGCACGGTTTTTATGGTCACCCGGATCACATCCAGGCCAACCGCATCACGCTCGCCGCGCTCACGATGATCGACTATGAACCGACGCTGTATTTCAACGCGATCCCGAACACGGTGTTCGCGACGTGGCGCGAGCGCTGGGAGCAAGAGGACCGCGAACGCGCCGAGGCCGACGCGGCCAAAGGCATCGTGCGAGAGCCAGAACCCGCGACACCTCCGGAAGAGGAGTTCGAGATGGGCACGCCCGACGAGGAGATCTCGGCCACCATCGACGTCCGCGCGGTGGCCGGTGCGAAGTACGACGCCTTGGAGGCGCACGCCTCGCAGATGGGCGACTCCTTCTGGATGAAGATGGGTCGCGAACGTTTCGCCGAGGTCATGGGCACCGAGTGGTTCGTTCGAGTGACGAATCCGATGCACGTCGAGGGAAACGTGCGTGACATCTTCGCGGGCTACCGCTAGGAGCTGTTCCGGTTAGCCGAGCGACGCCAACTCTTGCTCGGTGCGCGCGCGCAGCACGCAGAACTCGTTGCCTTCCGGGTCCGCCAGCACGACCCACGTGGCCTCGGCACCTTGACCGACATCGACGCGTGTGGCACCAAGATCGAGGAGGCGCTCGACCTCGGTGAACTGGTCACTCGGTCGAAGGTCGAGGTGCAACCGGTTCTTGACGACGCGCTCGTCGGGAACGGCGAGAAACAAGATGTCCGCCACGACGCCCTCGTCGGGCGAGCCCGCCGGCGGCTCCAGCACGACCTCGTCGACCTCCTCAGACGTCACTCGCCATCCGAGCGCCTCGGCCCAGAAGGCGGCGAGTCGCGCGGGGTCGTGACAGTCGATGCTGAGGTTTTGAATTCGCAGTGCCATCCGGTCACTTTACGGTGGCCGGGGCTAACTCTTGGTGAAGACCATGACGAGCACGAGCGCGATGACGCCACCGAGGACGTAGGCGTAGCGCCGTCGCATCTGATTCGACATCTCGGCGAAGAACTGCGGGGAGAAGAACGACGCCCGCGCGACCCCGTTGACGCTGCCCGTGATGCGCTGGATCGAGACGTCGTTGCGTTCGGCCTCGCGTCGTGACAACTCCAGTGCATGGAGTCGTTCCTTGCGCTGTTCAGGCGTCTCCAATGACGTGCCACAACGCGCGCAGAGAACGTCCTTGTTGGACTGAACCTCACCGCACTTCGGGCACGTGATCATGACGTCAGCCACCGCAACCACCTCTCTCTGATGCAACGCACGTCGTCGTCCTCAGGGTACCGGGCGCGCCGCTCTTCTTAGTAGCGGTAGGAGTCGGGTTTGAAGGGGCCCTCGACCGGCACGCCGATGTAGTCGGCCTGCTGCTTGGAGAGCGTCGTCAGCTTCACGCCGAGTGCATCGAGGTGCAGTCGCGCCACCTTCTCGTCGAGGTGCTTGGGCAAGACGTAGACCTTCTTCTCGTAGTTCGCGTTGTTGACGAAGAGTTCGATCTGAGCCATCGTCTGATTCGTGAACGAGTTGCTCATCACGAAACTCGGGTGACCGGTCGCGTTGCCAAGATTGAGCAGCCGACCTTCGGAGAGCAAGATGATGGCGCGACCGTTCGGCATGATCCACTTGTCGACCTGGGGTTTGATGTTCTCGCGCTTCACGCCCGCCAGGTTCGTGAGGCCCGCGATGTCGATCTCGTTGTCGAAGTGTCCGATGTTGCCGAGGATCGCCTGGTGCTTCATCATCAACATGTGCTCCACCGACACGATGTCGCGGTTCCCGGTCGCGGTGATGATGATGTCGGCGTAGGGGAGCGCCTCTTCGAGCGTCGTCACCTGGAAGCCGTCCATCGCGGCCTGGAGCGCGCAGATCGGGTCGACCTCGGTGATGATGACACGCGCACCCTGGCCGCGCAGTGACTCGGCCGAACCTTTGCCGACGTCGCCGTAGCCGCAGACGACGGCGACCTTGCCGCCGATCAACGTGTCGGTCGCGCGGTTGATGCCGTCGATCAGCGAGTGACGGCAGCCGTACTTGTTGTCGAACTTGGACTTCGTCACGGCGTCGTTCACGTTGATCGCGGGGAAGAGCAACGTCCCGTCGCGCTCCATCTCATAGAGGCGGTGCACACCGGTCGTGGTCTCTTCTGAGACGCCGATGAGACCCTCGGCCATGGGACCGAAGAGCTTCTCGCCGCTCGAGATGATGTTGTTGAGCAGGGCCAAGATGACGCGGTACTCCTCGGAGTCCGCGCTCTCGGGCGCGGGGACGAAGCCGGCGCGCTCGAACTCGAGCCCCTTGTGCACGAGCAGCGTCGCGTCGCCGCCGTCGTCCAAGATCATCGTCGGTCCGGCGTGACCGGGCCAGCGCAGCATCTGCTCGGTGCACCACCAGTACTCTTCGAGCGACTCACCCTTCCAGGCGAAGACCGGGGTGCCCTGGGGGTCATCGACCGTGCCGTTCGGTCCGACGACGACCGCGGCGGCGGCGTGGTCCTGGGTCGAGAAAATGTTGCAACTGACCCAGCGCACGTCGGCGCCGAGCTCAACGAGGGTCTCGATGAGCACCGCGGTCTGGATCGTCATGTGCAGCGATCCCGCGATGCGCGATCCCTTCAGCGGCTTGGTCTGACCGAACTCGGCGCGCATGGCCATGAGGCCGGGCATCTCGTGTTCGGCGAGCGTGATCTCGGCGCGACCGAAATCGGCGAGCGAGAGGTTGGCAACTTTGAAGTCAAAAGGGGCAGAGGTCATGGTTCTCCTAGGAGTTAGCGATTTCCAGGCGCCGACCTCTGTCGCACACGCCTTGAAATATCGTATCGCGTCATACGCCGACGCGGAACTCGACGACGTCGCCGTCACGCATCACGTACTCCTTGCCTTCGATGCGCGCCTTGCCGGCGGCCTTCACCTGGGCCATGGAACCGAGCGCCATCAGATCGTCGTACGAGACGACCTCGGCTTTGATGAAGTGCTTCTGGAAATCGGTATGGATCTCGCCGGCGGCCTCGGGTGCCGTCGCGCCTTGATGGATCGTCCAGGCGCGCGTCTCCTTGGGTCCAGCGGTGAGGAAGGTCTGGAGCCCCAGCGTCGCAAAGCCGACGCGCGACAAGAGCGCGAGACCGGACTCCTCTTGTCCGTAGGACTGGAGGAGCTCCAGGGCTTCGTCCTCATCGAGGTCCGACAGTTCGGCCTCCACCTTCGCGCACAGGATCACCGACGGCGACGGCGCGACCGACGCCGTGAGCGCCGAACGACGCGACTCGTCGCCGAGCGTCGCTTCGTCGACGTTGAAGACGTAGATGAACGGCTTGTCCGTGAGGAGGTGCATATCGGCCAGGACGTCACGGTCGAGGTTGGCGACCTTGGAGATCACGAGACCCTGGTCGAGCGCGGCGTGCGCCTTCTTGACCTCGGCCAGACGCATTTGGGCGTCGCCGCCTCCGCGTTTGGCCTCTCGTTCGAGGCGGGCAACGACCTTCTCGACGGTTTGCAAGTCCGCGAGGATCAACTCGGTCTCGATGGTCGCGACGTCGCTGTCGGGATCGATGCGACCATCGACGTGGATGACGTCGTCATCGACGAAGACGCGTACGACCTCACAGATCGCGTCGCATTCGCGAATGGCCGCCAAGAACTGGTTGCCCAGGCCCTCGCCCTCGGACGCGCCCTTGACGATGCCCGCGATGTCGACGAAGGTGACCGCCGCGGGAAGGATCTTCTCCGAGGAGAACATCGCGGCGAGTTTGGCGAGTCGAGGGTCCGGGACCGAGACGACGCCGACGTTGGGTTCGATGGTGGCGAACGGGTAGTTGGCTGCCAGCACGTTGTTGTGGGTGAGGGCGTTGAACACCGTTGATTTGCCGACGTTGGGGAGTCCGACGATCCCGATTGAGAGTCCCATGACCGTTCAACGCTAACAGGGAGGACCGTGACGACCGACCTTGACGTTGCTGCAGACCGAACGCGCGAACGTATGAAGAGCGTCGCGACACGTGTGCGCGAATGTCGTTGACGACGCGCTCAGGGGCGTCTTGCGTCACCATGACTTCCCCTCTACTGTCGGTCCATGGAAACGACAAACGTGGTTGAGGGCTTCGCGCCTTTTCGTGAGTGGCAGACCTGGTATCGAGTCACAGGTGACCTGAAGTCCGGACCGACGCCGCTCGTGGTCGCGCACGGCGGCCCGGGCTGCACCCATGACTATGTGCTCGCACTGGCCAAGCTCGCCGAGGGTGGACGACCCGTCGTGCACTACGACCAGCTCGGCGGCGGGCGTTCGACGCACATGCCCGAGAAGGGTGGTGACTTCTGGACCGTCGATCTCTTCTTGGACGAACTCGAGAATCTGCTGACGTATCTCGGCATCAACGATCGCTACTCCCTGCTTGGCCAGTCCTGGGGCGGCATGCTCGGTGCCGAACACGGGATCCGTCAACCCGCGGGTCTGAAGGCGCTCGTCATCAGCAACTCGCCGGCCTCGATGGCGCTGTGGGCGAGCGAGGCCAAAGTACTTCGAGGCGAACTCGACCCCGAGGTCGAAGCGGCGCTCGATCGTCACGAGGCGGCCGGCACGACGGACGATCCGGAATACTTGGCGGCCCAGCAGGTGTACTACGACCTGCACGTCTGTCGCGTGGTGCCGAACCCACCCGAGGTGGTGCGGACCTTTGAGATGTTGGAAGAGGACCCGACGGTCTACAACGTCATGAACGGCCCCAACGAGTTCTTCTGCATCGGGACGCTGCGCAACTGGAGCGTCGTGGACGAAGTCCACAAGATCACTGCGCCGACACTGCTCGCCTCGGGCCGTTTCGACGAGGCGACGCCCGCCACGGTGCAGCCGTTCTTCGATGCGATTCCGGACGTTCGCTGGGAGATCTTCGAGAACTCCAGCCACATGCCCTTCATCGAAGAGCCCGAGCATTACCTCGATGTCGTGGGGAGTTTCCTCGCGAACTACGACGACTGAACTCGTAATAGAGCGGCAACAAATCTTGTAGTAGAGAAGTAAGAACAATCTGAGCAGCATCTAAATAGGGGAGAATTGCATGTCACGTCTCAAGTCCTTGAAGCGGATGGGGGTGATCTTGTCGGCGATGGCCACGTGCACGTTCGGCATCATCGCCGTCTCGGCCAGTTCACCCGCGGGAGCGTCCTCGGGCTATCAATCCCAGCACGCCGGAGGAACGTTGATCCTCGATGCCACGGCGGCCGGTGGCACGCTCGACCCGCAGGTCAACTACACGTTGCAGTACTGGCAGCTGTACCAGGCGACGTACGACGGCCTGGTCGCGTTCCAGAAAGTGGACGGTGACCCGTCGTTCGACGTGGTGCCGGACCTCGCGACCGCGTTACCCAAGGTGACCAACAGCGGCAAGACCTATACGTTCACGCTGCGCAAGGGCATCAAATTCTCCAACGGCAAGACCGTCACGGTCAATGACGTCCTCGCGTCCTTCCAGCGACTCTTCAAGGTCTCGAACCCGAACGCCGGTTCGTGGTACAACGACATCGTCGGCGGGCCGGCGTGCGTCACGACGCCCGCGACCTGCACGTTGAAAGGCGGCGTCTCGGTGAACGCCGCGACCAACACGGTGGTCTTCAATTTGATCACGCCGGACGCAGAGTTCCTCGACCAGTTGGCCGTGCCCTTCGGCACGATCGTGCCCGCGAGCACGCCGGCGAAGGACGAGGGCGACACGCCGATTCCCGGCACCGGTGCCTACTACTTCGCCTCCTACAACCCGAACTCCGCGCTCATCATGAAGCGCAACAAGTACTTCAAGGTCTGGAGTGCCGCCGCGCAGCCGCAGGGCTACCCCGACGAGATCGAGATGAAGTTCGGCCTGCCCGTCGAGTCCGAGGTCACCGCTGTCGAGAACGGCCAGGCCAACTGGATCTTCGACCCGATCCCGGCCGACCGACTGAGTGAGATCTCCACCAAGTACGCGAGCCAGGTCCACGTGCACACGCTGACCGCCGACTGGTACGCGCCGATGAACGTCAACATCGCACCGTTCAACAACTTGATGGCCCGTCAGGCCGTCAACTACGCGCTGAACAAGAACCAGTTGGTCGAACTGTACGGTGGCAAGGAACTCGCGACACCGACGTGCACGATCTTGCCGCCGGCGTTCCCCGGCTACCTGAAGTACTGCGACTACAACTCCAAGAACTCCTCGACCTACGCCGGTCCGGACCTCAAGAAGGCCAAGGCCCTCGTGAAGGCGTCGGGCACGTTGGGCGACAAGGTCGCGGTCGTCGCCCAAAACGACCCGGTCGACGAGTCCGTGGGTGAGTACATCCAGGGTGTCCTCAACCAGATCGGCTACAAGGCCACGCTGAAGCCGCTCAGCCAGAACATCGAGTTCAACTACATCCAGAACACCAACAACAAGGTGCAGATCAGCGTGACGCAGTGGTTCCAGGACTACCCGGCCGCCTCTGACTTCTTGAAGGTGTTGCTGAACTGCAGTGGCTTCCACAAGGGCAGCGACAACAGCATTAACATCTCGGGACTCTGCGACAAGTCGGTCGACGCGCAAGAGGCGACGGCCGAGACCGAAGAGTTGACGAACCCGACGGCCGCGAACAAGCTTTGGGGTCAGATCGACAAGACGATCATGACCAAGGACGCGCCGTGGGTGCCGCTGTTCAACCCGAAACTGGTCGACTTCGTGAGTAAGAACGTCGGCAACTACAAGTTCTCGCTGGAGTTCTACATGTACGTGGACCAGCTGTGGGTCAAATAGGGGAATCGCTCGTTGCCCTTGAGGTCAGCGAAATCAATGCCGTAGCCCTGACCGCCATGGACTCTGACAGTCCATGGCGGTCATCGCTACGGCAGTTGCGTCGAAATCGTGCCGCGATGGTGGCGCTCGGCGTGTTGCTCTTCATGGTGGTCGTCACGTTGTTGGCGCCGGTCTACGCGCACGACATCGCCCACGACAACCCGTTCGCCTCGAACCTGCAGGGTCGCATCAAGATTGGCGGGCACTACCGCAGCGTGATGCAGTCCAACACCCAAGGACTCGGACTCGGTGTCACGCCCATCGGTCCGACGTGGAACTTCTCGAAGTATTTTCTCGGCGCCGACTCGCTCGGTCGCGACGTGTTCGCGAGAATCCTCTACGGGGGACGCGTCACGCTGCTGATCGGCTTCTCCTCCGGTCTGATCTGCATCGCCGTCGCGACCGTCCTTGGCATGTTGGCCGGCTACTTCGGACGAGCGACCGACTGGATCATCTCGCGGGCCCTCGACATCGTCTGGGCCTTCCCGATCTACCTGCTGGCGATCTCACTCTCGGTCATCCTCGTGACGAGCGGCCTCGACCTCGGCATCATCCACATCGGCGCCGGTTCGCTCCTCTTGCCGATTCTGATCATCGCCTCGGTCTACGTGCCCTACGTCGCGCGACCGGTGCGCGGCATCGTGTTCTCCTTGAAGGAGCGTGACTTCATCCAGGCGGCGATCGCGTCCGGTGCCTCGGACTGGCACATCCTTCGCAAGGAGATCTTGCCGAACGTCGCGCCCAGCGTGATCGTGTTCTTCCCGTTGATGGTGGCCCTCAACATCCTCACCGAGTCGGCGCTCTCGATCCTCGGCATCGGTGTCCAACCGCCCCAGGCCAGCTGGGGCACGATCATCAACGACGGACTCCAACTCCTCTACACGCGACCGTGGGTCGCGATCGCGCCCGGTATCTGCATCGTGGTCGTGTGCGTGGCCCTCAACATCCTCGGTGACGGCGTGCGCGACGCGTTCGACCCCCGAGCCAAGTTGCGCGGATCGATATAGGTGATCCGCTTCACGATCAAGCGCCTGGCGTCGGCGATATTGGTGATGTTCACGATCAGTGTCCTGGTCTTCTTGATCTTCTTCGCGACGCCTGGGGTGAACCCGGCGTCGCGTATCGCGGGGCGCAGCGCCTCACCGGCCGTGCTGGCGCAGGTCTCCAAGGAGTTCGGCCTCAATCGACCGCTGCCGATTCGCTACGGCTTGATGATGTATCACCTCTTCATCAAGCAGGACCTCACGTCCTACGTCAACATCGGCGACAAGATAATCCCTCAGATCACCGCCGCGGCGCCGATCACCCTGTCGCTCATCTTCGGCGCCGTCGTGATCTGGTTGGTCGTCGGGATCACCGGTGGCGTGGTCGCGGCGAAGAACAAGGGCAAGTTCATCGATCCCTTGGTCATGTTCTTCGGCATCGCCGCGATCTCGATCCCGGTGTACTGGCTCGGACAGATGGTGCTGCTCATCACGCAGGGGCGATGGCATAGTTCGATCTTCTCGTGGGTCCCGAACGGCGGCTTCGTCCCCTTGACCCAGAATCCCTGGCAGTGGGCACTGCACCTGCTCTTCCCGTGGATCACACTGGCCAGTCTCTACGCGGGAATCTACGCCAGGGTCCTGCGCGGCGAGCTGATCAACAACATGAATGAGGACTACATCCGCACGGCGCGCGCGAAGGGGCTGTCCGAGCGACGAATCCTCTATCGGCACGCACTTCGCTGCTCGTTGATCTCGATCGTCTCGCTGTTCGGTCTCGACGTCGGCGTCCTGGTCGGCGGCGCGGCACTGCTGACCGAGGTCGTCTTCGGTCTCCAGGGCGTGGGCTGGCTCACGTACCAGGGACTCCAGAACCTGGACTTGCCGCTCATCATGGGGTGTGTCATGTACGGCGCGTTCTTCGTCGTGCTCGCGAGCGCCGTCGTCGACGTGCTCTACGCCTATATCGACCCGAGGATCCGCATTGTCGCTTGAGACTCCCGTGATGAACGCAGTGCTGAGCGTGCGAGACCTGTCGGTCTCTTTCGCCACGCGCCAGGGCGTCGTGCACGCCGTCGACGGGCTCTCCTTTGACGTCGGCGCGAAGGAGGTGCTCGGCATCGTCGGGGAGTCCGGATCGGGCAAGAGCGTCGCGATGTACTCGATGCTCGGTCTCGTCCGCGACGCCAACGTGACGATCACCGGCAGCGTGCTCTTCGAGGGCCGCGAGATCCTGGGGCTCTCGGACACCGAGATGCAGTCGGTGCGCGGCGGCGAGGTCGGCATGATCTTCCAGGACCCGATGACCGCGCTGACACCGGTCTACACCGTCGGTTGGCAGATCGTCGAGCAGTTGCGCGCACACAACGAGATGACCAAGAAGCAGGCCTACGAACGGGCCGCCGAATTGCTCGCTGAGGTCGGCATCCCGGACCCCAAGAGCCGCATCAACCACTACCCGCACGAGTTCTCCGGCGGCATGCGCCAGCGCGTCGTCATCGCCATGGCGCTCTCGTGCAACCCGAAGTTGTTGATCGCCGATGAGCCGACGACGGCGCTCGACGTCACGACCCAAGCGCAGATCCTGGATTTGATGGGCCGACTGCAGGCGACGCACGGCTCGTCGATCGTCATCATCACCCACGACATGGGCGTCATCGCGGAGATCGCGCATCGCGTGGTCGTCATGTACGCCGGTCGACCGGCCGAGATCGGACCGGAACTCGAGGTCGTTCGTTCGGCCCGCCACCCATATACCTGGGGGCTGCTCGGGGCGGTGCCGCGCGCGGACGTCAAGACCCGGCGCCTCGTCACGATTCCCGGCAACGCCGTCTCGCCGCTCGAGGTACCCAAGGGCTGTGCCTTCGCGCCGCGCTGCGCGTACCGGATGGAGATCTGTGTCGAACGTCCGCCGCTTCGCGGGGCGAACGACCATCTCGACGCCTGCTGGTTGAGTGACGAGCAACGCCTCACGATCCGTTCGTCCGCGACGACGCGGGGGGAGTCATGAGCGACGAGGTCCTCCTGCGCGCGACCGACGTCGTCAAGAACTACGCGTCGCGACGTCGGGTGAAGGGCGTGCGCGCGCTCAATACCGCCGTCAACGGCGTCTCGCTCGAGGTACTGCGCGGCGAGACGCTCGGCATCGTCGGTGAGTCGGGGTGCGGCAAGTCCACCTTGGCGCGGTGCCTGGTGCAGTTGCTCCCGGTCACATCAGGGAAGGTCGAGTTCAACGGCGTGGAGCTCACGACACTGTCGCGGCGTCAGCTACGCCCGCACCGACGACAGATGCAACTCGTCTTCCAAGACCCGTACGCGTCGCTGAATCCGCGGCGCACGGTCGGCGACATCGTCGCCGACCCGATGCGCATCAACAAGATCGGCAGTGACAGCGAGATCAAGAAACGCGTCCGAGAGCTGTTCGAGACCGTCGGGCTGGACCCCGCGGCGCTGCGGCGTTATCCGCACGAGTTCTCGGGCGGCCAACGCCAACGCATCGGCATCGCGCGCTCGCTCTCGCTCAATCCGTCGCTCGTCGTCGCTGACGAACCGGTCTCCGCGCTCGATGTCTCGGTCCAGGCCCAGGTGCTCAACCTCATGACCGACCTCCAAGACGAGTTCAAGCTCACCTATCTCTTCATCGCGCACGACCTCGGTGTCGTGCGTCACGTGTCGGACCGCGTCGGCGTCATGTACCTCGGTGAGATCGTCGAACTGGGCGAGGCCGAGGCGCTCTATGAGACGCCCCTGCACCCGTACACCGAGGCGCTGTTGTCGGTCGTGCCGGAGCTCAACGACACCGACGCGCCGCGACGTGAGCGCATCATCATCAGCGGCGACGTACCCGATCCGTCGGATCGCCCGACCGGCTGCTCATTCCACCCGCGTTGTCCCGCGGCGACGGATGTCTGCACGAGCGACAAGCCGGCTTTCGTCGAACTTCGCCCCGGTCGTTTCGTGGCCTGTCACCATCCGCGCAACGTGGACGCAGTGGCGCCGACGTCCTGAGAGGTCACTGCGCGTTGCAAAGGGCGTGCAATGCCGTCATTGCGGAGTACCGAACGGAGTTCGCCGAAGTCGTCACCAAGTCATACAAAAAGTGCAATACTCTCCTGAATGCCAAATCTCACCTCCTCAGTCGTGGGCCGGTTACGGGCCAATCGCGGTGAGCAATGAGTAGCCGCGACGTCTCGACGGTCAGCTTCGAACAGTTCTTCTTGAGTTCGTCGGACCTGATGTCGGTCGTGGACCTCGACGGCAACTTCGTACTCGTCAATGCGGCCTACCGTCACATTCTCGGCTTCGAGCCCGAGCAACTATTGGGCCAGGACTGTCGCGACTACTTCCACCCTGATGACCTCGATCGCGCGACGATTGCCTTCGCTCCCACGCACGGCGTCGCGCCCAGTGTCGTGGAGTTGGACCTGCGCCAACGCTGCTACGACGGCTCGTATCGCTGGATGAAGTGGACGATCCGCAAGGACAACGACCTCTACTACGCGGTCGGCCACGACATCACGCAACGACGAGAGACCTTCGACGCGTTGACCTTCAGCATGGAGAAGTCGCGCGCGATCTTTGACGCCGCGGTCGACTCGATCATCGTGATCGACCGGCACATGAACATCATCGAAGCAAGCCCGTCGAGCGATGCGACGTTCGCCTTCTCGCGCGAGCAGGTCGAAGGCCGCGGGGCCCTTGACTTCGTGCATCCCGAGGACCACCCGTTGATCCTCGACGCGATGGAACGCGGCTTCGCCAACGACGAAGTGATGAAAGTTCGATTCCGAGGACTGCACACGGACGGCCGGTGGGTGATGATCGAGTCGCGAGGTCGAGTCCTGCGCGACGCAGAAGGTGCGGCGACGGGCGCGGTCATCATCTCACGCGATGTCTCGGACTCTGTCGAGGCGGAGCGGGCGTTGCAACAGGCGAAATTCGAGGCGGAACAGGCGAACATCGCCAAGAGCGAGTTCATGTCGCGGATGAGCCACGAACTCCGTACGCCCCTCAACTCGGTATTGGGATTCGCCCAAATCCTCCAGATGGAGTTGCAGAGCCCGAGTGAGCTCGAGATGATCAGTTACATCGTGAAATCCGGAGGCTACCTACTGGAACTGATCAACGAGGTCCTCGATATCTCGCGCGTCGAATCGGGCAACGTTGCCGTCTCGCTCGAACTGGTGTCCATCGACGAACTGGTTGCCCAGTGCCTTGACCTCGTCGCGGGTGACGCGTTGGAGGCGGGCGTGTCGCTCGTGAATGAATGTGACACCGAGCGGTCGGTTCGCGCTGATCCCCAGCACCTCAAGCAGGTGGTCGTGAATCTGCTCTCGAATGCCATCAAGTACAACCATGTCGGTGGATCGGTCACCATGACGTGCGAAGAGGTAGCGGGCAACGTCCGACTCGGCGTGCGCGACACCGGCCCGGGTATCGAACCGCATCTGCACGAACGACTCTTCGCCCCGTTCGATCGCCTCGACGCCGACGCCAAAGGCATTGAAGGCACCGGGCTGGGACTCGCGCTCTCCAAAGGTTTGATGGAAGCCATCGGAGGCTCTCTCGACGTCGAGAGCGTGCCGGGCGAGGGATCCACCTTCTGGCTCGAACTGCCCCTCGCCACGATCACCTCGAACTTTGCCGAGACCGAGTTGGACCTGACGCTGCCATCGGACGTCGAATCGTCGTTCTCGGCGACGGTGTTGTACATCGAAGACAACATCGGCAACGTCCGACTCTTGGAACGCCTCTTGGCGCATCGGCCGTCCATCACGTTGGTCACGACGTTGCGGGGGAGTGAGGGCCTGGCACTGGCGCTCGAGCACCAACCGGATCTGATCCTCTTGGATGTCCACATGCCGGACCTGTCGGGCTACGAGGTGCTGTCGTCGCTGCGCCGCGACGAGCGAACCAAGTCGATTCCCGTGGTGATGCTGTCGGCCGACGCGTCACACGAACAGGTGCAGCGGTTCCGCGATGCCGGCGCGCGCGACTACCTGACCAAGCCGCTCGATCTCCAAAGCTTCCTCGACCAGCTTGACGTGTACTTGCGCGAGGCATAACACAGCTCCGCCGTTCACGAATTCGACTCGCGGGCACTCGACGCCCTGTATCGGATCACGTAGCTGCCCACACGACGGAGAAGCGTCGAAACATCCGGCGAACGCCAGAATGATCAAGACGTGAAAGCCACAAGTGTTCCTAACTTGTGACTAACTGACGACACTCATTGTCAATGCTGCGACGCACGTTTAGAGAATTCTGTGACTTAAAGAGTGCGACGAACTCGTGCGGTGCAACGACACGAGATTGTGAAGTGGAAACGCTAAGTGCGCGTTGATTCTTACGTCCGGATTACGCAAAGTATCGAGTTCGCAGAGAGTGCGCTTGATACGAATAAACACTTGACATCATTTTTCGAACTATGAAAACTGACTTCAAGAGGCAAACGACCGTCACACGGCGAGTCCGAGAGGAATGAGGAGACTATGAATTTCACGAGTGTGGACGTCGGTTTCAGCGCCAGGCGATACTCGTTTGACGGACCTGATTTTGGTCCCGGAGAGTTCACCGACGCGCCGAGCTCTGAAGCGTTCGATCGCGCGACATCCTGTGCCACGTGCGGCGTGCGCGACGAGACCGTGCTTTGTGTGGCGTGCGCTGACCTCGACGTCATCGATGCGGTGCGCGTGGTTGGTCACAGCGACCAGTTCCTCAACTCCGTCGATCGAGTGGAGGACGAGCCGGAACTCGAGGACGACGACGACGACGACGACGACGACGATGATGACGACGACGAAGACGACGAAGAAGAAGACGATGACACCGAGTCCGAAAAGGCGTGGGTGTCGTCGCCTGGAATTCGCTTGTGAAGGTGGCGTCAGTGATTCGGAGGAGTTCAGTTCGAACTGGAAGGGCGGGATCATGAAAGAGTTTCTGACCGATGTCGAGAGTCTGCGCACGACGGTCCTCGAAGAGATCGACCGAGAGCCGAATGGCGTAGGGCGAGGGCATGAGAGGGCGATCTTCGTCCTCAATCAGGCGCTGGCACTCAATATGGTGTGCGTGATCCGCCACATGCGCCACTTCGTTACCGCCGACCGGTTCGACGCGCGAAGTGTCGCTCAGGAGTTCTTGGAGCACACGGTGCGAGAGTCAGAACATTCGGATTTGATCGTGGCCCGCATTCGAGAACTCGGCGGCGAACCGGCCTACGAGCGCAACGCCGAACCGGGCCACGGTCATTTCGAGTGCGACTCGCTGAGTGAGTTCGAAGAGATCCTACGAGAGGATCTGCTCGCCGAGCAGGTGGCGGCTGCGGCCTACGCCGAAATGATCTGGTGGCTGGCGGACGCGGATCCAACGTCAAGCCAGATGCTCGACCAGATTCGCGCGCTCGAAGAAGAACACGCCGAAGTCATGCTCAATTTCGTGGCGATGATCGTCAACTAGTCCGCCGGCTCCCACGATGGCCACTCCGCCGATGGAGCGGTGATTGAGGGAGTCGGACCCCTCAGCCAGCACAGAAAGGAACAGCGAATGCCACCCGAGACCTGGAGCACGAAGCGCGAACGTCAATTCGAGCACATCAAGCAGAGCGAACTACGAGGAGGGCGTTCGAAGGACCTCGCCGAAGAGATTGCGGCGCGCACCGTCAACAAGGAGCGAGCCAGGGCGGGTGAGTCTCGTACCGCGAGCACGACTTCGACGAAGGACATTTCTTCGGGGCGACGCGGTGGCCTTCGATCGCACACGGGACCTGGTGGGCGGACCTTCGAACAGCTCTACGAAGAGGCTCGCCGGAAAAACATCAAAGGCCGCTCCAAGATGAACAAGAAGGCGCTCGAGAAGGCCGTCGACGCCAAGTGAGGCACCACGGATAGACGCAGTCGCGGTGGTGGGCAACTCTTGCTGTGAGCGCGGAAAGGGAGGCGTGGTGAAGATCGGGTACGCCCTCTCAGTCGAGCAGTTCAGTCCCGAGGAACTATTGGACCAGGCGAGGCGAGCGCGAGACGCAGGCTTTGAATCACTCGCCATCTCGGATCACTTCCATCCCTGGAATGAGGCGCAGGGCAACAGCGCGTTCGTCTGGTCGATGATCGGAGCGCTGTCCCAGGCCACGCCGGAACTGCCGCTCTCGACGTTGGTGACCTGTCCGATCATTCGAATCAATCCGGTGATCCTTGCCCAAGCGGCCGCCACGGCGTCGCTCTTGCTCGAAGGCCGATTCACCTTCGGCGTCGGCACCGGGGAGAACTTGAATGAACACGTGTGGGGTGCCCCGTGGCCGCCAGCCAAAGAGCGACTCGAGCGACTGCGCGAGGCGGTCGAGTTGATGCGACTGCTGTGGACGGGCCACAACATCGATTTTCAGGGCCAGTTCTATCGCGCCGTCAATGCGCGCCTGTATTCACTGCCCGACGAGCCGCCGATGGTCTACGTCTCGGGGCTCGGACCGCGTTCCACTGAGCTCGCCACTGAGATCGCCGACGGCTTCGTGACGTTCTCGCGTGAGTCGCTCGAGCAGTACCGGGGCGGCGGTGGCGCTGGAGAGGCGCAGACCTCGCTCAAGGTCTGTTTCGACGTCGACGAGGCGCTCGCCATCGGAACGATTCATCGACTGTGGGCGACCGAACTGAACCCTGGCCAGTTGAATCGGGAGTTGGCGCAACCAAATGACATCGAAAGCGCGGCGTCGCTCGTCACGCCGGAGATGGTCGCGGCGAAGTTCACGTGTGGGGCTGATCCCGATCGGCACATCGCAGCACTCCAGTGCCGAATCGATGACGGATTCGATGAAATATTTGTCCAACAGGTCGGTGACGACTTCGATGGTTTCTTCGAGACGTACCGCACCGAGGTGTTACCTCAACTCCGTCGCGGTCCAAAGTGAATACTTCGATGTCGGGTCGTTTCGCTGCACTGAACTGAAACGAAATTGTCACATTGCGTAGACTCGCTTTCGAGTGCGCGCGAGCCGCCAAGCGGGGCCTTCTTCGAGCGCAACTTGACAAATCCGCACTCAAGTTCTGACGTCCATTGGCTCAACGAATCGCGCACATCTGTATCGATCTTGGATGGCGAAATTCATTGAGATTGACGAACGTAAGTGTTACGCTGCCTCCAACTAAAGGCACCTGGTCGAGGGCGAATTCGTTCCGATGCTGAAAGAAAATCGAAAGAAAGGTGCGAGAGAGTTGGCCAGGCGACGAAGTACTCGAGCTCTCATCAACGACGCTGCGATTCGAGATGCAGCCATTGAACTGGTCTTGAGCGAGGGGATTGATGCCATCTCGTTTCGCGACGTCGGGCGTATCGCTGGGCTCACCCACGGCGCGCTCTACGCGCGATTCGAAGACGTCGAGGAGCTCCTCGTCGACCTATGGCGCGAGGTGCTCAGCCACCGAGCGATCGCGCTCTTCACCGCGGCACTCGAGGCCTCGTCGAATGCCACCGCGCAGAACGTGCATGATCTCTTCGACTTCGTGCGAAACGCCACGCCGGCGGACGCGGCAATGGTGCAGGTCCTCTTGACGTCGCGTCGCTTCGTGATCTTGTACGAAGACGTCGAGTCCTTCATCCACGACTACCTCGAGAACGACGGTCCGGGCATGAACGAGGTCCGGTCGCGTGCGTTGTTGTTCTTCGGATTGGTGATGGTGCAGATTCTTCAGCAATCACTGTTCGGGATCGACGCCGATGACCTCGAGTATCTCGAGTCAATCATCCTCGCCTCGCTCTCGTTGGGTCTCAATGACGTTGACGCCGTCGAACTGATGGAGCCAACGGATCGCATCATTCCGGCACCGAGCAACGAGCTGCGATCCCAGTTGGCGTATCACACGTTCAGCGCTGTCGGAAAGAGTGGCTACACGCGCGCGACAATTTCACGAATCTCGCGACGCGCGAACTGCTCCCCGGGCGCCATCTACAAGTTGTATCCGTCCAAAGAGGATCTCGTGATCTCCGCAACCAGGAAGATCATGCAAGCGCCCTGGATTTCGATTACGACGCTGGCCGAAGTTCTCGACAGCGGGGTACTGGCGCAGCTCCTCTTCGCTGCGTCCAGCGCACAGAATTCCGTGCGCAAGAGTTTCACCTTGGAGATCGCCATCGCTTCGGCGCACAGCGACAAGATCCGAGCCGCCGTGCAGACCCAGATGCAGGGTCTGGAGCTCCTGGTGCCTCTCATCGAAGGTATCGACGAAGATGAGAAGACCGAGTTGTGTCACGTGATCCGTTCCATCATCTCCATGTCACTCGGTACGAGCTTTCTCTCAACGGTGACGAAGGCGACTGATCGCGTCGACTTCAATGGCTTTGCGGAACCGGTGCGTCAGGCAATCCTGCAGCGGGAGCGCCTGAAGTGGATGGACATCCGTCAGCAGCTGCTGCAGTTGGCGAGTGCGACTCGAGGAGCGCTCTCGCAGCACTCATCCTCGGCACAGGGCTGAACTCGGTCTGGACGCGCATCAATTCGTCATTGTGCCTTGCCCGCGGACGACGTGTGACGAGTCTCGTCTCCTTCGTTCGCCAGGTGCGCCGACAACCGGGCGTCGAGTGTAGAGCCTCGCGAGAATCCAGATCGTGGTGCGCCCGGTACTCGCCGTGACCCTTGATTGGCCGCCGAGAGGGGTGTCGCCACGTCTTCCAGAGCTTGTCGCTCCGCCGAAACGCCGAGGAAGACCTCCGCGAGACCACCGATGATCATGACGCCGGCGCCGATGAGATACGCGACGAAGAGACCGTGGTGTGAGTTGACGAGGCTCCCGTAGATGTTCGGTCCGAGGGCGCCGAACGCCTGGGCGATCGCGAAGAAGACCGCGATCGCCTTCGCACGTACTTCGAGGGGGAAGATCTCACTCACGGTGAGATAGCCGGCGCTCGCACCCGCAGACGCGAAGAAGAAGATCACCGACCACCAGATCGTCTGGGAGAGCGCCGTCAACTGGTTGGCGTCGAAAAGGAACGCCGTGACGGCGAGAAGCGCTCCCGAGAGCAGGTAGGTGGCGCTGATCATGATCCGGCGCCCGACTGCGTCGAACATCCATCCAAGCGCGAGCGGACCGACCAGGTTGCCGGCTGCGAACGCTATGAAGTACAACGGAATCGATCCGCCGCTCACGTGATACACGGTGCCAAGTACGAGTGCGTACGTGAAGAAGATTGCGTTGTAGAGGAACGACTGCGAGATCATTAGGCACGCGCATAACACGCTGCGCTTCGGCATGTCTCGGAACAAGACCCACGCAAGCGTGAAGAAGCCGATGTCATTGCGTGGCTGAATCTCCATGGCTTTGTCGTCACTCGGCATCGGAAGGTTCTCTTCGTGGGACATCTGCTCGATTCGCTTGATCGCGGCCTCGGCTTCGTCTTCTCGACCGTGCATGACGAGCCAGCGCGGACTCTCTGGCAGATTGCGACGAACGTAGATGACCGCCAACGCGAGCACCGGTCCGATCAGGAAGCCGAGGCGCCAGGCGACACCGTAGGAGAAGTGGTTGAGGATGTAGAGCTCCGCCAACGTTCCGAGCAGCGCGCCGCCCCAGTACGTGCCGTTCACGCCGATGTCGACGCGACCGCGATACTTCGAGGGAATCATCTCGTCAATGGCCGAGTTGATAGCGGCGTATTCACCACCGATGCCCATGCCCGCGATGAAGCGGGTGCCGTATAAGAACGTCACCCATCCGGCGCCGTGACCGAACGTCGCGGCGGTCAGGCCGGAGCCAATCAAGTACACGCCCAGCGTTACGAGGAACAACTTGCGTCGGCCCAACTTGTCGGAGAGCCGCCCGAAGACCAATGCCCCCACGACTTCGCCAATGAGATAGACCGACGCGATGTCGCCAACCGCTCGTGCCGACATGTGCAATGTGTTTTTCTTCTCGAGGATGTCGGCCACGTCAGCGGCCAAGGTGATTTCAAGTCCGTCCAGGATCCATGCAACGCCTAATGCGATCACCATTCGCGTATGGAACGACGACCACTTCAAACGGTCGAGACGTGCGGGAATCAAGGTCTTGATTGTTTGAGGCTCGGTGACTTCGGTGTCAGTACTCACGGGTCTCGTCAACTTTCGGAGCGGAAGGCCCTTTATCGTTGATTCGCTTCCGCTCCTCACAGCGTGTCAACGACGTTGCAACATCGATGACTCGAAAGTACCTGGTGAATGTGTTGAAAATTCTTGGACTGGACTTAGAAGAAAGAAATGCAGAGTACACGCCAGTTGCAACGAGAGGCCTCTGTTACAACTTCTTGACACGCGAGTGAAAGCCGATACTGTGAGTGCGTCTCGCTGTCACGTGGATCCCTTTCAAAGGAATGAAATCGTCCCTGGGGCAGCGAGACATTGTTTTAGTCGGTGGTAGACATCGGGCAGGTCAGTCCGCCAGCAGCACTCGCCTTCGACCAGCAGCTTTTGCATCCTTCGCACATTGCTGCGCTCGCTTCATCGCCGACGGCGACAATCGACACTTTCTCTCGAAGTGAAGCGAAACATCGTGGCGAGACGGTTCGCGCCGTCGAATCGCGGCATTGCGTCTACCGTGTCTTCCATGGAATCTCGTGAAGTGATGACCTATGAGGATTTTGGCGGAGCGACCAGGGCGCTCGCCCAACGGATCCTGACTCTGAATTCGCGCCAGACATTGTCTTGTCGATCGCACGTGGGGGATTCTTCTTGGGCGCAGGACTCGGGTATGCGTTGGGGGTGAAGAACGCATTCATGATGAGTGTCGAGTACTACACCGGCATCGATGAACGACTCGCTATGCCCATCGTGTTGCCACCGGTACCAAACAAAGTGGACCTCTCAGGAGCTGTTGTTCTCGTGGCAGACGACGTTGCCGACTCTGGACACACGCTCAAGATGGTCATGGACTTTTGCGCGGGCTCAGTCCGTGAGGTTCGATCCGCGGTGCTGTACGCAAAGCCGCAATCGGTCATCGTGCCTGACTACTCCTGGAAAGAAACTGATAAGTGGATCAATTTCCCATGGTCCGTCGACGGCCCGGTAATCTCCTCCGGAGCGTTGTCGCACTGACCCGGTCGTTGGTATTTCAAGAGTGTGTTCGATCTGACAGTGGTGGTGTGTAGTAGGTAATAGTGGTGAGGCTTTCTGTCGAACGGGTGCTGAAGGGGTGCTGGAAAGAGCACTACCTCCGCAGGCGTCGCGAAAAGCCAGTAATGCTCCCGTGGGACGTCCGCGCCTTAACTCTGACCAGGTCTTCTAAGCGACTAAAATAGGCGTAGACCCCCCGTATTTGGAACTCGGGTTTGAGGCGTCGACTTCCAGTTACCAACCCGTGGTCCCCTAAGAAATTCCTGTTGCCAGTCTTGGTATTTCGCGCTGTTCCAGGCTGGTGTGAGTGTCCTCTAGGTATTCCTTGAACGGGAACCCTGTCTACTCAGCCCTCGTAGGTCATCATGCTTAAGTGCCGCACCTCATCGAGCCTCCGACCGAACCAGCTGGCTTGCCTACCTTCCGCGTTGGGCTCGAGGGTGCACACGACGCACTGGTGGAAGCCGCCAAGCAGTGGTCGCTTTCTGAGATCCCACTCGAATCATGGGGGACGTCCGCCAAGCGGGCGTTCGTACCGGTCGGCGGTTGTCATCCGTGGGTGGGAGTCCAAGCTCAGCCGTTCAGTGAGATACTGAACCAGTTGGCAACGGTCGAGGTCCTTCTCGACGCCTTGAAGTGGGCCGAGTCGGTTGGATTCAGTCGCGTCTTGGCATGTCATCCATCGACCAGCAGTGGCGACCACGATCTAGTGTTACAGCGACCCGACCAGACGATCGGGGTGTTTGAGGTGAGTGACGTGGCCGGCCCCATGGGCAACGAGAACAACAAGATGGCGAACGATCTCAAGAGTCTCGTCAGCTGCACTTGCCGATACTGCACACTTGGCACCGTGAAGTACTTGGCCACTTCGCGAGTTTCGGGGGAGTGGCTTCTAAGGCTGAAAGTACGTGGCGATCGACTCCAGACTCTCGGGGTGGCGAGTCTGACGCCAGAAACTGCCCACGAGACGCGAACAGCGATCACCAAAGTGACGCAGCTTTCATCAGGTTCTGATGGAACGTAAGTCTTCGGCCGACAAGCAGGTGCCAATCGGTTCCGCTCTCGAGGCGACGCGACAATGCACGGCACGTTTGTTGCAACAGAAGGTTTCGCTACGAGTCGGCAAGGACGTAGAAGAGACCAGGACCTAAGCCGCTCTGACGCCCAGGCACAACCTTCCCTTCGGCGATCAACCTATTGAAATCTCCCGCAATGGTGGGTTGACTCATCCCTGTGAGATCTTTGATCATTGGAGTGGTGACTTGCCCTCGCTCTTCTGCAATGTCAAGTATGAGTGACGAACGCCCTGAAGCAGTACGCATTGCTGACCATCGTGCAGGTAGACGCGTGCGAACCGTGTCGGAAAGGCGATATACCGTGGAGGAGTCGTTCCGTTGACCATCGACCGGGAGGATAACTGGATTGCCGTCGATGCGACACGAACTGAGGAATTCGAAGAGACCGCATTGTCTCACCCAGGGGTCGTTGAACTAAGGGAGCCGCGCGCTCAACATCAATCCAGCCGCGCTCGATCAAAGCGGAGATGATGATCAAGGTGCTCACGTTTCTCGCGCACGGTCGCTGGTGCGATCGCGTTGAGCAGTGTGACAACTCCTTTGTTCGGATTACCTCCGAGAATACCGACGCGAATCATCGGTCCGGGTAGTTCTGCGATCTCAGGCACTTGGCGCCCAAAGACGAGCATGTCGCGCACCATTCGATCAATCCCAATCCCTTCGCGCTCGGCAAGGCGCATCCGCGAGACGGCCTCGGCGAGACTCTTGTATCGCGGAGATGAGGGATGGGTGATGATGTTCGTGAGGCTCACCCCGCCGACGAATCCTCCAGGCGACGTGACTGTCAAGGTGTCTCCATAGTGCTCGATCAGCGTGGGTTGTTCGGATAGCCAGTCGCGATGAATAGTTCCGTTGACTATCGCTTCTCGGATAGCGCGTTGGGGGATCGCGTTGAGCTGACCATGGGCAAATCCGTCCGGAAGATGGATCACCCTGTTGGCCGATTGACATGCCTGCTCGACTTCGGAGATCTGCACCAGTAGAGGTCCATTGCCGCGAATTCGCAACACGGAGTCACCCCCCGGCACATCACGCCGAATGTAGTCAAGTCCCACTACCGGCGTTTCGACAAACAACAGTGAGCCAGCATTTGTGAGTCGGTCATCTTCGCCCACCAGATTGAGACGTCGGAGCAAGTCGGCATCGCTGGCCGACTCCAGCGATCTAGAGGCATCGTCGCCCGCATTGAGCAGGTACTTCCGAGCGATCAGGAGGGCTTCTGGCTTGGCGTCGCCAATGTGATGCGAGGAGAGGTGCGCGGACCAGTCGACACCGTCTCTTCCGATCCGACCTGCGTGCCACGAGGTCGGGTCGACCTCAACGCAGTTGTCGTCGACTCTCCACTTGAGTCGACCTTCGTAGCGGATTGGCTCGATGGCTTGGTGAGTAGTGAGGACAAGTACGCGCGTGCCCGACAGATCAATTTCGTCGATCCTCACCGTTAGGGCCCGATCGGTCAACTCCCAGATGCGATGCCGAAGCCACTCGCCATCCAGACGGGTGCCGATGTGCGTTCCGTCGTCGGCCACTCCGAGGATGATGGCTCCTCCTCCAAGTGAGTTTGCGAGGCATGCCAGTTCGCCGGCGAGATACTTCGCCGCCGATTCATTTTGGCTGCTCCCCGACAAAATGGATCCGCCAGCTCCTCGTCGTCCTGGTTCTTCCTTGATGTCGACCTGTCGTCGTTCAATGTTTCGTGGGGGCTTCACCCGCTGCCAACTTGCCAAGAGTTTCCTGGATCTGTTGTTCAACCGGGTCTGGGCCGAGGGTCGTATAAGTCACTTGTGGACCACCCTTCATACTTATACTTCAGTCACCCTAAGTATAAGTCCAGCGGGTAGGACTGACCATTACTTATACTTAGGGAACCTAAATATAAGTGACAAGGTTGTCTGGGCCGTTTGCCTATATTTCCCACCTCGACGTTGGCCCGCCTCGAAAATGGGGCGCGCATGCCTGGAATGGTGATCAGTGAATGAGGGTGAGTACCCGCATCACGAAGGATTGTACGGCCTTCTAGTTCTCCTAGTCATCACGAAACTCCACTTCAGAGTCATCGCTTGTCAAATCGTGCGGAATCTTGGTATCGTTCTGGCCGCTTGAATCTTTAATTGCGATGGCTCTGGCCTCGACGCTCGGCCAGACAACGCGACCCAGCTTCGGCCACACTTGGACGAAGTGCGGTGAGTCGACTTCCCACCCCATTCCCACCATCCGCTTGTCAACAGAGACTTGATCGAAGCAGTTAATCACGGCACGAAGAAGCAGGTGGTCGAATTGAAATTGAAATTGGATAATGTCGAACGTCGATCCATCTTCCCTTCGAGCCCGCCCTCGCGGACCGCGACTATGGAGTAATGCGCCCTCGGGAATGATTTTTGGATCGTGCCCGATGTGCGCTTGCATTCCGAACAGTGGGTAACCGGTTTCGTAGAAGCGGCGATGTGTGCCCATTTCCTCTGGGATCCATCGATCGTCGTACGCCGCGTCGTATCCCAAGCAGACCTTGGTGATCCAAGTCGCAATGACGAATTGTTGGTAGGGGTCCAGAACTTTCTCGTTGCCGAAGATGAAACCCTTGATAATGGGGCGAACTGCTTCTTCTAGATGGTGCATCCATCCGCCATTGCAGATCTCGCAGACATCTGGCAACTTGTCGCATACTGGCTTCGCTCCTCTGACCTTGCGACCATCCGAACGTCTCCCCTCACGACCTTCGGCGACGTCGGCTGCGAGGGCTTCCTGATTGGTGTATGTGTGTTCCACATACATCGGTTCCACGCCAGGATGATGAGATTCCGAAATGTGGCGCAACGTATCGACGAGCCAGAGCGGTATCACGTCTTCCTGGGACCGGGGGACCTGTTTGTCTCCGCAGAATGTGCAGTCAATGAGCGGTCGCCTCATGCCAAATCGTAACCGTGCGAGCCCCAAATGGCGACTGTGTACTTCGCAAAGTTCCACGCTAGATGTCAGGGCCGATCCTTGAGAGATCATACGTACTCCAAGCGAGGGTGTTCGTGAGAATTGCCCACGAGAGCAGGTCAAGGACCTGCCGCCGCCAGCCTCGTGTAGAGGCACGGTCGGGAATGAGGGTTCGCTTGTAGGCGGAGTTGATCGACTCAGAATCGTTGCGCAATCCGTAAAGAGTCTGGAAATGGGGATCGGACTCGGGTAGAAGCCTTAGTTG
>CAWHVY010000003.1:0-41520 GCA_963832925.1 uncultured Acidimicrobiaceae bacterium | reverse complement strand
GAGAGCAGTAGGACCACGGCCATCTGGTCCAAGAGATGTACGACACACAACTGAAGCGATGGGCCAAATGGTCCACATAGAAAATGGATGAAGGGGATTAGAGATGAGCTTTAACCAAAAGAAAAGAGGAAGGATTGGCACGACAACTCGGCTTTGCGTCGCGTTCGCCGCGCTCGTCGCTTCCGGTGCCTTTCTAGGCATATCGAGCATGGGTGCGTCCGCGGCCGTCCACAAAAAGACGGTCACGTTGTACTTCATGAACGCCTACAACGACGTCACGGAGACTCCGATCTTGAATGGCGTCGTGATCCCAGCCTTCGAGGCTGCGAACCCGGGCATCAAGGTGATTGACCAGAACGTTCCGTACAACGGAATGCTGAACAAGTTCATTGCCACGGCAGCCGCGGGAGACCCGCCGAACCTGATGCGCTCTGACATCGCCTGGGTTCCGCAGTTGGCGTCCGAGGGCGTGCTGCTGGAAACCTCCAAGCAGCCGTGGTTCAAGACCGTCAAGGCGCAGGCTGACCCGGGTCCGTTGTCGACGAATCTTTACAAAGGCAACTACTGGGGTATTCCGGATGACACCAACACCCAGGTGTTCTTCTACAACAAGGCTGACTTTGCGGCAGCGAATTTGACGCCACCGACCACCTACGCTCAGATGATGGCTGATGCTCAGACGCTTACGATTCCATCGCTGGGACAGCATGGTCTCGGCGTGGACAGTACCGACATCTGGAACGTTGGGCCATTTGTTTGGTCGTGCGGCGCGAACTTCACGAACAAGGCACTGACGACGGCCTCCGGCTATATGGACAGCGCGACAATGACGGCGTGCGTTCAGCAGTTGGTGACCGACGAGCAGACCGGGGTCATCGGCAGTGACATGGCGGGCGGCTCAGGTTCGATCAGTGGAGAGACCGGCTTCCCCAAGGGTCAATACGCGATGTACTTCGACGGGCCATGGGCTCCGACAAGCTACAAGGCCGCAGGATTCACCGGCTACGGCACCGCGACCCTGCCGAAGGGTCCGGGTGGTTCGATCTCGGTCGTCGGAGGCGAGGACCTCGTCGTTCCGAAGGACGCCCACAACATGGCCGACACGATCAAGTTCGTCCGGTTCCTCCAGCAGCCACTTGCGCAGTTGGCGATGGCGAGCGCCGGCGACATGACGGCCTACAAGACCAACAACGCCAACGAACGAAAGATCAACCCGGCACTCGGAGTGTTCGCCCAGCAGTTGTTGACTGCCCGCGCTCGCCCCGTTACCCAGGGTTACGGCGCCCTCGACACGGCATTCTCCAACGAGTTGGCAGAGATGTTGGCTGGAAAGGTCACCGTCGCCGCAGGACTGGCGGCTGCGACAACGGCAGCAAACGCAGCGCTGAAATAAGAATCAGGAAGTGAGCACTGCAGCAAACCTCGAGCGGCATCCGACGACTCAGTCGCCGGGTGCCGCCTCGAGGCGCAGTAGTCGCAGCCACCGTCTGCAGAGGTTCGCGACGCCGTACTTGCTGCTCGTCCCGGCCCTCGTCATCTATGGGGTCTTCACGATTTATCCGATTTATCGTCAGTTCGACATCAGTTTCTACAACTGGCACATCTTCCCCGGTGCGTCCAATCCGTTCATGGGTTGGTCGAACTACACGGCGATTTTCCATGACCCCGTCATTCGAACCGCGGCGTTCAACTCCTTTCTCTTCATCGTCATCACCGTGCCAATCCAAATGGCGATTGGCCTCTTCGCCGCCGCCGTTTTGACCGACCACATGCCAGGTTCGATGTTCTGGAGGGCCTGCATTTACATCCCCGTCGTCACGTCGTGGGTCGTAGTCAGCTGGGTTTTCTCCTACATCTTCGCGTCCCAGGGCGGCGTGATGAACGCCATCGTGGGCGTCTTCGTCGGCCATACGGTGAGTATCGACTGGACCGCCCAGACCTGGACCGCGAACGGCGTGATTTGGCTGCTCTCCATTTGGAAAGGTGTCGGCTGGTCCTTCATCATCTTCCTCGCCGCGCTCGACGGCATCCCCCGTCAACTCGTCGAGTCCGCTCGCATCGACGGCGCCAATGAGTTGCGGGTCTGGCGCAACGTCGTCTTGCCCTCGATACGAGGTGCCGTGACGTTCGTCACGGTGCTGCTCGTCATTGGAGCGGCGCAGGTATTCACTCAGATCTTCGAGATCACCAAGGGCGGGCCCTACAACTCGACGCAGTCACTCATGACCTACATGTACCAACAGGCCTTCACCAATTTCGCCTTCGGTTACGCCGCTGCGCTCGCGTCACTCTTAGCGGTCATACTCTTCGGATTCAGCGCGGCGGAGATCCACATTCTGAGGCAACACGATGTCTGAGGTCGGCGACACTGCGTTACTAGAACGCGAGCCATCACCCAAGAAATCTTCGCCGTCCAGGCCACCCAAGGTCGCGGCCGGCCCCGGACTCTTCGGCGCACGCCGACGCAATAAGTCGCGTCTCATAATCGCCATCATCCTGTCGGTCACCTCATTGGGGCCATTGCTTTACATGGTGTCGCTCTCGTTCCAACCCAACGGGGGCTTACTCGGTGCAACAGTGCTGATCCCGACGCATCCGACAGTGCAGAATTACGTCCAGGCGTGGACCGAGAACAGTTTCAGTCGCTATTTCGTCAACAGCCTCATCGTGGCCATCGCGACGGTGGTGATCACGGTGGTCCTTGCGTCGCTGGCCGCCTTCGCCTTTGCCAGGTATCAGTTTCCGCTCAAGCAGACGATCTTTTATTTCTTTCTGGCGAGCCTCGCCGTCCCCAACCTGCTCCTGCTCATTCCGCAGTTCCTCTTGATGGACCGACTGCATCTTTTGGACTCTCTCACTGGCTTGGTCCTCTTATACGTGGCGTCGAATCTGCCGTTCACGATATTTCTCCTGCGCGGGTTCTTTGAGGCGATCCCCAAGGAGTACGAAGAGTCGTTTCGGCTCGATGGCGCGCGAACCCTGGGAGTGTTGACCAGACTCATCGTGCCCTTAGCGCTACCGGCAATCGCCGTCGTATCGATGTTCATCTTTAGTGCCTCATGGGACGAGTTCCCAGTGGCGCTGACGATGATCCAGACGAGTTCTCATTACACGCTGCCAGTCGGACTGGCTGACTTCATTGGGGTGCACACGGTGGCGTGGGGCCCTTTCTTCGCGGCATCCGTGATCGCCACATTGCCAGTGATCGCCGTGTTCTTAATTTCGCTGCGTTGGTTCCGATCGGGAGTGTCCTTAGGTGCAATTCGTTAGAGACCACGGAGATCGTCGAGTGAGTACCGGAACGCGAGCGCTTCGTGGGGGCTGAGCACGTCTCGACGTCGTCACCGACTACGTCGCCGCAGAACTTCGGTGAACTGCGCGCGTTTCACTCGGTGCTGGAAGACATCGTCATCGCGGACGTTCCCCAGGGCAGCGCGCGAGTGCGCGCGTTGCTCGCCTCCGGAGAGTCGATCGAAGCGACGCACGATGGACCGTGGACGTTGCGCAATCTGATCTCGGGCACCTACGCGGTGCACGCGATCGACGAGTCCGGACGTCTCCTCAGTGAGGTACTCACCACGGTCGGACGCCACCCGGGTGAGCGACCGGTCCACGGCTTTGCGACGTCCTTCACCGATGACGACGTAGCGTCGGTACTCAAATGGCACGGTTCGCTCCGTTCAACGGTCGTCCAGGTCTACGACTGGATGGCGAGCTACACCGAGCCACTTGGACCATCAAGCGGTTGGGAGGACCCTTCGCATCGTCCTGTCTCTTTGGATGCGCTACGCAAGCTCGCCACGGGACTGCACAGCCAAGGCTCGGTGGCCCACGCCTACGTCCCCATCTACGCCGTAGGACACGACTTCGCCAATCAGCACCCGGAGATGTTGATGTACGAGGACAACGGTGTCGCCATTCGCTTCATGGACCAGATCGTGCTGGCCAACCCCGGAAACGAGGATTGGCAGCGTCACTTCGTCGAGTCCTACGGCACCGCCGCCGAGGCGATTGGATTCAACGGCTTTCACGTCGACACCTACGGATACCCGCGCGTCGCCTTCGACGCCGATGGCGACGCCATTGACATGCGCGCGGCGTACGAGTCATTCCTGCGATTCGTGCGGGCCGCGTGGCCTGACGCACTCATCAGTTTCAATCAGGTGAATGGGGTCCCCTCCGGGGCGCTCCTCGCGCCCGGAGCGCGTTTCCGTTACTGCGAGATCTGGCCTCCGAATGACGAGTGGCGTCACTTTGAGGGTCTGCTCGACCGAAGTTCGGGTGTGGCCGGAGCGCGCGGCCCAAGTGCAGAGCGACCGGAGTTGCTCCGCGGGTCCATTGCCTGTTATCCGCCCGTCTGGGGGATTGACAGCGAACACGGGCCGGTAGAGGGCCTCGCTCGAGAGGATTCCTTGCGAACCGACGTTCTCACCGAAGCCATCGCGACGCAACTTGGTGCGAGTGCACTCATTTACGGTGACAAGGGCGCCGCGCTGTGCGATCCGTACTATCCGAAGCACGCGGTCCTCAGTGCCGATGAACGCGATGAAGTGATCGCCTGGCGCCATTTCTCACTACGTTGTCGAGACCTCTTCTTGAACGGCGAAGACACCAGTTGGTATGAGATAGATGACGAGAACGGCGCCGTCGGAATCGAGGCCGCCGTCCCGGTTCGCCCCGAACCCATCGGAGGAAGCGTCTTCGCGCGTGTCGTCCACGCTGAGAACACGGTGACGGTCGGCGTGGTGGACCTTACGGGCAGTCAGCATGGGAAGTGGTCGGAACCGACGACGCGCGGGACGGTATCCAGTGTCACGATTCGAGTCTTGGTCGATCACCCCAACTCCTGGACGGTTAGCGCAGCGGTGCTCGGTGCGAGGAGCGAGCAGTTTGGAGCTATCGAGTCCCTGATTGTGCCGCATCGTCAGGGTCGAGCACTCGAAGTGAGGCTGCCGTTGGTCGAAGGCTGGTCGGTTCTCCGACTGAATCGTAATGGGCACGACGATGAATGAACGACCGGATGATTATCTCGTATCAATGAATACCTATCGCGCTGACTCGCGACGAGTGAGCTGAGGAGAAGAAGATGGCATCAATCAGCCTCGACGGCGTGACCAAGGTGTATCCCAATGGTTTTCAGGCCGTTCATGAACTCGACCTTCACGTCGATGACGGAGAGCTCATGGTCGTGGTGGGGCCCTCCGGTTGCGGCAAGACGACGGTGCTTCGCATGATCGCGGGCCTCGAGAACATCACCTCCGGCGACATTCGCATCGGCGACGAGATCGTCAATGACGTGCCGTCGAGGGACCGAGACATCGCGATGGTCTTCCAGAGCTACGCGCTCTATCCGCAGATGAACGTGGCGCAGAATATCGGCTTTGCGCTGAAGATGAAGAAGATTCCCAAAGCGGAGATCGCACGGCGAGTGAAGAGCGCGGCCAGCGTCTTAGGAATCTCGGACTGGTTGGACCGCAAGCCCAGTCAGCTCTCGGGCGGTCAACGTCAGCGAGTCGCGATGGGCCGGGCAATTGTGCGAGAGCCGAATGTGTTCTTGATGGATGAGCCGCTCTCGAACCTGGACGCGAAGTTGCGGGTCCAGATGCGCGCCGAGATCGCGAGAGTCCAAAAGCGGATCGGCGTTGCGGCGCTGTACGTCACGCACGATCAGACTGAGGCGATGACATTGGGTCATCGGGTTGCGGTACTGCGTTCGGGAATACTCCAACAGTGCGACGCGCCTCAGGTTCTCTATGACCGCCCGACCAATCTGTTCGTTGCGGGATTCATCGGATCACCAGCGATGAACCTCTTCGAGGGATCCCTGAACTCGGACTTGACCGAAGTTGCACTCGGCAGTCAGAAACTGGCGTTGTCGAGTGAGGTCGCGGCGCTGCATCCTGGTCTGAAGCGGTTCGCTGGGCAGTCAATCGTCGTGGGCATTCGGCCAGAGGACTTGCGCGCCCCCAGCGACGATCGACCCGGCGTCATGTTCGTTGGCGAGGTTGAGGTTGTCGAGGCGCTTGGCTCTGAACTGCTGGTGCATTTCACCAACGACGCAACGATCGTCCGAGCAGAGGATTCCAACACGGCGACGGGGTCGAAAGTGACAGACGAGGAGAGCGTCGAATTGACGCTGGACTGCGTCGCACGAATTGAACCTCGTTACACGGTGCGCCAGGGCGACACCTTCAAGTTCTCAATCGACCCCGTTCGTTTTGAATTCTTCGATCCCACGTCCGGCGTGGCCGTCTGGGATTGAACGCATGATCGTTGTCCGTCCGATGCTCCCAACGATTCATTCGTAGAGCCGTGTCGCGTATGCACCGCAGCGGTTCGAAAGGCGACGCGTCGTGACTTCGGTAACGCAAGCGTTCAACTGGGGGGACGAGTCAATCTGTCTGATAGTTGGCGTCTTGGGAATATGGTTCAGTTACTTTGCGCTCTGGCACGAGCGCAATCCCCTCAATGCCAAGGCCTCTCTTCCACCACTGCGAGTCCGAGCGGCCGGAGCGGCGGCGTCGGTAGCTGTCTTAGGTGCGGCCCTGATACTTCCGGGAGCCGACATGGTTCATCACAAGGTATCGGTCGGTGGGATTATCGGAGCCATCATCGCCCTGATCGGACTCATCATCTGTCTGTTCGCTTTCGTGGCAATGCTCCTCTGTTGGTCGGGAAAGATCCCCAAGTATCTACTGCCTCTTTCTCAGCGGGGCCAACGAGAACACTGAGTCGAGTCTCGATCGCCGCTCGACGTCGAGCGAGACGTGTCTTGATTATGGTGGGGCGATGTGTCGAAACATCACCATGTTGCGGGGACTTGATCCGCCCGCCACCGACGAAGAGATTCACGCGGCCGCGCTGCAGTACGCGAGAAAGGTCGCTGCTGTCTCGTCAGGCCCGCTACTGACGTCGGTCCCATTCCTCGAGGCGGTGCGTGATATCGCCGACGCTACGGAGCGACTCCTCGCGACGTTGCCCGCGCGACGATCGCCCCCAACGCAGTTGCCGCCACTGCGACGACGCGCTACCTGAAGCATGACGCCAATCGGAAGAGCGCCCTAGGACGCCTTGTCGAGTTTGCGGCGCTCGTTGGCCGTGGCGATCAGTGCCTCGGCGACCATCGATTGCTGGTTCCCGTTGAGGTGACCGAACGCTGCCAATGACGTCGGTTCGAGCAGGCTGGTGTTTTGCGTTTTCGAAGTCGATAGACCCAACAATTTCTTGAATATTCTCATTCATCCTCCTTCGAAGAAGTCCGACACGATGACTGATTCGACGCTTCAATCATCCATCGCTTTCACGAAGGAGAGGTGGATAGGCGTCGCGCGCGCATCGGATGGACACGTTCGACGCCTGTTTCGTGTCAACGCGCACACAGCACGACGAATATGGATTCGAAGTCGTCAGCCGTGATGGCCCGGCGTCGTTCAGCTGGACAGTATGAACTTCTCGACCGCGCGCGCGAAGCCATCGTCTTCATTTGACGACGTGACGTTCCCCGCCGATGCCTTCACGTCATCTTCGGCGTTACCCATGGCGATCGACAGTCCCGACCGTTCAAACATCGACACGTCGTTGTGCGCGTCGCCAATTGTTGCGATGGCGTCGCGGGGTATGTCGAATCGTGCCGCGAGGTAGTCGACCACCGCGCCCTTATTGGCCCGGGGGTTCGTGATATCCAAGTAGTAGGTCTGGGAGTTCGTGGCCGAGACACTCGCGCCGACCTTTTCCTGAATCACTTCCCGCGCGTTCGTGAGTGCGCCCGCGTCGTCCGTCGCGCCGACGATCTTGGCGACGCCGTCGCTCACTGCATCGAAGTTGGCGACCGTCAACGGCTGGAACTGGCAGACGTCGGCTTCGTGTTGCACGTGGGAGCCGGTCGCGTCACGGACGTACCACTCCTGTCCTCGATAGACCCACGCCGGTACGCCGTGATCGTCGAGCACACCGATGATCACCGGCACGACACCGTCGTCGATTGTGTGCTCTTCGAGAATGTCGTTCTGGACGTCAACGATCATGCCGCCGTTGAATGCGGCGATCGGCGTGGTGAGGGCGAGCGGCGTCAAATACATGTGGAGTCCCCGCGGAGGTCGACTGCTGGTGAGCGCGAAGAGGATCCCCGCGTCGCGCAGATGCTGAACTGCTTGCAACGTGGCCGGGGTGAGCACTTTGTCGTGCGGCACGAGTGTGCCGTCGACGTCAGAAAGTAGCAGCCGAATCTCGGAACTCATCGAGGCAATGACCAACGGTCCGGTGCGACGATGCGGTCGATCGAGACCGGCCCCCACGAACCTGGTTCGTACAGTTCGACTTCCGGCGGATTCTCCAAGACGGGCTCGGCGATCTCCCACTGTCGTTCGATACCGTCGGAGCGCGTGAAGAAAGCCTGATTGCCGAGCATCGCTTCGAGGATGAGGTGCTCGTAAGCCTCGAGGTTGTTGGCCGTCTGGAAGGAGTCGGCGTAACGGAAGTTCATCACGGCCGGCGCCAGTCGCATCTGTGGTCCCGGCTCTTTGGCTAAGAAATGCGTCTGGATAGAACCGGGGTCCGCGAAGTCCGCGACGAGTTCGTTGCCGTGGCGCTGACCGTCCATATGGTCGACGGGGAACATCCGCATCACCGGTTCCTTGAACCCGATCGTGACGACCTGTCGACTTTGCGCCATGGCCTTGCCCGTTCGGAGGAAGAAGGGCACGCCCTTCCACCGCGGGTTCTCGACGTCGGCGCGCAGCGCCACGAACGTCTCGACCTGCGAGTCGGGCGCGACGCCGGCCTCTTTGCGGTAACCGTCATACTGGCCACGGATGACGTGTTCGGGATTTATCGGCGCGGTTGAGTCGAAGACCTTGCTGATCTCATCGCGCAGTGGCTTGGCGTCGAGCGAGATCGGTTGCTCCATCGCGACGAAGGCGAGCACCTGGAGCAAGTGCGTGACGACCATGTCACGGAATGTGCCGGTCTGTTCGAAGAACAGGCCGCGACCTTCGATCGTGAGGGTCTCGGGTACGTCGATCTGGACGTAGCTGACGTAGGTGCGATTCCATATCGGCTCATAGAGGCCGTTGGCGAAGCGCAGCGCCAAGATGTTGTCGATCGACTCCTTACCGAGGAAGTGATCGATGCGAAAGACGTGGGCTTCGTCGAAACACTCCGCGATGGTGGCATTCAGTTGGCGCGCCGAGGCGAGGTCCGTGCCGAAGGGCTTCTCACAGATGATCTTGGTGTTCACGTTGAGTCCCGTGGCGCCGAGCATCTCGACGATGCCGAGCAACGCGTTGGGCGGCACGGCGAGGTGGAACAGACGTTGGACCTCGCCACCCATCTCCTTCTCGGCGCGCGCGACGGCGTCGACGAGTTCACCGGTGCCGTCCTCTTCGGCGTAGGCGAAGGAGAGGTTCTTCTCGAACTCCTCCCACTGCGTGCCCTCGGGCTTGTTCGTACCGAACTCACAGACCGCGTCGTAGGCGCGCTTTCGAAACTCCTTATCGGAGATGGCCGAGGCTTGACGCGAACAGCCGATGACCCGGTAGTTCTTCGGTAGGAGTCCGGCGACCGCGAGGTGAAACAGTCCCGGCAGGATCTTGCGTTTGGCCAAGTCGCCGGTGGCGCCGAACATCACGAAGATGTGATCCGGCGGCACCTCGGCCTGCATGGCGCTGTGCGAACCCGTCATAGTTGACCTCCGGGGACTGTGGTGGTCACCGTCTTACCAGTGGCCACGATGATCTCACTCACCAAGTTTGGCGCGAAGAGACCGTGGGCGGCGACGCCGGGCGTCGCGGCGAATCGTTCGGCGAGTTCGAACGCGCTCTCGAAGGCTCCGTGAAAGTCAGCGAGCACGCCACCGTCGGGCGTCGTGGCCGCGTCGCGCAAGGTGACCGAACCCAACTCTCGCAGGGTCGCACGCAGTCCGAACGGCCGTAGTTCCAGTGGCACGGGCCCATGGAGGTTCGTCACCGGTTTCGACGAGTCGGCGATGACCACGAACCGGCGCGCCGCGACGGCGACGATCTTCTCGCGTAGGTGTGCCCCGCCATGGCCTTTGACGAGCCACCCATCCGGCGCGATCTGATCGGCTCCGTCGATGGCGAGATCCAATACGTCGAACGCGTCGAACGCCTCGACCGTGATGCCGAGCGACTGGGCCACGTCGGCCGTCTCGGGCGAGGTCGCGACGTATCGTGCGTGAACTGCGCGCTCTGCGATTGCCGACAGCAGATACGCGACAGTCGTGCCCGTACCGAGGCCTACCCGAGTGCCCGGCTCAATGAGCTCAGCGGCTGAATTCGCCGCCAGTCGCTTCTCATCTTCGAGGCTCATGATCCCAATGCCGCGGCGTCGGCCATCACGATCGAACTCGGTGCCTCGATGCCGCTCGCCGGAATCGTCGTGTCGCCCCGCAGCAGGGCCGAGAGCGCGGATCGCTTGTCCTCACCTGTGACGAGCCAGAGCAACTGATCGGCTCGCGTGAGGGCGCCGTACGTGAGCGTCATTCGCTGCTCGCCTTGGTAGACGCCGGTCACCGCGACGAGTCGGTCGCGTACTGCGAGAACCGGGTCACCCGGTATCAGCGACGCGGTGTGTCCGTCAGGACCGAGTCCGAGGTGCACGAGGTCGAAACGGGCCGGTAGTTCCTCGGCGTACGTCGCCGCCGCGACCGTAAGGTCGTGATCATTCACCGGCATGGCGACGATGGTCGGTTGGCGCTCGCCGAGGCTGCGTTTGAGGTTGGTGAGGTTGCGCGTCGAGTCGCCGAACGGCGCGATTCGCTCGTCCACTTGGTACAAGACGATGTCGGACCACGCAATGTCGGACGCCGACAGCTTCTCGAACATGGCCCACGGCGTACGCCCACCACTCACCGCGAACGTGAACTGCCCCGACGCGTCAATTACCTCGCGTGCGCGCTGCGCCACGAACTCAGCCGCCGCGGTCGCGACGGCGTCCGCGTCGGCGAACTCGCGCAACTCGTGCTGCACGCTACGAACGCTTCTCGACGTGTCCACCGAACTCGGCGCGCATCGCCGAGAGAACCTTGGCGGTGAACTCGCCCAAGCCGCGCGACTCGAATCGCTGCCACAGCGCGGCGCTGATCACGGGTGTCGGCACCGACTCGTCGATCGCGGCCTCGATGGTCCAGCGACCTTCGCCGGAGTCTGACACTCGTCCCGAGAAATCGTCGAGCTCCGGGGAGCGCGCCAACGCGTCGGCGGTGAGGTCGACCAACCACGATCCGACGACGGAGCCGTGTCGCCAGACTTCGGCCACCTCGGGCAGGTCGAAGTCGAACTCGTAGTACTGGGGATCACGTAGCGGTGTCGTCTCGGCGTCCGCCTCGACGGTCGTCTTGCCGACGTTGGCGTGCTTCAAGATGCTGAGGCCCTCGGCGATCGCGGCCATCATGCCGTACTCGATGCCGTTGTGCACCATCTTGACGAAGTGGCCCGCCCCGTTCGGCCCGCAGTGCAAGTAGCCCAGCTGTGCCGTGCCATCGGTACGCGTTCGACCGGGCGTCGTGGTGGTGCCGTCGTCGCCTGGCGCGATCGTGCGAAAGATCGGGTCCAAGCGCGTCACGACGTCGTCCTCACCGCCGATCATGAGGCTGTAGCCGCGCTCCAGTCCCCAGACGCCGCCGCTCGTGCCGCAGTCGACGTAGTGGAGATTGCGCTCGTGGAGTTGGGTGGCGCGTGCCATGTCGTCGCGGTAGTACGAGTTGCCGCCGTCGATGACGACATCCTCGGCGTCCAGATACTGCACGAGTTCATTGAGGGTGTCCTGGGTGATCGCGGCGGGCAGCATCAGCCACACGGCGCGTGGCGCGTCCAGTTTGCTCACGAGGTCCTCCAGCGAGGCGGCGCCCACGACGTGCTCGCCGGCGAGTTTTTCGACGGCGGCGTTGTTGACGTCGTAGACGACGCAGTTATGGCCGTCGCGCACGAGGCGCTGGACGAGGTTCGCCCCCATCCGCCCGAGTCCCACCATTCCCAGTTGCATTGGTCGATCAGTCGCCATGCGTGTCCTCATTCCTCTTCAGTCGTCGATACAGCGTGATCAGTTCGTTGGTCGAAGAGTCGTGGTTGAGCATCGGCTCATCGACCGATTCCAATTCTGGGATGATCGCAACGGCGAGTTGCTTGCCGAGTTCGACACCCCATTGGTCGAAGGAGTCGATGCCCCAGATCGTTCCCTGGGTGAAGACCGAGTGTTCGTAGAGCGCGATGATCGAGCCGAGGATCCGAGGGGTGAGGACCTCGGCCAACAGTACGTTGGTCGGTCGATTGCCTTCCATCACGCGATGGGGCACGACGTGTTCCGGCGTTCCCTCGGCGCGGACTTCGTCGGCGGTCTTGCCGAAAGCGAGTGCCTGAGCCTGGGCGAAGACGTTCGAAGAGAGTATGTCGTGATGCTCGCCGAGTGGATTGAGGCTCTTGGCGAAACCGATGAGGTCGACGGGAATGATCGACGTTCCTTGGTGTATCAGTTGATAAAAACTGTGCTGGCCGTTCGTGCCCGGTTCGCCCCAGTAGACCGCTCCGGTGTCGCAGTCGACGTTGGTGCCCTCGAGTGTCACGTGCTTGCCGTTGGACTCCATCGTGAGTTGCTGGAGGTAGGCGGGCAGGCGCTTGAGGTACTGCTCGTAGGGCATGACGCCGACGCTCGCGCATCCAAGGAAGTCGCGATTCCACACGGCGAGCAAGCCGAGCAGCACCGGCAGGTTCGCTTCGAATGGCGCCGTGCGAAAATGTTGGTCGATGGCGTGGAAACCGTCGAGCATCTCGACGTAGCGTTCCGGTCCGATCGCGATCATCGTCGACAGGCCGATCGCGGACTCCATCGAGTAACGACCGCCCACCCAGTCCCAGAACACGAACATGTTCTCGGTGTCGATGCCGAAGGCGGCGACCTTTGCGGCGTTCGTCGAGACCGCGACGAAGTGCTTGGCGACTGCCGCGTCATCGCCGAGCTTCTGGACGAGCCACTCGCGCGCGGACGTCGCGTTGGTCAGTGTCTCCAAGGTGCCGAAGGTCTTCGAGGAAATGATGAAGAGCGTCTCGTCCGCTTCGAAGTCGCGCAGTGCCTCGACGAGGTCGGTCGAATCGACGTTCGACACGAAGCGAAAGTTGAGGTCACGCCGGGAGTAGTGGCGCAGGGCCTCGTAAGCCATGACCGGCCCGAGGTCCGAACCGCCGATGCCGATGTTGACGATGTTCCTGATCGCCTTGCCGGTGTGACCTTTCCAATCACCGGAACGCACGCGATTCGCGAATGAGCTCATCTGGTCCAAGACCTGATGGACTTCGCTGACAACGTCGATGCCGTCAACGGTCAACGACTCACTCTTGGGCATGCGCAGCGCGACGTGCAACACCGCGCGGTCTTCTGAGACGTTGATGTGATCGCCGCGGAACATGGCGTCACGTCGCTCCGCGAGACCGGACTCGTTGGCGAGGTCGAACAGGAGTCGGAGCGTCTCATCGGTGACACGCTGTTTCGAGTAGTCGAGGTGAAGACCTTCGGCTTCGACGCGAAATCGCCCACCGCGCGTCTGGTCCTGGGCGAACAACGATCGCAGGTTGGTGTCGTCGAGCGAGGCCTTGTGCGCCTCGAGCGCCTGCCAGGCGTGTCGCTGACGAAGAGGAGTGGTGGTCATGGAATCCTTAGCGTTTGATCGGTGGAGATGACGTCTCTCCACTTCTTAGTTTGGCAAGCATCGCGAGCGCACACGAATCTGCTCGCGCGTTGCCGCAACGATTAGATGATCGTTTTTTCATGCGTCTGGTTCGCCGGAGGGTCGGCCTCGCCGGCGTGCGGCAGGGTCGGCGGAATGTCGAGTCGGGCGACGGCGATCTGATAGTCGTTGATCCCGTAATAGACGTCGAGTCGGTCGGGCTGGCCGATGTCGTCGCGCCGGTCGATGCCGGTCGGAAAGACGACGTTCGACGGGGTCCCGCGCGGACCGCTGTACGGGCCGGGCGCGAGCGCCGGGTGTGTTGATCGATAGAGAATCTCCTGGGGATGGTCCCTGGAAAGGATCATCACGCCAGCCGAATATGAGAAGTGGTGCACGTCGCTGTTGGGCGGCGCGAGGTCGGTCACGCCGTGATAGATGAATAGCCACCCGTGTTTGGTCATGATGGGCGGCGCACCGCTGCCGATCTTCAGTGACTCCCAGTCCGAGACCGGCGAGGCCAGGCGGTGGTGCGACGTGAACTCTCGCAGTTGGTACTTGGGATCATTCGGACCGGCCGGACTGTAGGAGATCCAGATGCTCTCGCGGTGCAGGTCGACGTCACGGTTCTCGTCCATCTCTACGATGTCCTCAGGCAGTGTGCCCGGGAAGAGCGGTCGGTGCAGGATCGCGAGTTCATGGTGGTCCGACGGATTCGGCACGGCGAGTGGGAACATCGCCGCGTCCTTGTTGTCGACGCCGTCGAAGTGGATTCCTTCGTACGGCTCGAAGGTCGCGAGGCCGAGTCGCTCCCACGTGAAGAGGTCCTCGGACACGGCCAGCGCGATTCGTGGCCCTTCGGGCGAGAAGGCCGTGTACGTCATCACGTACTGCTTGAGTGGTTCGACGAACGTGACGCGAGGATCCTCGCAACCGCCGCCATCGGGTCGGAGTTCGTAGGGCATCTCGGGCTCGAGGGCGATGCCGAGTCGCTCGATGCCACACGGCTCGCCCGTCGAATCGAACTGCACTCGAGCGATACCGATGCGTGAGTAATTACCCTTCGCCACGAGTCGCGGGAAGAGATAGAGGCGACCGTCGGGCCCGCGAGCGGCCGCGGGATTCAAGATCCCGCCGACCTCGTTGGGATTGCCGGGCTCGGGATCGATCACCATCGCCAACGGGCGCATGTTGAAGCCGCTCACGACTGCTTTCCTGGCGACGTGATCTGTTCCTTCCCGTCACCCAGGCACGCGATGACGGTCTGGATGACTCGTGCCGTCTCCCAGGGGTCGCGCACGAGGATGCTGTCGACGCCGGCTTCTTGGGCCGGAAAGTCATTGCCGCCCGGGAAGATGGCGTCACCGGCGAAGAGCATCTCCGGCACGGGGATACCCAGTTGGTCGCGCAGTTTTGCGATGCCGTAGGCCTTGTCGATGCCGGGCTTGGTGATGTCGATCGACGTGGTGCCGCCCATGTGAATCGCGAACTCTGGCAACATCGGCTGCAAGATCGCGATGATCTTCTTGCGCTTGGCGAAATCGGGGTCCCACTTCTCCTTCTCGGCGAGCGGGGCCTCTTGGCCGAGGACCGACATCGTGATCTGGCTGCCGCGGTCTTCGATGACCTCGCCCCAGGTCTTGTCGACCTTCGTGCCCGACTGGTCGTAGGCGTCCTGCAGGGATTTCTTGATCCGCGCGCGCTCTTCGTCGCTGAGATCCTCGGAGTACACCTTCGACCAGTGGCCGACGTACTCGTAGAACTGTGTGCCGCACGTGGGTAAGAGGTAGAGGTCCTTCAGCCGCTCGTCGTCGGGAAGATTCGCGAGGAGTTGCTTCTGGAACTGCGCCCAGTCACCCCCCGAGATCACGGCGACCTTCATGACGCCGAGGAGGTCGTGCAACAGTGCCGCGACGTCACTGCCGAGTGGCGATTTGCTGGGCGCGAGCGTGCCGTCGAGGTCAAAAACGAAGAGCTTCTTGATGATGTTCCTCCGGTGTGGGACTGTGGCTGAGGGCCAAGGTGCCAGGGCCAACTACCACCCTAAGCGAGTAACAAATCCGTTGGTCGAGGTCTTTACCCAGTCCTTAACGGGCGAGAGTGCCGCAGTAGTACCCAACGAAAGAAAATTGAGGCCAAGGACAGAAATGGGTATGAGGCAATCCGCGAGACCGAAATTCGGCGCTTCGGGAGTCCTGCACTCTCGGGCACGCGGGCCTCGTGCCTGGCGCGCAACTCGCCGAGGTGCGCTGGTCGCCCTCGCCCTCGGCGGTGCGTGCCTCGGCCTCGCCACGGTAACGGCCGACGCCACCACGACGACGACGACGTTGCCCCCGGCAACCATTACCGCAGGTAACGCCTACGCGAGGCATCTGTTGGGTGAGCAGCCGGTGCCGCCGCACGCGCGGACGATACGGTCCTTACCGACACCTGACGGTTCTTTACCCATCGTGGGCGGCACGTCCGACGTCCGCTCGACGCATCACTTCTATCTGATCCCGGCGTCATTCCAAGTCGATCGGTACGTTCGCGCGCACCTGCCAACGGGAGAAACGGCGTGTTGTAACAGCAAGTTGTACTCACCGAGTGCCCCGCCCGTGTACACCTACACGGTCTCACCTACGTGTGACGGTCAACACATCACTTTCTGCGTCATCTACTACGTGAGCACCCGAACCAAGAGTGGTGCACAGGAACTGGCGATCACTGCCGAGGTCAGCTACCTTCCGATCCTCAATGAAAAGATGCCAACGTTCGGCACAGTGACGGTGACTGGCTACGGCACGGTCTCGATCTTCGGTTCCAAGGATCCTACGTCGATCGTATTGACACATGGCCAAGCGCTCGCGTTGCGATCGGCGATCGAGGGTCTGAAGGACTTGGGCGTCAACTCCGGGTGCATGGAGGACGCACTGTTGTTGAAGATCAAGATCGTGAAGGACGCAACGCTCGTGTGGAGTGCGACGGCCGACGAGTGTCCCGGCGCGCTCACAATCACGTCAACCGGCACGGACGCGATGCTGGACACTCACGGCTGTTCGTTCTGGCATGTCGTCGACTCGTTCTTCCCCACTGGAGCGGCCAAGGGCACAAAGGCCGCCAGCAGTCAGATCTGTTCCCAGTAAGACTCGTAGGTCGACGACCGACTGCGCCGAGTCAGTCGACGGGCGCGCTCACGAGTTCATCAACGATCAGCGGGCCGAAGTTGGGCTCTCCCTTGATGGGAAGCAACATGATCAGCGTCGCGATTGACACGACCACTGCGATGATCGTCAACTCGCCCTGATAGCCGATCGCCGTCACGAGGACTGCGCCGAGGGCGATGGACATCGTCTGGGGCAGCGATGCGATCAAGTCGAAGGCCGAGAAGGCCCGTCCTTGGAGCTCCGCTGGCGTACGCAGTTGCAAGAGCGTATAGGCGCCGACGAGAAGCGGCGGGAGGGCGATGCCGAAGAACACGGCGCCCATCAGGACGAAGGCCAACGAACCACCTTCTAGCAATAGTGAACCGACGACGATGCCAATCAGCCCGATGCCGCATAACCAACGCTCGCCGATCCTTCGCATGGTTGGAGCCGACAACGGTCCGCCGATAAGTGCCCCCACGCCCTGGACGGCCATCAGCACGCCGATGAAACTTGGACTGCGGTGCAACTCGTTGCTGGTGATCGCGAAGATCGCGGTCTCGATGAAGCCGACCACGCTGAGCGCGACGGCAAGTGAGATCGCCATACGTCGCAGTATCGGCGTTTGGACGACGTGGTGGAAACCTCCCATGATCTCTTTGAGGAAATGTTCTGGCGTGCGCATCGGCTTGTCCTCACGCACGTGCAGCGCGAGCACCGAGAAGGCGGCGATGACGAAGGTGGCCGAATCCAACGCCGCGATCCAATGACCGCCAACGATGACGAAGAGTCCGGCACCAACGAGCGGTGCGACCAGGCGAAGACCTTCGCGAACGGTGCGTAAGAAGCCGTTCGCGTCGCCGAGTTGCTCCGGCGCCAACAGCACGGTGAGGAAAGCTGACTGCGCGGAACTGATGAAGTTCCCGGCGAAGCTGTAGAGAAACATCGTTACGTAGATGATCCACACGTCAGATGCGCTATGCACGAAGAGCAGCAGCAGCACAAGTGCGGCACTCAGGAAGTTCACGCATATCAAGGTGGGACGTCGGCGCACACGGTCGACCACCATGCCGGCGATCGGTGAGAAGAGCGCGGCCAACGGGAAGAAAAGGAAGGTCAGGCCGGCCTCGGCGTTCGAGTGCGTCAATTCCTTGACCCAAATGCCGAGGGCTAAGAACATCGCGGTATCTCCGAACAGCGAGAAACTCTGGCCGATCAGATAGACCCGCGCGTCACGAGACTTGGCTAGTTGGCGCATCGTCATTGTGGGCTCCCTGGAAGTCGGACTGGATAGTTGAACATGAGGGCTTCGACGGGGAGCGATCCTTCAGGCCGAAGCGACGGATCGGCGTTGCGATCGATGAATTGGTTGAGGACGACCATAACGTCGCGCGAGATCTTTTCGAGTTCGGTCGGCGTGACCCAAAGAATCGTTTCCGTGTTCTCCGATGCCTCCTGCCATGCCTTTGGGAAACTGGATTTCGTGGAAATGAAATTCGAGAGTCTGCTCATCGCGCGGTCGAAGACCATTCGCTCCAGACTCTTTGCCGCAACGCTCATCTCTGGATCTTCTGTGACATCGCTGAACCTCATCCCAACACCGACGAGTTTCCACGGGCGAAGACGACCGGGACCTGAGTCTGCCTCTTCAACGAAGCCGTACTTCGCCAGCTGGCGAAAGTGGAAAGAACACGTCGTCGGCGACTCCCCAATGAGTTCGCCTGCCGCCGTCGCCGTGAGTGGTCCTTCGAGCGCGAGTGCTTCGAGGAGTGCGAGTCGAACCGGATGAGTGAGCGCGCGAAGTGTCTTGGGATCGGTGACATCGCGAAACTTTGATTCGAGTTCGTCGATCGCGCTCGAGTCGTTAAAGGGTGGCTTCTCTGAGGACATCCTTCGAGCGTACTCTATCGAGAGATATCTATCGAGAGAGAACTATTACAACTCAACGATTACGATGGTCGGTCCGACTCATTCATTCGATGATCAAAGGGTGCCAAACTACTGTGCTTAGTAACGATGCAATGGTGTATCGTAAATACTGGCCCACCATAACGGCCTTTAACGGAACAGTTCTGTACCGTTTAGATAAGTGAGTACAAACTCGACGTCGTTATCAAGGCCCGGTCGACCACGAAACCCGGTTATGGACCGAGACATCGTTGAGGCGGTTCTCGAGATGGTGAGTGAAGGCGTGACGTTGACGTCACTTTCGCTGGTGAGCATCTCGCGACGAGCGAGTGTGTCGAGAAACTCGATCTATCGCCGATGGAAAACAAAGGAGCGACTTCTCTTCGACGTCGTGAGGTCGATCGAACGCGCCGCGCCTCAACTCACAGGACAGAGTGCTCGCGAGAATTTGGTGACGGTGTTGGATTCCTTCACGCGTGACATCGACGAACGCGTCATTCGATTGGAACTGTCAATCATCGCTGAAGCGGCGACGTTCCCTGACCTGTACGAGTACTTCAACGAGGTCGTCATCGTGCCACTTCGCAGCGCGCTGAAGTTAGCCGTTCGCGCTGGCAAAGAGTCAGGAGAGATCCGAGTTGACGTCGATGAGAACGAACTCGTCGCCGTGCTCGTTGCGTTGAATCTCGTTCGCGTGAGCGGTGGCGACCTGTGGAATGTCGACGCCGCAGCCGGTTCGCAACGACTCGTCGATCTCACTTTCGACGGTGTCTCGCCCACGTAAGTGTTGGCAAGAAGCGACGCCGACGGCTGCCGTGATTGCGATGGTGACCGGTAACGTCAAGTTTTGCAACGACCTCGAATGTGTGGTCTATGGAGGGACTCATCATGGAGAAACGTCTGGTTACGCGCTACGCGACGCAGTCTCGAGAGGCGGCGGACGAGAATCAACGCCGTGTCGAGGGCGTCTTCGATGAGCTGAACTCCTCGAAGCCGGACAACGTCAGCTACATCGTGCTACGTCTCGCCGACGACTCGTTCCTTCACGTCTCGTTTCATAATCACGGTGATGACGAGACCAACCCGATCGCGTCGACCGCGGCCTTCGCCCATTTTCAGGACGGGCACGAAAGCCGCCGTGAGGGTGCCGTCAATCAACAGGCCGCGAGCCTCGTGGGCTCGTACATCACCGAGATCGCCTAGTCCGGCGCAGTCGAGTAGCCCGGTGATACCACTCTCCGTCCTCGAACTCGCGACGGTCGCGACCGGCTCCACGCCCGCGAGGGCCCTCGCGGAGTCGACCGCGACCGCAGTCGCGGCTGAGCGACTGGGATTCAAACGTCTGTGGGTGGCGGAGCATCACGGGATGCCCGCAGTGGCGAGCTCTGCGCCGGCGGTCCTGATCGCGCACATCGCTGATGCCACCAGCACGATTCGCGTCGGTTCGGGTGGCGTTATGTTGCCGAATCACGCTCCGCTCGTCGTGGCCGAACAGTTCGCGACGCTCGAGGCGCTGCATCCAGGGCGAATCGACCTTGGTCTGGGACGCGCGCCCGGCACTGATCACGTCACGGCTCGCGCACTTCGACGAACGATGGACCTCGGGGCTGACAACTTCCCGAATGAAGTGGTCGAGTTGATCAAGTACTTGCTGCCCTCCGATGGTTCGAACATGCACCCGTTCGCGAATCCCGGGCGTGGCTATCTACCCGAAGTGTGGTTGCTCGGCTCTTCGACGTTCAGCGCGCAACTGGCTGGCATCCTTGGGTTGTCATTCTCATTCGCGTACCACTTTGCGCCGCAACAGCTCGACGCGGCTATTGCGACCTACCGCGAGAGTTTTCAACCGTCGATCGTGCTGAGTGAACCGCACGTGATGGTGGCGGCGTCGGTCATCTGTGCGCCGAGCGCGGAGGAGGCTCGGTGGCAGTCCGGTGCATCGGCGCTCAGCATTGTGCAGATGAGAACCGGTCGACCGGGCGAGATGCCGTCACCGCAAGAGGCCGCCGCCTACGAGTTCTCAGCGCTCGAGACCGAGATCGCCGCGGAGGCGATGTCCACGCACTTCATCGGCGACGCGGCAACCGTCACGCGCAAACTCGTTGAACTGCAAGAACGAACTGGGTCCGACGAACTCATGATCTCGACGAGGGTCCACTCACACGAGGCCCGGATCCGGTCACTGACCCTCGTCGCCGAAGCATGGGGGATCTCCGATCCCCTTCAGCCCCACGGTATTGGCTGAAGGGGATCGGAGAGTTACGAGCGCTGCGCGGCGCGATTCTCTTCGAGTACGAAGTCGCGCGCGACGAAACCGAATCGTGTGCGGTCATACACGGTCAGGCCACTCAGTGGCGGGGAGTACGCGTGGATGCTCACGGCTGGCTTTCCGGCCTCATAGATCACGTCGTGGACGTGCTCGGGGCCGAACGAGCCATTGTCGCCCGCGACGTAGTGGCGATCGCGGACGCTGAAGTGGTCCTCGGCACGGTACGTCTCATAGAGCGAACCCGCGGTGACGGTCCAGGCACCGGACGAGCCGCCGTGGTCGTGCCAGTCCGATGACTGCTCGCGCTCCCACGTGAGCAGACGCACCTCGTAGTTCTCGGTGCGGAAGAGCTGCAGCCACCATCGATTTACTTCGTCATCGACGAGCAAGTCCTCGAAGAGGTCGGGCCGCGCCGCGAGCGCGTCGGTGATACCGACGAGTGTGTCGCGGTCGAGCCGAGTGTCCGGCAGTTGTAAAGACTCGAAGAAGTCGCGCAGCTCGTTGATTCGCTCGACCGGCGCTTCAGAGAATATTGATTCGACGTTGAGTGACATTGATGCCTCCTTGACTGGTTGGGTTTAATGTACCACTATTCCTAGTGAAATAATAGGAAATAGAATCATGCAGACAGGCGTCGACAAGAAAGCACGGTTGACCTGAGATTATGCGGGAGAGCGCTGGTGCGATCGACCGCAGGACCTTACGAACGAAGCGCGTTTCGCACGATCGTGCCGACGGCCTCGGTCTCCAGGAGGAAGCCGTCGTGTCCGAACTCCGACTCGACGATCTGTACCGCATTGTCTCCCGGAAGCAACCGCGCGATCTCATTTTGTTGGCTCAGTGGGTAGAGCCGGTCGCTCGCGATGCCGGCGACCGTGACATTCGCGCGCACCGTGGCGAGCGCTTCGGCGACACCGCCGCGACCCCGACCGACGTCATGGTGGTTCATCGCTTCACTCAGCACTACGTAGGTGTTGGCATCGAAGCGACGCGTCAGTTTCTCGCCTTGGTATTCGAGGTACGACTCGATTGCGTAGCGACCGCCGCGCAGCGGCAGTTCGTGATCCTGCGCTTCGCGGGCGAAGCGCACGTCGAATTCATGCTCAGTTCGGTAGCTCACTTGACCGAGTCCTCGTGCGATCGAGAGACCGGCTGTGGGGGAACGTCCGGTGAAGTAGTAGTCGCCATTGGCGTAGGCCGGATCGGATTTGATCGCTCGCACCTGCAACGAACACAGCGCGATCTGTTCGGCCGAGGCCGCGGCCGAGACCGCGAGCACGACGGCGCGCTCGACACGATCCCCGTAGCCCACGCACCACTCGAGCGCGCGCATCGCGCCCATCGAACCACCGATCACGGCGTGCCACGCGTCGATGCCGAGTTCGTCGGCCAGCGCCACCTCGACGGCCACCTGGTCGCGAATCGTGATCAGCGGGAATTTTGAACCATACGGTCGGTTGCCGGCGTCCGGCGACGACGGCCCGGTCGTGCCCTGACAACCTCCGAGGACGTTCGGGCACACGACGAAGTACTGCTCGGTGTCGATGGCGGCACCGGGACCGATGAGGGCGTCCCACCATCCGGGCGAGACGTGGCCAGGACCCGTCACGCCAACGGCGTGGGAGTCACCAGAGAGCGCGTGCAACACGAGAACCGCGTTCGAACGCGATTGATTCAGCGTGCCCCACGTCTCAAAGGCGACGCTGACGTTCGGAAGTGTTGCACCGCTCTCTAAGAGAAATCCCTGGTCGGTGTTGTGCTTGAGTTCGACGAACTGGCGCTGACCGGGGTCGTCGCCGACCTGCCAGGTGCCGGAGATCGGCGTCGAGCTCACGCGTCCTTCGCCGCGCGGAATCCGCCCTCAAGGTCCGCGAGGATGTCGTCGATCGTCTCGAGTCCGACCGAGAGTCGAACGAGTTCGGGACTGACACCAGTTGTCGTCTGCTCCTCTTCGGTGAGCTGAGAGTGCGTCGTCGAGGCCGGGTGAATCGCGAGGCTGCGTACGTCACCGACGTTGGCCAAGTGGCTGAAGAGCTCGAGGCCTTCGATGAATTTCTGTCCGGCACTGAGCCCGCCCTTGATCCCGAAGGCGATGATCGATCCGCCACCGCGGGGCAGATACTTGAGCTGGCGCTCGTGCCACGGGCTCGACGCGAGCCCCGGGTACGCGACCCACGAGACCTCGTCACGTGCTTCGAGCCAGTTCGCGACCGCGACGGCGTTCTGCACGTGACGCTCCATGCGGTAGCTGAGCGTCTCGAGACCCTGGATGAAGAGGAACGAGTTCAAGGGCGCGATGGCCGCACCCACGTCGCGCAGGTACTGCAGGCGGGCCTTCAGCACGTAGCGGGCGGGGAAGAGCGGCGCGGGAAGTTCGGCGAAGACGAGACCGTGGTAACTCGGGTCTGGCTCGGTGAAGGCGGGGAAGCGTCCGCTCGCTTCGTAATTGAACGTGCCGCCGTCGACGATGACGCCACCGATCGACGTACCGTGTCCGCCGATGAACTTCGTCGCGGAGTGCACCACGATGTCGGCGCCGTGGCTGAGCGGCTGCGCCAAAAAGGGCGTTGCCAGGGTGTTATCGACCACGAGGGGGATCCCGTTGTCGTGCGCCACCTTGGCAACGCCCTCGAAGTCGAGGACATCCCCTTTGGGGTTCCCCAAGGTCTCGGCGTAGAAGGCCTTGGTATTCGTGCGAATGGCGCTGTGCCACTCTTCGAGGTCATCGGGATCGTTGACGAACGTGGTCTCGATACCGAGCTTGGGCAACGTGTAGTGGAAGAGGTTGTAGGTGCCGCCATAGAGCGACGCCGAGGAGACGATGTGGCCGCCGTTCTCGGCCAGGTTCAACAGCGCGATCGTTTCCGCGGCCTGGCCACTGGCGACCGCGAGTGCCGCCACACCGCCCTCGAGCGAGGCGACGCGATCTTCGAAGGCCGCTTGCGTGGGGTTCATGATGCGCGTGTAGATGTTGCCTAACTCCTGGAGACCGAAGAGTGCCGCTGCGTGAGCCGTGTCACGAAAGACGTAACTGGTCGTCTGATAAATGGGCACGGCTCTGGCGTTCGTCGTCGGATCCGGCGCGGTACCGGCGTGAATCTGACGAGTTTCGAATCCCCATTCGGACATTGTGCTCTCCTTCTCTTTCGTCAACTGACGCTTACGCCCTCAACGAGGTCTGAAGTGGTATTTATAACAAAGACGATAGAATTAATCAAGTTTGTCGAGGCGAATCATGAACTTTCACGCGACCGCGCCCGATGATCAGTCGTGATTAATTATCGCGAAGGCCGAACGTCACGATGTGCTGGTTAGCGCGTTGATCGATGTAGCGACCGATGTCGCGGATTGAAATCTCGAGCCCCTGGGCGCATCGGCTCAGTCGTTCCTTGAAGAGCGCCTGAGCGTTCGCTGGCACCTCTTCGAGCACGGCGAACACCAGCTCGTGCTCGATGCGGTGTATCTGTTGCTCGATGGCCGAGAAGAGCTCTTCAGCGATGTCGACGAGTCGCTCGACCTCGACCTCCTCATCGACCTCGTGGTTCAGCGACGTGTCAAAGCTCCTCGATGGCATCGTTGACCTTCTCTCCCACCTGCTTGAGATGGCCGACGTGCTGGTCGTTGGCGCCGTCACTTTCCAACTTCGGGTTGCCCACCGCCTTACCCGTGACTTCCTTGGTTTTGCCCTTGGAGATCTGGAACATGTTCCTGGCTCGGTTGCGTATATTCACTTTCCTCCTCCATCATCTGTTTGAAAACTTCGTCGTTGGGGATTCGAATACCCAGCGTCTTCGAAGACCCGGACTGACGATGTTCCGCGTCCTGCTCGTTGCGTCAAGGTCTGCGCTATCTCCTGGAGTGAGGAATCGAAGTTCGTCGCGCACGTCTGCAACCGGGCCTGGAACGCGGACTGAGCGATTGGTCGTGCCTGCTCGCCGCACGCGATGACCAACTCCTCTTCGATGAGTTGGGTATGGCGTTCGATCGCGGAGAAGAGCTGCTCGGCAACATTGACGATTCGCTCGACGTCCTCGCGAAGACTCCGCCGACCTACCACGGCGAGATTGGCGGCCACTTCTTCGACGAAGCCAATCTTTGCCTCTACCAATGAATCACTGTTCATGAATCACCCTCTCCTCTCATTTGTTCGATTTCGGTCCGGCCTACGTTTCGTGGACCGGCAACAGACTTGGCAGTGACAGCAGTGCGTCACACGCCTCCGCGCTCACACCGCAGGAAAATAGGTAGCCCTGCCCGAACTGGTAGCCAATGTCACGAAGTGCTTCGAGTTGGTCTTGGCGTTCAATGCCCTCGGCGATGCCTGACATCTTGAGGGACTCGGCCATATGCCATATCTCTTCGACCAAGAGCATCGATCTGATCGAGTTCGGCAGTTCGGCCGTGAAGGAGAGGTCCAGTTTCAGGTGATCGAAAGGGAATCGACGAACATAGGAGATCGACGAGAACGCCGTACCGAAGTCATCGAGCGCCAACTTCACGCCGATGTCGTTCAGCCGCGTCAAGAATTTCATCGTGGTGTCAGAGTCATCGAGCAACACTGACTCGGTGATCTCGACGACGAGGTGCTCGGGTTCGAGTTCGGACTCTTCGAGAATGTCCGAGATCGAATCGAAGAGCCCCGGGTCGAGAATGTCCGACGCGGAGAGGTTGACGCTCATCCAGAGCGGTGGGTCCGATGGGTACGCCTTTTGCCAGATGGCCAACTGCTGCACCGCCTTTCGCCGTATCCATCGATCGATCTCTTCGATGTAGCCGGTCTCCTCGGCGTACGGGAGGAACGACTCCGGGTACAACAGTCCCCGTTCCGGGTGCTGCCATCGCACCAAAGCCTCGAAACCGACGACGTGGCCGTCGGCCAACGCCACGATTGGTTGATAGTGGACGAGAAGTTCGTCCTGCTTGGGCGTGGCCTCCATCTCTTCGTTGGCGAAGGGCCAACCGGCGGCGACGTGACGAATCGCGTCGCGCAGTTCATGTATCGCTCGGGTCTTTCGGACCCACGCCGAACTCCCGGCCCGTATTGACGCGTACAAGGCGCCCGGACGTTCCGAGCCAGATATCGTCACCACCTTGACCGTGGAGCCAGCCTCACGTAGCTGTCGGATTGCGTCTGGTGCATCCATGTCCGGGAGATGAAAGTCGATGACTAGGACATCGGGATTCGTTCGCTTGGTGATGTCGATCCCTTGGGCACCGTTGAGCGCGGTTCCGACGACAACGATTTGTGAATCTGCGGCGAGGAGGCGAACCACGCTCTGGAGAATCATCTCGTGGTCATCGACGACGACCACCGTTATAGGGGCGTGATCAGGCATTGGTTTCACTTCCTTCTTTTGAGCGGCGCTGACATTGGACGGTCATCGATGGTCCCGACGAGCCAGCCGGAACCACGTGACATGATCCGCGGCCTCCACTGCGATTCGTTGGGACGTTCAGGCGCGCGATGAGAGGCTCTCGCGGGTCGTGTCCAGTGCGAGGCGAACATTGGTCAACAGCATCTTCTGATCGAACGGTTTTTCCACGAGTTGGAACTCGGTCCCCAAGACGGCCTCGGCCTCCAGCACGGGTTGCGCGTGACCCGACATGAAGAGGACCTTCACGTCGGGACGAATGATGGCGACCTCTTTGGCGACGGTCGGTCCCTGCATCTTTGCCATGATTACGTCGGTCAAGAGGAGGTCAATTCTGCCCGGATACGAGGTCGCGATCTCGATTGCCTCCGCGCCGCTCGACGCGGTGAGCACGGTGTAACCGCTCCGACTGAGAATGCGTCGCGTCACTTCGCGAAGACCCTCTTCGTCGTCGACGACGAGGATCGTCTCCAATCCTTCGAGGGCGATGCTCTTCTCTTCCTTCGATCGCGGACCGCTGCCGGTCAGGGAGTTCTTGTCCACCGGGAGAAGAATGTTGACGCACGTGCCGACACCCTCGTCTGAATAGATCTTCGTGAAGCCGCCCGACTGCAACACGATGCCGTAGACCGTTGCCAGACCGAGGCCCGAACCTTCGCCCCTCGGTTTGGTGGTAAAGAATGGCTCGAAGGCCCGTTCACAGACTTCGCGCGACATGCCCGTGCCGTTGTCGCTGAATTGGACGCAGATATATGCTCCCGACGGCGCACCGAAGAGCGGCCACTCCGACTCAGTGACGTGTCTCGACGATGTCACGATCGACAACGTTCCGCCCAAGGGCATGGCGTCTCGTGCGTTGATCGCGAGATTGAGAATTATTTGTTCGATATGTCCGGGGTCGGCCATGATGTTCGCCAGATCGGGTTCGAGGGCGATGGTGAGCTCCACCTGTTCGCCGATGGTCCGGCGCAGCATCTCTTCGATGTTGCTCAGGGCCTCGTTGAAGCTCAATGAGCGTGCCTGGATCACCTCTCGTCGAGCGAACGCCAAGAGTTGGTGGGTCAAGACGCTCGCGCGTTCGGCGGCCATTTGGATCTGCTTCACGTCATTGAGTGGACCGCTCCACTGATCACCTTGGGGCGCGGCTACGGCTTTCTCCAACTCTTCGCCCACGAATGAGGCGTAGTTCAAGATCACCGCCAGGAGGTTGTTGAAGTCATGGGCGACGCCGCCGGCCAACTGACCGAGACTTTCCATGCGCTGGGACTGATGGAGAAGAGACTTCAAGCGCTCCAGTTCCATCTCGGCTTCGAGGCGCACTCGTTCGGCTTCAGTTTTTTCTGCTTCGGCCTTGATCCGTTGCACCTCGGCCTCAAGACGAACGCCCTCTGCGATCGACTTCTCGTGATCGGCCTTCACGCGCGTCGCTTCGGCTTCAAGACGCACTCGTTCTGCTTTGACACGTGCGTCCTCGGCTTCGAGACGCAGTCGTTCGGCGACGGTCTTTTCACCTTCGGCCTTCACACGGGCGTCCTCGGCCTCGAGACGGACTCGTTCGGCGACAGTCTTCTCACCTTCTGCTTTGACACGGGCATCTTCGGCCTCGAGACGAACTCGTTCGGCGACGGTCTTTTCACCCTCGGCCTTCACACGGGCGTCCTCGGCCTCGAGACGAACTCGATCGGCGACGGTCTTCTCACCTTCTGCTTTGACACGGGCATCTTCGGCCTCGAGACGAACTCGTTCGGCGACGGTCTTTTCACCCTCGGCCTTCACGCGCGCGTCCTCGGCTTCGAGGCGCAACCGTTCGGCGACGGTTTTCTCACCCTCTGCCTTCAAACGGGCGTCCTCGGCTTCGAGGCGCACGCCTTCGGCGACCGTCTTTTCGTCCTCGGCCTTGACACGTGCGTCCTCGGCCTCGAGGCGCACGCCTTCGGCGACGCTTTTCTCGCCCTCGGCCTTGACACGTGCGTGCTCGGCCTCGAGGCGCACGCCTTCGGCGACCGACCTCTTGTCCTCCGATTTGGACAGTTTCGCCTCTAGTTCGCTCCGCGTCGAGACGTCTCGGACGATGGCGACGGCAAAGTGTTCATCGTCCGATTCAAACGACGACTTCGAGATCTCCGCCTGGAAGGACGTCCCGTCGGGGCGTAAGCCTGTGATCAGCAGTCCTCTGACGTCCTCGCCGTGGAGGGGGAACGAGTCCGGAAAGAGAGACGATACCGCACTACCGATCATCTGCTTCTTGGACAGTCCGAACAGGAGTTCCGCCTTGTGATTCGCAGTGACGAGCACGCCGTTCGTATCGAGAACGAGCATCGCTTCGGGCGCGGCATCGACGATGAGCGCCGGCGTCGTCTCGGAAGTCCTTTTCATCGCGAATCTCCGCTACGTCGAGCGAAGACCGAGTCGACTTGGACCGATCTGACTCTGCTTTCGAATGACTTGGCGATAAACGCACCGCATTCCCTTGCGGTCATCGGCGGTGTGAGGAACGAACCTTGACCGATGTTGAGACCCATCGATTGAATGGAGGAAATTTGGTCCTGTCGCTCAACACCTTCGACGATGCACATCATTCCCATCGATCCCGCGAATTTTGCGATGCACTCGATCAGCCAAAAGGTGCCCATCGATTCCGGCAGCTCGGCGGTGAAGGACCGATCGATCTTGAGACAGTCGATTGGAACGCGATGAATGTAGGCGATCGGGGAGAACGAGCTCCCGAAGTTCTCAAGTGCGAGACGCACGCCGATACCGTTCAGTTTCGTCAGGAACGCGAAGGTGGACTCGGGATCATCCAAGAGGACCGACTCTGGAATCTCCACCATGACATCCCTCGCGTCGATGCCGGAATTGGCCATCGAACCCGTGAGGAGGTTCATGAACCGTGGATTCGTTACGGCGTTGACAGGGAGATTCACACTCACCCACAGCCGAGGGACACTCGGGAAGGACGACTGCCACTTGACCATTTGTCGGAAGGCCTGCTCACGAACCCAGCTATCGATCGCTTCGATGAATCCGGTCTCCACGGCGCGAGGCAGGAACGCTTCGGGAAGGAGGAGGCCGTGCTGCGGGTGTTCCCAGCGCACGAGCGCTTCGATACCAATGATCTGATCGTTGTCGAATCGCATCACGGGCTGGTAGTGCACGACGAGCTGATCCAACGCCGGTTGCTCCGCGGGTGGCTCAATCGTGGGCGGCATCTCGGCAGACACGAGGATGATCGCGTCGATCAACTCTTGAATGGCGCGGGTCTTGCGAATCCACGCCGAACTCCCAGCCCGTATGGACGCCAGCTGCTCTTCTGGGCGGTCCGAACCGGAAAGCGTGATAATCCGCACGTGAGGGTCGAATTCCTTGATGACCGCGATCGCTTCGGGTGCGTCCATATCGGGTAAGTGATAGTCAATGATCAAGACGTCCGGTACGACGTCGCGAACCGTGTCGATGCCGTCATTGGCGGTGAGTGCGGTACCGACGACGCTGATCCTCGCGTCGGCGGCGAGTAACCGGATGATGCTTTCGAGAATCATCTCGTGGTCGTCCACGACGACGACGCGGTAGACGTCGTCATCGAGCGAGCGAATCTCGCTAAACATCACAGGACCTGTGGGCTACCTGTGGATTACGGGTACTTGACTTCATGCGAGTCACCTCATCCAAATGTCGGAGTGTTTACCCACATGGTCTGGAGGTGACTACTAGCCAAATACCTGCACTAGGGCGTCAAAACAGAACATAACATGCGTTTTCGCCGTGCATTCACAACTTCTGAACCATTTGTGTAAGCCTCGATTTGGCCCGTTATTGGTCAAAGCGTGAGTTTTCGGCTCCGAGAGCAGCCCGTGGGGCCGCCGCGACTGGCCTACTCGCCGAGCTCGAAACCGAGGAAACGGACTCCGCAGTGACTATTTGCCCGGTGCACCACTGACGACTGTCGCGCGAACGATTCGGTTTCGACCGGCCGCCTTGGCCGAGTACAGCGCCGCGTCGGCGCTTCGCAGTAACTCTTCGCCGGTGAGACCGTGCTCGGGTGACGTCGCGATGCCGATCGAGAGCGTGGGCGGCACCGGCTGGGCATCGGCGCGCGCCACTTGGATGGTCATGAGCGCGATTCGCGATTGCAGTTCGGTCGCGCGCAGATTAGCGATCTCCCATTCACAGCGGGGAAGGATCATCGTGAACTCCTCGCCTCCGGAGCGACAAGGTACGTCAGACTCTCGAAAGAGCCCGAGCATGATCTCGGCCACCGAACACAAGACGACGTCGCCGACTTCGTGTCCGTAGCGGTCGTTATAGCTCTTGAAGTGATCGATATCGATTTGGACGACACTCGTCGGCTCATCGGTTCGCACAGCCATCGTCATCTCGCGGTGCAGGGTCTCAATCATGAAACGTCGGTTGAAGAGATTCGTCAGCGGATCACGATTCGAGAGGTTCCTGAGGCTCTCTCGCAGTTTGAAGTTGACCAGCCAGATCGAGAACTGATTGCCGAGGAGTCTCGCGTACCGGTGATAGTGCTCCGAGTCCTGGAAGTGCGTTCGGGCGAACTCGTCGTCCGGAATCGCAATCGTGAGTAGACCCATGACCTCGCGTTGGATGATCAGCGGATAACACAACGTGTGACCGTCGCCGTCGCGGTGGAAGTGCGTACAGGGAGGTGCGTCGGGTCCCGACTCATACGGCAGCGCCGTGGCGATCGAGTTGCAGCGCGCGATGGGGAATGGATTGATCGAGACCTCGCCGTACCAGTTGCACGCGACCGTGACGTCATCGCCCGCGGCGGTAAAGATGCCGATGAAGCCACCTTGGACGAAGAGCTGTCGGGCGGCGAAGTCAAAGACTTCATAGGCCTCTTCCTCGACGTCACAGAAGTTCAGCATCTCGACGAGGTTCGAGATCACCGATGTCACTCGGTTCTGTTCGAACACTTGACCGATGGTTTGGGTCATCTCAATCTCTCGCAACTCGCGCTGGGCGATGATGCGCGAGTAGCTCGTGCGGATCTCGTAGATGGAGAACACGATGAGCGCGCCAATCATCGCGGAGGCGAACTCCCGACGGAGTCGTACCGTATCCGTGAGGTTGACCGGTGTGTACGTCGTCACCAGTTCGACGACCACCACGGCCAGAACAACCACCGCAGATTTCCACACGTCCAAGTAGAGGGCCGCCCAGAAGATGGGCAGCAGCACGACGAGGCCCACGCCCGCCGACGATCCACCGGCCGCGAGGATGAGCGCCAGCGTCGAAGCGACGTATAACAAGGGACTGACGACATCGGCCCATCGAGGTAATCGATTCGTCGACAGCGCGAGGCTGGCGGCGCTGAGTGCCAGGAGGACCCCGCTTACCCAAGTGTCCGCGTAGGACGTTGGTCCGGGCGGAAGGGCCAGACTCAACTCGGCGAAAATCGCGACCCCGGCGAAGGGCGCGACCTTGATCAGCATGCTCGCTCGGGCGTCGGCGTCAGTGGACATCGTCGCGCGCGGTGATTCAGCCACCTGCGGCCGCGATGGGTTCAAATGTCACGACGTTGTGGGCGCCGCACCGTCCAGGTCCTGCGGACGGATGAGTCCGTCGACGACTGCATTGGCCAATGCGGTAAGACCCTCGTTGTGGTTTCGAGCATGCGTTCGGAGTCGATTGAACGCTTGGTCAACATCGCAACGCGTGGCCTGACTAATCATGCCTTTGGCTTGTTCGATGATGATGCGGCTGTTGAGGGCCTTGCTGAGTTGTGAGTTCAGTACCTTGGCGTCGACTGACGACTGGTGCTGGAGGATCGCGATGGTCGCGACGTCGGCAAGGCCCTGCGCGACGACGACGTCCTTCGCATCGAGCGGCGCCTCGGGCTGTCGGAAGAAATTCAGCGCGCCGATGACCCGTCCGCGCAGGCGCATCGGAAGGCAGTAGACGGACTGAAAGCCGACTTCCAGTGCACGCGGCGCGAAACGCGGCCAGAGTTCGAGGGCGCCGTGCAGTTGGGCGTCGACAATCACTTCGCCGGAACTGAAGCAGTCCATGCACGGACCTTCATTTGCCTGAATCTGGTACAACTCGAGAATCCGCATGGACTCGCTGGATGACGCAACGTACTGAAGTTCGCCGGTCGGGGAGACGAGCATCACGCCCGCAGCATCAACGTCGATGGTTTCGACGCAGCGGTTGCACAGCATCGTGAGTACGTCGATCAAGTCGAAATCATCGACGAGATTGTCGGCGAGTTCGACGAGAGTTGCTATTAACAGCGACTCTCTAGTCATATGTGTGCCCGTCACTCCGCTGACACGTCGAAGCCGCTATTGCGAATACCACGAGGTCAACAACCCATTCGATTGTACAGGTCTTTTTCATATTTCAGGTGCTTCTAAGTCGCGCCAGGTGGCCGAAGCGAGGTCGTAGCCAATCTCTCGTCCGACAACGCTCTTCGCGAGAGCGGTCATCGCAACGCCCGAGCCAATGGCGTGCGCGCGCAGTAAGACCATGGCGTCGCTGAGGTCGAGGTTCGCTTGGACGGACACCATGCCGGCGGCTTGGTGGACCGAGAAGTCGAACGAGAGAGTTAATCCGAGTTCGTCGGAGAGCGTCTCGCTCGAAGCACCCGCACGCCAGTTCAAGATGGCGCGACCAGCGACCGAGGCGGCCACGTAAGCGTCGGACTCTTGGAGTTCGCTCAAGGGGCCGGGTTGGTCACGGTAGAGCACCAGTGCGCCGATTCGGATTGCGCCGATCGTGACAGGAAATCCGAAGACTGCGCGAACACCGTGCGCGATGGCGGCGGGGGTATAGGTGACCCATCGTCCATTGTCCTGTCGCAGATCTGGCACTTCGGAGGCAATATTCGATCGACAGGCGTCAAGTCCGGGACCCTCGCCCAAGGCGAACTCAGTCTGGAGAAGGTTTAGCGCAGTCTCGTCGCTGACACAGAACTGGGTGTATTGAGGTCCGGGCGATGAAAGTACGATCCCAGCGCCGGTGAGTTCAGTGAACGCGGCGGCCGCGCCACAGAGCGTCAACGAGTTCTGATTGTCACCGCTGTCAGGAGCCAACAGCTCCAGCATGGCCAGAAGGCGTCTATGGGGCACAGCGACACTCGCGTGAACCGGGAGAGGTCGCGACGTCAGGAGGGGAGCGACGCGTAATGTCATCTCCTCACTGCTCCGCAACGCCTAACGAGGATTAGATCTAGCGTTCTCCAACTCGAAGGTTGAAATCTGTTCTCACCCTAGTGGGCTCCGCGGTGGGCAATCGTCGTGGAGGTGATGAATGAGTCAATCTCACGTTCTTCGCCGTTGTCGCGCAAAATCCATAGCGACACCGTCCACAAGGATCGAGGGGGGCTCGATCCTTGTGGACGAGAGGTGTGCAACTCGCGCTTCGTCATGAGTCCTCGCAGTGTGACTGCGGCGTTTCGGCCATGACGGATACATCGAGTCGACGTCGCTACTTGGTGCCGTCGTGGAGTGAGTTCCGCCCGCTGAATGCTCGGTGACCCGGTCCACTGACAGCCCCTCCCAGGTCTTCGCGAGACGGCGAAGACAATCGCTGAGACCACAAATCCGATACCGCCCGCAATCATGAGGACAACACGGTTGACAAGTGAAAGCCGATGCCCTTATACGTGAGAGCCCAATACATCGTTGCTCCGGCAGTGGCAACGATGATACCAATCACCATTCCTGGAGGACCCACTTCACACCTTCTTTTGATTCGCCGACGGAATTGTCGAGCGAGAAGGATGCGAGGTCTTGACGTCCTAAACGGAGAGTAACACCGCGACAGCGCCGTTGGAGCAAATCTCCATCCGCCAGAAGACCTGGCGATTCTCATCTCTCGACGACCTTCGGCGATGAGAAGTGTCTTCTTGCCCTAGTGCCATCTTCGAGGAACCGACCAAGGTGGGTACGTGTCTCTCCGTCTCGTCATCACGCGCAGCGTGGAGTCGAGAGTGTCGTCAGCACGCGTACTCATCGGCAGTATCAACCCATAAGGAGCAGTGACCATGAAAGCACTCGTCTACAAAGGCCCCGGCGAAAAGAGTTGGGAAGAGGTTCCGAACCCGGTGATCCAAAAGCCCACGGACGTGATCGTGAAGATGGTCGCGACGACTATCTGCGGTACGGACTTGCACATCCTCAAGGGTGACGTACCCGAAGTCGAGAAGGGCCGAATCCTCGGTCATGAAGGTATCGGCGTGATCACCGAGATCGGCTCCGGCGTCACGCAGCTCAGCGTCGGTGACAAGGTGATCCTTTCGTGCGTGAGTTCGTGTGGTCGCTGTTCGAACTGTCGCGAGGGCCTCTACGGCCACTGTCTTGACCCTGAGGGCATGGTCGGGATCGGATGGATCTTCGGTTACATGATTGACGGCACGCAGGCCGAATTCGTCCGCGTGCCCTTCGCCGAGAACTCGGTCTACAGGATGCCCGAGAGTCTGAGTGATTCTGAAGGCATCTTGCTCTCCGACATCTTGCCCACGGGCTTCGAGATCGGGGTCCAGTACGGCGACGTGCAGCCGGGCGACGTGGTCGCGGTCATCGGATCAGGCCCCGTCGGTCTCTCCGCGGTGATGACGGCGCGTCTCTACGGCCCGTCAAAGGTCATCGCGATCGACCTCGATGACGCCCGACTGAAGCGCGCGTCGGACTTCGGTGCGACCGACACCGTCAACTCCGGTGACGCGAACTGGAAGGAACAGGTTCTCGCGTTCACCGATGGACAAGGCGTCGACGTCGCGATCGAGGCGGTCGGTCTTCCGAATACCTTCACCATGGCGACCGAGATCGTTCGCCCCGGTGGAAGCGTCGCCAACATCGGCGTCCATGGCAAGCCCGTCGAACTGGCGCTGAACGAGCTCTGGATCAAGAACATCGACATCTCGATGGGTCTCGTGAATACCAACACGCTCGCGATGCTGTTGAAGCTCGTCACGCAAAAGCAGTTGCCGGTCGAGAACTTCGTCACGCACGAGTTCTCCTTCGACCAGATGTTGGTGGCCTACGACGTCTTTGCGAACGCAGCGTCGCATGACGCGCTCAAAGTGCTCATTCACTAAACTCGAACGCTCGACGAACCGCATCTCAACGTTGTCGCGAACTTCCTGGTCACGGCTCTTGTTCGCCAAGCGTGGGGTGCGGCGTTCGAGGCCACGTTGCAGCGGAGGTTCAGAACTCTTGGTACACCGAGGGATCTTGATTCGCAACACGACCGTCGGCGCGGGCGAGCGACGCGAACTTCTCCATGTCCTCGCTCGTGAGCACCTCATCGAAGATGTCTAGATTCTCGCGTTGGCGTTCGACGGACTTCGATTTTGGAATGGGGAGTGCTCCGACTCGGACGTGCCACGCGAGAATCGCCTGTGCTGGCGTGATGTCGTGGGCGGAGGCAATCGAGGCGATGACGGGATTGGCGAGGAGATCAGTGCCGCGCCCCAGCGGACTCCACGACTCGGTGATGATGCCGTTGGCCCGGTGGTATGTCAGTTGCTCGGTCTGAGGGAAGTAGGGGTGCAACTCGATTTGGTTGAGGGCCGGGAGTTCGCCGGTCTCGTCGCGGAGCCGATCGATGTGCTCGGGCAAGAAGTTGCTGACGCCAATGTGACGGACGAGCCCACGGTCGCGGCTCTCGATCAGGGCCTGCCACGCTTCGACGTAGTGGTCCTCCAGAGGATTGGGCCAGTGGATTAGATAGATGTCGAGATAGTCGAGACCGGTCCGCAAGACACTCTCCTCGATGGTGGTGATCGCGTCGTCGTAGTGATGGTGACGACCGGGGAGTTTTGACGTGACGAGCAGGTCCTCGCGCGCCACTGCGCAGCGCCGTACGGCGGCGCCAACGGCACCTTCGTTTTCATAGTTGAAGGCGGAGTCCAACAACCGGTACCCGAGGCCTATCGCTTCAATGATGGTGTCGGTCCCGGCGTTGCCGTCGAGAGAGTAGGTGCCAAGTCCTATCGCCGGCAGGGCGAATCCAGAACGACCGTCAATGGTGGGGACTGTCATGGCGCGTTCCGATCTCGAAGGGGGTAGGGGCGAAGTTCAGGGTAGCAAGAGCGCTCACGCCAACCAAGGTTCGAAGTTGGCCAAAGTTCGTTTCGTAGAGTAGGTGAGTTTTTCATCATCAGAATTAACAGCATCGAGCGTCATTCCGGCTCGCTTTGGAAGAATTGAACAGACCCCGAAGTGGTTTTTGTACTGAATGCACGTTTTTTCTTTCATCAAAAGTAAGATTTGTTCATCAAGTTCTCCAGAAGTTCTCTCGCGCTGCGTCGCCACTCCCGATCGTTGATCGCCGCGTCACTCGTCGTTTCTGGTTTTCTCTCCGTCGCAGGGTTGAGCCTCGCGACGCCGAGCGCGGCGGCCGATACTCCGATAAGTAGTTTCGTGGACGCTCCCGAAGCGATTGCCAACGATGGCTCACACCTTTGGGTCGTCGACAGCAATGACGACTCGGTGACCGAACTCGACTTGAACGGAAGTTTCGTCCAAAGCATCCCCGTGGGGATCGCCCCCGACGCGGTGGCGGTTGACGGCGCGAACGTGTGGGTGGTCAACAGTGGCTCTGGGTCGGTGACCGAACTGACCGCGAACGGCTCATTCGTCCAAACCATAGGTGTGGGGGGACAGCCGATCGGCATCAGTTCCGATGGCGTTGACGTCTGGGTCACCCAGGGCCCGGACGACCAAGTCGTGGAAATCGATGCAGCAAACGGCAACATTGTGGGCGCATTCGGCGTGGACGGCGACCCGACAGGGATCTCCTCGGACGGTACGAATGTGTGGATCGCCAACTCCCAATCGGGGGACGTCTGGCAGTACAACATCGCAGACCAACAAGTCGTGAACTCGATCACCGTCGGTGACTCGCCGACCGGCATCTACTCAGACGGGCAGTACGTGTGGGTGGCCAACTCAGGCGACGGCACCGTGACGGTGCTCAACGCGAGTGACGGCTCCTACGCCTTCGGCACCGACGTTGCTCCAGTGCCCGTGGGCAACGATCCGACGGGGATCTCGTCAAGTGGCACCAATGCGTGGGTCACGAATACCAGCGACGGCACCGTGTCAGAGTTGGCAATCTCCGGCGGCACGGTTGGGGTGACGGCGACCGATGCCGTAGGCAACGGCCCCGCAGCTGTGGCGCTCGATGGGACCCACCTGTGGACCGACAACGCCGGCGACGGGACGGTGAGCGAACTCGATACCACGACTGGCAACGTACTGACGTCCTTTAACGTCGTCGACGATTCCGGGCTGCAGACCCAGACCATCCCGGTTGGGTCCTGGCCGTCGGCGGTGTCCTCAGACGGCAGCGACACCTGGGTCGCGAACAACACCGATGACACGGTCACCGAGTTGAACTCCGCCACCTCGTCGCTGGTCCAGACGATTCCCGTCAGTGTCGATCCCAGTGCGATCGCTGCAGACGGCACGCACGTTTGGGTCATCACCGCCTCCAATCAAGCGATCACGGTGCTGAACGCGAGTGACGGTTCCTACGCCTTCGGGACGGGGAGCGCTCCGATCATTGACCCCGACGATCCCGTAAGCATCAGTTCAGACGGCACGCACGTGTGGATTGCGAACGCTGACGGCACGATCGCGGTGCTCAACGCGAGCGACGGCTCCTACGCCTTCGGCACCGACGTCACACCGATCAACGACCCCGACGGACCCGAGTACGTCTCCTCCGACGGAACGCACGTGTGGATTGCGAACGCTGACGGCACGATCTCGGTGCTCAACGCGGGTGACGGTTCCTTCGCCTTTGGCACCGACAGCGCGCCGATTCAGGACAACGACGGACTGGCCAATCTTGCGTCTGACGGCACCCACGTCTGGGTCGCGAACTACGACGGCACGCTGACGGTACTCAACGCGAGTGACGGCTCCTACGCGTTCGGTACCGACAGTGCGCCGATCGTTTTGAACAACGGGTGTTCGACCGGCGTCGCGTCGAACGCCTCGGTCGTCTGGGTCACCTCACAGTGCAGTCAGCACGCGATTGAACTTGACGCAACCACCGGCGCGATCATCCAGGACACCATCCTCGAGTACTCGCCGGTCGCGCTCTCGCTCGATGACAATGGCGACCTGTGGCTCGCGAATCCTTACGTGGGCGCTGACTTCTCATTGGCAGCAGGGAACACCGGTTCCTACGACGGTGCCAATGACCCGAACGACGAAGGGACGATCACCGAACTGAGTTCCCCTCCTGCGCACGTGGCGTCGAGCACTGACACCACGGCCACGGAGACCTTCAACTACTCGCCCAGTGTGCAGACGTTCACGGTGCCAGCCGGTGTCACGCAGTTGACGCTGAGCGCCATTGGAGGAGAAGGCGGCCGCGGCGGACGCGACTCATCCGGGCGGCCCGCGCTCGGCGGCTATCAGGGCGTCGTCTCGGGAACCATCGCGGTGACGCCGGGTGAGGTTCTGACGATCGGCGTCGGTCACGGTGGCCACGATTCCTCGGTCGCCCAAGGCTGCACCACTGGCATGAACTCGCTGTTCGATCCGCAAGACGCGATTGGAGGATCGAATCCCCTTGGCTTGTACGCCGGTGGCAACGGTGGCGCGGCGGGTGAAGAGGGGTGCTCCGGTTACGGCGGCGGCGGTGGCGCGGCCTCCGTGATTGAGATCGGAAGTTCTTCGAACGATCCGACGAGCGTGGCGACGATCGTCGCCGGTGGCTCGGGCGGCTCCGGAGGATCCGGCCAGTATCCGCGCACGCTCGGCCAACTCTCCCTCACGTCATTCGCCGCCAGGTCCGACGTCACCTCCACCGATGGCGAGGCCGGTCTCTCGGTCTACAACGCGTGCATCGGCGCCCAGTCATGTGATGGTGGCGGCGGAGCCGGCGGCGGGGGCGGCATCCAAGGCGGCGCGCAGGGTCTGGTCGAATTTGGTTCGGGCGAGTCCAACGAGTGGTTCGGGCTCGGTGCCAGTCCGGGCGAGAACTCGACGGGCGCGCTGAGTGGTCTGAGCGCGCAGTACGGGTACTACAGCGGCGACGGGGCCAACGGCTCGGTGGTCCTCTCCTATCCGACTGGACTACCGGGTATACCTACGAACGTCATCGTGACGCCAGCGGCCTCGACGGTCGGTGTGGCCTGGAGTGCCCCGAGCGTCATCGGATCGAGCGCACTTATCGACTACGTGATTCGTTACTCCGACGACGACGGACTCACGTGGACCACGCAGGACCTGCACTCTGCGTCGACGTCGGCGACGCTCAGTCTTGTGAACGGCGGAAACTACGTCTACGAGGTGGCGGCCGTCAATCACTCGGGGCAGGGTGGCTGGTCGGTACTCGCCAACCCTCCGTCGGCACCAACGTTGACTGGCATCACCGCGGGCAACGAATACGTGAGTATCCCCTTCACCGCCGGCGCCAACGGCGGCAGTCCGATCACCGGCTACCAGTACTCACTCGATGGCGGCCTCACGTGGCACAGTGCCGGCGGTGTCGCGTCGCCGATGCTGATCTCGGGTCTGGCGAACGGCACCTCCTACACCGTGGAACTTCGCGCGGTGAATGCTGCTGGCACCGGCAGTGATTCGAACACAGAGACGGCGACGCCATTCACGGTGCCGTCGACACCTGACGCGACGACGTTCGTCACGGCGTCGCACGATGGACAGATCGGCATCGCGTGGACGGCGTCGAATGACGATGGCTCGGCCGTGACGGAGTACACGGTCACGCTCTATGACGCGTCGTTCTCGGGCAATCAGATTGTGACCTGTGATGTCTCTGACCTCACCTGCTTCGACGGCAACACGACGAACGTGTCGACGACCTACGCGATCAGCGACTGCACGTTGGCGTCGCTCTCGTGCACCATCTCGGGTCTCACCAACTACACGACGTATTGGGTGAGTATCCAAGCCTCGAACGCCGCCGGTGCGAGCGGACGTTCCGCGCCGCTCGTACCCGCCATACCGGCACTGGTCTCGGTCTCCTATGACCCCAACGGCGGCACGGGTGCGATCAGTTCATCGAGTTATGAGGTAGGGCTGCCGGGCATCACGCTGCCCACGAGCGGCATCACCAGATATCGTTTCGTCTTTGCGGGCTGGTCGACGGTGGCCAACGACGCAACCACCGAGGTTACGTCGCCCTACGTCCCGCCGTCACCCGTGTCGCCCGCGACGACGGCTTATGAAACGCTGTACGCACTGTGGACGCCGGCGCCACAGTACAGCGTCACCTACGACGGCAACGGGAACACGGGCGGCACGGTCCCGCTGGATCTCCAGAGCCCGTACTACGCCGACTCTGACGCGACAATCCTGGGTAACACCGGCGCACTCGTCGACACGGGTTACTTCTTCGCTGGATGGAACACGCAGTCGAACGGCCAAGGCACGTCCTACGCAGCGGGCGCATCGCTCGACGTGCTGGCAGACACAGTGCTCTACGCGCAGTGGACAGCGGCGACGCGGTACAGCGTCACCTACGACGGCAACGGGAACACGGGCGGCTCGGTTCCGGTCGATTCGATGAGTCCGTACTACGACCATACGGACGCGACGGTGCTAGGCAACACCGGGGTACTGCTCGATACCGGCTACCTCTTCGCTGGATGGAACACGCAGGCGAACGGCCAAGGCACGTCCTACAGTGCTGGCGCAACATTCGAAGTGCTAGCGAACACTGTGCTCTACGCGCAGTGGTCACCCATCCAATGGCTCCCTCCCGCGCCACCGATCACGTCACCGTTGACGCCTACGGTGACGCCACCGGGGACTGTCCTCGACGTGAGCGCTGACGTCACGGGGAGCAACGGCGTCATTTCGTGGAGCCCGCCAGCGAGTGATGGTGGCAGCCCGATCTCCGGCTACACGGTGACGAACGCCGACGGAGTTGTGGTCTGCACGACGACGGTGGCGCTTACTTGTGCCGTTAGCGACCTTGTCGGAAAAGGTCCCTTCGTCTTCACGATCACCGCGTCCAACTCCGTTGGCAATGGGCCCAGCGAAGGCTTCACCGCGCACGTGACGCCGCTCGTCTGCGGTAGTGCCGGCGCGCCGAAGTGTACGACGCATGACCGAACCGTCGTGTTCGGGGTCGTCTACTTCGCGACCGGTCAATACGCCATCCCGGTGCACGGAACATCGCACGCGAGGCTCGTGGGTATGGCGAAGAGTGTTGTCGCAC
>CAWHVY010000002.1:0-316456 GCA_963832925.1 uncultured Acidimicrobiaceae bacterium | reverse complement strand
TGACCCGTGAACCTCTCACTGTGCACGAGTCGAGGGGTGGGGCAATGCAGCGACGATGTCGAATCTGTAGTCGTGCGTTGGGCTTTAACGTGAAAACCCAGTGTTGACCTGGTCCGTCGCGGGTGCTCGACGACGGTCTGGAGGTCGTTTGGCCTCTGAATGGAAAGGACCTGATGGGACGCCCCGACACCCCCCGACACCGGCGGAGTTATGGCGGAGTTATGGAAGATCGTGCGGTCTCGAACGACGGTGCCGCGCTCAGCGCGCCTCTCCAGATCGAGGGTGGGCGGAAGGCAGTTTAGGGGGTGCGATGACATCGAGACTACGGTAGCGCCGCAGTGTGACGGTGCACTGTCTGCGACCTTGAGACAGGTGCCAATTCCGGTTATTGCTTGGTTCTGAGATCAGCTATTCAGAAAGAAGTGTGAAAACTTCGGAGCCGATGTCCACCATCGTGTCGCGATTGGCCGGCCGGTCGGCGACAGTCTTGCGCACATTGTCAAATGTGACGTCGCCGTCCCTTTTCAGACGCTCGAGGTGGTGGCGAATTGCATTACCGGGCACGCGGCAGTGCTCGGCCAGTTCATCGACCGTCGCGCCGGGGTTCTCCATCAGGAAGTCGTAGATCTTACGCTGGGTCTCGCCGCCGAAGTAGTGATCGAGGTATTTTTGCCCCGCGGTCAAGGTGGCGGGGTTTCGGGAGTCTTCCAATTCCCTGGATTTCCCCCAACGACCTTCAATTGCATCGATGATCCGAGGATAGAGACGTTCGAATGTTTTCTTGATCTTGACTAGATAAATGCTCAGAAGAAAGCAGCGTCTCTTCGTCCTTCTTTAGTGGACTTGGTTCGAACCAGACTGGCCAGGACTGGTCCTTCTGCTCCCAAGGGAATTCGCTCATCTCCCCTTTGACCAACTCGTATAGATCGGTTGCTGGTCCCCATGGCAAGTAACCGTTGCAGCGAATTCCAAGGTATATCGCATGTCCGTTCGGGGGCTGACCAAGGATGAAGTCGTTGTCTCGATTCATGCCAATGGCGAACGCTGGTTCTCTTCCTTCGAGCGGTCCCAGCGCGGGCAGGTCGGCGCCGACTGCGAGCCATCGTCCACCGCGTGAACCGCGGAGTACTCGCACCTGTGCCATTGGCGACTGGAGGACTTGGACAGCAACATCACGTAGCCACGTTGACGCGAGGACCCCCTGCTCTTGACTAGCAACTACGGATCTAGGCCCGCCGACGTCGGTGGGATACAAGGGGTTGATGAGTTACTACCCAGACCACCCGTCGACCTACTCAGCACTTGGTACCGTCCGCGACGACCTCTCCTTTTTTGAAGATCGGAGTCATGCCGCCTTCGCCGCGGGTACACCGACACGCCCACGCTTTGTGGTTGTCGATCGCATGGTCGTTTGGCAAGATGCTGCTCAGAGTAACCCCTGGCGAAAATCTCTGAACCAGGTCGATAATCTGGCCCGTCGACAAGACCTGACCGGTATTGGCCATGTGCTCCACCGCGTGCCAGATCGCATCGTGATTGGAGCGGGGCGTTGAGACCCGTTGCCGCGTATCAACAGATGCTGATTCAGTGACGAGTCGATGTCCGCACTTCACGCAGAAGACCGCGCCCTCTCTAATCTCAGAACCACACTCGGGGCAGTCGCTCCGTGCTCGTTCAGACCCACAAATGGCGCAGAAATGATCGCCGTCCTGCATCTGGTGTCCTTGGGTGCAGAAGAGGTTCTGGAAGGCCATGTACCCATCATAGGTTCTGTTGAGTTTCCAGAGGATCACTGACCATTGCGCAAAATCGACGTAGACGAATTGTGCTCGGTTCCATAAAATCCCTGATAAGTGGCTTTTCAGATAATAAGTGAATAGACCAGAAAACTTCTGGAGTAGAATAGAAGTCTGCGGAAATGCCGTAGTGGGAGGTGAGCGTCGTGGTCTCTGTTCTTGATGTTGGTTACCGGTCTATCAATGAGATGCCCATCGCTTCGGCGTGTGCTGTCGACGTGGAGAACCTGGTTTTTGTAGGTGGGCTCGTTACAGACGAAGTGGTCCGGTTGCGTACTCGTGCTTTGGTTGATGTCGTTGAGGAGTTCGTGCCGATTGGCTCGGCGCTGATTTGGTCCGCCTCGAGTTCGACGCTGGAGAGGTTTCCCATTCTTCGGGAAACTTTCATGGCGCTTGGGTGGCACTTCTACCGCGCGTTAGAAGGCCCAAGCGGTGCGGATCGTCGACTCGCGGAGGTTCTGGAGCAGGCGGACTGGGTGCATCGGATGACGGATGTCTTCTGCGTGTCCGGAGATCATGAGTTCGCGCCGGTTCTTGCGCGACTGAAATTGGAAGGACGCCGAGTGACGGTCATCGGACCCAGGGGCTCGATCCACCACACGCTCTTCGGGGCCTCGAACGAGGTTGTGACTGTTAATCCTTTAGAGGCGTAGATATGAACCACAATCCCGATTCAAACGAAGTCGATCGCAGTTCGCTCTCGGCTCTTGCGCGACTGAAGTGGAAGGACGCCGAGTGACGGTCACCGGACCCAGGGGCTCGATCCACCACACCCTCTACGGAGCCGCGAACGAAGTTACGGCCCTCAATCCCTTGGAGGCATAGATATGAAACACAATCCCGATTCACGCGAAGTCGATCTCTCCGTTGCCGTCTCGGGTCAGGGGCTGGCTGCTTGGGTTGCGTCGTGGTCAGGTCGTTACGACAGCGACAGCGACGCATCTGTTCTCGCTATGGCCGAAACGTCTCGCAGGCATCTTCTGGTTCAGGACCTCGTCACCATCTTCCGCTGGAAACTTCAACCAAATCACTTTGTCGCCGCCCGGCGCAGCCTCCTCGAGTATGACGCTGACCACCCGGGATGGATAAAGGACAAGACCGAGGCTGCCTGCGTGGCTTCGTCTGATGACGAGGCTCTTCGTTGTTTGCGGGGTCTGCCCCAAATGAAGACCATGGGAACGGTGGCCGTTGCATCGGCCGTTCTGATGGTGCTCGATCCCAGTCGTTGGAGCGTCATGGACCGGATGGCCAACATGTCCTTGGCCGCTTTTGGCGACGTATTATCAACGTCTGCGGTCAAAGACCCAGAGCTCGGCATACTTACTCACTTGATCTGAAGTTACTCGCCGCCATCTGACTTTTCGGCTCGGTCCGACGATTGGGCCACGTACATGGCCATTTGCCGTGAAATCGCAGACGTGACCGTTGTGTCCTTGCGCACCGTGGATCGCGCGCTCTACAAGGCTCGCGGAGATCTTCGACTCGGTGGCATGACGGGAAACGGGTAGCGCCATCGATTCCGTTCTGGTGTCACAGGACCCACATATACCTATTGGCCCATGAACGAACTCGAAATGCTCTTCACGCCACCACCTTCGCGAAACTCCCATGGTTGGTGCTGCCCAGATATCTCTCGGGTCAACCGACAATCACAATCGAACGGACTTCATCACTGACGCCGGCTTCCTCGACGCTTTCTACCGAGGTGATTTCACCTACTGCGTTCGAGACTTCTTCCACTATCGAGCCGAGAGTCGATACAACGTCAACTCAATCGCGTTCTTTCTCCCTCCATTTGAGATCGTTCGCGCGGTCGAGTCAATGCACCGTCTTGAACTACTCGTCAAGGGACTCAATGGTGGGCCGTCGTGTCGATCAAGGAAAGCTCTGTCGTGGTTGAATTCGGGGTCGACTCGCTGGAGAGAGGTCGCGAGCTCGCCCAGCGCTTCAACAAGGGCTTGGCACGGGGTTGCGAGACCGAGGCGAAAGTCTCGTTCCAGATCTGGACGGGCGCCGACGAAATGCCTTCGACCAAGTCCTTCGGTGACGTGTCGTGGGAAAAGATTCAAAAGAACTACCCTGCCTCCACACGAACGAGTCTCGACACCCTTGCACGACTTACGCGAGCCAAGCCATCGACTGACGGTCGGATCATCTTGTTCCACGGCCCTCCTGGCACCGGGAAGACGTACGCAATTCGCGCGTTGCTCACGTTGTGGAAGCACTGGGCATCTGCCGCACTCGTGCTCGATCCCGAGGTCATGCTGTCTGTCGCCCGAGTATCTCCTCAAGATTATGGAGCGTGACCTCACGGAGTCGACGCGTCTGCTCGTTGTAGAGGACGCCGACGAGATCGTCGAGAAGAACGGCACCCGAGGCAGTGGCCTGAGTCGTCTCCTCAATCTCACTGATGGCCTCGTTGGTGCCACACAGGACTTGATTGTTCTGCTCACCACGAACGCCCACCCAGCGTCGCTCGACACCGCTCTGACCCGACCAGGACGTTGCCTCGCCACGGTGAGCTTCGACAAGTTCCCGACGCTGGAAGCCAACGAACGGCTCGGAACATTTGGACCGGCGGAGAGATCAATGACCTTGGCCGAGATCTATCAGCAACTCGGTGAGACGACGCAACTGAAAAGCGAGCGGCCGGTGATGACTGGCCAGTACCTCTAGGTGAGTCACGAAGGTATGAACATGACCCTTAATGAACTTCCAAAAGGATTCTGTGCGATTCTCAATGGCCATCACCGTCTTGGTGGCGCGTGAGTTGGTGGGTGAACTACGAACTTGCCCCGGTGATGCGTTCCGCCACCACCTTCTTGCCGATCTACCTGCTCATGATGACTGCGCGGGTGGTGCTTGGGCTTCGCCTTTTGCGGAGCTTGCGTCGGCATTGGCATGGGAAGCTTCGTTTCAGAGCATCACTTGCTATCGGTATCTGAGTCAAAAGAGATCGCTTCGACCTTGGGCTCGATACTCGAGAAGTTGTTTCGCAACAATCGTTGCATCAATCGTCTTCTTCGTCATTTACGGAATCGGACTTGTCAGTATCGGCGCCATCCAGCGTACTTGCCTACGCCGTAATGTTCGCGGGATTGCAAGTCAGCGAGTTCTTATCTGCTTCGCCGAATCCTACGCCGACGGCGAGCCAAAGTAAGGGTTCCGGGCACATGAATGCAGTTCGCCTGGGACACCGGGTCACGGTTGCTGAGATTATGCGCGTACGACTGATTGGTTGCGTGAAAGAGAAGGCGCCAGATCCAAGTCTGGCCAAAGACCTCCACCTCTCAACACTGTTCCGAGGTCGGCGCACGTCTGCTAAGCAGTTGCAAGGGCTAGGGGAGAGGAAAGACCGGTGGTTCGCCCCAGCCTGCCGGGAGCGTCCTCTTTGCGACGGTCACGTTCACGGCACTTGCTCCCGGTGCCGCTGCAGTGACATTCGATGCCTCGTTGTTAGTCTGCTTACGCTCGACCTTTGGCACGCGGCACACATGGTACGGTCAATTGCTTTTTGGGACACCTCTTGGCCGGTTCGCAGAGATTGGGAACGTCCAACGATGCGAGGACTAGCTGTGACGTTTCTCCAAGTAGATCCGATTCGATGCCCGAGCCAAGGAGGCCGGGACTGCCGTGAATGGCATCGCCCACGTGCGAAGGGTCACCATATTCTCTGGCCTTTCCTTCAAGACGTGGTAGACGGCGAGATTGACCATGCCTATTAGTCGAGTGAACTCACTGTTGTTGCGTGCTTCGTACCACCAGTTTGGATCGGCATCGAGCGCGGGCTCATGGAATCCGATTTCCCTAAGTTGCTCTTCCTCGTCAGGTGACAAGGCAATTGCTTCACCGATGTTGAGGTTCGATAGAACCTCTCCGACCACCGTACCGTCAGCGGCAACGAAGAATTGAACGTAGCGATGATCCGAAAACTCCGCGATCGCAATTAGGTTCCGACCATCCGAGTACATGGCTCCGATGAGCTCTATGAGATTCGCGGCGAGGGACTCCACGGACGTTTTGACTCCCTCACTGAAACCTGTAAGTGCGATTCTCCTCATAATCGAAGAATACAAATAGAGTGTGACATCTTGACACTCAAAATCAAGACACTGCTACGACGCAATCGTGCGCACGACCGAAACTGGGACGTGCCGCGTGATGTGCTTCACTGGGTGATTTAAAAGTAGTTGTTGTCGACGCGGGAGCTTGATCTATTGGAAACCGTGCGACGCAGAACGCGTACCGACCACTCTTGCTCGGCACCCAAAGCAGTCCCCATTGTTGCTGATACATTACGACTCCACCGCTCGCAGCGGCAGCCTCGACCAGCCGTTCCGATTCGTGGTTCCAAAGATGCACTTCCCGTCCGTCCACTGCAATCATCACAGATCCTTCACCCTGACTTCGGATGAAGCGACCGGTTGCGGGTGTGTTTTCAATGTCCTCTCTGGCACGATTGACTTGAATCCAATGAGGATTGTGGCCAGGCTTAAACAGTCCGCACATCTTGGGGGGACGAATCTCTGACATCTAACCTCCATCGCATGGCATTCGCACCTTGCTGAAGCAGGTTGCGGCGACGTCGTTGGGCCATGTCCCTTAATCGCTCTTGATGATGAGACTCACTCTAGCGAGTGAGTGTCACGGCGTTACGTCCGCGCATTTCTGCCACTTGATCGATCACCTCAGCGACGCCAAATCAAAGTCTCGCATGGGATGCCGCTCTCTCGAATCAAGCGCTCCAGTCCATCACCCTCTTGCGGCACCCAATCTCTTTGGATGATTTCGAGAACATCTTGGCCCAGTACTCCGCCAAGCAGTTCAACGAGAGCTGCGACATTGCCACATCGCACCGTCGTATCCCACTCATATTCTGAAGGGTCACCCCATTCGTCACTCGGTCCAACATCGAAACCTGAGATTGAGAAATTGCCATCGTCATCAACCCCGGCCCAGAGATGAAGGTGCACATCGCCGTTCATCCGGTTTTGAAGTTCCACTTTTCTTCTCATTTACTCACCCCTCCGGTACGACACAAACAGGTTTTCGACACCATCCTTGGCATATCGAGGTCATCCGGCACGTCGACAGTCATTCGCAGGCGAATGTGGCTTGGTAACTGCCAAGCCTGCCACCACACCGAGATTCGCCGTCGGCTCTTGTGTTGAGAAACTCCGTCGGATCTTTGTGTGGCCCGGTGCGAAGTTTCGAAGGGTCGTCCCCACCGTGCGTATTCGAGGATCTTGCGCCAGCTAGGAGGACTACGACGTGGCCTCTGGATCCGTTTCCCGCGCGCCTCTCTCCTTTGTTGAATTCTTAATCTTCTCGGCTACTTGGTTGACAACCTCTTGCCACTTTGCACAATGCGAAGTTCGAGCATTCCGACATATCCAATCTGTGACTTCGCTTTTGAAATCGTTTTCGATTCGGTAATGCTTCTCTTCACCACATCGCTCCATACTTCCGAAGACTTTGTCTCCACCCACTTCTTTGATTGCCCTTTCAATAAGACTTGTTGGCCACAAGTCCTCAGCCTCGATCGCGTGATGACACTTGGGGTCGAAAGAGGGCAACATTTGAATGTTCTTGCCCGTCGACCATCCGAACTTTTTCAACTGATCTCTGGCACTACGCCCATTGTCATCACTGTCAAGTAGAACAATCACTGGAATGGAGGTCGCACTTCGCAACAGAATTGACTGGAGCACGATTTGTGACGTGCCACTACTTGGGACCAAGTGGACCGTATTGGCGAATTTCGTTTCACCCAACAAAGCTGTTGCCACCCGCACATACTCGGAGTCCGTATACCCCTCAGTGACCAATACAGCGGTTGCGTTCGCGGGTATTGAAAGAGATCGATCAACGAGAGTTGCCATCTCATCGTCGCGAAAGAGACCCGACAAGAGTCGTACTTTGTCCTCGTTGCCTTGGAGGACACCCTTAATTGAACTGCAGCCCTTGTCGTCTTTGCGAATGGCGGTGACTCGAGATTCAGGCGTCCTTGAAAGAATGTATGGCGAATGTGTGGTCAGCAAGAGCGTGACATCGTCACGCATCGCAAGTGCTTCAAGGCCCTTGCACATTTCCTCTTGTGCCGAAGGGTGGAGGAACGCTTCAGGTTCTTCGATCGCGAAAATCATCGACCGCTTGGTTTGGTCCGCCAGATACTTCATCATCGCGACAAGCACCGCACCGCGAACACCGGTTCCTTTGCCCAGCATTCCGGTGGTCGCAGCATCTCTCAGTTTGACGTTGACGTTCGCCAATGTATTTCCAACTGAAGGAATCACTGGAATCAGATCGGCCGCTTCAATCTCCGGGAAGAGGTCGTGGACTGAAAGTGCAATCTGACTCTTCAAGTGGGTGAGCAGGCCCGTTTGCAATGCGTCTTGATACTTCAAACGGGCAACTTCGGCTTCTTGGACTTCTTTCCCCAAGTGGTCGTTCATCACCAGTTGGAGGATTTCTCTAAACCGCCCTGCCAGGAGGGATTCAAGACTCTCGCCGCTTTTTACGAAGACGAATCGGACGACCTTCCGGAATTGCATGTCAAGTTCTCTAAACGCAATGTCATCGCCGCCAAGAGTTCTCGAACCCGCCCCTCTCGCAATGAAGTTTCTTTGGGCCGTTCCACCCGCGAACGTCACTGCTAAACGGAGTTCGCCGTTCGAAGCATACGTATGGGTTGTTCCCGACACCTTCTGTTCATACGCCTCCGCCCGCCTCATCAATGTTCTTTCGTGGCTACTTTTCATCTGCGACTTGAATCGAAGTTCAATTCGGGGAATAGGTGGCCTTCCTCCGAGCATGAAACTTGGCAAATCCTCATCCCGGCTCCAAGAAATGCTCGGATCCATGGCGAGCGATATTGCGTTGAACAAATTGGACTTTCCGCAGTTGTTGGGACCTACGAATGAGTTGACCCCAGTTGAAATCTCGAAGTCGTGCCTATTTCCGAAAGTGCGATAATTCGTGACGACTACGCGTTCAAGGTTCATGGTATGGCTATACTTCCACGACTCGAGTTCGGAAGTGTGACATTGCAGTTCATGAACTGACTTGACAGATTGCGCCGCCCTGGTCGCGCCTCGAACGCTGGAAGCTGAAAAGGCGTACCAACTCGGCGTTGCATCACTTTGTTTTTCCCAAAGTCGGGCGATCGGAGAGCGTCTTATCACTTCTCAGTGCAATTTGCATCAAGTCGAATGAGCGTCAAGACACATCAGAGGTTATGGTGACCCGATGACCTCACAAATCTCGATTGGAAATCAAAATGGAATTGTCGTCGCGTCAGACACGATGGTCTCGTGGTCTGATTATCACGAAACGAAAACCGTACCGGATACAAGCAAGATATTCGACCTCGGATTCGCCCACCAGGTAGTCGTCACGAACTGCGGTTACACGTCACTTGGATCTCTGAGTTTTTCCACACTGATGCGCGAGTGGCTGGTTCAACTTGCGGGGCCATTTCCTACTCTGGAGGAATACGCGCACAACTTCGTCGACTGGGTTCCAGACGGCGTCAAGATGTTTGGCCTCGACGAAGGTGCATTGGCTGAGTGGTATTTTTGTCAGTGTCTATGCGACCTTGACCGAAATTCTCAAGGCGAGTTGCTCGAGTCCTTGAGAGGTCTTTCGAAGGACGCTTCCGAAGACGCAAGGCAAGCGGCGGAGAAGCGTGCGACAGAAGCCATCGCGAAACTGGACTTTGGCGATGAACAATATGGTGACATTAGTGGCGCGGTACTACGACAGATGGTGTTCGGTGCTGATAGTAAGTTCAACGCTCTCGATCACTTTCGCCAACATGCGGAAATACAGTGGCCGTTCTCGGATGCGTTTGAAAATGTGGTCGAAGTCGCGATTCTTAGGGCGTTTGAGAGTTTCATACCGAACCCTCCGATAGTCCTTAATTTTTCCGGTTTTGGGACAGCGGAGCCTTTGGGTGGATGCATCACAGTCGGAGTCCGGGGTGTCTTCGGCGGAAAACTTAGGTCTCATCTCGATTCGCGTTGCCCTTCACCTAACGACTTGGGTCCTTATTGGCACTTTGCTGCCCAAAAGAGCGCGATGGAAGCGTTTCTCGAGGGCGTTGACTCCGATGAATCAGTTTGGATTGGCGCGACTGCGATGGATATTCTCTCGGAAAAATTTAAATTCGGTGAGGAGAAGAACCAAGTGTTCGCCAAGGCGTTCTTCGAGGCTCTCAACGAACACTACTTAAGGGACTTTGTTCGTCCTGCGCGGGAGGTACTTTCAGACTGCGCACTCCCGGGTCTCATTCGATATGCGGATGCACTCGTTCACATGCAGAGTCTGAGAAGCGTTTCGTCAGATCGTGAAGCAACGGTGGGCGGCGTAATTGAAGTGGTATCAATTACACGTCAAAGCGGCGTCCAGTGGCATAGAAGGCTGAATGCCCAACTCGATCGTGGCTCCGCCCATGTCCTGATTTGAACGACGGGAATACTGTTCGCGACCGTCTCGACCTCACTGTCCGTGCACTCTGGCGCCCCTTACGAGTCTGTTACTCGATCAGTCCCTGACCTAAATCAGTTAAGTACTTGCAGGCCGCCAATTCAAATTCCATGGGTTCGCGCCAAGTGAAAAGCCCCCCGTCAAGCGTCTCGAAAACACCGGTTGGTGCGGCGAGCGTTGCGAAATCAATCGAATCCCAGCCACTAACTGTACCGGCGAACCGTGTTCTCGTCTCCCTTCCGGTCGAGCTACGTCGCAAGAGTTCACTGCCGCGTAGGTCGCTATACGCGACCACGTAGTCAATATCTCCCTCCCCCTCGGGTATGTTGGCGATAAGACGATCCAAGAGCACGAAGCCTCTCGTTATGTTGACGCGACATTGTACGAAGTGCGTGTACTCCGGACCAACTCCGAATTGTAGGAATATCGCAGCCCTCCTCGTCACCAAATTCAATGTGTAAGTGTTCGAATTTGTTCCATGTCCCGTGTATGCGACAGCGAAGTACGGATCAACGGATCCGTGGATGACTTCGAGAATCGGCTCCTCGAATCTGTACATAGCCAAACGATCCGTGTCGGGTCGCGTTGACCACAGGTCTGGCTCGGGACACGAGAGACCTCTGCGAAACTCCGGACGAATTGGTGGCACCAAGATGAAATTCTCACTGAAGGTCGCGAGCAATTCGTTCCATGCAGTCGTCATTGTTCCCCATTGTGAACATTAATGCGAATCAATTGGAAGTAGTACGTCATTCACCATTAGGCGCAGGCTCTCAATGTGCGCCGGTCAATTCCGGCCGCCTTTCGTGAGCCACGCGAGGTCGTTAGTTGCTGTTTCCGATGCGTGATCGTGCGTGCACTTGAAGCGATTGGCTCGGATATCTTCGGCTACCGAATCAACCTTTACTTTGATGCCTTCAAGAAGTGCGCTAGTTACAGGGTCATTAACACTGTGACCGTCGGCATCGAGATTGAGGATCTGGATCCGGTCCGCCGACTCACCCGTTAAATCGCGGTAACCAAGAGCGTAGATTGCGAGTTGGTCCTTTGTCACCTGTTCCGCTTGCGACTGATCCGTCGACTTAAAGTCGACAATTGCCGTCTCACCGGTTTCGAGAAACTTGATGAGGTCGATGCGCCCCGTTCACGACAACGCCATCTGAAATCTGAACTTCCACTTGTTTTTCAGAATGAATCGTACGCGTGAGGTCGTCACCGTGACGATCGAAGTAGCGGTCAATCGCATTGATAGCTGCGTCGCGCAACTGTGTTTGCAAAGCATCGTAGGCGTATGGCGTGTGCAAGTGGCGATCGACAAGAGCCACTGTCTCCGCCTTGGTCGGCACATCGCCGGCAAGTGCCCGCTTGTGCATCTCTGCGAGCGCGTCATGGAGTCCTCTGCCGTAGCCGAGAGCTTCATGTATCGGCGGGTTGAAACCGTAAAGAAATCGCAACTTGAATTGATAAGGACATTCGATTAAGTATTTGAGTTCACTGAATGAGATTCGAGATGTTTGGGATGTCCGTCCGCGGCGTGGGTGGTAGCCGCTCGACATCCGAGAGACCTTCGTCTGAAGTGGACATCCATGTCGACGAAGTGCAGTGCAGGTAAAAATCGGAGGCGTTCCTGTAAAGATTGCTTTCGCCTGGCGCGAAGGTGACGAAGAGATACTTTTGAGCTCGTGTAACCGCAACATAAAAGAGCCGAGTCTCGTCCGATATTCCGCCGCGGTACCGACTGCCGTTCGGAACTGCCTCGAGTGGGACGATGTGCGGAATTGCCTGCGTGCCACCAGGGGCCTTCATTGGGAACCGATTCTTACGCATGTACGGAATGAAGACCGCCGGCCATTGCAGACCTTTCGCTCGATGAACAGTTGTGATCGTCACCGCATTGGGTGTCGCATAGCCACCGTCTGCGTCCGACTCCTCATATATATCCGGTGCCTGGAAAGTCAAGAAACCTACGAATGTTTCGTATTTTGAAGCCGGCTTTGACGAGAAGTGAATAGTCTCGAAATCAGAGATTACTTGGGAGAATTTCCCTAACTGATACATAACGAGTTCGCCACGTCCCGCTGCGCCAGGAACGGAGTTCTCATGCAGCGCGAGTGTCTCAAGTACCTTTAGGTAGAGCCGCTGAATGTTGTAAAAACCGTGCCGACGACCATCGTCAAAGTCTTTCGCATCGTCAAGTACCGCGATGGCTTCATCGAATTTCTCGGGAAACGGCGTCAAGTTAGCTGTGGCCCAAAGCGCACGGAGCTGCTCCTCGTTTATCCTTCCGACGACGTAGCTGAAAAGCCCCACGCACGCCTGAATTTCGTCGGTTTCGAATAGTCGAGCGAGCCCCTTCACGATATATGGAATGCCCCGTCGTTTGAACTCATCTACCAATGCGTCCGCGTCTTTCACGCTCCGGTACAGCACCGCACAATCAGACCAATCGAGTCCGCGAGCGTCCTTTCCGGATCGGTCAACAAAGGGAATCCCGCGTAGATCTTCAATGCGAGTTGCAATCCAAGCAGCCTCCTGCGAAGAGTTTTCGAAGCGAAGAGTAAGCATGTCGCCGCGCTGCCACGTCTGGAGTGAGGAAGACACCATCGCTTTTGGTAGTCGCTCTGATGAGTTGAGTCTTTCGGCGACCGATCGACCAAGCTTGACGACCCCTTCACTTGAACGAAAATTGTCAGCGAGTTCTATCCTGCGGACGCCGGCGTATCGGCGGTCAAATGTGAGGATGTTCGAAACCTCGCTACCGCGCCACTGATAGACCGTCTGATCGTCATCACCTACAACACACAGGTTCGCACCAAAATGCACGAGACGCGCCACAAGTTTCTCTTGAATTGGGTTTACGTCCTGATACTCATCGACGATGACGAATTTGATGTCGTTCCGGACGTGATCTCGCAGCGACTGCTCCGCAGTATCGAGTTCAACTCCGCTCTCGGCGCGATCCAGGAACTCAACGGCGTCGACCATCATCGACGTGTTGTCAAAGTAACGCCGCAGCGATAGGAGCTGCAAGTACGAGGCGAGGCTTTCTTTCACGGCGCTCGGCACAAGCGCGAAATTGACGTCGTCCTCACGGATAATTGACAAGGCAGAACGGTAATAACGCGTGTCCTTCCAGCGCTGCAAATTGCTTGTCACGCCATTCACTGTCTTGGAGCACGAAGTAAGTCCGGATTTTGTGCTCTCGCGGTCGATGAGAAGTTGTTCTGTGACTTCGCTAAGGACGCTGTACTTGAATACTTCAGGAATGTACGTCTGAAGAATGTTGAGCGCGTACGCGTGCATCGTCCCCACAAACATCTCTGCGAGCCCCACGACGTCGCCAAGTTGTTCGTGCACGACCGAGAGGATGCGCTCTTTCAATTCTGCGGCAGCCTTCTTGGTAAATGTGAATGCAATAACATTTGCAGGCCTAATTCCAGGCTGGGCCAAGATATGTGCAATACGCTCGGCGAGAACTTGAGTCTTGCCCGAGCCAGCGCAAGCGATGAGTTGAAGCGTGCTTCCAATCTCATTTATTGCTGCAATTTGATCCTCCGTATATGTCATGTCGGGCGAAGTCATGCGTACGTCACCGCGATCGGGCCGTTAAATAATTCCAATGGACTCTGTTCGCCATTCAAAACAGTCCTTCTGACCGCCTCGTCTTTCATGTCAAGCACCTTCAGTTCATTCCCAGAACTATTCGCGACCGCGTCGATGCGATGGAATACATCGCCATAATCGTCTGCAAAGGCGGCAAGTCCCTTGAGTTTCACGAATGCATCATCAAGATATGTACCGTGCGGATCGACGATGGAGGGGCGAAGATGGTTTTCAACTTCGTTGAAAAATACGAAGTCGGGGTGCATCGCGTGCCAATTGCCCACAGCGTCGCGGTAAGTGATACCGAGTGAGTCGGCTGACGATACTGACGGATTTCGGTACCAAGCAACGAATCCGGGTCTCACTATCTCCTTGCGAACCACCGCGAGCTCCCAGTCGTTGAGTCCCGTAAGAGGGAACCAACCGGTCGCGTCGGACATTAGGTGCTTTTCTACGAGTTCTGCCATCCGAACTTGGCCGTCGAATTCCTCGAGAAAATCTTCAATTCGCGTGCGGGGTCGACACAGGGGCGTCAATTGTGGAGTGACAGCTTGGGCGCGAATGTTGTCGTAAACCTCGCGACGTTCGTCTGAGAGCCCCAGAATCGCCACCTGGTGTTCGGCAAACCATTCGTCAACAATGTCCTTGGCTGCCTTGTCGACCTTTTCACGAATTGTCGGCACGGTCGCCAGTGCGGCGGCCTTCACGTAAGCGACGCGAAGTCCATCTTCACCGACCTCTTCATCATCTGGACCGGCGAGGTAGTCAGCGTACGACTGTGCAATATCGGCTCCAAACGCACGTTTCGCGTCCTCAAATGCCACGCGAACCGCGCGCTCGTCAGCGTGTTCGACAAAGTCGGAGTACAGGAGTTTAGATTCTCCAAATCGACCTGAAATCGACATGCCACGAACTGTGCGTACCTCAATCTCGGCACTTCGAACCTCACCGTCATATTGCGAGGCCAAAGAGTCCAACGTGGCATGGAACTGCTCCTCTACAGACGCGATCGCACGCGCCCGCAGACCGTCAGCGGCGAGCGCTTGCGCAAAGCTGACGAGTTGCTTGACGGGACGCGCCCCGCGTTGGGGCACTGTGAGACTCGGAAGTACATCCCACAATTCCCAAACTGCATTGGGCACCACGGGGTTCGGGACGAGATCACGACCATCGAGAAGTACTTTCGGGCTAGTCAAACCAGGTACAGCATCAATGAGACCGGTCAAATACTTGGCAACGTTGCCCGCCGTCGTCCGGTCAAAGTGGGGCAGGATGCAGTCAACGGCGTTGAGTCTCTCATCGCCAGGAATCCGACGGGCAAGCGGTGTACGAACCATACGCCCTAGAAGCTGCGTTACGTACGTGTGATCCGTCGCGGGTCGGAGCGACAACATCACTTCGGCGCGAGGACAGTCCCAGCCGGTGGAGATTGCAGACTTGGCGATCAGAACCCTTACCTGCGTTGTTTCGTGAACTCGTTGAGGTTCGATCCATTCGACTTCCCATGAACCGTAGGACTTCACTTCGTGATCTCCGAGCACATGGCGCACATCCAGAGAAGAAACATCTCCAAGTTCATTGGCAATTGAATCCAGCCAGAGCCCTACGTCATCCGGATTTTCCATGTTTGGAATCTGAAGTACGAGCAAGGGCACGACGGACTCCGTTGACTTTTCGCCCGGCAACTTCGCTTGGTCAGCGAAGTAGTTCCTCCACCGCTGCGCTGACTCGCGCAACTTTCGTGCGGCGCGGCTGGCGAGGGCAGTGTCGAGATTGCCACCTTCTGCAGGAATGTCGAGTACGATGGTGTCTTTGATCAAGCCAGACTGCTGTACACGTGCGGAGTCGACCGCCACGGGGGGCAGGGTCTCTCGCGAATGGGTGAGCGCCGCAGCGTCCATCGCCTCAGTGAAATTATCAATCGTCGCGGACACACCCCAAACGACCGGGATCGGTCGTCCTGTTTCGTCTCCATCAACAACTCTCTTAATGATCGTGGACTTGTCGCTCGATGTGCGCGTGCCAAATCCGCGATGTGCCTCGTCGATGATTAGGTACACGGTCAGTTTGGAATCTTCGATTGTGTTCGCGAGCGTCTCCCAAATCGTCCAGGCAAGGTCGTCTGGAGCGACGAACGAGCCTTGGCCCGACTCCTCGATGGTGCGAGCCCTATCCGATCCTCGGGTAAGACGCGAGGTACTCGTCAATTTTCCGGTGTTGAGAAAGTACACGCGTCCTGGTAAGAGTTTCTCCACAGAGAATGGATATTCGATGGCTACGAGCCGATCATGCGTGAGTTTTTCCGACGCCTGCATGAGTCGAATACGAGTCTGGTCGTTCAAGTTGGGATCGTCCGAAAACCAGATGACAACGGCGCCCGCGTCAGCGTCGAAATCCAGTTCGTCATTTCCGTAGAAGAGTGACTCAATTGCCGCTGCAGCCATAACGGTTTTGCCCGCGCCAGTCGTCGCCGTTAGCGCAAACGATGTCTCGCGCTGATGAATATGGAACCTCTTATGCGCACGTTCGAGATTGTCCAACACTTGGATGACCGCGTCGCGCTGATAATCCTTCAGTGAGAACTTCATCGAATACTCCGCATCGCGTCAATTTCGAAGTTACGCAGATATGACTCGTACATACGTACTGGTTCAACACCTGCCGGTAGCTCACGGACAACCGCTTCGAAAAGCCGATCCTCGTCAGTGATAATGAACGCCACTTTCGCGTTCGGGTTCGCAGCCATCGCTTTGATGAATTCGTCGGACGAGTCGAGATCTGTAATAACTCCGTACGCGTCCACGACCCCCCAGCCGTCAGGCACGGTTTCGAGGCGGGTGCCACGTGATCCAGCGCGCAACCAGAGAAATGGGGCAATTCGTGAGAATTCTCGATTTGACTGCACCCTCATCGGCGCCTCGTACGTGAGCGTGAAGAATTCCGCATTTTCAGCTAGTCCATCTGCCATCGGAAAGCATTCGGCATATCTGTAATCACCATCAACAGGACTTCCATCGGGAGTTCGTCCCGTGATTGCTGCCCCAATGCGGGGCTTCGTTATGAACTCGCAGATCCCCATCCTTTCCCAGTCAGGATCCCCTGGGCGTAAGCCCAAGTTGCGTAGTTGGGACTGCTCATCCGCGGAGGCTTCGTTGTTCGTCAAGGAGATTGATATTCTGTTGCCTCCATCCTCCCTATTGAGACGCATGACCGCGTGCGCGGTTGTGCCGGACCCCGCGAAGAAATCAAGCACGGTAGCCGAAGGGTTTTCAGCGATGAAAAACCGAAGAGCGTCCTCAACCGCATAGAGCGATTTTGGGAAAGGGAATGTACGACCAGGAAGTAACTGCGCTAGAAGTGCGCTTCCGTTTGTCTCGGCATTGTGGGAAGGTCGATTCCATGTCGTTGTCGGACTCTTGCGCTTGCTTTCTTGGTACACAGCAATCACACTGCCGTCAGATTCATATCCTGTTACGACCGCTCTTCCCGTCGTAATATCCTCAATCTTGCCTGAAGTCAAGTAGGAGAGTTCGTATGTTTGCGGTTTGTTCGGCGTGCGCCGACCTACGCGGACATAACCTTTCTCAAGTATCGAGCGCAGGGCAGGCGCCGTCAGTCCCCAGTTCATTTCTAGGCCATTGTCGCGAACTGGGAATACGGCCGTCAAGCCGTCGAACGCGGGGGCGTTGCTCCTCGGAATTGAAGGGGATAGAGCATCACCAATCTTGGCAATGTGCCCTTGGGTTGAAACATAGATTGGATAAAACTGCGCCGGACCTCCTTTCGCAGTGCCACGGGCTGAACTTGCGTCGCTCCGTCGCAAGGTGCGCCAGGGAACTTTCTCACCAGACGCAAAGTCAGGATCGTCCTCGGTCCCGACTTTCGCATCTCCAAACCGCAGGAAAAAGATGTACTCATCCGATCGTGCAAAGCTCCCCGGTCGATGTCGACCCCGTGGATTCACCACCGAAGTGATCATGTCAGAGTCAGCTTCCGGGAAAATCTGCTCGAGCAGGAGCCCCAGCCGCAAGTATTCCTTCTCGTCAATCGCGACAATCAAGATGGATTCATTTGGATTCAGAAGTTCCTTCGCGAGAAGCAGTCGCCTCTCCATGAACGCAAGCCACTTCGAGTGACGATATAAGTCATCGGACTCGACATAGTCGTTGTTGTACTTCCAATCTCGCGCGCCCGAGTTATATGGCGGATCTATATAAATCAGATCTACACTTCCTCGATGGGTAAAGAGCAGTGTCTGAAGTGCGTGGAAGTTCTCACCGTTGATCACTGAGTGATACGGCTTGTCACCTCCCGCTCCAATTCTCCCGGTCGACACAAGCCCCGGGTAGATCGGATCGCTGAACTCAGCCACGACGACTAAGTCGGAATTCGCCGATCTTTCCACCTCTGTATGATCAGCGACGGTTTGTAGTTGAGCGACCAATTCTCCTTCAGATCTTGCCATCGACGCGACTCGATAGAGGGTGCGATTGGCAGTCGCACCAGTCTCACCGCGCGGTGGGAGAATTCGAACCTTGTCGCCCACTCGAACACGCCGACCTGGCAATTCGACGACTTCCGGGGTGTGTCGCTCAAAGTTGAGGCCGAACGCGCGCCTGTCGGCGAGCACAGCAAGTTCACGCTCAATGTCATCAGCAAGGGCCCGATTGGTCGGCCGCAACTGACTCAGCAATTCGTGGATACGTGCCATCCATGCTTTCTCTCGTAGTTGCTCACGAACCATACCAATATCGTGACGCAAAAGGCTTGGCGACCGGAGACGCCGGGTTCACGTAGTGGGTCGCACTGTGAACTGTGATGGGTCGCGACTCGGCTCTAGTGGCGAGCCGCAATCAGTCATGCGAAAAGTGCCTGGCGTGCCGGTATTCCCCGGAGACACAATGGAGGTCACAATTGCCATCGTGACGCCTCGCGAGTACTCGGTAACGTTCTTCGAATCGGACCCCCACCCCCGAAATCAGGGGCCGTACAAAGACGGCGGCGAAGGTGCGTCGTGGTGGCGAGGTGCACGTCGCAGTACCTGCTCGGACCCCAGTCAGAGAAGGTCGTGTCAAGGGGTATCGGTGTCCAACTGACCAAGTAGCCAAGCGGTTCGAACAGGCGCTCGAGCAGATCTGCGTCACCTCTTACAGGGAGCGTTGGGAGCCACACCTCAAAGGGCGTCGACACGTCGACGAGTTCGGGGCGCTCCTTGCAACGACCGCTCATCGCGGTACCAAAGAGTTTGTTGAGAGCGGCCGAAAGATGAGAGGAGGCTGCGTAGGGTCAATCGTTCACGTACTGGCCAAGCGATGACTCACCGCCCGTCGGGCCTTTTCGATCTCGGACGAGGTCGACCGGGTCAACTTCAACCAGAACGGCAACCGAGCAACGCACGCCTGACGCTTCGGGGTAGAAGGCGTGAGCAGTTCCGAAGCGCAAATCGGCGGTGTGGTGTCGCCCGGGGTTCTTGTGCAGGAGGAAGCCCAAATCCGTTGCGGGTTCATGGGTGGTGCTGATCGTGAGTAGCACTTGAGGACTCCGGGTGGCTGCTTGACTGTTCCAACGATACGTGGGTGATGAACAACGCAATTAGAGGCTTCGTCGCGTTTCGCAAATTCGTGAGTGTGGCGCTAGGGAAGAGGCACCACGATGTGTCGTCAAATTAGTCGCGTCTTCTGCTCTAGAGGGATGTCCTGTACCACTCTGGAAAAACTGGTGATCCTTCGAATGGAGCCCGCCAGCATGAAGTGCAGAGGACGCCGGGGCGCGTCTCAGGTGTCACGACCGAATGAGTCGCACGACCCTGACAGTGCGGACATTCGATCGCTGAGAAACGTGCTTCGTTCCCTCGTCCGACGCGACGCAAGATTGGTGCTCCGGAAGGCGCTGGAGTAACGCGGCTCAGGTATCGAAGTTGGGAGTCCTTGACGCCAGCGGCGATGAGCTGTTCCTTGCTGAGCGCACCGCCGCCTTGCTCAATCGTTCTGAGAGCGAACACTCTTTGAGAGTCGTCAAGGCGCCAGTGGTCATGGGTCCAATTGAACTCTGGGTCCGTGTAGACAGACACTGCATAGTTCGCCCAATCCAGATCGACTTCATCCGGGCATGCGTCACCCCGAAGATGACTGACCAATACGGCGAAGAGCTCAGCATTTGGGCAGGCTGACGCCGATCTCGCCGCTCGCTCACGCAGTCCCAGATTCACGAGTTCTCGGCGCTTCTCAGCGGCAGCCCTGCGCCGCGGGATGACGACCGACCGTGATGGCCTGAACGGGACATCACCAGAGATCGGTCCAAGCATGGTGGTGCCGTGCTCGTGCGGCAGTTCGTCATCTGTGGTGTTGCTGGATTCTCCTTCGTCACCCTGGCCTCGACCACGTTGCAGTTGCACTCATCGGCCGCTTTTCGTGGGAGGGTGATGGCACTGTGGATCTTCGTCTACATCGGTACGACCCCGATTGGGAGCGTGCTGACAGGCTGGATTGCAGACGCAGGGGGCGCTCGTTTGGCACTGGTGGTTGGTGCGGGATCGTGCTTTGCCGCATCGGCTTTCGCATCTCGAGTGCGCAAACCCCCGACTGAGGTCGATGACTCGAGAGGTAAAGACGAATGAACCACCCGTCCGGTCCAGCAGTGGAGTGAGCTCTAGATGAAATATTGGAGCCGAAGAATCGGCCAAATCACTAATAAGTGCGGGCGACGCACATTCAGTGAGGTAGGGCTTCCCGCGTGTTTGAATGGTGAGCAACAACCGGGGAAGGTTGGGGACTAAATCCAAGATGTTGTGCTGAGGTTGTGCTGAAAACTGAAAGCGCCGCAGAGTGGTCTGAATGAATCGGCCTGGGTTTCCTGGAGACTTCCGAACTTGGAAATCTCACGCCACCTTGGCTTGATCTGACAGAGAGTACTCCTCCTCGACCTCGGCCGGCGTGCTGTCGTCGAGCTCGCCATGGAGTCGCTCTTCGTTGAACCACGACACCCACGCGCACGTGGCGACCTCGAGGTCGTCAAGTCCTCGCCAGTGCCCACCGTTGTCCGCGAGCACTGCAGGATTGCGATGCAGCTCGGTCTTGAAGATGCCCATGACCGATTCGGCCATCGCGTTATCAAACGAATCGCCGACGGTGCCGATTGACGCAGAGACGCCGAGCTCGTCGATGCGGTCGGTGTAGGAAATACTCGTGTATTGGGCTCCCGCGTCCGTGTGACAAATAAGTCCGTCGAGTTTCGTGTGCCTCGTCCAGGCGGCCATGTTGAGCGCGTCGACGACGAGTGACGCGGTCATGGTGCGACTCGCTTTCCAACCAACGAGTCGCCGCGAGAACACGTCGATGATGAAGGCCACGTAGACCACCCCGCTCCACGTCGAGCAGTAAGTGAAGTCGGCGACCCATAACTCGATCGGGTCGAGAGGCCACGAAGCCGCGATTGACGAGGTCGGGGGCGCGCAGGTTGTTCTTGTCGGCGTGGGTGGTGAAGCGCTTCTTCGCACGTGACGCCCCGCGAATACCTTGGCGTTTCATGAGTCGCTCGACCTGGTCGCGACCACAGTCGAGCCCGCGACGCTTCGCGGCCTTGGTGAGTTTGCGTCGTCCGTAGACGGAGTAGTTCTTCTTCCAGAGGGCCTCGAGGGCGGGACCGAGTTCTTCGTCGCGCATCTGGCGAGCCGACGCCGGCCGTGACTTGGTGTCGTAGTAAGTGGTGGGGGCGACCTGCAGTTGGGCGCAGATCGGCTCGACTCCCCAACGACGCCCACGGGTCTCAGAGTCCCGGTGGGCGTCGATGAAGGTAACTACCTCTTCTGTCGGCGGTCGAGCTCCGCCCCGAAGAAAGTTGCCGCGGCTTGCAAGATGTCGTTCGCCCGCTGCAACTCGAAGTTCTCTTTGCGCAGCCGCTTCAGCTCCTCACGCTCCTCGGTGGTGAGGCCCGGCCGAGTACCCGCGTCGATCTGGGCTCGCTTCACCCAAACGCGCAGCGACTCTTCACCCACCCCGAGTTGTCGCGCCACCCTCGAGATGACACTTTTGTCGCCAGGATCCGACCGCTGAAGATCAAGGACCATGCGCACGGCACGTTCCTTCAACTCAGACGGATACCTCTTATATCCAGTTCGCTTCTTTTCCATGATTCCATCCTCTCTCCCAAGCGGGAGAGCCTCCGGAATTCCCAGGCCGATTCAGAAAGTCCAATAGGCTCCCGTAGCTCAGGTGGATAGAGCATTGGTTTCCTAATCCGAAGATGCGTATGGTGACACCTCGTAAACGCAAGGAAACAAAGGCTTGTGGTCGTCAGGAAGTGAGCCGAAGGCTTCTGAGTTGGAGAAAATTGGAGCAGAACTTGGAGGCAATATGCTTCCACGCTCGACGGCTTCGTGAGTCCGACTTAGGTGGACAACACGGGCTGATACTTTTGACACCTCCTGAGATCGGTGGTGGCTCGGATGCAGCCAGAATCGAAACGCTGGACCATGCGGAGTTATAGCTGCAATTCCCCATTTCATGAACGTTGTGGTGCGTGAAATAATTGCGAGCCTGATGCGGTCGTCTGATTACTCACTCGTTAGCCACCACGCCTCCTCGCCCAATCTCGCGACGATATCTCAGCGTCGTTTGAATTCCTGGGGAAGTGGTTTTTGCAGTCAAATGGCAGTCATTCGACCTTGTTTAGGTCTCAATTGCCAACTTAGAAAACAGTAATACCACGGCTGCTCTTGGGGGGCACTTCACTCGTGGCGTCGTAATAGCTTTCTGAATCGCATAAAAAGGTTGGCGAGCTTAGAGTCGTCTTCGAGCTGAAAGACTCTATAAATTAAAGTGATTGAACTTGGATTGAGTCATTGTAAACGATTGTTGACAAGGAAAGTCTGTAATCGCTCAAAGACATGATACGCTTGTCTACGTTCATTGACAAAATGATACTGTCTACGTACGCTTACAAAGGAGAGTTCATGAAGAAGATCAATTCCGCCATCGACCTCGCCGCAGTTATCCGAGGTCGCAGACACGATCTTGGACTCAGCCAAGCTGACCTGGCGGCGCGCGCAAGCGTTTCTAGGGTGTGGATTGCAACAGTTGAAGGCGGGAAGCGCTCTGTGAATTTTGGAATGATCCTTCGTCTCTTGGACGCCTTGAACTTGGAGATGGATATATCTCCAAACCGAAACCTCAGCGAAGTCTTCAAGGGAAGCAACGACTTCCAAATGTCTCGCAACCTCAGCGAAGCCATTAAGGGGCCGTCCGTAAATCTGGATTCTTTGCTCGATGAATATCGACGCCAATGACTGACGAACTTCACGTAATCCTAGAGGACGAACTCGCCGGAACTATCGAAAAGATGCCAGGCGGAAAGCTTCGATTCACCTACGAAGACACGTACAGGGCTCGCGACGGCGTAACCCCGCTCTCCCTGTCGATGCCAGCTCAAGTTGAGGTCCACCCCGATAGCGTCGTCACGCCTTGGCTCTGGGGACTTCTTCCAGACAACGAACAGGTCCTTTCTCGCTGGACACGGCGGTTCCACGTGTCGAGAACACCGTTTGCCCTCTTATCGACGCAAATTGGTGAGGACTGTGCTGGAGCTGTACGTTTTGCCAAACCAGAACGGTTGGATCTTGTCCTAAGCCAAACAGGAAACGTCGAATGGCTCACCGATGACGACGTGGCGCACCGATTAAGGGAGTTGCGCGAAGACGCGACGAACTGGCTTGGGCGCGAATTCACGGGCCAGTTCAGTTTGGCTGGAGCTCAATCCAAAACGGCTTTGCTGCGCGTAAACGGCCGTTGGGGGGAGCCTTCTGGGTCAACTCCAACCACGCATATTTTGAAGCCGGCGGTCGCGGGATTCGACGACCACGATCTCAACGAGCATCTTTGCCTTCATGCTGCTCGTCGAGCGGGGCTCATTGCAGTCCGCACTACGGTGTCCCGATTCGACAATGAATCCGCAGTCGTGGTGGATCGATATGACCGAATCGTCAAAGGAGACGCGATCGTCCGAGTCCACCAGGAGGACCTCTGCCAGGCGCTTGGTATGCCTCCAACGCAGAAGTACCAGAATGACGGCGGCCCAAGTCCAGGAACAATCGCCGGCCTGCTGAGACGCGCGATGGCACCTCGAGTTGCGGACGAAGCCGTCTGGAGATTCACCGATGCTCTGATTTGGAATTGGCTCATCGCGGGTACGGACGGACATGCCAAGAATTACTCCTTGCTACTTGCCGGAGATCAAGTTCGATTCGCTCCCCTCTACGACATCGCCTCAGCGTTGCCTTATGGCACACACGAGAAAGAGCTTCGGCTCGCTATGAAGATCGGAGGCGAATATGGGGTATTCCCAAATCGCAACACGTGGCCCGACGCTGCAAAGGAGTTAAGCCTCGATCCGGATGCCCTTTTAGACCGAGTACGAACGATCGGGAACAGTCTCCCCGAGGCATTCGCGGAAGTGGCTGAATCCCCTGACGTCGTCGCTCTTGCGAGCCCGATGCCTGACCTACTCGTCCGTTTAGTGACCGAGCGTTCACATAGATGTCTCGAATTGATTGGCAAAGGCTAAATAGTCGGACACTTCGTGTAGCGACAAAGTGAACACCACCCGAGATCGGTGGTGGCTCGGATGCAGCCAGAATTGAGTAGCGACAAGAGTTTGGCGGATTGCTACGTCAATTTCCGGGGTGATTTTGGGCATTGAATGGGCATTACCTGGGCATTAATGGCGCTCTTTTTGCGAAAATATGGCACTTTCGATGCGGATGTTCGCTAGGCGGAAATATATTCTCACCAGGAATTACGAAGCACCCCACCGAGGTTGTAGTTCAAACTCCGGTACTGGAGTGGTTGCGTTGGATCAACGCTCTGGCAGAGTTCATCAATAAGCCGGAATAACCCTGATAAACGCAGGAGCGGACCGCAACTTCACACCTCCCAGAGGGGATTAGAACGGGCAACAAAATGGTCGAATAGGACTGTCGACGAGGTTCAATCGCAGACAAGCTGGACACTGACAGAGACCGTAATAAAAAATTCTGCGAAAGTGAAATCGTCACACAACGTGTGGTACCGTTGCCGCAGGCCAACCGGATGGGCGGCCGTTTTGAGGTCCGAGAGGATTTCTGGTTCGTTAGGCGGGTAAAATTATTCGTCGCCAGTTGCTTCTCTCCTCCTCGTGAGGAGTTTTTTTATGTCCATGTCACCACCAGTGATGCTTAGGTTCGAGCAATCCGCCGAACAGTCGTTTGAGTCAACTCGAAGAGTTGTTGGTTTCGTCAGACTTCGCCACTTGGCTCCGATACTGACGGCCGCCAACCTCGAATCCAACCCCAGGTCTTCGAAGGTTGGACCGATCACCGATGCAATCACGGAGTCGTTGGAGAATACGCCCGACACGTTTCCAGCCAAGACGAAAGGCATCTTGATTGGGACCGCGAACTACGTCCCGCGCGAACGTCAACGCTATGAACTTCAATTCCAAGATCCGCAACTTGAAGGCATTCTCGATGGCGGCCACAACGCCCTCGCCCTAGGTCTCCGCATTCTCAAGTGTGCCGGTATAGACGACCAGGAGCTCAGCCACGTCAAGCTCTGGATCGACTTCAAGACCTTGTGGGACGACAACCTTGGCCTCGTGGACTTGGCGGTCAAGGATGCAAGTAATGATGATCTCGATGTGCTCGTACCGGTTGAGCTACTCGTTCCGGCAGACTCGGAGAACACGGCCTCAATCGAAGCATTCAGCGCTGCACTTCTTGACATCTGTGCCGCACGCAACAACAACGCGCAACTGAAAGCTGAGACTCAAGCGAATCAGCGTGGATATTTCGAAGCCCTGAAGGAATTGCTTCCGGAGAAGATTGAGAAGGACGTCGAATGGAAGACGAATGACGGTGGCCGGATCAAGGCTGCTGACGTTCTGGCTCTAGCTTGGATTCCACTGACGTTGCTTCCATTGCCGAAAGACGAAGATGGGCGAAAGGTCGAAGCACCTGTTCCGCAAAATGTATATCGAAGCAAGGGTGACTGCGTTACGCGATTCGAGCGTTTGATGAGTTCGCCCGACGTATCGGTCCTGGGTTCGGATGGATATCGACGTGACCTCAAGTCGGACGCCATTCGTAGCGCTTTCAAAATCACAGCGGAACTGCTGAACCTCTACGACATCATTTACAAGCGTCTTCCAGATGCATACAACCGTAACGACGGAAAGTTCGGTCGTATAACAGCCGTGAAGAAAATGAATCCGGAAAAGAGTCCGCGAAAGAAGTACGCAAAGTTCTCACACAAAGAGGTCACTACTGCGATACCTGAAGGATTTATCATTCCGCTCGTCTACGGCCTTCAATCTCTCATGTTCGTGAACGACGCGGGGGAAGTTGACTGGAGAACTGAGCCGCGCGAATTTCTTGAGGACAATTTTGAGACAGTTGTCGGAGATTACAAGTCGGCGATTGCGCTCTTGGAATACGATCCCCAAAAAGTGGGTAAGGCTCCTGAGGCTTATCGCATGGCAAAGTCCGCATATGAGATGGTTCTCCTTCGAAAGGGGGGAAGTTAGATGTCATCGACTTCTCCTATCCAGATTGAGAACACGACTTTTCTCATTGAACGGTTGGCGCAGGACTGTTCGCCATTGCAGTATGTTCGCGAGTTGACACAGAATGCTTTCGAAGCAATTCAGGCAAGGCGAGTGAATGGCTTTATCGGCACCGGCTATGTCCAGTGGGATATTGATTGGCCGCTAGCCCAGGAGTATCGGATTTATAAACTTCAAATCTCTGACAGCGGGAAAGGCATGTCTGGCCCGGAAATCGAACAGTACATAAATCGACTGTCGTCTTCAAGCGGAGTCCAAAGCTTCGAGCAGAACTTCGGAATCGGGGCAAAGATAACTGCCGGTGTTGAAAATCCAGTTGGTCTTGTCTACAAATCTTGGCAAGACGGGTCGGGAATAATGGCGCAGTTCTGGAAGGATATCGACGCCGACCGGTACGGTCTGAAGCAGTTTCAAATCGGTGATGACTTTGGTCACTATCGGCCTATTCCCGACACGCTCAAACCTCAGGTCGGTCCTAGCCAGCCCGTTCCAATTGACAAGTTCGGCACGACGGTCACGCTTCTCGGCAGATTCAACGATGACAACACCTACTTCCGTCCAGGTTTGAAGCAAAAGTGGCTAATCGAATACCTCAATAGTCGCTACTTTGAACTTCCAATGAAGTCATCGTTCAGGTTCGCGACTTTAACAATGCAGACCCTTCAATGTGGCCAACATCACCTCGGGTACCCATGGGACCTGGCGGTAGTCAAATGAGAGCCATCGTCGGAATGAAGGAACTTCTTGCGAAGAACTCAGAGAACCAAGGCTCACTCAAACTATCGAAAGCCACGGCTCACTGGTGGATTCTTCCAGCGAATCTCAATGTTGGTGGTGGTGTCTGGAACGACAGGTCTCATGTTGCCACGCTCTTCCAATCGGAGCTCTACGACATCCAGCGATCTCAAGCGGCGCGATCCACACTACAAACGTTTGGGATCATCTATGGAGGCAGTCGTATCGTCCTTTATATTGAGCCGGACTCAACGCAATTGAACGTCTACTCCAACACGTCTCGAAGCAAATTATTGGTTGCCGGGAACGATCTTCCATGGGACGTTTGGGCGAGCGAGTTTCGTTCCAACATGCCAACTGCCATTAAACAGATGATGGACCAAATTCTGGCGGACGTCGACACTGGGGACTACGACGATGTAGTGAAACGGCGTCTTCGCGAAATTCGCGACCTGTACCAAATTCAGCGGTATCGTCGGACGCCTGAGGGTTCGTTGCTCACAGATGGAGAGATCCCAGGAGGCATAAGCGGAGAAACGGACGCTGAACGAAGTCGGAAGGTTTCAGCCGGTTCACGACCAAATCGCGGCGGGTCGCAGTCCGATTTGTACGGCGCGTTCATCACGGAAGATGGAGCGCCAGCGGAACGATCTCGCCAGCAAAACAATCTTCCGGTGATCCAATTCATCTCTCTAATAAGTGGCACAAGAGAAGTAGGTGTTCTCGAAGACCGCGCCGCGAAGTACATACCTGAAATGAACATCATCCAAGTGAATGAGGATTTCAGAGTCTTCGTAACAATGACGGACGTATTGCGCGGACAATACCCACATGCGGAGCCAGTTGAAGTTAAGAGGTCGATACAGCAATGTTTGACGCTTCAACTCACAGAGGTGGTTCTAGGTATTCAGAGCCTTCAGGGTTCGCCCGAGTGGAGTGACCGCACAAAGTTGGAAGCTGCCTTATCTGAAGAGGCGTTGACTGCTGCGGTAATGCCGAGGTATGCGGTCTTCTCCCAGATGAAGAGGCAACTTGGTGGTCGCGCCGGTGCGAGCTCGCAGGCATCTTCACTGGGGACAGATCTGGACCTAGATGACGATCTCTTAGCCACAGACTCCGGCATTGTATGAGCTGACCAAAGAGGTCACGACGAGATCCCGTGGGATATTTCGCCAGGAACGGAAAATCGTTTCGCTTCGTGAGTTCGACCTTTGCAGCGAATTTCAAGAATAATCGTGCACGTAGAAAGAGGTCTAGATCGCGCACAGGCGGGACATTGGGAAATCAAGTCATATCGACGAACACCACAACTGCCGTTGTCGGTGCTTTCAGAGACATTCCTGGTGACGCTGCACGGCGGGCCCGATCCTATGTACGTGTCGTCTACAGAGTTGATGAAAGTGATTGACGGAAGAGCGAAGCCACATACATTCTGAGCCTGGGTGCGTTAGGAATCTCTCACAAACTGGAGAAGTTGGCGTCCGACTTCCGAGACCACTCCGTTCCATATGCTGCCTCCACTCGTGGTGGTTGTCATTGACCCAGTGGAGGCGAGGGATCGATCGCCAAGATCCTTAAGTACTTGTTGCAGGATCTGCCCTTCAACCGGCAATTGAGCTGCGTTCATCAACAGTTGTTGCGATGCGAAAGTGTGATTTGGACGCGCAATTTCGTGGCTGTCAAACCATTCGCCGGGATTTGCGAGATACCTAAGAACGATGAAGTGCTCAGGCTGCAATTCGTCGACATAGCGGAAGAACAGTGCAGTCATGAAGTCGCCCAAATAGCTGTCAGTCACCAGATTCATAAGGCAGTTCTTCAGAATCACCAATTTGGCTTGGATATGCGTGCGTTCCGCAATCCGTGACGCGTCAATGACCGCACTTACGAATGCTTCATCTCCAATGAGGTCTTCAATTCGAAAATTCTCGTCTCGAATCAACAATTCGTTTACGAGTTCGCCCAGTCGAACCAACCATTCTTCTTGTCGCTTGTGAAGCGATGGCTGAATTACGGAATCAAAAAGTATTTGCAAACTGCCACCCACGCCAGGAATGGCTGCGATGACAGCGTCAACACCTTCTCGGATGCGGTCGCGCACTTCAGCAGAGGGATATTGCTCAAGCGCACCTGAGTCGAATTCGTCGGCCATTACCACTTCCTTTTCACTTGAACCTTCGTGGGTAAGTGATCGTCTCGTGCGCGCACGATGGGATCACGTGAAACTCACCGCCTGCTGTCGGGAGAATCGACCCGATGTTCTTCATGTAGTTGTTGTACTACGGTTTCGGATCAACAGAACATGATTCTGAAATACAAGATCGCAGTTCTAAGCATCAGCAGCGGCAAAAACACCGATCTCAAGCGTTGTGTAACTAATGAGCAAACAACTTCGAAAGCGATAACCAAACCTAGGAGGTCGGAACGAGTGGCCGACGAAATCCAAGCACAAAGACAAGCGCTTCGAAAGGCAGTTAATGATGCCGTGATGCGCTCCGCAGCCTTCGCTTCAACGACTCCTCTTCAACAAGGAAAAGAAGCGCCGGTGATGCCACCTGAAGCGCGGCAAGCATACGAAGAAGTCGTGGCCGCAAGGAAAGCGCTAGAAGATTTTGAGAAGTCGCAAAGTTGAATCACGCCTGAAAAGACTGGCAAGTTGTATTGGTGAAGTCTGCCGACGGCAGTCTTTTTGGCCGTGATTGGTTATCACGTCACGCGACCTGTCTTCTATGTTGCCGATTGGTATCTGATCATTTTTAACCCGATTTGCATGTGGACTTACATGGTGGTGATTGGAATCACTGGTTCATATCTCACCTTCTTTAGGAAAGTCTTCCTAGGGATTCTGGGCGTTCCAAGACTTCGAGACCGTATCAAGGCGTACCTGCACGAGCGAACCAAGCCCTAAGCACAAACGGGGCCGAAAGGAGAGGATGTGTGCGTTGAGTGCGCTCTCTGAGTCAGAGCACACGCTATTCACTTGAGTTCTCGGATGATGGCTCGGATTGTCGCTGGCCACCACTGCGCTCCTCCCTGCGAAGTCGGAATTCGCTCGGCATTCAGTTGGGCAGCGATGGCGGCAAGTGTCATTCCCGACTGACGCATGGACCGAATGCGATTGCGGACATCTGTTGGCAATGTTTGGGGGCGACCGAGATGCACGCCCAACGACTTGCGTACGGCTAGAGCAGCCTTTGTTCTCTCTCCTATGAGTCGCCTTTCCAACTCCGCAAATACGGCGAGTACTTGCGCCATCGCCGCACCTTGCGGAGTAGTTGTGTCAACAGGCGCATCCAGAGCGACTAGACCCCAACCACAATGTTCGGCCTTCGCCATGAGACCGGTCGCATCATGAACAGAACGGGTGAGACGATCGAGCTTGGCAACCATCAGGACAGACCCTTCACCCGAGTCGAGTTCTGAAAGTGCAGCTTCTAGAGCAGGTCGCCTCAACGTTTTCGCTGACAGGCCAGCATCTTCGTGTAGCGCGATCAAATCAAGTCCCCTCTTTCGACATTCGTGACGAATCGCATCTTCCTGAGCACGCAAACCCAATCCAGACACGGCTTGCTCTTCGGTACTAACTCGGCAGTATGCAACGACTCCGGGAATTCGAACATTTTCTTTGGACGATTTGGTCATCCCAGAATTATATCAAACGGTCCTTTGTTATACAAGGTCAATACCTTCCGCTTCGCCCTCGACAATTTGGAGAGCGGTGATAGCGCCTTCAACACGATGTTTCATTGACGAGCTCGCAGCCAATTCCCCAGCTTCGATCATTTGCAGAATGCCTTGGAGGTCTGAGACGAGAGACTGAATTTGAACCTTTGAGAGGGAAGTGGCCACAACCAGAATCTATGACCATGAAAATCAAAATCAGAGGTCAACAATCAACGCCAACCTTTACCCTGTATTGGCCTCAAACTGCGATTCTCGACACTTAGATAATTGCATTGGAGGGTGGCTGGCACGGCACACCCCCAGATTACCCTGTGAGGCCTCTAGAATGCGATTCTAGGGCCGTAAGATTATCATTCAGTATGAACCACTGGGCAAAGAATAACGCAAGGCGCGTCTTAAGTTCGCTGCGGGATTATCGATGGTCTTATCTCGATGCCAGCTGGATCAATCCCCGCTGCCATTAATTGAAGTCGTACTTCAAGGTCCCGTATACGTAACCGTGAAGCCGTCCGACGTGGTATTTGTCGGGGCTGCCAACGTGACACCGCCTTGAACGATGCCCCACTCTTCGCTTGGCGACAACGACCATGAGCTGAAACTGCTCTCCAAGTTCGAGAAAGTGACTGAGCCGAAATTCGCGAACGGAAAATATGTGCCCGGAGTGGCAGCGATGCCGGGGTCCTCAACGATCCATTCAGCGGTGTAACCGCCGCCGTAGCTGATTTCAGCGGCAGAGCCTTGAATCGTAAAATCTCCCGATGAGGTCGGACCGACACCCCAACTTTCGCCTGTGATCATGTACGCAGAAAGGCCGGTGTTTACGTCCGACACTTCGGTTTGCCATGCTCCTGTTGTGGTCTCATAAACGGACGCTTCGATTTGGTCACCGGGCGACACTGGAAAACTAGTGAAGTCCTGCTCGTTATTCGGAGTGGCTGGCACTACCTCCCACCATGCGACATCGTCTTGGAAACCGTCAACGCAATTGATGTTGATACCGGTTTGTAAAAGTGAGCCTGAGTCGCCACCTGTTGACCACTGCTCCCCTCCGATTCCGATCCATATTGATACCTGTCCTTCCGGAGTGTCGGAACAGTTCACAGTCGGTACGGTCCAATCACCTTGGGCGTCTGTAATTAAGGCACTACTTGAAGGAACGACGTAGCCGGACCAATTCACTGATGGGTTAGTGAACTGCGCGGTCGGCACTGCGGTCCATTGCGCGTAGAAGGTGGCGCTGGCGGTGAACTGGACGACTTCACCGTTAGTGAAACTCGTTCCGCTCCCATTCGCTTCGCTGTTCCAATCGCTGAATGTGTAGCCAGTTCGGGTAAATGAATTTGTGGTCAGTGTCGCCGATACGCCCAACGTTTCGGTTTCGGGAGACATTGTTCCTTTGCCACCATTTGCAACGAACGTGATTGTGGCTGTAGTTGCAGATACCGTCCATTGCGCGTAGAAGGTGGCGCTTCCATTGAATTTCACGAGTTGACCGTCGGTAAAACTTGTGCCACTTCCGTTGGCTTTACTGTTCCAATCGCTGAATGTGTAGCCCGTGTACGTGAACGAGTTGAGCGTGAGTGCGGCGGTCGTGTCATACGGCTCAGTTTCGCTCGCCATGGTGCCTGAGCCGCCATTGGCGTTGAATGTGATGGTCGAACTTGCCGGTTGCTGTGGAGTCGCCACATTTGAGGGTCTTGAGAATGCGCTGCGACCGAATCTGTTTACTGCCGCAACCACGAATCGATAGCCAACGTTATTGGGGAGTCCGATTATGAGGCACCGCGTCGTGTCGCATCTATGAAGTGGAGCATTTGTCCCGAACACCTTCACGTAATACCAAGTAATTCGCGATCCGCCATTGGAAGCTGAGGGGAGGAATTTGACTATTGCCGAAGTGTCTCCCGCAGTGGCTGTCACGTTCCGAGGAGCACTGGGATGGCTTTTTCTTGTCGCAGCTGACGCTGATGTGGCGGAAGCAATGAGCGTCAGAATGATCGTCGAAACAAAGACCATGAGGAGCGTCCCCAAAATCATCCTGCGAGCACTTTTCATAGATTGCAGTCGCCTCCCACATTGACAACATACGACGACTGGTTCTCAAGCTCGAAGTATCTCTGATTCCAATTCAGTCACTATCTTTGAGGCCAGTTTTGCCTGTAGAGAATCAGTGTCTCCTCACCGAACTCAGCAGTTCTCGCACTAGGTCATGGAAGGCACGGAACTTCTCGCAAGTTCGACACTTGCCGCAGGTTGCATCATCAGCGTGTCAGAACCGAGTTATCGCGAGCAATATGCGGTGTCCTCACTCGGATTTCGGTAGCTCCTAAGAAAGAGCAAACGTTCACGCCATTTGAGTGACTCTCTACCTCATGGTGCTTGACCAACAAGGCTCGCTTCCATGCCCGGGTCACCAATAACACTGATTTGATGGCACACCTAGCCGGGCCAGGTGCAACCTTCGTCCGCGCCTCGCAGCACTGCGTATATATGGAGAAACACTTTCTGATCCCTGGGTCAACGGTTAAGCGCGAACTAGACATTCCAGATCGATGGATCACTGCTACCGATCTCGAACTTTTGCGAGATTCTGCTTCTGCGAAAACTCGAAAATCGACCAAGGGCTTACCTGTCGGATCGGCAATTTGCCAATGAAATGAGACTTGCGACAAGACGGATCAACGAGCCCGCGCATATAGGGCCTCAGCCTTGATATTCCCGTCCAACGTTTCGCAGGGTTAGCATGCCCACAACTCCGCACTGTAAGGACGTTCCGTGATGGCGCTCAATTTGTGTTCCTACGAGCCGATAACAGTTGGCGAACTTCGCGAAAGCGTTGCGCTCATCGGGTCAGAAAATCCACTTGCCCAATACTTTCTCCCGAAGTATCAGCGTCCTGCAACTTGGAGTGAGAAGTTGCGCATCGAACTAATTCAGAGTCTGCGGCGAGGATTCCCCATTGGTTCACTTCTGCTTTCGAAACGACGAGAAACAGATGCGGAGGGCCATGACACCTGGTTGATCATCGACGGGCAGCAAAGAACGCTGTCCATACTTGACTACTACGCCAAGAAGTCCTCATTTCTCAAGTTGGCTGACATCCCATCAGACCTGATGGAATTACTACGACCCATCGCCGCAGAAGCCCTCCAACTCGAATTATCTTCGGAGTCCTTCAAACTTGATCTTTTCGAATGTCTTTCCCATACAGACCTTGACAATCCGCAGTCCAATTCCTTCTGGTCTTTGATGTGCCGTAATCACGGGATCAGTGAGAGTAGGCAGTTGGAGATCTTTCAAAACACGCAGCTCCAGTTTCGAACTGCTCAACTTCTAAAGCGAATCACGGACAGTCTCGATATCTCAGATGTCAAGCTGCCACTCATAAAATTTCAGGGTCCCGACGAGTTTCTTCCGGAGATCTTCGAAGCACTAAACAAAGGCGTCAAACTTGACAAGTACGAACAACTGGCAGCCAGTTGGCAACTCGAATGCAAGGTTGAAGCAGTAGAGATTCAGTCTGGGATCCAGAAGTACTGGGTGGCTCGAACAAATGAGGGCGAAATCGAGATCGACGGTCTCGACGACGATGGAATGCCTTTGGCTTCTTCCTTGTTCGACGTACTTAGCGGCCTTGGTCGGCTGGCGTGCGAGAAATACCCTCGATTGTTCAAAGATGGCTGGTACGACTCCCTTGCGTTCAACACCGCAGCAATCTGCCATTCTCTTCGTCTAAATGAATTGAACAAACTACAATCTCGCTTCGCTCTCAATCGAACCTCCGACGGCAGACTTGAAGTTGATGAGTTCGGCGCGGCTTTCCTCCGTTGCTGTAGCGAACTTGACAACATCTTGAAATCGCGATTGGGACTCAAACTCAATCGCGAGTCCCAAACTCAATTTCCGGGTCACTCGCAGTATCAGATCGTGTCCATGGTTGTCTTCTTAATGCTTGAGATGTATGAGCCGGGTAGTTGGAAAAGTCGCAGCGCGGCAGTGGACCCAGGCCAACACTCTTCACAATTGTTGGCGTGGTACGTGTTCGACATGCTCGAAGACGATTGGGGCAATGCTGGCGACTCCAAGTTGTTCAATCGGATCTGGTTAACCGCTGATACTGGTTCCGGCGTTGAACTCGTGCTCCGACACGAGTATGTGGAATTGCCCAACAAGATTCGCTTCCGCGCCATCTTCGATGCGTGGATCGGAAAGGAACTTGCGCGGCAGGACTCTAAGAGATATTCAGCCGATCCGGTAACCAAGGTAATTCTCAAATACTTTTACTCCCTTCGCGTCTCGTATTCGGACAACCACAACGAGAAGTTTCACCTGGATCACCTCGTACCGGTCACGTGGTGGGCAAAGCTCTTTGAATATTTTGCTGAACTCAAACCAGGCATGCCCATTAATTCGGTAGGGAATCTTTGCCTAATGAAAAAAAGTCACAACTCAAAGAAGCGAGGCAAGCTGCCTATTGATTGGTACATGACATACGTACCCAGCGGCAACGAAACCATCGACTCATTTCAGAGGATGTGCCGAGATGAGTACTTCTTGATTCGGGAAGCGGACTCGAGTTCACCCAACCTTGAGAGTTTCGAGTTTCCCGAAGCTCCGGCCGAATTCGAGAGGCACGAAGTGAATGATCTCGCGTATCTTGACCAAGTGCTAGGTGCGTTCACAGATATGAGCGAACGCCGCTGGCATGTAATTTCTCAAGAAATTGCACATTCGCTTGGAATCGATTGGGAAGACAGCAGTAGTACACAATCCAGGCAGTGAAAATTGACCACATCATCAAAGAAGGGCCACCATCGTCAAGGCTGGACACGACTCACGAATACGTTATAAAAGAGCGTAGGAGGTCAATTGGATGGAACTCGACCTTTTCGTAGACCAAGTCATCGAGGGATACATTTTTTCGGACCTTGAGACTATGTCCAAGTGCCACGGTGGAGAGGGAATGGATCATGGAGATGTTGGCTACCCCATGGTCATGACGACTCTTGCGGGTATTGAACTTCTTGGTGGACTCTTGCTTCCGCGAGCAACTTCTTTCAGCACATCGAAGGGTGACAAGCAATTTCTGGGCTTCTGGGATGACTTTTTTGCGGAAGAATTTCCTGTTTATTCTGGCTTCGGCGAACTGTTCTACAGCCTCCTCCGCAACGGAGTGGCCCACACCTTCGCTGCAAAGAACGGCGTCTACGTAACTAAGGCAACAGGCGCACAACTCTCCTACGACGACGCGACCAAGCGAGTAGAGATCGATTCCAACGTGTTTGCCTGTGACCTGCTATCGACTTATCGAGGGAAGGTCAAACCTCTGTTGACAATCGATGATTCCGCCATTGACCCGAACAGAGATTCAATGCAATTGCATCTCGACCAAATGACGTCCTTCTACGAACGTCATTCGGCTGATGAATTTTCGTCGCTGAAGCCTTCTGAGGAGTCCATTCTCAATCACGAACAGCGTTTCACCATGCAGATCGAAAGCACTCCGGTTCACGGAACATCAACTCCTCTAGTTGACGACTCAGGCAGTCGACGTCCGACAATCTCTGGAATGCCAACTCCGGGGAACTGAATCTGCCACGGTTGTACCATCAAGACGTGACAATCCGCTTGGGTGCTTGATCCGAATTTTTTGTGGCACTTAGGACCACAGTGATCGCACGACAATTGCCAGATAGAGAACGACGATCGCGCAAGCGCCGCTGGTCCAGCCCCAAAGTGCCGGACGAAACCAAAACCTCTTAGTCGAGGCCAACGTTGGGGAACGCAACGCCAGAGCCCCTGCGACTGACGCAATTCCCATCACAGCGACTGAAATCTGCCATCGATCTGCGAGTCGTACGAGGAGTACCGAACCGTAGAAAACTACAACCACGGCCAAGATCGGTGAGAGTAGGTAATTACTGACGATGCGCCTCATGGAGGCCTGATATACGACGCCTCGTTTGGCGTCATACTCATCGCGCTGGGAAACCTGCCTTTGTACCTCCGAGATGATCTGTTTCGCGTGGTCTCCATTGACTTCCAGCTCATCGAGGGCCAGCAACCACGATCGGAGCCGTTGACCTGGAACAACCATTACGTCGCCCTTCTCCCACGGATCTTCTTCGTCGGTGTTCGAATCTCCAGACCAAAGTACACATACTGCACGAACTGGAACATCAGCGAGAACTTTCGCAAAGTGCTTCGAGAAGTCCCACCTACTTTCAGCAATGTGAACGACTGCACTGTCGAGTGCCGCAATCATGAAGTCGGTTCCACCGTGTCGATTCGGCCACGATTCGGCGCTCCACTTAGTTTCAATGATGAAGACGCCCGGTGGACCAACAACTACGTGATCGATGTCACGGTGTGGTCGTAGTTGAAGTCCGTTTGTAAGATGCCAACCTTTCCTACGAAGTGATCGAACACTTTGAGCGGTCCAATCTTCCGCGTATACGCCCATGAGAATCGATGCGGCGCCGCTCATCAGGATGACCATCAGGATTGCAATCCAAGGCCCAGAGCTTATGAAGGCACCCAACAACAGCCACTTCTCTGGCCCGTGTGCAAGCCACATTGCAGGAAGTGACACGATGACGGGAAGGAGTGTGACGGACACATAGAGAATCCACTGGCTTCTCAGTTGAGTTCGGCATCGATCCCATGCTTTCCCCCGCGCGAATCGTCCGACTCGTTCGGGACTTGCAAGTCTCCGCTGACTTCGACGCGCGCGTGAATTACGGGCCATGAGTCCACCTTTCCATTGACCGGGTGGACATTAAGGGATTGGATTCGAGGTTCGTTACTAATTGCGATCTCCTATGCTCCCAGATTCGCCCAATGAGAATGATCGAAGAACCGAACCATTTTGAAGTGCTTGCATCATCAGATATTCAGAACGGACATATCGCGCGCAAGATGCGATGTCGTCACGCGCACTTCGGTAGCTTCTAAAAAAGAACAAACGTTCACGCCATATGAGTCATGCTTTACCTCATGGAGCTTGACCAACAAGGCTCGCTTCCTCGGGGTGGAACATCGAAGTTCCCTTACTTCCTACGATTCTCGGTTAGGCGCGGTCACTACCTTGCTTGCGTCTCGACGTCCGTGCGCGCATGGTGGGAATTCATTACCTCTCGACATGCGTCAACGGCCAAGAGCCGTCAAGCGATTAGAGAACTCGTTTTCGTACTTCTTCGCAGTGCTCTCAGCTGACACAAAGGCGTACAAGTTCGCCGAGGACTCATGAGTCGCCCATTGGAATCCATAAGCTGCGGCATTTTCGATCGCCACTCCCCAGTGGTGTGCAATGTGGTTGAGCGGAGCGTCGGGCGAATTGTCGCAGGCCGCGATTATCTTGCCGTCGTCGTACAATGCGACCATTGTTGCTTTCAGCGCTGTCCTATTGCCGTCCTCATTGTCCTGGATGATGTAGGAGTCGAGTTTCGGGATGACGCTTATCCACTTGCTACAACGAGCTGCGTACGTCCCCCATGAACTCGCTCCCGCTGGCAACGGCTGCACACCAATAGTCCAAACTCCACAAGCAAGCACCATTCCTGCTAACAGAGTCAGTCGCCTTCTCATCTCATTTCCCCCATTGTCAATGCGGTCTGAACTGGCGTGCCGCCATCCCTGGTCTCATCATTGAGGATTGTCAGCAGTCGACTCATTCAGTAATTCTTTTTCCGAGGGGATCTTTGGCAATTTGCCAATTGAGTGAGATTTTGAGGCAGTGATCGCAGTTCGAATTGAGTCGAGAATCTGCCCTCCGGTTGGACCGATCGCTCGGAACGAACTGTTGAAGTTCGCCTTCAGTGAAGCTGAGATTTTCTTGTTCAGCAAGATATCGTTTGTGCCTGCGGCGAGGATTCTTGCGTCAGATATCCACGACATGGTCAAAGAGCCGATTTTCACTAAAGATGGGTAAGCCTTTATTGGTGGTGGATTGTCTTTCAGTTCGGTCTTGAAGAGTGAGCTTGCAAGACTGCATTGATCTGGGAGTGTCTCAGCGTCAGTTCGTTCATCGAATAGGTCGCCCTTTCCCATTGTGAGAAAAATAGAGTTGAGATTCTTGAAACAGGGGTTTAGGAAATCGTCGTAAAAACTCAGAAACGTCGAGAGTTCAGTCTTTGCCTTGGACGACGTTGACGACTGGGACGCTTGGGCAATTGACGGTGTGAGAGAAATCAGCGCAGTGCAGACGCTTACGGCTACAACTCCAATTGTCCGGGCACCCTTCAACCGGAAAACTGACGTTTTTTCATTGAATTTCAATCGCTGCGTCCTCCCAAGTCACTTCACTACAAATTTAGAACTAGCGCCAGGGACTCTAGCATTAAGGACGTTATGTTCCCTGGACTGTGTGGATGGGAAGATCCGTCAAACGCTATGCAGCACAGACGGAATTTGGCCACAGGGTGCGATCCCAACGTCTCGAACTGGGCTTCAGTCAAATGGAACTCGCTGAGAGGATTGGCCTTCACTTCACCTTCGTCAGTTCCGTGGAGCGGGGTGAACGAAATGTCAGCCTCCACAGCCTTCTCAAACTCGCGGACGGTCTAGAACTGAATCCAGCCGTGTTGGTGGACGGTCTTCACTGGAGCAAACCTCGCAATACTTAGGAAATTTGGATATTGCCCGCTATCCCTTTGGCGAAGTCCTGGAATCAAGCCCCAATCGGCCCTGACTTAGTCGTCACTGTGAATGTCGCTGTTATCGCATTTGCTGCATACTGTCAATGAAATACCGGAGGAGCTTGTCGTGCTCAAGTACTCTTTTCGGCCAGAATTGTTGGAACTCATGCATTCTCTTGGCCGTCTCTGGCCCGGGCGGATCAAATAATTCTCTGAGGGCCTCGTCGTGCGCTTCTTGGCAAAGCCGTAAGAGGGATGCTTCTTTTTCAACTTCTCGTCCCATAAATTCGAATCGGTCGGACAACTGTAACGTTGCATCAGATGCTCGCTTGCGGACGTCGTCTCGGGCACTCTTGACCGCATGCCAATAACGGTCTTGAGCGTCACCCACGTAGCACTCCTCTGAGAATCATTTGTCAAGGATATTGAATGGTTCGAGCGGTGATCTTGGCGATTCACTTCCTGATCGTTTGTAACAATTGCGTTAAGACATACAGCCCTGTAATTTCAGGTGTTTTCGCCGGTTGGTTGGCAAGTGACGCGTCACGACGCGCAATGTGGTTGGTACGGTGTATCTCACTTCGAAGGTCGCCAGAGTTTCCTAACTCTTTACCGGAGAACAATCGTTAGGCCGAGGGGCAAACACGGTATCCAATTAACGTTGGCTCCGCCATGCCCAATCTGGCGACAAGCACATTGCGGTGTCAACCCGTTAGCCCAATTTGGGCAAGGACACCGCAATGTACATATCAACAGCTACCGGAGAACCCCAATTCTTCGGATCGCACCTTGAGCAAGATTACGACATTGATTTCGACGCGATCTCGAAGGTCAATTACCAAGCTGGCACAGCCACTCGCTATCTTTTTCGATTAACGGCAAGCGTGGTCGTTACGACGCGAAACCCTCACTTCGTGGAGGTGGAGTAGTCAATGGCCGCCGTGAATCAGCGATCAGCGGACTTGGACGAGGACATTGCGCCGACTAAGGAGTTTGTCAGAATGGTTGACGCGTTTGTGCGAGCCACGCTCTCGATCGTTAAACAGCAGTCACGAGTGGTTCGGGAAGATGAAGCAACCACTGACCGTGACCGATGCGGAATCGGAGCTGATTTATGAGTTCTCAAATTTCTATGTCGTCGATGTGCACCGTCAAATGGTTGAACAAGAATCTTGGGGGTCTTCTCCCCCCGAGTACCCATATGGGGAAGGAGTCAAAGTGAAGCAAGCGATCATCTATAAGAGGGTCAGCACCGAGGAACAAGTGGAAGGGGACTCTCTGGCGTTTCAAGAGAGACGCATGCGTGGAATCTGTGACAGTGAGGGCATCGCTGTTCTAAAGGTTTTCGACGAACCGGGCGTGTCCGCGAAAAACAAGGACAATCGACCACAACTACTGGAAGCGCTGAAGATGGCCAAGCGGCTACTGAAACCAGGAGACTACTTCATGACGTTTGACGTATCGAGGTTGACCAGGAATCATTACGACGGCATAGGAATCATGATCGAGTTACAAAATAAGGGCATCCTCTTTCGAGATGCAACCAAGACATATACCAACTCGCCGGAAGATCGCCTCTTCTTCATTCTGAACTCGGGACTGGCGCAGTTTGACAACGAGGTCAAAGCACGTGCAACGCGAGAAAGGATGGTCTCGCTCGCTAAGAGTGGCGAGTGGATGCACTCCGCACCTTTCGGCTATCGCAAGGGCGATAAGAGGCGGGGTGAGGACTGTCTCGTGGTTATTCCAGAAGAGTCTGAACTGGTGCGTCTGGTGATGGAGTCGCTTCGACGGGGAGAGAAACCCGTTGATGTTGCCACCAGACTGGACGACATTGACGCATTCTCCAGAAAGATGATGTCGTCAGAAGGAAATCGGAATCTCAAATTCGTCCTTCGGATCGCCAAGAACATTGTCTATACGGCACGTCAGCAAACGAAATTGACGGATGGATTGGTCAAGGGCAATTGGAAAGCAATCGTGAGTGATGAAACCTTCGACGCGGTTCAAGTGGTCCTGGAGGCAAAGCCACGAGTAAGTACGCCAAAAGCTGACCCGTTCTTCTTAAAGCCAGTGCTTGTCTGCGGGAGTTGCGGAGGCAAGTTTACGGGTGACCACCCGAAGCAGGGAAGGTATCACTACTACAGGTGCTTCCACTGTCGAAAGGAGGCTATTCCAATGTGGGATGCCCACCAGCAACTGGATGAAATTCTGGAAGAGTTAAATGTTCCGGCGGAACTCGTTGATCAAATCAAGAAGTCACTCCTAAGTGCAGTGAGTGCTGAGAACAAGATCTTCGATGCTCAACGGCGTGAACTTCAGCGTGGAGTTGACAAGGACATTCAATTGCTTGAAGCGCTCGAAGACGAGCTTGTACTGCCGAAGAATCCAACGATGGATCGAGAAAGACTCGCTGAAAGGGTGGGGAAGCTTCAAAGGGAAGTTGCGAAGAAGCGGGTCCGGATTGCTGAACTGGAATTCGAAGACGACGTTGACCTTGATGTCGCATTGAAGGTGCTTGAAGGGCTTCTGTCAAACCTGAAGGAAGTCTTCGACGAGATGCTCGACGTTGACAAGGCCGCCTTCCTGTTTGTACTCTTAGGCGGCAAGGTCGTCTGCAAGGACAAGAGACTTCAAACCACTGAATCACCAGTGCCTGCACCGTTTTTTGACTTCGCAAAGGCTCGAAGTCCCGCGTGGCACCCCCAACGGGATTCGAACCCGTGCCGCCACCTTGAAAGGGTGGTGTCCTAGGCCGCTAGACGATGGGGGCCTGCACTACGTGTCACCTGGTACTTCGTTGGTGGTCGGGCTGCCGGGATTTGAACCCGGGACCTCTGCGTCCCGAACGCAGCGCGCTACCAAGCTGCGCTACAGCCCGCAGCGAGTTGCCTCGCAGCCGGATAATCCTACACGGTGCTTCGCACTGCCAACAATGCTCAGATCACTGAGGGGATGTCCGGCGCCGGGGGTTTGTGGTACTCCACGACGATCTCACTGATGCGTCGTTTCTCGACCGATTGCACCCGAAACGTCCAGTCCTTGTAGGTGTAGTTCGTGCCGGCCTGGGGGATCTCACCGGCCAGATCGAGGATGAACCCGGCGATGGTGACGTACTCACCTTCAGGGATCGTGATGCCGAGAGCCTCTTCGACTTCGTCGACGTGCGTCTGTCCGTCGACGAGCCAACGGTCCTGGCGGATGCGCACGATCGTCGGTTCTTCATCCTCGTCGAACTCATCATTCAGGTCGCCGACCAGTTGTTCGAGGATGTCGCGAATCGAAACGACACCGGCGACGCCGCCATGTTCGTCCAATACCAAGGCAAACGTGCGACGCTTCTCGCGCATCTCACTGAGACTCTCGAGCAGGTCCATGGTCTCGGGCAACATGAATGGACGGCGGATCTTGCGAGCGATCTCGGTCGCGGACGGCAACGAGACACCGATGGCTCGCTTCGTCGTGGTGCTGCGAAAGAGGTCGTTGACGAAGAGGACGCCCTCGACTTCATCGAGGTCGCCGTTGACGACAGGGAAACAGGAGTGTCCCGTGTCGCGAATGGCTTCGGCGATGAGTTCTGGGGTCACGGGTGTCGTGAGGAAGTCGACGTCGGTGCGCGGCGTCATCACGTCGCGAAGTTCTAGGTCGCTGAGTTGATCGACGCGCGCGTGGATTGCGATCGCTTCAGGCGAGACGGGCCGTGCCTCGTCTCGTCCAACGATGCGCTTGCGGAGCCGAGACAGTCCCGAAGAATGGGCCTGTTGGTCGCTCATTGAATGTCGGCACTCCCGACGCGAACCGTCGCCGGGCGAAGCGATTCGTCCTCGTACTCTTCGCCGCGCAGCAGTGCACGCACCGCACTGCGCAGGCGCTGCGGGTCGAGAGGCTTCACGAGGAATCCCTCGGCGCCGCTGCGTCGAGCGAGGAAGACGTCGGGACGGCGGTCCAAGAGCATGAGGACGCTCACGGGATCGGCGGCCCCGTAGGACTCCTCGTGTCGCAGTTCCATGCAGATCGCCATGGCGCCCATGGCGCCAATCTGCAAGTCCAGGACGACGAGGTCGACGCCGCCCTCCTCGACGCGCTTGATGACGTCGGGGCCGTTGGCCGCCTCCTCTATGAAGAGGTCAGGTCCTTCGAGGGTGGCGCGAAGCTCTCTTCGTAGGGAGGCAAGGTCACTCGCCAGCAGAACAATGGCCATTGGTCAAGCGTAGCGGAGCATGAAATTACCTCCTTGTAGTGGTGAACGCCGTCGCAAAGTTCTTCTTGCCCGTTCGACCCCGAGTGGTTATCCTGCGGTTCTGGGTCAAACCGGGGGGGAGTGACTTATGGCGATTACGCCGTTGGATTGGACCGACGCCGCAGCATGTCGAAATAGCGAGGGCGCACTTTTTTATCCGGCCGACAGTGCCGAGCGCAAAGAAGATCGATTGGAACGTGAGTTAGTCGCGAAGCGAATCTGCGCCAGTTGTGGCGTGCGTGAGGACTGCCTAGAAGCGGCGCTGGCGCGCCACGAGTCCTACGGCATTTGGGGCGGTCTCAATGAGTTCGAACGACGGGGATTACTCCGTACGTGAACGCACCCACCCGAGTTGTGTGGGACTGACCCGGGTCAAGACGATGAGCAGTGCGAAGGTCACAATATGCACGCCGGTGCAGTAGAGGCAGAGATTCTTGATGATGAGGAGTTCGGCCGAGACGAGCCACAACACAAACCCCATCGAGACGATTGCCAGGACGAAGCGAGCGACGTGGATCCAGTAGTTCCTCGCTCGCCACATCCATGGCGAGTTCAGAACGGTCATCACGAGGTACGTGCCCAAGCCCAAGAACGCCACCGGAATCCCGATAAAACGCGACTCTCCTGAGTTGGTCACGAGGGCGCAGTTGAAGATGCCGTTATCAGTGCAGAAGAGGTCCGCCGGTCGAAAGTGTGTGATCGTGAGGTACGTCGAGAGCCCCAGTCCGATGAGGCTCAGAATGAAGGTCGTAGCGACGGCCCACGTGGGGACACGCTCTAGCGTTCGGTTCACTTAATCTTCATTGCCTTTTTCGCGGCCAAGACGCCCGAACTCGTGCACACGTTCGCCGGCATGTTGTTCGTCAAGGAACAGATCGCCGCGGTCTGATAGTTCGCCGACGCGACGATTGCGTCGGTGACGGGACTTGTCGGATCGCTGAGGCCGAGGGCGATGTCCGTGCGCGTCAAGTTCGAGAGCGTGTCGGGGGAATAACTGGCACCGGAGACGAGGAACTTGTTGTCGAAGGTCATGAACGGGATCGGATTGCCATCGGAGGACGAAAGTCCGGTGATGTACTTCCCGGTGTCGTACTTCTCGACGAGCTTCACTTGCGCTGCCGTGGGCTTTTGGAGCGGCTGATAGTAGGACTTCGCCGCGTTCAGGTAGTTGGTGTACTCCTCAACACTGGTGAAGACGAGGTACGGCGACTTGTACTTCGCTTTGACGAAGGTGAACGTCGGCGTGCTCGGGTAGACGTCGTGGGCGTAGCTCGTCATATTGCCGAGATCCGACCACGTACCGAAACGACTCAGCGCGACGATCGTGGACCAGCGCTGGGCGGCGCAGTACGGACAGTATTCGGCGCCGATGTAGAGGATTTCGGGCACCTTCTTGCCGGCGCTGTTCGTCGCGGTCAGAGGAGGCTGTCCCTTGATCGGGATCGGTGCGTTCACTTGCACGGCCTGGGACGTGACGCCGACCTTGTTGAAAACTGACATCGGCACGCCCGTTATCTGCGCCAAGGTCGTGGGGTCGGTCTGAACGAACGTCGACTTTCCTGGGGTCGACGGTGAGCCGCTGAGGACCTTGATCAGCACGAGCGCCGCCACGATGACAACGACAAGTCCGATCGCCAGCCACGTGAAGAGTCCGGCCGGTCGACCACTCGATCCTCTCGCCGGCGGGCGCTTGCTGGGAGGTCCGGGCGGGCGCTTGGCAGCCTGGGTCGCCGGTCGACTCGACGCAACGTTCTTCTTTGATGCGGGGGACTTGGCCACGGTGCTCCTTGGTGCGCTTAGGACAACAAACTTAGTTGACGTGGCATCAGCGACGGCCGCAGGTGCGGTGCTGAGTAGTTTTCACTATGGCCGAAATTTTGCTTCCCCGTCCGGCCGCGACCGTCCTCACCGTGCGCGACGGCACCAATGGTTACGAAATTCTTATGCTGCGTCGCAACCTCAACAGTGATTTCGTCGGTGGTGCGTACGTCTTTCCTGGGGGCCGCGTCGATGAGTCCGACGCAGGACCCGTTGCCGAGGGACTCTCCTTCGGCCTCAACGACGGCGAGGCGTCGCGCCGGCTCGCGCTGGATTCCGGCGGACTGGCCTACTACATCGCGTGTCTGCGCGAACTCTTCGAAGAGGCCGGACTTCTGGTCGTATGTACTCGCGACGGTGAACCCATTCGTTTGAATGATGACGCAACGATTCGACGCCTGGCCGAGAGCCGCCGCGACGTGAACGCCGGCGCGCTCGACTTCTTCGCCATGTTGGCGCGAGAGGATCTCGTGCTCGATCTTCGGGGGCTCGAGTATTTGGCGCACTGGGTGACCCCGATCGGACCGCCACGCCGATTCGACACGCGGTTCTTCGTGCTGGAGGCGCCCGTCGACCAAATCGCGACCCACGACGCCGGCGAAACCGTCGCCGACCAGTGGATACGCCCGCTCGACGCGTTGGCGGCACACGAGCGCGGCGAACTCGAAATGATCCTGCCCACGATTCGCAATCTCGAGGCGATCGCTCATCTGTCCAGCGCGCGAGACGTCGTGGCTCACGCGAAGTCACTAGGCGACGTCATTCGGGTCGAGCCGCGCATCGTGACGAGCGACGGCGAAGTGCGGATCCTGATGCCGGGCGACGACGGCTATGACGACTGAGTCACCGCGACGGCCTTATTGATCGAATCGAGCATGCGAGCTGAACACCCGACGGCGCCAAACGGCGGCGCGACGTCATCGAGAATGCGCCGCGCGAGTTGGTGAAAGACGCCATCTTCAGATTCGGCGAGGACGGCCGGCTCTCCGTGATCTCCCCCTTCGGCGATGGCCGCGTTCAGTTCGATCTCGCAGAGCAGCGGAACGCGCAACGCTTCACTCAACGCGCGCCCTCCGCCTTCACCGAAGAAGTTGTGTCGCTGGCCACACGTGCACGTGAAGCCGCTCATGTTCTCGATGACGCCCAGAACCCGGATGTTGGACTTGCGCGCGAAGTCCGCGGCGCGTGCGGCGACGCGTTGGGCGGCGACGGTCGGTGTCGTCACGACCAACTGACCCATCTGCGGGAGCAGTCGCGCCAAGGTCATGGCGATGTCGCCGGTCCCGGGCGGCGTGTCGATCAAGAGGTAGTCGATACCCGACCAGTCGGCGTCCTCGATGAACTGGGCGACCGCCTTTTGCACCATCAGTCCGCGCCACATGAGGGCTTGGTCCTCGTCCGCGAGTAGTCCCATCGACAGCAACTTGATCGAACCGGATCCGACCTGTCGCTCGAGCGGTCGCATCTTGCCACCGCTGGCTTCGACGTCGCCGTTGATGCCGAGCAATCGACTGAGTGAGAAACCCCAGATGTCGGCGTCCAACACGCCGATGCAGTGGCCGGTCGACGCCAGCGCGGTGGCGAGGTTCGCGGTGATCGATGACTTACCGACGCCGCCCTTACCCGACGCGATCATGAGGACCGGCGTGTGGGTGGGGATGGACGTCGACGGCGCGCTCGCCTGGGCGATTGTGCGCGCGCGCTTCATCAGGGCGGCCTTGGCGGGCGCGTCGAGCACCCCCATCACCAATTCGACGTCCTCGACGTCATCGAGCGACAGTACGGCCTCTTTGACGTCGCGTTCGATCTGGGCGCGAAGCGGACAGCCGACGGTCGTGAGCGAGACGTGCACCACGGCGCGGCCGTCTGAGACCGTGATGTCGCCCACCATGCCCAGTTCGACGATCGAGGCCCCGAGTTCGGGGTCCAGGACTTGGCTGAGTCGTTCTCGCAGTCGATCGGCGGGTTGCACGTTGAAACGCTACCGGTGAACGAACTGGGGTGTTCAAAGGGGATTTTGCTCACTATCATGGAACGGAGAACCCTCGAAGGAGCGCCATGTCCAACATGACCATCACGAACGTGAACTTGACCAAGAAGGATCCCAATCCGATCAATCTGACCGACGGCGCCGCCGAGAAGGTCGCAGAGCTCATCGCCGCTGAGGGCGTGGAAGAACTGCTGGCGCTGCGTGTGTCGGTGAAGCCGGGCGGCTGCTCGGGCTTCAACTACGACATGTACTTCGACTCAGAGTTCGCCGACGATGACATCGTTCGCGAGTTCGCCGGTGTCAAGGTCGTCGTCGACGCCTCGAGCGCCGAATTGCTGAACGGCTCGACGCTCGAGTACTCGGACTCGCTGCAGGGTGCGGGATTCCACATCACCAATCCCAACGCGACGCGCACCTGCGGCTGCGGCAACTCCTTCAGCTAACACACCGTCATGCCCGAAGCATTCGGTCCGTACTCTCACTGGCGTCGCGCGGGTGACCTCGTCGTTATCTCTGGTCAACTCGGTGTCGTGCCCGGTCACGATCGACCGACGTTCGTAGAAGGCGGTGCACCGGAGCAACTGGCCCAGGCCCTCGTCAACGCTCGCGCCGTTCTCGCCGAAGCCGGCGCCACGTTCGATCAAGTCTTCAAGGCGACGCTGTTCCTCACCACGATGGACGTCTTCGCGGCGTGTAACGAGGTGTGGATCGCAACGTTCGATCCGCCGCGGCCGACGCGCTCGGCCGTCGCCGTGGCGCAGCTCCCGCTCGGCGCACTCGCCGAGGTTGAGCTCTGGGCCCACGCGCCGCTCGACTAATAGCAGTGGAAAGTTTCCGCTAAGTGAGGGATGCTTTTCGCCGAGCCACTGACTGGTGAGTACTTCGCTCGACTGAGCCTTGAGCTCTAGACGGAGTACTCGTTCGGTGACGTGCCGAACTTATAGCCCACGGAACGCACCGTCTGGATCAGGTGCGCGTGCTCCTCACCCAACTTCGCGCGCAGTCGGCGCACGTGCACGTCGACCGTGCGCGCGCCGCCGTAGTACTCATAGCCCCAGACCCGGCTGAGCAACGTCTCTCGCGTGAAGACCCGATTCGGATTCGTCGCGAGAAAGCGCAACAGCTCGTACTCCATGTACGTGAGGTCCATGACGCGTCCGGCGATCGACGCTTGGTAGGTCTCGAGGTTCATGGACAGCCCACCGTGTTCGATGCGCGGCGCGACGTTCTCGTTACCGGCGCGCCGCAGTCGGTGGCGAAGCCGTGTCGCCAACTCGCTCACGTCGAAGGGACCAACGACGAAGTCGTCGAAGAGATCCTCTCGAAACGTGAGCTCGTCGAGTTGATAGTGGTCAAGTAGCAAGATGATCGGTCCGACGCCTCGGCTGCGCGCGCGCAGTTGCCGACAGAGATTCATCGCTTCGGTGAACGGAAAGGCCGCGGCGTTGATCACGGCACCCGCGAATCCATCGGTCGGCTCGAGTGCGGTTACCTCGTTGAGGCGCCCCGTCACGGCCACCGCGGGCGTGACGCCAGTGACGTCGAACGCCTTTCTCACCGGCCCCTCGCACGAGGGCACGCAGAGCACGACGTCGATGGTCACAGCAATGGGAGGTAGCGCTCGAGTTCGAAGGGCGTGACTTGGCCCCGATAGGCGTCCCACTCGGCACGCTTGTTGCGGAGGAACCACTCCACCTGGTGCTCACCCAGCGTCTCGTGCAACAACTTGGAGCACTCCATCAGGTCGAGTGCCTCGGCGAGCGACTGCGGCAACGGTGCTTTGTGCGCGCCTTCCTTGGGCAACTCGTAGTTGCCGCGCACGCCACGCAGTCCCGCGGCGAGGATGACGGCGAAGGCGAGATAGGGGTTCGCGGCCGGGTCCGGCGCGCGGTACTCGACCCGCGTCGAGTCGACGCGACCGGGCTTGACCGACGGAATGCGCACGAGCGCCGCGGCGTCGTAGCGCGCCCACTTGGCCTCGACCGGCGCCTCGGCGCCGGGCACGAGACGCTTGTAGGAGTTGACCCATTGATTGGTGACGGCGGTGATCTCGGGCGCGTGGCGAACGAGTCCGGCGATGAACTTCGTGGCGACGTCACTCAAGCCGTAGGGCCCGTCGCCGATGAACGCATTGTGTTCGTCGCGCCACAACGACAGGTGCGTGTGCATGCCCGAACCCTGCACGTCGGCGAGCGGTTTCGGCATGAAACTTGCGGTGACGCCAGCTTGGCGCGCCAGCTCCTTCACGACGTGACGCACGGACATGACGGTGTCGCCCATGGTGAGCGCGTCGGTGTAGCGAAGGTCGATCTCTTGTTGGCCCGGGGCGTCCTCGTGTTGGGCGTGCTCGACGCCGATGCCCATCTCTTCGAGAGTGAGGACCGTTCGGCGCCGCAGTTGACTCGCGGTGTCGTCGGGCAGCAAGTCGAAGTAGCTACCACGGTCGATCGGCACGGGTGCCGTCGTCGTGTCGAGCCCTTCGAAGTAGAAGTACTCGATCTCGGGGGCGACGAAGAACGTATAGCCCTCGGCGAGTGCTTCGTCGAGGACTCGGCGCAGTTGCTGGCGCGGACAGCCGTCGAAGGGCGTCCCGTCGATGTTGACGATGTCGCAAAAGACCCGCGCCACACCCGCACCCTCTTCGTACCACGGAAGGAGCTGGAACGTCGTCAGGTCTGGCCGGGCCAGCACGTCGGACTCCTGGGTGCGCGAGAATCCGTCGATCGAGCTGCCGTCAAAGGTCATGCCCTGGTCGAGCGCGTCCTCGAGCTCGGCCGGCGTGACGTGAAAGGCTTTGTGGCGTCCGAGGACATCAGTGAACCAGAGTTGGACGAAGCGGATGCCCCGCTCTTCCACGGTCCGTAGTACGTACTGCGCCTGGCTTTGCATAGGAGCCATTCTCGCACCTTCCCGCAGGTCTCACGTTTGGCCCGCAAAGTACAAAACCCGCCGCTCCAAGGCGGCGGGTTTTGTAGACGTTCTTTAGCGTCGAGCAGCGGCTTTCTTCGCCGGAGCCTTCTTCGCCGGAGCCTTCTTGGCGACCGTCTTCTTCGCCGGGGTCTTCTTGGCCGCGACTTTCTTGGCCGGTGCCTTGGTCGCGCTCGCGGCGCCACACACGGTCTCGGTGATCAGTCGCGCCACGACGTAGGGGTCGATGTTGGCGTTCGGTCGACGGTCCTCGATGTAGCCCTTCTTGTCACGCGCGACGTGCGCGGGAATGCGCACCGACGCACCCCGGTCCGACACGCCGTAGGAGAACTTCGACCAGTGAGCCGTCTCGTGTGCGCCGGTGAGTCGGTCTTCGAGGCCGACGCCGTAAGCGGCGATGTGCTCTTTCACGCGCGTGCCGAGTGCCTCGGCGGCCGCGACGACGGCGGCGTAGCCACCGGTCGCACGCATCTGCTTCGTGGAGAAGTTCGTGTGCGCGCCGGCGCCGTTCCAGTCACCCTTCACCGGCTTCGCGTCGAAGCTGACGTCGACTCCGAACTCCTCGGCGATGCGCTCGAGGATCCAGCGTGCGAGCCACAGTTGGTCGCCGATCTCGAGTGGCCCGAGTACGCCGACCTGGAACTCCCACTGGCCCATCATCACTTCGGCGTTGGTGCCCTCGATGCCGATGCCGGCGCGGATGCACGCGAGCGTGTGGGCTTCCACGATGTCGCGTCCGGGCATCTTCGCGCCGCCCACTCCGCAGTAGTACGGGCCCTGGGGCGCGGGAAAGCCGTCCTCGGGCCAGCCGTAGGGTCGACCTTCTTGGAAGAAGGTGTACTCCTGTTCGATGCCGAACTTGGGTTCGAAGCTCGCGTACTTCTTGGCGACGGCCGCGGTCGCGGCGCGCTCATTCGTGACGTGCGGCGTGAAATCGGCGTTCAGGACCTCGCACATCACGAGGACGTCGTTCGCGCCGCGCAGCGGGTCGGGCACGGTGAACACCGGCTGCAAGACGCAGTCCGAGAAGTGCCCGGTCGCCTGATTGGTGCTCGATCCGTCGAAGCCCCAGATGGGTGGCTTCTCGCCGACGTTGACGATCTTGGTCTTGCTGCGCAACTTGCGCGTTGGCTCGGTCCCGTCAATCCAGATGTATTCGGCCTGATACTTCAAAGTCGCTCCTCAGATGTCACTTCGCCTCGTGCGATGCCAACCAGTTTGGTGCAGCGACGCCGCGCGCCACCCCTAGTTTTGTTAACCGCGTGTGAACGTTCGCCGGAGCATTCGAAGCCGCACCGGTAGGCTCGACGGCGTGCCAGTGATACGACTCGCCATGGCTCAAATGAATGCGGTCGTCGGCGGATTCGCGCAGAATGTCGAAACGCTCGGACGATTCCGAACCCAGGCCGCCTCGGCCGGCGCCGATCTGGTGCTCACGCCCGAACTGTCGTTGATGGGTTATCCGCCGGAGGACCTCCTCTTGAAAGAGGGCTTCATCGAAGCCTCGCGCGTCGCGTTGATCGAGATGGCCCTGCTCGACAATGTGCCGCCGGTCCTGGTCGGCACCGTCGTGAGCGAAGGTTTGGAGGACGTCGCCCTGGCGCCGTCGAGCGACGCGCGCGACGACGCGCGCCCGGCCTTCGGTGATCTCGGGACGCCACACATCGCCAACGCGCTGGTGGCGCTCAGTGACGACGGCGTGGTCGCCATCGCGACCAAGCGGCTCCTTCCGAACTACGACGTGTTCGACGAGCAGCGCTATTTCCATCCCGGTGTCGGAGCGCACACGATCATCAACGTGCGCGGCGTCGCCGTGGGTCTCTTGATCTGTGAAGACGTGTGGACCGCCAACGGTCCGGCGGCCGAACTCGCCCGCCAAGGGGCCACGTTGTTGGTCGTCGCGAACGCCTCGCCCTACGCGAGAGGTCGGCGCGAAGAGCGTGAAGCCATGTTGCGCGAGCGCGCGCTCGAGACGAACTGTCCGATCGCCTACGTCAACTTGGTCGGCGGTCAGGACGAACTCGTCTACGACGGTCAGAGCGTCGTGGTGAACGCGCAGGGCGACGTGATCGCACGCGCGACCGCCTTCAGCGAGGAGCTACTCGTGTGCGACATCGACGCGCGCGACTCGACGCACGGCGTGGCGCTCAACATCGGTTACGCCCGCGACGACGAACGTCTGACGGCACTGCACGTGAACCGGATCGCCGAACCGCTGGGCGAGGTCGAAGAGGTCTACCAGGCGCTCGTGATGGGCACGCGCGACTACCTGCGCAAGAACGGGTTTCGCACGGCGGTCATCGCGCTCTCCGGCGGTGTGGACTCCTCACTCGTCGCGGCCATCGCGGTCGACGCCGTCGGCGCGCGCGCCGTTCGAGGTTTCGCCATGCCGTCGCGCTACTCCTCGGATCATTCACTCGGCGACGCCCAAGAACTCGCGTCACGGCTCGACATCGAGATCACGACGATTCCGATCGAGGGCGCGCACGAGGCCTTCGGCGCGGCGCTCGGCGAGGCGCTCGGTGGAGAGCCGAAAGGGATCACCGACGAGAACCTGCAGTCGCGCATCCGCGGCGTGCTCATGATGGCCGTCTCGAACGACACCGGCGCGATCGTGCTGACGACTGGCAACAAGTCTGAGATCGCGACGGGCTACTCCACGCTGTACGGCGACTCGGTGGGCGGCTTCGCCGTCATCAAGGACGTCCCCAAGACGCTGGTCTACCAGCTCTGCCATTTCCGCAATGAAGTGGCCGCGAAGGTCGGCGACCCAGAACCGATTCCCGCCGACGTGTTGACCAAGGCGCCCTCGGCCGAGCTGCGTCCGGATCAGCGCGACGATCAGTCGCTCCCGCCCTATGACGTGCTCGATCCGCTGCTCGAGCTCTACGTGGAAGACGACGCCACGGCCGAGACGATGATCGCGAGCGGACTCGACCCTGCACTGGTCCTGCAGATCACCCGACTGGTCGATCGCAGTGAGTACAAGCGTCGTCAGATGGCGCCCGGCGTACGTATCTCCAAAAAGGCCTTCGGTCGAGACCGACGGATGCCGATCACGAACGCCTTTCGCCCCGAGACCCTGTGACCGCGCCCAATCGCGAGATCGCCGAACACATCCTGGCGTGCTACGACACTATTTATATTGTCCTCGGTGAGAGCGCGCCGGCCCTGGCGAACGATGCATATCTCGTGCGCACCTACGAGACGGCGCGCGCCTACGGCGCCCTGGCACTCGAACTGCGAGAACACCTGGGCGGTGGCGACACCGTCGCGATCCCCGTGCTCGCGGCGGTGCTGCGAGAGGCCGCTGCGGGGGACGAATCGGGCGCGCTTGTGCTCTATGCCATGGCGATGGTCATCGGGCCTCGACTCCTCGTGTCGCTCTTGGACGCGCGAACGGCGTTGACCGATGAGCCGGAGCTCACGCGGATGTTCAGTGACGCGTCGATGGTCTGCGTGCGAGAGATTCGAGCGACCGGCGAGGTCGCCAAGGATCAGGAGCCGATCGAGGATCCGCGGTGGTTGGAACTCGCTCGTGGACTCGCCGAGACCCTCGACAACGCGGGAAACGCTGAGAGTTTGGGCCTTTCCCGGTAGTTTGGTTGCCGGGGTCCGTATAACTAGTAGTACCCGGAAATCTCCGTGTCCGGTACCAAGGGAGCGCCATGGCAAAAGATCGTGTTGATAGGGATGACGAGGACCTCGTACGTCTCTACCTCTCCGATATTGGTCAGTACACCCTGTTGACCAAGGACGATGAAGTGCGCCTGGCCCAGACGATCGAGGAAGGTCGCGAAGCCAAGGCCGAACTCGAGAGCGCCGAGACCGACAAGAAGGTCAAGCTCACGCCCTCGAAGAAACTGGCGTTGAAGCGCGCGCAACACCGCGGTGACCAGGCCGAACGCGACTTCGTTCAGTCGAACCTTCGACTCGTGGTCTCGATCGCCAAGAAGTACCAGGCCTCGGGTCTGCCGCTGCTCGACCTCATCCAAGAGGGCAACCTCGGTCTGATGCACGCCGTCGAGAAGTTCGACTGGCGCAAGGGCTTCAAGTTCTCGACCTACGCCACGTGGTGGATTCGCCAAGCGATCACCCGCGGCATCGCCAACACCGGTCGCACGATCCGGCTCCCGGTGCACGCCGGTGACACCTTGGCCCGCGTCCAAAAGGCGCAGTCGCGCTTGGAGCTCAAGTTCGGGCGACCCCCGACCATCAAAGAACTCTGCGACGAGTGCGAGATGCCCGAGGACAAGTTGATCGAGGCGCTGCGATTCCGTTCCGAGCCGATCTCACTGTCCGAACCCCTGCGCGAAGACGGCGACGCCGAACTCGGTGACGTCGTTGAAGACCGTTCGGCCGAGTCACCCTTTGACGTGGCCGCGGTCAAGATGATGCCCGCCGCGATCGAGAAGTTGTTGCAGCCGCTCGACGAGCGCGAGCAGAAGATCCTGCGTATGCGCTTTGGTCTCGATGGAGCCGGAGAGATTCGGACCCTCGAAGACGTGGGCGCCGAGATGAACCTGACGCGCGAGCGAATCCGCCAGATCGAGGCGCGCGCAATGAGCAAGTTGCGGCACCCGTCCTCGGACACCGGCGCGCGCGACCTGCTGACGCTCTAACGGCGCTGGTAGGTCCGTCCCAAGACGGCCGCGGCACCGATGATGATGGCGCTGAGCAGATAGGGCGTGTGTGATTTCGCGCGGTCGCGTGCGCGCACGGGGTGCGTGAAACTGAGTAGCGGCCACTGGCAGTCGTGAGCGACCTTGGCGAGTTGGCGATCGGCGTTGACGGCGTAGGGGTGCCCGACCGATTCGAGCATCGGTATGTCGGTCTCGGAGTCGGAGTACGCGAAGGACTCGTTGAGGTCGATGTCACGCTTCTGAGCGAGTTCGCGAATCGCGATCGCCTTGTTCTCGCCCTGCGCGAAGAACTCCATCTCACCGGTGAACTTGCCCTCATCATCGATCTTTGCGCGTGAGGCGATGGCGCCGGTGATGCCGAGCAGTTCGGCGAACGGTTCGACGATCTCAGCCGGCGACATGCTCACGAGCCAGACCTCATCGCCGAGGGCCATGTGGTAGTCGATCAGTTCGAGCGCTTCTTCGTAGATCAGGGGCTCGATGACCTCATTGAGGGTCTCGGCGACGAGTTGCTTCACCTCGAGATGGTCCCAACCTTTGGTGATCTGCAGGACCGACTCACGAATTTTCTCGAGCTTCTCTTCGTCCGCGCCGAAGCGATTGAACATCATCTGACTCAACACGCCCCAGACGAGGGTGCGGCGGTGCAGGAGACCGCGGGCGTGGAACTCCGGTCCGAAGGCCACCAGGGACGACTTGGCGATGACCGTCTTGTCTAAGTCAAAGAAGGCCGCTCGCACCAATCCATGTTAGGGCGCTGCGGTTTTGCGGGGTCTGGCCTAGGCCACGAAGGCTGACGCGCACTCTTGTGCGGCGTCGGCGCGCGTGATCAAGATCACGTGGTCGTGCTCGAGGAAGTGCATCGACGGCGAGGGCACGAGGGGCTGCCCACTTCGCACGACGGCGACGACACGCACCGAGTCGGGCAGGCGCAACTCATCGAGTGTGAGGTGATTGGTGACCGCCGGTGCGTTCTCCGCGAGCGTCACTTCAATGAGCCGCATGCGACCCTGTGCGAGGTCCATCAGGTTGATGATGGCGCCCACCTCGACGGCCTCGTCGACGAGGGAGGTGATCAACGTCGGTGTCGACACGGAGATGTCGACGCCCCAGCTCTCGTTGAAGAGCCACTCATTGCGCGCATTGTTGATGCGACTGATGACGCGCGGCACGCCGAACTCCTGTTTCGAGAGCCAACTGATCACCAGGTTGTCCTCGTCATCGCCGGTCGCGGCGATCACGACCTCGACACTTCGCAGGTCGGCCGCCGCGAGGTTCGCGTACTCACACGCGTCGGCCGGCATCACGGTGACCCCCGGCAGCATGGCCTTCAGCTTCTCGGCGGTGACCGTGTTCTGCTCGAGCAACGTGACGTCGTGGTGGCGGTCGACGAGGTCGAGTGCGATGGAAACGCCGACGGAACCCCCGCCCGCGATCATGACCCTCATCGCTGGCCCTGTTCGATCAGCGACTTCAACTCTTCGAGTCCCTCGGTCGTGACGAGGAACTCGATCACGTCGTCCTCTTGCGCGAAGAGTCCTTCGATGTTGACGCGACCTTGACCGCCGCGGACGAGTCCGACGACGCGCACGCTCTCGCCGTGGTCATAGGAACTGATCGGCTTGCCCGCCAGCACGTCGGGGACTATTCGTTCGACCAGATGCAGCGTGCCCGAACTGGCGGTCCACTCGACCGAGTCGTCGGCGGGCAGCAGCCACCGCTTGACCTGTTGGGTGGTCCACAGTGACGTCGCCACCGTTGGGATACCGAGTTTCATGTAAATGTCGGCACGCGCCGGGTCATAGATCCGCGCGACGACGTTCTTGATCTCGTAGTTGTCACGCGCGATCCGCGCGCACAAGATGTTGGTGTTGTCACCGCTGGTCACGGCTGCGAGCGCGTTCGCGCGGCGCGCGTCGGCCTGGAAGAGAACGTCGCGGTCGAATCCCGAGCCGACGATCGTCTTGCCATGGAAGTGGTGGAGTCGCCGGAACGCGTCCTTGTTCTTGTCGACGACGACGACCGAATGACCTTCTTCGGAGAGCTGCATCGCGAGTTCTGATCCCACCCGACCGCAGCCGACGACGACGATATGCACCCTGTCATGGTAATGGGTCGACTTGATTGCTCGTGGTTCGTGTGCCCCTCGAGAACAGGTGCAATACAGTCACGCGCGTCACCAGAGTCGCGCGAATGCCTCGTTTAGTATCGAATGAGTGTCAGAGGCCGAAAACGAGATTTCCAAAAAGTCGCCGCTGCTGACGTCCCACGCCAATTTGGCCGACGTCTACCCCGAATCGTTGGGCTACCGGATCAAGCGACTTTTCTTGGGAAAGCCGTTCGTGACCGAGCAACTGAGCGGCGAACGGCTCAACCGCGCGATCGCCCTGGGCGTCTTGGCGCCGGACTGCATCTCGTCCTCGGCCTACGGCACCGAAGAGATCCTCACGCAGATGACGCCGTTCATCGGGATCGCCGCCTTCGCGCTCGTGGTGCCGATTATGTTCGTCATCCTCGGTGTGCTGTTCTTCGTGACGACGAGCTACATGGACGTCATCAAGTACTACACGACGGCCGGCGGTTCCTACGTCGTCGCGCGCGACAACTTCGGCCCGAAGGTGGCCCAGATCGCCGCCGTCGCGCTGCTGATCGACTACACGGTCACCGTCGCGGTCCAGTGTTCGGCCGGCACCGCGGTGTTGGCGAGCATGCTGCCGTCGATCCGTTCACACCCCTATCCGCTCTTGATCACGGTCGGCGTCGTGCTGATTCTGATCTACGGGAACCTGCGCGGCCTCAAAGAGGCGGGGAGCTACTTCGCCTTCCCGACGTACTTCTACATCTTGATGATGTCGTCCATGATCGTCTTCGGCGTCTACAAGAAGATCGCCGGCACGCTCCACCACATCCCGCTGCCGTTGCAGAACGATCTGATCGACCATCACCTCGGCTCCAAGGGCACCGGGATCTTGATGGGACTGGCCTTCATCTCGCTGCTGCGCGCCTACGCCAACGGTGGTTCGTCACTCACCGGACTCGAAGCCATCTCCAACGGCGTCGCCAGTTTCCGTCGACCGGAATCACCGAACGCGCGTAAGACGCTCGTCACGATGTCGTGCATCCTGGCCTTCTTGTTGCTCGGCATCACGTTCCTCGCGCAGTGGACGCACGCCATTCCCTATGACGCGGGGTATCCCACGGTCGTCAGCCAAGAGGTGCTCGACGTCTTCGGTGCCCACGGCATCGGTCACATCATCTACTACACGGCGCTGGTCGCGACGATCATGATCCTCTATACCGGCGGCAACACCTCGTTCAACGGATTCCCCTTTCTCGCGAACTACGTCGCGACCGACAAGTATCTCCCTCGTCAATTGACCAAGCGCGGACACCGACTCGCGTTCTCCAACGGCATCATCGTGCTGGGCATCGTGGCGTTGACGTTGATCATCGTCTTTGACGCCAGCGTGAACGCCCTCGTCGCGCTGTACGCGATCGGCGTCTTCACAGGCTTCACGTTGGCCGGTGCCGGCATGGTCGCGCGCCATCTTCGAGAACGAACCGGCAAGTGGCGATTCGGGGTCTTCGTCAACGCTCTCTCGGCGACGGTCACCTCGATCGTCGTCCTGATCTTCTTGATCGTGAAGTTCGCCGAGGGTGCGTGGATCATCGCCGTGGTGGGTCCTTTCATGTACTGGGCGTTGATCCGGTTGAACAAGCAGTACGTGCGTGAGGAACGGGCCTTTGAGGCCGTGAGCGGCCGCGCGGCGTCGATGAACATCCGCATGAACCGCGTCGTCGTCTTCGTCGACACCTACGACCTGGTCACCGAACGTTCGTTGCTCTACTGCCTCACGCTGAACGCCTATTCGATCCGTGCCGTGCACTTCGACATCGACCCGGTCGTCACCGCCCGACTGGAAGAGAAGTGGGGCGCGCCGGGCACGGCCTCGGCCGGCATCACGCTCGAGATCGTCGAGTGCGACGACCGCCGCGTCGACCGCGCGGCGCTCGAGCTCGTCGCCGACGTCGTGCGTGACCCCGAGGTCTTTTGCATGGTGATCCTGCCGCGACGTGGATACGTCTCGCGACTGCAGCGCTTCCTGCACGATCGCAGCGCCGACGCCATCGCCGGCGCCATCATGCACGTGCCGCGGACGGCGGCCACGATCGTGCCGTATCGCGCGGTGCGAAAGATCTCCGAGGGCGCGATGCAAGAGGCCCCACGCAGTGACGAGGTCGTGCGCGGTGGCGTGCGCGACAGCGCCCATCTGGTGGCCGACGTCAAGCTGGCGCAACGCTCCGCCGACTCCGAACCGATCGGCGGACTCGTCGAGCGTCAGTTCGCCGAGATCGCCGGGCGCGTGCGCTCGATGGCGATCAACCACGAGAGCGGCGGCCACGAACTGCGCTGTGTGATCGCCGACAACTCCGGTTCGGTGACGCTGGTCTTCCAGGGTCGATCGAACATCCCCGGCATCGAGCGCGGCACCCGACTTCTCGTGCGCGGCACGGTCACGTCGCTGCGACGCGAAGCGGTGATTCTCAATCCGCAGTACGAGATTGTCGCCGCGCCGGCCGGTGACAACTAAAAAACAACGACGATCCAATCGTCAATGCTCGCCCAGCGTTTCGCGCGACCGATGGGTCGTCGAGGTCCGCCATGACGCCGGTAGGGTCGAAGACCTGTCTATCTTGTAGAGCGCAAGCAGGTGCTGCGCCGTTCGCCACGTCACGCTGAGAAAGGAGGAGTATGGCCCGGGCCCTCGTCATCGTCGAGTCGATCGCCAAAGCAACACGGATCCAGGGCATGCTCGGTCCTGACTACATCGTCAAACCCTCGATCGGCCACATCCGCGACCTCCCCCAGAGTGCCGCCGATATCCCCGCCTCGGTCAAGGGTGAGAAGTGGGCGCGACTCGGTATCAACGTCCACGACCACTTCAAGCCGGTCTACGTCGTCTCCAGTGACCGCAAGAAGATCGTCGCCGAACTGAAGGCCGCGCTCAAAGAGGTCGACGAGCTCTACCTCGCGACCGACGAGGACCGTGAGGGCGAGGCGATTGCCTGGCATCTCCAAGAGGTGCTGAATCCCAAGGTGCCCGTGAAGCGAATGGTCTTTCACGAGATCACCCCGGCCGCCATCGCCAAGGCCGTGGAAGAGACGCGCGACCTCGACCTGCGCCTGGTCGACGCTCAAGAGGGCCGTCGCTTCCTCGACCGATTGGTCGGCTACGAGGTGTCGCCGGTGCTGTGGCGCGCGGTCGACAAGGCCCGCTCCGCCGGGCGCGTCCAGTCGGTCGCGATCCGACTCGTCTGTGAACGCGAACGCGAGCGAATGGATTTCACCTCGGCGACGTGGTTCGACGTCACGGCCGCCATGGACACCAAGGGCAATGCCTTTGACGCCACGCTCGAGGCCGTCAACGGAGCGTCCTTGGCGACCGGGAAGAACTTCGACGCCGGCGGTGCCTTAGACGCCAAAGCGAACGTTCAGGTCCTGAGCGAGGCCTCGGCGACATCGATCGCCGAGGCGCTCCCGGGGGCGACCGTGACCGTGACGTCGGTCGCGTCGACGCCTCGTACGCAGCGACCCCAGCCGCCCTTCATGACCTCGTCATTGCAGATCGAGGCCAGTCGCAAACTCCGCTTCGACCCCGAGCGCACGATGCGCGCGGCCCAGCGTCTGTACGAACAGGGCTGGATCACCTACATGCGTACCGACTCCACGACGCTCTCGGACGAAGCGATCCGCGCCGCGCGCGCGACGGCGGCCTCGATGTTCGGTGACGACTACGTCGCCGACGCTCCGCGTCGCTATGACCGCAAGGTCAAGAACGCCCAAGAGGCCCACGAGGCGATTCGACCGGCCGGTGAGTCCTTCCGATCACTCGATGAGGCGCACGCCCAACTGGGCGGTGACGAGCTCGCGGTCTACGACTTGATCTGGAAGCGCACCCTTGCTTCTCAGATGGTCGACGCCCGACTCACCCAGGACAAGGTGCGCCTGGAGACCACGCTGCGCGGCATCACGGGCCTCGACGGCGACGTGCTGGCCGGCCTTAGTGCCACCGGACTGCGCATCGAGTTTCCCGGGTTTCGACGGGCCTACGTGGAAGGAACCGACGACCCCGAGGCCGAGTTGGCCGACCAAGAGCGCATCTTGCCGCCACTGAGCGAGGGCGAGGTCGTCCCGGTCACCGGCGCCGAGGCGAAGGGCCACGACACGCAACCTCCCGATCGCTACTCCGAGGCGACGCTGATCAAGAAACTCGAAGACCTCGGGATCGGGCGTCCGTCGACCTATGCGTCGGTGATGAAGACGATCGATCGACGTGGCTACGTGTGGAAGAAGGGCAAGTCCCTCGTCCCGGCCTTTCGAGCCTTCGCCGTCGTCAACCTCCTCCAGCAGTACTTCGCCGACCTCGTGGACTATCAGTTCACTGCGGCCATGGAAGACGAGCTCGACGAGATCGCCCAGGGCAACCAGGACCTCGAACCGTGGTTGCGCAGGTTCTACTTTGGCAATCCCGAGGCGACGACCGAGTTGGCCAAGCTCGGACTCGAGCACATGACGCATGAACCGCACGAGTTCGACTTCGCCGCGATCAACTCGATCCCGCTCGGCGTGGCCCCCGACGGCGTCGCGGTCAGCGTACGCTCCGGCCGCTACGGTCCGTACCTCGTGCACGGCGATGACCGGGTCTCGATCCCCGAAGCGACCGAGCCCGACTCGCTCAGTATCGACAAGGCGCTGGAACTACTCTCGGCGCCGAGCAACGACCGCGAACTCGGCACCGACGACGAGACGGGACTGCCGATCTTCTTGAAGGCCGGCCGCTACGGCCCCTACGTCCAGGTCGGCGAGATGACCGATCCGAAGGAGAAGCCCAAGACCGCCTCGCTCCTCACGACCATGTCGCCCGAGACGGTGACCCTCGGCGATGCCAAGCGTCTGCTCTCGCTCCCGCGCACCGTCGGCGATCACCCCGAGGGCGAGCCGATCATCGCCCAGAATGGTCGCTACGGTCCCTACATCACGTGGGGCAAGGAGACTCGGTCCCTCGAGGACGAGGAGCAGATCTTCTCGATCGACCTCGCCGGCGCCTTGGCGCTGTTGTCCCAGCCCAAACAACGGGGCCGCCGCGCCGCCGCCGGACCGTTGAAGGACCTCGGGGAAGACCCGGTCACCAAGCGCAACGTCGTCGTGCGCACCGGACGCTTCGGCCTGTACGTGACCGATGGCGAGACCAACGCGACGCTGCGACTCGGCGATACACCCGAGACGATCACGCTGGACCGGGCCTGTGAGCTGCTCGCCGAACGGCGCAACGCCGAACCGTCGACTCGTCCCCGAAAGGCGGCGAAGGCGACCAAGAAGACTGCGAAGAAGCCGGCGAAGAAGTCGACCAAGAAGTCCGCACCGAAGAAGGCGACCGGCACCGCCAAGCGCGCGGCGGTCGCCGAGGGCGCGAAGTCCAACGCCGCCCTGATCGCGGCGGCGCACGCGGACGACTGATGCATCGCGGCTCCTTCGTCGTGTTCGAAGGAATCGACGCCAGCGGCAAGAGCACCCAGGCCCGTCGTGTGGCGCAACTGCACGAGGCGCACTTCACCTTCGAACCCGGTGACACGCCGCTTGGCGTCGACCTGCGACGGTGGGTTCTCGACGCCGCCACGCCGATGGCGCCGATCACCGAGGCACTCTTGATGCTGGCCGACCGGTCACACCACGTGCGCACGGTCATCGAACCGACGCTCGTCGACGGGCGATCCGTTGTCAGCGACCGGTACTTCGCCTCGACGATCGCCTACCAGGGCTACGGGCGAGGTGTCGACCTCGCGCGGCTCGAGGCCGCGACCGAACTCGCTATTGGCGGTTGTCTGCCCGACCTCACGGTGTTGATTGACACGCCGCTCGAGATCGCCAACGAGCGTCGAGCGCCGGACATTCGCGACCGCTTCGAATCGGCCGACCTGGAGTTCCACCAGCGCGTGCGCGAGGGCTACCTGGCGATCGCGGCCAAGTGGGGCGATCGGTGGTGTGTCATCGACGGCTCGCAGAGCGAGGCCGACGTCGCGGCGTCGGTCGATGAACGACTCGCCTCTTTACCATGGTGAGATGACCGACGTCTTCGATGCACTCGTAGGCCAGGACACGGCCGTCGCGGCGATGCGCCAGTACGTCAAGGCGCCGGTCCACGCCTATCTCATCAGCGGCCCGGTCGGCTCGAGTCTCCACGACGCCGTCGTCACCTTCGCCGCAGCCTTGCAATGTCCCGAGAACGGCTGTGGCGTCTGCGACGTGTGTCGCTTGGTGCTGAGCGAGGCCGACGCCGACGTCTATTTCGCCGAACGAGCCGGGCTGGCGTGGCGGATCGACGAACTGCGCGAAGCCGATCGCGTGAGTCGCCGGCGACCGCTGGGTGCGGGCTATCAAATCGTGATCATTGAGGACGTTGAGCTGACCACGACCGGCGCGTCGCCCAGCGCACCGGCGCTGTTGAAGTCGCTCGAAGAGACACCGACACGAACGATCTTCCTGCTGACCGCCGAAGACGTGCCGCCGGCACTCGACACCATCGCGTCGCGGTGCGTCGAACTCAAATTGAAGGGTCTGAGCGAAGAGGGGATTGCCGAGGTATTAGTACGCGAAGGCTCCACGGCGCTGGCCGCTCGCGCGGCGGCCAGCGCCGCGAACGGCAACCTGCGCCGAGCGCGCATCCTCGGACACGACGATGAACTGGCTCAGCGCATCGCGCAGTGGCGATCGGTCCCGGATCGTCTGAACGGGACGCCCGCCACGTCGGCCGCGCTCGCGGGTGAGATCGCGCGTGCACTCGATGACGCGATCGCGCCGCTGCAGCGCATGCAGGACGAGGAGATGGCACAGCGGGTCCACGAGTCGCGCCAAATGGGACAGCGATCAGTCGCGAATCGGCGCGACACCGAAGCTCAGTACAAGCGCGAACAACGGCGTTTTCGTATCGATGAGCTGCGCTTCGGTTTGACGGCGTTGACGAACGTCTACCGCGACCGCATGGTCGAGAGTCTTGAGGGCAGCGAACTCGGCGAGGCGCGCGACCAGTACCGCGTCGGCGCGTCGATTCGGGCGATCGGGGTTTTGACCGAGGCCACGAAACGGCTCTCGTCGAACATCGACGAGACGCTGTTGCTCAATGACCTCATGCTGTCGCTGATGGAGTTCTGAGCATCCTCGCAGTTGGCTCGCGGGACCCATCAAGTAAGGTTGCTGTTCGCGCCTGGGTAGCTCAGTCGGTAGAGCAACGCATTCGTAATGCGTAGGTCGTGGGTTCGATTCCCACCCCAGGCTCCCTTGTCCTGTATTGCAGCGGTTGATGGTTGACATTTCACCAACAGCTGATAGTTGACAAAACAACACCTGATCCCTGACACAACATCAGCTGACCCTTGACAACCGTCGGCCATTGTTCTCGACTTCAAGTCGAGGAGGTGGCCCGTGTTTAAGGAGATCAGCAAGATGGAGCAGCGCTACGACGCCGTGCTCATGGTCATCAAAGATGGTTATTCGGTGAGCGAAGTTGCTCGCAAGGTGAAGGTCTCGCGCCAGACCCTCTACAAGTGGCTCGCTGACTACGAGGCGAGTGGGTTGGCGGGGTTGGATGACCGTTCGCACCGACCGCATCACGTGCCCCACCAACTCGACGGCGAACGCGAGGCCGCGATCATCGCGCTGCGCCTGGCGCATCCACTGTGGGGACCGGTGCGCATCGCGCACGAACTGCAACGCGGTGGCACCACGCCGCCGGCGTTGATGACGATTCACCGCGTGCTGAGTCGTCGAGGTCTGATCGTTGCGCGCGCCGAGCGCAAGCGACTCCCGAAACGCAAGCGCTGGGAACGAGGTCGGCCAATGGAGCTCTGGCAGATGGACGTCGTGGGCGGGGTGTTGACCGATGGTGGCGTGGAGGCCAAGATCCTCACCGGCATCGACGATTACAGCCGATTCATCGTCTGCGCCGGAATCATGGCTCGGGCCACGTTGCGTCCGGTCTGCGCGCATTTGGCGAACGCCCTCGAGCGCTACGGGGTGCCCGAAGAGATCCTCACCGACAACGGCAAGGTCTTCACGAATCGTTTCGGCAAGGGGGACGCCGAGACGCTCTTCGATCGGATCTGTCGCGAGAACGGGATCGCGCACCGCTTGACCGCGCCGCGAAGTCCCACCACGACGGGCAAGATCGAACGCTTTCACCGCACCTTGCGCCAGGAGTTCCTCACTGGTCGACTGTTCGTCTCACTCGCCGCGGCCCAGCGCGAGCTCGACGAGTTCATCGAGCTCTACAACACCGAACGGCCTCACCAGGGCATCAAAATGGTGACCCCGTCCGAGCGCTTCTACGCACGCGACGCGTCCCTACCTGGACCAGCACTCCTCATCTCGGAGCCGCGCGTGGCGAGCGGCGGTGTCGAATGGGTCGCGCGCACCGTCAACATCAACGGTGTGGTGACTGTTTCGGGTCAGCAGTTTTCGGTGGGAAAGCACCGTTGCGGCCACGTCATTGACGTCAAGGTCTCTGAACGCACCCTCGAGGTGTGGGAAGGAAGCGAACTCATTAAAGCCGTGAAGCGACTCACGACGGGCGAAGTCCGAAAGAAGAAGGCAGAATCAAGGGAAAGGAGCTAACGCAATGAGTTCTTGTCAAGGATCAGCTGGTGTTGATTCGACAAGGATCTGGTGTTGTCTTACACAGGCTCCCTTGTCCTTGTATTGCAACGGTCGATGGTTGACATTTCACCAACAGCTGATAGTTGACATCGCAACCTGATCCCTGACACAACATCAGCTGACCCTTGACAGCCGTCGGCGCCAGTTGTCGAAGGCGAGTCCTACTTTTCGATCAGTTCGTGCACGATTGCCGTGAAGTCGTCCGAACGTTCCTTCCAGTTTTTGTACCGATCGAAGCTTGGAGCGGCGGGTGACAATAAGATCACACCGCCTTCACTCAAAGCTTGTCGCGCCTCAACGACGGCCGCGCGCATCGACGTCACCGAGATCTGCGCGATGTCACTGGAGCGATGGGCGACGGCCTCGCCGATTCGTTGGCCAGCCTCGCCCATCGTGATCAAGGTGGTGAGTGGAATGCGAGCCGCGAGCGCTTCGGCAAGTGGTGCGTAGTCCACACCGCGGTCGTAGCCTCCTGCGATGAGCGCCACCGGTTCGTCAGCGAAGACGCCGAGCGCCGCGATGACTGGCAGCACGGACGTCGCGAGACCGTCGTCGACGTATCGTCGCGACGCGCTCCCGGCGGCTTCGTTCGCGACCAACGTAAGACGACCTCGCAGTGGCTCGAAATGATCTTTCGCCGCGAGCACTCTGGTGCGGACCTCATCGATGTTGCGCTCCGTGAGGAGCGCCACCGCCTGAAGGGCCAGGGCGACGTTGTCGTTGCTGTGCTCGCCCAAGAGACCGAGTGTGGACGCGAGATTCGAGGCGTCAGCAGGGACGAAGAGAACGTCCCCGCCAAGTTGGTGGGCTTCGTCTCGGAGGGTCGCGTTGTCGGGCACGAGCGTGTGGTGCTCACCGGGCGTGCGCGTCAATGACAATTTGTCACGGCGGTAGTCCTCGAGCGAACCGTGCCAGTCGAGATGATCGGCGCCGAGTGACGTCACGATCACCATGGCGGGCGCCACGTCAATGTCGACGCATTGGAAGCTGGAGACTTCAACGACGAGCCATCCGGTGTCGACGTCGAGTTCGGGATCGTACGGCGGTTGGCCGAAGTTGCCGAGACGAATCGCCGACTCACCGAGGCACTCGAAGAAGAACGTCACCAGTGCGGTCGTCGTCGACTTCCCCTTGGTGCCGGTGATCGCCACCACTCGTGATCGATCGATGTCGTGAAGCCAGAGATTGAGCGCTGAGGTGACGACGACGCCACGGGCCTCGAGTTCGAGGATGTCAGCGCGTCGGCGTGGGATGCCGGGACTCTTCAAGACGACGTCGCACTCGAGGAGTTGCTCGAAACCGCCCGCGCCTGTCGGCGTCACGTCGGGACCGACCCCGCTGGCGTCATCGACGAGCACGACCGAGGCCGCCACGCCCTCGAGTCTGCGTCGCGCGGCGCGACCCTCGACGCCGTAGCCGAAGATACCGACGCGTGCGCCCGCGAGGTCAGCGAAGCCAGTGGGCCGGGACACGGCTCGATCCTTGTGGTTTGAGGAGGTCGTCGACCTCTTGTTCGGTGCCGAGCTCGTGGGCGAGATCGCGCAGCGCCGTCACGTCACGCCACTCTTCGTGGCGACTCACCTCGGTCAGCGCGACGGCGCTCTCGTCGGGATCGCCCACGCACTCGAACGGTTTGTGCTCGTCGCCGAGGCCGACCAAGGTGCGCAGTTGGGCGTTGAGCGCCGGGTCGCTCAACGGTTCACTCGAGAAGATGTCGTGAAGTTGCGCGCGCGTCAGGAACGGCGCCAGTACCAGGTTGACGAAGAGGCACTTGTCGCACTCGCCGCACCACTGCGACGCTCGTTCGCTCGGGTCTTGACTGAAGGCGCGGTTACAACTGCGAAAGACGTGGTGGTACTGCGTGAGTTTGCTGAACGCCTCGGCGACCCACAGCTCACTGCGATCGCGCAGGTAACTGGCGACTACGAGTTCGTCGCCCACGCGTTCGGCGATCGCCGAGGCGATCAGATGCTCCGCGTTCCACGACTTACTCCACTGATGGTTGATGTCCGAGTTGTACCAACGCAGGTTTGCGACCGATGACGAGTGCTCATTGCTCAGTGCGACGCCGCCGCGGCCCGATGCCACGGCCGCCACCGCGGCCAAGAGCGTGATCATCGTCGTGACCGGCACGTGACCGTTGAAGAAGGAGTCGTCGCCCCGCACGATCTGGGGATCGAGCGTCCGAGACGCGCGAATGATCGTCGAGTCCCGTCACGGCGGCCGTCGCTTCGAGAGGCGCGAACCGTCCCGCGGACGGGCTGACCACGAAGAGCGCCTGGTCGACGTGGGGTCGCAACTGTTCGACGGTCACGACTGAGTCGATGCCGCCGCCGAAGGGCGTGAGCACTCGATTGGAATCGAGGAACGGCTCGTATGGTTCGACGCCCGTGCGACCCTCGATGGTGACGTCACTGAGCGGCAGTTGATTGCGGTAGGCGAATTCGCCGAGTCCGTCCGAGAGCGCCGCCTTCAAGAGGCGCCGGCCCTGGGTTCCCAGTGGCGTCGTGCCGACGTCGATGCGGCGCGCGGCACCGGCCTTGTAGTACGAGAGACCGGCGATGAGGTACCACAGCTGTGCGAGCGCGACGACGGCCGGTGTCTCGAGTGACTTGACGCCCTCGAAGGCGACCGTCTCGACGAAGGTCCGATCGTCAAGTTCGTAGGTGGCGGTCAACGTGTCCGACGTCACGTCGAGTTCAACGTAGCGAAACAGTTCGGCGCGGGACTTCATGCAATGACTCGTCGGGCGACCAAACCAAATCGGCCGCACGGTCGTTGCGCACGGTCGCTGAAGAACGTCGCGCCGCCGTCGGTCGATTGCTGGGCCACGGTGATGTGGTGATCGGTGACCCTGAGCGCCAACAACTGCGCCACTGCGACCGCGCGCAGATCGAGGAACGAGCGATCGCCCGTGTCCGCCGTGACGGCGCCGGCGACGCTGGCGAACTGTTCGGCGACCTCCGGACCGACTTGATACGCGGCACCCGAGATGCACGGACCGAGAAAGGCGTGCACTGCGTCGTGGTGGGCGAAGTTCTCCAGCGCACTTTCAAGGACGTTCTGCTGGAGACCCTTCCAGCCGGCGTGGACGACGGCCAGCGTTGGTGAGTCCTCGTCGACCAACAAGATGGGCAGGCAGTCCGCGACCAGGACCGCGACGGCGAGCTCATCGCCGAAGTCGATGAGCACGTCACCGGTGCTGTCAGCCGTCGCCTGGTTCGCGGCGATCACGTCGCGCCCGTGGACTTGATTGATGATTATCAGGCGACTCGCGTCGACGCCGATGGCGTCGGCTACGCGCCGTCGATTCTCCTGGACGTTCGCGGGGTTGTCCTCGACATGGTCGCCCAGATTCAGCGAGTCATACGGTGCCGGGCTCACGCCGCCGGTGCGGTCGGTGACAAACGCCTGGACGCCGAAGTGGCGCGCGAACTCGATCGGATAGACGTTGATCGCCCCGCGCGCCTTGGCGCTGAGGACTACTTCGGTCGGCACGGCGATTCCGTTCCGTGGCGGGCGTTGGCGCGGCAACGATCGCTCGTCACCACGACGTCGTCGGTCGTTCGTTTTGAGCATCGCACGCCCGAAAGCCTACGGCGGCTGCGCCGTCAGTTCACCGTTCGCCCTGGTTGCCTAACCTCTTGAAAATGACCTCTGCACTGCTGACGCAGGCCCACTTCAGCATCGCCGGATCGCACGCCGACCTCGCGGTCTCCGGTGGACCGGACTCCCTTGGTCTGCTCCTGCTCGCCCTCGAGGCCGGTCTCGTCGTGACAGTCCACCACGTCGATCATCACGCCCGTCCGACGAGCACTGTCGATGCGCAGTGTGTCCACGAGATCTGTCAACGCCTGCAGATCAACTTTGTTCTCCATGACGTGATGGTTGACGCGGGAGCAAATTTCGAAGCCCGCGCGCGAGCCGCGCGCCGGGCGGCGATGCCCGCGGGCGTGCTCACCGGTCACACGATGGACGATCTCGCAGAGACCGTGCTCTTGAATATGATGCGCGGCGCCGGTCTCGACGGTCTGTCGCCGATGGTGAACGATCCGACCAAGCCGCTGCGCGACATCCGCCGCTCGGCGCTCCATGACTTCGTCGCGACGTCGTCCTTCTCCCCACTCCACGATGAAAGCAATGATGATCCGGCGTTTCGACGCAACCGAGTCCGCCACGAACTGATCGCGGTGCTCGACGACGTGGCCGGTCGCGACGTCGTACCGATCCTCGCTCGTCAGGCCGCCCTGGTATTCGACGAGCGAGTGTGGCTGGATGAGCTCGCGCGAGATGACGTCGCGGTGTCACTCGAGGACGCCGACTGTCGAGACCTTCGTACGTGGCCGCGTGCGCGGCTGCGTCGTTGGCTGCGAGCGCAACTTCGCGTGGCCGACGCGGGAGACGGTGAGCATCCGCCGAGCGCCGACGAAGTCGAACGAGCGATCGCGGTGGTGAGCGGCGACGTCGTCGCGATGGAGCTGAGCGGGGGCCGACGACTGTCAAGACGCGAACAACACTTGATTTTGGAGTAGTGCAACCAGATACGCTGGCGAGGCATGGGTAGCCATTCTTCCGACGACTTCACCGCACTGTGGGCGCAGCACGATCTCGGCGAGGTGGTCGTCTCAGCGAAGGAGGTGCACGACCGCGTGCTGGAACTCGGTCGTCAGATCACACAGGATTACGCCGACGAGCCGCCGTTGCTCGTGTGCGTACTGAAGGGCGCCATCAACTTCATGTCCGACCTGATGCGTGCGATCGAACTCCCGGTTGAGGTCGACTTCATGGCCGTCTCGTCCTACGGCGCCGCGACCAAGACCAGCGGCGTCGTGCGCATCGTGAAGGACCTCGACGTCGATCTGCTCGGTCGCGAAGTCTTGATCGTGGAAGATGTCGTCGACTCTGGTCTGACATTGAACTACTTGCGTCAGTATCTCGGCGCGCGAAACCCCAAGAGCTTGGAGGTCTGTGCCCTCTTGCTCAAGGAAGGCGAACAGCGCGTCGAGCAATCACTCAAGTACGTCGGGTTCACGATTCCGTCGGATTTCGTCGTGGGCTACGGCCTGGACGTGAACGAGCGCTACCGCAATCTCGACGCGATTTACACCTTCATCGGCGAGGCCTAGTCGTGGTTGATCATCCGCGCGTTGAAGCGCTGATTCGCGAGCTCCTCGAGGCGATCGGAGAGGACCCGACGCGCGCCGGACTTCTCGAGACACCGCGACGTGTCGCCGACATGTACGTCGAGCTCTTCGAAGGCAATGACGTCGACCCCGGTGAGCACCTGCGCGTGACCTTCGAAGCGGGTCACGACGAGATGGTGATGGTGCGCGACATCGCCTTTACGTCACTCTGCGAGCATCACCTGGTGCCGTTCGTCGGCTTCGCGCACCTGGCCTATCTCCCCGGTCCCGAAGGCAAGATCACGGGACTGTCGAAGCTCGCGCGACTCGTCGAAGGATACGCACGCCGTCTCCAGGTCCAAGAACGGATGACGACCGAGATCGTCGAGGCGATGGAGCGCGAACTGCATCCTCGCGGTTCGATCGTGGTGATCGAGGCCGAGCACTTCTGCATGTCGATGCGCGGCGTGAAGAAGGCCGGCGCCACGACCGTCACGTCGGCGGTTCGCGGATCGTTCCGCACGGACGCGGCGAGCCGGGCCGAGGCGCTGCAGTTCATCCACCAGCGTCGCGCCGCATGGAGCTGAACCCGAGCGTCATGGGCGTCGTGAACGTGACGCCCGACTCTTTCTATCCCGGTTCTCGCACCTTCGCCACGGACGACGCCGTGACCCGAGGCCTCGCGCACTTCGCAGCGGGTTGTGACATCGTCGACGTCGGTGGCGAGTCGACGCGGCCCGGCGCGACACCGGTCGACGCCGACGAGGAGATCGCGCGCGTCGTGCCGGTGATCGAGGTGCTGAGTGCTGTCGGCCCGGTCTCGATCGACACTCAGAAGGAGTCGGTCGCTCGCGCGGCGATCAGTGCGGGCGCGACCGTTCTCAACGACGTGTCGAGTTCGTTGGTCGAGGTCGCCGGCGAACTCGGCGTCGGTTACGTCGCGATGCACCGCCAGGGCGACTCGTCCGTGATGCAGTTGAATCCGACCTATGACGACGTCGTCGGGGAGATCGCGGAGTTCCTCGCCGAGATGGCGGGACGCGCCACGGCGGCGGGCGTGACGCAGTTGTGGCTCGATCCGGGCATCGGATTCGGCAAGACGACCGCGCACAACATCGCCCTCTTGGCTCACGTGTCTCGATTCGTCGAGATCGCTCGCGAGCATCACGCCGGCGTGCTCATCGGCACCAGTCGCAAGCGCTTCCTCGGTGATTTCGCCCCCGTGGCCCTCGACGTGGACGAGCGGCTGGAGGCGTCGATCGCCACTGAGGCGTGGGTGCTTTTGCAGGGGGTGAGTATGGTACGGGTACACGACGCTGCGGCCGCCGTTCAGCTCCGTGAGCTGCTCGTCCGCCCCGTCGAGGAGGTAAACGCGTGAGGGGCAAGTGGGCTGCGGGTATCGAGCCGCGAAGTTTCACCTGGGTCTACAAGGGGATTCTCGCGGTGTCCGAACGTCCGGGCGGCTCGACGACCGTGCACCGCCGCGTGCGTCGCGACGAGGAGCTCCTGTGGCTGAAGCACCAGGGATTCGGTCGCGTCATCTCGATCTTGCCGGTGATGCAGAACCTCAGCGCGTACTTCGAACACGGATTGACGGCGAGTCACTACGCGCTACGCGGTGGACCACAACAGCGCGAGGTCCTCGAGGCCTGTTACCTCGACTTGGCCAACTCGATGTCCAACAAGACCATGGTCCTGTTGCACAGTGACGAGGTGTCGGATCGACTGCTCGGCGTGATCGCCGGCTATCTGGTGTGGAGTCAGCGCGTGCCGACGGTGCCGCTCGCGATCGCTTACGTCGAACGACTGTTCAAGCGATCGATCGGTCCCGATGGACGCACGGTGCTCTTCGACCTGCCCGAGGTCACTGCGTGAACGACGTCATCGAGCTGCGCGAACTTCGCTGCAGCGCGGTCATCGGTGTCCTCGCCGAAGAGCGCGACCGGGCCCAGCCGCTCATCTTCGACCTCGACCTCGAACGTCCCTTCGAAGCGGCCGCGATCAACGACGACATCGCCGTGACCACGAACTACGCCGACGTGCTCAGTCTCACGGTGCGCACCGCGACCGAGGGCCGCTACCTGTTGCTCGAGACGTTGGCCTACCGCGTCGCCTACGAGATCCTCGCCTTCGATGAGGAGATCGCGTCGGTCACCGTCTCGGTTCGAAAGACCCGTCCGCCGGTCGTCGAAGACGTCGCGTCGGTCGGCGTTCGATGCACCGTCCAGCGCCCGTAGTGCGCTGGGCCTATCTCTCGCTCGGATCGAACATCGGTGATCGTCGCGAACACCTCGCGGCCGGCGTCGAGGTCGTGCGCGCGCGCGACTCGATCCGTCTCTCGTCGGTCTACGAGACCGAACCGCAGGGCGGTGTCGCCCAGGACGATTACTGGAACCTCGTGATCGAACTCGAGACCGACGCCTCGGCGCACGAGTTGCTCGAACGCGCACGCCGCGCGGAAGCGGCGCGCGAGCGCGTGCGCGACGTGCGATGGGGGCCACGCACGCTCGACGTCGACGTCTTATTGGTCGGTGACGAGGTGAGCGACGACCCCGATCTGCTCGTGCCGCACCCGCGTATGTACGAACGCTCCTTCGTCCTCGTGCCCTTGCACGAACTGGCGCCCGCGTTGGTGAGTGCGGCCCAATTGAGCGCCGCCGTGGGGAAGGTCACTCGACTCGGTACACTCGATTCGTTGCACTAGACGAACGGCACCCGCGAGGGGCTGGAACGGACGGGAGCAGTAATGAATATCGCAATCGTTGGGGCCGGTCGTGCGGGCTCGTCGTTCGCCAGCGCCCTCACGGGCGTCGGCCACGCCGTCGAGGTCGTGCACCACGATGACGCGTCGTCGATTCTGGGAGCCGCCCTGATTCTCCTCTGTGTACCCGACGACGCCATCGCGGAGGTCGCGGCATCGATTCCTGCTCGCGAGGACCGCGTGGTCGCACACGTCGCCGGCTCACGCACACTCGACGTGTTGGCGCCTCACCCGAGGGTTGGTTCGGTGCACCCATTGATGGCGCTGCCGTCAGGCAGTGACGCCGCTCGACTCATCGGCGCGACGTACTGCGTCACGGGCGATGACGTGATGCGAGACGTGGCACTGTCACTTGGCGGGCGCGTCATCACGTTGCGCGACGACCAGCGCACTATCTATCACGCGGCGGCGGTCGTCGCCTCGAATCACCTCGTGGCGTTGATGGGCCAGGTACGGACGCTCGCCGAATCAATCGGACTCTCCTTAGAGGACTTCTTGCCGCTCGCCGAACAGACCCTCGTCGACGTCGCACGCTTCGGGCCCGATGACGCGCTCACCGGACCCGCCTCGCGCGGCGACATGTCGACAATCGACGCGCACCTAGCGGCGATTCCTGAGTCCGAGCGCTCCACGTACGTGGCACTCGCCAACGCTGCCTTCGAACTCTCTGAACTGCGGCGCTCTCAATCTCGGGCCTGATGCGCATCATCAGTGACGTGGAGCAGTGGCGGACCTTCGCCGATGGGCAACGTCGCGACGGGCGACGCGTCGGACTCGTGCCCACCCAGGGCGCCTTGCACGCGGGACACGCGTCACTCTTCGAAGCGGCGAGCACACGAGGTGACGTCGTACTCGCGACGTCATTCGTGAACCCTCGTCAATTCGGCGACGCCGGTGATCTCGCGAGCTATCCGCGCACACCCGAGAGCGATCACGCCCTCGCCGAAGCCCACGGGGTCGACTGTTTCGTCGAGCCGACGCTGGCGACCATGTGGCCCGACTTTCCGGCGCCGACGCCGACCACGGTGAGCGTGGGAGGTCTGCGCGACGTGCTCGAAGGCGCCGCGCGACACGGACACTTCGACGGCGTCGCCAGCGTCGTGGCGAAATTACTCGTCGTGACGGGACCGTGCCGTGCCTACTTCGGTGAGAAGGACTTTCAGCAGCTGGCGGTCGTGCGTCAGATGGTGCGCGACCTCTCCTTCGCGGTCGAGATCGTGGCGTGCCCGATCGTGCGCGATGACGACGGACTCGCGCTCTCCAGTCGCAACGTGCGCCTCAGTCATGACGGTCGACGACACGCGCTGGCGCTGTCGCGCGCGATCGCGCGCGTGGGTGAAGCGCCGGACACGGCCAGCGCGCATCGACTGGCCCTGCGTGCGACATTGGCCCACGCCGACGTCGACGTCGACTACGCCGACGTCGTCGACGCCGCGACGCTCGATCCGTCGAGCGATTCCGATTCGGGCGAGGCCCGAGCGCTGGTCGCCGCGGTCGTCGACGGTGTGCGATTGATCGACAATGGACCGGTCGTACTCAAAGGAGATGCGTGATGCTGCTGGCGATGGATGTGGGCAACACCGAGACCGTGATCGGTCTCTTCGGACCCGAGACGCCGGAGACGCCCGACGCCATGGGTTTCGCGCGCGCCACCGACGAGCGCGGGCTGGCCTTTCACTGGCGGATCTCGACGGTTGCCGAGCGGACGCCGGACGAGCACGCGATGGTGCTCACACAATTGCTCGACCTCGAGGGGCTGGACCTTCGCACGGCCGTCACGGCGATCGCTATCTCGTCGTCATCACCGATGGCGAACACGCAACTGCGTCGGATGGCCAATCGTTGGTTCTCGGAACTCGACTTCACCGTCATCGGACCGGGCACGAAGTCGGGTATGCCGATCCTCTATGACAACCCTCGCGAGGTCGGTCCGGACCGTATCGCCGACGCCGTGGGCGCTTACGACCTCTATCCCGGGGCTTCGATCGTCGTCGACCTCGGAACGGCGACGGTCTTTGACGTGATCAGTGCGAAGGGGGAGTACCTCGGCGGCGCGATCGCTCCGGGCGTCGCCATCTCTCTGGACGCCCTGTACTCCCACGCCGCAGCACTGCGCTCGGTCGAGCTGGTGCGACCGCGCTCGGTCATCGGGCGTTCGATGGTGGAGTCGATCCAGTCCGGCGTCCTCTACGGCTTCGCTGCCCAGGTCGATGGCATGATCGAGCGCATCCTCGAAGAGCTCGGCGAGGCGACGGTCATCGCGACCGGAGGTCTCGCGGGACTGATCGCGCCGCACACCAAACACGTGCAGCACGTCGAACCGTGGCTGACCCTCCACGGATTGCGTATCGTTCATGAACGGAATCATTCGGGAGACAATTCGTGACAGTGCCGTATTCATTTGCCCACAACGCATTCGCTGCGACGCTGCAGGCCAGCTACGACCATCTCGCCGACGGCGAGGAGTCGGGCGACACCGTCAACGTCGCGGGCCGACTCATGCTCGTGCGGCCCCAGGGCAAGTTGGCGTTCGCCACGCTGCGCGACTCGAGCGGGGAGATCCAACTCTTCGCGCTCGAGTCCCTGACCGCGGAGTTCGACGAGTTCACCAAGCTGCACCTCGGCGACTGGGTCGGCGTGGGCGGCGAAGTCGTGCGCACCAAGCGCGGTGAGCTCTCGGTGAAGGTGGCGACCTGGGTGACGCTGGCGACGGCGGAACGCAACTTCGGCGACAAGTGGGCCGGCATCGCTGACTTCGACCTGCGCTACCGTCACCGCGAGGCCGATCTCTGGGCCAATCCAATGTCGCGAACGACGTTGAAACGACGAAGCGACGTCATGCGCGCGGTGCGCGAGCGCTGCTGGGCACAGAATTTCATGGAGGTCGAGACGCCGATCCTCAATGCCATCGCCTCAGGTTCGGACGCGCGACCGTTCTCCACGCACCACAACGCGCTCGACACTGACTTCTACTTGCGCATCGCGCCGGAGCTGTGGCTGAAGCGACTCGTCGTGGGCGGATTCGAACGGGTCTTCGAGATGGGCCGCGTCTTTCGCAACGAGGGCGTCAGTCCGCGACACAATCCCGAGTTCACGATGCTCGAGATCTACGCGGCCTACTGGAACTACGACGACATGATGACCTTCACCGAGGAACTCACCGCCGGGGTCGCCATGGACGTGCTCGGCACCACCGAGGTCGAGTACCAGGGACGCCCCTTCTCCTTCGCGGCACCGTGGCCGCGACGGACGATGGCCGAACTCGCAAGCGAGGCGGTCGGCGAGGACGTGTCGGTGCACACCCCGCGCGAGCAGCTCGCCGCGATGCTCCACGAGCGCGGTGTCGACGTGCACCGCGCGTGGGGCGCCGGACGATGCTTGGCCGAGCTGTTCGAGGCGACGTGTGAGTCCTCGCTGTGGAACCCGATCTTCGTCACGGACTTCCCGGTTGAGATCTCGCCGTTGGCCCGGCGTCACCAGAGCGACCCTGATCTGGTGGAGCGCTTCGAGTCCTACGCCGTCGGTCGAGAACTCTCCAATGGCTTCTCCGAACTCGTCGACCCGCTGGATCAGCGCGCGAGGTTCGAGGACCAGGCACGCCTCGCCGCCGAGGGTGAGCCCGAGACGATGCACATCGACGAGGACTACATCAAGGCATTGGAGTGGGGACTGCCGCCCACGGCCGGTCTCGGCCTCGGCATTGACCGGCTGGCGATGCTCATCGCGGACGAATCGAACATCCGAGAGGTCATCGCCTTCCCGACGCTCAAACCGATCGCCGACTAATACGTCGGCAGGTCTTCGAGCAGCGATTCGATCAGCGATCCGAAACCGTTGCGCAACTGTTCGCTCGGCAGCGTCGCCAGCGCGACGTGCGCCTGGGCGAGGTAGGTCTCGGCCGCGACGATGGTGCGCTCGATACCGTCGGTCGCGACGACGAGCTTGCGCGCGCGTTCGCGGTCCTCGTCATCGAGCACCGCACCGAGCACGCCGCACAGTTCATCGCCGACGTTGGTGTCGCGCAGCGCGAAGATCGTCGGCAGGTTGTAGATGCCTTCGGCGAGGTCTTGCCCCGCCGGTTTGCCCAACTCGTTGTCGGTCGCGATGACGTCCAGGATGTCGTCGCGCAACTGATAGATCATGCCGAAGCAGCGACCGAAGTCGGTCAGTGCCTCGCGCTCGTTCTCGGGCAGGTGCGCGGTCAGGGCACCGACGCGACAGCTCGAGGCCATCAGCGCCGCGGTCTTCCCCTCGATCGCGGCGAAGTAGTCGTCCTCGGTTCGTTCCACGGAGAAGGCGGTGCGAACTTCAGAGACCTGGCCCCGCGTCAACGCCGCGAGGGTTCGAGCCAACAGTCCGGCGACGTCGGTGCCGAGGTCGGCGGCGATGGCGGCCGAGCGGGCCATGAGATAGTCGCCGGCGACGATCGCGATGAGGTTCCCGTAACGGGCGTTGACGCTGTCGACGTTGCGGCGCACCTCGGCCTCGTCCATGACGTCGTCGTGATAGAGCGAGGCGAGGTGCATGAGTTCGAGCGCGACCCCGCCCAACAGGTCCTCGCGAGTCCCTGGTCGCTCACCGCTCGTCGCTGACGCGACCGCCAACAAGGGACGTAAGCGCTTTCCACCGGCGTAAATGAGGTGCGTGGTGACCGAATCGAGGTACTCGTCGCCGAAGATGACCGATTCGGCAAGTAATGTCTCCAGACTTGTGAGGTCGTCTTCGACCGATGCCAGTCGCAGGCGCTCGTGCGGGTTCACGTTCCCACACTAATTGAGGGCCCGTTGGGCATTCTCTGTGGTCCGAGGGGTGGGACTCAATCGGTACACCTCACCGGTACACTTTTAAGTATCGAAACACAAAGGACGACAATTGTTCGAACGATTTACTGACCGCGCCCGACGAGTGCTTGTACTCGCGCAGGAAGAAGCACGTGACCTCAACCACGCGTTCATCGGTACCGAGCACATCCTGCTCGGACTGATCCGCGAGGGCGAAGGTGTCGCGGCCAAGGCGCTCGACGCCCTGGGGGTCACCTTCGACGTCGTTCGCGAAAAGGTCGAAGAGGCCATCGGCGCGAACACCAATCCCTCACCTGGTTCCCCACCCTTCACGCCGCGCGCGAAGAAGGTCCTTGAGCTCTCACTTCGCGAAGCGCTCCAGCTCGGCCACTCCTACATCGGCACCGAGCACATGCTGCTCGGGTTGGTGCGCGAGGGTGACGGCGTCGCGGCCCAGGTCTTGAGCGACCTCGGGGCCGACATGGCGCGGGTTCGAACCCAGGTCATCCAGATGATGTCCGGCCAGGCCGGTAAGGAGTCGGGTGGCTCAAGCCCATCCGGGGGCCAAAAGAGCGGCGACGCCGAAGGCGCCGGCGGCTCGGCCGTCTTGGACCAGTTCGGTCGCAACCTCACGCAGTTCGCCCGCGAGGGCAAGCTCGACCCGTTGGTCGGGCGCGAGAAGGAAGTCGAGCGCGTGATGCAGGTGCTGTCGCGTCGCACCAAGAACAACCCCGTCCTGATTGGCGAGCCCGGCGTCGGCAAGACCGCCATCGTCGAGGGCCTCGCCCAGAAGATCGTCGCCAACCAGGTGCCGGTCACGCTCGCGGACAAGCAGCTCTACACGCTTGACCTCGGCGCGCTCGTCGCCGGCAGCCGCTACCGCGGTGACTTCGAAGAGCGACTGAAGAAGGTCTTGAAGGAGATCCGCACGCGTGGTGACATCATCCTCTTCATCGACGAGATTCATACGCTCGTCGGCGCCGGTGCCGCCGAAGGCGCGATCGACGCCGCGTCGATCCTGAAGCCGATGCTCGCGCGCGGTGAGCTCCAGACCATCGGCGCCACGACGATCGACGAGTACCGCAAGCACATCGAAAAGGACGCCGCGCTCGAGCGACGATTCCAGCCGGTCAAGGTCGATCAGCCCTCGGTCGCGATGACGATCGACATTCTGAAGGGCCTTCGCGAGGTCTACGAGGAGTTCCACGCCGTCAAGATCACCGACCAGGCATTGATCGCCGCGGCCAACCTGGCCGACCGCTACATCTCGGATCGGTTCTTGCCCGACAAGGCGATCGACCTCATCGACGAGGCCGGTAGCCGCCTGCGCATCCGCCGTATGGACACCCCGCCACAGCAGAAGAAGTTCGATGAGGACATCATGCGCGTGCGCGCCGACAAAGAGACCGCGATGGCCAGTGGCGCGCTCGAACAGGCCAAGGCGCTGGATGAGCAAGAGCGCGAACTCATCGCCAAGCGCGACGAGCTCGACCTCACGATCCAGGCATCCGGCGGCGTGGTCTTCGACCTCGTCGATGAGGACACCATCGCCGAAGTGCTCGCGGTCTGGACCGGCATACCCGTCTATCGCCTCACCGAAGAAGAGACGACCAAGTTGTTGCGCATGGAAGACGAACTCCACAAGCGCATCGTCGGCCAAGACGAGGCGGTCATCTCGATCAGTCGCGCCATTCGACGTACGCGTGCCGGCCTGAAGGACCCGAAGCGCCCCGGTGGCTCGTTCATCTTCCTCGGGCCGACCGGCGTCGGCAAGACCGAGCTCGCCAAGACCTTGGCCGAGTTCTTGTTCGATGACGAAGACGCGTTGATCCAACTCGACATGTCCGAGTACATGGAGAAGCACTCAGTCAGCCGTCTCGTCGGTTCGCCCCCGGGCTACATCGGCTACGACGAGGGTGGTCAGCTCACCGAGGCCGTTCGGCGCAAGCCCTTCTCCGTGGTGCTCTTCGACGAAGTAGAAAAGGCGCACCCTGACGTCTTCAACACGCTCTTGCAGATCCTCGAGGACGGTCGTCTGACCGACGCGCAAGGTCGCGCGGTCGACTTCAAGAACACGATCTTGATCATGACCTCGAACCTCGGCACCGCCGACCTGCGAAAGGCCGCGATCGGCTTCGGCAAGGCGTCGGACGTCGCGGACCACGAGCGAATGAAGGAGAAGGTCCACACCGCCCTCAAGGCACACTTCCGCCCGGAGTTCCTCAACCGCATCGACGACACGATCGTCTTCCACGAGTTGACCCGCGAAGAAGTGATCTCGATCGCCGACATGTTCATCGCTCGGCTCCGCGACCAGTTGGCGACACAGGGTCTCGGTCTCGAACTCTCCGCCGCCGCGCAGGGCTTCCTCGCCGAGAAGGGCTACGACCCTGAACTCGGTGCGCGACCGCTGCGCCGCGCAGTCCAGCAGTACGTCGAAGACGCATTGAGCGAGAAGATCCTCTTCAAGGAGTTCCACGCCGGCCAGACGATCGTCGGCGATATCGCCGAGGGTCCCGACGGACCGTATCTGACCTTTGAGGGCGTCGAAGGCCTACCGCCCTCGGTCGACTTCGAAGATCTCTCCGACAACGCCTAAGGTCACACCCCACTCATAGCCTCATTGGGGTGAAGAGCCATTCGGTGCACGTCTGTCGCGAGTGCGGTACGACCTCACCGCGCTGGAGCGGACGGTGCTCGGGCTGTGGCGAGTGGAACACACTCGACGAAGAGCGCACGTCGCTGAAACCTCGAGTCGCTCCGACACTCACCACGTCGCTACGCGATGTCGCAGCGACCACCGCGATCGTCCAGTCGACCGGCGTGGGTGAGTTGGACCGCGTCCTCGGTGGCGGCTTCATTGCGGGATCGACCACGCTCTTGTTTGGTGAGCCGGGCGTGGGCAAATCGACGCTCGCCCTGATGTCGCTTCGCGAATTGGCGGCGAACTCGACACACGTCTTGTTGATCGCCGCCGAGGAGTCGGTTGCCCAGGTCGCACAACGAGCCCGTCGCCTCGGCGCGGTTCCGCCCGGGCTCGACGTCGCGGCGACGACGGACGTCGACGTCGCCGAACAGCTCATTCGTGACACGCGGCCCACACTGTGCGTCATCGACTCGATCTCGGCGATGAGTGATGACACGCTGCCGAGCGTCGCCGGCTCGGTACCGCAGGTTCGTCACGTCGCCGAACGACTCTGCTCGGTCGCCAAAGCGACCGGCGCGGCGCTGCTCATCGTCGGTCACGTCACGAAAGACGGCGAACTGGCGGGGCCCAGGACGTTGGAACACCTGGTCGACACCGTGATTCGCATCGAGGGCGATCGTCAGGGATCGCTGCGAATCGTCCGTGCGATCAAACATCGCTTCGGCGCGACCGGTGAGGTCGGACTCTTGGAGATGGTGCCCGATGGTCTTCGCGAGGTGCCCGACGCCACGACCTTGCGTGGGCCGAATCTCGACGTGCCCGGCGTCGTGTTCACGGTGACCAACGATGGTTCTCGCTCATTCCTCATCGAGATGCAAGCGCTGATCGCCACGGCCTCCGGTTCGCCACGGCGCGTCGCTCACCAGGTCTCCTCGCAGCGGCTGTCGTTGTTGCTCGCGGTCTTGGAGTCGCGCTGTGCGATCGATACGAGCGGACTCGACGTCTTTGCCGCGACCGCGGGTGGACTTCCCGCGAACGAGCCGGGTGTCGACGTCGCGCTCGCAGTGGCGATCGCGTCCTCAGTCCTCGGTTTCTCGGTGCCGCGCACGCTGGCCGCGATGGGCGAGGTCGGACTCGCCGGCGAGCTCCGCGCGGTCTCGGGCCTCACGCGCCGGGTGCGCGAAGCACAGCGTCTCGGCGCCACGCGAGTGGTCGTACCGAGTGAAGGGGAACTGGAGCCGGTGACGGGCGTCGAGATCGTGCGCTGTCGCACGCTCGCCGAGGCAATCGTGGGGGCCCAATCGGTCATGATTTGACCAAAATCTGGTACAATAGTTAACCCCCCTAATCGCCGATCCGGTCGATTTTCTATGAGGAGAACCTCGTTTATGACTGTTCGCAAGTACAAAAAGGGCGATCGACTCGTCTACCCCCACCACGGCGCCTGCACCGTGGAAAAAATCGAGAAAATGACCGCGTTTGACGTGAAACAGGACTATTTGAAGCTCAAGGTCGCCTACACCGACCTCGTGTTGATGGTGCCTGTCGCCAACGCCGAGTCGGTCGGCCTGCGCGACGTCATCAACGACGAAGAGGTCGAAGAGGTCTTCGCGGTCCTTCGCAAGAAGGAAGCCCGCATGCCGACCAACTGGTCGCGTCGTTTCAAGAACCACTCGGAGAAGCTCCGTTCCGGCGACATCTACCAGGTCGCCGAAGTCGTGCGGAACCTGTCGATCCGCGACAAGGACAAGGGCCTCTCGGCCGGGGAAAAGCGCATGCTCACACGGGCTCGCCAGATCCTCGTCTCGGAGCTGACGTTCGCCTTGAACGTGGACACGGAAGCGGCTGAAGAAAAGCTCGCCTCGGTCCTTCCGTAGCCATGACGGTCGCGGCCGTAGTCGTCGCCGCCGGCCAGGGCCAGCGTTACGGCGGACCCAAGCAGTTCGCCATCGTGCAACACGACACCGTGGCGACGCACAGCGTCCGCGCGGCCCGTTCGGTCGCGCAACGCGTCGTGCTCGTCGTGCCCACGAACTATCTGGGCAACGGTGAGGGCGCCGACGTCGTGGTCGTCGGTGGCGATACCCGAGCGCGGTCCGTTCGCGCCGGACTCGAAGAGTGTGGTGACGCCGACGTGATCATCGTGCACGACGCGGCGCGACCCATGGCGACCTCGGCGCTGTTCGCGTCGGTCGTGGAGGCGGTGCTCGCAGGCGCCGATGGTGCGGTCCCGGGACTCCCGATCTCAGACACCGTGAAGCGAGTGCGAAATGACGGCGCGCTGACGGTGATCGCCAACACCGAGGCGCGCGATGAACTCGTGACCGTCCAGACACCGCAAGCCTTTCGCCGTGATGTCTTGGCGCGCGCGCACGCCAACGGCGACGACGCCACTGACGACGCGGCCCTCGTAGAACTACTTGGCGGCAGAGTCGTCGTCGTTCCCGGTGAACTCGACAACGTGAAGATCACGGTTCCTGGTGACCTCGCGCGCGCGACATCGATTGCGTCACGTCGATGAGGATCGGACACGGACTCGATGTCCATCGCATCAGCGAGGACGCGTCGCGCTCGCTCTGGTTGGGATTGGTTGAGATTCCGAACGCGCCAGGACTGGTCGGACACTCCGACGCTGATGTCGCGACTCACGCACTCTGTGATGCCTTGCTCGGCGCAGCGAATCTGGGTGACCTTGGACGACACTTTCCCGACACCGATCCGCAGTTCGCGGGCTCCTCATCGCGCCGCCTTCTCGAAGGATCGGTCGAACTCGTCACCCAGGCTGGACTTCGCACGATCTCGGCGGACATCACGATTGTCGCCGAACGTCCCAAGTTGGCCGACTTCATGTCCCGTATGTCCGACGAACTCTCGGGAGTCGTCGGAACGCTCGTCACCGTCAAAGCGACGACCGCCGAAGGTCTCGGGGCGCTCGGACGGGTCGAGGGCATCGCGGCGAGTGCCGTCGCATTGTTGGAGGAGATTTCATGAGTCCGCGACCTGCTCCTCGGAAGGGACCTCCCGGTCGATCGTCGCGACAGGGCGGGCGGCCAATGACCGGCGGTCAAGTCGGTGGGCCGCGGCGTGCACCCAGCGGGCGCGAAAAGGAAGGTCTGGGTGGCGAGCAGGTCGAGGGTCGACACGCCGTGCTGGAACTGTTAAAGGCGCGTCGTCGAAAGATCCAGAAGATCTACGTCGCCGACGCGCAAGACGCGAGTGAGACTCTCGACGCCATCGAGTTCGAGGCACAACGCCAGCGGGTGCCGGTCCAGGTCATCTCGATGACCCGACTCGACCGCGAGGCCCGCACCGAAGGGCACCAGGGGGTCATGGCGATTGCCGCTCGGCTCGAGACCGTCTCGCTTGACGAGCTCCTCCAACATCGTCATCCGTTCCTGCTCGTTTGCGATGGCGTGACCGACCCGCGGAATCTTGGCGCCATGTTGCGCAGCGCCGATGGCGCGGGCGTGACCGGCGTCGTCGTGCCCCGCCACCGATCGGCGCGAATCTCTCCCTCGGTCACGAAGACCGCGGCGGGCGCAATTGAGTACTTGACCTTTTGTGACGTTGGCGGCATTCCCGCGTCGCTCGACGTCCTCAACAAGGCCGGGGTCCTCACCGTCGGACTCGCCGGAGAGTCCAAGGACTCGCTCTATGACCTGGATCTCGGAACGACGCCCGTCGCCCTCGTCGTCGGGGGAGAAGAAAAAGGACTTTCGGTGTTGACGCGCAAGCGATGCGCGGCCGTTGTGTCGATACCCCAGTTGGGCAAGATCAGTTCATTGAACGCGGGTGTCGCGGTGTCGGTGGCGGCCTTTGAAGTGGCGCGTCAACGGAGTCGACGTTCGTAAGTGGTGCAAGTAGGGACTTCGTGCTCTACGAGAGTCCCTGACTCAGTGTCTAGTCTTGCCCAGCAAGGGAAAACTGCAGCCGGATTTAGTCGTCGCTAGTTCCCAACTTAGAGACGTCGACTGCGTTGAGTTCAGTTCGCTCGACGCAGATTGATGGTTGCTGGAACGGCGCTCGTTCACACAAGAGCGGTAAACCTCTAAGAAAGACCTCCCATGCGCATCATGCCCTCTCGCACTTACGAATTGATCATTGGCCTGGATCGATCATGAATATGTTTCGGCTGGTTCCACGCAAAGTAATTGCGCGTAATTTGCTCTCGATACTATTCGCGACGCTCATCATTCAGATCACCATTCCCGCAGTCACTGCCATGGCCTCCACTCAGCCATTCCATTCAGTGACTTTCGTCGAGAATGACAATTCTAATGACCAGGTGTATTCATCACAGACTGCCAATACACCGACACCGCTTACGACTTTCGCGAACATGAATCCTTCATTTGTCAATACTGGCTTCGCATTCACAGACTGGAATACGTCCTCCGATGGAACAGGTACATCCGTCGCAAATGGTTCGACTTACAATTTTGCAAGTTCTGAGGTTCTTTACGCTGTTTGGTCAGCAACATTTCACTCCGTTGCATTCGGTGAGAATGACACTCCGACGGATCCGATATACGCAGTTCAAACAGAGAACGCCCCAACTGCTCTCACCTTATTTGCGAATCTGAGTCCGGCACTATCGAATCCTGGTTTTAACTTTGTGGATTGGAATACTCAGCCGAACGGTGATGGGACTTCCTTCAGTGACGGTTCGAGTTATTCATTTTCGGCTGCTGTCGATTTGTATGCCATTTGGTCGCCGATTCCAACTTCGACGTTGAGATTTGATTCCGATAGTGGGACCGGCTCGATTCCTTCAATATCGGAGCGGGTTGGCGGGTCGACGACACTGCCTTCGGGAGCGGGAATAAGCAATCCGGGTTACACATTCGTGGGCTGGAATACGGCTGCCAACGGTAGCGGAACGGAATACGCAGCGGGCGCCACGTACGTGTTTACAGTGAACCAAACCCTGTATGCACAGTGGACACCCGACACCTACGTCATTACATACTCCTTCGACGGAGGAGTAGGAACGCAGAGTTCTGCAAGTTATGTGGTTGGAACTCCCGCTCTGACACTCCCAATACCCACCTTCGCTGGCAACACGTTTGATGGATGGTTTGACTCCGCAACTGGCGGAACACTGATTGGGGTCGGCGGTGCGACGTTCCTTCCGAGTGACACGATGCAACTATTTGCTCAGTGGACTCTCATTGTCATTGACGTCCTTACATTCAACCCAAATGGTGGAGTTGGAACGATTAGTTCGGTTTCCGGTGAAGACGGATCGTCGGTGGCTCTGCCATCGAGCGATGGAATGTCGAAGCTTGGTTACGCGTTCAGCGGATGGAACACGCAGGCGGATGGCAGCGGGACAATGTACGCAGAAGGAGTGAGTTTGACCCTCAGTGGAAGTCAGACCTTCTTTGCGCAGTGGACCGCTGGACCCAGTGTCACCGTCACGTTTGACGCCAACGGCGGAAGTGGTTCAATCTCGCCGATAAATGGGACACCTGGATCCACAATCACTTTGCCAGATCAGTCTGGACTTATTCACGCGGGTTTCGAGCTCATGAAGTGGAATACGAGTCCCACGGGTTCAGGTACTTCCTATCCGATCGGTCAAGGATTCAAGTTGGCGGGATCAGAAGTTCTCTATGCACAATGGAGCGGCCACAAACTTCCAATATTGTTCGGCGCAATAGGGACATTCAACGGTCGGTCATCGTCACTTTCGGCGGCGTTAAAAAGTCAAATTCGTCGGATCGCTATCACGATTCGATCGAGAAAGTATCGGAAGGTTGATCTCTTTGGCTACACCGCGGCAACCGGACTGAGTACCTTGAACGTTTCATTGAGTCGATCTCGAGCGCGGAACGTCGCAGCGTACTTGCACATTCAATTGATTCAACTCAAGGTACGAGGTGTCACGATTCTTTCGACGGGGGAGGGCGCGATTGCCGGTCAAACCAGTAAGGCGTATTCGAGGGTCGAGGTGTTTGGCGTTTGACTTCACAGAATGACTCGTGGAGTCACACCTGGGACTGGTCTACATCCACGGTGTGACGGATTAGGTGACGCGATGTCTTGTCGAACATCTCGCGAACTGACTCCAAAATTCGTGCGAGAGCCGGTGGAGGGATTCGAACCCACGACCTGACGATTACAAATCGCCTGCGCTACCAGACTGCGCCACACCGGCTTGGAAGTTCAAGGTTACTGAAATTCGTCTGTGCTCAATATGTAGGCTGAGACGAATGAGTGACGCATCCCAGCCCCACCACGCGACTAATCCGCCCGGCTCTCACTATCAGCCCGCATTGAGCGTTGTGCTAATCATCGTCGTACTTTTTGTCGTGGCCGCGTTCTTGATGCTTCGCTACGTGAGCCCTGCATCACCCACGAGCAGCGTGACCACATTGCCACCGTCGGAAACTACGACCACGTTGCATCACCACACCGTGGCCAAGTCCAGTGTTCGCGTTCAGGTGGCAAACGGCACGAATGTCCCGGACTTGGCTCGCGGCTACTCACAGGAGTTGCTGACGCAGGGATGGAACTGTCTGCCCGGTGTCAATGCGCTCGCGGGCTTCACCGGTTCGCATCTGAAGTCGACAGTCGTGTATTTCAATCCGGGATTCAAGTGGGCCGCGATTCAGATCGCTCACAAGATCAAGGTGAGTCTTCACTCGGTTCAAGCGTTGAACGGACTTCGCCCAGTGCCGGGTGCGTCTAGCGACGACGTCGTCGTGATCCTCGGTCACAACTCCGCCAAGATCTGATCAACTCTGTGGTGGAAGGTGCACGCTGTAACGCTTCAGCGCTGCGCGCAAGACGTCCATTGACATTGGACGCAACTCTTCGAGTGGGCGATTGCGATGACGTCGCACGCCGAGGTCGACTTGTGCCAAACTCCCCACGCCGAACTGTCGGGCGATATCGATCAAGAGCGCGATCTCGACGCCGTAGGCCTTCTCCAACGTGATGGCGTCGAAGGCACTACGTCGTCCTGCAGTTTCGCCGGCCAGTGGCTGTCGAATCTCGCCGAGGCCGGGGTAGAGCAGCGACAAGATTGGACGGGCGGCCAACTCATTGACGCGACCGCCTCCGGTCGGCATGTTATGGAGCGGCCGTTCGTAATATCCCTTCACCAGTTGGGTTTCCGGTCGCTCGAGTAGGGGCTGAATCAGCCGCGCGACGAACTCCGAAGTGGTGTTCATGACGTCGGCATCCAGGAACACTATGAGCTCAGCGGTGGTCGCAGAGAGTCCGGCTCGCATGGCTTCGCCCTTCCCGCTCGGACCGTCGAAGCGCACGACACGCGCGCCGTGGTGGTCCGCGACGGTAGAGGTGTCGTCGACCGAGTTGTCGTTGACCACGAGTAACTCGTCGACGAGCTCTCGGTGCACGAGCACCGCGTCGAGCACAGCGCCGACGGTTGCCGACTCGTTGCGCGCCGGAACGACGACCGCGACCGTCGTTTCGGCCTTGAGTTTGATGACGCGTTCGAGATCGAACTCGTCGCGGCTAAGCGTCCACGGGACGTCGGGGCTGCCCACCCGTACGAGGTTAGGGGACGCCCGGGGAGTTCGAACTTGACACGGCGGGCACGTTCGGAGAGAATTAATGGGTCATCAAGAGCGACTGAGGGACGGCCCCGTTGAAGTCGCGACAACCAGTGTGATACCCGAGCTACCCGCTCGTCACACCAGGTGCCAAAGGCCGAACGATGAAAAGAGGGTTATGAGTTTCGCTACAGGGCTTTTATGTCGAGAGTGCGGTGCCACCTATCCCACAGAGGCGCGGTACTCGTGTGATTTCTGCTTCGGTCCGTTGGAGGTCGATTACGACCTCGACGCGGCTCGGCGTGTCCTCACTCGCGAGTCGATCGCGAACGGGCCAACGTCCATTTGGCGCTACGCCGCGCTCCTACCCGATCCCGGTGATGAGGCAGTCGACCTCGGGGCCGGCTGGACGCCGCTTCGTCGCGCGACACGACTCGCCGAGGTCCTCGGCGTGCGTGAACTTTGGTTGAAGGACGACACTCGAAACCCGACCGGATCGTTCAAGGACCGCGTGGTCTCGGTGGCGCTCTCGAGCGCGCGGCGCCTGGGCTTCACGACGGCGGCGTGTGCGTCGACCGGCAACCTCGCGACGTCGGTTGCCGCTCATGCCGCGTCCATAGGGTGGCCGAGCGTGACCATCATTCCTTCCGATCTTGAGAAGTCCAAGATAGCGATGACCGCGATCTTCGGGGGAACGGTCCTGGGCGTCGACGGCAACTATGACGACGTGAATCGGCTGTGCGTCGAGTTGGTCGCTGAACACGCTGATTGGGCGTTCGTCAACGTGAACCTTCGCCCGTACTACGCCGAGGGATCCAAGACGCTGTCGTTCGAGATCTGCGAACAGCTCGGGTGGCGCACACCGGAACAGGTGGTCGTGCCGCTCGCCTCGGGTAGCCAGTTCACCAAGGTCGCCAAAGGCTTCAAGCAGTTCATCGAACTCGGCATCGTCGACGGACAAGCCCCGGTTCTGTTCGGCGCGCAGGCGACGGGCTGCTCGCCCATTGCCAGTGCCTTCGCCTCCGGCGCCGAAGTCGTCACGCCGCAGCGGCCGAGCACCATTGCGAGGTCCCTCGCCATCGGCAACCCGGCCGACGGACCGTACGTGCTGGACGAGTTGCGTGCGCACGGCGGTGACTGCGGGTCGGTGCCCGACGCCGAGATTCTCGAATGCATCGGACTACTCGCTGAGACAGAAGGCATCTTCGCCGAGACCGCTGGCGGTGTCACGATCGCTTCGTTGCGCCAGATGATCGCACGCGGCACCATCGACCGTGACAAGTCGATCGTGGCGATCATCTCGGGACACGGGCTCAAGACACTCGACGCAATCGTCGAGACCGCGACGGTCTCATCCACGATCACGCCGTCGCTCGAAGCGGCCGAAGAGGCACTTCGATTCCACCAATTGGTGGCCGCATCATGAGCGTGACCGTCCGACTCCCCAGCCAACTGCGCACCCTCGTCGGGGGAGCGGGTGAAGTGCCGGTCGAAGCGGCCACGGTTCGTGAAGCCATTCTCGCGGTCGATGTGGCCTATCCGGGCATCGCCTTTCGGGTCCTCGACGATCGCGGGGCGCTGCGTCGATTCGTGAACGTCTTCGTGGCCGACGAGGACGTCCGATTCCTCGATGGCCTGGACACGGCGCTCGAGGCCGGCGTCACGGTCTCACTGGTGCCTGCCGTCGCCGGGGGCTGACCGGCGTTAGCACTCGCCACCCTAGACTGCTAATATTGCGATGCACCAAAAGGGTGCCACGCTTTAGGAGGATTCACAGTGGCGAAACTGATCACATTCGACGAAGAGGCGCGCCGAGCGCTTGAGCGCGGCATGAACAAGTTGGCCGACGCCGTTCGGGTCACATTGGGACCCAAGGGCCGCAACGTCGTCTTGGACAAGAAGTGGGGAGCCCCCACGATCACCAATGACGGTGTCTCGATCGCGAAGGACATCGACCTCGAGGACCCGTTCGAGCGCATCGGTGCCGAACTGGTGAAAGAAGTCGCCAAGAAGACCGACGAAGTCGCCGGTGACGGCACCACGACCGCGACCGTGCTCGCGTGGGCGATGGTTCGTGAAGGTCTGAAGAACGTCGCTGCCGGCGCCAACCCGATGTCACTGAAGAAGGGCATTGAAGTCGCCGTGGAGGCCGCTGTCGCGTCGATCCACGACCTCGCCAAGCCCGCCGACACCAAAGAGCAGATCGCCCAAGTCGCGTCGATCTCCGCTGCCGATGACGAGATCGGTGCGATGATCGCTGATGCCATCGACAAGGTCGGCAAAGACGGTGTCATCACGGTCGAAGAGAGCCAATCCTTCGGGATGGAGATGGACCTCGTCGAAGGTATGCGCTTCGACAAGGGCTTCATCGCTCCATACTTCGCGACGGACACCGAGCGCATGGAAGCGGTATTGGAGAACGCCTACATCCTGCTGGTCTCGAACAAGATCACCTCGGTCCGTGACATCCTCCCGGTACTCGAGAAGGTCATGCAGTCGGGTCGCCCGTTGTTGATCATCGCCGAGGACATCGAGGGCGAGGCCCTCGCGACACTCGTCGTCAACAAGATCCGCGGTACGTTCAAGTCGGTCGCCGTCAAGGCCCCGGGCTTCGGCGAACGCCGCAAGGCCATGCTCCAGGACATCGCGATCCTTACGGGTGCAACGGTTATCTCCGAGGAGATCGGGCTCAAGCTCGACACCGCGGACGTCGAGATGCTCGGTAGCGCGCGAAAGATCGTGGTCACCAAGGATGAGACGACGATCGTCGAAGGTGCCGGCTCTGAAGACGACATCAAGGGACGCATCAACCAGATAAAGGCCGAGATCGAGAACACCGACTCCGACTACGACCGCGAGAAGCTCCAGGAGCGCTTGGCCAAGCTCTCCGGCGGCGTGGCCGTCATCAAGGTCGGTGCCGCGACGGAGGTCGAGCTGAAGGAGAAGAAGCACCGCATCGAAGACGCGGTCTCGACGACCAAGGCCGCCATCGAAGAGGGCGTCGTGCCCGGTGGTGGCGTGGCCCTCCTTCGCAGTCAGGTCCGAATTCTCGAGGCCGCTGACAAGTTGAGCGGTGACGAGGCGACCGGTGCGCGAATGGTGGCGAAGGCCGTCGAGGCGCCCCTCAACCAGATCGCGGTCAACGCCGGTCTGGAGGGCGGCGTGATCGTCGACAAGGTTCGCAACTTGAAGAAGGCGACCGAAGGTCTCAATGCGGCGACCGGCGACTACGAGGACCTGATCAAGGCGGGCGTCATCGACGCGGCCAAGGTGACGCGCTCGGCGCTGCAGAACGCGGCCTCGATTGCGGCCCTGTTCTTGACGACGGAGTGCGTCATCGTCGACAAGCCCGAAGAAAAGGTCGCGGCGATGCCCGGTGGCGGGATGGACGACTACTAAAGTCCGCTGTCCAAAGAGTCGAACAACGTGGGGCCTACGGGCCCCACGTTTTCGTATAGGAAGCACGCCACGTCAGGTATTTCGGTGACCCCGTAGCATTGACGCATGACGCCCGAACCGCTCGCACCCTCTCGTGGACTGAACGTCCTGCACCTCTTCTGTCACCCGGGAACCGAGGTGGACGCCGGCGCGGTGCGCAAGGCGGTCGACGAAGCTCGCGGGACCGGGTTGCAAGTCGTGAGCGTCGCCATGATGGGCGCCAAGGCTGACGTCTGTTTCATGGTCTTGGGTGAGGACCTGTGGTCCCTTCGCCATTTCCAGTCGAAGATCCAGTCGGCCGGTTTTCTCGTCGCCGAGAGCTACGTCTCTGTCACCGAAGTGAGTGAGTACGCAGCCGGCATGCCCGAACAGATGCTGCATGATCGCCTCTTTCCCCAGCTACCGCCGGAGGGGAAGCGAGCGTTCTGCTTTTATCCAATGTCCAAGCGTCGTGACGAGACGAACAACTGGTACGCGCTGGCCTACGAAGACCGCGAGCGACTCATGCGCCAACACGGCGCGATCGGTCGCGAGTTCAAGGGTCGCATCCTCCAGGTCGTCACCGGTTCCACGGGACTAGACGATTGGGAGTGGGGCGTGACGCTCTTCGGAGTGCACGTCGATGACCTCAAGGAGTGTGTCTACACGATGCGCTACGACGAGGCCTCCACCCTCTATGCAGAATTCGGCGCGTTCTACACGGGTCTCGTGGGCACGCTGGACGAAGTGCTCGACGCCACGTTGATCTAACGCTCGTTGCTAGCGTCAACAAGGTGGAACCGGTTCCGGAAAAGACCCTCTTGCGTTGGGCCGAGTCGTTGGCCGGGGTCGCGCGCACCGGGCTCGGCTTCACCGAGAGTCAGTACGAACGCGAGCGCTTCGAAGAGGTGTTGAAGATCGCTGGCGACATCAAGACGGCCGCCGAGGAGGGACTCGACGGCGTCCTCGATGCTGGTGGCTACGTCGCGGAGTGGATGAAGGAACTCGGCACCGGTGTCGCGGGCTACCAGACGCCGAAGGTTGCGGTCGGTGCGGCCGTGACCAACGACCGCGGTGAACTCCTCCTCATCCAACGCGCCGACTCCGGTGTCTGGCTGTACCCAACGGGCTGGTGCGACGTGGGCTACTCAGCAGCGGAAGTGGTCGTCAAGGAGGTCCTCGAGGAGACCGGTATCCAAGCCGAGCCGGTGCGACTCATCGGCGTGCTCGACGGTATGCGCCTCGGCAACTCGAGGATCCCGCTGTACTCTCTCTTGTTCTTCTGTCGTGCCGTTGGAGGGGAGTTGAAGCTTCATCCGCTCGAGTGCTCCGACGGTGGATGGTTCACCCGTGACAACATGCCGTCGCCAATCATCGGGGCAGAGTTGTGGGCCGGGCCGATTTTTGCGGCCATCGACGGTGAGCATCGCGACGTCTTCTACGAGAATCTCCGACGGCCAGTGTGGCGAGGAGAGTCGTGAGCGTCGACATCGAGATCGCGAGTGCGGTGACCCCAGAGTTGGTGGAGAGCCTCAATCACTTACTGCCGCAGTTGTCGACGAGCGCTTCGCTGCTCACCTCGTCGGACGTGCAGTCGCTCGTCGACGTGCCGGCGGTCACACTCTTTGTCGCGCGAAGTGAAGGGCAAATCGTCGGCTCGTTGACGCTCGTCGTCTTTCCGATTCCGACTGGTCTACGTGCGTGGATCGAAGATGTGGTCGTCGACCAAGCGGCGCGCGGCTTGGGCGTAGGTGAAGCTCTGACGAACGCGGCTATCGACGAGTCCCGCCGCCGTCACGTGCGTTCGATTGACCTCACCACGCGCCCGTCGCGCGAGGCGGCGAATCGTCTCTACGCTCGTCTCGGTTTTGAGTTGCGAGAAACGAATGTGTACCGTTATTTCCTAGAAGAACGCTCGTCGAGGTGATGCGTGAGCGGCGAAGCGGTCCCGCCTCCCTCAAAGTGAATGGCGGTCGTTCATGCGTCTTAGGACGCGCTCGTCAGTTCGAGTCACGTATTGAGAACGTAGGTGGATGGTGAGTCGTGAAAGTCCGACGGCGCCGGGACCACGTGGTGTGCGTACGGAATCGGATAGCCAACACGAATAGTGTGGTGTTCTTATGGCTGCACTTGTGATTTTTTCGGTCGATGTCGGTCGACTCGCCGCGTTCTACGCGCGAGTTCTTGCCTTGGAGTCCAGCGTCGAGGAGTCCGGTGACATTCGGCTTCGCAGTGAGCAAGAGGAACTTCTAATCCACTCGGTTCCGCCAAGAATCGCGCAGACGATCGAGGTGCGAGTTCCTCCGGAGCCTCGTGAGAAGGTCGCTCTGAAGCCGGTGTTCAATGTTGAGGCCCTCGACGTCGCGCTCGACGAAGTGATGAAGAACGGCGGAATAGTGACGGGAAATTCCTTCACCTTCAACGGCCTTACCCGACATGACGTTGTGGATCCCGACGGCAGCATTGTTCAGCTCCGTTCGCCCGAGTTGAGGATGACTACGGACTCACGACGATAACGTCCACGAGGTGGCGCAAAACTTCAATCCAGCCCTGCAAGAGCTGTTGGATGAGGAGCTGGCGACCGACCCGACCACGGTGCGCGGGCTCACGAATCATCTGCCGATGGCACTTGTGGCAAAGGAGCGCCTTGGCGCCGACGCCGATGAACTCGTCCGTTTCGCCGAGTTGTACGCCAGTCGAATCCAGCCACTTGATGAACCCGGCACTCGACTGGATGAGTCGACATGGCGCTCAGCGATCGGTGATTATTCCGCCGCGGCTGAGCTGCGTGAGTATTTCGTTCGGTCCGTCAATGACCTTGGTCCGGAGGACGCGCTGCGAACGCACTTGCCTCCGTTGCTGGCGGGGATCAGTGGCGCCGCGTTCCATGGCGTCATTCGCTTGGCATATGCCATCGAGGTTGCGTCGCCGTCTCGTATCGCGGCCGGGCTGGCGTACTTGGCAGAGGTCGGGACTCCGTTGAAGCCGCTCGCGAACGGTGCGTTCACGAGCGACGATCCCGTGGCGGTACTAAACGAGCTGTCGAGGTCCCCGGACGTGCCGGTGCCACCGAGGGGCGTGAACATCACCGAGTCGATGCGCGCCGTCGCCCACTGCGACCTCTTCGACACTGCGGTCTCGTCGCTCGAGATTACGCGTGACACGGATGCGGCGTTGGCGCAGATGGCCCTCCACCTCTACGCGTCGACCAATGATTTCACCGCACTCCACGGCGTGACCGGCTTCGAGGCGATCATGGCCCTGCGACCCTGGGTTGACGAGGGCGAGTTACTGAGTCGGTACGCGTTTCAGGCGCTGGTCGCGGCGTACCTCTCGATTGGGGCCCCAGCACTGTGGTCGTCTGATCGACTCGATGAATTCGTCGGCGCGAACACGAGTGACGCAACCGCCGTGGCGTCAATCGCTGCCTTCCATGACGATGAACACGTCGCCAAACTGGTGTACACCGCGCAACGCTCATGGGGGAAAACGGGCGACCCTCTCTATCTCGCGGTCGCAGCGAGGCAAGCCTTCACACACGCCTAACGCGAGGTCAGCGCTTTGATGGTCGCCGTGTTCCTGCCGCGTGATGACTCTCACAACGATTGAGTGTCGCGAGTCGCGTACTCGTCACCAACACGTCACGTCGCGCGAATGCTAGGAACAGGTCCTCACTATGAGTACGACGCCGACGACACAACGACGATCCCGCTGGTCGATCGTGGGAGCCTCCCTGCTCGTGGTGACATTGGTGGGCACGGGAGCGTGGATTGTGATGACGAGCGATTCCGAGAAATCCGTTGCCGCGTCGCCGACCACCACAGACGTGGGGTCAGCGACACCGCTTCGCGCCTCGACGCCGAGCGTTGCGCGGGACGCCCAGTTCCTGTCCGAGGTGACCGAGGCCGACCCTGCTCTTGCGACTTATGAGAGGACTTCGGGCAACGTGGCCCTTCGATCACTGCTGACCGACGGCTCGGCGTTCTGCGGATTTCTACAGCGGGACCGCGACATGGATACCGCGATGGTGTCGGTCGTCGTAGGTGCACGACACGTGGAGGCTGCGACGCACCTTCCGATGACGGTGATCACGTTCAACGCAGTCGATGCCGTGGCACTCTTGACGCTCTGCCCATCGCTTCAATCAATCGTTCCGACGCATGACCTGGTGAAGATACGCGCCCTCGGGGCCGCTCTCGCCGCACCGGCGAGCTGATAGTCCAGGGGCGAGTGATCGCTCGATGAGAGTCCGTCGCACTGTCATCACCCTTTGATTGCGCATCGCCGCGTTGCCGATGGTCGCAGCGACGAGACGTCACAAAAGAGTTGCACTCTCGTGTGCCTGTCGATGGCTGCAGATAACTCGCCGTCGGTACGGTGCGCCGTATGAAACTCATTCACTCATCCAAGTACCGCCTGCGAACGCTTCTCATGTCGTTCGCCCTAGTGCTGTCCAGCGTGACCGGTATCGCGGTCGCGACGTCGTTCGTAGGCACGACGCCTTCGTCGGCGGCCTCAACATCGTGCCCGGTCGGATCCACGTTGCAGGTTGCCCACGGCGCTTCGCCCAATGACGTGCAGTGCGTCATCACGTCAACCGGTACGCCCGTGGGCGCCATCAAGCACGTGTGGCTGATCATCCTCGAGAACAAGTCCTACGACGAGTCGTTCAGCGGACTCAACGAGAACAGCTACCTATGGCAGACGCTCCCGGAGCAGGGTGCACTGTTGACGAACTACTACGGCACCGGACACTTCAGTATGGACAATTACATCTCCCTGGTCTCCGGTCAGTCGCCCTCCTACGGCGTGCAGGACGACTGTTCGACCACCGCCAACATGACCAACAACAACAGTGGCATCATCGCGACGGGCACGGTTGGGACGACGACCGACACCGACGGCACGAGTGACGCGAGCGGCACGAATACGACCACGCCGAGCCCGAGCGGTACGGGTAACGGCAATTACGGCCAACTCCTCGTGCACGGCGGGGTTGACGCGGCTCTCGGGAACAACGGCTGTGTGTACCCGACCGACGTGGCGACGCTCTTCAATCAGTACAACGCCGCGAGTGTCTCCTGGAAGGCCTACGCCCAAGACCTCGGCGGCGCTCAGCCGGTGGGATCGACCACATACGTGACCGGCACCACGCCCGGCATCACCGACACGGTCCCCGGCCGTGACGACGGTGCGTGCGGCTACCCCGGCACGACCGGTGCGAATCCCGTGACCAATCCGACCAACCTGGTCGCACCCTCGGGCGATGTCACGAGTTTCACCGGCGCGCAACCAGCGAACGCCGCCAGCAATGGCGACCCCGCTGACCAGTACGTGGCCAAGCACTTCCCCGTCGGCTGGTTCACCTCGCTCACCGGTGAGTCCGAGGGCACACAGAGTGGCGTCGCGTATCCAGCGCAGCCGGCACTCAATGAGCCGACGACGCCGGAGTACGACGGACCAGGTGCACCGACCTCGGGATCGTCCGACACAAACTGCGACGCGAACCACGTCACGAACTTGGATGACCCGACCTACGGACTCGCGCACGACTTGACGCTCCCGGCGAATGAAGTTCCGGCCTTCAACTGGATCACGCCCAACAACTGCAGCGACGCGCACGACGCGACGTGTCAAGGCAACAACCTCTCGGGTGCCTTCAACGCCAACGGCACACCGAACTACTCGCCGTCCGGCCTACCCGCCTACGACCCGGAAGCGACGACGCCACTGAACTACACCGGCGGCCTCTACGCCGCTGACCTGTTCTTGCGTTACTACATCCCGCTGATCGAGCAATCGAAGGCGTTCGCGGATGGTGGATTGATCGACGTCACCTTCGACGAGGCCAACCCGCCCTTCACCGTCGGAAACAGCTTCAACAACGTGCCCGCGCCGGGCGACGCCACGACATCGAGTGCGCCGGCCGATCAGCCGACGTTCGGCGCGCCGGGCACGACCGCTCCGGGTGCCAACTCGCTCTACGGCGCCTACGGCGTGCTCGCCGACGCGGCGGGCGAGAACATCAATGGCAACAATGTCTCGACAGAACCGACCGGACCGAACGACCCGGAGGTGACGAACGCATCCGGACAGCAGTTGCAGCCCGGACCAGGCGCGTCGGGATTCATCGATCGACCTACCGGTCTCGCGGGCGAAAGTCCCAACCTGAGCGGCTCGCCGGGCACGACGACCGAGCCGGCACTCGTCGCGGTGGGCTCGAGCATGGTGATCGACTCCAAGATCAATGCTGACGACACGGGACGTCTCGTCTCGGGCACAGGGATCCCCGCCGACACCTTCGTCGGAGCCGTCAGTGACACCGGACCTGTCTCTCTGTCGGGCAATGCCAGCACGTCGAGCGCATCGAACAACTACGCCAAGCCGTGGCTCGGCACCTTCCAGCTGCTGAACGACAGCGGACAGCCGGTGACGCTCAGCGCCGGGTTCGTGGGCAACATCACGCTTGGCGCCGAGGGTGCCGTCTCAACGGTCGGTAAGTCGAACTGCCCGAGCGGGAGCGAGGCAGCGACGACCTCGGGGTGCGTCACGGTCGACCCGCTCTATGACCCGACGGACTTCACGCCCGGCGGTGGCGACACCGGTACGGTCTTGATCAGTCCGCTGATCAAGCCCGGCACCGTCTCGAGTACGTACTACAACCACTACAGCACGCTGCGCACGATGGAGGACCTCCTCCTCACGGGCCAGACATGCACCGAGCCGTCCAACGCGGATACGCCACTCACGGCCGGAACGGTGTGCGGTGGTCTCGACGGCAAGGGTCACCTGGGTTACGCAGCGCAGGCCGGCCTGGCGGCGTTCGGACCCGATGTCTTCACCGCGCAGTCCTTCACCGCCCTCACCTACCCGCCCGGATACTTCCCCGTGTACGGACAGGGTTCGAGCACGGTGTTCTGCCCAGCGTTCTTCCGGCTCGGTCGCCTGGGATCGAACGGGCAGAACGGTTTCGGCTCTCACGGTGGCTCCGGCGGCAGCGGTGGTTTGCCGGGCTGCGGGACCAACGGCGGCAACGGCGGCAATGGTGGAGCCGGCACGTCGTCCGCGGGTTCGGGCGGCAATGGCGGTAACGGCGGTAATGGTGCCTGTCCCGCGGAGGAGTGGAGTAACGGTGAGTGGTTGACCGCGACCGGAGCCGCGACCACACCGTACGACACGCCACCGTGTAACGGCACGTGGGGCAACGGCGGCAACGGCGGCAACGGTGGCAACGGATTCCACTCCTCACCCGGTCAGCCCGGTGGTAATGGCGGCAATGGATCGCCCGGCAAGCCCGGGACGAACGGCACCAACGGTGCGAATGGTTAACTCGCCGACCTTGCGACACGAATGAAACCACGACGTACGACTGGACGAGGTCGGGCCCTGCGGCCCGGCCTCGGTCTGCTCGCCGCCGCGGCGGTCGCGGCACTGCTCTTGGCGGGCTGTGGGACCGCGTCGTCATACCCATCGTTCCTTCCGAAGAAGACACTGGCACCCGACGTGGACCAGGCGATGATCGGCACGATGGCCAAGCCGGCACTGCAGATCGAAGGGCTGCCCGTCATCGTCAATACCGGAAGGTTCCACGTGCGTGTCACGGTGAGTGGGCCAGTCGTACCCGGCGAGGGACTGCCGTATCAGCCTGACGGCACGACCTGCACGTGGACCGTCACGATGGACGACGCTACGGCGGACGTACCGGTCTCGGTCGCTGACTTCCACTCCGTCGACCACCTCGGTGCCGTGTTCTTGATGGGCCTCGTGCCCGGTGAACACGCGTTGCCGAGCGTCCTTCACCCCGGCCAGACGCTCACGTTCCAACTACGCGCCTACGAACTGGTCGGTGAGGGAATGATGCAGTGGGCACCTGACCATCGCCACGTGGTCGCGTACTGGGACTACACAGTCGAGAACGACTGACCCAAATACACTGAACCGGTGATGGTGACTGAACTCGCCGATGACGATGCCGAATCAGTGGTCGCGCTCTGGATCACGTCGGAACTGACGCGACCGTGGAACGATCCGCTCGCTGACTTTCGACGCGCGATGGACGGCGCCACGTCGACAGTGCTGGGGATCAAGGACGAGGATCGTGTCATTGGGACCGTCATGGTCGGCAACGATGGACATCGTGGCTGGATGTACTACGTCGCCGTGAGCCCCGCGCACCGCCGTGCTGGCCTCGGTCGGCTGCTGGTCGACGCCGCCGAAGCGTGGTTGCGCGAGAGCGGGGCGATCAAGGTGCAGCTCATGGTACGAAGTGAGAACGATGCGGCGATGGAGTTCTATCGAGCCGCCGGGTATGAACGAGGTGAGGTCGAGGTGCTCTCGCGCTGGATCGAGAAGTGACGAACAGCTGGCCGCCGGTAATGTTCGACCTGTGATTGAGATCTCGAGGTTTCGGCTGGCCGATGACGTCGCGTCGGAAGCATTCCTTGAGAAGAACGCCATCTTTCAACAGGAGTTCATCTATCAACAAGCGGGCCTCCTTCGCCGCTCCGTGGCGAGCGGACTCGACGGTGTGTGGGTGGCGTTGACGTGGTGGCGATCGATGAGTGACGCGCGGCGCTGTCACTCGGCGATGACGTCGTCGCCTGTGGCGAAGGACCTCTCGGCGTTGATGGACCTGTCGACGCTCGAGACCGAGTACTTCAAGGAGCTGCCGGGCTAGCGGTCACTGTTGGACCAACATCACGAAGTTGCCTTCGGGATCCTCGATGGCCGCCAGCGTCTGGCCGTTCGGTAAATCGAAGGGTGGGATCGTCTCTTTTCCTCCCAGGTGAATCGCCTTGTCAATCGTCACACGCAGATTGGCCACCTGGACGTAGATCGACACGCCGGGACTCGATCCAGCCTGGATGTGCCCGGCGGGACCTTCCATCGGCCCGCCAATGCCGGCCGCAATCGACATGATCGGTCCGTCGCCGATCTCCCAGTTGAACAGTTGGGAGTAGAACTTACGCTGCCGATCGGGATCGACCGCAACGATCGACCAATGCACCACGGGCCGCGCCCAATCTGACGTCATCACGCCACGATAGTGAACTTCGGCTTCGGAGCAATGCGACAGAAGCAATAGTCTGAGCGCATGGGACTGGAACTCGTGAGTGTCATCGTGCGCGACTACGACGAGGCGTTGTCGTTCTTCGTTGACGTCTTGGGCTGCGTCGTGGAGGACGATTCGCCGTCGTTGGACGGGGATGGTCAGCCGAAACGTTGGGTCGTCGTTCGACCGCCTGGTGCGGGGTGCGGGATCTTGCTCGCCCAGGCACGTGGTGAGGAACAAGAGTCACTCATCGGCCGACAGTTCGCGGGCCGGGTCGGCCTGTTCTTGCGGGTTGAGGACTTCTACGCCTCCTACACGCATATGACCAACGCCGGCGTCGAGTTCCTGACCGAGCCACGTACCGAGGTCTACGGGATGGTTGCGGTCTTCAAGGATCTGTACGGCAACAAATGGGATCTCCTCGGCGCCGCGTAGCGATCGATGACTAGGTTCACACTCGCGGGCCGTCAAAGTGAGTCGCGTGGCTGAGAAGAAACCTCCGTTCACGATCAAGGGGATCGCGACGCTCGCGTCCCACCTCAACGACACCTACGACATCGACGTGGCGATGATGAGCGAGATGGACCTCGGCGTACTGCGCATCGATCGCCACGATGGTCCGAGCTGGGTGGCTCGGATATTTCCGGTGGCGCGTCGAGTGGAGGACGTCCGTCGCGATGCCGCCGTGCTCGACGCTCTCGAGCGCGGCGGATTCCCGGCCGAACGAAACGCTGCACCGGGTTCGGTGTCGGTCCATGAGGGTCACGCCGTCCTCGTGACGCAGTACATTGCGGGCGTGCGACCCAAGGCGGGCAGCCACACCTTCGCGTGGCTGGGCGGCCTACTCGGCGCGTTGCACGCGCGCGAGGTGCCAGACGCTACACCGGGCGGGGGCTGGCACCATCTGGTGTCAGGGGGGACGCCACGAGATGAGGTACGCGCGGCGCAGGACCTGTTGGACGAGCGGGCTTCGACGGTTGCCTTGTCGGAAAAGGATGAGTTTGCGGCGCTCGTGAAGGAGTTGGCGGCGCTCGATACGTGTGAGGATCTTCGGCACTGTCTCGTGCATCCCGACATGGTCCCGCCTAACGCCATAGAGAAGGACGACGGATCACTCGCCATCGTTGACTGGGCCAACGCGGGACGTGGTCCCCGACTCTGGTCACTCGGAATGGCACTGTTCGCCGCCGGGGCACGCGACCTTCGACTAGTGGACAAGTTTGTATCGCGTTACGCGAGATGGACCTCGCTCGAACCCGAAGAATTGAGCCGGCTCAGCGGAGCGATTCGGGCACGGCCACTGACGATCCATGCGTGGGAAGTCGCCCACAATCGAACACCATTAACCGAGACAGTGGCGACGATTCGATTCCTCCGACGAAAATCGGATGAAATCGCGGACGCGGCCCTCGACGCGTTCACCTCGTGAGCGAAACCGTGCGGCGTCACGTCGCCTTCATCAGAAACGTGATGGTCGGCAGAGCGAATCTTCATCGCGACGTGTTACTGCGCATCTTCGACGACGCCGGCGCAGTTGAACCCCGATCGCACCTCGCAACGGGCAACGTGTCCTTCGGTTGGGATGGCGCTGACCTGGCCGGTCTCATCGCGGCGACGCAGGATGGCATCGCGGTAACGATGGGTCGCTTCGAGCCAGTCTTCGTGCGCAGCGTCGCGGCACTGCGTGACGCGGTGCAACGCGAGCCCTTTCGGATCACGCCGATTCGCGATGTCGGGCATCGTTGCGTGACCTTCACGCAGAGCGCCGGCCATCTCACCTTGCCGATCGTTTCCCCCCGAGAGGACGCCTACATTTTTGACAGACACGGGACGGACTTCATGTCGGTCACGCGATTGGTGGACGGCCGAGGTGGCAACGTGAACCGAATGATTGAAAAGGCAATGGCCTGCGCGGCGACGACCCGCAATTGGAATACGGTCGAGCGCATCGTGGCCGTGTCCGAGTAGTCGACCACGATCCTCCGCTCGTGATGTTGAGGGCAATCGCTGGTCGGTCCGCACATGCTGCGGGCCAGATCTGGTGCACGAGGCGTCACGGGCGAGCGCGTCCTCGGGCTCCGTCGATCAGTGTGCGAGGGCCTGCTTCACTTCGGCGATGAGTGCCGCACGCTCGCGTTGGGTGGTGACGCGTAGTCGAGTGAACGAGGCTCCCGGAGCCAAGCGGACGTCTACGAAAACACCCAGTGGGTCTTCATGAAAGTGCAAGAAGGCCTTGGACTTTCGATAGAACGAACCGGGAGTCTTCTCGACCAGTTCGTCGAACGCCCGAAGTCGGACGAGGAGCGGCGCCATCTCGTTCAACGTCGCAGCCGTTGCATGCTTCATCGAGGTGAGTGTAACGCTGCGAATGCCCACGCTCGAAGTAACTCGACGTCACCAAGTTGACATATTCGACGCCGCGCGAGCCTTCTTAGACTCTGGGGGTGACCACTCGTCAACCCGGTGAAGGACGCTACGCCCGTCTCGAACGAGAGCAGCGATGGCTGCTGCGATCGCTGCCCGACGGTGTGACGAATGAGCGAATCATCGTCGATCACTACTGGTCAGGGACGTCGTTGCGACTCCGGATGGTGCAAGACGGCGGCGTCGTCGTCTACAAACTCTGTCAAAAAGTTCGACTGAACGCTGACAGTCCGGAGTCGGTCAAGATCACGAACATCTATTTGCACGAGCCTGACTTTCACGCGCTGTCGGTGACGTCAGCGACAATCGTCTCGAAGAGTCGATGGACGTTCTCATGGAACGGTTCGGAGTTTGCGATCGACGAGTTCAAGGGTCGACACGCCGGCCTCGTGCTCGCTGAACGAGAACTGGACGTCGACGAGCCACGAGTGAGCGGACCGTCGTTCGCGGTCGCTGAGGTCACCGACGACAACGAGTACTCCGGAGGTTGGCTGTCGACGGCGTCGAACGCTGAGCTCGAACGAGTGATTGGCCGATCATGATTGGGGAGATACATGGGTCACATTGAGGATTGCGATTCCTTGGCGATTGAAGTCGGACGTTTCGCCAATGTCATGGCATCGCTGCCGGATGATCGAGCGATCGCGACGTGTCCTGGTTGGAATGTGCGTGATCTCGCCGAACATCTTGGCGTCATCCACCGTTGGGCCGACGAACTCGTGCGACTTCGCTCGCCCGAGCGAAGACCGCGCGAGGTCAGCGATGAGGTGCGCGCGGCCGTGAGTCCGCAGTGGATCGAAGACGGCGGACGCCAACTCGTCGCGACGTTGCTCGCGGCGGATCCGGCCGATGCGATGTGGGGTTGGGGATCCGATCAACACGTTCGCTTTTGGTCGCGACGCCAGCTCCACGAGACATTGGTCCATCGCATGGACCTCGAGCTCGCTGCTGACATTCGCCCCGAGGCAGATCAGAAGATCGTCGAGGATGCCATTGACGAATTCCTCTCCAACATGGAAGCGATTGCACCGCGCGTCCCCAGTCTTTCGGAGCTTCGAGGCCACGGTGAGCGACTCGGATTTCGGGTGCGAGAGTCGAACACGCGTTGGATGATCACGTTCGATAGCGACCGTTTCAGCGTGTCACACGATGATTCGTCCGCGACCACCGAACTGAGTGGATCGGCGATCGACCTGTTGCTCATCGTGCTGGGGCGCCGACGCGTGAATGAGAGTGATGTGGACGTTGTCGGCGATGCGGACCTGCTCGACCACTGGCTTTCCCACTCCGAATTCGACTGAGCCGAGAATGCACCCGCAAGGGCAATCTCGCGAGTGGGGCATCGTCCCAGCGCGAACGGCATCGGCGACTTAGTATTTGCCGAGTCTGCGCGGGGGCTGGCCGATGTGACAACCGCGCAGCACGACCGTGGGAGGACGATCGCCGTGAGCTTGACGCCGCAAGGTCCTGGCTGGTGGCAGGCATCGGACCTTCTTTGGTATCCGCCGGAACAGAAGCCCGGAACGGTCCGACCCCAGCCTCCACCTGCCGGGATACCGGGAGCGCGTCCACCCTACGGCGCCCCGCAGTACGTGGAAGTTGGCCCGAGTCAATCCTTCGGCACCAGCGGAAAGGCGATCGCGTCGCTGGTGTTGTCAATCGTATGGATCGGCGGCCTCGGCTCCTTATTGGGCGTGATCTTCGGTTTCAGTGCTCGCAGTGACATCCGAAGTTCGCGGGGCCGTCTCGGCGGCGATGGATTGGCAATCGCCGGACTCATCATCGGTCTCCTCGGCCTGCTGTCGGCGGTCTTCTTCTACATCACGCTCTTCACGATCACCGATCAGTTGAAAAATGACATCACCTCGGGGAGCTTCCCCTTTGGTTCGACGATCCCCACGACGCCCGTCCCGACGACGAACTTGCAGATGGGTCAGTCCAGCCCACCGTTCTACGCCCTCGCGGGCGGTCGGATCACCGTCTATTCGCTACGGATTGGAGTCTCTGGTGAGGACCCGAGCATGCGCGTCGCGCCCTACGGCGAGAACTTTGCGGTCGCCAACGTGAAGGAGTGTGCTGGAGCGCACAGTGTCTTCTTTCCGAACGCCAGGCGGAATTTCACCCTGATCGGTCCGGGCAATGTGAACAGCCAAGTGGTCTACTACCCGCACTACGTGCAACGTCCGGTCTTCGACTGGACGAACATTGGGGAGATCGGACCGAATCACTGCATCCAGGGTCTCGTCGGTTTCACGTTGAACGGCAACACGGTCACGTCAGTCGTGATGGACGGCGGTGCGTTCAACTATTCGTGGTCCGTGCCGCAGAATTGACGATACGAATGTCGCGCACGGAGACCCGGCGATCTATTCGACGTCGTGGTCGCCACGTCGGACTGACCGTGATGACGTGCGTGATACTGCAGGCCGTGCCGACGCTCGCGGGTGCGAGTGCCGCGTGGGGAAGGGCGATCGAGGTGCCGGGTCTCGCGTCGTTGAATACCTCGGGCGACGCGTCGGTCTCCCAGGTCTCATGTGGGTCACCCGGTAATTGCAGCGCCGTCGGATCGTACGCACCGGCAAAGAACGTCGTGCAGGCCTTCGTGGTGAGTGAGGTCGGGGGCACGTGGCGACACGCCGTGGAAGCCCCTGGTTCGTCGGCGTTGAACGGAGGTGGCTTCGCGAACATGTCTGATGTGTCGTGTTCATCGACGGGCAACTGCAGCGCCGCCGGGACCTACAGCCCCAAGCCGTTGGTGTACCGCGTCATGGTCGAGAACGAAGTCCTCGGCACGTGGCAACCCGCCACGCGCCTCGTGGGCACGGCGGACTTCGACCGCGCCAACTACGCCAGTGTCTCGGTGGTGGCGTGCGGCTCGGTCGGCAATTGCTCAATGAGCGGTGAGTACGAGGACCGACTCAACTACAACCACGTCTTCCTCGCCAACGAGGTCCACGGTCATTGGGGTCCGGCCTTCGAGATGCCCGGGACGACGTTGCTCAACGCCGAGGGGAACGATGAGGTACTGGCGATGTCGTGTCCGTCGGCGGGGAACTGCAGCGTCGGCGGGGAACTCTCAACGAGCCTGTCGACGACAACCGCCTTCGTCGCGAACGAACTCCACGGCCAGTGGGCGAGCGAAGCATCACCGCCCGGCGTCAGTGCACTCGCAAAAGCGGGCACTGCGAACGTGACCTCGATCTCGTGTCCGTCGGCGGGGACGTGCACGGCCGTCGGGACGTTCAACCTGAGCTCGCTCCGTCAAGGAGCGTTCGTGGTCAATGAGGTGCATGGTCACTGGACGAGGGCGAAGGTGTTGCCCGGGACCACGGCCCTGAGCCACGGCTACCTCGCCCAATCCGGTGGCGTCTCGTGTCCCAGCGTCGGAAACTGTGCGGTGGTGGGATCCTTTGGGACCTACGCCCATGACTATCAGGCGTTCGTCGCGAGCGAGGTTCGAGGCGTCTGGTCGAACGCCGTCGAAGCGCCCGGCGCGGCGTCGCTCAATACGGGTGGTTCGGCGAATCTCGGTCCGCTCGCCTGCCCTTCGGTGGGGAATTGCAGCGCCGGTGGATCGTACAAATCGAGCGCGACGGGATTTCAGGCATTCGTGATCAGCGAGGTGCACGGCACGTGGACCTCAGCCCATTCGATCCCCGGGTTCGTCAAGTTGGATCCAGGCGGCGACGGAGGGGTCTACTCGATCTCGTGCCCCAGCGTCGGGGCGTGCGTCGCTGCAGGTGCCTACTCCATCACCTCGCCCACGACGCAAGCCTTCGTCGCCAACGAACGAAGTTCGTAGTGCAGCTCCGAGGGTCTGCCGACGAGCGCCCATCGTGGCCGGCGAACCGATTGCGGCTCGCTACTGAGTTCGCATCAAACCCCCGCGCACGACGCGCACTGAGTGGATCCGGCTGGAAATGCCGTACCGCAGTTCCGGCAGTTCGTTTCCGGCCGGTCCTTTGGCCCACAGTCGTGAAAGAGTGCCCGATTACCTGGCAAGGACTCGCCGCACCACGCGCAGTACTGGGCGCCCGGCCTGGGTGCTGCGGGCGCGGGGACACCAGTTGGCCCGCCCCCAGGACCGGCCGCCGACGGCGGAGCGGGACGAACGATCGGACCGGCCGCAGTGGGTGGCGCGGGACGGGCGGCGTTCACGGGGCCAGCCGCCGACGGGGGCATTGGTCGAACGACGTTCCCCTGATCGGGCGGTGGAGGCAGCGTTGAGGCAAGACCGCCGTTGTTCGTTTGCATCGGCGCCGCCGAACGTGACGTGAACCGTCCCGTCAGACGCTCGCTGACCGCCGTGCCCGAGAACGCGATCACGAGGAAGAAGATCCAGTTCGCGACGATACTGATCTCGTCCAACGTCCACACGACATTGACTTGACTGATGCCGCTGAATCCGAAATCGAAGCCGCCGCCGAAGTAAATCCCGTGAATGTCGCTCCAGAAGATGATGTAACAGATCCAGGTGAGGAGCATTGTCGAGGCGGGCAGCGCCATCCAGACGGTGGAGTAACCGGCGCCCGTGATGATTCGCTGCAGCGCCCAGTAGGTGATTCCGGTCACGCAGATGTAAATGAGCAACTCGACGATGCTCCCGAAGGATGTTGACGGAGCGAAGAGTGTTAACAGTCCCATAGCCCACGACCTCCCAGCTCCAGATCGCGCCACCGCTCACTGTTGACCTCACGTGGATTGTAACCGGACCTTTCGTGGCGACCGGGTACTCGTGCCCCGTGCGATGGAGTCGATTCGGTGACCGACCGCGTCGGCGGCGCCGCGATTTGTAGGCTGCGTCGATGTCCAACCAGCGTGGTGACACCGCTCCTCGGTTGGCGCGCGTTGTGGTCCAGGGTACGTCGGGAAGCGGGAAGACAACACTGGCGCAGACGATCGCCACGGCCCTCGGTGTGCAGCATCTCGAACTTGACGCGCTCTTCCAACAAGCCAACTGGACGCCCCTCGACCTCGAGGAGTTCCGGGCGCAGGTTCAACGATTCGTGGAACAACCTCGGTGGGTCGTCGACGGCAACTACAGCCACGTGCGCGACATCCTGTGGCCGTTGGCCACGACGATCGTATTCATCGATCTTCCGCGGCGAGTCACGACGACGCGCGTCATCAAACGTACGTTCCTTCGGATCATGAAGCGCGAACACCTTTGGAACGGCAATCGTGAATCATGGCGAAATGCGTTGTCGCGAGATCCGAAGCGCAACATCATCCTCTGGTCATGGAACAGTCATGCGCGCTATCACGAGGAGGTTCCTCGCGAGGCGCGCGACGCCGTCGGACGCGAGCGCGTCATCGTGTTGAGTAGTGCACGTGAGGTCCAGCGGTTTCTCGACGAGGTCACCTCCACGAGCTGAATCGACGTTGCCTCAACCACGTCGTAGTGAGTAGGCGATGGCGTTCGAGATGGCGCGTCGCCCAATGGGCCCGTAGGTGGGCTCATCAGACTCTCCGAGGAGGATGAACATGAGACCGAAGTGCACGGCCCATCCCAGCGTCCGTCGAATCGTGGCGTCATCGAGCTCGCCGTAGGCGTGGAAGAACTCGTCGAGTGAGTGCAACGGCAACGAGAGCAGACCCCCCGCCAGGTCGGTGGCGGGGTCGCCGGCACACAGATCGCCGAAATCGATTATCCCTACGAGCGCGCCGTCACGCACGATCAAATTCGCTGGGTGGGGGTCGCCGTGGATCCATTGGGGCGCGAGCGTCCACGGGTCCGCCTCGAGCGACGACTCCCATACGCGCAGCAGCCCCGCGTGGTCGACCGTCTCGCCGGTCTCATCGAGGCGAGCGCGCACAACTCCATCGTGGGTTCGCAGCGGCACGTCACGAAAGGGATTCGTCGGCGCGTCATCTGGCGCGTCACGGTGCAGCGCCCGAAGGAAACGTCCGAGTGGAAGTGCCACGTTGGCGAGTAGCGAGGGATCGACCAGGTTGCCGGGCGTTCCTTCGATCCACCGGGCGATGGTCCAGGGCCAGGGGAACAGGTCACTGGGCACGCCGACGCGAAGGGGCGCCGGTGTCAAGAGCGGCAGTCGTGGGGCGAGTTCCGGCAACCAACGTTGTTCACTCTCGATCAGTCGCACGGCGACGTCTCGGCGCGGAACGCGCACCACGAGGTCCGCGCCCAGACGCCAGATGGTGTTGTCAAACCCTGGCGTCATCTCCCTCAGTGGCCCGCCGAGGAGATCGGGATGCTGACGTCGCACCAGCTCTTCTACGAGGGCCGCCGTCATGTCGACCTCAGCGTCTGGCCACCTCACAGCACCTGACTTTAGGACGGCGTCGGTCGAATCGGTCGTGCCGTGCAAGTATCGACGGGTGCGAGTCGTCGTCATCGGAGCGGGCGCCATCGGCGCGCCAATCGCGGCACAGCTCTTCGAAGGCGGTCACCCGGTCCTCCTGGTGGCGCGTGGCGCCAACTATGAAGCCATTGCCGCCAGGGGCGTGGAGATAGCCACGCCTGATCGAACCCGACGATCAAAGGTTGACGTCGTGGACGGCGTCTCGTCGTGGGACGCTCAAGCGGGCGATGTCGTCGTCCTCAGTGTGAAGAGTCAAGACACCGCGAGCGTCCTCGATGAGCTCGTGAAAGTGACTGCTCCGGAGACGGCGATGTTTTGCGCGCAAAACGGCGTCGCCAATGAGCGACTCGCCTCCCAGTACTTCGCCAATACCTACGGCGTCTGTGTCATGTCGCCGGCGTCGTACCTCGAACCCGGTCGCGTCGAAGTCTTCTCCGCGCCGGTGATCGGCGTGCTGGACGTCGGTCGTTGGCCGAACGCCGTTGACGAGACCGCGATCGACCTTTCGAAGATGCTCGCCGACTCGGGTTTCGCCTCGATCGTCACCGATGAGATCGAGACGCTGAAGTGGGGGAAGCTGCTCTCCAATATCATGAACGCCCTTGAAGTGCTGTGCGGGCCGGCGGCGATGGGCGACGCGTTGGCCGGCCGCGCTCGTGACGAAGCCGTAGCGTGCATGACGGCGAACGGTGTCGACGTGGCGAGGGCGATGTCACTGGCTGAAGAACGATCTCAGTTGGTCAACTACCACTCGATAGGGGGGATCCGACGAGTCGGGAGTTCGTCGTGGCAGAGCGTGCTTCGAGGTACCGGGAACGTCGAGACGGACTACCTCAATGGCGAGGTCGTCGCCCTCGGGCGGCGCGTCGGCATCGCGACGCCAGTGAATGCACTCCTGGTGCGCCGTGCGAACACGATGGCTCGCTCCGGGGAACGGCCTGGCACTGTCTCAATCGAAGAACTGCGAGCAGAACTGAGCGAGTAGCCGACTACGCGTCGGCGATGTGCACGCCGCGTTCGTAGACGTCGGGGCGGAGAAAGTCCAACACGGCAATCTGGCTGCGCCGACGGCTGACATCGTCCAGGTCCAAGGTCGCCGTAATGACATTGGGCTCATCACTGGTCGACTCGACGAGCGCATTGCCCCACGGGTCGACGATGAGTGCGTGGCCGTAGGTCGCGATTCCTTCATCGCTCGTGCCGACTTGCGTGGCGGCCACGACGAAGGCGTGATTCTCCACCGCGCGTGCTCGAACCAAGAGGTCCCAGTGGGCGAGCCCCGTCGTGGCGTTGAAGGCCGACGGGATCGCCAGCACCTCGGCGCCACCACGGGCGAGCGTTCGATACAACTCGGGGAATCGCACGTCAAAGCAGATCGAGAGACCGAGCGCGTACTCGGCGAAGCGAGTGACGACGATCTCGTCGCCGGGAGTGATGTGGTCGGACTCTCGTTGGACGACGGCGCCGGGCACGTTGATATCAAAGAGGTGGATCTTGCGGTAGGTGGCGATGATCTCGCCGTCGGGACCGATCACCACGCTGGTGTTGTTGAACTTTCCGCTCACGGAGGACACTTCGAGGAGGCTTCCGAGATGCAGCGTCACTCCTCGTGATTTGGCGAGCGCGGCCATGCGCGACGTCGTCGGTCCCGGGATCGTCTCGGCGGCACTCGCGAAGCCGGGAAAGCGAGCGTGGACGTTGAAGTATTCGGGGAGTTGGATGTACTGGGACCCCTGATCGGCCGCGGCGTTGACGAGTCGCTCGGCGACGTCGAGGTTGCTCGCGATGTCTGAGCCGGAGGACAGTTGCACCGCCGCCACGTTGAGCCTCATCGTCACCTCTCGTCCGTACTGCAACCTACCGGGCGCTGCGCGTGTGACGCTACCGAACGCGTCGCCGCGGGAATGGATACGCGCTGGTGCCTAGGTCCCCGACGACTCCAGCAGCGTCAGGTCTTCGGCCGCGTCGCCGAGATGGTGTTCGCACTCGTGCAACGCATTCAACAGCGCACCCGAGATCGTGACCTCGAGCGGCGTTCGGTCGCTGTAGATCAACTTGCGATCATCGAAGTGCTCGGGAAGCGTGGCCACGGTCTTCAACAAGAGATACGTGACGACCTGTAATTCCAGTGCCACGTCGGCGGCGCTGTCCTGGGAGTAAAACCCGATGTCGACGCGCTCATCACGAAAGATCGGCGTGCCCACGGGCACGTCGAGGACGGATGCCAGGACGACGCGTTCGCGGATGCTCAGGATCACGTCGCGCAGGTGTCCGCCGTATTCGAGGATCGACCACCGCCTCTCACTCGGACGCGCGGCGACGTCTGCCCCGGCGGCGTTCATCACGTCCACGAACGACTCAACGGCACGGCTCATCCGCGTGGCCAAGACGGCGCGCGTAAGGGGCGTCCACGAAAACCCACAGTGCGCACACGTTTGCACGTCGCCCGTCGTGTCACTCACGGACTTCATGATGTCATAGACCAGCGCGTGTCACTGGTCGACGAGACCCTCATCGCTTCGCGCGACGCTCACTCGTCCTCGTGCCACTCGTAGTGGCGCACGATTTCGGCGACGTCAATCTCGTACTCGGAGTAGAACGACGATCGACCGAGTGCCTGCGCTTCGAGGTGTTCGGGCTCGTTCTTCCATGCGACGAGCTCATTCATGGAACGGAAGTACGAGATGGTGACTCCCTGGCCGGTCGTGTCGCGGAAACTGGTGTGGTCGAGGTAGCCGGGCATCGCGGCGACGAGTTCGTCCATCCGGTCAGACCACTGCGCGTAGGCCGCTTCCGACCGGTCTGATCGCACGGAGCGGAAAATGCAGACGACGTGCGGTTCTTCGCTCATCGCAGCAGCGTACCCTTGCGTGCGCAACGTCGGAAGAGACCACTGGCGCCGGCGGCGGCGTCGAATGTATGTTGACGAAATGGCACCAATCGATCGCTATACCCACGGTCATCACGAGTCGGTACTGCGGAGCCACACCTGGCGCACAGCGCAGAACTCGGCTGGCTTTCTCCTCCCGCATCTCAGGAGCGGCGACGCCCTGCTCGATGTGGGCTGCGGACCGGGCACCATCACCATGGACCTCGCTGAGCGTGTGGCGCCCGGGCGCACGATCGGCATCGACCGGTCGCCTGACGTGATCGATCGAGCTCGCGACGCCGCCGAAGCGAGGGCCCTGTCGAATCTGTCGTTTGAGGTCGGTGACGTGTACAACCTCGACTTTGAGGACGACACCTTCGACGTGGTCTATGCCCACCAGGTGCTCCAGCACCTGAGCGATCCGATTCGAGCCCTTTGCGAGATTCGCCGAGTCCTACGTGACGGCGGATGGCTTGCGGTGCGCGATGCCGACTACGGGGAATTCACGTGGTCGCCTCCGAGTGACGGTCTCGATCGTTGGATGGAGTTGTACCACCAGATAACGCGCCGGAACGACGCGGAGGCAGACGCCGGTCGATTCCTCGCCGGTTGGGTCGAGTCGGCCGGCTTCGCTTCTCTCGAACCGTCGACGTCGGAGTGGACCTACGAGACGGTCGAGGAGCGCGAATGGTGGGCCGACCTCTGGGCCGACCGAGTGCTCTACAGCGAGTTCGCGCGTCAGGGTCTCGAGTACGGTCTCGCGACCAGTGAAGAACTCAGTGAGATCAGTGACGCCTTCCGAGCGTGGTCCGAGAGCGCCGACGGCATCTTCGTCGTCGTGCACGAAGAGGTTCTCGCGCGTAAGTAGATCGGCGTGACTACTTCGCGACGAAGTGCGGGTTGTGGATCAGTCCGATGACGTGTCCGCTGGGATTCTCAATCGAAGCCACGATGATGCCGTCACCCACGTCCTGGGGCGCCTCGAGCAGTGTCGCCCCGCTGGCCTCGGCGTCGGCGACGGCCTGGGCGACGTCATCAACTCCCCAATAGGTCGTGGGACTCGCGCCGGACTCTTCGGTCGGGACCAGTCCCAGTTCGTAGCCCGCGACGTCAAAGCCCACGTAGAAGGGCTCGTCGAAGTACGGGCCGAATCCGAGGTAGGTGGTCCACCACGACTTGTCGGCTGCGAGGTCGGTCGTTGGATAGATGATGGTGCGCAGTCCACGCAGTTCAGTTGACATGGGCTCAACGTACCAAAACGCTGTGACGGCGACACGGTCGGACATCAACGCCCGACGACACGCCAAAGTGGAACTGCCTAGCCTCGCTGTGGTCGAACGAACTGCGGCGTCAGGGCGTCGCCGCCAACGAGACCGAGCAGATCCTCGAAACCGGCAGCGACCGCGAGCATCGTCGTCTCACTCCCGGGGCGTCCAACGATGGAGAGTCCCACCGGGAGGCCGTCGACGGTTCCCATCGGCACGGTGGCTATGGGCCATCCGGCAATCGACGGCGCCTCCGTGACACCGGACCAACGCGCGCTGCCACCACCACCGAGGACCAGATCAGGCTTCCACGCGGGGCTGTAACTGGGCGCGACATAGCAGTCGATACCTTCGAGCGCCGGGTTCAGGCACTTGTCGATCGCCCACTCGACATTGCGCGCTCTCGCGTCGGCGTACTGCTCGCCAGTTCGCCCACCCGTCTCGAGCGCCTGGTCGAAGAACTCGTGACCAAAGTATGGCAACTCGACGTCGCGGTGTTCGTTCTCGAAGTCGATGCACTCTGCGAGCGTTGTCGGTCCTTCGCCGCCTCGTCGTGTCATGTATGACGTCAGGTCATCGTGCATCTCGCACAACAGCACGGTCAACTCATCGGCACCTATTGAAGGTTCTGACACCGGGACCGTGATCTCAGGCAGCGCGACGCCAGCGCGACGCGCGGTCTCGATGACGTGCGAGAACACTGCGTCGGTCGCGGGATGCTTCGTCCTCAGCGTCGTCGCCACGCCGATTCGCGCGTCACCGAATCCGTCGCTGACGCGGCGTAGGACGCCGTCGAGCGCGGTCAATATCTCATACAGAGCGGCGACGTCGCGAACGGTGCGTGCCATCGGACCTGGGCTGTCCTGGCTGGCCGAAATCGGCACGATACCCTCGCCCGAGATCGTTCCGACGGCCGGTTTGATGCCGGCGACGCCGTTGAGCGATGACGGACACGTGATGGAACCATCGGTCTCAGTGCCGATCGCGAGCGGCGCCAGTCGCGCGGCGAGGGCCGCACCGGATCCGGATGAGGAACCCCCGGCGCATCGGTCCAGTCGAAAGGGATTGACCGTGAGTCCGCCGACCGCGGACCATCCGCTGGTGGAGAAGGGCGAACGCATGTTGGCCCACTCTGAGAGGTTCGTCGAGCCGAGGATAAGGAGACCGGCGTCACGCAGGGTGGTGACCAGTGGCGCATCGCCAGGGACCGGTCGTCCGATCAGCGCGCTAGAACCGGCCGTGCCCGGCAGACCCACGGCCTCAATGTTGTCTTTGATGAGAATCGGCACCCCGTGCAGCGCGCTGCGCAGTTCTCCTCGCGAGCGTTCGTCGTCCAGTCGCTGGGCCTGTTCAAGGGCATCGGGCGCGAGCGCCAGGACGCTCCGGAGTTCGATCTCGCTGCCGGGCGCGTCGATTTCGGCGATGCGTCGTGCCAATGCCGCCACGATCTCGACCGACGTCGTGGCACCGCTCGCGAGGTTTTCTGCGAGCTCTATCGCCGACGCATTGCTGATCTCGGTACTGGACATTGCCATGGGTATCTCCTGACGCGCTGAGATTAACACCGCCTCCCACAACGATTACTTCGACCGCGCCAGAGGATGAGCGTTCGCAAATGTGCGCCGAATTAAGGTCGTCGAATGGTCAAATTGGAAACGAAGACACCGTCGGAACTGACGTCGTGGCTGCCCGGCAAGGCGCAAGAGTACGTGGCTGAGCGTGTGAAGGCCGGAGAGAACGCGGCGGTCGCGCAGCGCATGTCCGACGCGCAGTTCGCCCAACTCTTTCCCGACGGGAGCCCAGCCGACGGTCAATTCGTCATGAACGTGATCGACGACGAAACCGTCGTCGGGACGTTATGGATGGGCCGTCCCTTCACGGGCGACGGCGACACCTGGTACATCTTCGACATCGAGATCGCGAAGGACGCGCGCGGCCGGGGCCTGGGACGTTCGACGATGGAGGCCGCAGAGGAGTGGACCCGGGAGCGTGGTGGAACGCGTGTCGCTCTCAACGTGTTCGGACCGAACCTGATCGCGCGTTCCCTCTACGACTCGCTGGGCTACGAGGTCCTCGCGACGTCGATGTTCAAGGACATCTAGGCCGGTCGCTCTATCGCCGGCGACAGAGTAGTTCTCCCTTGCCGACAGTGGCGACCATCGTGTCGACCCGATCGTCGGCGAACACACGGTCGATCATCGGTTGCAGGTCCTCACGGTGGCTCGTGGCGTTGTCAGCGATCAGGATCGCGCCAGGCACCATCTTCTCCACGACGACGTCGTAGCAGGCCTCGTAGACGTCCTTCTCGGCGTCGAGGAAGCAGAAGCCCACTTCCGTCACGTCACTCGAGTGATCGAGGAAGTCACCTTCGACCACGTGCACGACGTCCGACACGCCGGTGCGAGCAAATGTCGCGCGTGCAAGCGCGACCTTTTCCGGGAGGATCTCGAAGGTCGTGAGGGTCCGCCCACGCTCTCGACACGCCTGGGCGAGCCAGAGCGCGGAGTAACCGGCGCTCGTGCCGATCTCGATCATTGCGCCGTCGGGCGCCGCGGCCGCCCAGAGTGCGATGAATCGTCCGGTGTCGGGCGTGATCTGTCGAAGGCGCTCGAGGTGCGGTGTCCCATCGCCGCGGTCGCGCTCGTCGCGGACTTCGAGTTCGCGCATCACTTCACGCACGTTGTCCGTCAGGTCATTGAACACTGGATCTCCTCGCCTCGAACTCAACTTATCCGTTGATCAACACTCGATCGATCGATCGACCGGCCCACGGTGTGACGGCGACCCCACTACTTGCTCTGGTAAAACGCGATGGTCGCGTGCAGCACGTCAATCCAGGGCGTTGGTTCGAGTCCGAACGTCGCGCGTGTCTCACTGTCGTCGATGACGAACGCGGACTGGAACTGATACAAGGTCTTGGGCAACTCGCGCACGTCAGTGTCAAAGAGTCCAACGACGCGAAGGGCGATGGTCGGAATCTTCGTGATCTTGACGTCGGTCGCTCCGACGATATCCGCGATGTCGTCAATGGCTTGGCGCACGGAACGCGCCGGATTGGCCGGGGCGTGCCACGCTCGACCCCACGAGCGGTCATCTTGTGCGCACGTCACCAGCGTGTGAGCCACGTCGGCGGTGTAGTTCCAGCTGTGCGCGGCGTCGACGTCGCCGATCACTTGGCAACGCTTGCCCTCGATGATGCGCGGGATGAGGAGGCCGAGGTAGCTCTCGGACCGGGGACCGATGAAGTCTGACGCGCGTACCTCTGTCGCCCTGAGACGTCCGTCATCGTGCGCCCGTTTGGCGTCGTGCCACATGGTGGCGCGCACCCGAGCCTTCTCGTAGTTGGCACTGAGGGGGTCGTGAGGTGACATCGGACCAGTCGGCTGTCCGTAGGCGTAGAGATTGTTGAGGCTGACGAGTCCGGCGCCGTTGGCTTCGGCGGCACCGAGTATCGCGTTGGCGATGGGCGGCCAATCGGTCGGCCAACGGTGATAGGCGGGATTGGCGCAGTTGAAGATGGCGTCAACACCCGACGCGTGACGGGTGACCGTGGCGAGATCGGCCGCGTCGCCGGCGATACGTTCAATCAACTCGTGCTCGGGACCGGTGCCGCGACGCGACAGCAGTCGCACCGAGTGGCCCTGGTGGGCGAGCTCTTCAGCGACGACCGTGCCGATCGCCCCGGCGCCGACTATGAGATACGTTGCCATTTATCCTCCTCAATTGCGAGAGCACTGCTCTCCTATACAGTGTGACACAGCCGAGGTCTGATTGCAAGAGCACTGCTCACATTTGTCTCGAAATGGCCGTCGCGACCTGCGATACTGGTTCGATGAGCAGCCCTCGACCGACACGAGCTGAGGCCCGCGTCCTGCAAATCGAGCGCATCAAATCCACCTCGCGACGGCTGATGGCCCAGAAAGGGACCTCAGGTCTGTCGCTGCGCGAAGTCGCGCGCGACATGGGCGTCGTCTCGTCGGCCCTCTATCGCTACTTCGCAACGCGAGACGACCTCCTGACGGCACTGATCGTTGACGCCTACAACGACCTGGGCGAATTCGCGGAGCGAGCAGTCGCGCGAGTGCCTCGCGATGAGCCTCGCCGACGACTGCACGCCGCCGCTACGGCGATTCGCAAGTGGGCCAAGACGAATCCCAATGAGTACGCCCTGCTCTACGGCTCGCCGGTGCCCGGCTACGAGGCGCCGGAGTTCACCATCGAGCCAGCCGCGCGCGTCGCGCTGGTGCTGGGTCTGATCGTGGTCGACGCATGGCACGACGCGGACGCTGCGCCCAGCGAGGACGCGCCCGCGATGAATGGTCTGCTCGAGCGCACGCTGGGCGACGTCATGCCCGGAGTGCCAGAGACCGTGCGGGCGCGCTCACTCATGGTGTGGTCACTCATCTTCGGCTTCATCAGTTTCGAACTCTTCGGTCACTACAAGGGCACGGTTCGCCACGCAAACCGCTTCTTCGATTTCGTCGTCGACGAGGCCGCCGATCTCGTGCTGCCGCCGAAGCGACCATTGATGGAAGGACGATGATGCAACTGGATTTTCCACTGCTGACGGAGCGGCTCGTCATCCGACCCCTGACGCCCGATGACCTCGATCGCCACCACGCGCTCTTCTGCGATCCCGAGGTCGTGCGCTACCTCTACTTCGGACCGTTTGATCGCGAGGCCGCCAGGGAACACCTCGAACGACGAAGTGTCGTCGAACTACCGAGTGAGGGCGGATGGATCAACTTCGGCGTCGAGGTGCAGGGCGAGGGCGTACTCATCGGGGAGTTGGCAATGGGCTTCATCAGTGCGGTCCACGCGCACTATGAGGTGGGCTACGTGTTCGATGCGAACTACGAAGGACACGGGTACGCGACCGAAGGCGCGGCGATGATCGTCGAGCTCGCGTTCGCTGGTCTTGGCGCACACCGCGTGAGCGGACGACTTGACGCACGAAACACGCGATCGGCCCTCGTGCTCGAGCGGCTCGGGATGCGCCGGGAAGCTCTCTTCTTGGAAAACGAGTTCGTCAAGGGTGAATGGACCGACGAACTGGTCTACGCAGTCCTTGAACCGGAGTGGCGGGCGATGCGTGGACCGGCCCGGGAGTTCACGTTGCGCGACTAGTGGCCGTCAACTAGGCGCTGAGGGATCGGTTCGGCCGGAACCATTTGTACTCGATGCTCTTGGCGATCTGTTGGGCGAGGAGGTCGCTCAGTTCTCGCGCCACCAACCACAGCGCGAGGTCGAGTCCACTCGTGACGCCGCCACTGGTGACTACGTCGCCATCGTCGACGACGCGCTCGGGCACGACGACGACGCCCAGTTCTGCGAGCTCCTCGTGTGCCGTGTAGTGGGTGTTGGCCCGGCGGCCAGTGATCACACCGGCGTGCGCCCACAACATGGTGCCGGTGCAGACGCCGGCGATCACGGTGGCGCTCTTCGCTGCTTCCACGAGGAGCGGCGCCAACGCACCTTTCTGGTACTCCGCCCATGCTCCTTGCTTAGAACGGGCGTTCCAGCCTCCGCCAGCGACGATGACGATGTCCGCCTCTCCGGGCACGAAAAGGCCGTCGGTTGCGAAGGTGAGACCACTGGCGGCCGTCACCGTGTGCTGGCCCGTGTAGGTGACGAGTCGCACGGAGAAGTCGATGCTGAGTTGTCCCGCGCGTCGCAAAATCTCGAACGGACCGAGGGCGTCGAGGTCATCGAGTCCATCGAAGACCACGATGTCGGCGAGCATGACCTGAGTGTAGAAGAGGTACCTGGGAGTTCGGAGTTTCGTTCAGCACCGGCGCCCCCGTGCCGCGATCGTCTCGCAATCGTAAGAATTCAATAAACGTGAATGCTGTAACGCTTTGGCGTGTCCCAAGACTGAACGGCATGGAGCGCCGCGTCCCGTCGACACTTAGGGTTCATCACATGGGTTTTCGTGTGGTTCGTTTGACCGATGCGATCCCAAGAGTTCACTCGTGACGCTCCTCGTCGTCGCGTTCGCGGCCGGGCTCATCGCGGGGATCTCGCCGTGCATCTTGCCGGTGCTCCCCATCGTGTTCGTCGCGGGCGTCGCCACCCCCGACGCGACGACATCACCCAAGAGTTCGTGGCGTCGTTCGGTCTCGATCGTGCTCGGACTCGTCTTGAGTTTCAGTCTGCTGGTCCTTGCCGGTTCCGAGATCCTGTCGGGTCTGCATCTGCCCCAGAGCACGTTGATGTGGACCGGCATCGTCTTGCTAGGCCTCGTCGGGCTGGGATTCGTCGTCCCGGTGGTAGGCGAATGGCTGGAGCGTCCCTTCGCGCGAATGGTGGGACACCAGCCAAGTAGTTCGAGTGGGGGCTTCGTCATCGGACTGGCGTTGGGCCTGGTGTTCGTACCGTGCGCCGGACCAGTGCTCGCCGCCATCACCGTGCTCGGCGCCACGCGCGACGTGCACATCGAGACGGTCCTGGTCACGCTGGCCTTTGCCATTGGCGCGGTCGTGCCACTGCTCTTCATTGCGTTGGCCGGGAGCGGACTGGTCCGTCGCGTCCAGTCGGTTCGTTCGCGCGCGCCGCTGTATCGACAGATCGGCGGGGTCGTGCTGCTCGTGATGGCGATCGGCATCGCGACCAACGCGTTCGACTTCTTGCAGAAGGACGTCCCCGGCTACACGAGCGTGTTGCAGAAGCACATCGAGGGATCGACGAGCATTCGCAAGCAGCTCAACGCACTGAAGGGCGGCTTGAGTGGCGGCGCAGTCTCGGGCTCACTGTTGTCGTGTCCGTCGGAGTCGCCGCACCTCGTCACCTGCGGACTGGCGCCGAACTTCACCGACGTGACGAAGTGGCTCAACACGCCCGACGGCAAGCCCCTCACGATGAAGGGCCTGCGAGGCAAAGTCGTGCTGGTGGACTTCTGGACGTACTCGTGCATCAACTGTCAGCGCTCGTTGCCGCACGTCGAAGCGTGGTACAAGCGCTACGCCCCGTACGGCCTGGAAATCGTGGGCGTGCACACGCCGGAATTCGCGTTCGAACACGTGATTAGCAACATCACGGCGCAGGCCAAGTCATTGGGCGTGGTCTATCCGATCGCCGTCGACAACAGTTACGGGACGTGGAACGCGTACGACAACGAGTACTGGCCGGCTGAGTATCTCATTGACGCTCACGGTGTCGTGCGCCACGTCGACTTCGGCGAGGGCAACTATGGGCTGACCGAGAGTTTCATCCGCAAACTGCTCGTCGCGGCCCACCCGGGACTGAAGCTCCCGCCACCGACGAACGTCCCCGACCTCACGCCGTTGGTCGAGACGAGTCCCGAGTCCTACGTGGGCTACAAGTACGGCCTGAGCTACATGGACTCCAGTGTCGAACCGGCCGAGAACGTCCCCACGCAGTACTACTTCCCGAAGGACCTCGCCTCGACCACGTGGGCGCTGTCCGGCGTGTGGAACGAACACTCCGAAGAGGCGACCTCGGTCAAGAACTCGAAACTGGAGATCAACTACCTCGCCCAGGACGTCTATCTGGTGATGGGAGGCACCGGTACCGTGACGGTCTCGGCGGGCAACGGTACCGCGCCTAAGACGATCCACGTCAGCGGCGTGCCGCGCCTGTACACGCTCTTTCACGCCGACAGCTCATCCTCGGGCACCATGCTGATGACGTTCACGCCGGGTGTGCAGGCCTTCGATTTCACCTTCGGTTGAGCCGATCGCCGCGTTGCGTCACGACGCCAGGTGGTCAAAGAGTGGGACCAGTACACTCCGATTGACGGGCTGAATAGCGGCGAATGATTCGCCATCGGCCGAGATGAAGGGATTCAAATGCTTGGAACGGTCTTAGCGGTAATTGCAGGAATCATCGTGCTGTTGGTCATCGCGGTGATCGTGAAGGCGGTGCGGATCGTCCAGCAGGGCTTCGTCGGTGTCATCACCCGATTCGGCGAGTTCAAGGACATCAAGAATCCTGGACTCACCTTCATCGTGCCCTTCATCGAGGTCATGAAGATCGTCGACGTCCGCGAAACGCCTCGTACCGGCGACCGTCAACAGGTGATCACGCGCGACAACGTGGCGGTCATCGTCAACGCGACTATCTTCTCCCAGGTCGTCGACGTGCGCCTGGCCCTCTTCACCAACTCGGACTACCTGGTGAGCGTCGACAACCTCGCGCGCACGTCGGTCCGTGCTGTCTTTGGCAGCATCACGCTGGACGAGGCCTTCTCCCAGCGTGAGCGAATCGGCACCATGCTCCAGACTCAGATGGAAGAGGCGACCGACAAATGGGGTGTTCGCATCAACCGGGTGGAGGTCCTCGAGATCACCCCACCGGAGCAGATTCTCCAGGCGATGGCGCTCCAGAAGCAGGCCGACCAAGAGAAGCGCGCTCGCATCTTGGAGTCCGAAGGTCAACAACAGTCCGCCGTCAACGTCGCCGACGGCCAGCGTCAAGCGGCGATCAAAGAGGCCGAAGGCGCCCAGCAGTCCGACATCCTTCGAGCGCAGGGTCGACGTCAGGCGTTGATCCTCGAGGCCGAAGGTCGCGCGCAGGCGATCGCCTCGGTCTATGCCGCGATCAAGCAGCAGTCACCGGATCCGACGCTCGTGGCGATTCTCCAGCTCGACACGTTGGCGAAGTTCGCCGACAGCGCCAACACGAAGTTGATCATCCCCGCCGAGAGCGCGGCGCTGTTGGGAGCGGCCCAAGCGATCAAGAGCGTGATGGCCGACGTGCCGTCCCAGCCCGCGGGGAGTTAACGCAACGATCGACGGTGACGAAGCGACTTACACGGGATCGACCCAGAGGGTCGTACCGTACGCCTTCTTCACGACGATGGGTGTGCCGTCGGGCAACTGTGCCGGCCAGTCGGTGACGGCCTTCCACGACTCGCCCTGAATCTTGACACGGCCCGGGTGCGTCGCGTCACCGACCGGCAACTCGACGGTGCCACGCAGGTCCGTCATCGCGGTATTGGTGGGGAGGGACATGTCGATTTCGTATCGGCGACGATGGAACTTTCGCAGGGCAAATGGCCGAAGCGTGACCAATGAGAGCGCCGAGACCACGATCCACGCGCCGGCCTGGAAGGCGAAGGGAAGGCCCGCCAGCGCCAAGACGAACGAGATCGCCGCGCCGAATCCGATGAAGACGGCGATGAAGGCGTTCGTGTGGACTTCGCCGACGAAGGTGAAGATGATGATGGCGAGCCAGAACAGAATTGCAAGCATTAGTCGAAGTATATGGCCGGTCCGAAAACAACGACAGCGCATCGAGGTCGTGGAAATCGCAGGTTTGTGGCCGTTTTTTGACGTCGTGGTTCGAGTTGTGTCGCACCCGTCATCGGTAGCATGAACGCGTGGTGAACGTCGCTCCGTTCCTCTGGTTTCACGACAACGCCGAAGAGGCGCTCGCCTTCTATTCCGGCGTCTTCGCGAACTCCGAAATCATCGACGTCACTCGGATGGACGTGCCCGTCGATGTCCGATGCCATCTTCGTGATTGGGACGATTCGCATCGAGGATCTGACGATCACGATCATGAATGGCGGTCCGGCGTTCACCCTGAACGAGGCCTTCTCGTTAGTGGTCTCGTGCGAGGGTCAGTCTGAGGTTGACTACTACTGGGACGCGCTGGTCGACGGCGGCGCACCGAGTCAGTGCGGCTGGCTCAAGGATCGATTCGGGGTGTCGTGGCAGATCGTGCCGACGCTGTTGCCGCAACTCCTCGGTGATGCCGATCCCGCGAGAGCTGCTCGCGTTCGTGACGCGATGTTGACGATGAGCAAGATCGAGTGCGACCACTTGCAACGCGCGTACGACAACGCGTGACGATCGGGCAATGACGGATCACGCGATCGAAGTCATCCCCAGCCGCGACGCGCAGGTGGCCGCGATGCGCATTCGGCGGGCACTTCCCACAAGGGGGCACCGCACCGTCGGCGCGTGGTGTTTCGTCGATCACATGGGGCCGATGTCGTTGGACCCTGAGCGATCGGTCGACGTCGCTCCGCATCCTCACATGGGACTCCAGACCGTGACGTGGCTCTTCAGTGGGGAGTTCGTGCACCGCGACAGCCTGGGCTCAGAACAACTCATTCGGCCCGGTCAGCTGAATCTCATGACCTCGGGCCATGGCGTCGCGCACTCCGAGGAGAATCCCGGCCTTCGATCGGGCGAGCTGCACGGGATGCAACTCTGGGTCGCACAGCCGAGCTCGACGCGCGACGGCGGCGCCGGATTCCAACACTTCGCCGAGTTGCCGAAACTCGAGTCGTCGACGCTCAGCGTCAGTGTGTTGGTCGGATCGTTCGGCGGCGTCGAATCGCCGGCTCGCCGTGACAGCGATCACGTCGGTGTCGAGCTCGAATTTCACGGCGGTCTCGCGACCGTGCCACTCCTGGTGACACACGAGTACGCACTCATCGTGGCCAGCGGTTCGGTGTTGGTCGACGGCGTCGTCGTGGAACCGGGCGTATTGGCATACCTCGGCGTCGGTCGCGATGAGATTCGATTCGAGTCGAACGGTGCGAGCCGAGCTCTACTGATCGGTGGCCTGGCGTTCGATGAACGCCTCTTCATGTGGTGGAACTTCGTCGCGCGCAGCCAAGAGGAGATCTCGGACGCGTGGCGGGCCTGGGCGAGCGGCGACGATCGCTTCGGACGCGTCGACTCAACGTTCGCGCGAATCGACGTGAGCCCGCCGCCGTGGCTCTTGGCGATGCACTGATCTCTCGAACGGACGCCCGCACTTTTTCGAGAGAGATAGTTGGGATTTATCGAGCAGTACGATGGACCCAGCCATCGCGTTGAGAGGTCCATGGTGCGAAAGCGCAACACCGAGAGTGAACGCCTTCGCGTTCCTCCACCGATGATCAAACGCAGGGTCCCGTCCGGACGCGGTGCGATGGAACAGCCCAACGTCACCGATGATGGCGAGGCCCGCCTCACGCCACAGTTCTGGTTGGCCGTCGCACTCACCGGTGTCGCGACCGGACTCTTCGGCGACCTCTTGATGTGGCTGCTCGCCGAGGTCGAGCGGGCCGGGTTCCATTACCACAGTGGCTATTTCCAGCACGCGGTGGCGTCGGTGAGCTCGACTCGCCGCATCGTGGTCCTGCTGATCGGCAGCGTCATCGGGGCGGTGTCGTGGTACCTGATCAGGCGATACCTACGGCGTGAAAAGTCCGATATCGATGATGCGATCTGGAACGGCGACGGCGAGCTGTCGCTACGACGGAGTTTCCTCACGTCGGTCGTCTCCGAGGTCGTCATCGGACTCGGTGCGTCAATCGGTCGCGAGGCCGCACCGAAACTCATGGGCGGCGCGTCGGGCAGCGTCTTGTCGCACTGGTTCAACCTGAGTTCCGCTCAGAAGCGACTACTCGTGGCCTGCGGCGGCGGTGCCGGACTGGCCTGTGTCTACAACGTGCCACTCGGAGGTGCGATCTTCACGGCCGAGGTCCTCTACGGCAGCTTCGCGTTGCCGGTCGTGCTACCGGCATTGGCGACGTCATTGATCGCGACGATGGTCGCATGGCTGTACCTGCCGAGCGGCGCCACGTACGCCGACATACCGAACTACCGCTTCAGCGGTTCCCTGATGGTCTGGTCGCTGGTCGCCGGGGTGCTCGTCGGTCTACTCGCGGTCTTCTACGTGCGACTGATCGGATGGGCGTCGCACTTTCGAGCCAAGGGCGTGCACATCTTTTGGATGATGCCGCTCGCCTTCGCGACGCTCGGCGTCATCGGCATCTGGTACCCGCAGCTCTTCGGCAACGGCAAGGACATGGCGCATCAAGCGTTCCTCGGGATCGGCGGCATCGGTCTGTTGCTCGCGCTCTTTGCGTTGAAGCCACTCGTGACGGCCATGATGCTCGGGAGTGGCGCGGCTGGCGGCGTCTTCACGCCCTTTCTCGCGACCGGCGCGCTGTTCGGTGCCTTCTTCGGCGCGATCTGGATCCACATGTGGCCCGGCACGCCGGTCGGTGCCTTCGCCATCGTTGGCGCGGCCGCCATGATCGGCGCCGCGATGCAAGCACCGTTAGCGGGACTGGTGCTGGTCTTTGAACTCACGCACAGTGGATTTTCATTGGCGGTGCCGATGATGGCGGCGACCTTGATCGCCACCGTGCTGGTACGCCAGATCGATGGCTACAGCATCTACTCCGCACGGCTCCCGCGACGCGAGGACGACACGGCCTTGGCGTCGCCCGAGGGGACCTGAGTTTCACGCAGTCGGCGCCGAGGGACCGCATGGAAGAATGGTGCGATGTACGTCCCGCCGAAGCACGCGATCGACGAGGCGGCGGCGTGGAACGTGGTGCGCGAAGCGGGCGCAGGAATGCTCGTCGTGCAGACGCCCGACGGTCTGCAAAGCGTCTTCGTGCCCGTCGTGGTCAGTGAGGACCACACGACGATCCTCTCGCATCTCGCGCGCGCGAACTCGTGGTGGCGTTCATTGAAGGACGGCGATGAGGTGCTCGGACTCTTCCTCGTCGCCAGCGCCTATGTCTCGCCGTCGAACTACCCGAGTCGCTTCGAGAACTCAGGGGTCGTACCGACCTGGAACTACGTCGCGGCCGAGATTCGGGGACGACTGACGATTCATGACGACCCCGAGTGGCTCCTTCGCCAGGTACGGCTCGTGACCGAGCAGTTCGAGGCGGGGCGATCGCCGCAGTGGCATTTAGACGACGCCTCGAGTGAGTATGTCGATCGTCAAGTCAAGGCGATCGTCGGCATCGAGATCGACGTCGAGGCCATTCACGGCAAGGCCAAGCTCTCGCAGAACCGACCCGCGGTCGATCACGACACGGTTCGCGACAACTTCAACCAGGGGACGCCGGCGGAGCGCAACGTCGCCGAGCGAATGATCGATGACGCGTGAGTCGACGCTGAGTATTCGTCGCAGCGGACCCGACGACTGGGCGGGCCTACGCGCGATACGCCTCGAGGCGCTCGCCGACACGCCCGACGCCTACGGCTCGACCTATGAGGAGTCATCGCGCTGGAGTGACCGGCAATGGAAGAACGCCGCGACGAACCGCTTGTACTACTTGGCAGAGCGCGACGGCAAGGTCGTCGGGATGGTCTCGGGCGGCCTCAACGACGGCTATCCCGGCACGCGTTGGCTCTACGGCATGTACGTGACGCCGAGAGAGCGCGGCACGGGGACGGCGGCACTCTTGGTGCACGCGATCGGTGACTGGGCGAGGTCCCAGGGCGTCGACGAGGTCTACCTCCACGTCACGACGTCGGTCGCGCGCGCTCGCGCCTTCTACGAGAAGATCGGTTTTCGCGCCACCGGCGAGTCGTTCCAGATGGAGCGCGACGCTTCATTGACGTTGATCACGATGGTCAAGAGTCTTGACTGAGGACGAGTTTCGCGTCGAGCGCGTCGGGGCCGATCAGCTCCATGACCTACGTCGACGGGTCCTCCGCAACGACGACCCCGCGATCTATCACCCCGATCCACGTGACGAAGACGCCACGTCACTGCACTACGGCAGGCTTCGTCGGTCCGCGACTCGTCGTGAGCGCGTCGTTCTTCCCGTCGTCGCCCCCGATGAACACCTCGTTGGTCACCGTCCAGCTGCGCTACATGGCGACCGACTTCGACGTCCAGGGCCGTGGCTACGGCGCACGCGTGCTCGCGTTCGCTGAGGACGATCTTCGCGAACTCGGCGTCGAACAAGTCTGGGCGAATGGGCGCGACAGCGCGCTCGGTTTCTACGAATCGGTGGGTTGGTTGCGCGTCGAGGGTTCAGAACACATCAGCGCGGAGACGTCGTTGCCGCACACGGTGATCTTCAAACGTCTCATCGAGTGAACGCCGGTGTCGACGTCGAGTGTGCGTTCACTAAGTTGGTGTGATGCGTAGAGCCCTCCCCGCAGCCGTGATCGTTGTCGTCCTCGCGGCGATCGGGGGTCTGGTCTTCTTCAAAGTCCACACAACGACGCCGACGACGACCACCACGTCGACGACGACGACCACGCTGCCGCAGTACCCGACCGCGCCCTTGACCGGACTGCCGGACCCGACGGGTCTCTCGGTGAAGCGCCCGGCGCTGACGATCAAGATCGAGAACACGCCCCAGGCGCTGCCGCAGTGGGGTATCGACCAGGCCGACGTCGTGTACGAAGAGATCGTCAACGGCGGCATCACGCGACTCGCCGCGATCTTCAACTCGCACGCGCCGGCGAAGGTCGGACCGGTCCGTTCGGTGCGGCCGACCGATACCCAGGTCGTGTGGCCGCTCGGCGGCATCTTCGCCTACTCCGGCGGTGCGCCGTACGCGGTGGCGAGCATCGAGACCGCACCGGTCAAACTCGTCGACGAGTCCAGCGCCGGCGCCGCGATGTTCCGCGACCCCGATCTCTATCCACCGCACAACCTCTTCGCGGTGGCGCCACTACTCTTCGCTTTCGGTGGCACGCCGGTGCCACCTCCGTCGCTCTTCAGTTACCTCAGTGCCGCCCAGACGCCTGGTGGCACCGCGGTCGCGAGTTTCATCGTGCCGTTCCCGAGTTATTACCCGGTGACCTGGACCTGGGACACGACGACGCTGTCATGGGATCGCACACTCTTCGGCAAAGCCGACGTCACCGGCACCGGCGTTCGCGAGTCACCGAAGAACGTGATCGTCATGTGGGTGAACTACGTGAACGGCATCGGCACCGAGGCGTCCTACGCCGACCTGCAAGGTTCCGGCAAAGCGGCGTTCTTCGTCGACGGCAAAGAGACGACCGGCACTTGGTCGCGCGGACCATCGAAGTCCGACATCATCCAGTACAAGACCCTGAACGGCAAGACGGCGCTCCTGACGCCGGGCCAGACCTGGGTCGAACTCTTGAACGACGGCACGACGCTCACGATCACGAAGTGACGGCGGCCTCGAGTCGTCGCAACGTCCCTTCCATGGCCACGCGATTTCTCTCGGGGAAGCCGAGCGCGATGATCACGAAGGCCCACGGGCGCTCGTAGTTGAAGGACTCGGTGACCATCGTGCCACCGTCGACCTCGTTCAATTCATAGCGCCAGATGAAGAGCGCGAAGTGGTGCCACGCGATGCGTCGATTCTCTTCGAACTCGATCACTCGGTTGCGCGTGACGTAGCCGAGTCCGATCTTCATGCGCATCGAGAACGTGGAGCCCAGGGCTAGTCGCTCAGGCCCACTCTTCACCGAGGTCACCGATCCGGAACCGTCCAAGAGGACGTGTTGGCGCGGATCGGCCAGCAGGTCGAAGATCCGCGACGCCGGGGCGTGAATCAACTTCGACACCGATACCGAGCGTGATTGCGTCATTTCCTCAGCGTATGGTTGAGAAGGAACGCGCGATCGGAGGAACCATGAACTACGACGAATTCATTCTCGCCCTCCCGGACGGACGGAGCCTCGAAGTGGCCACGCTCGGCGAAGCGACGGGAGCGACGGTCCTCTTCCATCACGGGACGCCCGGCTCGGCGAATCTCGTGCGGATGCTCGCACCCCTCGCCGAGGACGGCAGTCTGTTCCTCATCACCACGTCGCGCGCGGGTTACGGGAAGTCCTCTCGCGACGAAGGTCGAAACGTCGCTTCCGTCGTGGGTGACTCACGGGCCGTACTCGATGCCCTGGGACGTGACGACTACGTGGCCGTGGGTTGGTCGGGCGGGGGACCGCACGCACTCGCCTGCGCGGCGCTCGACGCGCCACGCTGTCGCGCCGCCTGGTCGCTCGCTGGCGTCGTGCCGACCGACTTGGACTTCGACTGGACCGAGGGGATGGGACCGGAGAACGTTGAGGAGTTCGCACTCGCCAAAGAGGGTGGTCCGAAGTACGAGGCGCAGATTTCGGCCTACGGTGAGGCCTTCGCCAAGGCCACGAAGGATGACGTCGTTGAACTCTTCGGCGGCCTGCTCTCAGATCCTGACAAGGCGGTCTTCGAACCGGAGGAGCGCCGCGAAGCGTTCGCTTCGTCTCTTCGTCAAGGTTTCGAGTTCGGATCGGACGGGTTCTACGACGACGATAGGGCGATCATGACCGAGTGGGGATTCGATCCCACCACAATCACGGTCCCGGTGTCGGTGTGGTTCGGCGATCACGACCTCATGGTGCCTCGCACGCACGGCGAGTGGCTCGCGGCCAATCTGCCAACCTCGGTGAGGTACTTCTTCCCTGGCGACGGTCACGTCACGTTGGTGGTTAGCCACTTGGACGAACTGTCGTCGCAGATCTCGGCCCTCTATGCCTAGGGCGAGTCACCGTCACCTCCGACGGGGCGTGACGTGCGACTAGGCAACCTTTACGGTCCAGACGCGACGTTCCTCGGCGTGCCCGCAGCTGATCCCGACGTGCTCGACCAATGGTCGGCGTCCAGCGCCGCCATCATCGGCGCGCCATTCGACGGGGGCACGTCGCACCGACCCGGCTGCCGTTTCGGCCCGCAAGCGATCCGCACGACTGACTATCTGCCGCACGATGGCATGCGTCCGAGCCTGGCGCTCGGGGTCGATGCGCTGCAAGACCTTCGAGTCGTGGACCTCGGTGACGTCGAGATGCCGTCGGGCGACACCGAAAAGTCGCTGCGACTGCTCGAAGAGCGCGTGGGCGCCGTCGCTGCGGCCGGTGTCATACCTATCATCCTCGGCGGCGACCACACGATTGCGCTGCCCGACGTGACCGGTGTCGCGCGACACGTGGGGTGGGGGCGCGTCTCGGTGATCCACTTCGACGCGCACGCCGACACCGGCGACTCACAGATGGGTTCGCTCTACGGACACGGCACCCCGATGCGACGGCTCATCGAGTCGGGCGCCTGTCGCGGCGACCGCTTCTTGCAGATCGGACTGCGCGGATACTGGCCCGAACCGGCGACGCTGGACTGGATGGCCGAACAGGAGATGCGGTCCTTCGAGATGAGTGAGATCGTGTCGCGGGGCCTCGATGACGTGCTTGACGAGGCCATCTCGATCGCCATGACGGACTGTGACGCGGTCTTCATGTCGATCGACGTCGACGTGGTCGACCCCGGCGCGGCGCCCGGTACCGGCACGCCCGAGCCGGGCGGCCTCACCAGTCGCCAGCTGCTCGACGCCGTGCGGCGCATCGCGATGGAGGTCCCGGTGGGCGGCGTCGACGTCGTCGAGGTCTCGCCGCCGTACGACCACGCCGAGATCACGGCCTACCTGGGCAATCGCATCGTCTTAGAGGCGTTGGGCGGCATCGCGTGGCGTCGTCAGTCGTTGCGCGGCGAGACGACGCGCAACCCGAGCGATCCGTTGTTGAAGGATCGCTAGTCGCGCATTGACTCGAGGATCTGATCCACGAGTTCATCGGTCGTGTTGGGATGCAAGAACGCGAGGCGTCCGACCGTCTCGCCTTCCCACTTCGTCGGGGTCACGAAGGCGATCTGTTCGCGCAGCAGTTGGTGGCTCCACTCGGTGTAGCGCTCACTGGTCCAGCCCTTTCGCCGGAAGAGGACGATCGAGAGACTGATCGGACGGACCATCTCGACGTAGTCGAGGGCTTCGATCTTGGCTTGAGTGCGGTGCGCGATATCGACCGCGCACTGGACCGCGCTCTCGTAGGCGGCCGTGCCGTTCGTGACGAGTGAGAACCAGAAGGGGAGTCCGCGGGCGCGACGCGAGAGGTGGATCGCGAAGTCCGACGGGTTCCACTCGTAGTGCTCGTCATCACTCGAGTGCAAGATGTCGAGGTAGCCCGCCTGTTGGGCGAGGACCTTGCGTGCCACGGTCGGGTTGCGGTAGATGAGGGCGCAGCAGTCGAGGGGGCCGAACAACCACTTGTGGGGATCGACGATGAAACTGTCGGCGTGGCGCAGTCCGGCGAGCAGGTGGCGCTCGGTCGGTGAGAACAGCGCGGCCCCGCCGTAGGCACCGTCGACATGGAACCAGAGGTCGTGTTCGCGCGCGTAACTGCCAAGGCCCTCGAGGTCGTCGACGATGCCGGCGTTCGTCGTCCCCGACGTCGCCACGACTCCGATCACACTGCGGGGATTCGGGTCATTCGCCATCGCCGCCTCGAGCGCGGCCCTCGTGAAACGGTGGTCGTCGGTCGTGACGATGAGCGGCTCGACGCCGAGCACGTGCAGCGCCTTGCCGATGCTCGAGTGCGCGTCCGATGAGATCGCGTAGCGCACCTCGTGTGCCATCAGCTCCGGGTGCTTGGCCCGTCCGACGTCGCGTCCGACGGTGAGACTCGAGAGGTTGCCCAGTGAACCACCGGACACGAAGGCGCCGCCCGAACCCTCCGGCATGCCCGCCAGCTCGGCCAGGTAGGCCAGGGCCAGGTTCTCGGCCAGCACGACGCCGCTCGATTCCAGCCAGCTCGTGCCGTTCAGCCCGGAACAGGCGACGACCATGTCAAAGAGCAGTGAGTTCTTCGTCGGGGCGTTCGGGATGAAGGCGAGAAAGCCCGGCGAGTCGATCGAGACGACCGACGGCGCCAGCTCGTTCTTGAAGAACTCGAGGATCTCGTCGGGGTCGTGACCCTCGGGACGGATGAAGCCCTTCATGTCGCCGGGCGCCGTCGTGTTGAGACTTCCGAAGTCCAGGGGCACTGGATCCATCGAGAGGCGGTCGCGGCAGTAGTCGAAAACCTCGTCCGCCAGCGTGGCGTCGTACTCAAACATCGGGTGCCCCATTGCACGGCCTTTCGAAATTGATCCCTGTCTATCGTACGACCTCAAACGACCTTCTCTGACCCGACGCCGCGAGGCCGCCGCGGTCCCGGAACTAGCCTCGCGTGATGGCGAACGTGCGAACTGGCTATCTGGGACCGGAGGGTTCGTTCTCGCACGAGGCCGTCTCGACGATGGACGGCGTCGAGGCCGTGGCCTGCGAGACGTTGGCCGATCTGCTCGCCTCGGTCGCCGACGGCACCCTCGACCAGGGATTGGTCCCGATCGAGAACGCGATCGAGGGCACGGTGTCGGCCACGATCGACGGGTTGGTCTTCGATCACGACCTGGTCATCGTCCAAGAGATCGTGCTCCCGATTCGACTGCACCTGCTCGCGCGTGCCGGGGTCGCGCTCGAGGACGTCACGAACGTACGCAGTTACGTGCACGCGCTCGCCCAGTGTCGCGCCTTCCTGCACGGACTCGACGTCACGGTCGAGCAGACCTCCTCGACGTCACAGGCCGCGCGCGAAGTCGCCGCGTCGAGCGAACCGTGGGCCGCGGTCGCTTCGACGCTGGCCGGGGAGCTGTTCGGCCTCACGGCGCTCGCCACGGACATCGAAGACCATCCCGGTAACGCGACGAGATTCGTCGTCGTCGGTCGAGAGCGCGTCGCCGCGCCGACCGGACATGACCGCACGACCATCGTGTGCTTCCAAGACGCCGACCGACCCGGATCGCTCTACGCGATCCTCGGTCGATTCGCCGCGCGCGACATGAACTTGACGAAACTTGAGAGTCGTCCGACGAAGCGCGGACTCGGGGACTACTGCTTCGTCATCGAGTTCGAGGGTCATGTCGCCGAGGACGTCACGGCCGACTGTCTCGCGGACCTCCAGGCGCATCTCGCACGGGTGAAGTTCCTCGGTTCCTATCCCGTCACCGGCGCCGAGGCGAACGACCGGCGTGAGGTCGTAGCCGAGGCCCGTCGCTCGGCCGACGAGTGGATTCGACAGATTCAGTCGAGAATCACGTCGTAGTCGCTGGGCCGCCTAGGACGTCGGCGAGTGCGCCAGTGCGTTGGCGATCACCTGGGACGCGGCGCCAGCACCCAGGTGCTGGTCGATGACGTCGAGGAGCTGCTGCAAGTCGAGCGGCTTGGACAGGTAGTCGTAGACGCCGGCGTTGCGGAAACGACGGCGCTGCCACGTCGTCGCGTCGGCCGAGAGGACGACGACCGGGATATCGACCGTGCGCGAGTCGCCCTGCAGGCGTTCGAGCACCTCGAAGCCGTGGATATCGGTCAGGTGCACGTCCAGAAGGATCAGGTCAGGTCGGTACTGCTGGGCCAGCTCGACGCCCATGCCGCCCAACAGTGACGTAATCAGGTTGATGTTCGGACGCTGCATCAAGAGTCGCTCGACGAGCTGGACGTTGGCCACGTCGTCTTCGATGTAGAGCACCGTCGAGACTGCTTCGTTGGCGGCACGCAGCGACAGCGCCGGCGTGACGAGCGATGAGGACGTCTTCGGGGCCAAGACGTTCGGGAGTTCGATCCAGAACGTCGAACCGTGACCGACGTTGCTCTCGACGCCGATCGAGCCGCCGATCGCTTCGATCAAGCCCTTGGAGAGCGCCAGACCGAGTCCGGTCCCTTCGATGCCCGAGGTCTCGGCGTCGAGCCGGTCAAAGGGTGTGAAGAGCCGCTCGAGGAGGTCCGGGCTGATGCCGGGACCGGTGTCGCGCACCGACAGTCGGACCTTGCTACGCGGCTTGGGAGCGCAGGTGATGGTCACCGATCCATTGGGGCGGTTGTACTTGATGGCGTTCGACAAGAGATTCAGCAGGACCTGCTTGAGGCGCTGTTGGTCGCCCAGCACCTGGAAGTCGTAGTCCATCTGCGAGAAGATCGTCACGCCGAACTCATTCGCCTGGGGTGTCACCAGTTCGATGCACTCCTTTTCCAGGTCCTGGAGGACGATCGGTTCGATCATCACGCTGATGTGACCGGACTCGATGCGCGAGATGTCCAGGACCTCGTTGATCAGCTCGAGGAGGTACTTACCTGAGTTGTGGATGTAGCCGACCATCTCGAGTTCGTCGGACGATTGCAGTTCCATCTCGAGGATCTGGGCGAAGCCGAGCACGGAGTTGAGCGGCGTGCGCAGTTCGTGGCTCATGCGCGACATGAAGTCGCTCTTGGCCTTGTTCGCGCGCTCGGCCGCCTCCTTGGCTTCTTTCAGCACCGCCTCGGCGGCGACCGCCTCAGTGACGTCGCGCGAGACCAATACCGCGCGGGGATTGTGGCCGGCCTCATCGCGGATGAGCCGACCACGTGTCTCGATGGTCAGCATCCGTCCGTCGACGTGCAGCGCGCGGAATCGGTAGGCCGACAGCGAGCCGTCCTCACCCTGGAACAGGCGGCGCAACTCTGAGGCGACGTGATCGCGATCTTCGGGATAGACGATGTTGAGCGAGTTCGTGCCTCGGCGCTCGACCGACGAGACGCCGTAGATCCGGTCAGTGCCCGGGCTGACATCGAGCACCTTGAACTGTTCGTCAACGGTGATGATCGAGTCGACGACGGCGTCGAGGATGGCCCGCGTGGTCTCGAGGTTCCCGGCGAGCTCGAGTTGGGACTCCACCTGACTCGTGATGTCGCGTCCCGAGGAGAAGACCATGCCGTCGCGGCCCTGGCAGCTCCACTCGATCCAGCGGTAGGTCCCGTCGCGATGGCGTTGGCGGTTGCGGAACTCGATGAGCGTGGCGTCGGGGGAGGCGACGAGGCGGTCGAACTCGCGGACGGTCGCCAGGACGTCGTCGGGGTGGATGAGGTCGATGAACGGTCCGCTCTGCAGATCTTCCAGCGTCCAGCCCATGTGATCGGGCCAGGCCGCGTTCACGATCTGCCACGTACCGTCGCTGCCCAGCACCGACAGCAGGTCGGTCGAGTTCCAAAAGAACTCGCCAAGCACTGACGTGTCGTAACTATCCCTGGACATCTCTGCAACGCTCCGTTCGGTAAGCATGTGGTGAACTACAGATCGCCCCTGCGTACGCCGACTGCTCACGAAACCGTGTTGACGCTGCCTACTTCGTTGTTACTGGTACCTAGAACTTTACTGGCGTTCATTCCGGTACTTCTTTAGTATCCGCTGTGAATACGCGCCAACGCAACGAAGTGGTCACCGCACGTCAGAAAAAAGTTCTGCGCTTGATGTGGCGTTGCGAAATCGTCGTGCGTCGTTGCGCACAGACGCACACGAACCGAGAGAATCAACTACTGACGCTGGCCCGATCGAGTGAGTCGAGGTAGTAGCGGATCTGGATGGCGACCGCCGCGCCCTCGCCCACGGCCGACGCGATCTGCTTGGTCGACCCCGCACGCACGTCGCCGGCGGCGAAGACTCCCTCGACGCTCGTGTGGAACATCGCGTCGGTGACGATGAAGCCGCGCTCGTCCACGTCGAGGGCCTTCTCGAGGAAACCCGTGTTGGGATCGAGCCCGATGAAGATGAAGGCGCCCGCGGTCTCGTGTTCGGCCTCGGTGCCGTCACAGGTGACCGTGATCGACTCGAGCTTGCCGGCATCATTGGCATTGAACGACTTGACGGTCGTATCCAAGAGCACCGACATCTTGGGATGGTTCGTGACCTTGTCCTGCAGCAGTTTGTTGGCCGTCAGCTTCGAGATCCCTTGGAGCACGGTGACGTGGTCGGCGAACTGCGTCAAGAACAGGCCCTCTTCGAGTCCGCTGTTGCCGCCGCCCACGACGGTCAGGTCCTTCGCGCCGCGGTAGAACGGTCCGTCACAGGTGGCACAGAAGTGGATGCCGGCGCCGATGAGGTCGGCTTCGCCCTCGGCGTCGGTGCGCCGATAGGTCGAGCCGGTCGCGATGAGCACGACGGGCGCGAGGACGAAGTCGCCGGTCGAGAGTTCCACGCGCATCATCGGGCCGTCACGCTCGACGTGGGTCACGCCGACCGCCTGGAGCATCTCGACGCCGTAGCGCAGGGCCTGTTGGGTCATTCGCTCCGCCAGTTCGGCGCCGCCGACGCCGTCGGGGAAACCGGGGTAGTTGTCGAAGCGTTCGGTGACGCCGGCTTGGCCCCCCGGCGCGGACTTCTCGACGATCAAGACCTTCGCGTTCTCGCGCGCACCGTAGATGGATGTCGTGAGTCCGGTCGGTCCGCCGCCGACGATGATGATGTCGTACTCCTTGGCTGAGGCGACGCGCGAGAGACCGATGCGATCGGCCAACTCGTCGTTCGACGGTTCAGCGAGGAACGTACCGTCGGGAAAGACGATCGTCGGGATGATGCGCTTGCCGTCGTTGCGCGCTTCGACCTCGGCTGTCTTGTCGGGGAACTCCTCGAGGTCGATCCACTCGTAGGGGACGCGGTGTGACGCGAGGAACTGCTTGGCGCGACGACAGTCCGGGCACCAGCTCGCTCCGTAGACGATGAGGGGAGTTTCAGACGACGCCATGGGTGCGGCCTTTCACGTTTCGTTTCGGTATTGACGGAAGAGGTTGACGAGACCGTCGACCACGTCGCTCGGCAAGTCCTCTGGACCCACTTTGCCGCTGGCGGCGATCGTCGCGCGCATCTGTTCCAGATAGGCGCTGCAGGCGTCGCACCCGGCCAGGTGCTTCTCGAGGCGACGACGCTGACGACGAGGCAGCGTGCCGTCGAGGTAGTCGCTCACCAGTTCTACGGCGTCGCGACACACCAGCGGTGACGGCAGCAACTTCATATCTTCGATCCCTTCATGGCCTCTTCGACGATCGCTCGGACTCGGGCTCGGCCTCGGTGCAGGATCACTCGCACGTTCGCTTCGCTCAGTCCCAACAGTGTGGCCACCTCCTGAGTAGATAGTCCTTCCACGTCGCGAAGCGTTACGACCGCCTGTTGGGGCTCGCCCAAGGTGTCGATCGCGTCGCGCACGGCGCCCAGCAACGCCGAGTTGTCGAGACGCGCATCGACCGCCTCGGTGAACGGCACCGGTGGATCGCTCCAGACGCCGCCTTCGTCGAATCGATGCGCCGACACACTGGGTCCGGACTCATTGGTGTCGACCGGGATCGATCGGTGCTCTTTCACGCCCGTCGTGCGCGCGCGATTGACGCAGATTCGAAGTAGCCAGGTCTTGAAGGAGCTGCGGCCCTCGAATCTCTCGACGCCCTTCAAGACGGCGATCCACGTGTCCTGGGCGACGTCTTCGGCGCTCGCGGCGGTGGCGACGTAGTAGCGCGCCACTTTCACGAGCGTCGGGTGATAGCGCCGCACCAGCTCGGTGAACGCCGATTCGTTGCCCCCGAGCAGACTCTCCAACAGCTCGGCGTCGTCCACGAGAAAAACAGTACCCGGCGACCGCGGGGCGTGATGCTGCGCGGTCGCCGGGTACTGAATACTTCGTCGCTGCTTAGCTAATGGCCAGACCCTCCGAGGCGACCGGGATGTTGAAGATCGTCTCGATCTGGCTGAGCGTTCCGCTGGCGCCGACGGCGAAGGCGTCAATGGTGCCCGCGCCGCCGCTCTCGACGTAGAAGAACTTCCCATCGGGCGAGACGACCGAGTCGGTCGTCCCGGCGTGGGCGGTTCCCGCGGTCGCGTTCACCAGGACGGGTGCCCCGGCGGCGTTCTCGGTGAAGGAACTGACGGTGCCGCTCCCGGCGTTTGAGCCGAAGAAGTAGCCGTTCGCGCCCGAGATCCAGCACAGGGCAGCCGCGCCATCAGTGACGGTGCCCAGTGAGCTGAGCGTGCCATCGGCATTCACGCGGTAGGTCGTGACTGAACTGTCCGACGCCTCGGCGGCGACGATGTTGCCGGCCGCGTCGAACGTGAAGGAAAACGGAAGGGCGTTCACCGCGGTCGTGACCACGGGCGCCGCACCGAGCGCGCCGTTGAAGCCGACCGAGAAGACGTCATAGGCGTTGGTCGACAGCTTGGTCGTGACGACGAGGTGCTGACCGTTCGGGGTGTAACTCACCTGACCGGCGCCGTGGTGGAACTCCGGTGGCGTCGTGTTCGACAGTCCGAGGGAGCGAACCTGGCCGGGCAATGCCACGAGTCGACCGTTGAACCACGCGAACTCGGCGACCGAGCCGGCGCCGCCCGCGTTCAACACCGCGACGAGGTTGCCGCTGGTCGCGATCGAGTCAGGAAAGAGTCCGCCGCTCGCGAGCTGTTGCACCACGTTGAGGTGCGTGCCCTCGACGGAGAAGACCGTCACGGTGTCACTGCCGGGGTTCGTCGCGATGAGATCCTGGCCGTGGTTGGCGAGTGTGAGTCCGTCCTGGCTGGCGAGGGGATCGGCCGTCGCGCCGGCGCTGGTGGCGCCGAGGCCGCCGGTGGCGTAGCTACCGGAAAAAGAGATGCTGCCGTCGCTCGACTGGCGATAACTGAGCACGGTGTTGCCCGCCGTCGCGTCGGTTTCGACGAAGAGGGCCGTCCGAGGTTCGTGTTGACCGAAGAAGTGATGCGTGGACGCACCTGCGGTGGCCGACACGGCCACGCCGAGTCCGAGCGCCAGCACGCCCGCGCTCGCCGCACGAAGTGAATTGCGTAATTTCATGAAAGTCTCCTTGGTTGGGCATAAGTGCCGTTAGTGCAGTCCTGCGTCGCGCGTTCGCGTTACAGCGACGTGGTGGCCCGAGTACAGGTCCTCATGCCACGCGACGGAATGATCCGCCGGCGGCCCAGCGAGCGTGGGTATCCCCGTTCGAAGGGGCACTGGAAACTAACTTTTTGTGAATTGCGTGATTGATTGTGCGTGGCGTTGTGTTGGATGACGCAGCATTGCTATGAGGTGGAGTCAATAGAAGTACTACTGCGGTTTTCAACGGAGTGAATGACTTGGGCGAGTCCTCGTCACTCCCCTAATGGGCGAGATCGAAGACGAACGAATGAGTAACACACTCCGACGGATGCAGCAACGACCCGACCGAGGCGATCTCAGCGGTTTCACGCTGATCGAGTTGCTCATCGTCATCGTCGTTCTCGGGATACTCGCGGCGGTCGTCATCTTCGCTCTCGGCGGTATCACCGGCAAAAGTGCCATCGCATCATGTCAGGCCGACGGCGCCACGATCTCGACGGCGGTCGCGTCGTACAACGCGCTGAACCCTGGCACGCCGGTCACCCAGACGCTGTTGACGACGACGCCGGCGGGTTCGCCGTACATCCAGTCGTGGCCCACGGCCGGTCCGCACTTCGCCTTCGCGATCTCGACGGCCGTGAACGCGCCGACAGGAGCGACGGCGGCCAATCAACTCGACGTCTCCGTCGCGCCGGCGGGGGCCGTGACCGGCACGGGGACCTACATTCCCTATGCCGGTCCCAGTTCGTGCAGCGCTGTCTCGTAGGTCGGTGGGCTTCGTAGTCCACCCTTCGAGATTCAGGTCGTTGAGCGGAGGGAGTGGGATTTGAACCCACGGTGGGCAAGCCCACGCCGGTTTTCAAGACCGGTACATTCGGCCGCTCTGTCATCCCTCCGGGGACGACTCTACTAAACGGCTACTTCTTCTTATGAAGGCGGTGGCGGGCCGCGACGTCGAGCACGGCCTTACGCAGTCGAACGGACTGGGGTGTGACTTCAACGGCCTCGTCGTCGGCGATGAACTCGAGCGCCTGCTCGAGCGAGAAGATGGTCGGTGGTGCGATGCGCTCGGTGTTGTCACTGCCCGAGGCGCGCATGTTGGTGAGCTTCTTCTCTTTGGTGGGGTTCACGTTCATCTCATCGGAGCGCGAGTTCTCACCCACGATCATGCCTTCGTAGACCTCGACGCCCGGTCCGACGAAGAGCGTGCCGCGCTGTTCGAGGTCCAAGAGGGCGTTGCCGGTCGTATCGCCACGGCGATCGGCGACGAGCACACCGTTCTGACGCAGTCGGATGTCACCGAACCACGGGGCGTAACCGTCGAAGTTCGAGTGCATGATGCCGGCGCCGCGCGTCTCGGTCATGAACTCGGTGCGGATGCCGACCAGCCCGCGCGCCGGGATGCGCCACTCGAGGCGGACCCAACCGGTGCCGTGATTCACCATGTCGGTCATCGTGCCCTTGCGCGTGGCGAGCAGGGTCGTGACATTCCCGACGAACTCCTCGGGCACGTCGATCGTCACGTGCTCGACCGGCTCGTGGAGCTTGCCGTCGACGGTGCGCGTGACGACCTGGGGCTTGCCGACCGTGAGTTCGAAGCCTTCGCGCCGCATGGTCTCGATCAAGACCGCGAGTTGGAGTTCACCTCGACCCTGGACCTCCCAGGCATCGGGACGCTCGGTGTTGAGCACGCGAAGCGCGACGTTGCCGACGAGCTCGCGGTCCAGGCGGTCCTTCACCATGCGCGCGGTGAGCAGTTTGCCTTCGGTGCCGGCGAGCGGCGACGTGTTGATGCCGATGGTCATCGACAGGCTCGGCTCGTCCACGTGCAGCGGTTCGAGCGCGATGGGATTCTCCGGATCGGCCAGGGTCTCACCGATCGTGATGTCCTCGAAGCCGGCGACCGCGACGATGTCGCCCGGTCCCGCGCTCTGGGCCGGGATCCGCTCGAGGGCCTCGGTGATGAAGAGCTCGGTGATCTTGGCGTGCTCGATCGTGCCGTCGATACGGCACCACGCCACGCGCTGGCCGCGTTCGAGGTTGCCGTTCATCACTCGACAGAGCGCCAGACGTCCCAGATACGGCGAGGCGTCGAGGTTGCACACCAGTGCCTGGAGACCGTGGCCCTCTTCGTATTCAGGGGCTGGGACGTAGTCGGCGATGGTCTGGAAGAGCGGCGTGAGGTCACCGGACGTGTCGTTCACGTCGGTCGAGGCCCAACCCTGGCGTGCGCTCGCGTAGAGGATGGGGAAGGAGATCTGGTGTTCGTCGGCGTCGAGGTCGAGGAAGAGGTTCTCCACTTCTTCGACGACCTCTTTGATGCGAGCGTCGGGCCGGTCGACCTTGTTGATCACGAGCACGACCGGCAGGCGCTTCTCGAGCGTCTTGCGCAGCACGAAACGCGTCTGCGGCAGTGGGCCTTCGGCAGCGTCGACCAGCAAGATCACGGCGTCGACCATGGCGAGTCCCCGCTCGACCTCGCCGCCAAAGTCCGCGTGACCAGGCGTGTCGATGATGTTGATGGTCAGGTCGTTCCACTTCACGGCGGTGTTCTTGGCGAGGATGGTGATGCCCTTCTCGCGTTCCAGGTCGCCGGAGTCCATGACCCGATCGGTCAGCTCCTCATGAGCGGTGAAGGACCCGGTTTGGCGCAGCATTTTGTCCACCAACGTGGTCTTTCCGTGGTCCACGTGGGCGATAATCGCGATATTTCTAAGGGAAGTGCGCAGGGTCATGACCCATCCACGCTACTCGGACGGCCCTCTGATCAGAACCTAGGCCGCCAACAGCGGCTGTCGGCGTCGCTGGGCGACCGCCGTTCGCACGAGGTCGCGTGCGCCGCTTCGAAGGTCCGTCATCGTGCCGTCAACCGAGAGACAGACGCCCGCGTCGGGCCAGAGTCCGATGAAACGCACTGGCGCCAGGCCATCGTGATCGGCGAGGGCGTCAATGGTGAGATCGGCGCGCAGGCCCGGTCCGGCGCTCTTGCCCGGAGCGCCGCTTCGCACGCGTACCACGACGCGCGCGTCATCCACGGGCACGATGAGGTCGCGCCGCGCCCGAAGGGTCGTGCGAGCACTCGCCACGTCGTAGTACGCGTCGCTCGCCGGAATCGACCACGACGCGTCGAGCCACTGGGCGATCTCCTGGAGTTGTGTCGCCCAGTTGACGGCCTCGGCGGTGACGAGTCCGATCACTGGATGGGGCGCCGACGCCAACCAGTGCGCCAACGATCCGCTGCGCGAGTAGCCCGACGCTGCGCGCAGCATCTGGTCGCCCAGTTCATCGCGTACGGCATCGCGGATCGATGTCGGCTGCGACGTGACCCGTCGCAGCGAGGCGTTGCCGAGCACACGGCGCGCGGTGCTCGGTGACCACCGGAACGAAGAGCCGTCGCGACCGGCACGCTCGACGCCCCAGGCGTCGAGTCGTCGGTGCCCCGGCACACTCACGGCACGAAATCGGCTCGAGAGTGAGGCGCGATGTTCGTCGCTCAGGCGCACGAGATCCGTCGGCGTGTCAGAGACCAGTTCGTTGAGGTCGGCCTTCGTGAGACGGCGATGCAGCAAGGTCATCGTCCGCTCCACTGCTCGCGAACGTTCGCGAGGACGTCCTCGACGCTTCGCGACAGCAGCTCGTAGTCAACGTCGCGGATCCAGATCTCACCGGTCGCGCTTGAGAACGTGCAGGTTCGCAGCGGCATCACCGACGTGCGAAGGGTCTGCAGCAACGCGTGGTAGCGCATCGTTCGTTCGGCACCCTCGCCGAGTGGGGAGGTCGTGACGTCAAAAAGGGCGATTGACGCCACTTCACTCGTCGAGGTGCCGATCATGAGGTCAACGACGTCGCGTAGCACGACGTTGCCGCCGGCCAGACGCTGGATCGCGCGAACGCCGCTGCGCGGCTTCCACCGTGCCGGGACCTCGCCGAGCGCGCGTCCCAAGGTGACGAAATGTGCCTCGACGTCGGTCGCGAGGCGGGCGCGCTCGTCGTCGTCGAGCGACGCCAACTGCTCCATCAACTCACTCGTGCCGACGTCACCGCGCCACGCCGCGAGGGCGTCATCGAAGGCATGATCGATCGTCATGCCGACGCTGAGGAGCCGCAGCAATTGCGTGAGCAAGACGCCGCGGATGCGGCCGGTGCTCGACATGGACACGTCAGTAGTCGCACATCGCTGGTGCAGCGAGGAGGTTCGGACCACGATCGGCGTCTCCAGGCGCTGCGCGCCGATGATCTCGTAGATCCCGTCTTCCAAGAGTGAGCGCAGACCCCCGGCGCTCGCGACGTCGATCAACGGTCGCCTGGTTCGGTCCCCGCGCAACGCCTCGACCACACTGAGGGGAGAGGTGTCGAGCGTCGTTGTCACCTCTCTACTTTGGTTCGCTGGTGTGACACGGCTAGCGTTGCGATGTGTTCATCGCGGTCTTCTCGGTCTTCGTCGCAGCGACGCTCGTACTCATCGTCCTGACGATGCGCTGGGCCATACGCAGCGACCGTAAACGTCGCCAAGGGCCGCCCGACACGACGACCTAAGTCGTTACTTCCCCTGCAGCTCTTTGAGCGCGCGGTCGATGTCAGCGATGGCGCGCTCGATCACCGCGAGACGCGCGTTCAGCGCTTCGTCGACGAGCGTCTCGACCCGGTCGTCGACCCGTTCATCGACCCGTCGATCGATTTGATCGCGCAGGCGCGTGTCCAGCGAATCGACCAGTGGCTGGGTGAGGTTCTTCAGTCGATTGCGGAGGTCCTGAACCTTCTCGCCGAAGGCGTCGGTCGTGTCGTTGGTCTCTTTTGGTTCTGCGTCGTCAGCGTGGTCGTGGTCGGTCGTGTCGCTCATTGGCCCAGACTACGGCTAGGCCGGCTTGCAATAGACGCCGGCGTTGAACTGCAGCGTGTTGAACTGACCCGACCACGGCGGGTTCAAGAGCGTGGCCTCCTCGGCGGCGAGCGTCGAGGTCGGCGTGCAGCTGGCGCTAAAGGAGATGTAGCCGCGGATGTTCGATCCCGTGGCGCCACCGATGGGCGTCGGGCCACCGTTACCGAAGGCGACGGCGACGAAGACCGGCATCGACAAGGTCACGAGGTCGTAGTTGCGGTACTCAGACTGCGACGCGTAGACGCCCGCGTTGAGCGACGGGTCGACCGACGCGATCCCATTGGTCCAGCCCTTCAACATCGAACTCCAGTACGTCGCGTAGAGCGCGAGCGTCGCGGCAGTCGAACCGCCCGGTGCGTCGAGGCCAGAGTGATTATCGGGATAGCCCTCGGGGTCCAAGATGACCCAGTCCGGCTTGATGCCCACGCCGAGCGCGCGGTACTGGTCGATCTGGGTGGCGACCCACTTGCCGGCGGCAAAGCCGTGATTGTAGAAGTTGGTCGTCGACTGCGATTGGCCCTTCAACGGACCGCTCACGGTCCAGAACGAGAGCCACGTGACACGCTTGTGCGAGTTGTAGATGCTCTGGCCCATGAGGAAGTCCGGGGACTGCGCGACGCTCGACGTCGACGTGAAGCCGACCCAGGGCGAGCTCTGCGTCCCCAGTCCACCGGTCTCCGAGACGATCGGCCAGCCGTCGGTGATGGCCTGACCCCACTTGGTCGACGGGATCGCGTAGACCCCGACGCCCTCGGGCGGCGGGGAGTTGACGCCAGCCGCATACAGCGTCAACGTCGAACCGACTTGGATGCCGGTCACGGCGTCGGCCACAGTGCGTGCGGCGGTGCCCCCGGTGGCGGACACGTCGGTCGCGCTCCACGTGCCCGAACCCGGCGTACTGGTGAGTGAGAAGAGGTCGCCCCAGTTCGCCGCCTGCCCGTCGATGGAGAGTTGCGTGGGCGTGACGTTGACGAAGATCGATCCACTCAATGGTGGAGCGCCCGAGGTGGCGGCCGTGACGTTGAGCGCCGACCACACGGGTGTCACGATGTTGCTCGATAGTGACGTCGTGATCGGCGAGGCGAAGAGTTCGACGTCGCCATTGCTCGTGAGCGCAGCGATATCGACACTGGACGTGTCAAAGGACATCGAGAGTGTTCCCGCGACTTTTGGGGCCTCGGTCAATGCGGTGACGTCGAGGGCGGTCCACGAGTTGAGGGTGCTTCCGGTATTGGTGTAGACGAGCAGATCGCCGACGTTCGATGTCGTCACGAACGTGGGGACCGGTCCCGGGACGACGAGTGGATCACTCGCCACCGCGACGCTCGACGCCGGCAAGGTCGTGGTCGTCACCGGCTTGGTCGTCGTCGTGGTCGGCGGCTTCGTGGTCGTCGTTGCCGGCTTCGTGGTCGTCGTCACGGGTTTCGTGGTGGTCGTGACTGGCTTGGTCGTCGTCGTGGTCGGCGGCTTCGTGGTCGTCGTTGCCGGCTTCGTGGTCGTCGTCACGGGTTTCGTGGTGGTCGTGACCGGCTTGGTCGTCGTCGTGGTCGGCGGCGCACTTTGCGCGGTGACCGTCACGCTGCCGGGGGGCGTCGTCATGTACGGCACCGGATCACCTGTCGTCCATCCCAGTTGGAGCACCTCGATCGTGCTGGTCGTCGTTCGATAGGCGACCGTCGCGGAGAGACCGTTGACCTGGATGCTCGCCAGACCGTTCGCCGCCGTCGCGCCGGTGAGCGCAGAGAGGTCCGTCACGACGTAGGGTCGCCACGCGGCCTGTCCGTGCAGGTGACGCCAGAGCGGCGAGAATGCGATGTTCTGGCTGAGCAACTCCAGGTGGGCGACGTCGTTCACGTAGAGCAGGTCGACGTCGCCCGCGGGATCGAAGAACGGTATCGGATCGGCGCTGGGCGCCGGCAGGCTGTTCGCGGGCGTCGAGAGGTTCGTCCAGGTCTTGGTGCCGGCGGCGCTCTCGGTCAACGTCGCGAGTTGATCGTGGTTCGTGCGGTACGCCAGGACGCCGTCGGTCGCGTCACTCGTCGCGTGTGGTGAGCCGAGCATCGTGGTGCGGTCGATCGAACCCTCGAGCGAGGCGGCGTTCCACGGCAGGGGACCCGTGCCGGACTCGGTGAACTGGTAGATCGGCAGACCGGCTGGCGCGGTCAGCGAGGTGGCGCCCCGCGACCCGGTGGCCGCAAGGGTGATGCTGGCCAGCATCACAGATACCAAGAGCAATGCCCGTAGAAGTTTCACTCGTGTCCTCTTGGGAGTTAACCCAATTCGTCGTGCACCTTCACCCAGGTGAAGTCTAGAGGTGAGGCATTTTTCCACTCGTGCAGCGACGCCCTGATCAGGCCTTCGCTGGTACGCGCGCTGTTACGTTCCCGTGACGATTGACTTCGCCGCCGACGCGGCGCCAGCGCCATGTGCATTGAGCGCTCGCACGACGACGCGGTAGGACTTGTGCTTCGCGAGTGCACCGACCGCGACGGACGTCGCGCCGTGGGGGAACGATATCCACTTCGTGCCGCCGGAGATCGAATACTGATACGACGTGATCACCGAGCCGCCGTTGGACGTCGGCGCGCGCACCACGAGGTCGAAGCCACCGACCAGCGCCGTGAGTCGTGCGATCGTCGCTCGGCCCGGGACCTTGGACGCGGTCTTGGCCGCCGCCGTGACCTGAATCGTCGCCTTGTCGACCTGTTGGGCCTCGTAGCTCACGGCGACATCGATCGATCCAGGTTCGCTGCCCGACACGCTGAACTGCGCGATACCGTTCGCGTCGGTTGCGACGGTGAGGGCCGCGCTGCCGCCGGTCGTCTCGCTCGTGCGCTCCCCGTCGATGAGCACCTGGCCGTCACCGTTCACGTTGGTGGCGGTGACGTCGATGAGGGCGTTGGGGAGAGGATTGTCATTGGTGTCGTGCAACGTCGCGGTCACCGAGACCGGCACGTCGACCGCCGCACTCGACTTGGCCACCGTGAAGGAACTCTTCACGGCGTCAAAGGCCGGCGGGCAGAGTCCGGCGAAGAAGGCCGCGCCGTCGGGGCTGCCGAGACCCGAGGCCATGTCGTAGCCGACACCGGCGGAGTACTCGCCGACGTTGTAGAGATCGTTGCTGCCGGTGGTGACGTCGTTGTAACCCGTCGACGCCATCGCGTACAGCGAGGGATTGATGAAACCGAGTCGCCCGGTGCCGCAGGCCTGCGTGGCGACGGCGAGCATCGCGCTCACCATCGGCGAACCGATCGAGGTGCCCCCGACGCTGTTCCAGCCCGCGTCACAGTTCTGGTGGCACGGCCCGGCGCCGGTGCCGGTGAAGTACTGGACGAAGCCCGAGTCCGGGTCGGCGTCGGTCGAGATGTCCGGCACCATGCGCATCGTGGCGCTGGCGGGGATGCCCGGGGCGACCTGCCAGGTGGGGCGCGACCACAAGATGGAGACGCCGCCACCGCCCGCGCCGGGATTACCCGAACTCACGGGCGTGTTCCAGACGGTCTCATTCAGTGGCGCGATGTTATTCACCGTGAGTCCGCCGACGCCGGTCACGTAGGGCTGGGAGGCCGGGTCATCGACGGCCGGGTCGTTGTTGGTGATGCCGTTGCAGTCCGAGGAGCCGGAGTCGCCGGCCGCCGAGACGACGGTCTGGCCCTGGGCCGCCATCTGTTCGAAGATCGGCTGTTCGGCCGCGGGGTCGCCACTGGGGTCGCTCTCACAGGTGCCCCAGGACGTGGACACGACGTTGGCGGTGTCGTCGTCGGCGATCTGCTGATACGTGTCGATCGGTCCGGTGCTGTTGTTCGGACCCTGATAGATGTCGATCGTGGCGCCCGGCGCCATCGCTGCTGCCTCTTCGATGTCGAGGGTCGGCTCGTCGTCGTAGCCACCGGTCGGTCCGCCGTCGACCGAGACCGGCGTGATGGTGGGGCTGAGCCCGTAGCAACTCAGGAACGTCGCGAGGTCGCCCGGGTCGTACGCGCTGAGTTCATAGACGGCGATCGTCTCGCCGGCGCCGTTGTTGTTGGCCGCCCACTCCGCGGCGAAGCCGTAGAGCTGCGCGAACTGAAATGGCGTGTAGCCGCCGTTCGAGTTCGGCGTCGTGCCGGTCTCGCCGCCGTCATCGGGACAGGTCGACGGCAGCGCGACGCGCGAGGTGATGTGTGAGGCCACCAAGTTGGTCGAGGGCTGGACGACCGTGGAGAGTCCGGCGACGCCGGCGATGTGGTGGGCGACGCCGGCCGGCACCGTGCCCTTGGTCGCGAGCTGCGCCGCGAGGACGCCGTTCGAACGTCGCACCGTCTCGACGGACGCGGAGAAGGCCCGCGCGATCTGCGTGGTCGTGCCGCGCACGCGCAACAAGAGTCGAGACGCGCTCAGGTTCCCGACGTGCAGTCCGAAACCGGCGAAGTAGTCGCGCACGGCCGTGACCGACGCCGCCGACGCGCCGTAGGACGCAGCGAACTGCGACGGCGTGAGATAGTGGTGGAAGTCGGGCGAGGCCGTGTTCGACAGGCTCGCGATGTAGCTGGTGAGTCCGCGCTCGTCGCGCGGGGAGAGCGTCACGTCAAAGGAGGTGGTGATCGCCGTGTCGACGACGGTGTCACTCGCCGGAACCGGCGCGACACCCGCGACGACGACGCGCGCCTGGGCCGCGAGCGCGTTGGTGGCGGGAAGGGCGAGTGCGACGAGTGCGACGCTGACGGCGAGGAGAGGCCAGCGAACGGGGTGGGGTGCGCGACGCATGGCCTCAGCCTAGGAAAGTCGTGACGCCCCTGACGTATCAGGACGCAATGTTGTCCAAGAAGTTAGATGATTCTTACGACGGATTGTGTGTCGCGGCGGCGTAACGCTTCGAGAGGTCCGCGCACTCGACGCAGATCTTCTCTGGGATGACGCCTCGGCGCATCAACCATCCAAAGACGGTGCACCCGAGGCAGTACCCGAGGAATCCCTCGAGTGAGGCCGCGAAGATCAGTGGGATCAAGATCCACCGTGCGTCGCCCCAGCCCGCAGTGAGCCAGACGATCGTGGCCGCGCCGCTGAAGGTGAGACCCATGGCCTGTGCGAATCGTTTCGGCGGACCGGGCACCGACTTCTGCCACGAGCCCAGGCGCGGCGCCGCGACGCGCACCGCGAACTGTCCGAGCGGCGAGATCGTCGGACCGGCCGTGACGCGCGCGACGAACCCGTAGGTGAGCGGGATGAGGATCCACGACCAGTTGGTCACGAGCGCGACGACCGACATCGTGACGACACCGAGGGCCACCGTTCGCGCGGCAGCGTCGTTCACCGGGTTCGGGAAAGAGAAGAAGTTCTTCATCCACAAATCGTATCGATATTGTCGGCTTTTGGCTACGCGATCACGGCGAGGCGCACGGTCGTGACGATCCCCACCGCGATGATGACGACGCGCACGACGCTGGGCGACAAGCGACGTATGAACATCGCCCCGAGCGCGCCGCCGATCAGCGTGCCGATCAAGAACATATAGACGGCGTCGACGATCAGGTGTCCGCGAAAGACGAAGATCAACGCAGCCAGGATGTTGATGATCAATGAGAGCACACTGCGAAGTCCCTGCAGGTCTTGGATCTCCAGCGGCAGGCTGACCGCCATCACCGCGAGCAGCAATATGCCCATACCGGCGCCGAAGTAGCCGCCATAGACCGCGACGAGGAAGATGCCGGCGAACAGTCCCCAGCGTCGGGCGCGATGCGCGTGATCGACGTGGGCGAGCCGCGCGGTGATCCACGGCGCGAGGGCAAACAGCAACGTGCCCGCACCGATGAGCCACGGGACGATCAGTGCGAAGAGATGCGGCGAGCCGAGCAGGAGCAGCGTGCAGCCGAGCGCCGTGCCGACGACGCACGACGGCACGAGTGAGCGGATGAGATCGCGATGGCCGCGCAGTTGGAATCGGAAGCCACGTATGCCGCCGAGATAGCTCGGCACGACGCCGACCGTCGTCGTGAAGTTCGCCGTCAACGCCGACGCGCCGGTCGCGATCAACGTCGGGAATGTGACGAAAGTCCCGCCGCCGGCGATGCCATTGGCGATGCCCGCAGCGATTCCGGACAGCAGGTACACGCTAAGACGCCACCCCAATGGAAGGGTGGCGAGCAACATTGTCCTAGCCTATTGAAAGTGAAATCTTCGCGAACTCGACGATGTAATACCGGAGATTCACGTTGGCGTCATCTACCGTTAGCGACGTGTACCTGTTGAGCGGTGAGTTGATCGTCCCCAAAGATGCACCGAGTGACCTCATCCGTGCCGCCGGTGGCATCATCCGGCGCTTCGTCGCCGGCGGTCGCGTCGAAGTCGCGTGCATCTACCGCGAGGCGCGCGGTGACTGGACCTTCCCGAAGGGCAAGATCGACGAGGGTGAGACGTTCGAGCAGGGCGCGCTGCGCGAGGTGCTCGAAGAGACCGGCATGTCGTGTCACGTCATCCGATTCGCGGGCACCACGAACTACACGCACCGCAAGGGCAAGCCGAAGATCGTCGCGTACTACTTGATGGAGGCGAACGAGGGCGAGTTCACGCCCAACGAAGAGGTGGACGAACTCGTCTGGTTGCCCATCGAGAGCGTGCACGTGAACCTCACGTGGAGCCGCGACCGAGAACTGTTCGACGAAGTGTTGAAGTTCCCGGAACTCCTCGCCGAAGCGAGCTAACGGACCCGCTCCAAGAAGAGCCGCGTGGACTCGTGCTGCGGGTTCGAGAAGATCTCGTGCGGTGATCCTTTCTCTACGAGCACGCCGCCGTCGAGGTAGACCACTTGGTGTGCGACGTCGCGGGCGAAGTTCATCTCGTGCGTGGCGATCAGCATCGTGGTGCCCGTCGCCGCCAAGTCGCGCAAGAGGTCGAGCACCTCACCGACCAGCGACGGGTCGAGCGCACTCGTGACCTCGTCTAACAAGAGCAGCGCCGGCCGCATGGCGAGTGAGCGTACGATCGCGACGCGCTGCTGCTGGCCACCCGAGAGACGATCGGGGTACTCCTCGGAACGTCCCTTCAGCCCGATGCGGTCCAGCAGTTGGAGCGCTTCGTCGAGGACGTCACTGCGTTTGCGCTTCAGTGCCCGCACCGGACCGACGAGGACGTTCTCGAGCACCGTGAGGTGCGGAAAGAGGTTGAAAGACTGAAAGACCATGCCGGTGTGGCGCCGCACCTTGTCGGGATCGACGCGGGGATCGGTGAGTGACTGGCCGAAGAGCGTGATCGTGCCGCCGTCGATCGTCTCGAGAAGGTTGATGCACCGCAGCAGGGTCGACTTGCCAGACCCCGAGGCGCCGATCAAACAGACGACTTCGTGGCGGTGCAGATTCAACGAAATACTGCGGAGCACTTCGTTGTCGCCGAAACGCTTCACGACGGCATCGACCTCGAGGATCACCTCACTCACGACGACGCCAATCGGCGGCTGCGGTCTCGCGCGATGAGTCCATCGGTGAACCGCGTGAGAGGAATCGTCATGATGAGAAAGAGCAGCGAGGCGACCACGAGTCCGCTCGAGTTGAACTTGAAGTCTTGATAGATCGTGCCGGCCTGCACCGACTCGATGACGCCGAGCACCGACAAGAGGGCCGTGTCCTTCTGCAGTGAGATGAAGTCATTGAGGAGCGGCGGGATCACGGTGCGCACGGCCTGGGGGAGGATGATGCGGCGCATCGTGGTCGAGTTGGTCAGACCCAACGAGCGAGCGGCGAGCAATTGACCATTGGGGACCGAGTAGATGCCCGCGCGCAGGACCTCTGAGACGTAGGCGCTGTAGGTGAAGATGAGCGCGATGCAGCCGTAGACCGCTTCGGACTGGTACGAGATGAACGAGATCTTCAGACCGGGCACGCCGAAGCCGATCAAAAGGAACACCAGCAGCACGGGTATGCCCCGGAATACGTCGGTGTAGAGGGTCGCCAGGATGCGAAAGGGCATCAACACCGGTGACTTGGACATGCGGGTCCACGCGATCAACAGTGCGAACAGCAAGATGAAGACCTCGGCGATAAGGAAGACCTTGATGTTGATCAAGAGGCCGAGGCCGACTGAGCTGAGCGCGTCGTGGTGATTGCCGATGAACGCCTGCCACATCAGATGCGGGTTGAAATAGAAGTACCGCACGGTGGCGCCACCGGGTGCCAGATAGAACGCGAGGATCAGCCCGCCGATGATCACGATGGTCGACACGGCGCTGGCGATGATGGCGCGGCGCCCGAGGAGGAGTTGCTTCCTGCGTGGCGCTAAGAACGAGGGCGTCTCATCCGACGTCGACAGGTCGGTGTCATTGACCACGGGACTTACGGCTTGATGACCGGCACGCTGTTATAGATACTCAACCACTTCGTTTGAAGTGCCGCGAGCGTCCCGTTCGACTTCAGCGCGGCGATCGCGGCGTTCACGCACCCGACGAGTTTGTCGCCCTTTTGAAAGAGCAGCCCGTAGTGCTCACCCGTGCTGGGGAACTGTCCGACCTGGACCGCGATGGTCTTGCCCTTGGAGTTGGTCACTTCGCCGGCGCCGGGTGATGCCATGTACTGACCGTCGGGCGTGTCGAGGATGATGGCGTCGATCTGACCGGTCTCTAGGGCGGTGGCGGCGAGCGCGAGGGTGTTGTAGACGTGTGGCGCCTTCGTGGGCTTGATCTTCTGATCGATGTAGAGCAGGCCGGTCGTGCCGATCTGGTCGCCATATTGATAGGTCTTGAGCTCCGCCGGCGTGTGGTCCTTCACGATCTTGCTGCCCTTGAGGGCGATGATCGACTGTTGGACGTCGTAGTAGCCGCTCGAGAACGTCACGACCTTGGCACGTTGGCTCGTGTAGGAGATCTCGTTGATGTCGAAGTCGAATTTCTTCACCCCGGGGGAGAAGCTCGCGTTGAAGGGTTCGTGGACCCACACGACGTTGGACTTCTTCACGCCGAGTTCTTTGGCGATGGCGTAGGTGACGCCCGACTCATAGCCCTTGCCGTTCGACGGCGTGTTGTTGACGAACCACGGCGTGTAGGCCGGCGTGTCGGTGGCGACGGTCAAGTGGCCCTTGGTGTACTCATCGGCGTTGATCGAGGTCTTGCACGACGCGAGCGTCGGCAGCGATGACGCCGTGGCGCTGAGGCCGGTCGAGAGCGACACGGTGCCGATGGTGGCGAGCGTCACCAGTCCCGCCAGCGTGAGTCGTAGGTTGCGCATTGGTTTCCCTTCTCGGTGATTCGAGGCCGTGGTGGTTGTCAGTGTAATGCTGGGATTCTCCCGATTTCTGATGACCGTGTTCGTCACGCTCGAGCACCTACGACGCGCTCTCGTTGCCAGAATTCATTTTCGCTCACGGCATCCGTTGAGTAGGCTGAGTCGGCTGGGAGAGGTGGGTGAGTTCGGTTTAAACCACATTCCTGCTAAGAATGCGGCCTGCGAAAGTGGGCCCGAGGGTTCAAATCCCTCCCTCTCCGCCATTAAGCCGAGCGCAGTGCGCTCGGTGTTGTCGTCAATTGAGGAGACGTGGTGCGGTACTGGATCGAGACACTCGGGTGCCCGAAGAACCACGTGGACTCCGACAAACTGGCCGGACTGCTCGAGTCCCAGGGCTACACGCTCTCCTCCTCGCCCGCGCTCGCCGATCTCGTGGTCGCCAACACGTGTGCCTTCATCGAAGCGGCTCGCGAGGAGTCGATCGAGACGGTCCTCGCGCTCGCCGACGTGAAGAACGGCGATGCCCGACTCGTCGTCACCGGCTGCATGGCCGAGCGCTACGGCAGCGAACTCGCGGCCGCGCTGCCCGAGGTCGACCTCGTAGCCGGTTTCGGCGAGAGTCTCACGGCGGCCGTGCCGTCGACGCCGGTGGCGCTACGTACGCGTCCGGTGCCGTCCTTCGACCTCTTGAACCTGCCGCGACCGACGTCGAAGACGCCGTGGGCCTACGTGAAGATCGCTGAGGGGTGCGATCGGCGGTGCGGCTTCTGTGCGATCCCTTCCTTCCGAGGCGATCAGCGATCGCGTTCGACCGAGGAGATTCTCGCCGAGGGTCGGGCGCTCGCCGAAGGCGGCGTGCGCGAGTTGGTGCTCATCGCCCAGGACCTCGCGAGTTGGGGCCACGATCGTCGTCGCGCCGGTCGCGGCGAGCCGGTCGAAGTGCTCGACGACGGCGGCACCCAACCGCTCATCGAGCTCACGCGCACGCTCAGCCGAGAGGTCGACCGCGTACGGCTCCTCTATCTCTATCCCTCCGGTCTCACGACCGGCCTCATCGACGCCATCCTCGAGAGCGGCGTGCCGTACTTCGACCTGTCATTGCAGCACGCGTCGCGGCCGCTGCTGCGCGCAATGAAGCGCTGGGGCGACAAGGACCGGTTCTTGGAGCGCATCGCCGCGATTCGTGCGAGCGAGCCGGACGCGACGTTCCGATCGTCCTTCATCCTGGGCTATCCGGGTGAGACCGAGGACGATCAACGCCGCCTCCTCGAGTTCATCGACGAGGCCCAGCTCGATTGGGCGGGCTTCTTCACGTTCTCCTCCGAAGAGGGAACGCTCGCCAACACGCTCGGCGCGCAGGTGCCCCATGAGTTGGCGCTCGAGCGACTGCGCGAGGTGAGTGAACTCCAAGACGACATCACCGCGCGCAAGCGCGACGCGCTGGTCGGTACGAGACAGCAACTGCTCGTTGACGCGCCCGGCATCGCGCGCAGTGTCCGCGAGTGCCCCGAGATAGATGGCATTGTGATGGTGGACGAGTCACTTCCCGTGGGGTCACTGGTCGAGGGCGAGATCGTTGCGAGTCACGGTACGGATCTGGAGGCGGTACGGGTATGACGAGCGAGCCCACCTATGGCGAGTCCGCCCTCCTGACGCCGGCCAACATGCTCACGGCGTCGCGCCTACTCGTCGCGCCGGTCTTCATCTACCTCATCGTCTTCGACCGCATCTCGTGGTGGACGGCGCTCGTCGGCTTCCTCGCGGCGATGTCGGATTACTTCGACGGGATCGTCGCGCGGCGCCACGGCACGACGACCTCGGGGGCCTTCCTCGACCCGCTGGCCGACAAGGTCATCGTGCTCGGCTCGCTCTACGCCCTGATCCTGGCGCGCCCGCACGGCATTGACGGTTTCATCGTGCCGTCGATCATCATCACGCTGCGCGAGATCTGGATGAGCGTCTACCGCTCGCGCGCGGCACGCCGCGGGATCTCGATCCCCGCGAGCAAACTCGCCAAGTGGAAGACCTTCACCCAGGACTGGGCGATCGCCTTTTGCGTCATACCGCTCACGGCGCGCCACACCTGGATCGGCGTGACGGTCATCTGGATCGCCGTCGTCTTGACGCTCTACACCGGTTGGCAGTACTTCGAACAAGGTAAGAAGGTCGGTCTGCGTGCGAGTTGAGATCGTCGCTGTCGGCACCGAGTTGTTGCTGGGTCAGATCCCGGACACGAACTCGCAGTGGCTCGGCGAACAGCTCGCGGCCCACGGCATCGCGTCACAGTTCCATCAGCACGTCGGCGACAACCACGAACGGATCCTGCTGGCCTTTCGCACGGCGCTGGCACGCAGCGACGCGGTCATCGTCTGCGGCGGGCTGGGCCCGACCCAAGACGACATCACGCGTGCCGCCCTCGCCGAGGTGATGAACGTGCCCCTCGAACGCCACGAGGACATCGTCGAGAAGATCCGCGCGATGTTCGCGTCGCGAAGTCGCGCGATGCCCGACAACAATCTGCTGCAGGCCGACGTGCCGCGCGGCGCGACGATCATCCCCCAGACACGCGGCACCGCGCCGGGCCTCATCTGTGCCGTTGGACAGAAGGTCGTCTACGCCGTGCCCGGCGTGCCCTATGAGATGACCGACATGTTCGAACGCGCCATCTTGCCCGATCTCGTCGCGCGACAGATCGCAGCGGGCACGACGTCGGTCATCACGAGCCGCGTCCTTCGCACGTGGGGCGCGAGCGAATCGGCGTTGGCCGAGGCCGTGGCGTCGCGCTTCGACGAGTTGGTGGACGACGACCGGGTCACGATCGCATTTCTCGCCTCGGGCATCGAGGGTATCAAGGTGCGCCTCACGGCGCGCGGCGATGACGCCGCGCACGCGACGTCACTGCTCGTGAACGAAGAGTCGATCGTGCGCGCGCTCATCGACGAGAAGCTCGGCGACATCATCTTTGGTGTCGACGAGCAGACGATGGAAGACGTCGTCGCGGGTCAACTCCTCGAACACGGGCCTCACGCTCGCGGTCGCTGAGTCCGTGACCGGCGGTCTCATCGCCTCGCGACTCGTCGGCGTCGCCGGCGCCTCGAAATGGTTTCGCGGTGGCGTCGTGAGTTACGCCTCGGAAGTGAAGTTCGACGTACTGAACGTGCCGGTCGGACCGGTCGTCAGCGGCGAGGCGGCCGAAGCGATGGCGATCGGCGTGCGCAACCTCTTGAAGTCCGACGTCGGCCTCAGCGTCACGGGTGTCGCTGGCCCGGAAGAGCAGGACGGCCAACCGGCTGGCACCGTGTTCGTCGGGCTCTCACTGGGTGACGAGTTGCGTCACGTGGCGCTGCACCTGCCGGGCGATCGACCGCGCATCCGCGCCTACAGCGCGATCAGCGCCCTCGACGTGTTGCGACGCGCGCTACTGGCCCTGTCGTAACGGCACCCGTACGGGCGTAATGTCGCACTAACGCGTCGGAGGTGCACATGTCGTCATTGGAGATCCGAGTCGATCCGTCAGCGATGGGACTGGACCTCGCGCGACTCGATCGCATCGCACCGCACTTCGACGCCTACGTCGAGGATCGTCGTCTACCCGGATGGCTCGTGACGGTCGCGCGCGGCGGAGAACTCGTGTGGACGGGCAAAGGCGGCTACCGCGACCGCGAGAAGGACCTCGAGGTGACCGACGACACGATCTGGCGTATCTACTCGATGACCAAACCGATCACCTCGATCGCGGTGATGATGCTCTACGAAGAAGGTCGATTCGATCTCAACGACGACGTCGGCCAGTGGATCGAAGAGTTGAAGGAACCGCGGGTCTGGGCCGGCGGCACGGCGGCCAAGCCCATCACCGTGCCGGCCATTGAGCCGGTGCGGGTACACCACTTGCTGAGCCAGATGAGTGGGCTGACCTACGGCTTTCACTACACGCATCCGACCGACGAGATCTACCGGGCCAAGGGCTACGACTTTGGGTTCGCGCACGGCGCCGACCTCGCGCAGGCCGTGCACGATTGGTGCTCGAGCCCGTTGGTGTTCCAACCAGGGAGCGAGTGGAACTACTCAGTCTCGGTGGACGTGCTCGGACGCCTCATCGAGATCTGGAGTGGGCAGAGTTTCGAGTCGTTCCTGCAAGAACGAGTACTCGGCCCACTGCAGATGACCGACACCGATTGGTACTGCCCCGAAGAGAAATGGGACCGCCTGGCGACGCTCTACGTGCCCCACGGTGGCGACTCATTCCCCTTCGAAGAACTCGGCAAAGGCGCGACCTATCCGCCCCGAATCCACGGTGGCGGCGGTGGACTGGTTTCTACCGCGAGCGACTACCAACGATTCATGACCATGCTCCTCGGCGGGGGCGAACTGGACGGGGTCCGTCTGATCTCGAGTCGGACGCTGGACCTTATGACCCGTAATCATCTACCCGGCGACGTCGACCTCGAAGAGATCGCCAGGGCGTCGTTCTCCGAGACCGAGTACGCCGGCGTCGGTTTCGGACTCGGCTTCTCGGTCGTCATCGACGCGGTGAAAAACAAGACCCTGGCGTCTGAAGGGACGTTCTCGTGGGGCGGGGCCGCCTCCACCGTCTTCTGGGTCGATCCGGCTGAAGACCTGACGGTCGGCTTCTACACGCAGCTTCTTCCCAGCGGTACCTATCCGATTCGTCGTGCGATGCAACAGCTCGTCTACCAGGCGCTGGTCGATTAGTCGGAATTTCCTTGAATTGACTGTGTTTCCGGCCCCCTAGGGTGCACGATGAAGTGGTCGGGAAATCCATGCGTTGTGTGCGCAAAAAAACACGACCCCTTGAAAACCTAGCGTCCTTAGACTGGAATCCATGGCGAAAAAGTACGATCCCGACGAGCGTTTCGCCCTCAATATCGAACCGGACGAGGCGCTGGAAATCCTCTTGGACGGCGCTGGAACGGCTGACGAGGACTGGGAGATGGACGCGGAGGGGTCGGAGTCCGAGGGCTAGTTCGTGGACGAGGACACGATGCCACAGTGGGCCAAGCAAGTTGCTTGGACGGCCATAATGGCAACGCCAACGGCCCTTATATTCGCCTTCAACGGTTCGCTGCGGACGGATTAAGCGTCGCAATCGTCTGGACAGACTCCGCACATTACGCCAGCTGGAGTTATGACCCTACGCCTTTACCGATTCGTAGGTGAGTCGTCCGACAAGCCTCGTTCCGAGGTCAGCCATGCGCTCGGTGTCGGTCAACTCACAAGTGCTGTAGCGATAGTCGAACTCATTCAAGTACCGGTGCAGGTGCTTGGGGTCCACGTGGATGTGTGTGCCTTTGAGACCTCGCTTCAACTGAGCGAAGTAGTTCTCACAAAGGTTCGTACCGTTCGTCTTGTCAGTGGCGTAGATACCAGCCTTGTGGTCCACGACGTAGTGACCAGCCATCCGACTTCCAACGGCACGTAGCCTTTGTGCGAGTCCGTGTGGAGCGTTGTCGATGCCATGTCAACGTTCGCTCGCAACACGTCACCGAGCGACTTGGAATCAATCCACGAAACGACTGTGGAACGCACTATTCGCGTGTCCTCATCGATCAGCGTTACAACAGGTGTCTTGTCGGTGCCAACGCCGCGCCGCACGTTCTTACGCTTGTCGGCGTGACGGAACTCAGGGTCGCCGCCGATGTAGACCTCGTCAGCGACAACGTCACCGGAGAACAGAACGAAGTCGTCGTGGCTCATGGCTTCACGGATTCGGTGCAACATATGCCACGCCGTACGGGGGCAGAGTCCGTACTTGCGCTCGATCTCACGCGCAGCGACACCATTCTTAGAACAGCACATCTCAAAAATCACCATGAGCCATGTGCGAACAGGAATCTTTGTGGCGTGCATGATGGTGCCAGTCAGGACCGAGAACTGCTTTTTGCAGGGGTTGCAACGCCACACGCGACGCTCAGACTGCGAACCGCCAGCCGTTGTGCGCGACACACCGTTGGTCGGCGCGATGTAGTGAACATCGGTGGATGCGCACTTGGGGCACTTGGCCTCACCGTGCCAACGCAGGTTTTCGAGGTACAAGTAAGCGTCCGATTCGGTAACAATTTCTCGGCTCAGGCTGGCAATCGTTGTCTTCATTCTTCAATTCTGACGAAGGGGTGTGACATGGCATCACCCCTGATGGAAGCCATTATCGAACGCCTGTTCGCAACATTCTTAGGTGGTGCAACGTGGTGCGTGATGGTACTTCGGTGTAACGTGTTTATGCGTATCAAGCGGTCGGATCAGACAATGAACCGGCGTCAAACCCCGTTCGCAACTAGTGGAATGGGAGCAGAAATGGCGGCCCTCGGGCCGCCATTTCTGTACTCTGTGGAGGAGACGGGTCTCGATCCCGCGACGTACCACGTATCAAGCGGCTGTTCTACCAAACTGAACTACTCCCCCTACCGACCCAACTCCTACGAAGGGCCAAAGCAATTATCCCCGAAACGGTGTTACTTTCAGCGTCTTATAAGTCCTATGGACGTATGTCTATCTTGGGGATTTACCTGTGGATAACTTGGGCCTAAATCCTGTTTTTTTGCGCACACAACGCCAAATCCATTATACGAACACTTGTTCGTAGTACCGTAAAAGGCAGGTGGAGACCGACCGATGTCACAAGAGGTTCATAGCGTTCCTCCGATGACAAAGAACAAGGAGACAGTAATGGCAACCGATGACCGCGAGAAGGCTCTCGACGCCGCACTCGGCCAGATCGAAAAGCAGTTCGGAAAAGGTTCGATCATGCGCATGGGCGAGAACCTGCACATGAACATCGAGTCCATTCCGACTGGCGCCCTTGCGCTCGACATGGCGCTCGGCATCGGTGGTCTGCCGCGCGGTCGCATTGTGGAGCTTTACGGTCCGGAATCTTCAGGTAAGTCGACACTCGCGATGCACGTCGTCGCCGAGGCGCAGCGCAACGGTGGCGTCTGTGCCTACATTGACGCCGAGCACGCAATGGACCCGGTCTACGCGCGCGCCATTGGCGTCAATGTCGACGACCTCCTCATCTCCCAGCCCGACACCGGCGAGCAGGCCCTCGAGATCACGGACATGTTGATCCGCTCCGGCGCACTCGACGTCATCATCATTGACTCCGTGGCGGCGTTGACGCCACGCGCCGAGATCGAAGGTGACATGGGCGACACGCACGTCGGACTCCAAGCGCGCTTGATGAGTCAAGCACTCCGCAAGCTCACCGGTGGACTTTCGAAGTCCAACACGGTTGCTGTGTTTATCAACCAACTACGAGAAAAAATCGGCGTCATGTACGGGAGCCCCGAAGTAACCCCTGGTGGAAGGGCGCTTAAGTTCTACGCGTCGATCCGTCTCGACATCCGTCGCATCGAATCGATCAAGGACGGCACCGACGTCGTGGGCAACCGCACGCGCGTGAAGGTCGTGAAGAACAAGTGTGCGGCTCCCTTCAAGCAGGCCGAGTTCGACATCATGTACGGCCAAGGAATCAGCCGTGAAGGTTCCGTCTTGGACGTCGCTGTCGAGTTGGGCTTCGTGAAGAAGGCCGGTGCGTGGTTCACCTACGAAGGCGAACAGATGGGCCAGGGTCGTGAGAACGTGAAGACGTTTCTTCGGGAGAACCCACAGACGATGGCCGAGATCGACGAGCGTGTGCGCGAGCACATGGCCGAGGCGCTACTGCCCGACGTCGTCGGCACCGGTGTCGAGATCGACATCGACACGCCAATCTCGCTCGACTGAATTCTCATCGGTCAGCCGTGAGCTGATTCGCCGTCCCATTAGCGGCGAATCACGCTCGCGGGCGCAAGTAGCGTGATTCGAGTGAATAATCGACTTCGCTTCCGGCAGTTTCTCGGCACGTGCATTCGCGCGATCCGTCGCTACGTCAATGAAGTCGCGACCGTAGGACCGAATGACCCTTACGCCAAGAAATTCCAGTACTTCGGAAACGGGGCGGCGCTAATGGCGCCCCAAGGCGTGATCTACAACGAGCGCTACCTGGCGATTGGCGACGAGACCCTGATCGGTCCAAACGTCTGCCTGACCGCCGGCATCAGCGGTGAGCAGACGATGCTCAGTTCACCGGTCGTGGCGATCGGGCGTAAGTGCATCATCGGCCGCGGATCACACATCGTGGGCCACTGGTCGATCGTGCTGGGCGATGAGATACAGACCGGCCCGTACGTGTACATCACGGACGAGAACCACTCCTACGAGGACCCCGACCAACCGATTGGATGGCAGACGCCGACCGAGGCCGCGGTTCGCATCGGCTCGGGCAGCTGGCTCGGCGCAAACGTCGTGATCCTGCCCGGGACCGAATTGGGTGAGAACACGGTGGTTGCAGCCGGTGCCGTAGTTCGTGGGAAGTTTCCCGACCACGTTGTCCTCGGTGGCGTGCCAGCGAAAGTACTTCGGCATTACACGCGCGAGAACGGATGGCAATCGGGACCACCCGGTGAGTAGGAAGATCGGCGTCGATCTCACGCCGCTTCGCGTCTCGACGCAGTATCGCCGCCTCTATATCGCCGGGTTCGTCACGGCGCTCGGAAGTCAGGCGACGTACGTCGCCGTGCCGTTTCAGTTGCGCCTCTTGACGCACTCGACGCTCGACGTCGGTTCGATCGGCTTGGCGGAGCTGTTGCCGCTCGTCGTCTTTGGACTGTACGGCGGCGTCCTCGCCGACCGACTCAATCGCCGGCGACTGATCATCTCGATGGAACAGGTCTTGATGCTCTCGACCGCCGTGCTGCTCGTCAACGCACTCTTGCCGCATCCGCAAGCGTGGATCCTCTACGTGGACGCGTTCGTCGCTGCCGGCGCCGGCAGTCTTCAGCGTCCGAGCATCGAGGCCCTGAATCAGATGTTCGTGCCGCACGATTTGCAACGAGCGGCGTCGGCGCTCGCGAACATCCGCAGTACGACTGCGTCGATCATCAGTCCCGCGCTCGGGGGATTCGCGGCCCTCGAACTCGGCCCCGGCTCGGTCTATCTCGCGAATCTCGTGACATTCACGCTCTCACTAGTGCTCTTGTTCACACTTCGCGCGACGGTCTCGAACGAGTCGGCGGAAAGTGACGCGGTCGCACTCCGTTCCGGGCTGCGCTACGTCATGTCACGACCGGACATCGTCGGCACCTACATCATCGACCTGCTCGCGATGATCCTCGCCTTCCCCGTCGTGATGCTGCCCTTCGTCGCCGCTCGCTTTCACGACACCTATGCGTTGCCGCTGCTCTACTGCGGTATTCCGGCCGGCGCCCTGATTGCGACGCTGACGTCCGGGTGGTCGCGCAGCGTCCACCGCTACGGTCGGGCCATTGTGTACGCCGCGGCGCTCTGGGGCCTTGGTATCGCGCTCTTCGGCTACTCATCGTCGCTCCTCTTAGTCTTCGTCGGTCTGGCCGTCGGCGGTGGTGCGGACGCGATCAGCGGCATCTTTCGCACCACGATGTGGAACGAGTCGATCCCTCCCGAGATGCGTGGGCGCATGGCCGGCATCGAGATGATCTCGTACTCGCTCGGACCGACCGCCGGTCAGTTCCGTGCCGGTGTGATGGCGGCATGGACGACGCTGCGCTTCTCATTGACCTTCGGAGGCTTGGCGTGCACCGGATCGGTCGGAGCCGTCGCGCTTGCGCTGCCACGACTGTGGAGTTTTGACGCGCGCACCGATCCCCACGTGGCCGAAGTGCGCGAGATGCGTGCCGGTGAGGACCATGCAGAGTCCTAAGCGCGTCGTGTCAACCCCTACGCTTTTGTGATGGGTTCGACGACATTCCTGGTGACGGTGAGCGGACCGGACCGTGTCGGTGTCGGCGCCGAACTCTTCGCCGCGCTCACCTCGCTCGAGTCACGGGGCATCGCGATCATCGATGTCGCCCAGATAACGATTCGTGGGGCCCTGGTCCTCTGCGCTGAGGTAACGTCGCGCAACAGCGTCGCCCGGTCAGTCATCGAAGAAGCACTCGCGCATCGAAACATTGTCAGCCAAGGGATAACAGCGACGATCGAGGAAGTGATGCCAAGTGACCAGAGCGATGGTCGGCGACTCCTCGTGACGATTCTCGCCCCGCGAATCGGTGCGACACAGCTCGAGAAGGTATTCGCCGCGTTCGCCGCGTCGGGGTCAACGTGCGAGCGCATCGTGCATCTGGCCAACTATCCGGTCGACTGCTACGAGTTGGTGGTGCGTAGCGCGGACCATGCGTCACTGCGCGACGGTCTCGTCGAGGTCGCTCGCGAGGCGGACATCGACCTCGCGGTCCAGCGCGCCGGACTGCACCGACGCGCGAAGCACCTCGTCGTCATGGACGCTGACTCGACGTTGCTCCAAGACGAGGTCATCGACCTGCTCGCGGAGGAGTGCGGCTGTGCCGCCGATGTCTCAGCGATCACTGAGATGGCGATGGCCGGCGAGATTGACTTCGCCGAGGCCCTTCGACGTCGCGTCGCACTGCTCGAGGGACTACCGGAGTCAGTGCTCGACGACGTTCGGTTGCGACTGCGACTGACGCCGGGCGCGCGGACGTTGCTGCGAACGCTGCAGCGACTTGGGTACGTGCCGGCGGTGGTCTCGGGTGGATTCGTTGAGGTGCTCGCACCCTTGATGGCCGAGTTGAAGGTCGAGCACCTGGCCGCGAATCGACTTGAGATCGTCGACGGAAGGCTCTCCGGGCGTTTGCTGGGCGAGATCGTCGACCGTGCGGGAAAGGCCAACGCGTTGCGGCGTTTCGCCAGCGAAGTCGGTGTGCCGCTGGAACAAACGGTGGCGGTCGGTGATGGCGCAAATGACATTGACATGCTGTCCGCCGCGGGACTGGGCATCGCGTTCAACGCCAAGCCCGTGGTGCAAGAGCACGCTGACACGCATTTGACCGTGCCGTACCTTGACGCCGTCCTGTACTTCCTCGGCATCAGCCGCGAGGAGATTGAAACCACGTAGTTGCAACCGACATCGATTCGATGCGTGTTCCGTGCTTCGACAGCGTCACTTCTTTGCGATTGGACCAAAAAGGCTCTCGAGGACCGTGGGTATGTCGCCGCGAAGCACGACGTCGGCAGCGTCATCGAACGGAGTCGGTTCCGCATTGATGATTATGAGTCGTGCGCCACGGTCCAGCGCTTTGGGAACCAACCCCGATACTGGACGCACTGACAGTGTCGAGCCGATGCATATCAAGAGGTCGCACGTCTTGGCGAGGTACTCAGCACGAGCAAAGTCGCCCGCGGGCAATGCCTGTCCGAAGCTGACGACCGCCGTCTTCAACAGTCCCCCGCACTCGACGCCCTGCACCATGGCTCGACAGTGAGGATCGCGCTCTCCGTCGGCCACCCGCTCGAGGACGGTTGCGGTGGGCAACTCGTCGCCGCAGCTCAGGCAGCGCGTCGTTCGCGAGTTCCCGTGAACCTCGATGACCAGGCTCGGGTCGGAACCTGCCTTCACGTGCAGGCCGTCGATGTTTTGCGTGACGAGGGCGCTCAACGTGCCGCTGCGTTCGAACTCGACCAGCGCGTAGTGAGCCTGATTCGGCAGAATCTCGATGGTGCTTCTCGCCAGCAACTGACCCCACGCTCGTTCGCGGATCTCAGCCGATGAAGTGAACGCGTCAATGTTCGAGAGCCTCTCGGCTGCAGGATTCTTGGTCCACACGCCGTCGGGTCCCCGAAAGTCTGGAATCCCCGAGGCGGTGGAGACGCCCGCGCCCGTCAAGACGACGACGTTGGCACTTCGTTCAACGAGTCGACGGGCCTCGTCGACAGTGTCCCGGGTCACGACGTCAAATCGTAAGGGAACCTTGTCATGTGACGAACGAGGCGCGCACGACACAACTTGCAGCGAATGCGGAAGTTGCCGCCATGGTGTTTCGGATTTGAGGTTGGGAGCTTCTCATACCTGATATCAATTACTGGGTAGTAAGGTCAGTCCCATTAGGGAAAAGGGGGACCCGTGAAAGTACGAATTGACCCCGAGATCTGTCAGGGTCAGGGGCGATGTTTCTCCATCGCCCCAGCGATCTTCGACTTCGATGATCTCGGCAATGGCATCGTCATCGGCGACGGCGCGTTGACAAACGAGACCCTCGAACTCGCGCGACTGGCCCAGGTGAACTGCCCCGAGCACGCGATCTTCATCGAGGAGTAATCATGACCGACAGTCCGCTCGTCCACGACTTCGCCACCGACTTCGATCACTCCGACCCGCAGTGGGTGGCCGATCCCTATCCGATCTGGGAGGACCTTCGCGAACGGTGCCCGGTCGCTCACACCGAACGCTATGGCGGCGGGTGGTTTCCGGCGACGCACGCTGGTGTGGCCCAGATCGCCAAGGACACCGATAACTTCACGAGCCGTGCCGTCATCATGGGCAACGGTCGACCGACCGAACTGGACATGCCCGCGCCCATCGGCGGCGCGCCACCCATCACCTCGGATCCACCGTTCCACGCGATCGCTCGTCGGCTGATCCTGCCGGCCTTCGCGCCGGCTCCCATCAACGCGCTCGAGCCGATGATCCGAGACCTCTGTTCGAAACTGCTCGACGGTCTCGCAGGCGAGGACGTGATCAACGCCGGAACGAAGTACGCGCAGTACATTCCGCCTGGTGTCATCCGGGGAATGTTGGGATTTCCTGAAGAGGACATCGAGCAGTTCTTCGAGTTCGTGCGCATCATCGTTGAGGGCATTGATCATCCCGAGGAAGAGCGCATCGTCGAGTTCGAGCCGGTCGAGAAGTACTTCATCGCTCAGATCGAAGACCACATGGACAATCCGCGCGACGACCTGACGTCGTACCTTTTGAACGTCGAGCTCGATGGACAGAACTTGGCCCTCGAGCACGTCTTTGGGACGATGCTCCTCATCCTTGTGGCCGGCATTGACACCACGTGGTCCGCCATCGGTTCGACCATCTGGCACCTGGCGCGCACTCCCGATGACCTCGCGCGTCTCGTGAATGAGCCCGACCTCATGCCCGTGGCCATCGAGGAGTTCCTGCGCTTCTACGCGCCCGTCACGATGGCCCGCCTGGTGAAGCACGACATGGAGTACCTCGGCTGTCCGATGAAAGAAGACGACTGGATCCTCTTGGGATTCCCGGCGGCCAACCGTGACCCGGAAGCCTTTGAGGACGCAGACAAGTTCATCATCGACCGAGCCGAGAATCGTCACGTCGCCTTTGGTCTGGGCATCCACCGATGCGCCGGATCGAACCTCGCTCGACTAGAGATGCGCGTCGCCCTGGAGGAGTTCATCAAGCGGTATCCGAAGTTCGAACTCGCCGAGCCTGACGCGGTGACGTGGGCGCCGGGTCAGATTCGCGGACCCCGGAACCTGCCGATTCGGATCCTGAGGTAGGAGCCAGTCGTGAGCGACATCGTCGATGAGTCCGTGACGCACAAGTTGCCGGTCGAGGACTTCGCCTCGGACTGGGACCACACCGATCCGCAGTGGGTCAACGATCCCTATCCCATCTGGGAGGACCTGCGCGGGCGTTGCCCCGTCGCACACACCGACCGCTATGGCGGAGGCTGGTTCCCCACGACGCACGAGATGGTCTCATCGGTCGCCAACGACACCGAACACTTCACGAGTCGCATGGTCGTCGTCACCCACAACAAGTTCCCGCCGAATTTCATCCCGGCGCCGATCGGTGGTGCGCCGCCGATCACGTCGGACCCGCCGTTTCACGCCATCGCACGCCGGGTTATCCTGCCGGCCTTCGCGCCCGGTCCGGTGAACGCGCTCGAACCGCAGATTCGCGCGCTCTGCAATCAGCACCTCGATGAGATGGCCGGACGTGAGTTCGTCGATGGGGGTATGGACTACGCGCAGTACATCCCGCCCGGGGTGATCGCGCGAATGCTGGGATTTCCGCCCGAGGACGAAGATATCTTCCGCGACATCATCCACCTGGTCCTTGACCTCATCGACCTGCCGCCCGAGGTTCGCGGGCCGATGTTCGAGCCGGTCAGCGACTACTTCGAGAAGCAGATCGATGACCACATTGCGAATCCTCGCGACGACCTGACCTCATATCTACTGAACGTCGAAGTCGGTGGCAAGAAGCTCGAGCGTCATCACGTGTCCGGCACGATCGTCTTGATCCTGATCGCCGGCATCGACACGACGTGGTCGGCCATCGGTTCGGCGATCTGGCACTTGGCAAAGAATCCCTCGGACCTCGCGCGCCTCGTGAATGAGCCCGAGCTGCTCCCGGTGGCCGTTGAGGAGTTCCTGCGGTTCTACGCCCCGGTGACGATGGCACGGCTCGTCGCCAAGGACCATGAGTTCTTCGGCGCTCCGATGAAGAAGGACGACTGGGTACTTCTAGGATTTCCCGCGGCGAATCGTGACCCGGAGGTATTCGAAGACGCCGACACGTTCATCATCGACCGCGCCGTGAATCGTCACGCCGCGTTCGGCCTCGGCATCCACCGCTGCGTGGGATCGAATCTTGCACGCCTCGAGTTGCGCGTGGCCATCGAGGAGTTCATCAAGCGATTCCCGAAGTTCGAGCTCGCCGATGGGGGAACCGTCACGTGGGCGCCGGGCCAGGTGCGCGGACCGCGTCAACTTCCGTTGCGCATCCTGTCCTAGGCGGCGTTACAACCCGAGGTTCGGGCTCGCCTCGGTCCAGAGCTTGGCCATCCACGCTTCGACGTCGTTCGGCTCGCGCGGCAGCGCCGCTGAGAGATTGCGCGAACCTGTCGCCGTGACCACGACGTCGTCTTCGATGCGAACGCCGATACCGCGATACTCCTCGGGCACCGTGAGGTCGTTCGCCTGGAAGTAGAGTCCCGGCTCGACCGTGAGGACGTAGCCCTCTTCGAGCACGCCGTCGCGGTACATCTCGTCGCGCGCGTTCGCGCAGTCGTGCACGTCGAGTCCGAGCATGTGGCTCGTGCCGTGCAGCGTGTAACGCCGGTGGAGCTGGCGCTCGGGGCGAAGCGCCTCCGCGGGCTCTTCTTTGAGGATGCCGAGATCGAAGAGGCCCTGGGCGAGGACCTTCATCGCGGCCTCGTGCGGGGCCTTGAAGGTCGCACCGGGCTTGACGGCGTCGATCCCCGCCTGTTGCGCGGCGAGCACGAGTTCATAGATGCGACGCTGGGCCGGCGAGTACGTGCCGCTGATCGGAATCGTGCGCGTGACGTCGGCGGTGTAGAGGTTGTGGCACTCGACGCCCGCGTCGAGCAGGAGCAGGTCGCCCTTTCGAACGACGCCGGTGTTCCTCATCCAGTGCAGGACCGTCGCGTTCGAGCCACTGGCGGCGATGGTGTCGTAGCCGGTGTCATTGCCCTCGACGCGCGCGCGCAGGTGAAAGATGCCCTCGATGACCCGTTCGCCGCGCCCTTCGGCGGCCGGAAGCGCGCGCACGACGTCCTCGAATCCCTTGACGGTGTAGTCAACGGCGAGTTGCAGTTGTGCGATCTCGAACTCGTCCTTGATCAGTCGATGCTCGCTGAGTGCGGTGGCGAGAACGCCGTCATCTTTGTTGCTTTCGAGGAAGGCGTCGACCCTGGCGTCGAATCCTCGGACGCTCACTACCTCGGTCGTCATCGCCTCGAGGTCGGCCTCGAGAGTCTCCAGCGGCGCCGTGTCGATGTCGTAGTAGACGGCGGCCTCGGCGACGCCGCGACGGGCGCCGACCCAGAGTTCGCCGTAGCGACCGTCGGTGAAGAACTCGTGCGTGCGGTGATCGCGACGATCGGCGATGTAGAGCGTGGAGCGCGGTCCGTCACTCGTCGGTGCGATGACGAGTACGGCGTCGGGCTCGTCGCACCCGGTGAGATAGAAGAAGTCGGTGCCGGCGCGAAATCGGTAGTCCGTGTCGTTGGCGCGCACTTTGAAGTTGCCCGTCGCGACGACGATCGTGCGTCCCGAGAACTCCTCGGCGATGCGGGCCCGGCGCGTCGCCGAGACCTGAGCGGCCGGGTGCACGTCGGTCGACGGCTCGACGCTCGCCCAGTCATTGGTCATGTGCTCGACGAGGGCACGAGGTACGGCCGGTCGGTGGTCGCCGGTCCAGATCCAGTGTTCCGAGACCGGATTCTCCTTCGAGACGTCGGGTTCGGGGATGGCAGCAATGTTCTCAGACATGGCTTCAACTTACCCCCGACATGGGCGACCGCAATAGGCTCCCAGCATGGACATCGCTCTGGAACGAGATGGCGCGGTTGCGGTGCTGACGTGGAACGAGGGTGAGAACCGCATCAATCTCGACTCTCTGGCTCGACTGAATGAGTTATTGGACGAGGTCGAGGCGTTCGAGGGTTCCCAGTCCCTGGTACTGACCGGCACGGGCAAGTTCTTCTGCAACGGTCTGGACCTCGAGCGCTTCGCGGACCAGCGCGACGAGTTCGTCGCGACGCTCCATACGTTGGAGCAGACGATCGGTCGACTCCTCGTGTTTCCGGCGTACACCGTCGCTGCGATCAATGGCCACGCCTTCGCCGGCGGCGCGCTCATCTCGTGCGCCTTCGACTATCGCGTGATGCGCGAAGATCGAGGGTACTGGTGCATGAACGAAGCCGAGATCGGGCTGGCGCTCGATGAACGGCTCTGGTCCATCCTCACGAATCGTCTGCCGCGCGCGACGGCGACCGTTGCCGCGACAACCGCACGCCGCTTCTCTGGACCTGAGGCGTTGTCCTTCGGCATCGTGGAGGCGGTCGCGGGCGAGTCCGACGTGCTGGCCAACGCGCTCGTGATGGCCGAGCGAATGTCGACACTGGACCGCACGACACTGGCGACCCATAAGCGTTTGGCGCATGGTTCAGAGGCCGAGTTCTTGGGGTTCACACTGACCTGATGGTTTGTGGAGAAGTTGTTCTCCCTCGCGGTCTCGCGAACGTGACACGCCGTATCGTTGAACCGTGAATATCGACGTCTATCGCAGCTGTTCATGGAGAGAGAAGCGTGACGTCCTCAACGTCTTTTGGCGACGCGACGTCGAGGCGTCGTCGCGTCTCGTGGAGGCGGCCGTGCAGTATGGCTACTACTGCCTCATCTGTCTCTACGTCGTGATCTTGGAGGTCGCGTTGATCTTCGTGGTCGGGCTCCAGCACAACGCGTTCGTCGCCGGACTCGCCGCAGCGAGCGAACTCTTCATGATCTGGTCCACGTGGTGGGCCGTGAAGCGCTACCGAGCGGTGAAGACGCTGTCCGTCGGCTGAAGCGATCGTCGATCAGTTCGTCGATCCGACGGTGGTCGTCACCTGAATCGATGACACGCCATCTTGACCCGGCCACCACGCCGCAAAGAGGCCATTGCTCACCGTGGCCACGACGCTCGAGCCATCGTGGAGTATCACTGTGGCGCCGGTGACCTGGGACCCGACCCGACCTTCGATCACCCAGAAATACTGACCGTCGTCATCCGTCGTGTTGCTGATGTCGACGACCGCCGCGTCGGGGGCGGGAGGCGTCGACGAAGGGTTGGTGGCGACGTCCTCAGTACTCGAGGTCTGTTGCACCACCGAATTGCCGTTGCCTCCATCGGTGGTCGAACTGCTCATTCCGATCGTCGCTTGGCCGGCCTCGTGCAGCGACGAGTACCCATTGCCCAGGACACAGAGATCTGGATTGGTGGTGCCATACACGAGCAACGAGTACGGACCGCGCACGTCACTGAGTGACACGGGCGGCAGTTCTGACGGCGCAGTACTTCCGGGCGCGTTGGCCAAGTTGGTCGCCAGCGACGCACACGCGCTCTCGGCGGCACTGAGCTGACCGGACAGCGGCGCCGTTGGTTGGGCGGACCAGCCGGCGAAGGCCGGGGTCGCCCACGGACCGAGAAGACCCACGAGCAGTGCTGCGAGCGCGACCGTCCCACCACCGAAGCCGGTCAACACGAGACGGCGAGAACGTCGTCGAGAGGGAGCGCTCACCTCATCGATGAGGTGTTGGGTTCGCGCGTTGACCCATTCGTCGTCCAGTTCCGGTACTCGCGGCGTGATGGTGTCAGTCATGATGTCTCCTTTGTGATTCGTTCGTCGTGTTCGAGTCGTAGTTGCAACCTGCGTCGGGTGCGCGACACCCGTGAGCGGATGGTGCCCACAGGCACGCCGAGGGCAACCGCGGCAGACTCGTAACTGAGACCGCTCCAGAACACCAGGAGTACGATCTCGCGATCTTGCTCCGCGAGATCGCTGAGAGCCTCGTTGACGGCGCCGAGCGAGATCTCGGCGTCGAGTCGGTCGATGACGGCCTCGTCGTTCGGAGCGCTTCGGCGTCCATCGAGTCGCCGCAGTGCCTGAGCGTGGCGTCGCATCGAACGCGTCGAGTTGCGTGACGTGAGATTCGCCACACCGAGGAGCCACGGCAGGGCTGAGCGTTGTTCGAGGACTACGTGGTCACGTCGACGCCACGCCTCCAAGAAGACGACGCTTGTGACGTCCTCGGCCACGGTTGCGTCACCGAGGCGCCAAAAGCAGAGTGCGAAGACCGCGCGCGCGTGCCGACGGAAGATCTCACCGAAGGCCTCGGCGTCACTCGCCGAGAGTTCCCAGAGCTCGACATCGTCGAGTTCTTCGTAGGTCCGCATAGTAAATAGTGTCCGATGACCACTCTTTGGTTCCCTGACGTTGCAACGGCCATCTCGTGACGCGATGCAGCTGCGTCGTCGTATGGTTGAGCGGACCTAGAGCCAACCCTGATCACGGCCGATTTGCTCGACGTCGCCAATACGAAGACCTGTGCGGTGCTGAAGCGTTCGAATCAGACCACCCGCCTCGTAGAGCGACTCGTGCGTGCCCGTATCCAGCCACGTCGTGGCGCGCGAGAGCACCTCGACGCGAAGTTCACCGCGCTCGAGGTACGCGTTATTGAGCGCGGTGATCTCGAGCTCGCCGCGGTCACTGGGTTTCAGCTCACGCGCGAGTTCCGGACCCTTCGCGTCATAGAAATAGATACCGGGCACGGCGTAGGTGCTCTTCGGTGTGAGCGGCTTCTCCTCGATCGACAGCACCGTGCCGGCATCGTCGAACTCCACCACGCCGTAGTGCGACGGGTCGCTCACTTGGTAGGCGAAGATCAGCGCACCTTCGACGGTCGTGTTCTCCTGGAGGTGCGTGCCCAGTCCGGGACCGTAGAAGAGATTGTCACCGAGAATCAACGCGCAGCTGTCGCCAGCAAGGAACTCCTCGCCTAGGAGCAACGCCTCGGCGAGGCCGTTCGGTTGGTCTTGCACGACGTAGGAGATCGAGATGCCGAGTTGCGATCCGTCACCGAGGAGACGTCGAAAGGCGTCCTGGTCGTGCGGCGTCGTAATGAGAAGAATTTCACGAAGTCCTGTCAGCATCAACGTACTGAGTGGGTAGTAGATCATCGGCTTGTCGTAGATAGGCAGCAACTGCTTGGACACCGCACGAGTAATCGGGTGAAGGCGTGTCCCGCTGCCACCAGCCAGAATGATTCCCTTCACTGAATTAGTATAGAAGTCTTACAACCCCTTTCTAAAGGTCGAGGTATCGCCATGCGCGTAGTGATAACTGGTGCCGCAGGGTTCATCGGATCTCGTTTTGCCGAAGTACTACTCGAGCACGCCGAGCGTCTCGACTACGACGACATCGTCATTCTCGATGCGTTGACCTACTCGGGTCGTCGCGAAAACTTGGTCGACCTATTGCGCGATGCGCGAGTCAGTTTTGTGGAAGGAACGATCACCGACGCGTCGGTCACGGACAGCGTGTTGCGCGACGCGCACGCCGTCATTCACTTGGCCGCCGAGAGCCACGTCGACCGCAGCATCACTGGCGCGCGTGACTTCTATGAGACCAACGTGATTGGCACGCATCAACTCCTCGAGAGTGCGCGCGCGAACGACGTGCAGCGATTCGTTCACGTCTCAACCGACGAGGTGTACGGATCGATCGGCGACGGTTCGTGGCGTGAAGACCACGTCCTCGAGCCCAACTCGCCGTACTCCTCGAGCAAGGCCGGCTCGGACCTCGCGGCGCTGGCCTATCACCGCACCTACGGGATCCCGGTCATGGTGACGCGTTGCTCGAACAACTACGGCCCCCGCCAGTTCCCGGAGAAGGTGATCCCACTCTTCGTCACGAACTTGTTCGACGGGGAAAAAGTGCCGCTGTACGGTGACGGCCAGAACGTGCGTGACTGGCTGTTCGTCGACGACCACTGCCGTGGCATCCTCGCGGTCCTCGAGCGTGGACGCGCCGGCGAGATCTACAACATCGGCGGCGGCACCGAGTTGACCAACGAAGAGTTGACGAGGCGCCTCCTCGACCTGTGTGGCTACAGCGACTCGATGATCGAACCGACCGTCGATCGCCTGGGTCACGACCGCCGCTACTCGGTCGATTGGACCAAGATCAAGAACGAACTGGGCTACGAGCCGCAGATGGGTTTCGACGAGGGTCTCGCGTACACCGTTAAGTGGTATCACGACAACGAGGCGTGGTGGCGTCCGCTGAAGGCCCGTCCGTGAAGCTGATCGAGCTCTCGATTCCGGGACTGTTCGTCCTCGAGTCGCCAGTGTGGAGCGACGACCGCGGACTGTTCCGCGAGTGGTTCAAAGACGAGGACTTCCTGGCCGCCGGCGTCTCATTTCACGCCCGGCAGTCCAACCTCTCGGTCTCCAAGAAGAACGTCGTTCGCGGACTGCACTATTCAATGGCGCCCGAGGGCCAGGCCAAGGTCGTGACGTGCGCGCACGGGGAGTTGGACGACGTGATCGTCGACATTCGTGTCGGATCGCCGACCTTCGGCCGGCACGAAATCGTGCACCTCGCCGCGGGTGAAGAGCGTTCGGTCTACGTGCCGGTCGGCGTGGCGCACGGGTTCTGCGTGACCAGCGACACGGGTGCGCTGACGTATCTCCTCTCGTCACCGTTCAACGCGCCCTTCGAACTCGAGATCAATCCCTTCGACACGGAACTCAATGTCGGCTGGACGATCGAGGGCGAGGCGATCGTGAGTCCCAAGGATGCGGGCGCACCGACGCTTCGTGAACGCCTTGACGCGAAGGAACTTCCGCTCTTTCATTGAGTTGACGTCGGCGGGGAGTTCGACGCGCGGCATTGCTAGCGTTGTCCGAGTGAGTACCGCGCCACTTCGCTTGGTCACCGATCAGGACCGCACCGTGCAGATCGCCGCCACAGTCGCGGTGCCGACCATCGAATCCGAGGCGCAGCTCAAGGCGATCCTCACGAGCCTCTCCGGCGTGGACGCCGTCGGCGCCGACGCGCGCGTGGCCAAACTCTCGACGAGATCGATCAAGAAGTCGACCAAACTCACCGCCATCGACATGGCGATTTCGATGGTCGATCTCACGACACTCGAGGGGGCCGACACGCCCGGGAGGGTGACGTCGCTGTGCACGAAGGCCATGCGACCGGACCCTCGAGACCTCACGGTTCCGTCGGTCGCCGCCGTGTGCGTGTACCCCGACCTCGTGGCGCACGCCCGTTCGGTCTTGGGCACGTCGCCCGTCGCCGTCGCGTCCGTGGCCACATCATTCCCGTCGGGCCGCGCATCACTCAACGTGAAGTTGTTGGACGTACGCGAAGCAGTCGCCGCCGGGGCCGACGAGATCGACATGGTGATCGACCGTGGCGCGTTTCTCTCCGGTCGGATAGGACAGGTCTTCGACGAGATCGTCGCCGTGAAGGAGGCGTGTGGTGACGCGCACCTCAAGGTGATCCTGGAGACGGGGGAGTTGGTCACCTACGACAACGTCCGGCGCGCGAGTTGGATCGCGATGCTCGGCGGCGCGGACTTCATCAAGACCTCCACCGGGAAGGTCACGGTGAACGCCACGCTGCCCGTCGCCCTCGTCATGCTCGAAGCGGTGCGCGACTTCGCCGAGACGGCCGGTCGCACCGTCGGGGTGAAGGTCGCCGGCGGGATTCGAACGACGAAGGACGCGATCCGCTACCTCGTCGTGGTGAATGAGACCGTCGGCTCGACGTGGCTGACGCCGAACCTCTTCCGGTTCGGTGCGTCCTCACTCTTGAACGACCTGTTGATGCAACGGCTCAAGCAACAACGCGGCGCCTACGTGCGCGCCGACGAGTTCAGCGGGGACTGATGAGCGACCGCCAACTCGCAAACTCGCAACTCGGCTCACTCGAGTACGACCCCGCACCGGAATCGGCGGCCATCGCCCAGTTGAAGCCGAGCTACGGCCTCTTCATCGACGGTGAGTTCAGCGATGCACAGGACCACGCTCAGTTCGCCACGGTCAACCCGGCGAACGAAGAGAGCCTGTCAATGGTCGCCCAGGCCGGGAGTGTCGACGTCGATCGAGCCGTTACGTCGGCTCGTCGCGCCTACGACAAGGTCTGGTCCAAGACGAGCGGTGCCCAACGTGCGAAGTATCTCTTTCGCATCGCGCGCCTGATTCAGGAACGCTCGCGCGAGTTGGCCGTGGTCGAGACGCTCGACAATGGCAAACCCATTCGCGAGTCGCGTGACGTCGACATCCCGCTCGCGGCAGCCCACTTCTTCTACTACGCGGGTTGGGCCGACAAACTCGACCACGCCGGCTTCGGCGTCAACCCGAAACCACTCGGTGTCGCCGGACAGATCATCCCCTGGAACTTCCCGTTGCTGATGGCGGCGTGGAAACTGGCGCCGGCGCTCGCCGCCGGTAACACGTGCGTCTTGAAGCCCGCGGAGACGACGCCCCTGAGTGCGCTGGTGTTGGCCGAGATACTCGAACAGGCCGAACTGCCGCCCGGCGTCGTGAACATCATCACGGGTGACGGATCGACCGGTGCGTCGTTGGTCGATCACCCTGACGTCGACAAGATCGCCTTCACCGGATCGACCGAGGTCGGGCGAATGATCCAACAGCGAACCGCGGCGAGTCACAAACACCTCACGCTCGAACTGGGCGGCAAGGGCGCCAACATCGTCTTTGACGACGCGCCGATCGACGAGATGATCGAAGGCATCATCGACGGCATCTTCTTCAATCAGGGTCACGTCTGTTGCGCCGGATCGCGCCTACTCGTCCAAGAGACGGTGGCCGATGAGGTGCTGCGACGACTGGTCCGGCGCGTCGAGCAGTTGCGCGTCGGTGACCCGATGGACAAGAACACTGACGTCGGCGCGATCAACTCAGCCGCGCAACTCCTGCGCATCCGCGAGCTGACCGCATTCGGCGAGAGTGAAGGGGCCACGCGCTACACCAGTTCGTGCGAGTTGCCGCAGAGGGGATACTGGTTCGCGCCCACCGTGTTTGCTGACGTCGCCCAATCGCACCGCATCGCGCGAGAGGAGATCTTCGGCCCGGTGCTCTCGGTCCTGACGTTCCGAACGCCGGAAGAGGCCGTCGCCAAGGCGAACAACACCAACTACGGCCTCGCCTGCGGGGTGTGGAGTGAGAAGGGGAGCCGCACGCTGTGGGTCGCCGAACGACTTCGCGCCGGCGTCATCTGGGCCAACACCTACAACCGCTTCGACCCGACGAGCCCTTTCGGCGGCATGCGCGAGTCGGGCTTCGGCCGCGAGGGCGGGCGCCACGGTCTGGAGGCGTATCTCAATGTCTGATGATCGTCTCGACGTCCGAAAGACGTACAAACTCCTGATCAACGGTGCCTTCCCGCGATCCGAATCCGGTCGCAGCTATCAGGTCACCTCGACCAAGGGTGAGTTCCTCGCCAACGTGGCCCAGGGTTCGCGCAAAGACGTCCGCGACGCCGTGGTGGCCGCGCGTGGCGCACAGGCCAAGTGGTCCAACGCGACCGCGTACAACCGGGGACAGGTGATCTACCGCCTCGCCGAGATGGCCGAATCGCGGCGCGAAGAACTCGCCGAACACGTCGCCCTCAGCGAAGGGGTCAACAAGCGCGCCAGTCAAAAGGCAGTGTCGGCGTCGATCGATCGCATGGTCTGGTACGCCGGATGGACCGACAAGATCGCCCAAGTCCTCGGCGGGACCAATCCAGTGGCCGGGCCGTACTTCAACTTCTCGATTCCCGTGGCGAGCGGCGTGGTCGGCGTCATCTGCGTCCAAGAGTCGTCACTCGAAGGATTCGTCGACGCGGTCTTGGCGCCGATCTGCATCGGCAACACGGTCGTCGCCCTGGCCAGCGAGGCTCGGCCGACGCCGGCGGTGCTGTTGGGGGAGATGACCGCGTCGTCGGACTTCCCCGCCGGCATCCTCAACATCGTGACCGGACTCACTGACGAGCTGGCGCCGATTCTCGCCGCGCACGACGACGTCGACGGGCTCGATCTCTCCGGTCTCTCATCTGAAGAGGCGGACGGCATGGCGGCACTGGCCGCCGGCTCGATCAAACGGGTCTTTCGCCCGCACGACCACGAGAATGACTCATCGCTTCGACGCCTGCGTGCCTTCGTCGAGACGTCCACGGTGTGGCACACGATTGGACAGTGATGGCAAATCCCTACAAGCTCGCACGTCGCGCGGCCGACGAACTTCGCGACGAGAGCGGTTATGACAACTACGACATCGCCATCGTCTTGGGCTCCGGTTGGCGCGAAGGCGCCGTCGCGTTGGGCACGCCCGACAACGTCATCTCGACGTCGTCGCTGAGCGGCTTCGTCCTCCCCACGGTCGCCGGTCACAGCGGGCAGATCCTGTCGCTCACGATCGGCGATCGTCGGATCGCGCTGGTCGCCGGACGTGTCCACCTCTATGAAGGCAATACCGCCGACGATGTGGTCCACCCGATCCGCACCGTCGTCGCCGCGGGCGCCACGAAAGTCGTGCTCACCAACGCGGCGGGCGGTGTCGATCCTTCGTGGGTGCCGGGCACCATCGTGATGATTCGCGACCACATCAATCTGACGGCGACCTCACCACTGGAAGGCGCCGCGCCGCCAAAGGGCTACGCCTCACGGTTCGTCGACCTCACCGATCTCTACAGCGCGCGACTACGCACGGCGGTCTCGCGCGTCGAGCCAACGATCGTCGAAGGTGTCTATGCGGGATTTCGCGGGCCGCACTATGAGACACCGGCCGAGATCGTCATGGCGCGAACGATGGGCGCGACCCTGGTGGGAATGTCGACCGTGCTCGAGGCGATCGCGGCACGGCACCTGGGCGCCGAAGTGTTGGGGCTGAGTCTCGTGTCGAATCACGCCGCCGGTGTGACGCCCGGTCACTTGAACCACCTCGAGGTTCTCGAAGCCGGTCAGTCGGCCGCGGCGTCGCTCGGCGCGCTGTTGACGCGCGTTGTTCCTGTGCTGTGAACGAGACGTTCATCGACCGCGTGCAGTCGTGGATCGCGGGTGACCCGGACATCGAAGACCGCGAGACACTGCAAGCTCTCCTTGACCATGGCGACGAGGCGGAACTCCACCGGCGCTTCGACGCGCCGCTGACCTTCGGCACCGCGGGACTACGCGGCCCGGTGATGGCGGGCCCCGCCGGCATGAATCGCTACACCGTTCGTCGCGCCACCCAGGGAGTGATCGCGTGGCTCGAAGAGATCGGTGTCGACGCCGCGCACGGCGTCGTCGTCGGGCGTGATGCCCGCAACGGATCGGAGTTGTTCAACAATGAGGTCGTCGCGGTACTTCTGGGCGCCGGCGTCAAGGTGTACGAGATGCCTGGGCCGCTCCCGACGCCGCTCGTCGCCTACTGCGTGAAGAAACTCGGCGCCGCAGCCGGCATCATGGTGACGGCGAGCCACAACCCGCCCAAGGACAACGGCTACAAGCTGTACTCGAGCGACGGTTCGCAGATCATCGCGCCGAACGACGAGATCGTCGAACGCCACGCGAACGAAGCCGCGACGCCACCCCTCGGCGAACGCTCGAGTACACACCACCGATGGATATCCCAGGACCTGCTTGGATGAGTACCGCGAGCATTTCACGACGCGTTTCGCGGTTGCTGGCGGCGATCTGCTCATCACCTACACGCCGTTACACGGCGTCGGTGGCGCGACGATGCTCGATCTCTTCGCTCGAGCGGGCTACGCGAAGGTCACCACGGTCGCGGCGCAGTTCCAGCCCGACAGTGCCTTCCCGACGCTGCCGTTCCCGAATCCCGAGGAGCCGGGGGCGCTGGACCTCGCGATGGCCCGCGCCGATGAGGTCGGATCGGACCTCGTCATCGCCAACGACCCCGATGCTGACCGACTCGGTGCCGCCGTACGCGACACCGACGGTTGGCACGTCCTTCGCGGCGACCAGATCGGATGGCTCTTGGCGTCGTCGATGCTGCCGACCATGGACGATCCGACAGACGTCGTGGCCACGACGATCGTCTCGTCGACGATGCTGCGAAAGATGGCCGCGGACGCGCACGTGAGGTTCGCGATGACGCTCACTGGATTCAAGTGGCTGGCTCGCGCGGCGGGCGACGGGATCCTTCGTCTTGGTTACGAAGAGGCACTCGGATTCGCCGTTGATCCCGAAGTCGCCGACAAGGACGGCCTCTCGGCCGCACTCGCCTTGACGAAGCTCGCGCACGAACTTCGCGAAACAGGTCAGACACTGATGGACCGGTTGGATGAGATCGAGGAACGCTTCGGGGTCCACTCGATCTTCCAACTCTCACTGCGCGCCGAGGGCCCGACCGGACTACGGGCGATCGTCGATGCCGTGCAGTCGCTGCGCGACCATCCACCGGCGACGCTGGGGGGACTTCGCGTGAGCGAGCACTTCGACCTCGCTCGTGGCTACGAGGGTCTCGGTCCCACCGACGGTGTGCTGCTCCAACTCGGCGCGTCGGGTCGGGTCGTCGTGCGCCCGTCGGGGACCGAACCGAAGTTGAAGGCGTACATCGAGGTCACGTCACCGCCGAGCGACGCCATGCCACTGCGCGAGCAGCGTCGTCGCGGCGCAGAGCTCGTCGACGCCGTGCGGGCCGACCTCGAGTCGCTACTGCAGCTCTGAGCGCAGCGCCGCGTAACCCGGCTTGATTACGGTGTTAATCATCGCGAGACGCTGATCGAATTGATAGAACGAACTCTTCGCGGCGTTCAATGTGAGCCACTCCATGTCGGCGAGTGTCCAACCGAAGGTGTCGGCACACGTCTCGAACTCACTGCTCATCGAGATGCCGCTCATCAATCGGTTGTCCGTGTTGAGCGTGACACGAAAGCGCAACTTGCGAAGCAGTTCGATCGGGTGCGTGGCGATCGAGCTCGCGGCACCGGTGTGCACGTTCGATGTCGGACAGACTTCCAAAGGAATGCGTCGGTCGCGCACGAAGCTGGCGAGTCGCCCGAGGTGGTACTCGCCGTCCTTCTCGATGATGTCGTCAGCGATTCGCACACCGTGACCGAGCCGCTCGGCATTGCAGAACTGCACGGCCTCCCAGATTGATGGCAGGCCGAAGGCTTCGCCGGCATGGATCGTCATGTGGAAGTCTTCGCGCTGGACGAGATGGAACGCGCGTAAGTGGTGCGTCGGGGGGAATCCGTCTTCGGGTCCGGCGATGTCGAAACCGCAGACACCGCGGTCACGGAACTCGACCGCCAACTCCGCAATCGTCTCGCTGCGATTCGCCTGACGCATCGCCGAGAGGATGGCGCGCACGATGATCGGATGGCCTTCGAGTTCGGCGTCGCGCATGCCGCGGACGAATCCCTCCAAGACCGCTTCGACGACTTCGTGCAACGTCAGCCCGCTCTCCAGATGCAGTTCCGGTGCGAATCGAATCTCCGCGTAGACCACGCCATCGCGCGCCAGATCAATCGCCGCTTCGAAGGCGACGCGCTCGAGATGTTCTCTCGTCTGCATGACCGCCGTAGTGTGCGCGAACCCTTCGAGGTAGCGAACCAGGTCGCTGCCCGGCGTGTCGGCGATGAACCACTCGCGCAACTCGTCGGCGTCATTCGTCGGCAGTCCTGTGTAGTTCGTCTCGCGAGCCAGTTCGATGACCGTGGTCGGTCGCAGACCGCCGTCCAGGTGGTCGTGCAGCAGAACCTTCGGCGCTCGTTGGATCACCTCGCGCGTCAGAGCAACTGCCATAGGGCGAGGTTACTCAACAGGCCTGTGCACTAGTTGGTGATACGTTCCAGCAGCAACGGCTTGGCGTTCACCGTACGTTCACCTAGTACCACCGCGTTCGCGATTGCGTCGCGCCCCTGTTGAAGATGGGTCGCATCGTCGGCGTGCAATTCGAACATCGGCTGGCCCTTAGTGATCGCGTCGCCTTCACGAATCAGACACACGACGCCGGCGGCTGCACTCACGGGATCCTCCTTGCGGGCTCGTCCGGCACCGAGTCGCCACGCAGCGATACCGACGTCGAGTGCGTCAATCGAGTGCACGACACCGTCGTCGATGCTCAGCACTTCTTCACGAAAAGCCGCGACCGGAAGCGTCGCGTCGGGGTTGCCACCTTGCGCGTGGATCATTCGTTGATAAACCTCGTAGCCCGATCCGTCATCCAACTTGGTCTCGGGATCGACGTCGATCCCTACGAGTTGGACCATGATCTCAGCCAGCGCGAGGGTGAGGTCACGCACGTCACTCGGGCCCGCACCTCGAAGGACGTCGACCGACTCCGTGACCTCGAGTGCGTTGCCCACTGCGCGACCAAGCGGCGCATTCATCGACGTGAGTTGTGCGACGGTCGATACGCCGTGGCTCTCACCGAGTCCGACCATCGTCGTCGCGAGTTCGCGCGCCTGTTCCAACGACTTGATGAACGCACCCCGTCCGACTTTTACGTCGAGCACGAGCGCGTTCGTCCCTTCGGCGATCTTCTTGGACATGATGGAGGACGAGATCAACGGCACCGACGCCACGGTCCCCGTGACGTCGCGCAGTGAGTAGAGCTTGCGATCAACGGGGGCGAGTCCTTGACCGGCGGCACAGATGACCGCGCCAACCGAGTCAAGTTGCGAGCGGATCTCGTCGTTCGAGAGGAAGGCGCGCCACCCCGGTATCGACTCGAGTTTGTCGAGGGTGCCGCCGGTGTGCCCGAGTCCGCGACCCGAGAGCTGCGGCACGGCCGCGCCGCACGCGGCGACGAGCGGAGCCAAGATGAGCGAGATCTTGTCGCCGACACCACCGGTCGAATGCTTGTCGACCGTGGGTCGCGACAGTGCGCCTAGGTCGAGGCGTTCGCCGGAGTCGATCATCCGATCGGTCCACGTGTTGAGTTCGCGGTCGCTCAAGCCGTTGAAGAAGATCGCCATCAACAGTGCCGACATCTGTTCCTCGGCGACGTCGCCCTTCAGGTACGCATCGAGGATCCAGGTGATCGCGTCGTCGCTGAGGATCCCGTCGTCGCGTTTGGTCGTGATGATGTCAACCGCGGAGAAGTAACTCACTCGCTCCTCCGGATCCCCAGATCCTCCGGGCCGAAGGCCCCGGGCAACAGTTCGCCAAGGGCTATCGGCTCGCGATCCTCGCCCGCGTCGACCAACAGTTCATCGCCGCCGTGTTCAAAGAGGAGTTGGCGGCAGCGACCGCACGGTGCGATGGGCTCGCCGTCGCCCGCCACGATCGAGACCGCGCGCAGCCGTCCGCCGCCCAGGCGTGCGAGGTCGCTGACAAGTGAACACTCGGCACAGAGGGTGAGTCCGTAACTCGCGTTCTCAACGTTGGCGCCCACGACGACGCGCCCGTCCGTCGTGATCGCGCACGCGCCGACCGTGACGTGCGAGTACGGCGCATAAGAAGTGTTCGTTGCTCGACGGGCCTGTTCGCGGAGATCATTCCAGGGGATCGCCGACGGGGAACTCACGGTCCGAGATTACACTTACGCTTCGCGTGACTAACTTTCGAAACTCATCTGTCGTGCTCAGCGACGAAGTCGCCGACTCGCTCGAAAAGGGACGCAACGTCGTAGCGCTCGAGACCACGATCGTGGTGCAGGGGCTTCCCGCGCCCGTCAATCTCGAAGTCGCTGAAGAGTGCGAGTCAGCGGTGCGCGACGCCGGCTCGGTGCCCGCGACGATCGGCGTGCTCGACGGCCGCGTCATCGTCGGACTCAGCGCGCAAGAACTCCGAACGTTGGCCGACCCCGATCGACACGCGAAGAAGCTGTCCGCCCGTGACGTGGGTCTCTCCCTTGCCACCCACGGTGACGGCGCGACGACGGTCGCCGGCACGATCAGTATCGCCAGTCGCGTCGGTATCCACGTGATGGCGACGGGCGGCCTCGGGGGAGTCCATCGCGACGTGCGCGACAGCTTCGACGAATCGGCTGACCTTACGGCACTCTCACGAAATCAGGTCTTGGTCGTCGCGTCGGGCGTGAAGTCGATCCTTGACATCGGCGCGACGCTCGAACGGCTCGACACACTCGGTGTGCCGGTCGCCGGCTTTCAGACCGACAAGTTTCCGGGCTTCTATCAAAGTGAAAGTGGCTTCTCGCTCGATTGGTCACTCTCGGATGAGACCGAAGCAGCGCGAGCGTTCTTGTCGCACCTCGAACTGTCGACGACGGGATTCCTCATCGCGAATCCCATCGACCCGAAGAGTGAACTCTCGGTTGAGCTGCACGACCGTGCACTCTCCAGCGCCCTCGAACGTGCAAAGACGCTCGGCGTGAGCGGCAAGGAAGTCACACCGGTGCTGTTGGCCGAGTTTGCTCGCTACACGGCGGGCGCAAGTGTTGAAGTGAATCGCCAACTCGTGGTGGCGAACGCCGGACTGGCTGGAAGGATCAGCGCGGCGATCGCGAAGGCACGAATGTGATTCCACGCGACGTCGTCGTCGTGGGTGACGTGATGTTGGACGTCGTCGTGAAGCCCGACGGTGACATCGCGCCAACGAGCGACACGCCGTCGCGCGTGGCGCTCAGCCGCGGCGGTTCGGCGGCCAACATGGCCGAGGCGCTCGCTCGAGCGGGACACCACGTCACGTACGTTGGGGCGTGCGGCGACGACCTCGCGGCAGCACTGTTCGAAGGCGCACTACGAGATGCGGGCATCGACGCGTTCCTAGAGCGAACGGACGCGACGACCGGGGTCGTCGTCGCGGTGGTGGACGCCGCGGGCCAGCGCGCGATGATGACAGACCGAGGCGCGAACTCGTGGCTCGAGAGTGGGCACGTGGCGCGACAACTCGAGCGTCCGTTCGCACACCTTCACGTCTCTGGTTACACGCTGCTCGATCCACGAACTCGGGAGGTGGGTCGCGCGGCCCTCGCGTCAGCTCGGACGCTCGGACGCTCGACGTCCGTCGACGTGTGCTCGGTCGCGCCACTGGCCGCACTGTCACCAGCGCTCTTCCTCGAAGCGTCACGAGGCGCTGCCATGCTCTTTGCCAATGAGGAGGAGGCACTGGTCCTGTCGGGCTGTGAGCACATCGAGGACGCCATCCATGAGCTGTCACTCGAGTTCGGCGAGGTCATCGTCACGCTCGGTGAACACGGTGCTCGGGCGCGACATGAGGGAGTCGATTACGCCGTGGCCTCTTCGAGCGCCGGCGTCATCGACACAACCGGGGCAGGCGACGCGGCCTCCGGCGCCTATCTCTCGGTGCGCCTAGGCGACGGTTCGGTCGACGAGGCACTCGGCGCGGCGATGAGTGCGGCCGCGCAGGTCGTCACCGGACTCGGGTCGCGAGGTCAATCGCCCATCTAGGGCGACGCCCTGGCGGACCCTTCGGGGTGCACAAGAAATGGACAAGGAGCACGGGTAGAGCCGGGTCACGGCGTCGGCGCCTTGACGGTGTGCGTTTCGGATTTCGCCGACCAACGCTCCCCGAGGTTCCTTGTTATGCTCACGCTCGGAAAGACGTCCAAAGCGTCACGGCTTCGCGAGAACCGTCCACAAAATCCAAAAGGGGAGTGCAATGAATTCAATTGGAAGAGGCCGCGTAGGGCGCATCGCCCTGTCGGCCACTGCCGCCTGTCTGCTGTCAACGGGACTTGCCATCGGTGCGTCGGGCTCAGCCGGCGCGTCGTCGATGTACCACAAGACGCTGGCGTGCGAAGTCACGGACACCGGTGGTATCAACGACCGATCCTTCAACGCCTCGGCGTATTTGGGCCTCAAAGAGGCCGTAGCGGTCGCGCCGAAGTTCATCAAGCAAGAAGTGCAGTCGACGCCGTCAACCGGCACTGAATCAACGTATGAGACCGAGATCAGCTCGTTCGTTTCGCAGCACTGCAGCATCATCATCACGGTCGGTTTCTTGATGTCCGATGCGACGTGGAACGCTGCCCAGGCGAACCCTATGGATCACTTCGCCCAGGTGGACAACGGCAACGCGAGCCCCGGTAAGGACGGCGTTGCGAAGCCTCCCTACACGGGAACGGCCAAGAACATCCTCGGCCTGACCTACGAGACCCAGCAGGACGCGTTCCTCGGTGGCTACGAAGCAGCGGCCTACGCCGCGGCGCACAACCCATCGGCACCGAAGGTGGCCACCTACGGTGGTGAGCAGTTCAGCTCCGTGACGTACTACATGGACGGCTTCTATGACGGCGTCCAGTACTACAACACCAAGATGAAGCCGAAGACGCCCGTTGCGGTACTCGGATGGAACGAGAAGACCCAGAAGGGCACCTTCATCGGCTCCTTCACCGACGAGACCACCGCCTCGACCGACACGACGGCATTCCTGTCCCAAGGCGCGACGACTGTCTTCCCGGTCGCCGGTTCCGACGGCCTCGGCACGACGGCGGCAGTGACCACTTGGAACAAGGCACACACGCTGAAGGCGAACGTGGAGTGGGTTGACACCGACGGCTGCACCAACGACCCGTCCAACTGCAACCTGTTCCTCAACTCAGTGACCAAGGGTGTGACCGCGTCCGTGAAGGCCGCAGTCCTGCTCCAGGCTGAGGGCAAGTTCAAGGGTGGCGACTACATCGGCACGCTGAAGAACGGCGGCGCCGCCTTCATCCAGGACCACGGCACGGCGGGCAAGGCGAACAGCGCAGCCACCATTGCTGAGATCGCGGTGCTCACCAAGGGCATCGAGAATGGCTCGATCAAGATTCCGGTCGGCGGCAAATAGTCAACGATCATTGAGACCCGCAACGGGGGCCGAGTCTTCGGACTCGGCCCCCGTTGTGTTTCTCATTCGGGTTAGGTTTGTGATTCATGAAGCTGGAACTTCGAGCGGTGACCAAACACTTCGGTTCGCTCGCAGCCAACAACAACGTCGATCTCGTGGTCGAACCGGGACAGATTCACGGACTGCTCGGCGAGAATGGCGCCGGTAAATCGACACTGATGAACGTCCTCTACGGGATGATCACCCCGGACAGCGGCCAACTGCTCATCAATGACGAGGCCGTGAACATCCGTGACCCGAAGGACGCGGTCGCCCACAAGATCGGCATGGTCCATCAACACTTCATGCTCATCCCAGTCTTCACCGTCGCCGACAACATCATCCTCGGCAGTGAGCCCGTCAAACCGTGGCCGTTCATCGACCATCGCAGCGCCACGGAACGGATCATCGCTCTCGCGAAGGAGTACAACTTCCACATCGATCCGTCAGCGACCATCGAGAACCTCCCGATCGGCCAACAACAACGCGTCGAGATCCTGAAGGCGCTCAGTCACGACGCCGAGATCCTTATCCTCGACGAACCGACCGCGGTGCTCACGCCCCAAGAGGCCGACGCGCTGATGGTCATCATGCGCACGCTGAAGGGGCAGGGAAAGTCCATCATCTTCATCACACACAAGCTCAAAGAAGTCCTCGAGATCGCCGACGTCATCACGGTAATGCGGTTGGGCGAAGTGGTCGGCACCACCACGCCCGCTGAGACCAACGAGGCCGCTCTCGCCACCATGATGGTCGGCCGCGAGGTCAGTCTCGTCGTCGAGAAGCCACCGGCCAATCCCGGCGAGGTCGTCTTGGACGTCACGAACCTCTTCGTCGAGGACGACCGTGGCCTCACCGCGGTGAAGGGCGTCTCTTTCGATGTCCGGGCGGGCGAGATCCTCGCCTTCGCCGGGGTCCAGGGGAACGGACAGACCGAACTGGTCGAGGCACTCACGGGACTGCGGCGCGCGACGGCGGGCTCGGTGATGTTGAACGGCACCGAGTTGGTCGGCCGATCAGTGCGCGACGTCCTCAACGCCGGCGTGGGCCACGTGCCCGAGGACCGACAGCGTCACGGCCTCGTGCTGACGCTCTCGATCGCGGACAATCTCGTGCTGGACCAATTGGACAGTCCCCAGTACAAGTCGTGGTCGGGCCGCAAGTTGAAAGCGATCGAGGAGAACGGGAAGAAGCGGATCGCGGAGTACGACGTCCGTGCCCAAAATGAAACCGAGCCACTCAGCTCTCTCTCGGGCGGAAACCAACAAAAGGTCGTGATGGCGCGCGAACTCTCTCGCGAACTCAAAGTGCTGATCTGCTCCCAGCCGACGCGCGGACTCGATGTCGGCTCAATCGAATTCATGCACCGTCAGATAGTCGCGATCCGCGATGAGGGCGTCGCGGTGGTGATCGTCTCGAGCGAACTCGACGAGGTCATCGCGCTCGGTGACCGCGTCGCGGTCCTCTATGACGGGGTCATCCAGGACATCGTGGCGCCGACGACGAGCCGCGAGGACTTCGGTCTCCTCATGGCCGGGTCGCGGCCCGCCGTGGCCGAGGCAACCGCATGACGACCGACGTCGTTCAGACGCCACGCTCGAGCCGTCTGCTCGAGATTGCCCGGCGCGTACGTCGCGCAAACATGGCGCTCGTGTTGGTGTTCGCACTCTTCGTCGGGCTCTTGATCGGCGCGTTCCTGATCATCGTGACCACGCCATCACTCGTGCACTCCTGGGCCACCTTCTTCTCACACCCGGGTGCCACCATCTCGCAGAACTTCAACACGGTGTGGTTCGCCTACGAGCAGATCTTCGAAGGTTCACTGTTCAACTTCCACGCCATGCGGCTCCTCATCGACCACCCCAATCGCAGTAATTTGGCCAACGCACTCGGACCCATCTCCTTGACGCTCCAGGATGCGACGCCGCTGATCGTCGCGGGCCTCGGCCTCGCCATCGGTTTTCGCAGCAACATCTTCGACATTGGTGGTCAAGGTCAAGTCATCGCGGGTGGCCTCATCGCGGGACTCATCGGCTTCAGCTTGAATATGACGCCCGTCCTCCAGGTTTCGCTGGAGTTGGTGGGGGCCATGATCGCCGGCGCACTGCTCGCGTCACTGGCCGGCGTTCTCAAGGCCTACACCGGTGCGCACGAGGTGATCGTCACCATGATGAGCAACTACATCATGGTGCTCTTGTTGGGCTACCTCCTGATCACGAATCTCTTCGCGCGGCCCGGCGTCAAAGACGGCGCCTCGAAGGCGGTGACGCCGACCGGACAGCTGCCGTATTTCTTCTCGCATCTCAGTTCCGGTTTGCTGGTCAACGTCGGCTTCCTGATCGCGCTGGCGATGGTCTTCGTGGTGCAGTGGTTCTTCAACCGGTCCAAGACGGGCTTCGAGCTGCTGATGGTCGGTCAAAACGGTGAAGCCGCGCGCACCGCCGGCATCAACGCCAAGCGCACGACGATCATCACGCTCTGTCTCGCCGGCGCGCTCTGCGGGCTCGCCGGAATGCTGGAGTTGACGGGCGTCGACCACTTCCTCTCGCCGAACTTCGGTGGCTCCTACGGATTCGACGCGATCACCGTGGCCCTGCTCGGACGGAACCGTCCGTGGGGTGTCTTCTTCGGCGCCATCTTCTTCGGTGCGATGTACGCCGGCGGCGAGGCGATGCAGGCCTTCACGCCGACGAACATCCAGTACTCGCTGGCTCAGGTGATCCAGGCGGTCGTCGTCTTTTGCGTCGCGACGCCGGCCTTGATCGTCGAGATTTTCCGCCTCACCGACAGCGGGCGTTTCCGATCGACCGGCTCGTCGGGGGGTTGGACGACATGAGCATCGCGCCCGAGATCGCCAACACCCAGGTCGCGACGCCGGAGATCGTCACGCTCGAGAGTCTGCGGCGCACCACGCGCAAGCGCTCGCTCGGCTACGGCATCACGCTGATCGCAATCGGACTCCTCGAGGTCCTCTGGTTCGGCGGCGCGCAGTCGGCGCTCAAGACGACCGTCGAGTTGGGCTACAACAGCGCGACCGTGATGCCGGCGATCGCCAGCGCCGTGCGCGTGATCCCTCTCCTCATCGGACTTGTACTCCTCGCACCCGTGGTCTCGAAGCGCGCGCGCGACTACGTCCCTGAGCGGATCACGTTCACGAGGGCCGTTCGGAATCTCCTCATCATCGTCGGCGGCTATCTCATCGTGTGGCCGCTGCTCTTATGGCTCGGCGTCAACAGCGCCGGCGCACTGCGCACGTTTACGATCCCGGTCTCGGCGACGGGCTACGCCATCGGCATTCTCACCATCGCCGCCGGTGCGCTCCTCGCGTGGCGACGACTCGACCACCCCGCCGCGCCGCTCCTCTACAGCGGCCTCTTGGTCTTCTTGCTCGGCTTTCTCGTGTGGGTGGCGCGCGGGTCCAACGTGTCGGGTTTGCATCTTCAGATCACCGGCATTCTGGCCGCGTCCGTCGCCGCCGCGACGTTCCTCATCTTCGGATCGCTCTCCGGGACACTGTGCGAGCGCTCCGGCGTCGTCAACATCGCCATTGAAGGTCAGTTCATGACCGGGGCGATCTCGTCGGTCATGGTCGTGAGCGCCATGAACGGCACGGGTATCTCGCTGTTCCTCGGGGTTCTCGTCGCGGGTGTGCTGGGCGCGCTACTCGGTTGGGTCCTCGCCGTGATGTCGCTGCGCTATCAGGCGAATCAGATCATCGTCGGCATCGTGATCGTGGCCTTCTGCACGGCGGTTACGCAGTTCATCATGTTCCAGGTGCTCGACACGCACCAGAACCTCAACGGCGCCTTCGCCCTCCCGGTGTGGGCGATCCCCTTCTTCTCGCACATCCCGATTGTCGGTCCGATCCTCTTCGACCAGAACATCCTCGTCTACGTCGCGATCCTGGGCGTCATCGTGGCGAACATCGCGCTCTTTCGAACGCGCTGGGGTCTTCGCGTGCGCTCGGTCGGGGAGAAGCCCATCGCCTCAGAGACCGTTGGTGTCAGCGTCACGCGCATGCGCTACGGCGCGGTCATACTCGGGGGATTCGTCGCCGGACTCGGTGGTGCCGCCTTCACGATCGGACCCGGTACGAACTTCACCTTCGGCATGACCAACGGCTACGGCTACATCGCGCTGGCGATCATGATCTTCGGCCGCTGGCGCCCCTACGGCGCCTTGATGGCGTCACTACTCTTCGGTTTCACCATCGCGCTCAGCGCGAACCTCAACATCTACTTGAACCAGTTGGTCATCCCCCAACAGTTCATCAGCATGTTGCCCTACATCATCACGATCGCGGCGGTCGCAGGACTCGTCGGTCGGATACGTCCACCGGCCGCAGACGGAATACCGTTCAGCCGCGAATAGCCAAGCCATTCCTGGTTGTGCAGTACAGTCACCCGAATCAGGGGGAATTGAATGCGAAGTGATTTTCTTTTGCGACTGATCGTCTCGGTTGTATTCTGCGCAATCGCCACCTCGAATGCAGAGTCCATAGTCGCCTCTGCGGCCTCGGCGCCAACTGGCTTCCAGGTGAGCTGGACTTATGGAGACTCTGGCATTGTCTCTTTCACGGTCAATAACGTTGTCTCCTACGAGAAAGTCATCGTCTCGGGCAAGAGCATTGAGACGATCTCAATAGAACGAGACGTCTCCGAATCGAGCCAGAACTATCTCTTGGCAATCGATGCACAGTCACCCGGGGCGACACGCGCGGCATTTCGCGGCCATCCGTGTGTGGTGATTGACGGAACGCTTCAGCGAGTTGTGCCAGCGAATGTGATGCAGAGACTCGACAGTCAGCTCGACATCACATCGACATCGCGAGTGAACGAATACGCAATCGTTGTTGGCGAGGGGAGAGACTTTGACGTGGTCCAGGTCGCGAGCAAGGGTCGACTCACCGCGCAATTGATTCACTTCGTGCGCTCATTCCGACCAACGAAATGAACAGGGCGCTCGCTAAGAAGCGAGTGTCACCCAGTCTTAGGCGATTAGACAGGCTCCACCGGAATCTGTGGAGGACTCTCGGGCGCCTGCGCAGTAGCCACCGACGCACGTCCGGTGTTGCGCGGCAATGCGAAGGACACGACAAGCGCGAGCACGGTTACGCAGGCTGAGATCTGAAAGACCCGGTCGTAGCCAGAGGTATAGGCCGACGCGGCAGATCTCGTGAGGATGTCGTGCTTCGTCACGTCCGTCGCCACCGTGGCGAGGATCGCCAGGGCGAGCGAACCGCCAACTTGGCGCGCGGTATTCAAGATGCCTGACGCCAAACCCGCGTCGGCTCGGTCGACGCCGGAGGTCGCTGCGGTCGCGAGCGGCGCGAAGAGCAGGCCCATTGCGAAGGCGCAGATGAACGACGGCACCAGGATGTGTCCGGCGTAGGAGTCGGCGGGCTTGATGAGCGAGATCCACAAGAAGCCCAGAGTCCCGAGCACGGCGCCAATTTGGAGCAGCGGACGTACGCCGGTTCTCGAGAGGAGTCGCGATGAGATCTGCGCGCCGATGATGATCGCGAGCGCCATGGGGAAGAAGGCGAAGCCCGCTTTGACGGGTCCGTAGCCGAGTACGCCCTGGAAGTAGTACGTCAAGAAGTACCACATCGCAAAGAAGGTCCCGCCGATGAGGAACATCATCAGGTTCGCCACCGTCAACGGGCGCGACTTGAAGATCTTGAACGGCACCAGTGGGTGCGATGCGACTTTGGCTTCCCAGAAAATGAAGGTCGCCAAGAGCGCCAGTCCCAAGATCAGCCATCCGAGTGTCGTCCGAGAGGTCCAGGCGTGGGTCGTAGTGTTCACGACCGCGTAGATCGCTGACGCGAGACCGCCGGTGACGAGCACCGAACCGGTGACGTCGAGCTTGGTGGTCGCGTCTCGGTTGCGCATCTCTTGCAGGTACATCACGGCGACCGTGCCGGCGACGATGCCGAAGGGCACGTTGATGAAGAAGACCCAGCGCCACGATGCCCAGCCGGTCAAGATGCCGCCGAGGAGACCGCCGACCGCGCCGCCCGCACCGGCGACGGCGCTCCACGCACCGATGGCCTTGGGAAGACGAGGTCCGTGGAATGTCGTGACGATGATCGTCAACGTCGCGGGCGAGAGAATGGCGCCGCCGATGCCTTGCACCGCGCGGATCGTGATCATCTGCGCGCCGGTCTGGGCCACGCCGGCGCCGATGCTGGCCAGTGTGAAGATGACGATGCCCGTGATATAGACCTTTCGCCGGCCAAAGAAGTCACAGGCCCGTCCACCCAACAACAAGAAGCCGGCGAAGGTCAGCACGTAGGCGTTCACGACCCACTGCGCGCTGCTCTGCGTGAAGTGCAGCTGGTGTCCCATGCGCGGGAGTGCGACGTTCACGATGGAGACGTCCAGGACCACCATGAACTGCGCGATGCAGGCGATGCAGAGGATCAGCCAGTCGGGCGCGTGTCGATTTGTCGAAGGAATACCGATCGAGGTTTCAGACATTGTCCGATTGTAATAGTGCCCTCTGACATCCAACGACAGCGAATTGTCGCGCGACCGCCCAAATCGGTCACACTGGATGGCATGGCAGCTCAGTTCATCTTCACCATGCGCGACCTCCGTCGCTACTACCCGCCGGACCGCGAAGTACTGAAGGGCATCAACCTGTCCTTCTATCCAGGTGCGAAGATCGGCGTCATCGGCGCCAATGGATCGGGCAAATCGTCGTTGCTGCGCATCATGGCCGGACTTGACGACGGCTTCACGGGCGAGGCACGTCTGACACCTGGATTCAGTGTCGGCTATCTGTCCCAGGAGCCGCAACTCGATCCCACCAAGGACGTCGTCGGCAACGTCGCCGACGGGATCGCCGAATCACGCGACCTCTTGATCCGCTTCAATGAGGTCTGCGCCGCGATGGCACAACCCGACGCTGATTTTGACGCCCTGCTCAGTGAGCAGTCCGACCTGCAGACCAAGATTGACGCCGCCAATGCCTGGGACCTTGAGCGCACGTTGGACATCGCGATGGACGCGCTGCGGCTGCCGCCGCCCGACGCCGACGTGACGGTACTTTCCGGTGGCGAGCGACGACGCGTGGCACTGTGTCGATTGCTCCTCTCCAAGCCCGACCTGTTGTTGTTGGATGAGCCGACGAACCACCTGGACGCCGAGTCGGTCGCGTGGCTCGAGCGAACACTGCAGGATTACAGCGGCACGGTGGTCGCGATCACCCACGACCGCTATTTCTTGGACAACGCCGCGTCATGGATCTTGGAGTTGGACCGCGGACACGGCATCCCCTGGGAGGGCAACTACTCGTCGTGGCTCGAACAGAAGCAGGCCCGTCTCGCCCAAGAAGAGAAGTCCGACAAGGTTCGCCAAGCGGCGCTCGAACGTGAGCTCGAGTGGATCCGGATGTCCCCGCGCGCTCGACAGAGCAAGGGCAAGGCGCGTCTCAGCGCCTTCAATGAACTGGTCGCTGAGTCTGAGGCCACCGAACGCCGCGGCGACCGACTCGAGATCGCCATCCCACCCGGTCCGCGACTCGGCGACGTGGTCGTCAACGCCACCGACATCGTCAAGGGATTCGACGACCGGCTGCTCATCGAAGACCTGACCTTCCTGCTGCCGCCCGGCGGCATCGTCGGGGTCATCGGTGCCAACGGCGCCGGCAAGACGACGCTCTTCAAGATGATGCTTGGACAGGAGAAGCCCGACGCTGGCACGTTCGAGGTCGGCAGCACCGTCGCCTTCGCCTACGTCGACCAATCACGCGACAACCTGGATCCCGAGGCCACGGTCTTCGATGAGATCAGCGAGGGTCAAGAACAGATGGTCGTCGGCAACCGTGAGATCCACGCCCGCGCCTACGTGGCGAGTTTCGGATTCAAGGGCAGCGACCAGCAGAAGAAAGTCGGCGAGATCTCGGGCGGCGAACGAAATCGCGTGCAATTGGCCAAGGTCTTGCGCAGCGGTGGCAACGTGCTCCTCCTCGACGAACCGACCAACGACCTCGACGTCGACACGCTGCGTGCACTCGAAGACGGGCTGTTGACGTTCCCCGGCTGCGCCGTCGTGATCAGCCACGATCGCTGGTTCCTCGACCGGATCGCGACCCACGTCCTCGCCTTCGAGGGCGACGCGGTCGTGCGGTGGTTCGAGGGGAACTTCTCAGACTACGAAGCCGAGCGCCACAAGCGCCTCGGCACTGACGCCGATCAGCCGCACCGAATCCGCTACAAGCCCATCACCCGTTCTTGAACCGGTTCTAGGGTGGACCTGTGAGTAAAGGCACCGACTACTCGACGTACCTGCGCATCAACGACCTCCTCAAGCTTCAGATTCCCCTCACCGAAGACGCGCCGGACGAGTTGCTCTTCATCGTCGTCCACCAGTCCTACGAACTCTGGTTCAAGGTGATCATCGACGAACTGCGACGGGCCGCGAGCGCGCTGCACGAGAACCACCCGTGGCTCGCCGTCCCGCACTTGCGTCGAATGATTGGGATCGAAGACTTGCTCCTTACGCACCTGCAGCTGCTGGACTCGATGTCGCCGGAGGGATTCCTCCAGTTCCGCGACCCCCTCGATCCGGCGTCGGGCTTCCAGTCCTTTCAATTCCGCGCGATCGAGTTCCTCAGTGGCGGGGGCAAGAAGGCGATGCTCACCTTTGAGATCTTCGACGACGAGCAGCGAGCCTGGCTGAAGGAGATGTCGGAGATCCCCTCGGTCTGGTCGGGTTTCGAGCACTCACTGCGGCTGACGACCGGGGCCGCGAACGACGATCTGATGGACATCCTTCGGGCGCTCTATCGCTCGCACGACGACCCGGCGCTCAGCGCACTGCACGCCGTCGCGGAACTCCTGATGGACCACGATGGACGACTGGCCGTGTGGCGCCACCAACACATGTTGATGGCCGGACGACAGATCGGGCGCCGTCCCGGTACCGGCGGGAGCGAGGGTATGGCCTACCTCGATACGACGCTGGCGCAGCGCCTCTATCCCGCGCTCTGGGAAGTACGGTCCGTCCTGTGATCACGCGCGAGGACTGTCAACGACTCGACGACGCCGACTCGCTCGCGCCCCTGCGCACGCAGTTCAGCCTCAACGACGGTGAGATCTACCTCGACGGCAACTCACTCGGTCCGGTGTCGACCTCCGTGCGCCGTCGCGTCAACGAGGTGCTGGATGCCGAGTGGGGTCGGGGACTCGTGCGAGGGTGGAATGACGCGGGCTGGATGGCCGCGCCGACCGTCCTGGGGGACCGCCTCGCGCCTCTGATCGGTGCCCAGCCGGGCGAAGTGCTCGTCGCCGACACGCTCACGATCCTGATCGCCAAGTTGATCGGTGGTGCGCTCGAACTGCGGCCCGACCGCCACGTGGTCTTGACCGACGCGGCCAACTTCCACTCCGACATCTACATCATCGAGGCCATGTGCGCGAAGGCCGGTCGGCCCGTCACCATGAAGACCATTGACCGCGACCATCTCGACGAGGAACTGAACGATGACGTGGCGCTCGTCGAACTGACACAGGTCGACTACCGAACCGGCGAATCACTCGACATGGCCGCCATCACCGAGAAGGTCCACGCGGCCGGGGCGCTCATGCTCTGGGACTTCGCGCACTCAGCCGGTGCCGTGCCGCTCGACGTGACGGGCGCCAACGTGGACTTCGCCGCCGGCTGCGGGTACAAGTATCTGAACGCAGGTCCGGGGGCGCCCGCCTTCCTCTACGTCCGCAAGTCCTGGCAGGGCCAACTGCGAAATCCCTTGCCCGGCTGGCTCGGACACGCGCGGCCCTTTGATTTCGAGCTGACCTACGAACCGGCCGAGGGGATGCAGGCCTTCGTCACGTCCTCGCCCTCGATCGTGGCGCTCGCGGCGCTCGACGGAGCGCTCGACGTCTGGGACCAGACGTCAATGGACGAGGTCCGCGCCAAGAGCCTGGCGCTGACTGACCTCTTCATTGAGTTGGTCAACGAGCGGCTGCCCGGCGTCTTTGAGCTGGTGACGCCACTCGAGCACGCCCGCCGAGGCAGCCAAGTGGCACTTCGTCACACCGAGGGCTACGGCGTCATCCAAGCACTGATCGAGGTGGGTGTGATCGGGGACTTCCGGGCGCCCGACATCTGTCGCTTCGGGTTCACGCCGCTGTATTTGCGCTTCGTGGACGTCTTTGACGCCGTCGAGCGGATCGTGGACGTCATGGCATCGGAGTCCTTTCGAGACACACGATTCGCTACACGCAACGCCGTCACCTGATCCACGACATGGCCTGCGGCGCTCTTCAGTTCCCTGCCAGGACGAAGATGCAGAACGGATGGCCGTCGAGATCGCCAAAGACCTGCAATGGCTCGACAGCGTCACTCGATCGATCCAAGAGCAGTGTGCCACCGAGTTCGATGACTCGAGCGCCGGCCGATGCGAGCTCCTCCACACTGGTGACCGTGATGTCGAGGTGCAACTGCTGGGGAACTGTGGAATCGGGCCATGTGGAACGAGGCACGCGATCGACTCCTTGGATGGCGAGGCTCGCCGCACCCTCGGGTGTCAAAAGATTGAGCCAATCGCGGCCCGCGGGATCGTCATCACCGGGACCGGGTGGTTCGTGATCGCGACGGTAGACCAGACCGAGGAGTTGGCGCCAGAACTCCGCGCTCGCACGGGGATTGGTCGAATCGAGCACCACCTGACGAATCTGAGGAAAGGCGGGGCTGTCCACGATGCGAACGATATCTCGCGGTGTTCACGCCTTCAGGGTTTAGGCCTTGTAGGCGTAGAAGCCCTGACCGGACTTTCGTCCGAGCAGTCCGGCCTGGGTCATGCGCGACAGCAACGGCGGGGGTGCGAGGTGCGGCTCCTTGAACTCCTCGTAGAGCGACTCGGCGACCGCCAGCGTGGTGTCGAGGCCGATGAGGTCGGTCAATGCCAACGGCCCCAGGGGGTGGGCGCAGCCCACCACCATGCCGGTGTCGATGTCCTCGGCGCTGGCGAAGCCCGATTCCAGCATCCGGATGGCTGACAAGAGATAGGGGATGAGGAGGGCGTTCACGACGAAGCCGGCGCGGTCCTTCGAGGCGATCACGCGCTTGTGCAAGGAATCACTGGCATAGGCGTTGACGCGTTCGGTCGTGTCGGCGCTGGTGAGGAGCGACGAGATGACCTCGACCAATCGCAACACCGGCACCGGGTTGAAGAAGTGCATCCCGATGACCTGTTCGGGCCGTTTCGTCGCCATGGCCAGCTTGATGATCGGGATCGAGGACGTGTTCGTGGCCAATATGGCCTGGGGGTCGGTGATGACGGCGTCGAGTCGCTGAAAGACCTCAATTTTCAGGGTTTCGTCCTCCGCGACGGCCTCGATGACGAGTTCGCGGTCACTGAGCCGATCGAAGTCCTCGCCGAAACTCAGGTTCCCCCGGGCGCGGTTGGCCTCGTCCTCGGGCAGTTTGCCCGATGTCACGGCCCGTTCCAAGGACTTCTCGATGCGGGCCTGTCCCTGGGCGAGGGCCCGCTCGTCGCGCTCGATCACCACGACGTCGGCGCCCGCGCGCGCGCAGATCTCGGCGATTCCCGAGCCCATCAGTCCACAGCCGACCACGCCAATTCGTTCCATCCGACTCTCCTTCGTTGGCGAAGCAGGGCCTCGCGACGGCAAAGTCTACGTCCGGGCCCGCGACGACTCGAAAAGTCGCGGCGGTCCATGAGTACGATGAGAGAACAAAATCTATGATTTGAGCCCTATTAATAAGGAGACGCTGGCATGGACACCGTGAACGTGATTGTGGAGATCCCGCGCGACAGCAAGAACAAGTACGAATACGACCACGAGAACCACACGATCAAGTTGGATCGTCACCTCGTCGTCTCCATGGGCTATCCGGCCGAGTACGGCTTCATCCCCGACACCCTGGGCGGTGACGGGGACCCCCTCGACGCGCTGGTCTTGACCGAATACCCGACGTTTCCGGGCTGCCTGATCGAGTCGAAGATCCTGGGGATGTGCAATATGACCGACGAGAAGGGGGAGGACGCGAAACTGATCTGTGTTCCCGCCTACGACCCGGCCTGGAAGTCAGCGACTGACATCGGTGACGTCCCGAAGCCGGTATTGGACCGCATCAGCCATTTCTTCACCGTCTACAAGGACTTGGATGAGGGAAAGTGGATGAAAGTGGAGAATTATGTAGGACGGGCCGAGGCGTTGGCTGAACTTGAGGCCTCGATCGCACGCTTCAAGGGCTGAGCCACTTTATTTTCCTCAATGTCGAGCATTGACGATTCATCACGCACCGTCGTCGCGCAGACCCAGACCCGCCATGTACTCCTCGTCACCCAATCACTGTTCTTCCTGGCCCTGGCCTGGTGTCTCATCCTCAATCACAGTGCCACGGCCGAGAATGACGGCATTTCCTTCTATGGCGTCTACCACGAGACACTCCCCCTCTTACTAGGGGGCTATCTGGTCGCCTTCGTGGGTCTTTGGATCACGTCGACGCACTTCAAGGTTGCCGGGGTGCCCGCATTGACGTGGGTGGGACTACGCGTGATCGCGGTCTTGCTCTTCGTCTTGTTGGCGACTCCGTATAACCGAGGGACGTTCCTCAACTGGACCCACATGAGCGCCGGGATCCTGGGGGCGATCTGCCAACTCGAGGTGGCACTGCAACTCGTGCGTCACAGCCGATCGCTTCGCCCCGTACTGGGACTGGTGGTCCTGCTGGGCGGCGGCGTGATCGCGGCGGCGTCGTTGCCGGATTGGCACTTCGAGTATCTGTTGCAAGGGGAGATCGTCTTTCAACTCGGCTTCGCGTGGTGTCTCATCGAGTGGACGTCTGCCATGGCCGATCGGACGAGGCGTGCGTAGTTGCTCGTGACCGCGGTCCACCACTGCAACGAGCGCGCACTCTAAAATCGTGTCGTCAGTACTGCAGCGTCGAACTAGAAGGTCGGTTCGAAATCTGATCGCAGTTCCCAGCCGCTCTGACCGTTCACGCTCTTGGCGCACAGTATCTGATGTATCTCGAGATGGTGGCGTTCGAATCCGAATGCGGATCCAGACATGTAGAGGCGCCACACTCGAGCGCGTTCCTCACCGACTTCATCAACGGCCTCGTCGAAACGCTTTACCAAATTCGCGACCCAATGGCGCAACGTGAGGGCGTAGTGCTCGCGAAGACTCTCGAGGTGACGCACTTCGAAACCGTGCGCCTGGAACATCGAGACCATCGTGCCGACCTCGTGCAGCTCACCATCCGGGAACACGTAGCGCTCGATGAAGGGGCTGCCGATCTTCGACGGACCGCGCATCCCTAACGCGATCTGCATCTGTCGTGACAACTCCGAGACCTTGGACGGGTCGGGGTCGTCATCGAAGGACACGGGCCGACCGATCGCGTGATTGAGGAACCGGCCCCCCGGGCGAAGGAGATCGAAGAGCTGTTGGGTGTAGGTCGCCAAGGATTTACGCCCGACGTGTTCGGACATGCCGATGGAACAGATCGCGTCGAAGGGGCCGTCGGCGACGTCGCGAAAGTCTTGCAGTCGAAACTCCACCAAGTCACTCACCCCTTCGCGCCGTGCCTGTTCGACCGCGTAACGGCGTTGCTGTTCCGACAGGGTGATGCCCACGACCGTGGCTCCGTATTCGCGCGCGGCATGAATTGCCATCGCGCCCCATCCGCAGCCGACGTCGAGGAGTCGCGTGCCCGGAGCGAGTTCGAGCTTTCGTGCGACGAGGTCGACCTTGCGACGTTGCGCCACCTCGAGCGTGTCCTCGGGTGTTCGAAAGACGGCGCACGAGTAGGTCATCGAGGGGCCGAGCACCATCTCGTAGAAACTGTTGGAAACGTCATAGTGGTGAGAAATTGCTTGGCGGTCACGCAGGCGACTGTGCAGTGCGCCGCGCTGCTTGGCCTCGATCGCCGGCGGCGCGATCGGGCGCAACGTATCGACGCCGACGACCGACAGCAGGGCTCGCAGATTGTCGAGTTTCATTAGGCTCCGCAGCGGCGGTACCTTGAGATCGAAGAGTGCGTCGAGCTCGCCGTCGATGTCGAGGTCTCCGGCCACGTAGGCGCGCGCGACACCCAGCTCCCCGGGGTGGGTGAGTACCCGGGTCAGGGCCTCACGGCGGAGAATTTTCAGCGTGAGTTCATTACTGGCCGAGGCGACGTTCGGCAACGCGACGCTACCGTCGTAGGCCTCGACGCGGAAGGGCAGTTCGTTGTTGAAGACCGCCGAGACAAAGGTTGCGACATCCATTTCGAATACCCCCGATCATCGTTTGGATGACGATACGTCAACGTCCTCGAGCTTCGCTAGCCCCCGAAACGTGACATTTTCGTTGCGGCCACGATAATCGCGGGACCAATTGTGCAGTTCAGGCGAGCACATGAAGGCGTCCGGCGACGCGTGGCGTTGTGAATGGATTGTGCCCCTCTTCACGCTGCGCGCCACGCGCAGATGGAAATGCATCGAACGGTCAATTGCGGATCGACGTTCAACGAAGCGCAATCGCCATCAATAGTCGCAAAATGGACGTTCGCACGACGAGCGCTCGCGGTTGACGGCGCGTTGTTCGAGTGTCTCGACGAGACACTCTGGCCACGTCCACCGAAGAGATTCGAGAAGATTGACGCGAAATAATTTTGCTTGTGGTGATGGTATTCGAACGTCTATGAGGGTAAATTTCCGATAATCGGGATAGATTACTGACCAGAAAATGTTTTCGCTGAGAACCTTTGGGGTGATTTGTGGCGTTCAAAAAGAAAAGTAAAGACGACGACGTTGTCGCCCCTCAGCCGCTGAGCGGTGCCGGAGGCGGCGTCACGACGGTCGTCGAAGCGCGCGACGCCACGCACGCAGCATCAACTCCTGCGCCGTCGTCCGGTTCGGGAGGATCGACGCCGACCTCGAACGGTTCGGCACCGCCGAAGCAGAACCTGCGCTTGGGCGAGCAGCTCGTCGCCAGCAACCTGATCACCGAGGCGCAACTGCAGAAGGCGCTCGAGATGCAGCGCGATTCGGGCGGCTTGCTGGGCGAGGTGCTGATCAGCACCGGCGCCCTCACCGAGCAGGCACTCGCACACGCACTCGCGTCGTACTTCGGCTTCGACGTCGCCAACCTGCGCCGTGACAACGTCGACCCGTCGATGATCAGCTATCTGTCCGAGGAGGTCGCGCGACAGTACGTCGCGTTCCCGGTCAGGATGGAAGACGACGGTCTGTACATCGCCGTCGCTGAGCCGAGCGAAGATTTGCGCAACGCGCTCTCGAAGGCAAGCGGTAAGCCCGTGAAGCTGTTGATCGCACCGTTGAGTGACGTGCGTTGGGCCATCGACTCGAACTACCGCGCGTTGGGCAGCGTCGCGCAGCTCGTCCAGGTGTTCGAGTCCGTCGAAGGTTCGCGCAAGCGTAACGTCGACAACGCGGAGCCGGAGATCGTCGCCGATGACGCGCCGGTCGTCCAGGTCGTCGACCGCATCTTGACCCAAGCGATGCGTGACCGAGCCTCCGACGTCCACATCGAGCCGGCCGATGACATCGTGCGCGTGCGTTTCCGCATCGACGGCGCGCTCAAGGAGATCCTCCAGTTGCCCGCGGCGATCGGCCCGGGCCTCGTGAGTCGCATCAAGATCATGGCGAACATGAACATCGTCGAACGCCGCCGTCCGCAGGACGGCCAGCTCACGATCAACATCGACGGCAAAGAGGTCGACGTCCGCGTGGCCACCACGGCAACCATCATGGGTGAGAGTTGCGTCATGCGACTGCTCGACAAGACGCGCTCGGTCCTGCGACTCAACGACCTCGGTATGCCCGTCGACACTCACGAGGCCTATTCGAAGATCGTTCGCGCCCCGTTCGGCATGGTGCTCTGTGCCGGCCCGACCGGCAGTGGCAAGACAACGACGCTCTACGCGACGCTGAGCGAAGTGAACAACCCCACGCTGAACGTCATGACGATCGAGGACCCGGTCGAGTACGTCTTCCCCTCCATCAACCAGATCCAGACGAACGAACAGGCCGGCCTGACCTTCGCGACAGGACTTCGTTCGATCCTTCGCCAGGACCCCGACGTCATCCTCGTGGGTGAGATCCGTGACGTCGAGACGACCCGTGTCGCTGTGCAGTCCGCGTTGACGGGCCACTTCGTCGTCTCGTCACTTCACGCCACGGACTCCGTCTCGGCGCTGCACCGTTTCTTGGACATGGGCATCGAGTCGTTCCTCATCGCCTCATCGGTGCTCGCCGTCGTCGGCCAGCGTCTCCTCCGTCGTGTCTGCCCGTCATGCAAGGCGCCCTACAAACCGTCGGATGAAGAGATGGTCTTCTACGAAGAGAGCGGTGGTCCGCCCAAGACCGAGTTCTTCCAGGGGACGGGCTGTAACTTCTGCACGCACACCGGCTACAAGGACCGAATCGGCATTTACGAGCTCTTGATTATGACGCCCGAGCTCCGTCGCCTCGTCGTGGGTTGGGCGACCCAGGAAGAGTTGCGCAATATGGCAGTGAAACAGGGGATGCGCACCCTACGCCAGGAGGCCATAAACCTCGTCAACCAGGACATCACGTCCATTTCCGAAGTGATCCGGAGCGTCTACACACTATGAGCAAGACCAAAGAAGAAAAGCCAGCCAAGGCACCCAAGGCACCCAAGGCACCAAAGGTGGCCAAGGCCAAGGACAAGACCGTCTTCAAGTTTAAGTACACGGCGATCGACGACGCGGGAAAAAGGGTCTCCGGCACTGAGGTGGCAACCTCGGCAGGAGCCGCCCACGTCGCATTGTTGTCCCGGGGACTCCAGCCGACTGAGGTCGAGGCCAAGGGCAGTCTGGCCAAATTCGAGATCACCAAGAAGAAGGTCCCGCGCCAGGACATCATGAACTTCACCCGCCAACTGGCGGTCTTCATGCGCGCTGGCATCCCGATCATGGAGGCCCTCGAGGTCATCGTCGAGGAGACCCAGAACAAGATGCTCAAGGTCATCTTGAGTGAGATGGTCGACAGTCTTAGGGCGGGCGACACGTTCGCCGCCTCAGCCGCAGCCCACCCAGAGGCCTTCCCAAGCTTCTACGTCGGAATCCTCGAGTCGGCGGAGTTGACCGGAAACCTGGACAACGTCCTCAATCAGCTGGCCGACTACATCGATCGCGACGCCAAGGCTCGCGGAAAAGTCACCGCTGCGCTCATTTATCCAGCAGTTGTGGCGGCAATGTCGGTCGTCACCGTGCTGGTGCTCGCTGTTTTCGTCATGCCCCGATTCGAGGTCTTCTTCAAATCGCTCCATGCCAAGTTGCCGCTGGTCACGCGGATGCTCCTCAACACCACCTCCTTCATGGGCAAGTGGTGGTACGCGATCCTGGCCTTCGTCATCATCGTGGTGGGCGGACTTATGGCCATGCAGCGTTCGCCCGGCGGCAAGGCGAAGTTGGACGCGTTCAAATTGAAGCTGCCCGTCGTCGGTGACCTCACCGAGACCGCCATCATTGAGCGGACATGTCGCGTCTTGGCTTCGATGCTCCGTGCCGGCGTCGACCTGCCGCGCTCCATGGCTGTCACCGCGGAATCCGCCAATAATGCGGTCTACCGTAATGCATTGGAGAAGATCCGAGAAGCGATGATGCAAGGTCAAGGTCTGGCCGAGCCCATCGCACAGAGTGGTCTCTTCCCAGCGGCAGCTCGACAGATGTTCCGCGTCGGAGAAGAGACGGGAACGCTCGACCAGCAGCTGGAGGTCGCGGCCGCCTATTACGGTCGAGAACTCGAAACGAAGCTCGAACGGGCGACCGCGCTCTTCGAGCCTGCGATCATCATCTTCATGGGTGTCGTCGTTGGCTTCGTGGCCGTTGCACTGATCTCCGCCATGTACGGCATTTACAACCAGGTCAAGGTCGGTTAGCTCCACTTCAGCGGCACTTTGCAACCCCTCGCAGCATTGTCGTACCTGCACGGGTCATCATTCGACGCATGGTCGCTGGCGCTGCAATCTCTTCAGGGAGGTTCTGCGAGCAGTGAGTTTTCCGATACGTCTGTCGACTATTCGACTAAATAATTCGCAGTCGTTCCTCGATTGCCCCATATATTGCGGGTCGTCAACTGATTAATAGTCAGTTCAAATGCCACAAATGGAATGAAGCGCCAACTTAAAATACAAAGTGATGAATATTGTCGGGTTGTTTATCCAGAATTGTCGTCGACTTTTCGCGGGTTCAAGAAGATTGACCAATGGGTAATCCCAAGCAAGGGCGTGGGATCTGTCTGAATTTCGGACAGGTTTCGTCGACTCTTGGACCACGACAATCGAAGGCCCGATGACGTCACGAACAATCCTGTCTCACCGAGAACGGTCGGTACCTCGGCGTCGCTCGGCGACGTGGACCGAGCGCCATCGCGGTGGTGAATCTGAGGCCGGCTTCACTCTCGTTGAACTGCTGATCGTGACGACGGTTCTGCCGTTGATCATCGGCGCACTTTCCGTTGGACTTATCTCGGTCTTCTCCTTGCAGAGCGGTGTTGCCAGCCGCCTCGCCAACACCTCTGACTCTCAGGTTGTCGCCGCTAACTATCAATCCGACATTCAAGGGACGGCGGAAGTCACCACCGCCAGTTCGAGCACGCCGCAGTGCACGTCGCCGTCGGTGACGGGAACGCAGCTGTTGGGACTCTGGTCGAACGTGAATCAGACCACCCAGACGATCGTCTCATACGTCAGCGTGCAGATCGTGAACGGTTCGACGACGACGTACGCACTCGAGCGTCTCTACTGCAGCGGAAATGTCTCAAGCACGGAGTACGTCGCATCCAACATCACGACGCTCTCGAACAACCTTCCGCAAAGTCAGACGGCACCGACGGTCTCATGCGTAGCCAGTATCGCAGCGAGTGTGTGTAGTAACACCCTCGCGAGTCAAGAGTGGCTGTCGAGTCAGAACGTCAGCCAAGTGTCAATGACGATCGCGCAGCCGAGTACCGCCAATGACGGAAAGACGGGGGCCTTCACGTACACCCTCGTCTCCAGTCCGGCCGCGAGCAGCTCCACGGGAAACTCTGGTTCCCCTGTCAACACCCAAGCGACGACGAACTGCTACAAAGCCAGTCCCGGTAGTGGACCGCTCGCCAACAACCTCTGCTTCGTCGACTTCACACCCTTGACAAATCCGGCGTACATGGCGGTCGCGGAAACGCCAGGGACGTGCCTCGAGATGTCGGCCAGCCTCGGCCCGGCGTACAACTACGACAAATTGTTCTTCTGCATCAGTATCACCGAGCCGAATGGTTCGAATCCGACCAGCGGTTCGACGCCGACCGACCTGCAGCCCTGGCCGGTCCCGACGTATTCCGGCGCGTTCTTTGGGAACCTGGTCACCGTCAGTGGTAAGTCCTACGCCTTCTATACCGGCATCCCCGGTGACCCTGCCCTTTACGAGCGAGTGAAGAGCACCAGTTACGCGGATCTCACGAATATCACGTTCAGTGACATCACCGTAGTCACCGGATCGAACGCGCTCGCGACGAACTGGGCGATCGTGAGTGCCGATGCGGAGTCCACGGACGCCACCAATACGACGGTGGCCGACGATGAATCGCTGACCTGGACCGCAAACACGACGCTTTCCGTGGTCCCCAACGACATTCCTGTCCTCGACGGATCGAGCGAGCAGTACGTGGCGGGCAACGCCTGCTTGAGTGATCAGACCATCTCAGGTCTCGTCGGCGGCGTGGGCACGGGAACGCCCGACTCCATTACGTGCAACTCCACCTACATGGGAGAACAGGAGACCGGGAGTCAGAAGACCGGGGCCGCAATGGTGATGGCGACGACACCCAGCACGCTGACGGTAAACCTTGTCTCGGGCGCCAACGGTTTCGACGGACTCCAGGGCATCGTCTTCGGGATGTACTTGCCATGATCGTCGCTTCGCTACGCACTGAGTTCGGCGGCGACGCCAACTAATGGAACGAAACGTCACGGAAGGGGCTGGGCTGAAGGACCGCCTTCTCTCCCTGGTTCAGGGCGAGCGATCGGAACGCGGCGACACCATGATCGAGGTGCTGCTCGCCCTGATCGTTCTCGGTCTCACCTCAGTCGCACTTATTGTCGCCTTTTCTACGACGTTTTCGGCCTCCGCAGAGCATCGAACCTTGGCTTCTGCCAATCTCGCGATCAACGACTATTCGCAACAGGTCATTGCGGGCATTGAGGCCAATCAAGACCTCTTCACGTGTCCGACGCCGGCGTTGAGCGCTACGGCGAACGCTGCGTACTACAACACCGAACTCGCGATCCCGTCGGCCGCTCCCTACAGCCCGACGATCAAGAGCGTTCAGTACTGGAATACCTCGACCTCCTCATTCACGGCCGTGGGCTCCTCGAGTTGCATCGCGAACGCCTCTGAACTCATCACGGTGTCGGTGAGTTCCGGTTCTTTGAATCAGACCATGAGCTTCGTGGTCGACAGTCCTACCGCCGGGTCCAACTACGTGGGAGGCGCGCCCACCGGACTCTCATTCCTTGCCCCGACCTCCCAAACAACCGCCACCTCAGGTGCCTCGCTACCAGTCAGTCCAATCGTTGAGGTCTCCTTCGGGAATAGTCCCGATGCCACCGACCTCTCGCCGATCAGCCTTACCCTCGGGGACCAAAATGGCAACGCGACCACGGCGGGCACGTTGTCAGGCTGCAGTTCGAACGACCTGAACGGCATTATCACCTACACCGGCTGCACAATCAACCTGACGACGTCCTCGGCCCAAGCCGTCGACTTCACGCTCGTCGCGACCGACCCCGGACTCACGCCCGCGGTGTCACCGATCATCGCGGTATCGGGATCGACGTCCTCCTATCTCTCCTTCACCACGCAGCCGGTCGCGGGCTACTCAGGGTCGATCATGACCACCGAACCCGTGATCAAGGCGTATCGTCGGGGGCTCCACGACAACGGTTGATACCACTGTCATGTCGATTACCTTGACGACGTCGGGTTCCATCAATGGCTCGTACCAGCTCACGTCGTGCGGCGGAACTACGAATAACTCAACGACGACCGAGAGCAATGGCGTCGTGACGGTCACCGCGGCGTCGGGTCACGGTGGCATATTCACCGTGACCGGCTGTGATTTCGCCGGCCAGTTCTATTACGACGTCAACAGTGGCGCGGTCGGCACGCCCTACACAATGACGGCATCGGCTACCAATGTGACCTCTGCCACGAGTCAACCCTTCGCCGCGACCGGCTACGGCGCCGCCGCACAGATGGAGTACATCGTCGAGCCGACCGGTGGCATCGCGTCCTCGACGGGCACCTCGACGGCCACCATGAACTCCTTCCAGGTCGCGATCGAAGACTCATGGGGCAATATCTTGAGCGGTCAAGGGCAGGCAGCGTACGCGGGCTCGATCTCCATGAAGGTGACCGGCGGGGCCGCCCTTACCTGCACGACATCGTCTTCGCAAGGCATATTCACCTTTAGCAACTGTGCTGGGACAATCGGTTCGGGACTGACCTTGACCGCCACGGCGACTGGAACGGGCAGTTCTGGCGTCACCCCCGAAGTCAGTTCGACTTTCAACAACACCGGCCCGGTCGCGTCGTTGGTCTGGTACTCGAACTACCCGCAAACGGGCAGCTCGCCACAGCCCGTCGCGGGCGCCTCGGGTTCGGTCATGACCAACCAGCCGGTGTTGGCCTATGAAGACGCCGGTCTCAACACTGGTGAAACCGGCCCTCAGGTCGTGACCGCCGAGACCGCGTCGGTTTCCTATACCGCCGTGTATTCCTCGGGCACCAAAAGCACGACCTCGCCGAATGGAGTCCTGAGCACCTGCTCGAACTTGCCGCCCACCGCCGGAATCATTGCCGCCGGTAACTGCACCTTCATCGGCCTGGTGGGCACCAACTACACCATGAGCGCGACGACGACGAGTGGGCCGACGATCACGTCCGCAGCCAGCAGCACGTTCTCACCAACCGGCCCTGGGCCAGCCAGCCAATTGGTATTTACCCCGTCGCCCGGTGTCGAACCGGTCGCGGCAGCGGCTGGCTCGCAGTTCTCGACCGAACCGGTCGTGGTCGTCGAGGACGCCGGTGGCAATGTCGTCTCGTCGGCGACGACCCAGGTGGAGATGAACTCCTACCTCTACAACTCAGCCGCGCCCACCAACCCGACCACGCAGAGTGGTTCACTACTGAACTGCTCCACCCTGGCGCCCGTCAACGGCGCCGTCTCCCTGATCCCGGTGAGCGGCTACCTCGACGTCGAAGGCTCCTGTGCGTTCGGTGGTGTCGTCGGCACGAGTTATCAGTTGGTCGCCACCGCCCCCAACCTCACGTCAGCGGTCAGCACCACGTTCTCGCCCACGACCTTCGGTCCGGCCAGTGCCATTTCCGTGACCGGTTGTTCTTCCGGAGTGAAATGGCACAGCACGTGCGTGCTGAGCGCCACGGTCCAAGACGCATGGGGCAATACCGTCACTTCGTTCAATTCCGGTGTCACCTTCGCTGACGTCGGCGGAGCCGGCGCGGTCACCGGACTCGGCACCTTCACTGCGAGCAGCGGCATCGCCACGGATACCGTGACCGGATCGTCGGTCGGTCCCGAACAGGTCGGTGCCAGCGAAGGTTCGGTCACGTCGGCGACCCCAGATTCCTTCAGCGTCATCGGTGATACCACAGTCGCAACGGTCTCTGAGACCCCGACCAGCGTCGTCTACGGCCATGAATCGTCCTCGGTCTTCACCGTCACGGTGGTGACCGGGAACCACGAAGTGCTCCCCACGACTGACAGCGTGACCGTCAACGTCGGATCGGCATCGTGCGTCGCTTCGGTCGCTCCCTCGGGGACCGGTGGATCCGGCACCTGCTCCATTGCCAATAGCGCGCTTCCGGTGAGTGCCACCCCCTACACCGTGACCGCCACGTATCCAGGCGACTCAGAACTCCAGGCGTCATCCCAAGCCACCGCCCCCACTGGGTTCACCGTCACCAAGGACACGACGACGGCAACCGTCTCGGAGTCACCGACGAGCGTTGTCTACGGCAACGAATCGGCATCGGTCTTCACGGTCTCGGTGGTGACCGGATACCACGAAGTCCTGCCGACGACTGACCTCGTCACCGTCAACGTGGGCAGCACGTACTGCGTCGCCTCGGTTGCCCCAGCCGGAAACGGCGGCACAGGAACCTGTTCGATCGCCAATGCCCCCCTCGCGGCCAGTGGAACCCCTTATGCGGTTACCGCTACCTACTCGGGTGACACCGATCTCTCGGCGTCCACGCTGGCCACCGCCCCCACGGGTCTGACGGTCACTAAGGACACCACTACGGTTGCGGTCTCGGCGAGCCCGACGAGCGTCACCTACGGCAACGAAGGCGTGGCCACCTTTGAAGTCGACGTCAATCCCGCCAACGGCGAGAACCTGCCTGGCGTTGAGCCGGTCACCATCAACGTTGGCTCGGCATCGTGTGTGGCCTCGGTCCAGGTGAACACCGTCGGCACCTGCTCCATCGCCACGACGGCCCTTCCGGCCAGTGGCAGCGCCTACGCCGTGACGGCGACCTACCCGGGGGACACGGATCTCTCCGCGTCTGCCCAGGGCACTGCGCCGACTGGCCTTACGGTCAACAAGGACACCTCGACGATCACGGTCTCTGAGTCGCCGACGAGCGTCGTCTACGGAGCCGAATCCACGTCCGTCTTCACGGTGAACGTCAACCCGACCTACGGCGAGAACCTGCCGGGAGTCGAAAATGTGACGGTGAACGTCGGCTCGACGTCGTGTGTCGCCTCCGTGGCAGTCACAACGGTTGGCACCTGTTCGATCACGAATACGGCACTGACGGCCAGTGCGACCCCCTACACCGTGTCGGCGACATACCCGGGCGACGCCGATATCTCCCTCTCGGCGACGGCCACGGCTCCCACGGGACTCACCGTCACCAAGGCGACGCCACCAGCCATCACGTGGGCCACGCCGACGGCGATCACGTACGGCACGCTGCTCAGCTCGACGCAGTTGAACGCGACCGATACCCTCCCGGGTACCTTCGTCTACAGCCCAGCGTCGGGCGCGTTGCTCACGGTTGGCAGCCAGACCCTGGGTGTCACCTTCAACCCGACCGATTCGACCGATTACTCGTCCGCGACCAAGAACGTGACGCTCACCGTCAACAAGGACACCTCGACCGCCACGGTCTCAGAGACCCCGACGACGCAGGCCTATGGCCACGAGGCGTCGACGACCTTCACCGTGGCCGTCGTCACCGGCAATCACGAGGTCCTGCCCTCGACCGACAGCGTCACGATCAACGTCGGCACGGCGTCCTGTGTCGCCTCGGTCACCCCCTCGGGCACCGGCGGGACGGGATCGTGCACCATTGGCGCCACGGCCCTGGTCGTCGGCGGTCCCTACGCAGTCACGGCCACCTATGGCGGTGACGCCGATGTTGCAGCCGCGTCGACCGCCACGGCGACGACCGGATTCTCGGTGACCAAGGACACCTCGACCGCCACGGTCTCAGAGACCCCGACGACGCAGGCCTACGGCCACGAGGCGTCGACGACCTTCACCGTGGCCGTCGTCACCGGCAATCACGAGGTCCTGCCCTCGACCGACAGCGTCACGATCAACGTCGGCACGGCGTCCTGTGTCGCCTCGGTCACCCCCTCGGGCACCGGCGGGACGGGATCGTGCACCATTGGCGCCACGGCCCTGGTCGTCGGCGGTCCCTACGCAGTCACGGCCACCTATGGCGGTGACGCCGATGTTGCAGCCGCGTCGACCGCCACGGCGACGACCGGGTTCTCGGTGACCAAGGACACCTCGACGGTCTCGGTCTCAGAGACCCCGACGAGCGTGACCTACGGCGCCGAAGGATCCTCAGTCTTCACCGTCGACGTCAACCCGGCCGGCGGCGAAAACCTGATCGCCGTTGAGAACGTCACGGTGACCGTCGGCACGACATCATGCGTGGCGGCCGTGCAGGTCAACACGATCGGCACCTGTTCGATCACCGCTTCAGCGCTGGCGGCCAGCGGCACGGCCTACACCGTCACCGCGACCTACAACGGCGACGCCGACATCTCGGCCTCCAGCCAGGCCACGGCCCCGACCGGTCTCACCGTCAACAAGGCCGCCCCACCTGCCATTACCTGGGGGACTCCGGCGGCCATCACCTACGGAGTGGCCCTGTCCGGAACCCAGCTGAATGCGACCGACACCCTGGGGGGTACCTTCGCCTACAGCCCCGTTTCCGGGACAGTGCTCCCCGTCGGCACGCAGACTCTGACCACGACCTTCACACCCACGAACTCAACGGATTACACGACGGCATTCGCCTCAGTCTCCTTGGTCGTCAACAAGGACACCTCGACGGTCACCGTCTCAGAATCACCCACCAGTGAGGTGTACGGCAGCGAGGGTTCAACGAACTTCAGCGTCACCGTCGTCACCGGCCACGGCGAGAACCTGCCTGCCGTTGAACCAGTGACGATCAACGTCGGCACGACGTCGTGCGTGGCATCAGTGGCCGTCACGAAGACCGGCACGTGCACGATCGCCAATACGGCGCTGCCGCCTAGTGGCACCGCCTATGCCGTGACGGCCACCTACCCGGGTGACGCGGACATCTCGGCCTCCGCCCAGGGCACGGCGGCGACGGGATTCACCGTCACGAAGTACACGCCCACCGTCGTCGTGACCGACACCACGAATCCGACCGGTATAGGCGCTGGCAACCTGGTGATGACCGCCACCGTGACCGGAACCGGCTCGACGGGCCCAACGGGCACGATCACCTGGGCTCTCAAGCTCAACGGAACGACGAACTCGACCTGCACCACCGCGACCCTGACGCAGGGGTCGGGGACCTCGACCGCCACGTGCACATTCGCGTCCCCAGGCGCCGGAACCTATACATTGACTGCCGCCTACGGCGGGGACACAAACTACGGCTCCCTGACCTCACCCAGCACGCTTGGCGTCTACATCGGCGGCACGAACGCCAACGTACCCACCGGTCCGGAGTACTACACGATTAATAGCGGTACCTCCACCGGTTCAGCGACCAGCACCGCGAATACGATCGCCGTGAGCCCAGCCGAGACATTGACCAGTATCACCATGACCTTCAGCGGAGGGGCCACGTCGAGCGCCAACCAGACGGTGACCGTCGGCAAGGTCACAGGCGGCACCTACAGCGCGACGACAATGAGCTGCACCGTCCCGGCCAATTCGTCCGAGACCTGTTCGGCGACGGGCTCGGTTGCCATCGCCAGCGGCTCATCGGTCAACATGGCGGCGATCGGCAATAGCCAGCACACCGATTTCTGGATCGTCACCTACACCAACCCATAGATGGATGACAATGACATCAGCGCCCACTTTGCACGACCCGGAGGATCAATGAAGTCCGTGACTCGAATCTTTGGCGGTGCAGATGACCTCGACGAGAATCGTGGAACTCGTCGGGCCGCGTTGACGAGCCGTCGAACCGGCGGCTCGCGTCGCCGCGATCGGTCCGATCGGGGAAGTTCTCTGATACTGGCCCTGATCTACATTGTGTCGGTCAGTCTCATCGTCGGAGCGTTGGCGGACTGGGCGATGGACGACCTGAGCAACACGACTCACTTTCAGAATGCCGCTTCACTCGACAACGCGGTGTCGGGCGCGACCGAGATAGCCATCCAAAGCATCCGCTACTACCCCCAGTACCCGGCCACACAGTCGCCCACGGTGGCGAACTGTTGGACGCCGCCGACAGGGACCTACGCCTCGGACACGACCATCAATAGCGACCTCGTGGCGGTGTGGTGCTCCACCGTCGAGAATTTGAAGAGTCCGAATACGCGCGTCGTGACTTTTTACGCCTGTCCGGAGACCGCAGCCAGTCTGAATTCGACCACGACCGCAGCGACAGCGATGGGGAACTGTCAATCCAATCCCGATCTCGAGGCCGTGGTGACATTCGACGATTACCCGTCTGGCGGCGGTGGCTTGCTCACCCAAACGTGTAGCGGCGGACCGGGCATCTGCGGATTCGCTGCGACGACCAATCAGTGGACGTGGGCATAGCTCCGAGCATTTCGGCTGATCGGATTTGCGACAATTCGGAATCACTCCAAGTGCAACGTGACCACTTTCGGACCTATCCCAAAGCCAAATCGTCCTCAGCGCTGACCACTCACTACTATCGACCCGTACGACAGTTTCACGTCGCATTCGTGTCGGTTTCGTTCGACCTTGTCGAACAGACTGTCCCGGATTATGGACAGGCCACGATGAAGCGACTGCGAGCGTAAATTGTTCAGCTCGAGGTTTTGGTGAACAGAGCGTGGCGCTGTTGCGACATCCACCCATCCGTCTTTGGATGATGATCTCAAACCAAGTCCGATAAAAAAGTCACTTGGATAAGGAATACCGCATCGGAATTCCGACATTGGCGTCGAGTGGACACCCGGCTTCGGTCGAATTCCTAAACTCGCACCGACCTACAGCCCATACGGTAAAGGCGTTTGTTAATATTTTGACAGCACATTGTGGATTTCACAATTACTGCACTAATATCCGCGATGTACGGAATTTCTGACTGGGTGAAGGTTCGATGAACACTGACTGGATCCGCCGCGTTGACTCAGTGCCGTTGGGCCGAGACGTAACGCGCACGAAGTCAACGGCGTTGGCTCGGAGAAAAAATCATCGCAATGATGGTTTCACCTTGGTCGAACTGTTGATCACGATCACCGTTTTACCGTTGGTCATCGGCGCACTCTCATATGGAATCATCGCCGTGTTCTCACTCCAGGGTCAAACGACGAATCGTTTTGCTGATACCGCTGACGCCCAAGCCGTCGAGTCGCTCTATCAAAAGGATGTTCAGAGCGCGGGGTACATCACGACTGACAGTGATTCATCACCCCAGTGTGGCGCAGGGACGGGCACTCAGCTGCTTGCGCTCGAATCCGTCCCGAACCAGAAGACCCACACTTTTCAAACGGTGATCTCGTACGTGGCGGTGCCCACAACGAACGGATCGGCGACGACCTATTCATTAATCCGTCTCTATTGCACGAACAGCAATACGACACCAGCGAGTGAAACGACGTTGGCGTTCGACCTGCCGAGTCTCACGGCCGCGACCGCGCCACTCACGCCGCCTGCGGTGACCTGCTCGACGGCAGCGAGTCCGAGTATTTGTAGCGCGTCTGGTCAGCAGTGGATCTCGGGCTACGTCCCAGCCCAAGACATCGGCACCGTGACGTTCAACGTCACGGAACCTTCGTCGTCGTACAACTACGTCTTGGCGGCGAGTCCCGCGGCGAGCACGTCCTTCAACTCCGGCGGTGTCGCCTCGACGCCTGCGGCGACCTGTGAGTCGACTGTTGGACTCAGCGGCCCCGACGCCGGTCAACTCTGCTTCATCGACTTCACGGGTCTCACGCAAAATGATCTCGCCGTCGCTGAAACCGCCGGTCAGTGTTACAACATGTCGGTCGCCATCGGACCTTCCGACATCCTGCACTTCTGTCTCGGGATCTCGTCGAACAACTCGAATGAAGGGGTCGTGGCGAGCGCGTTGCCAACGGACACGAACGCTGGTTTGGGCAACACCGTCTATCCGGGTGTTGGAGGAGAGCCGGCGCTCTATATGAATCCCTACATCAGTGAGCAGACGACGATGACGATGTCACTGAGTGCCTTCAATCTTGTGAACGCGTCAACTGGTCTGCCCGTGAACAGTTGGACCTTTATGAGTGCCGACGCAGAGACGACGAACTCCCAAGAGAGCATCACGTGGACGGCGAACGTGCCGATGACTGTCGTCAACGACGCTGAAGCTGGCGCACCCAACCCCGACGGGAACGCCTGCCCCATCACTGGCAGCGGTACAACCACGGTGACCTGCACCGGCACGCTCGGCAGTGAAAACGCACCGCTCACTGGCGCGGCGATGGTGTCGATGACGGGGACCAACCTGAGTTCTCTTATCGTGAAGACGAATAACTATGAGGCGATCGCATTCGGGATGTTCCTGCCATGAGCCGTTCGTCGAAACTGGATCGGTCGGTCGCGCCAACCAAGAGAGCGACGAAAGCAGAGGCTCACGGAGAAGGGGGCGACACGCTCATCGAGGTCTTGATGGCACTCGTGGTCCTCAGCCTGACTGCCCTCGCGGTGATGATCGCATTCTCGACTTCTATATCCGCCTCGCAACAACACCGCGACCTGGCGACGGCAAATATCGTGCTGGCGAGCGCTTCCCAACAGGCGCTCTCGCAGATCGAGCAGATGCCGAGCCTCTTCGGATGCAGCGCGGCGAACCAGTCGCCGCCGGTCACTGAAACGACCTACGTCCTTGACAACGTGCAGATCACCCCGGCGCCGAATTACGGCTCTTACACCGCTACCGTCTATAACGTCGAGTACTGGAACGGCACCGGATTCCAGACCTCGTGCATTCCAGGAACGAACCCCCCGCTGGAAGTCACAATCGAGGTCAACGGCACCGGCGGGCCGTACTTCAATACGTTCGTCGTCGACCTGCCGTCCGGGAACCTCGGCTCTTCGAATGACTTGAGTAATGGCGTCATCAGTCAGTTCGTCTTCTCGAGCATCAACGGTGGCGGGGCAACGGGATCAACGGGAGTTCCCTTCAGCCCCCAGCCGGTCGTGTCCGCGTTGGACAGCAATAACGAAGTCGTCGGTTCAAGTTATCCGTTCATTCAGATTGCAATCGAGAGCGGACCGGCAGGGACATCATCGATCTCCGGTTGCAACGCGAACGATCCCAACGGCATCGCCTCGTTCTCAGGCTGCACCATCACGGGCCCCGCGGGCACGTACGTCCTGAGTGCTTCGTGGGGTGGTATTAACTCAGATCCCTCTGGCATCGGCCTCAACCAGAACACGTACAACCCTCTCGGCAGTCCCTTCTGGGACACATCACCGAATTACTACACGACCACGTTCTCCGTCGTCGTTGCGGGCGCACCGGACAAAGTCGTGTTCGCGCAAGCCCCCGTCGCGGCGGCCTCAGGCGCGACACTCTCAAAGCAACCCGTCATCAACATCGATACGACGACCACGAATCCAGCCAAGGTCGACACCACCCAAAATGGACTCGTCACTCTTGACCTTCTCGGGCGGCTCCATGACGGGCTGCACCAGTACCAACGGCACGGTCACCACGACGAACAACGGTGAGACGATCACCGCGCCCGTCGTCGCGGGCACCGTGACACTGGCCAACTGCAAGTTCTCTGGCGCGATTTTCTATAACGCAACCGCATCACCGGCCGGCCCCGACGCCACGATCTATGCGGTCAATGCATCTTTCACGAACGCCGCGACGGCTTCGACCCAGATCTCGGTGACCGGTCCCGGCACCGCGACCCAGCTGGTCTTCACCCAACAGCCCAGCGGCGTCTCGAACACGACCGCTACCGCGGCTTGGCCGCAGCCCTTCGCCGTTGAGATTGAAGATGCCTTCGGTAACCCGGTGTGGACGGATAACGCCACTCAGATAACGGCAGCCTTCGACTCGACCGACGCGGTCCACGAGACGCTCAGCAACTGCTCGGAGGCGTCGGTGGCTGATTCAGCGACCGCCACATTCACCAATTGCAAGGGAACTGCCTACGGCGGCGGACTGAAGATCAAGGCGTCGTTTGCGAATCCAGCTCTCACCCAAGACAGTGCACCGTTCAGTATCTCGGCGAGTGCGGCGTCACTGGTGTTCACGACTCAGCCGGTGGCGGGCCAATCCGGTTCCGCGATGTCAACGCAGCCCGTGGTCGAGGTGTTGGACAACCTTGGGAACGTGGACACTGGGTTCAGTGGCGCGGTCACCTTGACGTCGTCGGCTGGCGGCACACTCGCCGGCTGCACGGGTCAGACACCGAATAACGGCGTCGCGACCTTCGCCGCCTGTCTCTTCTCGGGAAATCCGGGTACGGCCTATTACCTGACGGCCTCCATTAACGGTGGGGCCATCACCGTCAAGAGCGCAAACTTCTCGCCCTCGCAAGCAGGTGTTGCTACGCAGCTCCAATTCGCCACGCAGCCAGTTGCGGGCGCCGTGGCTGGATCGGTGATGACGACGCAGCCGGTGATCGACATCGACGACGCACAGGGCAATGTCACTACGTCGACGGCCACCATTACGCTCACCGTTTCCTCCAACGGCACACTGTCGAGTTGTTCGAACCTCACCGCAGTGCTCGGCGTCGTCAACGTGTCCGACTGCACGTTCGGCGGCACCATAGGTGCGCAGTACACGATGACGGCGAGTTCGCCAGGACTGACGTCAGCTACGAGTCTGCCGTTCGCCAGTAACACTGGTGCGGGAACGGAAGCCGGCGTTCTTATTCAGGCGCTCCCCAGTACTGTGCCGGCGAGCAATGTCACCAACGCGTCACTGAACTTCCAAGTGGTCGATAACTGGGGCAATCCCACGGTCAGTAGCGGCGACACGATACTCACGGTGAGTTCGTCTTCCACCGGAGGCTTCTTCGGTGCCGGCCCAGGTGTGGCCGGACCACTCGGCACTTCGGCGACCGTGATCATCCCTTCCGGTGACCCGACGGCGACCGAGTACTACGGGGATGAACTTGAAGGCACGCCGACGATCTTCGCGTATGACGCCGGCACGGCGCGGAACTTCGGTTCCGCGACCTTGACGATCACTCCTAATGCCGCCTCCCAACTCGTGTATTCGAACGCCCCGCCGGCCGCAATCACTGCCGGTCAAGGCTTCAGTGTGGGCGTCACCGAAGAGGACCAGTTCAACAACATCGTCTCGACTGATAGCGCGACCACCGTGAGCTTGGCTGCGAGCAACGGCTCGACCTCCGGAGGATTCAGTTGTTCGTCGGGATCGTCGGCCGTCGTCAATGATGGCGTCGCGACGTTCTCGAATTGCTCATACACCAGTGCCAGTTCGACCGCCTATGTACTGACGGCGTCGTCAACGGGACTGACGTCGGCCACGGCCTCGACCACCGTCACCGCCGGTCCCGCCGCAAAGATTTACGTGTGGAGTGGGAACGGTCAGTCGGCCAAGATCAATGCGACGTACACACTGCCATTACAGGTGCTCGTGACTGACGCCAGCGGCAACCCAGTTGCGGGAGCGACGGTGAAGTTCACGAACCCGACCGGGAATCCGACAGGAAAATACGCGACGACCGGAACGGCGTGCGGCGGCGCTGGCTCTGGTACTTCGTGCACCGCAGTCACGAACGCCCAGGGCATCGCCACGTCGTCAACCTTGACGGCGGGTACGACTGTCGGCACGTTCGCCCCGATGGCGTCTGACGGAGGCCTGTCGGTGAACTTCTCCGAAACGAACACGAACGCGGCTCTCGCTTTCTTGACTTCGGCACAGACCTTCACGACGAATAACGGTACGACGTCGGGATCCGTGATCATCCAAGCCCAGGATGGGAATGGGAATCCGGTGGTTCAGACATCGGCGCTCACGGTTGCACTCACCTACACCCCAAATGGAACGCTCACGCTTTCGACGCATCCGGCGACCGTGACGATCCCCGCCGGTTCAAGTTTCGTCGCATTCCCAGTGGCGGCGAGCGCGGTGACGGGCACTCCGACATTTACTATTGGCGCCACCGCGACCGGCTACTCCGCGGTGACGTCGACTGCCTATACCGTCAGGGCTGGCTCGACGACCACGGGAACAATTGCGGCGATTGCGCCGCAGACGCTAACGTCCGCGTCGCAGAATGCCACCTTTTCCATTGTCGTCACGAATCCGTCGACGACTGGAACGGTGTATTACTCCGTTGTCAACGTTGGCGGGTTGTTGAATGGAGAAACCGCAACACCATCGGGTACCTGCGTAGCAGCAACTCGCAACGGCGGCAAGGCCACAATTTCTGAAACCATCAACATTGGGACGAACCGACCGAGCAGTCCGACTAATCCAATCAGTCCGTACATTCTCGACTTCGTAGTCGAATCGTATTCGCAAAACTTCGGCGGTTGCGGCGGCACGAACACGTACTTCCAAGCCGATGCGAATCTCACCGTGAATCTGGGCGCCTCGACGATATCGGTGAATGGTGGATATGGTCAGAGCACGACTCACGGCACCGCATTCGGCGCTCCGCTGTCAGCTGTAGTCACGGACGCCAACGACAATCCTGTGTCGGGCGTCGTCGTCACGTTCACTGCGCCAACAACCGGCGCGAGCGGGACGTTCTGGGCCCTCACGAACGGTGGCACGTGTGTGGCGGCTGGAACGGCCAACGCAATAGCCGTGACATCATGCACGGCGACCACGAACGTGAACGGCGTCGCCAGTACATTGAATTTCACGGCTAACTCTGTGACGGGAGCGTTCAGCGCGCAGGCATCGACAACAGTGACCACGCCGACCTCGGTGACCTTCGAAGAGGAAAATCAATGAACCGGACGCGGTTTTTGCGTGATTCGCCCGAGGGGCAATAATGCAACAGCATGGTGCCCGGCGATCGCAAGATCGTAGCGAACGTGGTGCGTCGCTCATTATTGCGTTGGTCTTCATTGTGGTCATCGCCGTGGTCGTTGGCGCGATCTCATCGCTGGCTCTCAACGATCTCAACAACACCACGCACTTCAATTCAGCCACCGCGACAACGAATTCGGCGACGGACGTCGCGAACTTGGCCATTCAGAGCGTTCGCTACGACCCGCAAACGGTGAATGGCACAGTTGGGCCGTGTTGGGGCAATACGACCTCAGAGGAAAATTTCAACAATGTCACCATCGCTATCTGGTGCAATTCAGTTGCGCACGCCGGTAGCAGCCAGACCCGAGTGGTGACGATGTATGCGGGACCACTCTCATCGTGTTCGACCGCGGCGGCTTGTGAGGCAAATCCTCTGCTGACATTGGTTGAGGCGTACGACGACTATTCGACATCGGGAACTGACTCTTGTCCGACCAATCCAAGCCCATCGAATTGTGGGTTCGGTGCCTCAACACTCGTCTGGACTTGGGGTGCGTTGACGTCGACAGGAGGCGTGATTCTCAACACCATCAGTGTGCAGAACGCACCCACCGGTCCGACGGTGGCGAATGGGACCCAGTGGACTCCCTCGGCGACGACGCTGTCGGGTGACCCAGTAGTCATTACGACTGGCACGGGCATAACTGCCTGCACGGTGACGGGTGGAACGGTCAGTTTTGTGGCCGACGGCCAGTGCACGGTGAACTTCAACGATCCCGGTAATTTCAATTACGCTCCCGCACCGGAAGTTACGTACACCTACACCGTCACTGGGTAGCCACTCGCGGCCATCGTTCTTGAGGTGCACGGCCTGGTGTGCACATCGAATGAGCGTCGTTGCGCGATGTGAAACACATATCTCGGGCCACCATCAGTTGGGTCAAGCGTCGAACCGATTATGAAAAGCGAGACTCTCTTTCGGTTATGAGCTTCCGAGAGAACCAATCCATTCCTCGCGAAACTGTGATTTCTAAGGTCGAGATGACGAAATCTGCGAAGTCCTGGTCAAACCATGTTTAGGCAGAACGCCCTTTGACGACATTCTTCGAGGAATGTAATGAAACGCCTTTATTTATAAGGAATTCCACGTGGCGAGTTGTGCAGAATTGAGTGATTTGACTACCGATTTCATGTACAATTTTTCACAGCCGCCCGAAACATCTTCGAACGGTTCATTATCGGGTAGTTCCGAGTGTCGGCTAACCCACTAACTATAAGGGAGTATGCATATGATTTCGACCTACCAACGGCTTAAGCGCCAGAGGGATGCTGGAGAGATCAATGGTTTTACCTTGATCGAACTTCTCATCGTCATCGTTGTACTCGGTATCTTGGCTGCGGTCGTGATCTTTGCTCTCGGTGGTATCACCGGTAAGAGTGCAGTTGCTGCTTGCCAGGCTGACGGCGCAACGGTTTCAACGGCATTGGCAGCGTTCAATGCTCAGAACTCCGGTGCCACGGCGACGATTGCCAAGCTGACGACCGGTACGACTGCGAATGGCACGAACCCGTACATTCAGTCATGGCCGTCGAACCTGCCTCACTACGCTTTCGCGATTGGCACAGGCAACTCGTTGACGGTTTCAATTGCGCCGGCAGGTGCTGTAACTGGAACGGGTACGTTCGTTGCGTACACCGGTCCTGGCTCATGCACGGGTGTTTCGTAAACATCTGATTTGTTAGATGAGGTGAAGTGCCCGGCCGCTGTGCCGGGCACTTCACCTCAAATGGCCTCATTAAAAGGAGAGTTGTATGACGAGCGAACTTGCGTCACCGGCGATTGAGCCATGGCTACAGTCACTGTGGGACCAGGGAGGCTCGGACCTCCTCCTCTCGGGCGATTCCGCCACCCCGGATTCGAGTGGACGGACGACTGAGGCCGATTGAAGGCGTCCAACCACTCACGGGTGAACAGATCAATGACATAGCAGTGCCGCTGCTCACCGATGGTCAGCGGATGATTTTCGAAGAGCAACTTGACGTGGACTTCGCGTTCTCATGGGGCGACAAGGCTCGAATTCGTGGAAGTATCTTTACGCAGCGCGGTCAGACAGCGCTCGCGCTTCGAGTTATCCCGGCACGTATTCCTAGTTTCGAAGAACTTGGTCTTCCCTACGCCGCGAACTGGGTCGCCGAACAACCTCGAGGATTCGTCCTCGTAACCGGACCAACGGGATCGGGAAAGTCGACGTCGCTCGCTTCGATCGTCAACAAGATCAACGAAGACCGGGCCTGTCACATCTTGACGATCGAAGACCCGGTTGAGTACGTCCACAACCACAAGACCTCCGCTGTCAGCCAGCGCGAGGTCGGTCTGGACAGTCCGTCCTTCGACCGGGCACTTCGTTCAGCACTTCGCGAAGACCCCGATGTCCTGCTCATCGGTGAGATGCGCGACATTGACTCGATTCAAATTGCCCTGACCATGGCCGAAACGGGTCACTTGGTCTTCGCGACACTTCACACGAACGACGCGCCACAGGCCATTGACCGCATCATTGACGTTTTCCCGGCCTGGCGTCAGGAACAGACGAGGGTGCAGCTCGCAGCCTCACTCAGCGCCGTCATCGCCCAGCGATTGGTCCCCAGGATCGGTGGTGGCATGGTCGCCGCGTTCGAGGTCTTGATCGCGACGAACCCGGTGCGCAACCTGATCCGCGAAGGGCGCTCGAACCAGCTCCAGAACGTCATGTTCACCAATACCAAGGAAGGTATGCAGACGCTGGAGAACAGCCTGGCGACCCTCATTGTGGAGAACACCGTCACGTACGAAGACGCCATGGCGATCACGGCCCACCCGAAGGAACTGATTCGGACCCTCGAGCAGCTGGATAAGAACCGAATTCCTGTATAAATCCTGTATAAATGACGGGTGAGTTCTCATCGCGGTCCCGACCTTCCCTATTCCGTGGTGGCCGGGGTCACCCCGTTTAACAACAAGTGGCTCGTCGCGAGCGCCAAACTCGCGGGCTCGACGTTCGCCCCGGAGCCCCCGAAGGTCTACGACTCATTCCTGGAGGTCTTGAGTGAACGCCCGGCGTTCAACGTCGTCGTCGTAAACGTCCCGATCGGATTCCTCGACACGCCCGAGATGGGTCCGAGAACGTGCGACCGCCAGGCGCGAGCGCTCTTGGGCCGCCGCGGAACTGCGGTGCACAACGCACCGAGTCGAGCGGTGTTCGATGGCCGCGTCGAACCTGGCAAGGACGGACTCGACGCGGTGACCCGCACGATGTTGCCCAGGTACAGCGAGGTCGCCAAAGAGATGTCGCCGTATCGGCAACGCGTGGTCTACGAGGGGCACCCCGAACTCAGTTTCTTCCAACTCCACAAGGACACGCCGCTCAAGAAGTCAAAAGTGATCACTGAAGGAAAAGAAGAGCGCCGGCTCATTTTGGAGGATCGCATTCGCGGCAGCGAGCGATACCTTGACGCCACGAACTTCGACGTGCCGCAGAAACACCTCTACGACTCCTTTGCGCTGCTCTGGACAGCTCGCCGCGTGTACGGACACGCAGCGAAGCGGATTCCTGTCGAGCCAGAGTGGGACAGTGAGGGTCTTCGAATGGAGATCGTGTACTAAGCGTCTCGAGACGATGGCCATTCAAGGTCACGCATCTTGAGCGACGCTCCTCACTGAATACGGCGCCGCTAGATGACGTTGCCGGGAACGCCATGTGGAGTACTCGGATGGGGCGTTCGGGCCGCGGATCTCAACGACGCGGAAGCGAGATACAGACCTGTTGGTACGAGGATGAGTTGCCATAACCACGAGGGTGCGAAGTGGATCGTCCAATGCTTACCCCAGAGTGGCGGGAAACACGTAAGTGCGACAATGATGCTCGCGGCCACTAAATACCACTCGAAGCGGTGTCGTCGTATCCCTACGATTATCGCGCTCACGACGATGATCTCAAAGATCAATGGCGCGACCATGAAGAGATTAAGGCCGCGGGCCTCCCACTTGAAATAGACCCACCAAGGAATCGGGGTGAAGCCGAGCATCACCATGCCCAACCAGGTGAGCACTCTTCCCGAGAATTGACCGCGCAGGGCCTCGATGCACACAAGGATCATCGCCACCGCCAAGAAGTAGTAACCAAACAGGTTCTCCTCGAATACGAGTCGCATACACAGCGACGTCGCGATAAGCGGCAAAAGGATCTCGACGTCTGTCACGTGGGACCCAAACCGCTTGGTCGCCCACACGGATACGGCGAGCGCACACACGATGGGTAGAACGCGCGCAATGAGGAAAACGCCCGCGCCACGAAGATGCGTCGCGAACAATACTGTGCCCCCGGCGGCGTGAAAGTGATGGCCTCCAACAAGGGCGAGTCGATTCGTCCCCGTCATGAGTGTCTTCAACGCCCGTCCCGAGGACGCCACGACAAAGGGGAGGTCGATGATTCCTGCGGCGATCACGATCCCGGCTATGAGTGAAACTCGACGATTGCGAGGAACGACCACGACGAAGGGGGCGATGGCCAGCAGAGCGAACTGCTGACTCGCAAACGAAAGCCCGAGACATGCACCGGCCCACATCCACTGTCCTCGAATCGCACACGCGACGGCGAGCAGTATGAGGCCCATCGCGACCAAGTCCTGGGGGTGGAAGTAAGACGTCACGCTCGTGTAGACGGGTGGGACTATAGCGAGGACCAACAATGTGAAAACTTCCCAGCCGCTTCGTCCACGGCCCGAGACTCGAAGCAACACGACCACGCCGATCGTGACGACGAGCCAGCCGATGTAGGCAAGTTTCAGCGTCGGGTTCAACGCGTTGCTCGCTAAGGACCATTTGTAAATCGCGACTGAGGCATTTGAGCAATGGACTCCCAGTGCCGCGCCGCTGGGGAAGGCGACGCTGTGACCGATTCGGAAGAGCATCGACCCAATCGCGGTGAGTATCGGATAAAGCGGTGCAACCGAAGCGAACGGAGACGCATTCGGGGGGAAGTACGCGTGCGACGCCGGTGGGTACGCGCACGCCAAGTTGAGATGGGCGATAGACCACGTTGAATAGACCGACTGCGCGGAGTCACCGGGCGCCGGTCCGCCTAAGAATTGAATTATGAGGACGTAGATCCCGGTCGACGCGAACCAGCCCATTGCGCACCACGCAGGTGACAGGGGACGGTCCAAGATGGTTCGTATTCGCGACGTTTGGGCTCGCGGCTCCGCCTGCGGTGTCGTCTCCTCGCTCAACGCAGACTCTGGAACGGAACGAGGATTTCGGAACCGGCGAAAAGAGCTAACGCCGTGCCGAGCGCTAGGAACACACCGTAAGGAATGGGCTGGTCTCTCGTCCTCTTCTTCGTGACAATCAAGTACAGGCCGATTATCACGCCGAAGACATTCCCGGCGAAGAATCCGAGAATCACGTAACGGATGCCGAGCCACCCAAGTCCAAAGCCCAGAATCAGTGAGAGTCGAACGTCACCGAAGCCGAGGAATCGAGGTTCAACGGCGTTGATGATGAAGAACACGACGAACCACCCGGCGGCACAGAGAGCAGCTATGAGCAGGCGGTGCCACGAATCATTCACCGCTGCGTCCACGATGAGCAACGCGATCACGGCGAACAACGTCGGGTAAATGATTGACTTTGGAAGAATCAGGTGCTCGACGTCAATGAATGACAACGCGAGGAGAGACGCCAACAGCACCAATGCGACGGGTAGATACCAGTCATACCCAAAGCGTCCAGCTGCGCCGGCAAATAATGCGGCACAGGTCAGTTCCACGATGGGGTAGCGAATTGAGATAGGTGTTCCACAGGACCGGCATTTCCCCCTGAGAATCAGCCATGAGACAACGGGGATGTTGTCGCGGTCACGAATTGGCGCGGAACATTCGGGGCATGACGAGCGCGGGGAGACGATGGATTTGTGAATCGGAACCCTGTAGATCACCACGTTCAAAAAGGATCCGATCGCCAATCCAAACAAGAAACAGATCGCAATTAAGGCGCTCAGCATCGGACGTCCTCACAGTCGCGCCTCGGGTACGGAGCGAAATCAGGCACGAAGGATTTCGTCCAAACCATTCGCACGGTGTAGTAGATCAACGCCATGTTCGCGACTCCAACGACCGATCGAAAGTAGTTCTTCCGCCTTCATAACTTAAGGGCATTCACATTCGGATCACGGTTTCTCGTCGCCATCAGAAGTGCAACGCACCTGGAAGATGAACCGTTGTGACTCCGGCCCATTCAATCGATTCGACCCGAATATGACGGTCGCTTGGACTCAGAAACGCCTTCTCGAGTCGTATAGTCAAGGGCATGAGTGGGTCTTCGAAGGACGATGCTCATATCGATCCTGGGGTGACCGAAAACGAAGCCAAGGTTGGCCTTTCTTTAAGAGTGTACGCGTGGCTCAACATGCCTCTGCGCTCCAGCTGGTGTCTCATTGGATGGATCGTCGCGTCGATCATCTTCGTGCGGCTCGTGATGGAGTTGGGGGGACCTACTCAGGGCGACGTTTCAGTGTCGGCGTATTCGACGTGGGCGCTCGCCCATGGACACCTGTCGTGCTTCTATTCACCGCCGAGCAAATATCCCTTTCCACCCTTTGCGAGTCCGTACACGATGGTCGGACCGATGTACCCTCTCATTGCTGGCGCGGTGCTCGGAGTAGGACACGCTCTACGAAATGCACCGTTTCCAACTACTGCACAACTGGGGTCCGGCTGTTCGCACGCTTTGGTCGCGATGTATCACTGGTCACTTTCCTACAGCATCATCGAGCCAACCATCAACGTCGGCTACCTGATGTGGCTGCCCCTCTTGATCGGGGCGATCTTGCTCCTTCGCGCGGGCGGCCGTGGGCACACGCGGTGGGAGCCGTTGACCTTGATCGGGATCGCCGTGCTGCCCCCTGTCGTTGAGTGTCTCTTGACATATTTTCATCCGCAGGACCTCCTGGCGCTCGGGCTCGCGCTCTGTACGCTCGCCTTCGCCATCCGAGGAAAGTGGGCGTGGGCCGGCGCGTTGCTTGGTCTGGCGTTTTTGTCGAATCAATATGTGTTGCTGGTGGCGGCACCGCTGATCGTCGTCATGCCCAGTCGCGCGCGTGCGCGCTTTGGCGCAGCGGCATTAGCCGCAGTGGTGGTCATCGTCGCACCACTCGCGATCGTGACGTCGGGAAGAGCCATTAAATGGTCGATACTCGGCTCCGGGTATGCACCGCCTCCTAAGTTCGCCTACGGAGGAACGATCATGAGAAATATTCCTCTCAGTCCTCACGAGCTTCTTCTGTGCGCGCGAATTCTTCCCATCGTGTGCGCACTCGTGCTCGCGTGGTGGGCGAGGCGCCGTCTCGGTGATGCGGTCCTGCACGCCGTGCCCCTTCTCTCACTGGTCGCTACTTCATTGGCCTTTCGACTCGTATTTGAAGTGAGTCTTTGGGGTTATTACTTCGCCGCGTGCGCCGTCATCATCATCATTAATGACGTCATCAGCGGTCGGATTCGAGGACGTGTCATCGCGTGGTTGGCGCTCTTTACGCTGGCACTCAACCCAATACCCTGGGGATTTGCAACCAATGGCCGATCGTGGGGTCTCGCCGCTCGCGAAGCCATGCCCAACGTCTTCTTTATCGTCGCACTGATACTGATAATTTCCGACGTGATTCGCGACCGCGTCCGGTGGTACCTCTTGGCTTGGTTCGTGTTGGTTGGCCTGACCCTCGTAAAGAATCCGCTCTCCCACGCCGCCCTTCGAACGGCAATGCCGAGTTGGTTTTGGCAGGTTGTGCTCGTGCCAATCACGATTGCTCTCGCGGTTAGTCCGTTAATTGACGCCGTGAGAACCACGAAGTCAACGGCCCCCTCGAACGACACTGTTCCCGACTCGCTCGAAGCCTGAGTCGACTCTCCAACTTCGCACACGTGGTCAGCAATTGGTGAGCGTTGAGCTGCGCCTTCGTTGACGCCGCGCAAAATCTGTGGAACGCAGTGGCTTTCCGAAAACGTGAACGCTAATGCTCTTCCAAAATTGCTCGAAGCTGGCGTCCCATCTCGCGAGGATTGCCGGTGATCTCACCGATGACGTCACCTTCGAGTCCGACGTCATCACCGGGGCTGTAGAGAGATACTCTCATGCCTCGCCCAGCACGCTCGGCCGTGATGACCCACGGTGCTCCTACGTCACCAGTGTCACGCGTCGCCATAATCTGACCGCTTCGCCCCTGTCCGATGCTCCACTCCGGAGAGCGCGCCGCGTCGATAATTCGCTGGACTTCATTGCCACTGGAGAATCCGGAAGACTTACTGATGTCTCCACACTACGGCGTGCCTGTGACGGTTATTGGTTGGTACTGCTCGGTGTCAAAGAGGTGGATGAACCTCTCGAACGGGTGTGACCTTCTCGTAACAGTTTTCGCAGCGGTTCGAACGAGAGTGCGATGACCCACGGGACGAGGATTGCTTGCCAAAGCGACATGGGCCACGGTGCCAGTGCCGGTCTGTTCGCGAGTCCACCGTCAATTGCTGCGTACGTGACGACTATGAGCCAGAGCACGAAGAGCCAGCTCACGTGACGTTGAATGGCTGCGCGTACGATCAGTACGACTGACACCGCCATGAAATAATAGCCCCAGAGATTGACTTCAAAAACGAGACGAAACGTCAACGAGACGGCGACCAGTGAGAGGAGAACCACGGGGTCCATCGTCGACATCGCGAGTCTTCGGCGAATCCACAACGTGACACCAATTGCGAGGACGATTGGCGTGACGCGCGAAATCGTGTAGAGCGTGTTTCCGTGCAAATGGGTGAGGACGAGTGCGGTTGCCCGTTGTGTGTTGACTCCTGTACCCACAGCGATGGCTTTGAGTGCGCGCCCTGAGGTGAGCAAGAACATCGGAATGTCGATGCAAGCCACCGCCATGAAAAGTCCCAGGACAAGACGTGAGCTCGATCTAAGAGGGAACACGAGAACGAGGGGGATAGCGCACAGCAGGGCGAATTGCTGTGACGTGAGCGCCAGACCTAATAGGAATCCGGCGACCAACCAGCGGTGACGCATGACACAACCAACGCCCGCGAGCGCCAGTCCCACGGCGATGAGATCCTGAGGGTGGAAGTACTCGTTCAAACACATGATGACCGGCGGTGCGCACGCCACGGCGAGCAGGGCGACCACTTCTCGCACGCAACGACCACATCTCGCAGCGCGCATCAGTACGATGATGCCCGCGGCGAGAATGAACCAGGCCACGTAGCCAAAGATCACGACAGTGAAGAGTGCGCCGGTCGGGACTATCCAATGTCCGATGGCGGTGAAGGCGTTCGAGCAGTGCGGACCGAGCTGAGCTGCGCTCGGGAAAGGCACCGAATGGCCGACCCGAAAAATGGCTGCGAGACCACCGGAGATCAGCGGGTAGAGAGGGGGGGCGAGGGGATTATTGCCGACGGTACTTTGGGGCGGGTACGAACACGAGAGGTGCCCATGGGCGATTGCCAACGTTGAGTTGACTGAGACGAACGAGTCAGAAGTGGTAACGCCCCCGACCGAACGCGTCAAGAGGATGAAGACGATTGTTGCCACAATCCAACCAACCGCACACGTCACGTTCGATAGCGGTCGGTCGAGAACAACGCGCCACGCCCGATGACGACCTTGCACTTCAGATGATGTCGATTCGAGCATCACACGGTTTGACCAAGCGACACCATGTTCTAGTGAACCGATGCCTCACAGATCACTTTCAGCCGCTCCAGTGTCTGTCGAATGGACTCCTTAGTGAATTCGGAGCGAATGAAGCCGTCCGCGTCTCCTTGTTTGCGCACGAGCGCGTTACGGCGATCTGTCCAGGTCTCGGTTACCCGACAGCCTCCCGGCGCGGGATCGACCGAGTACTCCCATCGTGCAATCTTGAATACCTTGTAGGTGACATTGAATCCGAACCGCCGTGGCGGGTCGTAGGCGAAGACCTTGGCAATCGTGTACCACGAATCCTTGTCTCGAGCGTTCGTTCCCTTGAACTTGGCGCCCACCTTTGGTCCGGACGCGCCGTCGATCCATTCGCCTCCCGTATTCTCGGGTGAAAGCCGGTTCATATTCGGTAAGTCGACAATGACAGCGAATGCCACTTCGGGCGGACACTCAATGTCAATGGAATCTGAGTAACTCATAACGAGGAAGGTTACTCACGGGGCACCGGAATTTTGAGGAGTCGCAAGGTCACCAAGTCACGCCCTTGCGATCGGACACCTTCTCGCCGACGACGCCCGAATTCACCGAAGCCGTCGCACGAACCTGCTTGTTGACGTCGCTGGTCACCTGATGGGAGGCCAAGACAATGCTGCTGGGCGCCATCAAGAGGACGAGCAGCAGTGAATCGCCTCCGCTCTGTGATGCCGAGGAAGCCGACTCACTGCGCCGAAGGAGTTGACGAGTCGGCAGATGACCCAGTCGAAGCCGGTCGAGACGGTTACAAACGTTCGCGCACGGATACTGCTGATCCCACGCCGATGTGAAGCTGTCGGAACTCGTTGCGACTCATCTGGACCCACGGCGTCGTCCCGTCACTCAAGGCCACGGTCACCTGCACCTCGAAACCCAACTCCATGACGGACTGCACCGTGCCTTCGATGGCGCCCTCAGAAGGTGCCACGAGTTCGAGGTCGTGGGGTCGCACGGAGACCCCTTTGAACATCGTCGTTGGTCCGAGGAATCCGTGCACGAACTCAGTCGCCGGGCGTTCGTATAGCTCAGTCGGCTCGCCCGCCTGTTCGATGCGACCCTTGTGCATGATCAATAACTGGTCGGCCACTTCCATGGCCTCGTCCTGGTCGTGCGTCACGAGGATCGTGGTCACCTTGATCTGTTGGTGGAGTTCCTTCACCCACTGGCGCAACTCGGTGCGCACGAGCGCGTCGAGTGCCCCAAATGGTTCGTCGAGCAGCAGCACGCGCGGTTCGATGGCCAATGCCCTCGCGAGCGCCATGCGCTGACGTTCGCCGCCGGAGAGTTGTGCGGGATAGGACTTCGCCTTGCCGTCGAGTCGAACGAGTTCGATCAACTCGGCGACCTTCGCGTCGATGACGTCCTTCGGTTGCTTTCGCACGCGGAGCCCGAAGCCGATGTTGCGCGCCACGGTCATGTGACGAAATGGCGCGTAGTGCTGGAAGCAGAACCCGATGTCGCGGTGACGCGGGTCGACGTCCGTGACGTCGTCGCCCTCGATGACGACGTGGCCTTCGTCAGGTCGTTCCAGTCCGGCGATGAGTTTCAACAACGTGGACTTTCCGGAACCTGAAGGTCCCAAGACCGCCGTCAGCGAGCTCTCAGGAATCTCGACGTTGACGTCGTCGACGACGGCGTTTTCGCCGTATCGCTTCGTGAGGTGGCTAAGCGAGATCGACATGCAGTTTCCTCTCACGCGCACGAAGGGTCGAGAGAATTATAAGAGCCACGATGGAGATGGAGGCGAGTACGACGGCGCCGGCGAAGGCGCCGACGGTGTCAAAGTTCTGGTCCCAGGCGGCAAAGATATAGATCGGGAGCGTCTGGGTCTTGCCGGTGATGTCGCCCGAGACGACGAGTACGGCGCCGAACTCGCCCAGGGTGCGCGCGATCGTGAGTGTCACGCCGTAGAGGACGCCCCAACGAATCGCCGGCAACGTCACCTGCCAAAAGGTTCGAAACGGACCGGCGCCAAGTGTGCGTGCGGCGTCTTCTTGGTCCTTGCCCACTTCGACGAGGACCGGCAACACCGAGCGCAGCACGTAGGGCAACGAGACGGCCATCGTGGCCATCACGATGCCGATGGGCGAGAACAGGACCTGGATGCCGTGTGCACTCAGCCATGCGCCGAACCACCCGATTCGCGAGTACGCGAGGATCAGCGCAACGCCGATGATGATGGGCGAGACCGCGACCGGGATGTCGAAGGCGACCTGCAATGCGCGGCCGCCGAAGAACCTCTTCCTGGCGAGTAGCAGTGCGGCGCCCACGCCGACCACGGTGTTGACCGGCACCGCGATCAGGGCCACCTCGGCCGAGAGCTTCAACGCGGCGATGGCGTCGGGCTTGGTCACCTCGACCCAGAACGCATGGAAGCCGTTACTGAAGGCCTTGATGAAGAGATAGGCGACCGGAAGGCCGACGAGCAGACCGAGGTAGAGAATCACGACCAGTCGCAGCGACCATTTGCGCGTGGTGTGGTTCATGCGCTCAACCGATGCTGGATTCGACGCGCGAAGACGTTGGTAGTGATGAGGATCAACAGGCTGAGTACGAGCAGCGCAGTCGAGACCGCTGCCGCGTTGGTCCAGAGGAATCCCTGGGTCAGGTTGTAGATGTAGGACGAGGCCAATGTCGTTCGGCCGATGCCGCCGGCGATCAATGAGATCGAGCCGAACTCACCGATCGCTCTGGCGAATGCGAGCCCGAACCCTCCGAGTACCGCCGGCCAGAGCGACGGCAACACCACCGAGAGGAAGGTGCGAAAGCCACCGGCGCCCAGTGACTTCGCCGCGGCCTCCGCTTCACCGTCGAGTGACGCGAGTACCGGCTGGACGGCGCGCACCGAGAATGGCAGCGTAACGAATAAGAGCGCGACCATCAGGCCCATCCAGGTCTCGAAGAGATTGACTTTGACGGGGCTGGCCGGGCCGTAGAGGAAGAGCAAGACGACACCGACCACGATGGTCGGGAGCGCGAAGGGAAGGTCGATGAAGGCCTCGATGAACCACTTGCCGGGGAACTTGTCGCGCACGAGCACCCAGGCGATGGCGACACCCATGACGGCGTTGATCGCCGCGACCGTCAGTGAGAGCCAGAGGGACAGTCGGATCGCGCTGATGGCGGCCGGCTGGGTGATGTCGTGCCAGAACGTTCCGAAGCCGGCACTGAAGTGCCAGTGCCAGAACGCTCCGCCCCAGCCGTGCGTGTTGATGCGTGAAGGAGAAACCGTGCGCCGCGACCGCGGCGATCGGAATGAGGACGATGATCGAGAGATAACCGACGATGAGTGACGCGCCGCCGTAGAGACCGAATCTCGAGCCGAGACGCGACGAAAAGCGCCGCCAGCCCTTTCGGGCTGGCGGCGCTCCAAGCTCGGAGCTGGGTCGTCTAGCTGGTGTATCCATTCGCGTTCTCTGCTTGTGTGATGATCCCGGTCGGCGAGAAGAACTTGGGCGTGATCTTCGCCCATCCGCCGAGTGCCGTGATCGTGTTCAACTTCACCGGCGTGTAGAAGGTTGTTTTGCTGAGGGCCTGCAGTGAGGGAATCGTCGGACGGAAGTGCTGCTGGAGCCAGATCTCTTGACCGGCCTTGGAGAACAGGAAGTCATAGAAGGCGACGGCGGCCTTGTTGGCCGTGCCGGTCTTCGTCAGTGCCGCGGGGTTTTGAATTAGTAGGTTCTGCGCGGGCTGGACGATCTGCAATTTCTGACCGGTGACGAACGCGTTCAGCGCGTCACTCTCGTAGGCCAAGAGAACGTTGCCGGTGCCCGCGATGAACGCGGAGAGCGCCTTGCTACCGCTCGATGGCTCCGAGACCACGTTCTTGATGAGGGCGTTGATGTAGGTGTTGGCCTGGGCGGCCGTCGAACCCTGGTCGATCTGGGACTCGTAGGCGGCCAGGAGGTTCCAGCGCGCACTGCCGGAGCTGATGGGGTCCGGGGTGACGATCTTCACGCCGCTGTTGGTGAGGTCGTTCCACGAGTGGATGCCGAGCGGGTTGCCGGGCTTCACGACGATCGCGACGACCGAGTCAGTGACGATACCTTTCTCCGCTTTGACTGCCTTCGCTGACGCCCACGTCCGCGACACCAATCCAGCGTTGATGAGGAGGGCCAAGTCCGGGTTGAGCGAGAAGTTCACCACGTCGGCGGGCTGACCGGCCACGACGTCCTGCGCCTGGGTCGTGGAAGCGCCGAAGGAGTTGGTGAAGACGACGTTCTGGCCGGCTGCGGTGTGCGAGAAGGCCGTCTCGAGGGCGGTGTAGGCCTTAGAGACGATCGAGTAGCCCACGACGTTCACTGTGGTCGGCGACGCCTTGGACGTCGACGCCTCGGAGGTCGTGGCGAGCAGTGTGATCGGCAAAATAGCCACCGCGAGTGCGGCGATTCGCTTCAAATTGGCTTTTTTCACAGAGGGGTCCTTTATTTACACTATTTACTAGTGAATTAGTAGAGAATAGAACAGGATATCGGGCTCGTCGTGATGAGTCAAGTCAAGGCGAGGAAATTATTAGAGGGTTCCGCGCGGACGCGAGTATCAGTCGACGTCGTCTGGAATCGACTCAGCGACGTCTTTCGGATCGTGGGCGCTCGTCGAGAGGTCCCACGTGCGAAGATGGTCCGCGCCATCGAGCACGACGCCACATTCGGGGCAGATCAGATGGGCAATACACGCGCTCTCGCCGCCCTCGTCAGCGTCGTTTCGTGTGTCGCTCATTGGTGCTCCAGTCGAGGACTCTGGCCGTCGTTGAGAATCTCCTGGTCAGCGGAAGTCGGCTTGCATCGACGCCAATTCAGCCGCACCAGGACACAGCGACGAATACGGGATCTTGGTCAGCGCGTGCGTCGGCGTCGAGTTCAGCTCGTGGAGGTCTTTACCGTCCTCGTTCACGTACAGCAGACCAGTCACGATCTCGCCACGACCCTCTCGGTCGCGTATGTACTCCTCGACCTTCATTCGGTCATGTGGGTCATAGCCTTCGGGAACCGATCGAAAGCGCACGACACTCCCGTCGTGCATTGTGACCTCGATCGCGCCGTCGGCGGGGATCTTCGCGCGAATCTCAGCGCGGATCGGAACGAAGTCGGTTTCTACCTCTTTGACCTCGTGATCGCGCATGAATTTGTAGCTCTTAGTCGATCCCTCGTGGTCGTTGAAGGTGACGCACGGTGAGATCACGTCGATGAGCGCGAAGCCGTTGTGGGCGATCGCGGCCTTCATGATCGGGACGAGCTGCTCTTTGTCGCCAGAAAAGCTTCGCGCGATGAACGTGGCGCCAAGACTCAGCGCGGTCGTGACGGGGTCAATCGGCGCGAGAAGGTTGGCGTCACCCTTCTTGGGGCGCGAACCGATGTCCGCCGACGCCGACATCTGACCCTTGGTGAGACCGTAGACACCGTTGTTCTCGATGATGTAGACCATCTTCACGTTTCGTCGAATTCCGTGCATGAGGTGACCGAGGCCGATCGAGAGCGAGTCGCCGTCACCGGAGATGCCGATGTAGGTGAGTTCGCGGTTCGCGGCGATGGCACCCGTCGCGATGGGGACCATTCGACCGTGGGCCGAGTTGAAACCGTGCGCGCCGCGTACGAAGTAGGTCGGTGTCTTGGACGAACACCCGATGCCGCTTAGCTTGGCGATCATGTGGGGCGGTGTCGAGAGTTCCCAGAACGCGTGCACGATTGCGGCGGTGACCGAGTCATGGCCGCACCCGGCGCACAGCGTCGACATCTGTCCCTCGTAGTCGCGGATCGTGAGGCCGAGGTCGTTCTTCGGCAGCGGCGACAGGGGGATGAGTGGTTTGGTGATCGACGGCATGGTTAGTTCTCCAACTTCGCTAGAACGTGTTCGACGACGTCTTGTGCACTGAGCGGGAACCCGCCGTAGGCGAGGACGGGGTGCATCTTCTCGGTGCTGACACCGGTTTCGATGGCGATGAGGGACCGCAGTTGCGCGTCGCGATTCTGTTCGACGACGAAGCACAGGTCGTGCTCGTCCACGAATGCTCGGACTTCGTCGATGAACGGGAAGCCTCGCACCCGCATGAAGTCGGCCGGGACGCCAGCGTCGGCGAGTTGATCGAGTGCTTCGCGGACCGCGAGGTCACAGCTACCGATCGTGATGACGCCGATGCGAGCACCGTCGCGGCGCTCGATCACGGGTGCTGGCACGTGCGACGCCGACGCCGCGTGCTTCTTCTTCAGCCGATCGACGACCTCTTGGTACTGCGGCGGGTTCTCGGTGTAGCGACCGAACTTGTCGTGTCCCGAGCCGCGGATGAAGTAGGCACCCTTTTCGTCCGACCCCGGCAACGTCCGCTCGGCGACGAAGTCATCATTGACCGCGTTGTAGCGGAAGAACTCGGACATGCGCGATAAGTCCTCGTCATTGAGCACCGGCCCGCGGTCCCAGACGTAGTTGTCGTCCCAGTGCAGTTCCGGCACCACCCAGTCGTTCATGCCGATGTCGAGGTCCGAGAGCAAGAAGACCGGGGTCTGGAACTGCTCGGCCAAGTCGAAGGACTGCACGGCGAACTCGAAGCACTCGTACGGGTTCGCGGGGAAGAGCACGATGTGCTTGGTGTCGCCGTGGCTGGCGTAGGCGCACATCATGATGTCGGCCTGTTGCGTGCGTGTCGGCATGCCCGTCGAAGGCCCAGTGCGCTGCACGTCGATGATGACCGCGGGGATCTCCGTGTAGTACGCGAGTCCCAGCAGTTCGTTCATGAGCGAGATGCCGGGACCGGACGTCGACGTGAACGCACGGGCACCACTCCATCCGGCGCCGAGCACCATGCCGATCGAGGCGATCTCGTCCTCGGCCTGAATGATCAGGTAGTTGTTGCGCGTGGTGTCGGGCACGTCGGGGTCGTCGCTCACGATTTTCTCGCGGCGATATCTCGCGCACAGGGCGATGAAATTGTCCATGACCGCCGTTGCCGGGGTGATCGGGTACCAACCCGCAACGGTGGCGCCGGCGTAGAGACAGCCCAACGCGGTCGCCATGTTGCCGTTGATCAGAATCGAGTTGCCGTTCGCCTCCAGTGGCTCGACGTAGAAGGGCAACGGGCACTCCAGGTTCTCCATCGCGTAGTCGTAGCCGAGGCGAAGTGCCCGCTGGTTCGAATCGCGAAGGGCTTCGTTGCGCGCGAAGGTCTCGGCCAGCAGATCGGCCACGAGGTTCACGTCGATGCCGACCAGGGCGACGACCGCCCCGGCGTAGGCGATGTTCTTCATCAAGATGCGCTCTCGCGGGGCCTTGAAGTTCTCGAGGCACATCTTGGCGAGCGGGATGCCGAGAAACGTGACGTCATCGCGCGTGAGGTCCGGGTCCAGTGGCCACGACGAGTCGTAGATCACGTAGCCGCCGTGACGAACGTCGGCGATGTCCTGGGCGTAGGTCTGGGAGTTCATGGCGATCACGAGGTCGTAGTCGAGCGCCCGCGCGGTGTAGCCGGTCTTGTTGACTCGGATCTCGTACCAGGTGGGCAGGCCCTGGATGTTCGACGGGAAGAGGTTCTTGCCCGAGACCGGGATCCCCATGCGAAAGATCGCCTGCATCAAGAGACTGTTCGCGCTCGCCGAGCCGGTGCCGTTGACGTTGGCGAGCTTGATGGAGAAGTCGTTGACCTGGGTTCGCTGATCGAGTCGTTCGTCGATGGCCACGGCTAGCTCCGACTCGCGCCACTCGGCGACATCGCGCCGATCTGGATGAAGTTGCGACTCGCGGCGTACGGGATTTGCAGGTCGAAGAGCTCCATGTCCCAGGCGGCCGTCGGACACCGCTCGGCACAGAGCCCGCAGTGCACGCAGACGTTCTCGTCCTTCACCATGACACGACCCGTCTGGGGGAGCGGCGCCGAGACGTAGAGGTCCTGTTCGAGGTTGAGCGCGGGCGCCGAGAGTCGAGTTCGAAGGTCGTCTTCGGCACCATTACTGGTGATCGTCAGACACTGCACCGGGCAGATGTCGATACAGGCGTCGCACTCGATGCAGGCCGGGGCGTTGAAGGCCGTCTCGACGTCGCAGTTCAGACATCGCTGCACCTCGCGGACCGTCTGTTCGACGGTGAAGCCGAGTTCGACTTCCAAACTCAATGATTCGAAGCGCTTCGTCAATTCGACGTGCGACATCTTCTGGCGCGGCGACGGGTTGTAGTCGTTGTGATAGCTCCACTCGCTCATGCCCATCTTCTGGCTGACCAGGTTCATGCCCTGCGCCGGACGGTCATGGAGATCGACGTCGGAGCACAGGTTGTGGATTGAGATGGCGGCCTCGTGACCGTGGGCGACGGCCCAGATGATGTTCTTCGGCCCCCACGCGGCGTCGCCGCCGAAGAAGACGCCGGTGAGCGTTGACTGCATGGTGGTCTCGTCCACGACCGGCATGTCCCAGTCGCCGAACTCGAGACCGAGGTCGCGCTCGATCCACGGGAAGGCGTTCTCCTGTCCGATCGCCAGGATGACGTCGTCGCACGGGATGATGACGGAGTTCACGACCTCGGACTGTTTCGCGCCCGGGTCCCATTCCAGGACGTCGAACTCCATGCCGACGAGCTTGCCGTCTTCGAGCACGAAGCGCTTTGGGGCGTGGTTCACGATGATCTCGACGCCCTCTTCCTCGGCGTCGTCGAGTTCCCACGGCGACGCCTTGAAGTACTCGCGCGGTCGGCGCGCCATCACCTTGATGTCGGTGCCGCCGAGGCGTCGCGACGAGCGACAGCAGTCCATCGCCGTGTTGCCGACGCCGATGATCAAGACCTTGGATCCGATCGACGTGGTGTGCCCGAAGGCCACCGACTCGAGCCAGTCGATGCCGATGAAGATATGCGACTCGACCTCGTCGTAGCGTCCAGGAATGTCAAGTTCCTTCCCGCGTGGTGCGCCGACACCGACGAAGACCGCGTCGAATTCTTCGGCGAGCAAGGCGCGCATGCTGGTGATCGGCGTGTTGTAGCGAACATCGACGCCCATGTCGAGGATGACCTGGGTCTCGGCTTCGAGGACCTCGTCAGGGAGTCGGAACGACGGGATGTTCGTGCGCATCAGTCCACCGGGCTTGGCGTACTGCTCGAACAAGACGATCTCGTAGCCGAGCGGCAAGAGGTCGTTGGCAACGGTGAGCGACGACGGTCCCGAGCCAATGCAGTGCGACGCGCTTGCCATTCTTCTCGGTGGGGATGACGGGCAGACGGTCCGAGATGTCACCCTTCAGGTCCGAGGCGACGCGCTTCAGACGGCAGATCGCCACCGGCTGTCCATCAACGCGGTCGCGTCGACAGGCCGGCTCACAGGGTCGGTCACAGGTGCGGCCCAAGATCCCTGGGAAGACGTTTGACTCGCGGTTCAGCATGTAGGCATCGTCGAACTGACCCTGCGCGATCATCCGGATGTAGCCGGGCACGTTGGTGTGCGCCGGACAGGCCCACTGGCAGTCCACGACCTTGTGGTAGTAGTTCGGGTCCTGGTCGTTGGTCGGCTCCACGCAGCGATCTCCTTCAATACAACTCGACGTAGTCCCGCGACGGGCGTTGTACCGCGTGGGGGCCCAAAGTTCACAATAGTCCGCTTATTTCCGGACTTTGGCCGCGCGAAGGACATCATTCACCCAACAACGCGTGTGAGATTTGTGCGTCGACTGACGGCGATCGAATTCCGCAGAGACGAGTCCGAGCGACGAGAATCATGCCAGTATGAGGGGACCAAATCGAAAGGATTCGCATGACCGAAGAAGTTGATGGCGGACTGCCCGCATTCGCCGACGCCGACGGCACTGGCGTCGCACACCGGGTGATCGGCGACACCTTGCCGGTACTCGAAGTACAGCTCAAGTCAGGCCAGTCGGTGATCTCCCAAGGTGGCGAACTCTCATGGATGTCACCAACGATCACCATGACGACGCAAACCGCGGGCGCCGGCGGATCCGGCTTCGTTGGCGTCCTCAAGCGCGCCGTCGCCGGCGGGACCATCTTCATGTCGCAGTACACCGCCTCGGCGGACAACGCCACGGTCGCCTTCGCCACGAAGCTGCCGGGTCGCATCATGCCGATCAAGATCGACGCGGAGAACGAGTACATGGTGTCGCGCCACGGCTATTTGGCAAGTACCGACGGCGTGACACTCAACATCGGATTCCAGCAGAAGCTCGGTGTCGGCGTCTTCTCGGGTAACGGCTTCATCCTCCAGCACATCGCGGGTGCCGGAACGGCGTGGATCGAACTCTCAGGTGAGCTCGTCACCTACGAACTCGGCGCGGGCGAGTCGATCCTGGTTCACCCGGGGCACATCGGACTCTTCGAAGCCAAGGTGACGCTCGACATCCAGATGGTGAAGGGCATCAAGAACATGTTCTTTGGCGCCGAGGCGCTCTTCCTCGCGAAGCTCACCGGCCCCGGAAAGGTCCATCTACAGACGATGACGCTGCCCGGCCTCGCCCATGCGCTGCAGCCGTATATCCCCGAAGGTGGCAACACCAGCGGCGGTGGTCTCGGGAGCCTGGCGAAGACGTTCAATATCGGTTAAGCGCCGCGTGTAACGCGCTGACGTTTGGTGAGACTGAATCTCCCGTACGCTCGAAGAGACGGAGGTGCACATCGTGAACCATGGATCTGTTGACGCTTCGCTGGACGATGCGATGCCGTTCACCGATGCCGAACTGACCGCTCTCGCGCTGGCCGCCGAGCCGATCACTTCGCTTTCAAGTGATGCCGTTCCTTGGGGCGGGGGAGACTTGCGAACGCCGTCGCTCCTACCGAGTTGGTACATGCCGTCGCCGTCATATCACCTGCGAGGTCGTTGGACTCGTGCGATCGTCATCACGCTGATCGTCGGCTTCCTCGTCATCGACGCTTTCGGACTGTGTATTACGTCAGGTTTTCTCTCACTCGCTTAGGCCCTAAAGCACATTGCCAACTGCAATGTGGCCCTTCAAAATTCATGTTCGCTCAGGCGCTACGACTCCTAGATTGTGGTTTAGGTCGATCCGGGGATGGCGAACTTGGCCGAGCAACCCATTGAACACGGCACTTCTGGATTCGCCGATGGCACTCGATATCAGGCAGCCAGGCCGGACTATCCCATTGACGCGGTGGCGTTCCTCGTCCAGTCGTTGGGCATCGATGACGACGCGCACGTGCTCGATCTCGGAGCCGGCACGGGGATCTTCACCGGCCAGCTGCTTCCCTTTTGTTCGAAGATCACTGCCGTCGAGCCGACGCCCGGAATGCGAGAGGTCCTCAGCCAACGTCTTCCGATCGTGAACGTCCTCGACGGCCGCGATACGGCAATACCACTCGAGAGCGCATCGGTGGATTGTGTCGTGGTGGCTCAAGCATTCCACTGGTTCGACGCCCCACTGGCGCTCGAAGAGATTCACCGCGTGCTCGTCGAAGGTGGTCGTTTAGGTGTCCTGTGGAATGAGCGCGACGAATCGGTCCGGTGGGTGGCCGACCTCGGCGAGGCGATGCGCTGGCCGACGCACCAGCCCTACAAAGTGGGCCAAGACTTCACACCGGTCTTGGAGTCCGGTCCCTTTATCAACATCGAACGACGTAAGTTCGCCCATCGACAAGTGCTCGATCACGATGGCATGCTCCAGCGAGTGCTCACGACGAGTTACATCGCGGTCATGGACGAGTCGGATCGCGCACTCGTCATGCGCGACGTCAAGAAAGTCGTCGATCCTCTTCCTGACGTCATCGAGCTTCCGTACGTCACGGACGTCTATCGCGCCACCGCGATGTTGCGCTAACAGCCGCACCGACGTTCATCGTGGTGTCGCGAGCCCGAGGGCGTCATAGGCCATTTCTTCGAGTATTGACCGCGTCGTCTCGGTGTCGCGGTGCGACGCGCTGTGCGGCGTCGAGTTGAGGAGTCCAAAGACCGCTTGAATCTTCGTGCGAGCCACACTCTCTGAGAGTGTGGGATCAACGGTGCGTAGAACACGCACCCACTCCTCGAGATACGACCGCTGAAGACGGCTCACGGTCTTCGCGTCATGCGTGGCGAGGTTGGCGAAGTCATGGTCTTGAATCCGGATCAGATCACGGTCGCGAAGCGCGAACTCAGTGTGGAACGCGATAAGTGACCTCAACGCATCGACGGGATCGGCCATCTGAGACCGGACCTTGCCTTGCTCGAGAAGTATCTTGCTGACGTCGATGAGTAGGTCGGCTAATAATGCTTCTTTGCTCGCGAAATGACGGTAGACGGCGGGTCCGCTGACGCCGGCCTCCGCGGCGAGATCCTCCAGCGATACCGCTCGAAAGCCCCGTTCGGCGAAGAGTCTCGATGCAGCATCAACGAGAAGTTGGCGCCGCTCAGCCTTCAATCGGCTCCGTTGCGTGATCGCACTCACGTCGTCGAACTTCCTCTGGACGGGTCGACATTTCGTTGGTACACTATTTCAGTTAATCACAACTAACTCAATTTCGGGGGCTCAAGTGGAGCGACTTTCCAGCGTGGTCGATCGCCGCAGCGAGTCCTACGCGCGAAATCGAGTGACGCAACTCGCGCTCGTCGAGGAGCTGCAGCAGCGCCTGGACCAGAGTTCGCGCGGACCCGAGACGTCGCGCGAACGACACGTCGCGCGCGGCAAGCTCCTGCCGCGCGATCGGATTGACACCTTGCTCGACCGAGGCAGCCCGTTCCTCGAACTCTCGGCGCTCGCGGCCTACGGCATGTACGACGATGAGGCGCCCGGCGCGGGAATCATCACCGGCGTCGGTCGCGTCAGCGGACGCGAGTGCGTGATCGTCGCGAACGACGCGACGGTAAAAGGCGGCACCTACTACCCGATGACGGTGAAGAAGCACTTGCGTGCCCAGGAGGTGGCGCTCGCCAACCATCTGCCGTGCCTGTATCTCGTCGACTCCGGCGGCGCGTTCTTGCCGCGCCAAGATGAGGTCTTTCCCGACCGCGATCACTTCGGTCGCATCTTCTACAACCAGGCGAAGATGAGTTCCCAGGGCATCTCGCAGATCGCGGCCGTACTCGGCTCGTGCACCGCCGGCGGCGCCTACGTCCCCGCGATGTCCGACGAGTCGGTCATCGTGCGCGGGCAGGGCACCATATTTCTGGGCGGGCCACCGCTCGTGAAGGCCGCGACCGGTGAGATCGTGACCGACGAGGACCTTGGCGGGGGACTCGTCCACGCACGCATCTCGGGCGTCGTCGACCATCTCGCCGATGACGACACGCACGCGCTCACGATCGTGCGCTCGATCGTCTCGACGTTGGCGCCGCGGTCGAGTGCTCCGTGGGACGTGCAGACCGTTGAGGAGCCGGCGGTCGATCCGAGTGATCTCTACGGCGTCGTGCCCACCGACACACGAACGCCCTATGACGTGCACGAAGTCATCGCGCGACTTGTGGACGGGAGCCTTTTCCATGAGTTCAAGTCGGAGTACGGCACGACGTTGGTCACCGGATTTGCCCACCTCTGGGGACATCCCGTCGGCATCGTCGCCAACAACGGCGTCTTGTTCTCAGAATCGGCCCTCAAGGGTGCGAACTTCATCGAGCTCTGTGACCAGCGCAAGATCCCGTTGGTCTTCTTGCAGAACATCACGGGATTCATGGTGGGACGTGAGTATGAGGCCGGCGGCATCGCTAAGCACGGCGCGAAAATGGTGAACGCCGTCGCCTGCGCCAGGGTGCCGAAGCTGACGGTGATCATCGGCGGGTCCTTCGGTGCGGGCAACTACTCGATGTGCGGTCGGGCCTATTCGCCGAGGTTCCTCTGGATGTGGCCCAATGCACGGATCTCGGTCATGGGTGGCGACCAGGCTGCGGCCGTGCTGGCGACGGTGAAGCGCACGCAGATCGAGGGCGGCGGTGGCACCTGGAGCGCCGAGGACGAAGAGGAGTTCCGAACACCGATTCGCGAGCGCTACGAGGACGAGGGCAACGCCTACTACTCGAGCGCCCGACTGTGGGACGACGGCATCATCGATCCGCTCGAGACGCGCAACGTCCTCGGTCTTGCGCTCTCGGCGTGTTCGAACGCTCCACTCGAAGACGTCGCCTACGGCGTCTTTCGGATGTGAGCATGTTCGACACGGTCCTCGTCGCCAACCGAGGCGAGATCGCGGTACGCGTGATTCGAACCCTGCGCCGTCTCGGTATTCGGTCGGTCGCCGTCTACTCCGACGCGGACCGCGCAGCCCGTCACGTGCGCGAAGCCGACGAGGCGTTGCACATAGGCGCGACGCCCGCGCTCGAGAGTTACCTGAACGTCGAGCGAGTGCTCGACGCGTGCGCACGGTCAGGTGCGCAGGCGCTGCACCCCGGTTACGGCTTCCTCGCCGAGAACCCACTGTTCGCCGAGGCGTGTTCCGCCAACGACGTCGTCTTCATCGGACCGTCCGCTGCGGCGATTCGTCTCATGGGCGACAAGATCCAAGCGAAGTTGCACGTCGCCCGCTCGGGTGTCCCGGTCGTGCCCGGTCGGGTCGAAGCGGGCATGTCCGACGACGATCTCATCGGCGCCGCCGACGAGATCGGCTTTCCCGTGCTCGTCAAGCCGTCGGCGGGCGGCGGGGGCAAGGGGATGCAGTTGGTGGAACGTGAATCCGATCTCAAGGACGCGCTCGTGAGCGCTCGTCGCGAGGCGACGGCCGCTTTCGGGGATGACTCGTTGTTCATCGAACGCTTCGTGGAGCGACCGCGTCACATCGAGGTACAGGTGCTCGGCGACCGGCATGGCACGACGGTCCATCTCGGGGAACGCGAGTGTTCCCTGCAACGTCGACATCAGAAGGTGGTCGAAGAGTCGCCGTCACCGCTCATCGACGACGTGACGCGCGATCGACTGGGCGCCGCGGCGATAGCCGCCGCCAAGAGCGTCGATTACTACGGCGTCGGCACGGTCGAGTTCATCGTCGCGACGGCAAAACCGGACGAGTTCTACTTCATGGAGATGAACACCCGCCTGCAGGTCGAGCATCCGGTCACTGAGATGGTGACCGGCTTGGACCTCGTCGAACAACAGCTGCGCGTCGCCGCTGGCGAGCGCCTCGGTGATGGAGTTACGTCGGTCAGTCGTCGCGGCCACAGTGTCGAGGCCCGTCTCTACGCCGAGAACCCGGCGCGAGACTTCCTGCCTACGAGCGGACGCGCACTCGAGATTCACGAGCCGGTCGGCGAGGGAATTCGCGTGGACAGTTCGTTACTCGACGGCCTCGACGTCGCGACCGACTATGACCCGATGCTCGCCAAGGTCGTGGCGTGGGGACCGGATCGGACGAGTGCGTTCGCGCGACTTGGTCGAGCTCTCGAAGAGACCGTGGTCCTTGGCGTCGTCACCAATGTCGGATTCCTCGGGCGACTCGTCGCCAGTCCGGACGTACTGGCGGGCGACCTCGACACCGGTCTGATCGAGCGTGACACGGACGCACTCGTGGTACGAGAACCCTCGACCGAGGCGCTCGCCTTGTTCGCACTGTCATGGCTGCAGCGATTGACGCCGACAGAAACGCTCGTCGATCCATGGACGGCATTGATCGGTTGGCGAAGCAGCGGACGCCAGAGTCCACTGGCGCTTCGCGTCACGACAGGTACCGAGGACGTCGGCGTGATCCACGTCGCCGGGACACCCGATAGGGCGCTCGTGTCCGTGAATGGCGACGACGACATTGTTGTTCAACTCACGCACGAACATGGCCAATCGTTTCTCACAGTGAACGGCACGCTTCATCGAGCGTGGTACCGAATCGACGGCACGACGACGTGGGTGTGCATCGGTGGTGAGACGTGGCCGATCATCGAAGTCGACGTCGCGAGCCGCGCTCGCGGAGCCGCCACGCTCTCCAACGACATCCGAAGCCCGATGCCCGGCACGGTGGTGAGCGTGGCGACCCAGGACGGCGCCGCGGTGCACGTCGGTCAAGCACTCGTGGTGGTGTCCGCAATGAAGATGGAGCACGTCCTTGTGGCACCGCGAGACGGCACCGTGGATATCCTTGTGCGAGAAGGCGATTCGGTGGTCGTCGACCAAGTCGTGGCGCGACTGACACCGGCGTCGACGTCGACGGAGTCGGGCTCGTGACACAGTTCGAGCACGCACGACGGCCTCGTTCAGGCCTCGAGAAGGTGGTCAAGTGATGGACAAGGTGGTGGCCAGTGCCGATGACGCGGTGGCCGACATCGCCAACGGTTCCTCGCTCGCCGTTGGTGGTTTCGGTCTCTCTGGCTTGCCGTCGGTCTTGATCGAGGCGGTCCTCAGGTCCGGCGCCAGCCAGCTCGTGACGGTCAGCAATAACTGCGGTGTCGATGAATACGGACTCGGCATGTTATTGGCCGAGAAGCGAATTCGTCGAACGACGGGCTCGTACGTCGGTGAGAACCGTGAGTTCGCGCGTCAGTATCTGTCAGGCGAACTCGAGGTCGAGCTCGTGCCCCAGGGCACGTTGGCCGAACGCCTCCGTGCCGGCGGCGCAGGCATACCGGCGTTCTTCACTCGCGCCGGCGTCGGCACGCAGGTGGTCGACGGGGGACTGCCACTTCGCTACGGGGCCGACGGCTCGGTCGCGATGGCGTCGGAGCCGAAAGAGACCAGAACGTTCGACGGCGTCGAGTACGTGATGGAACGCGCGATCACGTGCGACTTCGCCCTCGTGCACGCGCGCTACGGCGACCGGCACGGCAATCTCGTCTACGAGAAGTCCGCCCAGAACTTCAATCCGCTCTGCGCGCAAGCCGGTCGCATCACGATCGCCGAAGTCGAAGAGCTCGTCGAAACCGGCGACATCAATCCGGCCCACGTGCACACCCCGGGTATCTTCGTCCAACGAGTCGTCTTTGCACCGAATCCCGAGAAGCGGATCGAACGCCGAACCGTGCGCAGCGTCGCTGAGAACAAGGGGGACGACTGATGGCACTCTCGCGAGAAGAACTGGCCGCCCGTGTGGCCGCAGAGCTCGATGACGGTGACTACGTGAATCTGGGCATCGGCATGCCGACCCTGGTGCCGAACTACTTGGGCGATGACATCACGGTGGTCCTGCACTCCGAGAACGGGATTCTCGGCGTCGGCCCCTACCCCGACGAGGATCACGTCGACCCCGACCTGATCAACGCGGGCAAGGAGACCGTCACCACACTGGCGGGCGCGTCGTTCTTCGATTCGGCGTCGTCATTCGCCATGATTCGTGGTGGTCACATCGACGTCGCGGTCCTCGGCGCGATGGAGGTCTCCGAGTTCGGCGATCTCGCCAATTGGATCGTGCCAGGCAAGACCATCAAAGGCATGGGTGGGGCCATGGACCTCGTCCACGGCGCCAAGCGCGTGATCGTGATGATGGAGCACCTGACCAAAGAGGGTGAACACAAGATCGTCTCGTCGTGCTCGCTGCCGCTCACAGGGAAGCGCTGTGTCCATCGGATCATCACGGACCTCGCTGTCATCGATATCGACGACGACGGACTGATTCTTCGTGAGACGGCGCCCGGCGTCAGCGTCGACGACGTGCGCGCTGCCACGGGGCCAGAGATGAGGGTGGCGATATGAGCGACGACGAGCGACCGGTCTACGAACAGCGCGGACTCTGGTTCGAAGAGCTGGAAGTGGGCGCGATCTACCGTCACGCGCCGGGTCGTACGGTGAGCGAAGCCGACAACATTCTCTTCTCCACGTTGACGATGAACCCCCAGGCCTTGCATCTCGACGGAGCCTGGTCCGAGACGCAAGCCTTCGGTCAGCGATTGGTCAACAGCCTCTTCACGTTGTCGACGCTCGTCGGGCTCTCCGTTGCCCAGTTGACCCAGGGCACGATCGTCGCCAACCTCGGATTCTCCGACGTCACGTTCCCAAAACCCGTCTACCACGGTGACACCCTGTACGCCGAGACGGTCGTGGTGGAGAAACGCCTTTCGGCGAGTCGACCCGGGGCCGGCATCGTGACCTTCGAGCACACGGCGCGAAATCAAGATGGCGACGTGGTCGCGGTGGCGAAGCGTTCGACGATGGTCCTGACGAGGCCCACGTCGTGAGTTGGACGCCCGTCGGCCCAGCGCTGCTGTTCTGTCCCGCCGATCGGCCAGACCGTTTCGCCAAAGCGGCGTCGGCCGCGGACATGGTCATCCTCGACCTCGAAGACGGCGTCAACGCGAGTGAACGTCCCTCGGCGCGAAACGCGGTGCGAGAGACTCTGCTCGATCCGCAGCGGACGATCCTGCGCGTGAACCCGGTGGGGACCGAGGACTTCATCCTCGACCTCGAGGCGCTCGCCGACACGCCCTATTCAATGGTGATGCTCGCCAAGACCGAGTCGGCCGAGCAGGTGGACGCGCTGGCTGGGCGTCGCGTCATCGCGTTATGTGAAACGGCCAAGGGCGTCATGGCCTCGTCGGCGATTGCCGCGGCCGCGGCGACCGTCGCACTGATGTGGGGCGCGGAGGATCTCGTCGCGTCACTTGGCGGACGATCGAGTCGCCGAGACGACGGCACCTACCGTGAGTTCGCTCGTGTCGCTCGTTCGCAGGTTCTCCTGAGTGCCCGCGCTCACTGTCGCGTCGCGATTGACGCGATCCACCTCGACATCGCTGACGTCGAAGGGTTGCGCGACGAGGCGCTCGATGCCGCTGCGTCAGGCTTCGGCGCCACGGCGTGCATTCATCCCTCACAAGTCGACGTCGTGCGTTCGGCCTATCGGCCAACGGACGCCGAGCTCGCGTGGGCGTCGGCCGTGCTTCGTGCCGCGACGAGTGAACATGGCGCGTTCAGCTACGAGGGCCGAATGATCGACGCGCCCCTACTGCGCCACGCCGAGCACATCCTCTCGAGCGCGGCGCGACTCGACAGTTGAGTCGCTAGTCGCCGCTCGCACTGAGTGACGCCGACTGCGTGTGCAGACTTCGCGTCGCGGTGCAGACCGTCGAGTGAATGGCCACCGCACCGATCAGTGAGTGGTTCCCGGCCAGCGCAATCCGAACGGCGTTCACGCTCTTTGCACGACACAGCGACGTCGGCCAGTTCTCGGTGTCCGCCACGCCGAGCGGCACGTACGCGGCACGCCCCGTCGTCACGACGGTCTTGGACTGGGACGTGACGAAGACGTTGGACCACGGTCCCACGTACTTCGCGCTCGTCGTGAGAAAACCTCGCGCGGCGACGGGCGCGACGGTGCACTCCGGTCCGTTGTTCAGCAGTTTCAGCGTGAAGTAGATCGTGCCCGCGGCGCCCTCTGGCTGGCCGGAGAGCGAGACGTGCAGGTGATTGGCGGTGCAGATCGGGAACGCCGCCAATGACACGGGCTGGCTTGAGATCGGACGGGGACGCGCGCTGGAGGCGCCGCTCGCCACGGCGTAGGCGACGCCCGCGGCGGCGACGATGGTTGAGAGGACTGCGGCGATGACGCGTTGACGACGCCGCTGACGGCGGCGGGCCTCTTCGATGAGCATCTGCTCGGCTTCGCGCGCGACGTCGGTGGTCGCGGCGCCGTCTTGGGAGACGTGTGGTGAAACTGCAGTGAGGACTTGGGTCATGGTCAATCTCCGGGCTAGTAACGATCTCCGCTTTGGTGCTACTCTATCTAGCACCATGCTGAGTGTCAAGTTGACCCCCGAAGAATCTGTCGCGCTGCATGACCAAGTCGCCGCGGAACTCCGGCGTGCCATCGCTGACGGCGAGGCCCGCCGTGGTGAGCGTCTGCCACCGGCGCGAGACCTCGCGGCGGTCCTCAACGTCAACTCCAACACTGTCCTTCGAGCCTTGCGAATCCTTCGCGATGAGGGTCTGTTGGAGTTCCGGCGCGGGCGCGGTATCACCGTGTCCGGCACGCCGGAAGTGGGTGCTGTCGTCACGCGCGCCAGAGAATTGATCGACTTCGCGCGCGACCATGGGTACCGACGAGAGGAACTCGCTCGGCTCATCGAGTCACTGCCGTAATTCAGTCGACGCTGCTCAGTTCACGGTGGAATCGCGCATCGACACGCCCGCGACGCCCATCGCCTCGATGGCGTCCTTCGTGGTGCCAGGGTCCACTCCCGCGCACAGATCGAGAATGACGTCAACGTCGAATCCATGATCACGCGCGTCCAGCGCGGTGGCCTTGACGCAGTGGTCGGTCGCGAATCCGACGACGGCGACGGAGTTGATACCGGCCGCCGTCAACGCGTCGACGAGCGTCGTTCCGTCATCGGTCGATCCATCGAAGCCGGAGTAGGCACCTTCATGTTGACCCTTGCGGATCACCACGTCCCACTTTTGATCGGCCAGCGTCGGATGAATCGCCGCACCGTTTGACTGCGCGGCGCAGTGCACAGGCCATGACGTCTCGAAGTCGGGTTCGTCGGACCAATGGTCACCGGGATCGACGTGCCAATCTTGGGTGACGATCCTCAGTGAGAAGTCGTCGCCGTGGTTTCGCATGAAGTCCGCGATCCGCTGCGCGGTGTCCGTGGCGCCTGCGACAGGAAGTGCTCCACCCTCGAAGAAGTCGGGTTGTGGATCGACGACGATAAGTGCCCGTTTGCTGTCGTTCACGGACGCTCCTCTCCGGCTCCTAGGACTTCGCGCGGGTCATTGGCGATGACCGTGGTCGCCAGGACTGGATCACCGGCGCTCAAGTCGAACGCGCGAGGCGGCAGTTCGCCCAGCGCGGTCGTTGCGGTCGTGCGCGCGGAGTCGAGTGACGTGTCGACGACCGGCGCGCCGTGTTCGAAGAGGAGTCGCGTCAGCACCCGATGGGCCCCGGTCGGAGCGGGCAGCCCAACGTCGCGCGCCTGCACGAGCTCGGTGACGGCGACGTCCTTCTCGAAAAGTCGGTAGGCGTCCTTGGCGCTCCCGCTCGACAACTTGCCGATGGATCGTTTCGCAACGGGCCGCATCGATGTCCCGTCGTCGATGGCCACCAACTTGAAGACGAAGCCGGGCGGCGAGTAACCACTGACGAGCTTGGTGCCGACGCCGAAGGTGTCGACGGGTGCGTCGCGCGACAGCAACTCGGCGATCGTGAACTCATCGAGGTCGCCCGTCACCGTGATCTTCACCTTCGTCGCCCCGCGTTGATCGAGCAACTTTCGACAACGACGAGATGAGTCGGCCAGATCGCCCGAATCGATGCGAATGGCACCCAGTTCGGGACCTGCGACGTCCAGTGCGAGTTCGGTGCCGGCCTCGGTGTCGAAGGTGTCGACCAGGAGCGTCGTGCCGGGGCCCTGCGCCGCGACTTGGGCCTCGAAGGCGTCACGTTCACTGCGGTGGGCCAGAATGAACGCGTGCGCGGCTGTGCCTGCGGTCGGCACGCCGTACTCCATGCCCGCGGCCAGGTTGCTCGTCGCGTCAAAGCCAGCGACGTAGGCCGCCCTCGCCGCCGCCACTGCGGCTACCTCATTGGTTCGACGTGAGCCCATTTCGATCAGGCGGTGTCCGCGAGCCGCCGACACGACGCGGGCGGCTTTGGTCGCGACGCTTGAGTCGTAGTTGAGGATCGAGAGCGCGAGGGTCTCGAGCACCAAATCACAGAATCGGCCCTCGATTCTCAGAATCGGCGAGAGTGACGTGAAGACCTCGCCTTCGCTGTAGCCATACACGGTGCCCTCGAATCGGTACGTAGCGAGCAAGGTCGCGAGTTCAGTGCTGATGACGCGTTGGGCGAGAAGCCACGAGATCGTCTCGTCGTCGAACGAGAACTCCGCCAGTGCGTCGAGTAAGCGACCGGTGCCCGCGACGACGCCGTAGCGATAGCCATTCGGCAGCGAACGAGTGAAGACCTCGAACGTCGCCGTGGCGTCGATCACCCCCGACCTCAGCGCGCCGTCGAGCATGCTCAGCTCGTAGCGGTCGGTGTAGAGCGACTCTTGTGCCTTCATCGAGGTCGGACGGCGGACTTTCTCTCTGGCGGACGTGTTGGTTCGCTACGGCGAGAGTACCCTCTCGCGCCACCAATCGAGACGAACGCAACCCCGCCCAAAGGACCCAGCGTCGGTGCCGGTACGATTGCGTCATCGAACGACAGCGGATCGAGATGCAGTGACGGGTGACGCAAACGATTCTCGGGAGTTTGCCGACTCGGATGTGAGCGATCTTCGGCGGTTGCTCATCAGCGGCCTCGCTCTGGCACCGGCCGGTGCGAACGTCATCATGCAGTTGTCGCGACTGCCGATCGGACACGCCATCGTCGAGAGCAAGGTCGACAGTGGCTCACTGCGCAAGCACCCCGTCAAGCGCACACGCACGACGCTCGCGTACATCATGGTCGCGCTGTTCGGCACGGAGCACGAGCGTTCGGTCATGCGACGCGAAGTGAACGCCCAGCACCATTTGGTTCATTCGGATAGTGCGAGTGCGATCGTCTACGACGCGCACGATCCCGCACTGCAACTGTGGGTGGCCGTGTGTATGTTCCGCGGGGTGATCGATGCGGTGACGCAGTTCCGCGGACCTGTCGATGACGAGGAGTTCGCCACGCTCTTGTCGCACTGCAGTCGATTCGCCACCACGCTCCAGGTAAGCGAATCGCGTTGGCCGACCGACCGCGCGGAATTCGAGGCGTACTGGAACGCCGCGATGCGCGAGGTACGGGTTGACGACGTGACGCGCGCCTATCTTCGCGCCCTGGCGTCGCTCGAGTTCTTGCCCACGCCGCTCGCGCGAGTGCTGGGGCCGAGTCATCGGTTCGTGACCACCGGGTTCCTTCCAGCGACCTTTCGAGAGCAGTTGGGATTGACATGGACATCGCGACAGCAGCGACGATTCGACGCGATCATCTCGCTTGCGGCCCGCGCCAATCGGCACCTGCCAACACCGGTGCGAGAGCTCCCGTGGAACGTCATCGAACGTGACACCCGGCGACGAATTTCCGGTGGCCGTTCCGTCCTTTGAGCGGACGCGACCGGATTTCGTGACGTCGGTTCGCCGACCCGTGGCGCCGACACCGCATAAAGCGCGAGGGCGTAGCCTGCTGGAAAGACGAAAGATGGCGATGTCACTAGGCACTGGAACCGACCCGAACCGATTTGCCACCAAGTTGTTCAACGGTCTGCCGCGCCGCTACGACCGACTCGGCTATCTGCTCTCGATGGGACAGGACCGGCGCTGGCGTGCCGCGATCGTCGACAAGGTGAAGGCCCGTCAGGGCGACGCCGTGCTCGACGTGGCGACCGGTACCGCGGGCGTCGCACTTGCGTTGCGCGCCGCGACCGGCGCCGAGATCACTGGCATCGACCTCAACGCGAACATGCTCGAGACGGCCCGACAGAAACTCGCCCAGCGCGGTGAGTCCGGAATCCGCTTGGTGCAGGGTCGAGCCGAAGACCTGCCATTCGCCGACGACAGTTTCGACGACGTCACCTTCACCTACCTCCTTCGTTACGTGAAGGACCCTGCGGCGACGGTGGCCGAGCTGGTTCGAGTCTTGAAGCCCGGCGGCGTTCTGGCCGGCATGGACTTCTACGTGCCTGCGTCTCGTCTGTGGTACCCGCTGTGGTGGTGCTACACGCGCTGGGTGTTACCGCTGGGGGGACTGCTCACCGGCGGACGCGAGTGGTATGACGTGGGCCGATTCCTCGGACCGAATATCGAGGGTCACTACGAGCGTTGCTCACTGGCGATGACGATCGAGTGTTGGAAGGCCGCCGGGATGGTCGACGTCCACGCGGAGCCCATGTCGCTCGGTGGCGGTCTCGTCATGTGGGGGACCAAGGGGAGCGGTGACTAAGAGCCTCGAGGGACCGGCGTTTTACGCGACCGGTCAGCGAAGTGCGTGGCGCGACGTGCGCGCGGTGCTCCATCCGCCGTATACGGCCTGGCATCTTTCGTACGTCGTGCTCGGCGCGATGATCGCGCCGCACGTCAACTGGACGACGCTCATCGCCACGCTCATCGCGTTTTTCCTCGCGGTCGGCGTCGCAGCCCACGCCCTGGATGAGTTACGGGGTCGTCCGCTCGCCACGGCGCTGCCGACGTGGCTGTTGAGCGGCGCGGCGGCACTCGGGCTCGGCGGTGCGGTCATTCTGGGTGCGATCGGGATTACACGGGTCGGATTCGGACTGCTCGGCTTCATGATCGTTGGCGCGTTCTTCGTCCTGGCCTATGACCTGGAACTCTTCGGTGGGCTCGTGCACACCGACCTCGGCTTCGCGGTGTCGTGGGGCGCATTCCCAGTCCTCACCTCGGCCTACGCCCAGACATCGACGATCTCGTGGTCGGCGGTCGTGCTGGCTGGCGCGGCAGCGCTGATATCGGCGGCACAACGGAACCTTTCCAATCCAGTGCGAATGATTCGACGTCGCGTCACCTCCGTGGAGGGTGAGATCAGGTTCGCCGACGGCACGGTCCGCCCGATCGATAGGGACTTCTTGCTTGTTCCGTCCGAACGCGCTCTTCGATCACTCTCGTTTGCGATGATCGCGCTGTCGGTGGCCTTCGTCCTGGTGCGCCGCGTCCATTAGCGACGTCGACACCTCGTTCAACGAGTCGACGAACTCATTGATGACGGCGGCGGCCTCCTTCGGTTCTTCGAGTGCCCACCAATGGCCGACGCCCGTGAGTGTCGCGCGTCGAGCGCCGAAGCTCTGAGCCATTTCATTGGACATTGCCTCGTTGCCGAAGGAATCGAGTTCAGCGAAGAGTACGAGCCCCGGTGTCGCCGTGGTCCCGAATTGGTCGCCCCAGGTGGCATAGATGTTCGGCATCGCCGAGCGATAAAGGTCAAGGATGCACCCGGCCATCGTCGCGTCGCACCAACTGGCCAACGTGAGGGCGTCGTCGTGCTCGAGATGGAAGTGTTGATAGGCCTCGGCCATCGATTCAAGGGGCGTGTCGTTGATGGCCTCGAAGTAGGCCTCGCCCTCGCCGGGGGTCTGCCAGACTTTCGCGTACTGGTGCCACACGGCGTTGGGATGGGCTCCGTTCGCGACGTCGGCGGTCCAGGAGCGCAAGAGATCGCCGCGAGTCGTGGCGACCCGGTACGTGAACAGTGCCCCCCAATCGTGACCGACGAGGTCGACCGGCGCGTCGAACTTCTCGAGTTCGCCGATCAGCCAGGCGACGTAGTCGTCCTTCGTGGCGCCGAAACCTTCAGGTCGCGCGCATCCGAATCCCGGCAGCTGGAGCGCGACGGTCGCTTCATCGAACTCGGCTCGGACCTTGTCCCAGAGTGCTGCGGTCTCGGGAACGCCGTGAAGGAAGACGATCATTCTCGAACTGTACTCACGGCTGGTCGACGACACCTTCGTGCTCGGTCTCGGCGCGCCGGACCGCTTCGGCCAAATCGAGGGCGGCCCGACGCTCATCGTGCGTGCGTGTGATCATCTCGACACCAGCGCCGCCGTTGGTCGACGGCTCGGCGACGAAGTCGCCACCGAGCAACGACGAGAACGTCGCGGCGACCGAACCCCGTAGCGCCTCGACGTTGTACCCACCTTCGAGAAACAGAGCGAGCCGACCCGGCGCGGCGATCGCGCCCACCCGCGCCGCGATGCGCGCGAAGTCGCCACTCGAGAGTTCGAGATTCGCGAGCGGATCGGCGCGGTGCGCATCGTAACCGGCCGAGACGAGCAGCCACGTCGGTGCGAACGCATCGATCACTGGCGCCGCGACCTCGTCGAAACCGCGCAGGAGCACGTCCCCGGTCGCGCCCGGCGGTAACGGGACGTTCACGGTGAGCCCCAGGGCGTCGACGCCGCCGATCTCGCGTGCGCCGCCGCTCCCGGGATAGAGCGGCCACTGATGGGTCGAGACGAAGAGCACGTTCGGATCGTTCCAGAAGATCGCTTGGGTGCCATTGCCGTGATGGACGTCCCAGTCGATGATGGCGACGCGCTCGCCGCGACTGCGCAGCGACGCTGCAACGATCGCCACGTTGTTCAACAGACAGAACCCCATGGCGTGATCGCGCAGTGCGTGATGGCCCGGTGGCCGCACGGCGATGAATCCGACGGCGTCACGGTGATCGTCCATCTCGTTGACGACCGACAGTCCGGCACCGGCGGCGAGTTGGGCGATTCCCCATGAGTCGTAGGTCGCGTACGTATCGGGATCGAGTGATCCGCCCCCGTCGTAGCAAAATGTCCCGAGCCGCTCGAGGTACTCGGCGTCGTGCACGCGTGAGAGTTCGTCGCGCGTCGCGCTGTGCGGGGCCGCCAGCACGAGATCGTCACCGAGGTGAAGGTCGCCGACACCGGCGAGCGCCGCGCGAAGCCGCTCCGGGCGCTCCGGGTGCCCGGACTCCTCGTGTGCCGCGTCGGCGACCGGGGTGTTCATGATCAAGGTCATCGTCGCTCCTCAGTCGCTGTCGCCGAATGTACCTTCGTTTTGTCGCGCATGTTCAGCCGTGACCCGATGCTGTCGTCAGCTCAAAACGGGCCGTTGCCATTGCCGTTGCCGGGCCCCGCCGGTTGCGTGGTCGTCGTCGTCGTGGTCGTCGTGGTCGTGGTCGTCGTTGACGACGGCGTGGCGGCCGCACCGAGGCCCAATGTGGTGGCCAGTGTCTTCAGATCGCTCTGTAAGAGCGCCCCATACGTCGGCGTTATGTAGCCACTTGCCAGCCCGCTCGCAATGGTCGTCGCCACACCCTGCAGGTCGTTCGCGGCCGACTGCAGGTTCCCGGCGGTGAAGTCCGTGACCGCTTGTTGGGCGCCACTCGAGATCGACTGGGCGACCTGCGGACCGATCTCGTGCGCGCTTTGTCCGGCGACGACGTCGTTCACCATCTTGGCGAGTGAGTGCGACGTGGAGGGCAACGTGGTTGTCGTCGGCGGCACGGTCGTGGTCGTCGTGGGCACGGTGGTCGTCGTGACGACGTTCGGTTTTGATGTCAACGCGAACGCGATGCCGACGCCCGCCGCGATGACGAGGATGACGGCTACGACGATCAACCATGACCGGCGCGCGCCACGTGGAGCGGGTGGCGTCGGTCGTGGCGGCAGTGCGGCGTCGCGGGGCGGCGTGATCGACGTCGCGCCGTCTTGACCGCCGCGAAGACGGCTGGTATCACCGACGATGGTCGTGACGTCGCTGGCCGGCGTCGTGCGAACCCAAGGGGCGCGATAAGCGGGAGCCGCCAACATTGTTGAGACGTCGAGCGCACTCAGGCGGTCCTCCGGTACGGGTGCCAGCATGCCGGCGAGCAGGAGTTTCCACGGAACCGGCAGACCGTCGGGCAGCGTGACGGGTCCGGCCAGGCGGCGGGCGAGAACCTCACTCGGAGTACCGGTGTAGACGCGCTCGCCAGTGAGGCATTCGAGAAGGACGATGCCGAGCGAGAAGACGTCAGCACTTGGGCCGACGGCGTGATTCTCGAGTTGCTCGGGCGCCATGTACGTCGCAGTCCCCAGCATGGTGCCAGTCAGGGTCAGCGTCGACTCGTCAACCAAGCGCGCGATGCCGAAGTCCGTGAGTCGCGCGAGTCCGTCGGCACCGATGAGGACGTTCGCGGGTTTCACGTCACGGTGCACGACGCCTTGTGCGTGGGCATAGGCGAGCGCGTCGGCGAGCGACGAACCCAGCGCCGCCGTTTCGGCGGTCGTGAGCGGGCCTTGGCGAAGCAACTGGTCGAGACTCGGGCCGTCGACGAACTCCATGACGAGATAGGCCATGTCGCCGTTGACGCCGCTCTCGTAGAGCTGGACGAGACCGGGGTGTGAGAAGCGTCGAAGTGCCTGTGCCTCTTGTGCAAGTCGTTGCGCGTACTCACGATCGGGCGAGCGCACGATCTTGATCGCCACGTCGGTGCTGTTGACTTCGTCGACGGCTCGAAAGACATCGGACATGCCGCCACGCCCGAGCAACGTGCCCAGTCGGTATCGTCCGTCTAGTAATTCGCCGGTCGTACTCATCTCGTCACCGTCGAACCCTCCGTTGTGTACAGCCTTCGAAACGACGTCGTTTCGAAGTCGCACCCAGAAGATGTCGCGACGTGGGAATGCACGCACTCAATGCATCAAATCTATCGAATGTCCTTGAATTGAGGTCCCGCAGTGGTGGGTCACGTCGTTCGTCGCGAATCGAAAAACGCTCGATCGTGGCGACGATTATTTGATGACGCGCTCGAATATGTTGTTCCTACGCGATGAAATCGTGATGATCGCGTGAATGAAAACGGTCGGGCGTACTCGAGGGGAAGCGCAAACGGTGCCGAAAAAATTGTCAAAATTCTTCGGTCACGCAAAAGCGTTGTAAACGCTTACTTTTTGAAGATTTCTAAGTTTTTCCGTGCAATATATGGGGTTTACTGACTTGACAGAGTAGGGCCCCCTGTGTATTTTGTAAGCGGTTACAGAGGCGGCAACGGTGCAGTCGATGTTGGGGGACCAAGGGGAATGCGTGGTTGATTCACAACCAACGATTTATGACGTCGCTGAACGGGCTGGCGTTTCTATCGCCACTGTCAGTCGGGCTCTTAACTCACTCTCATCGGTTCGACCCGCTACCCGCGACAAAGTGTTGGCCGCGATGCGCGAGCTGAACTTCGTACCGAACTCCGTCGCACGAGGACTCTCGAGTGGCAAGCATTGGATCCTCGGTCTGGTCTTCATGCAGACCGCCCTCGACAACAACGTCCTCGCCGTGGAAGAGGCGAGCCTCCTCTACACCGACATCGTCATCCGCGGCGCCGAAGCGCGCGCCGCGGCCCACGGCTACTCCCTGCTCCTCTGTGGCGCGGGCGAGAATCACCCGGCCGGCATGACGCCGTTGCTCAATCTCACCGGCACTGTCGACGGACTGATCGTGCTCGATCGCGTCATGACCGATGATGACGTCGCTGATCTCTCCCGTCGCATTCCCGTGGTGCTCCTCGCCGGCACCGGTGACTCCTCGTCGGCGATCACCGTGCGCGTCGACAACGAGCAGGCCATGCGCAGCCTCGCCGAACACTTCATCGACGTCCACCACGTGAAGCGCGTCGGATTCGTCTCGGGTCACCAAGGGAGTCCCGACAGCGTGGCGCGCGAAGCGTCCTTTCGCAAGACCATCGCCGAGGGCGGCGCGACCCTGGCCGAGATCGACATCCTCAAGTCCGACTGGACATCGGCGGGCGGCGAAGCGGCGATGCGCGCTCGCCTGGCTATGAACGAGCCGCTGCCGGAGGTCTTTGCGTGCGCGAACGATCAGACCGCGGTCGGCGTCATCTACGCCCTGCACGCGGCCGGACTGCAAGTGCCGGGCGACGTCCTGGTGACGGGCTTTGACGACATCACCTTGACGCGCTATTTCAAGCCGCCGCTGACGACGATTCGTCAGTCTGGGAGTCTGCTGGGTGAGGTGGCCGTTGACGCATTAGTCGCCACCCTTGACAACTCTGAACCCGCCCAGCGCACGGTGACCTTGCCCACCGAGTTGGTCGTGCGCGAGAGCTGTGGCTGCGAGCCGGAATCCGAATCGCCCGCCGAGATGTTCAAGATGGTCTCGACACCGACGATGGCGGTGAGCTGAGCATGCGACTCATCGGCCGCCGACTCGCGCTCTACGCGTTGACGTTCTGGGTCGCGATCACGGTCAATTTCTTGTTACCGCACCTCATGCCTGGCAATCCGATTCAGTCGATGATCGGAAAGCTGACGGGCACGGTCACGCCGGCTGAGATCCGATCGATACGTCTCGCCTTCGGCGGTGGTTTGGACAAGAGCCTGCTGTCGCAGTACTTCACGTACATCGGACAACTCCTGCATGGGAACCTCGGATTCTCCTTCACCAACTCGGCACCTGTGTCGAAGATCCTCGAGCAGTACGTGCCGTGGACCATCTGTCTCATCGGCGTTTCGACGTTCATCAGTTTCTTGCTCGGCACGGTCTCGGGCGCACTGCTCGGATGGACCCGGGGATCACGCCTGGACTCACTCATCCCCACCGCGACGTTCTTCCAAGCGACGCCGTACTTCTTCCTCGCCACCGTCATGGTCCTGGTCTTCGCCAGCAAGTTCGGTTGGTTCCCGCCACAAGATGGCTACAACATCTCGACGTTGCATCCGAGTTGGAACTGGGCGTTCGTGTTCAGTGCGCTGCGCTACGGCCAACTCCCACTGATCTCCATTGTGCTGAGTTCGGTCGCCGGCTGGATGCTCGGCATGCGCAACATGATGATCACGATGGTTGCCGAGGACTTCGTGCTCATGTCGATCGCGATGGGACTCCCGAAGCGCAAGGTGATATGGGCGGCGGCGCGTAACGCCGTGCTCCCGAGCATCGCGAACCTCTCGTTGGCCATTGGCCTCGTCGTCTCCGGGGCGCTGCTCGTCGAGTTGGTCTTCAACTATCCCGGTGTCGGCGACCTCTTGCTCAACGCGATCTCGAGCGAGGACTACCCACTCATTCAGGGGATCTTCTTGATCATCACGTTGGCCGTCTTGGCCGCGAACCTCTTGGCCGACCTCGTCTATCTCCTGCTCGATCCTCGAACGAGAACCGAGGTCGCTCCGTGAAGTCACTGCGCTTCCCTCGCTCGCCCAAGGTGATCGTCGGCCTGATCATTCTCGGCTTCTTCATCTTCTTGATGATCTTCGGACCGTATCTGGCGCCGTACAGTCCCGACAACACGTCGTTCGCACCGCTCCTCACCCCTTCGGCACACCACTGGTTCGGTACGACGAGTCTCGGTCAGGACATCTTCTCCCAGACGCTCGTGGGTGCTCGCGCGACGATGGTCGTGGCGGGGGTTGCGGGGCTCGCCGCCACGTCGCTGTCGATCATCATCGGCATTTCGGCCGGCTACATCGGCGGCTTCACCGATGACGGACTCTCGCTGATGTCAAACGTCTTCCTCGCGCTGCCGGGACTGCCGCTGCTCATCGTGATCGACAGTTATCTGCCGGTCAACAGTCGTTCGAACTCGCTCATCATCGGACTCATCATCGCCCTGACGGGATGGGCGTGGGGCGCTCGAGTGCTGCGCGCGCAGACCATGTCACTGCGCAACCGCGACTTCGTCGAGTCCGCACGAATCATCGGCGAGAAGCGCATGCGGATCATGTTCACGGAAGTGGCCCCGAATCTCTTGCCGATCCTCGCCTCGTCGCTCCTGTTCACGATTTTGTACTCCATTGGTGCCTACGTGACCCTGGCCTACATCGGTCTGACGAGCACCTCGGTGTGGAACTGGGGCACCATGCTCTTCTGGGCCCAGTCGAACAACGCTCCGCTCTCGGGTGAGTGGTACTGGTTCGTGCCACCGGGCCTGTGCATCGCCCTCGTCGGCACGAGTCTGGCGCTCTTGAACTTTGGCATCGACGAGTTCATCAACCCGCGACTGCGCGCGAGCGGACTCAGCGGTCGCCAGCGTCGTCGTCTGGGTATGCCACGTCGTCAGCGTCTCGGCCTCACGCCGGTGGTTCGCTCCGTATCGACCGCTCCACGAGTCTCCGTGCAGAGCCAAAGTCCGGTGACGCCATGACGACCGACTCGATGGGTGTGGATGACGTGGTGGCGACCGAAGTGCCGCCGCAGGCACTGCCGACGACGACCTACGGTCCGATCGCCGAGACCACGCACGTCGTCGCGCCCATGGGCGAGCGCATCCTTGACGTGCGCAACTTCAGCGTCGACTACGGGTGGGGCAAGAACGCGGTGCGCGCCGTCGATGACGTCGACGTCCATCTCGATCGTTCGAAGGTCCTCGGTATCGCGGGCGAGAGCGGGAGCGGCAAGTCGACGTTGGTCTACGCGATTACGCGGCTCCTTCGCGCCCCGGGCGTCATCAAGGGCGGCGAGGCACGCTTCAATCTGGGATCGAACGACGGCGCAGAACGCGTCATCGATCTCGTGAACGCGAGCGAGCGTGAGCTGCGCGGCGTTCGGTGGTCGAGCATCTCCATCGTGCTGCAGAGCGCGCTGAGCGCCCTGAATCCCGTGGTGCGCGTGGGTTCGCAGTTCGAGGAGGTCCTGAAGACTCATCGCAAGGACATGTCCAAGCACCAGCGTCGCGAGCGCGCCGCCGCGTTACTGGCGATGGTGGGGCTGGACGAGGACCGCCTCGACCGGTTCCCGCACGAACTCTCCGGCGGCCAGCGCCAACGCATCATGATCGCGCTCGCGCTCACGCTCGATCCGCAACTCGTCATCATGGATGAACCCACGACGGCCCTCGACGTCGTCACGCAGCGCGAGATCATCAGCGAGCTCTTCGAACTTCGCGCCAAGTTCGGTTTCGCGATGATCTTCATCACGCACGACCTCTCCCTGCTCACCGAGTTGGCCGATGAGATCGTCGTCATGTACGCCGGCGCCCTGGTCGAGCGCGCCACCGCGCGAGAGCTCTACGAGGCGCCGCGCCACCCCTACTCCCTCGGACTGTTGAACTCCTTCCCCCCGATGCACGGCGCGCGCACGGAGTTGACGGGCATTCCCGGTTCACCGCCCGACCTCGCGCACTTGCCGACGGGATGCAGGTTTCACCCCCGCTGCCCGTACGCCATGGAGCGGTGCACGAATGAAACGCCGCCGCTCGTGGAGATCGAAGGTACGGACCGATCGGTCGCGTGTTGGTTGCACGTCGGCGATCCCGGCGTCACGGTCCCCGTCGAGCTGCGCCGCACGGCGACGGGAGCCTCGACCAGTCCAGCGACGGAGGTGACACCGTGAGCGATGTCACCAAGAACCCGGTGCAGTTGGCCGCGCGCAGCCTCACCCGTCACTTCTCGGTGCGCACTCCCGGGCGTCTGCTCAACGCCAGGCGAATCGTTCGCGCCGTCGATAACGTCAGTCTTGATTTGGTTGCCGGCGAAGTGGTGGCCGTCGTCGGTGAAAGCGGCTCGGGCAAGTCAGTGCTCGCGCGGATGCTGGCACGAATCGTGACGCCGACCTCAGGTGACCTCGTCCTTCAGGGAACGCCGATCGCCATCAAGTCCAAGCGCACACTCGAGTACGCCTCGCAGGTCCAACTGGTGTTGCAAGACCCGTTCGCGTCGATGAATCCCGTGCACCGGATGAGTCACAACTTGATTCGACCACTCCGTATTCACGGGGCATCGGCCGGCGACGCGCCGGGCCTCGCTGAGGCGGCGCTGCGCCGCGTATCGCTCGAGCCGCCCAGCCGGTTCCTCGAGAGCTATCCGCACGAACTCTCGGGTGGACAGCTGCAGCGCATCTCCATTGCCCGCGCGCTCTGCATCGAGCCCAAGGTGTTGCTCGCCGATGAGCCGATCTCGATGCTCGACGTCTCGGTACGCCTCGGCGTACTCAACCTGCTGCGCGGCCTGTGCGATGACGACCGGCTGGCCATTCTCTACATCACCCACGACATCGCGTCGGCGCGCTACATCGCTGACTCGATCATCGTGATGTACGCCGGACAGGTCGTCGAACAGTCGAGGGGTACCGGCCTCGTCGATGAGCCGACCCACCCCTACACCCAACTCCTCATCGCGTCGGTACCCGATCCCTCGGACCCGACCCGTGATGTGCCGGCGACCGGCGAGCACGCACAGATCGCGATCGCCGAAAAAGGCTGCCGCTTCAATCCGCGATGCCCCCACGTCATGGACCGATGTCGCCAGGAGGAGCCACCGGCCTTCATCGTTGGCGAAAATCACACCTCGAAGTGTTGGCTCTACGCCGACCACGAGGTTGCAGTCGAAGTGGCGCTGTCGACGCGCCGGAGGGAGGGGGAGACCGCGACGACATGACCCACATCGAATAGAGAGCCGCGAGGACGCCCTTTCGGGCACTCACGGTTGAAAGATCGCGAAGGTCCAACCGGCCTCGCGTTTGTTAAGTAGGGACCCACACGGTTCACACAAAACGTCGGCGAAAAGCCGGCTGGACACTATCAATATAAAGGAAAAATATGTTTAAAAGAGCTGCTGTTGTCTTCACGGCGATGTCGTGTTTGACACTTGGCATTGTTATGAGCGTTGGCCTTTCGGCCGCCTCGGGGGCGAGTTCCACTCTGACATTGGAGAACAACACCGGTGTGACCTTCACCGACAACTTCAATCCAGTGGACTCGAGTTCGTTCTCGAAGCAAATGAGCGTCAACTCACTCATCTACGAACCACTGTTTGAATTCGACTCGCTGAAGGCAGGCGTGTCGTATCCGTGGCTCGCGACGAAGTACGCATGGTCCAACAATGGAAAGACCCTGACGTTCACGATTCGCACCGGTGTGAAATGGAGTGACGGAACGCCCTTCGGCCCCGCCGACGTGGCCGCGACGTTCAACCTCGTCAACAACAACCCGGCTGCGAACGTCTACGGCGTGCCGTCATTGGCCAGCCCCGCGACGGTATCGGGCGACACGGTGGTGTTGAACTACGCCGTACCGGAGTACTCGAACATCGTCGCCATCGCTGGTACGCAGTTGATCCTGCCCGCCAGCTTCGGGACGACGTACTCGACCCCGGCCACGGCGACGGTGACGAATCCGGTCGGCACTGGTCCGTACGAACTGGACAACTACAGTGCGCAGCTCGTGAGCTACAAGGCCAACCCGAACTACTGGGGTGGTACGCCCGCGGCGAGCGAGATTGACGTCCCGTCCTACGCGTCCAACACTGACGCCGCGACCGCCTTGGCGAGTGGACAGCTGCAGTGGGCCGGTAACGACATTGAGAACGTCAACTCGATCTTCGTGAACAAGGACAAGGCGACGAACCACATCTACTTTGCCCCGGGTTCGACCGTGACATTGGAGTTGAGCGTCACCAAGTGGCCATTCACCAACATCGCAGTTCGCCAGGCCATCAGCGCCGGTGTGAACCGTACGGCGTTGAGTGTCAAGGGTGAGAGTGGTTACGAGGCGCCGGCGACGTCGCTGAGTGCGCTCATCTTGCCCAGCCAGGCTGGCTACCTTGCGTCGACGTACAAGAACGACATCAAGTCCACCAACCAGCCCAAGACCGTGAAGTCGATTCTGACCAAGGCCGGGTTCAAGAAGAACAAGCAGGGTTACTACGCACTGAAGGGTAAGGTCGTCAAGTTCTCCATCGAGGACCCGATCTCCTACTCTGACTACTACGCGGACATCCAGCTCATCTCCTCGGAACTCAAGTCCGAAGGCATTGACGCCACGGTTGACGGTGTGCAGGCATCACAGTGGTACGCCGACCTCGCGGACGGGAACTTCGACTCCGTTGTCCACTGGGGCAATGGCGGCACCGACCCGTACACGCAGTTCGACAACTGGTTTGACTACACGCAGTCCGCGGCGCTCGGCAAGACCGCCAACGCGGACTTCGGCCGCTACCACAATGGTGCGGTGCAGTCACTGCTGTCGAAGTTGGCCTCAACTGACCCGTCGAACACGGCGGCCGTGAAGGCCGCGACGGCGCCCCTCGAGAAGATCGAGGCGACGACGTTGCCCGTCATCCCGCTGCTCTATGGCGCGGACTGGGACGAGTACAGCACGGCGAACTTCACCGGATTCGTGACTGCGGCAAACCCGTACGCGGACCCGTCGCCGAGCGACCCTGAGTTGCCGTACATCTTGATGCAACTCAAGGCGTCGTAATTGATCACCTCCGCTGCGGGCTAGGAGTTCTCCAACCCTGCTAGCCCGCACGCGGAGGGAACATCAGATTACGCGCGACCGCGCCGCAAGTGTTAGCGGCGCGGTCGCGCGCGATCACCCTTCGCTGAAACTCGCCCAATTACTATCAGGAGACATTCACATCATGAGTACGACCACCCCCCACAACGAGAGCCCGCCACGGCACTTCCCCCCTGGTTTTCTCTGGGGAACCGCGACCGCCTCGTATCAGATCGAAGGCGCCGTTGACGTTGACGGGCGCGGTCCGTCGATTTGGGACACCTACAGCCACCGTCCAGGAGAGGTGTGGAACGGCGACACCGGCGACATCGCCTGTGACCACTACCACCGCATGGACGAAGACCTCGATCTCATGAAGAAGCTCGGCGTCGGCTCCTACCGCTTCTCGGTAGCCTGGCCCCGAGTACAGCCCGACGGCAAGGGACCGGCCAATCAGGCCGGCCTGGACTTCTATCGCCGCCTCGTCGACGGACTGTCGGTCGCGCGACATCGAACCGACGTTGACGCTCTATCACTGGGACCTGCCCCAGCCGATCGAGGACGAGGGCGGCTGGTGCGTGCGCGACACGACCGAACGATTCGGCGAGTACGTCGACCTCGTGGCGCGCGCCCTGGGCGACTCCGTCGAGCGCTGGATCACGTTGAACGAACCGTGGTGTTCGGCCTGGCTCGGCTACGGCGCCGGTCGTCACGCGCCCGGCATCAAGGACATCGGGAAGGCCGTCGCGGCGACGCACCACCTCCTGCTCGCGCACGGCAACGCCGTGCCGATCCTTCGTTCGGCGATTCCCGACGCCAAGGTCGGTATCACGCTGAATCTCGGCGTCTCGCGACCCGGCACCACCCACGAGCTCGACCTCGCGGCCGCACATCGCGCGGACGGCAACCTGAACCGGATCTTCCTCGATCCGCTCTTCAAGGGCGAGTACCCGAAGGACATGCTCGAGCACTACAAGAACAACGCGCCGGGCTTTTCGGTCGTACACGACGGTGACATGGAGGTCATCGCCCAACCGCTGGACTTCCTCGGCGTCAACTACTACTTCCCGGGCACGATCATGGACTCGACGCGCGTCAAAGAGGCGCGCGCCGCTGGCTATGGCGTGCCGCTCGGCGAGCAGTTCCCTGACCTGCGGGTGCTCTCGCTCGAGACGCCCGGCACCGACACCACGTCGATGGGCTGGGAAGTCGATGCCTCGGGACTGTTCGGAGCTGCTCGTGCGCGTGAAGACCGACTACACCGAACTGCCGATCTACATCACGGAAAATGGTGCGGCCTTCGACGACTACGTCGACCCCAACGGTCACGTCCTCGATCACGACCGCGTGTCGTACCTCGAAGAGCACATCTCGGCGGTGCACGACGCGATCGAAGCCAACGTCAACGTGCAGGGCTACTTCGTGTGGAGCCTGCTCGACAACTTCGAGTGGGCCTATGGCTACTCGCGCCGATTCGGCATCGTGTGGGTCGACTTCCCGACCGGCACACGACTGCCGAAGGCGAGCTTCTCCTGGTACGCCAACACGGTCAAGAACAACGCGTTGGTGTACTCGACCTCGGGCGGCGACGCCTAAGGGCGTCGCCGTTCGTGCGTCAGAGGTTCGCTGCGGTTCCCTCGTGTCACGCTGCGATCCAAGATGCCCAGCGTGGCGCGCAGCGCTGCTTCGGAGATCACGGGAAAGATGCCGGCGTCGCGCCACTCTTGGCTGATGCCTGACCAGTCGTAGTACGACGTCACCAGGGTGGCGTCGTCGACTGGTTCGAGTTGGTAGCCGTACACGTGACCGATCGACGGTCGAACCAGTCCGGCGACGCTCCACGCGATCTCGCGGTCTTGAATGAACTCCGTGATCGTCACCGCGACGTCGTAGAGGCCGAGTGGAAAGTCGTTCAGCGCTTCGCGGTCCATGTGAACGACGAACGTGTCGCCGACGCCGCGCACCACCTCGCCCTCGGCACTCATCAACATGCCGGAACTATCGATTGTGACGTGACCCTCGGGTTGGCAGAGGAAGCGGAAGATCGCTGTCGGCGCGGCTCGAATGGTGCGTTGCACTTCAATGCGCTCGGCGCTCATGACGTAACGCTAGACGTCGGCACTGACGTGCTCGGGGCGGTCACTGTCGCTCGATTCCGACGCGGTCTCCATGACACCGCGTTTGCCGGAGATTCGGCGGCTGGGAGCGCCTTGGATCAGAAGACTAAGGAGGAACGTGCAGCTACCGACACTTCCGATTACGTCGGCCTGCCAGTAACTGACATTTAACGCCACTGTTACGACGGCGCAGACGAAGGCGGCGACCATCATGACGACGAAGGCGCGCCTCGATGCTTGCAATAGAACCGTCGCTTGTCGCTCATCGGAGCGTTGCCCGTAGATGGCACCCACGTCGCTGTCGCGTCCTGTGGCCACGTAGTAGGCCGCCGCGATCACGATCGTCACTGCTTCGGCAACGAGTGCTCCACTCCATGTGTGTCCGACACCCACGGCGACGGCGATGGCAGTACCGGCGAGAACGACGGTGGCTGGGACGAGTAGTCGTGCGCTAGTGCGTTGGTTCATGAATTCACCTCATCTTCTGGGTCAAACAACTTGTCGACTGGTTGATCGAAGAATCTCGCAATGCGAAAGGCCAGGGGCAATGACGGTGAGTACCGACCGCTCTCGATCGCGATGATCGTCTGACGTGAGACGCCGATCGCTGACGCCAGATCCGCCTGCGAGAGTTCTCGCTGACGCCGCTGCTCTCGAACCTCATTCTTCACGATGTAAAGCGTACTTAACATCGATCGGTATGTCAAGGGACCTTGACTTCAGAAACCGATCAAGCTTGAAACTGACGTTCTTGAAGCGCCGCACAAATTTCTCTCCCTGCACTTGACGCCGGGATGGCGGATACTTAGTATCTTCATTGAAGTAAGTAAGTGACGCACCGCGTTGTACTGACTGATGGAGGAGCATGACTCGCAAGCAGCTCGACGCCGAACCCCAACCCGAGCGTTCCTCTCCCGAGGCTCCGATCGCGACTGATCAGAGGGAGCCCGCCGCGGGTTTTTCGACGCGGCGTGGCTCCCGATCATTGCTGCGCGATCTCAATGTCAGTCTTCTCATCGAACTTGTTCGTCGCGCTGGCACGGTGTCGCGCGCTGACCTCGCGCGTCAATCACGATTGAGCGCACCGACGGTCTCCAACATCGTCGACAAACTCATCAAGCGCGGCATCTTCAACGAGGTGTCGCTCGCACCGTCGAGCGGTGGCCGACCGCCTGTCTTGCTCAGCATCGATCCCAAGGCCGGCTACGTCATCGGCATCAAACTTCGCGCCGACGGACTCACGACCGTGGTCTGTGACCTCGACGCGCAAGTCGTCGCAAGTCGCGAGACCCAAGCGTCACTCGTCGGCAACCCGGCGGCGGCGATCCAAGCCATCGAGCAGGCGGTGCTGCGAGTACTTCGTGACGCCGTCGTCCCGCAGCCAAAGTGCTGGGCGTCGGCATCGGACTTCCCGGCATCATCGATACCGACCGAGGCATCTGCAACTTCTCTCATCTTCTGTGGTGGCGCGACGTCGACCTCGCGGGACCACTTCGCAAGCGTCTGGGCTTGCCGATCTGGGTCGACAATGACGTGAATACCCTGGCCGTGGCCGAGAAATGGGCCGGTGACGCTCCGGACGCGCGCGACTTCGTCACCTTGAGCGTGGGGCGCGGTATCGGTCTCGGCATCGTCATCGATCGCTCGCTGTACCACGGCGCGAATGGCGCGGCCGGTGAGTTCGGGCACATGATCATCGAACCGGGCGGTGCGAAGTGCGAGTGCGGCCGCTTCGGCTGTCTGGAATCGATCGTGGGCGAAGCCGCACTGCGCCGCAGTGTCGGTGCACAGATTGGACGTGACGTCACGCGCGACGAACTGCTCGCGCTGGTGCGCGACGGAGATCCGATCGCCACGAGCGTGCTCGCGAACGCTGGTCGCCGGCTCGGCCAAGCGGTGGCGAACATGATGACCTTGCTGAATCCCGAGCTACTCATCATCTGTGGTGAGGGTACGGAACTCGGACCCACCTTCCTCGATCCCATCATCGCGGCGGTGCGCGAGCAGACCTTCGGCGACCTCGGTCGGACTGTCGAGATCAAGGTCCAACTGTGGGGGGACGAGGCCTGGGCGGTGGGCGCCGCGACCCAAGTACTGCGCGAGTCATTCAGCCTGCCGAACTCAGACGAGATGAGTCACGCGATCTGGCATCGGGTCAACGCATGACCATGAACCGCCCTGACCTGACAGCGCGCGCGACTGCGAAGCGACTCGACCGCGCACGATTCGACTCGTCACTACAAGAGAGCATCGACGCGATCTTGCGCAACCAGTCGTCGAGCGGGGCGTTCATTGCGTCACCGGACTTCGCCCAGTATCACTTCTGCTGGCTTCGCGACGGCTCGTTCAGCGCCTTCGCCCTTGACCGCGCGGGCGAGTACGAAGCATCGGCGCGCTATCACGCGTGGGTGAACGACGCCATCGGTGGCATCAGCGGCATCATCGACGACGTCATCGAGAAGATGCTGCGCGGCGACGAGCTCGATCCGACGATCATGCCGCCGGCGCGATTCGCCCTCGATGGCACGTCGGTCATCGATGACTGGCCCAACTTTCAGATCGATGGTTACGGCACGTGGCTGTGGTCGTTGGGCCAGCACCTCCACGAGTCACACCAGACGTCGGTGCCCAAGGAATGGCGAAGTTCCGTGGCCCGGGCCGCGCGCTATCTGGCGACGTTCGCTGGCACGCCTTGCTATGACGTGTGGGAAGAGAACGGCACCGCGGTGCATACGTCGACGTTGGCGAGCGTCTACGGCGGACTGTCCACCGCGGCCGACCTCTTGGACGACCTCGATCTCCAGCAGTCGGCCCGCGCCGTGCAGGACCGGCTCCGTGAGGCGATCATGAACGGCGTCTACGTCAAGTCCAGTGAGAACAGCGACGTCGACGCGAGCGAGCTGTGGCTTCTCGCGCCGTTTCAAGCGGTCGACGCGAACGACCCAGCGTTCGTCAGAGACCGTCGCGACCATCGAGGATCGCTTGACGCTTGACGGTGGTATTCGTCGCTACTCGACTGACGTGTATTTCGGGAGTGGTGCGTGGCCTGTGCTCACCGCGTCGCTCGGGTGGTATGCCGTTACGACCGGCGACCTCGAGAAGGCGAAGCGGTGCTTGTCATGGGTCGCCACACACTTCGATGACGCAGGACTACTTGGGCGAACAGTTCGGTGGTGATCGCCGCGACGCCGTGCACTACGAGGAATGGGTCGAACGATGGGGACATCCTGCAAAAGATCTGACATGGTCGTACGCGATGTATGTCGTGCTCATGATCGCGATTGACGAAGCGGAGGTCGCTGCGACACTGGGCGCAGTCAATCGCTCACATGAGGCACGTCCATGAGCGCTCGAGCACCAAAGTGCGCGCAAGCAATTTCGCGTTGGGGAGGGCCACCAACGAATTCTGGAGACCAGAAAGGTGAGGGGGAAGAGCAGTAGGACCGCGGCCATGGGGTCCAAGAGATTCACGACAGACAACTGAACAACTGGGCCAAATGGCCTGATCAACAAGAAAATAGGAGATAATTCTCATGAGCAGCAAGCATGTATATGGGAGAAAAGTCGCATCGAGAGTTCCACTCTTCGTCGCGAGCCTCGCTCTCGTGGGCAGTGGCGCCATCGTTGGTCTCAGCACCAACGGCGCTTCAGCCTCGACGAAACAAAAGACGGTGACGCTGCAGTATTGGAGCACCTACAACACCGCCGACAAGGAAGCGTCAACGATCGCCAAGGTCATCATCCCCCGATTCGAAAAGCTGAATCCCGGGATCAAAGTGGACTCGGTGATTTACCCGTACTCGGACCTGTTGAACAAGTTCATCGCGACATCCGCGGCCGGTGACCCGCCAGACGTGATGCGCTCGGACATCGCGTGGGTGGCGCAATTGGCCCAGGAGGGCATCGTGGTGAACGTCGCGAAGCTGAAGGCATTCGCCGCGATTCGCAAGGAGTCCCTGCCCGGGCCGCTGGCGACGACTGAGGTGGGCGGCAAGTACTACGCCTTCCCGGACGACACCAATACTCAGGCGCTGTACTGGAACAAGGCGGACTTCGCCGCGGCAGGGATCTCCGGTCCCCCGACAACCATCAATCAGTTGCTCGCCGACGCTGCTACGTTGACCGTCCCGGCCAAGCAGCAGTATGGCTTGGGCGTCGACGGAACCGACATCTGGAACACGGCGCCCTATGTTTGGAGCATGGGTGGATCGTTCACCAACGCCAAGTACACGCAGGCATCTGGCTACATGGACAGCACCGCAACGATCACCGCCGTGACGACCGCTCGTCAACCTGTTGAAGGCTGGCGACATCGGCAGTGACTTCCAAGGTGGTGCGAGCGCGGTCTCGGGCGAGCCGGGCTTCCCGAAGGGTGAGTACGCGATGTACATCGACGGTCCGTGGGCCGTGCCGACGTACGCCGGCTTGAGCCCGGTTCCGTCCTACGGGATCGCGCCGTTCCCGAGCGGTGCTGGCGGGTCGGTCTCGACCGTCGGCGGCGAGGACACCGTCGTCGCCAAGGACGGACACCACATCGCTGACGCCGAGAAGTTCGCGGAGTTCCTGGACTCGCCGTTCGCGCAGCTGGCCATGGCCAAGCAGGGTGACATGTCGGCGATCAAGACGGACGCGGCTCAGGAAGTCAAGGACGACGCCGTACTACGCGCGTCTTCGCCAAGCAGTTGCTGACGGCGACGGATCCGCGCGAACAGCCCGGGTTACAGCCAGCTCGACACTGACTGGTCGAACGAATTGCAGCAGATCTTGGCGGGCAACGTTACGGTCGCCGCCGGTCTCCAGAATGCTGCGCAGGAGGCGGAACACCGCCCTCGCGGGTAGTTAGTGGCTTCAGTAGCACTAGCTCGATCAGCGCCCGGCGGATACTCCGCCGGGCGCTGCTTTGCGTCGTCGGCCGACGCGCGCCTCGCGGTCGCCACGCCGTATTTGTTGCTGGCTGCCTGCCGCGTTCCTGTACGTGCTCTTCATCGTCTATCCGATCTACCGCCAGTTCGACATCAGCTTCTACAACTGGCACATCTTTCCCGGCGTCGCGAATCCCTTCGTCGGTTGGTCCAACTACGCACGGATTTTCCATGACCCCGAGATTCGTACCGCCGCGTTCAACACGCTGCTCTTCACTGGTCATCACTGTGCCGCTTCAGATGGCGCTCGGCCTCTTCGCCGCCGCGTTGTTGACCGACCGCCTGCCCGGGCGAGGGCTGTGGCGCGCGCTTGATCTTCATCCCCGTCGTCACGTCGTGGGTGGTCGTGTCAGTTACATTTTCGCCTACATCTTCGCCGACCAGGGCGGCGTCGCGAACGCCGTGCTCTCGCTCTTCGCCGGCCACACCGTGCACATCGACTGGCTCGCCCAGACTTGGACAGGGAACGCCGTGATCTGGATCGTCAGCATCTGGAAGGGCGTGGGCTGGTCCTTCATCATGTTCCTCGCCGCGCTCGACGGCGTACCTCGAGACCTCGTCGAGGCGAGCCGCGTCGACGGGGCGAAGGAGTCGCCGCGTATGGCGCCACGTGGTGATTCCAAACATTCGTCCGACGATCGTGTTCGTGCTAGTCCTCCTCGTGATCGGCGCGAGTCAGGTCTTCACCCAGGTCTTCATCTTGACGAGTGGCGGGCCCTACGGCTCGACGCAGCGTGCTCCTTACGTACGCCTACCAACAGGCCTTCTCCTTCTTCCCTTCAGTTACGCCGCGGCCATCGCGTCGGTCATGGCGATCGTCGTCATCGGACTCAGCATTCTCCAGATCCGCGTGCTGCGAGGCGGCGATCGACCGTGAGCGTCGCGTTCAAAGACCAACTTCGCTCGCCTACGACGACGACGCATTCGGCGCGACCGCATCAAGGCACTCGCAGCCCGGGCTCTTCGGCATCCGGACGTGGAAGAAGACGCGACTCGCCATGGCGGTCGTCTTCGGTGCGATCTCAGTCTTCCCCTTGCTGTACATGATCTCTCTGTCGTTCCAGCCAACCTGCGATATCCTGACGTCGCACCCAGTGCTAGTTCCCACGCATCCGACCGTCATCAACTACGTACAGGCGTGGTCCGAGAACAGCTTCGGACGCTACTTCTTGAACAGCTTCGATGGTTGCCCTCGGGACCGTGCTGATCACGGTCGTTGTCGCGTCGCTGGCGGCATTCGCCTTCGCTCGCTACACGCTTCCCCTTCAAGGAGATCATCTTCTACGTGCTTCCTCGCCGCGCTCGCGGTTCCGAGCGTCGAACTGATCATTCCGCAGTATCTCCTGATGCTGAAATTGCACCTGACGGACTCGCTTGTTCGGGCTGATGCTGATCTACGCCAGTGAGAACCTGCCGTTCTCGATCTTTCTCCTCCGAGGCTTCTTCGAGGCCGTCCCGAAGGAGCTCGAAGAGTCCTTCAGGCTCGACGGCGCACGCACGTTACGCGTGCTGACACGACTCATTGCGCCGCTATCGATTCCTGCGTTGGCAGTTGTCGCGATGTTCACCTTCAACTTCGCCTGGGAGGAGTTCGTGATCGCGCTGACACTTATCAACTCGCCGTCCCACCGTACGCTTCCTATCGCGCTCAATTTCTTCATCGGGGAGCACACAACCCAATGGGGCCCGCTTTTCGCGGCGTCAGTGATCGCGACGATACCGAGTTTGATTGTGTTCTTGATCTCGCAGCGCTCTTTTCAACGCGGCATTTCTTTGGGCGGGATACGGTGACAACCGCGAACTTTGACTTCGTGCCTAGTGCCGTCCTCGTGGGCGAGGACGTTGATGTCAAAGGATTGCCCGTGGGGACTCAAGCCCTGGAGGCCCGCACGGCCTTCGGCGAGTCCTTCGTTGGTCGAATCGAGGGCGATGATGCCGTTGTGCCGGGGCTTCCGGTGGGTACGCACGCGATTACGGCGATCTCGATGGACGACGAAGTACTGGCCGAAGAGTTCGTCAGCGTGCGAGCCATGATCGGTGATGACCCCATCGTCGGATTCGCAACGTCCTTTGACGCGTCGAGCAGGCCATCGGTGCTTCGGTGGTTGGGTCAACTGCGCTGCACGGTCGTGCAGGTCTATGACTGGATGGAGAGTTACTCGCGGCCGCTGGCCGACACCGAGTCGTACGTCGATCCGCTGCGTCGACCGATTGAACTCTCTGCTCTCGGACAGCTGATCGACGGTATACGAGCGCGGGGCGCCATCGCCCAGGCCTACGCGCCGGTCTGCGCCGCCGACGCGGTGTTCGCTCGCGGACACGAGTCGTGGCTATTGCGTCGAAACGATGGAAGCGCGGAGTCGCTCGGTGATCTGCTCCAGATAATGGATCCAGCGAACAGTGAGTGGCAACGGCACTGGATCGACGCGTACGGACGAGCACTCGACACGCTGCACTTCAATGGGCTCCATCTCGACACCTACGGCTATCCGCGCGCGACGCTTGACGCCGCCGGGACTGTCGTGTCGATTGCGAAGGGCTATGACAGTTTCGTGCGAGCCGTGCGCATTGCTCGTCCGAACGACGTGCTTAGTTTCAATCAAGTCAACGGTGTACCGCGCGGGTTCACGCCACCCGAGAGACCGGGATTCCGCTACGCCGAAGTATGGCCGCCCAATGACCGGTGGCGCCACCTGGAGGGCCTCTTAGAACGCAGCGCTGGCGTTGCAGAATCGCAAGGTGACACGCTGGCGATCTATCCGCCGGTGTGGGACGGTGAGCGAGCCGACGCGCTTCGCACGGCCGTCCTGAGCGAGGCGATCGTCACCACGCTGGGCGCCGGCATCCTCATCTGGGGTGATGACTACGGCGTGCTCAGCCATCCGTACTACGTGGAGCATGAGACGCTCCTCGATGGGGAGATCGAGATTGTGCTTGCCTGGCACCGCTTTGCATTGCGGTGCCGGGACCTCTTTCGCCGAGGCGTCGATACGAGTTGGTATGAGCTCGACGATGAGAATGCGGCGGTGACCGTGACGTGGGCCGGCACAGTGAGCCCCGAACCACTCGGCGGCGCTGTCTATGCTCGCGTGCGTCGTGACGACACCTTCGTCGTCGTCAGCGTGATGGATCTCTCAGGAGCGCCCGAGGGCTCGTGGCGTCACTCCAGCGGGGCCGGATGGTGTCGGGAAGTCACCGTCACGGTTCTCGTGGAGCGACCCGAGATCTGGCGGGCGTGTGTCGCCACCCTCGGCATCGACGAGGGACGTTTCACGCCGGTCGATATTCGAGAGGTCGCGCACCGTGAAGGCCGCGCGCTCGAGTGTTCAGTTCCGCTGAGCGAGGGCTGGTCGGTAGTTCGATTCGAAATAGGGGAGCGTTGATGTCGTCAGTAAGCCTCGAGAAGGTCTCCAAGATCTATTCCAACGGTTTTGAGGCCGTCAACAGTCTGGATCTGGAGATCGCCGACGGTGAGTTTATGGTGGTGGTCGGCCCATCAGGTTGTGGCAAGACGACGGTGCTTCGGATGATTGCCGGACTTGAGAACATCACCTCAGGATCGGTGCGCTTTGGCGAAAACGTCATGAATGACGTGGCACCCCGTGACCGTGACGTCGCGATGGTCTTCCAGAGTTATGCGTTGTATCCGCAAATGACGGTTGCGCAGAACATCGGCTTCGCGTTGCGAATGCGAAAGGTGCCCAAGGCGGAGATCGATAGACGGGTTCGCGCCGCCGCGGATGTCCTCGGGATCACACCGTGGCTCGACCGCAAGCCCACGCGGCTCTCCGGTGGCCAGCGCCAACGAGTGGCCATGGGGCGCGCGATTGTTCGTGAACCAAGTGTCTTCTTGATGGACGAGCCACTGTCAAATCTGGACGCCAAGCTGCGCGTGCAACTTCGCGCCGAGATCTCGCGCGTTCAGTCAAGAATCGGCGTCGCCACGATCTACGTGACGCACGACCAGACCGAGGCCATGACCCTTGGTCATCGGGTAGCGGTATTGCGTGACGGCGCCCTCCAGCAGTGTGATACACCGCAAGTGCTCTACGACCGTCCGGCCAATGTCTTCGTCGCCGGGTTCATCGGTTCGCCTTCGATGAATCTCTTTCAGGCTCAGCTTGCTCCGGACCACCGTTCGGTGATGCTCGGCAGTCAGAGCATGCCGCTCTCGGAGGCGATCATCAAACAACATCCGGCATTGCAGCGATACGGAGGTCAGACGATCGTGGTCGGCATTCGTCCGGAAGACCTCCCAGCGGCAAGCGAGGAGCGCTCCGGCGTCACTTTTAAGGGGAACGTGGAACTCGTGGAGGCGCTGGGCTCCGAGATTCTCGTGCACTTTCGCACGGACGCACTCGTCGTTGTTCCGGACGGCACAACCGCCGTCATCGAAGGAGAGGACAGCTCGTCCAAGGCGACGCCCGACGACGACTGCGTCGCGAGAATCGAACCGCGCCACGTGGTTCACGTGGGCGATGAGTTCAGTTTCACAGTGAATCCGGAGCGACTCGAGTTCTTCGACCTTGAATCTGGTGTGGCGATTTGGGACTGATGCAGATCTGGCATTGAAGTAACGGGGCATCGCGACCTACGGTGGGACGATGTGTCGAAACATCACCATGTTGCGGGGGCTCGAACCTCCGGCCACCCACGAAGAGATTCATGCCGCTGCCCTGCAGTATGCGAGAAAGGTGGCCGCCGTCACGTCGGGGCCGCTGCTCACGTCAGAGCCGTTCGTCGACGCGGTCCAGCAGATCGCCGAGGTCACAGAACGGCTCCTCGCCGCGTTACCCGCGCGCCGGTCACCGCCGCCGCAGCTACCCCCGATGCGCCGACGGGCTCGGCCCGACGTCTGACGCCTGTTCGACGGTCGGCCTAGGAGGCCTTGTCGAGCTTTCGACGCTCGTTGGCCGTTGCGACGAGCGCTTCGGCGATCATTGCCTGATGGCTGCCGCTCATCTGTCCGAACGCCGCCAATGACGTGGGTTCCATCAAACTGGTGTTTTGGGTTTTCGATGTCGACAGACCAAGTAGCTTCCTGAAGATTCTCATTCACCCTCCTTCGAAGAAGTCCGACACGATGACATTTCGACACATCAATCATCCCTTCCTTTGGTCTCGAAGCGGTGGATAGGTAACTCAATCAAATTTCAGATGCACGTGCGCGACGATGATCGCGATGTGATGCGTGCGCGTTGTCGTGTGATGGAGCGACGAGGTCTGCTCTGATGCGCACAATGACGCAGCACTCGTCAGCGCGACAGAATGAACGTCTCGACCGCGTGCGCAAATCCGTCGTCGTCGTTCGACGACGTGACGTTGTCCGCCAATGCCTTCACGTCATCGTCGGCATTGCCCATCGCGATCGACACTCCCGATCGTTGAAACATCGACACGTCGTTATGCGCGTCGCCAATCGTGGCGATTGTGTCGCGGGGTATGTCGTATCGTGCCGCGAGATAGTCGACGACCGCGCCTTTATTGGCTTGGGGATTCGTGATATCCAGGTAATAGGTCTGGGAGTTCGTGGCCGAGACACTCGCTCCGACCTTCTCCCTGATCATCTCGCGCGCCTTCGTGAGTGCATCCACGTCGTCTGTCGCGCCAACGATCTTGGCGACGCCGTCGCTCACTGCATCGAAGGTGGCGACCGTTAGCGGCTGGAACTGACAGACGTCGGCTTCGTGCTGCACGTGCGAGCCGCTCGCGTCACGGACGTACCACTCCTGACCGCGATAGACCCACACGGGTACGCCGTGATCGTCGAGCACGCCAATGATGTCCGGCACGACACCATCGTCGATCGTGTGCGCTTCGAGAATGGTGTCGTCGGTGTCGACGATCATGCCGCCATTGAACGCAGAGATTGGCGTGGTGAGAGCGAGCGGCGCCAGATACATGTGAAGTCCTCGCGGGGGCCGGCTACTGGTGAGCGCGAAGTCGATCCCCGCGTCGCGCAGGTGCTGGACCGCTCGCAACGTGGCCGGAGTGAGTTCTTTGTCGCGCGGCACGAGTGTGCCGTCGACGTCGGAAAGCAGCAACCGAATCTCGGAACTCATCGAGGCAGTGACCAGCGGTCCGGTGCCACGATGCGGTCGATCGATACTGGGCCCCACGATCCCGGTTCGTACAGTTCGACTTCCGGCGGATTCTCGAAGACCGGCTCGGCGATCTCCCACTGTCGCTCGATGCCGTCGGAGCGTGTGAAGAAGGCCTGGTTGCCGAGCATCGCTTCGAGGATGAGGTGCTCGTAGGCCTCGAGGTTGTTGGCCGTCTGGAAGGAGTCGGCGTAGCGGAAGTTCATGACCGCCGGCGCGAGTCGCATCTGCGGTCCGGGCTCTTTGGCCAAGAAGTGCGTCTGGATCGATCCGGGGTCCGCGAAGTCCGCGACGAGTTCGTTGCCGTGGCGCTGACCCTCCATGTGGTCGACGGGGAACATCCGCATGACCGGCTCCTTGAAGCCGATCGTCACGACCTGTCGACTCTGGGCCATGGCCTTGCCAGTACGCAGGAAGAAGGGCACGCCCTTCCAGCGCGGGTTCTCGACGTCGGCGCGCAGCGCGACGAAGGTCTCGGCCTGGGAGTCCGGCGCGACGCCGGCCTCGTTGCGGTACCCGTCGTACTGGCCCCGGATGACGTGTTCGGGATTTATCGGCGCGGTCGAGTCGAAGACCTTGCTGATCTCATCGCGCAGCGGCTTCGCGTCGAGCGAGATCGGCTGTTCCATGGCGACGAAGGCCAAGACCTGGAACAGGTGCGTGACGACCATGTCGCGAAAGGTCCCGGTCTGTTCGAAGAACGCGCCGCGACCTTCGATCGAGAGGGTCTCGGGCACGTCGATCTGGACGTAGCTGACGTACGTGCGATTCCAGATCGGCTCGAACAGCCCGTTGGCGAAGCGCAGCGCCAAGATGTTGTCGATCGACTCCTTGCCGAGGAAGTGGTCGATGCGAAAGACGTGGGCCTCGTCGAAACACTCGGCGATCGTCGGCGTTCAGTTGTCGCGCCGAGGCGAGGTCGGTGCCGAAGGGCTTCTCGCAGATGATCTTGGTGTTCTCGTTCAGTCCCGTGGCGCCGAGCATCTCGATGATGCCGAGCAACGCGTTGGGCGGCACGGCGAGGTGGAAGAGTCGCTGGACGTCGCCGCCCATCTCCTTCTCGGCGCGTGCGACGGCGTCGACGAGTTCACCGGTGCCGTCCTCTTCGGCGTAGGCGAAGGAGAGGTTCTTCTCGAACTCCTCCCACTGCGTGCCTTCGGGCTTGTTCGAACCGAACTCACAGACCGCGTCGTAGGCGCGCTTGCGGAACTCCTTGTCGGAGATGGCCGAGGCCTGGCGCGAACAGCCGATGATCCGGTACTTCTTGGGCAGGAGCCCGGCGACGGCGAGGTGGAACAGTCCCGGCAGGATCTTGCGTTTGGCGAGGTCGCCTGTGGCGCCGAACATCACGAAGATGTGATCCGGCGGCACCTCGGCGTGCATGGCGCTGTGGGAACCCGTCATAGTTGACCTCCGGGGGCTGTGGTGGTCACCGTCTTACCAGTGGCCACGATGATCTCACTCACCAAGTTTGGCGCGAAGAGTCCGTGGGCGGCGACGCCGGGCGTCGCGGCGAAGCGTTCGGCGAGTTCGTGCGGGCTGTCGAACGGCGCCGTGATAGTCCGCGAGTACGCCGCCGTCGGGAGTCGTGCGCGACGTCGCGCAGCGTGACCGAGCCCAACTCTCGCAGCGTCGCGCGAAGTCCGAAGGCCGCAGTTCCAAGGGCACCGGCGCGTGGAGTTGCGTCACCGGCTTCGACGAGTCGGCGATGACCACGAAGCGGCGCGCCGCGGCGGCGACGATCTTCTCGCGCAAGTGTGCGCCGCCGCGACCCTTGACGAGCCACCCGTCGGGCGCGATCTGATCGGCCCCGTCGATCGCGAGGTCCAGTTCGTCGAGGGCGTCGAAGGCCTCCACGTGATACCGAGCGATCGTGCGGCGTCGGCCGTCTCGGGCGAGGTCGCGACGTAACGTGCCTGCACGCCACGCCGCGCGATCGCCTCGAGCAGGAACGCGACCGTCGTGCCGGTACCGAGGCCGACGCGCATGCCCGGCTCGATGAGCTCGGCGGCGCGATTCGCCGGCGAGGCGCTTCTCCTCGTCGAGGCTCATGATCCCAACGCCGCGCGCGTCGGCCATCACGAGTCGACGCGCGGTGCCTCGACGCCCCCCGCGGGAATCGTCGTGTCGCCACGCAGCAGCGCCGAGAGCGCGGATCGCTTGTCGGCGCCCGTGACGAGCCAGAGCAACTGATCGGCGCGCGCTCGAGCGCGCGGTACGTGAGCGTCATTCGCTGCTCACCCTGGTAGACGCCGGTCACCGCGACGAGTCGGTCGCGCACGCCGAGCACCGGGTCGCCCGGTATGAGCGACGCGGTGTGGCCGTCGGGGCCGAGGCCGAGGTGCACGAGGTCGAAACGGTCGGGCAGATGACGCGGCGTAGGTCGCCGCGCGACGTCGAGGTCGTGATCGTTCACCGGCATCGCGACGATCGTCGGACGTCGCTCGCCGAGGCTGCGTTCGAGGTTGGTGAGGTTGCGCGTCGCGTCGCCGACCGGCGCGATTCGCTCGTCGACCTGGTAGACGACGACGTCGGACCAACGCGATCGTCCAGCGCCGCCAGCTTCTCGAACATCGACCCACGGCGTGCGTCCGCCGCTCACCGCGAAAGTGAATCGTCCTGCGGCCTCGATTGTCTCGCGTGCGCAGTTGCGCCACGAACTCAGCCGCCGCGGTCGCGACGGCGTCGGCGTCGGAGAACGTCGCGCAGCTCGTGGTGCACGCTACGAACTCTTCTCGACGTGGCCACCGAACTCCGCGCGCATCGCCGAGAGCACCTTGGCGGTGAACTCGCCCTAGCCGCGCGACTCGAATCGCTGCCACAGCGCGGCGCTGATGACCGGGCGTCGGCACCGATTCGTCGATCGCCGCCTCGACGGTCCAGCGACCCTCGCCGGAGTCCGAGACGCGTCCCGAGAACTCGTCGAGTTCCGGCGAGCGCGCGAGCGCGTCGGCGGTGAGGTCGACGAGCCACGAGCCGACGACCGAGCCGTGACGCCAGACCTCGGCGACCTCGGGCAGGTCGAAGTCGAACGCGTAGTACTGCGGGTCGCGCAGCGGCGTCGTCTCGGCGTCGGCCTCGACGGTGGTCGTGCCGACGTTGGCGTGCTTCAAGATGCTCAGTCCCTCGGCGATCGCGGCCATCATCCCGTACTCGATGCCGTTGTGCACCATCTTGACGAAGTGGCCCGCGCCGTTCGGTCCGCAGTGCAGGTAGCCCAGCTGGCGCCGTGCCGTCGGTGCGCGTGCGACCGGGCGTCTTGGCCGTGCCGTCGTCGCCCGGCGCGATCGTGCGAAAGATCGGGTCGAGGCGCGCGACGACGTCGTCCTCGCCGCCGATCATGAGGCTGTAGCCGCGCTCGAGTCCCCAGACGCCGCCGCTCGTGCCGCAGTCGACGTAGTGCACGCCTCGCTCGGTGCAGCTGCGCGGCGCGCGCCATGTCGTCGCGGTAGTACGAGTTGCCGCCGTCGATGACGACGTCGTCGGTGTCGAGGTACTGCACGAGTTCGTTCGAGCGTGTCCCCGGTGATCGCGGCGGGCAGCATCAGCCACACGGCGCGCGGGCGCGTCGAGTTTGCTCACGAGGTCCTCGAGCGATGACGCGCCGACGACGCGTTCGCCGACGAGCTTCTCGACGGCGGCGTTGTTGACGTCGTAGACGACGCAGTGGTGGCCGTCGCGCACGAGTCGCTGGACGAGGTTCGCCCCCATCCGTCCGAGCCCGACCATCCCCAGTTGCATTGGTCGATCAGTTGCCATGCGTGTCCTCCTTCCTCTTCAGTCGTCGGTACAGCGTGATCAGTGCGTTGGTCGATGAGTCGTGGTTGAGCGTCGGCTCGTCGTCCGACTCGAGCTCGGGGATGATCGCGACGGCGAGTTGCTTGCCGAGCTCCACGCCCCACTGGTCGAACGAGTCGATCCCCCAGATCGTGCCCTGGGTGAAGACCGAGTGTTCGTAGAGCGCGATGAGCGAGCCGAGGATCCGTGGGGTGAGGACCTCGGCGAGCAGCACGTTGGTCGGTCGGTTGCCCTCCATGACCCGGTGGGCCACGACGTGCTCGGGCGTGCCCTCGGCGCGGACCTCGTCGGCGGTCTTGCCGAAGGCGAGCGCCTGGGCCTGGGCGAAGACGTTCGACGAGAGGATGTCGTGGTGCTCGCCGAGCGGGTTGAGGCTCTTGGCGAAGCCGATGAGGTCGACCGGGATGATCGACGTGCCCTGGTGGATCAGTTGGTAGAAGCTGTGCTGGCCGTTGGTGCCCGGCTCGCCCCAGTAGACCGCACCGGTGTCGTAGTCGACGTTCGCGCCCTCGAGCGTCACGTGCTTGCCGTTGGACTCCATCGTGAGCTGCTGCAGGTAGGCCGGGAGCCGCTTGAGGTACTGCTCGTAGGGCATCACGCCGACGCTGGCGCAGCCGAAGAACTCGCGGTTCCACACGGCCAGCAGTCCCATCAGCACGGGCAGGTTCGCCTCGAGGGGCGCCGTGCGAAAGTGCTCGTCCATCGCGTGGAAGCCGTCGAGCAGCTCGCCGTAACGCTCGGGTCCGATCGCGAGCATCGTGGACAGGCCGATGGCGGACTCCATGGAGTAGCGACCGCCGACCCAGTCCCAGAACACGAACATGTTCTCGGTGTCGATCCCGAACGCCGCGACCTTCTCGGCGTTCGTGGAGACCGCGACGAAGTGCTTGGCGACCGCCGCGTCGTCGCCGAGTCGCTCGACCAGCCAGTCGCGCGCGGAGGTGGCGTTGGTCAGCGTCTCGAGGGTGCCGAAGGTCTTGGACGAGATGATGAAGAGCGTCTCGTCGGCGTCGAGGTCGCGCAGCGCCTCGACGAAGTCGGTGGCGTCGACGTTGGAGACGAAGCGGAACTTGAGGTCGCGTCGCGAGTAGTGGCGCAGCGCCTCGTAGGCCATGACCGGCCCGAGGTCGGAGCCGCCGATGCCGATGTTCACGACGTTCTTGATCGCCTTGCCGGTGTGGCCCTTCCACTCGCCGGAACGCACGCGGCTGGCGAAGGCCCTCATCTGGTCGAGGACCTCGTGGACCTCGGCGACGACGTCGACGCCGTCGACGACGAGCGACGCGTCTCGTGGGCATGCGCAGCGCGACGTGGAGCACGGCGCGGTCCTCGGAGACGTTGATGTGCTCGCCGCGGAACATCGCGTCGCGCCGCTCGGCGAGCCCGACTCGTTCGCGAGTTCGATGAGGAGACGCAGGGTCTCGTCGGTGATGCGCTGCTTGGAGTAGTCGAGGTGGATGCCTTCGGCGTCGACGCGTAGTCGCTCACCACGCGTTGGGTCGTGGGCGAAGAGGCGCGCAGATTGGTGGCGTCGAGCGACGCCGTGTGCGCCTCGAGCGCCTGCCAGGCGCTTCGTTGGCGAAGGGGGAGGTGGTCATGGAATCCTCGGTGTGATCGGTGGAGATGACGTCTCTCCTTCCTAGTTTGACAACTTTCGCGAGGCGCTCGAATCCGTCCGTCTCGTCGTTGCCGCGATAGATCATCGTTTTTTCATGGGCCTGATTCGCCGGCGGGTCGGCCTCGCCGGCGTGGGGAAGCGTCGGCGGAATGTCGAGGCGCGCGACGGCGATCTGATAGTCGTTGATCCCGTAGTAGACGTCGAGTCGGTCCGGCTGATCGATGTCGTCGCGGCGGTCGATGCCCGTCGGGAAGACGACGTTGGAGGGCGTCCCGCGCGGACCGACGTAGGCCGAGGGCGCGAGCGCGGGGTGCGTCGAGCGATAGAGCAGCTCCTGGGGATGGTCCTCGGAGAGGATCATCACGCCGGCTGAGTACGAGAGGTGGTGCACGTCACTGTTGGGCGGGGCGAAGTCGGTGACGCCGTGGTAGATGAACAGCCACCCGTGCTTGGTCATGATCGGCGGCGCGCCGCTGCCGATCTTGAGTGACTCCCAGTCCGAGACCGGCGCGGCCAAACGGTGATGCGACGTGAATTGGCGCAGTTGGTACGGCGGTCGCTCGGGCCGGCGGGGCTGTAGGAGATCCAGATGCTCTCGCGATGCAGGTCGATGTCTCGGTCCTCGTCCATCAACATCGTGTCCTCGGGCAGTGTGCCGGGGAAGAGGGGCCGGTGCAGGATCGCCAGTTCGTAGTGATCCGAGGGATTGCGGCACGGCGAGGGGGAACATCGCCGCGTCCTTGTTGTCGACGCCGTCGAAGTGGATGCCTTCGTACGGTTCGAAGGTCGCGAGACCGAGTCGCTCCCACGTGATGAGGTCGTTCGAGATCGCCATCGCGATGCGCGGTCCTTGGGAGAAGGCCGTGTAGGTCATGACGTACTGCTTCAGCGGCTCGACGAACGTGACGCGCGGGTCCTCGCATCCGCCACCGTCGGGTCGCAGTTCGTAGGGCATCTCCGGTTCGAGGGCGATGCCGAGTCGTTCGATGCCGCACGGTTCGCCCTTGGAATCGAAGTGCACGCGCGCGATGCCGACGCGCGAGTAGTTCCCCTTCGCGACGAGTCGAGGGAAGAGATAGAGATCACCGTCCGGACCGCGCGCGGCCGCGGGGTTCAAGATGCCACCGACTTCGTTGGGATTGCCCGGCTCTGGATTGATCACCAGTCGCCAGCGGCGCATGTTGAATCCGCTCACGGCTGCTTTCCTGGCGACGTGATCTGCACCTTCCCGTCGCCCAGGCACGCGATCACCGTTTGGATCACTCGCGCGGTCTCCCACGGGTCACGCACGAGGATGCTGTCGACGCCGGCTTCCTGGGCCGGGTAGTCGTTGCCGCCGGGAAAGATGGCGTCGCCGGCGAAGAGCATCTCGGCGACGGCGATGCCCAATTGGTCGCGGAGTTTTGCGATGCCGTAGGCCTTGTCGATGCCGGGCTTCGTGATGTCGATCGACGTCGTGCCACCCATGTGGATCGCGAACTCCGGCAGCATCGGCTGCAGTATCGCGATGATCTTCTTGCGCTTGGCGAAGTCGGGGTCCCACTTCTCCTTCTCCGCGAGCGGCGCCTCTTGGCCGAGGACCGAGAGCGTGATCTGACTGCCGCGGTCCTCGATCGCCTCGCCCCAGATCTTGTCGACCTTCGTGCCCGACTGGTCGTAGGCGTCCTGCAGTGCCTTGATGATCCGTGCGCGCTCGTCGTCGCTGAGATCCTCGGAGTAGACCTTCGACCAGTGGCCGACGTACTCGTAGAACTGCGTGCCGCACGTGGGCAGGAGGAAGAGGTCCTTCAATCGTTCGTCGTCGGGGAGATTCGCGAGGAGTTGCTTCTGGAACTGCGACCAGTCGCCGCCGGAGATGACGGCGACCTTCATGACGCCGAGGAGGTCGTGCAGCAGAGCGGCGACGTCGGTTCCGAGAGGTGATTTGCTCGGCGCGAGGGTGCCGTCGAGGTCAAAGACGAAGAGCTTCTTGATGATGTTCCTCCGGTGTGGGACTGTGGCGAGGGCCAATGTGCCAGGGCCAACTACCACCCTAAGCGAGTCACAAATCCGTTCTTCGTGGACATTACTCAGTCCTTAACGGCAAGAGCGTGCCGAAGTATTGCTGAACGAAAGAATCATGGGGCGAAGGACAGTATTGGGTATGAGGCAATTCGCGAGACCGAAATTCGGCGCTTCACGAGTCCTGCACTCGAGAGCACGCGGGCCTCGTGTCAGGCACGCAACGCGCCGGCCGCGCTGGTCGCGTCGCGCTCGGCGTTGCGTGCCTCGGCCTCGCCACGGTACGTGCCGCGCCGCCACGACGACGACGACCTTGCCCCAGGATCATTGTGGCCGGCAATGCTTACACGCGTCATCTGTTGACGCACAGCCGTCCCGCCGACGCTCGAGCGGTGACTGCTTTACCGACACCTGATGGTTCCTGCCGATCGTCGGCGGCTTGCCGTCGTTCGTCAAGCCACCACTTCTACGTGCTCCCGGCCTCGTTTCGGTCGCCTAGTTCGTGCGCGCGCACTTGCCAAAGGGCGAGGCCGACGCGACGAACGGGCACGGGGAATGCTACCACAGATGGAACTGCTCGGTCTGTCGGTGACCTGCGATAGTCCTCACGTGACGTTCTGCGGTGTTTACTACGCAGACGACCGAAGCGAAGGGCGGTCAGCAGGAATTAGCTTCTGGCGCAAGTGAACTACTTGCCGATCCTCCACGTGATGATGCCCACCGAGGGCGTCGTCACGGTCACGGGCTACGGGAAACTGTCGCTGACGTACCTCTTCAAGCGATCCCACCTCCGTCGTCTTGACGCACCACCAGGCGCTTACGCTGCGCTCGGCGATCGCGAGTATGAAGGATCTGGGATTCGAACACGGATGCATGGAGGATTCGCTGCTCTTGAAGATCAAGTCGTGAAGGACGGGAAGGTTGTATGGAGCGCCACGGCCGATTCATGCCCCGGTGCGCTCACGATCACGTCGGCGAGGTCCAACGCGATCCTGAACGCCGCTGTTCGTTCTGGCACACTGTCGACACGACTTCTCTTCGGAGCAGCCACAGCGACCAAAGATGACGCCGAAATCGTGCGCCGAGTCGCAGTCGGTTAGTTCGTCCTCGTGCGTTCGCTCATCGGTGCCGTCGATCGACGGGGCCGTCGCCTCAGCGGTGACCAATGGACCGAAGTTCGGCTCACCGTTGATTGGGAGCAACATGATGAGCGTGGCGATCGTAACGACGACCGCGATGATCGTCAGCTCGCCTTGTAACCCATCGCGGTTACGAGGATCGCTCCGAGGGCGATCGACATCGTCTGCGGGAGCGACGCGATCAAGTCGAACGCGGAGAACGCTCGTCCCTGCAACTCCGCTGGCGTTCGCAGCTGCAAGAGCGTGTAGGCGCCCACCAAGAGCGGCGGCAGTGCCATACCGAAGACAACGCCGCCCATCAGGACGAAGGCCAGCGATCCGCCTTCGAGGAGGAGCGATCCCACGACGATGCCGATGAGTCCAATGCCGCATAACCATCGCTCGCCGATGCGTCGCATCGTCGGTGCGGAGAGCGGACCGCCGATGAGCGCCCCGACGCCTTGGACCGCCATGAGCACGCCGATGAAACTCGGCCTTCGATGGAGTTCGTTACTCGTGATTGCGAAGATCGCGGTCTCTATGAATCCGACGACGCTGAGGGCGACGGCGATGATATCGCCATTCGCCGAAGGATCGGCGTTCGCGCTACGTGGTGGAATCCGGCCGTGATCTCGGCGAGAAAGTGTTCGGGCGTTCGAACCGGCTTGTCCTCGCGCATGTGCAGCGCGAGCACTGAGAAGGCGGCGATCACGAACGTCGCCGAATCCAATACGGCGATCCAGTGTCCGCCGACGATGACGAAGAGCCCGGCACCGACCAGGGGTGCGACGAGACGTAGACCTTCACGAACCGTCCGCAACAATCCGTTGGCGTCGCCCAATTGCTCCGGCGGTAACAGCACCGTCAAAAAGGCGGATTGCGCCGAACTGATGAAGTTGCCAGCGAAGCTGTAGAGGAACATGGTCAAGTAGATGATCCAGACGTCCGACGCGTTGTGGACGAAGAGCAGCAGCAGCACGAGTGCCGCGCTGAAGAAGTTCACCCATATGAGCGTGGGACGTCGGCGCACGCGGTCGACCACCATGCCCGCGATCGGCGAACAGAATGCCGCCAAGGGAAAGAAAAGAAAGGTCAAGCCGGCTTCAGCGTTCGAGTGCGTCAGTTCTTTGACCCAGATACCGAGGGCGAGAAACATGGCGGTGTCACCGAAGAGCGAGAAGCTCTGACCGATGAGGTAGACCCGCGCGTCGCGCGATTTTGCGAGTTGGCGCATGGTCATCGTGGACTCCCAGGAAATCGAATCGGGTACGTGAACATCAAGGCTTCGACGGGCAGTGAGTCTTCAGTGCGAAGCGAAGGATCTGCGTTGCGGTCGATGAATCGGTTGAAAATCCCAAGAACATCTTTCGTGACCTCTTCGAGTTCGGCCGGCGTTACCCAAAGGAGCGATTCGACGCTCTCTGACGCTTCCTGCCAGGCCTTGGGATAGCTGGACTTCGTGGAGATGTAGTCGAGAGTCGGCCCATCGCGCGATCGAAGACCATGCGCTCGAGACTCTTCGCCGCCACGCTCATTTCGGGGTTCTCGGTGACGTCGCTGAATCGCATGCCGACGTTGACGAGTTTCCAAGGTCGAAGGCGACCAGGACCGGAGTCGGCCTCCTCGACGAAGCCGTACTTCGCGAGTTGGCGAAAGTGAAACGAACAGGTCGTCGGCGACTCACCGATGAGTTCACCAGCCGCGGTGGCGGTGAGTGGTCCTTCGAGCGCGAGCGCTTCGAGCAGTGCGAGACGAACGGGATGGGTCAGGGCTCGCAGGGTCTTCGGATCGTTGACGTTGCGAAACCGCGCGTCGATGTCGTCAACCGCCAAAGCGCATCGTCAGATTGGATTTCTTAGGAGTCATTCTTCGAGCGTACTCTATCGAGAGATATCTGTCGAGAGAGAATTATTACAATCGAGCACTGGAATGATCGACCAACGAGATGCGTCTCGCTGCCTTCGTCGATGAAATTACGCCTAATTACTGATTTAATGCGAGACATCCGTGTCTCGTAAAATGCGACCGCATCACGCTTCATAACGGAACGATATGTATCGTTTTAACATGGGCACGAGTTCTCCATCGTCCGTGAAGCCTGGCCGACCACGCAGCGCGGAGACGAACCACGTCGTTCGCGACACGGTACTAGAGATGATGAACGAAGGTGCACGTTGACGTCCCTCTCGCTGGTGAGTATTGCGCAACGTGCGGTGTGTCGAGAAACGCCATCTACGACGTTGGAAATCGAAAGAGCGACTTCTCCTGGACGTCGTGCGATCGATTCAACGCCCCGCGCCCGCTCCCACCGAACAGAGCGCTCGCGAAAAGATTGTAATGGCGTTGGATTCTTTCGCGCGCGATATCGACGCTCGTGCCATTCGATTGGAACGGGCGATCATCGCCGAAGCGGTGACGTTCCCCGACTTATGAGTACTTCACTGACGTCGTCGTCGCGCCACTTTGCAGCGTGCTGAGCTGGCCATTCGCGCTGGTAAGGATGGGGCGAGATTCGAGTCGATGTCGACGAGAACCAACTCGTCGCTGTGCTTGTGAGTTGGATCGTGTTCGCGTCAGTGATGGTGACCTGTGGAACATCGACGCCGAGGCCGGATCCCAACACCTCGTCGATCTCATGTTTGACGGTGTTTCGACAGCGTAAGTGTGCTGGATCGATCACTGTCATCACGAACACCACGGCGCTGTCGTTAGCAGTAATCGCCCACGGGACCGGTAACGTCAGTCGAGTTGGCGCCTGCTTAGTTCGTCGTCTCTGAAAGGAATCGCTATGGAAAAACGTCTAGTCACCCGTTACGCGACCCAATCGCTGAGGCAGCGGACGAGAACCAACGTCGAATCGAAGGCGTCTTCGAAGCGCTGCACGCAACGAAGCCGGACAACGTCAGCTACGTCGTGCTTCGTCTCGCCGACGACTCGTTCCTTCACGTCTCGTTTCACGACCACGGTGATGACGAGACCAACCCCATCGCATCGACCGCAGCGTTCGCCCACTTCCAAGACGGGCACGAACGCCGACGTGACGGAGCGATCAGTCAACAGACCGCGAGTCTCGTGGGTCATACATCACTGAGATCGCCTAGACCGTCGTAATCGAGGAACGGTGATCCCCCTCTCCGTCCTCGAACTCGCGACGGTCGCGACTGGTTCCTCGCCCGCGCGAGCTTTCGCCGAGACGACGCCGCTGCGGTTGACGCCGAGCGACTCGGTTACAAACGGCTGTGGGTCGCCGAGCACCACGGGATGCCCGCGGTCGCGAGTTCGGCGCCGGCCGTGCTGATCGCGCACCTCGCTGATGCCACCGATCGCTACGCGTCGGCTCCGGGGGCGTCATGTTGCCGAATCACGCGCCACTCGTCATCGCCGAGCAGTTCGCGACGCTCGAGGCACTGCACCCGGGCGAATCGACCTCGGTCTGGGACGCGCGCCAGGAACGGATCACGTGACGGCTCGGGCGCTGCGACGAACAATTGACCTCGGCGCCGACAGCTTCCCCAACGATGTCGTGGAACTCATCAAGTACCTGCTGCCCTCTGATGGCTCGACCATGCACCCGTTCGCGAATCCCGGCAGCGGCTACCTGCCAGAGTTGTGGTTGCTCGGATCCTCGACGTTCAGCGCGCAATTGGCGGGCATTCTTGGCCTGTCCTTCTCCTTCGCGTACCACTTCGCGCCGCAAGAGTTGGACGCGGCGCTCGCGACCTATCGTGAGAATTTTCAGCCGTCGATCGTGTTGGACGAACCGCGCGTGATGGTCGCGGCGTCAGTGATCTGTGCGCCGAGCGCTGAAGAGGCGCTGTGGCAGTCCGGCGCGTCGGCGCTCAGCATCGTGCAGATGCGAACCGGTCGACCGGGACAGATGCCCTCGCCCGAAGAAGCGGCGGCGTATGAGTTCTCGCCAATCGAGACGGAGATCGCCGCCGACGCGATGACCACACATTTCATCGGCGATCCGACGTCGGTCGTGCGCGGACTCGTTGCACTGCAAGAACGCACCGCGTCCGACGAGCTCATGATCTCAACGAGAGTCCACTCACACGAGGCCCGAATCCAGTCACTGACACTCGTCGCCGAGGCGTGGGGGCTCTCCACACCCCTTCGGCCCCACGGTATTGACTGAAGGGGTTTGGAGAGTTACGAGCGCTGCGCGGCGCGATTCTCTTCGGGTACGAAGTCGCGCGCGACGAATCCGAATCGCGAGCGGTCATAGACGGTGAGTCCGCTGAGGGGCGGCGAATAGGCGTGGATGCTCACCGCCGGCTTACCGGCTTCGTAGATCACGTCGTGGACGTGCTCGGGTCCGAAAGAGCCGTTGTCACCCGCCACGTAGTGACGGTCGCGAACGCTGAAGTGGTCCTCGGCGCGGTAGGTCTCGTAGAGCGAGCCGGCGGTGACGGTCCACGCACCGGAGGAGCCACCATGATCGTGCCAATCGGAGGACTGCTCACGCTCCCACGTCAAGAGGCGGACCTCGTAGTTCTCGGTCGACCACAGTTGGAGCCACCAGCGGTTCACTTCGTCGTCGACGAGAAGGTCCTCGAACAGATCGGGACGTGCGGCGAGAGCGTCGGTGACCCTCACGAGCGTGTCGGTATCGAGTCGGCCCTCGGGCAAGTGCAAGGACTCGAAGAACTCGCGCAGCTCGGCCCTTCGTCGGCCGGCGCTTCACTGAATACTGCTTCAACGTTGAGTGACATGGATGCCTCCTTGACTGGTTGGCATTAATGTACCACTATTCCTAGTGAAATAATAGGAAATAGCTCCAACGATGGACCCGTCCTGCTTGAAACTGCTCTCCGACCTGTGATTATGGAACTGTGGACCTTCGTGAGACACTACGTCACGGAGCGCGCGTCGTGCACGACGGCGCCGACGGCATCGGTCTCGAGAAGGAAACCGTCGTGTCCGAACTCCGACTCGATCACGTGCACGTCGTTCGTACCGGGGAGCAATCGCGCGATCTCGAATTGCTGGCTCAGCGGATAGAGCCGGTCACTCGCGATGCCGGCGACCGTGACGTTCGCGCGCACCGTGCTGAGTGCCTCGCCAACACCTCCGCGGCCGCGACCGACGTCGTGGTGATTCATCGCCTCACTCAGCACGACGTAGGTATTGGCGTCGAAGCGACGCGTGAGCTTGTCTCCTTGGTACTCGAGGTAGGACTCGATCGCGTAGCGACCACCGCGCAGCGGCAGTTCGTCATCTTGGGCTTCGCGCGCGAATCGCACGTCGAATTCGTGTTCGGTTCGGTAGCTGATCTGGCCGAGACCGCGCGCGATGGAGAGCCCCTCCGTGGGAGAGCGTCCGGTGAAGTAGTAGTCGCCGTTGACGTAAGCGGGATCGGACTTGATGGCGCGGATCTGCAGCGAACACAGCGCGATCTGTTCGGCTGACGCGGCAGCCGAGACGGCGAGGACGACCGCACGCTCGACGCGCTCGGGGTAGCCGACGCACCACTCGAGGGCGCGCATCGCACCCATCGATCCGCCGATGACCGCCGCCCAGGTCTCGATGCCGAGTTCGTCGGCGAGTGCCACCTCGACGGCGACTTGGTCGCGAATCGTGATGAGCGGGAAGCGTGAGCCGTAGGGACGATTGCCGGCGTCCGGCGACGATGGCCCGGTCGTGCCTTGACAGCCGCCCAGCACGTTGGGGCAGACGACGAAGTACTGCGTCGGTGTCGATGGGCGCGCCGGGTCCGATGAGCGCGTCCCACCAGCCGGGCGAGACGTGTCCCGGACCCGCCGCCCCGTCGGCGTGGGAGTCACCGGAGAGCGCGTGCAGGACGAAGACGGCGTTCGAGCGCGACTCGGTTGAACGTCGCCCCACGTCTCGAAGGCCACGCGTCACGCTCGCCAGCGTCGCGCCGCTCTCGAGGACGAAACCCTCATCGCCGTTGCGCTTGAGTTCGACGAACTGGCGCTGACCGGGATCGTCGCCGACCTGCCACGTGCCGGGAATCGGAGTTGGGCTCACGCGTCCTTCGCGGCGCGGAATCCGGCGTCGAGGTCGGCGAGGATGTCCTCGATCGTCTCGAGTCCCACCGAAAGTCGCACGAGGTCGGGACTCACGCCGGTCGTCGTCTGCTCGTCTTCGGTGAGTTGCGAGTGCGTGGTCGACGCCGGGTGAATGGCGAGACTCCGCACGTCGCCGACGTTCGCCAGGTGGCTGAAGAGTTCGAGCCCCTCGATGAACTTCTGCCCGGCGCTCAGTCCGCCCTTGATGCCGAAGGCGATGATCGAACCGCCGCCGCGGGGCAGGTACTTGCAGTTGGCGCTCGTGCCACGGGCTCGAGGCGAGTCCCGGGTAGGCCACCCACTCGACGTCGTCACGCGCTTCGAGCCAGTTCGCGACGGCGACGGCGTTCTGCACGTGACGCTCCATGCGGTAGCTCAACGTCTCGAGTCCCTGGATGAAGAGGAACGAGTTGAACGGCGCGATCGCCGCGCCGATGTCGCGCAGGTACTGAAGTCGGGCCTTCAGCACGAAGCGCGCGGGGAAGAGCGGCGCGGGCAGTTCGGCGAAGACCAGTCCGTGATAACTCGGGTCCGGCTCGGTGAAGGCGGGGAAGCGACCGCTCGCCTCGTAGTCGAAGGTGCCGCCGTCAACGATCACGCCGCCGATCGACGTGCCGTGGCCACCGATGAACTTGGTCGCCGAGTGCACCACGATGTCGGCGCCGTGGCTCGAGCGGCTGCGCCAGGTAGGGCGTGGCCAGGGTGTTGTCGACGACGAGGGGGATCCCGTTGTCGTGCGCCACCTTGGCGACGCCCTCGAAGTCGAGGACGTCACCCTTGGGATTGCCCGAGCGTCTCGGCGTAGAAGGCCTTGGTGTTGGGACGAATCGCGCCGCGCCACGCGTCGAGGTCGTCGGGATCGTTCACGAACGTGGTCTCGATGCCGAGTTTGGGCAACGTGTAGTGGAAGAGGTTGTAGGTGCCGCCGTAGAGCGACGCCGACGAGACGATGTGGCCACCGTTCTCGGCCAGGTTGAGTAGCGCGATCGTCTCGGCGGCCTGGCCACTGGCGACGGCGAGCGCCGCGACGCCACCCTCGAGCGAGGCGACGCGGTCTTCGAAGGCGGCCTGCGTGGGATTCATGATGCGGGTGTAGATGTTGCCGAGCTCCTGGAGTCCGAAGAGCGCGGCCGCGTGGGCGGTGTCGCGAAAGACGTAACTCGTCGTCTGATAGATCGGGACGGCGCGGGCGTCCGTGGTCGGATCGGGCGCGGTTCCGGCGTGAATCTGACGAGTTTCGAATCCCCAGTCGGGCATGGTGCTCTCCTTCACTTTCGTCGATGACGAGGGTGGCTCAACGAGTCCTGAAGTTGTATTTATAACAAAGACGATAGAATTAGTCAAGTTTGTCCGGTTGCCGCGACCTACGCGGCTTGGTTCGACCCTGTCGACGTTCAGCCACGACTAGCGTTCGCGAAGCCCGAAGTTCTCGATGTGCTCGTTGGCTCGGCGTTCAAGGTAGTGCCCGATGTCTCGGATCGAGATTTCGAGACTCTGGGCGCACCGGATCAGTCGCTCCTTGAACACGGTCTGCGGGTACTCGGACCTCTTCGCCTCGGCGAAAGCCAACTCGTCTTCGATTCGGTGAATCTGGCGCTCGATCGCCGAGAAGAGTTCTCCGGCGATGAGGCGCTCGACATCATCTTGAGCGACCTCCGTGCGTGTCGTCGGACGGCCGCTATCGTGCACCGACGTGTCATAGCTCCTCGATAGCATCCTTGACCTTCTCTCCGACCTGCTTGAGGTGGCCCATGTGTTGATCGTTGGCTCCGTCGGTTTCGAGCTTCGGGTTGCCGACTGCCTTACCGGTGACCTCTTTGGTCTTGCCCTTGGAGATCTGCAGCATGTTGCGGGCCCTGTTACGTATCTTCATGTCTCTCCTTCATCATCTGTTTGAAGACTGCTGTGTTGGGGGTTTGACGACCGCGCGTCTTCGAGACTCGTTCCGAGGAATTCGCACGCTGGCGCGCGCTTGAGATTGAGAGCGATCTCATGAAGTGACACGTCCAGCCCCGTCGCGCACGTTGTGAGTCGCTCCTGGAACGCTTTTTGCGCGAACGGTCGCGCCTGTTCACCGCACGCGATCACCAACTCTTCTTCGATCAGTGGGTCTGGCGTTCGATGGCCGAGAACAGTTGCTTGGCGACTTTGATGATCCTTTCGATGTCACTCGCGAGAGTGCCGCGTTCGTCCAAGGACAACGATTCGATTGGCGGCGCCTCTTCAATACGGGCACTGTTTGATTCGATGAACGTTTGGCTGTTCGTGAATATGCTCAACCCCACGCGATGAGTATCGACCGGATGTGAGCTAGTCTCGGGTCAATTGCGGGCAAAAGGCTGGTCTTCGAGAGCAGTACGTCGCACTCCGGGGCGCCCACACCGCCGGGAGAAGAGATAGCCCTGGCCGAAGTTGAATCCGATTTCACGCAGGCGTCGAGTTGATCTTGTCGCTCGATGCCCTCGGCGATGCCGGTCATCCTGAGTGATTCGGCCATGTGCAAGATCTCTTCGACCAACAGCATCGAGCGAATCGAGTTCGGAAGTTCGGCGGTGAAGGAGATGTCCAATTTCAAGTGGTCGAATGGAAAACGGCGCACGTAGGAGATCGACGAGAACGCGGTACCGAAATCGTCGAGCGCCAGTTTCACGCCGATGTCGTTGAATTGCGTCAAAAACTTCATCGTGGTGTCGGAGTCGTCGAGGAGCACCGACTCGGTGATCTCGACGACGAGATGCTCTGGTTCGACTCCGAGTTCTGGAGTATGTCCGAGATCGATTGGAAGAGACCGGGATCGAGAATGTCGGACGCCGAGAGATTCACGCTCATCCACAGTGTTGGCTGAGAGGGAAAGAGGTGGCCACAGTGAGAGTTGGTGCACCGCCTTCGCCGAATCCAGCGGTCGATCTCTTCGATGTAGCCGGTCTCTTCGGCGTAGGGCAGGAACGATTCGGGATACAGCAGTCCCCGTTCCGGGTGTTGCCAACGGACCAGCGCCTCGAAGCCCACGATCTGACCGTCGGCAGCGCCACGATCGGCTGATAGTGAACGACCAGTTGGTCCGACTTCGGTGTCGCCTCCAACTCTTCGTTGGCGAACGGCCAGCCCGCATCGACGTGGCGAATGGCGTCACGCAGTTCGTGAATCGCGCGCGTCTTTCGCACCCAGGCCGTGCTGCCGGCGCGAATCGATGCATATAGCGCGCCGGGTCGTTCCGATCCCGAGATCGTGACGACCTTGACGCTGGAGTTCGCTTCGCGGAGTTGTCGAATCGCCTCTGGCGCTTCCATGTCAGGCAGGTGGAAGTCGATGACCAGGACGTCTGGCTTCGTCGCTTCGTGACGTCGATGCCTTGGGCCCCCGTGAGGGCGGTGCCCACGACGACGATTTGCGGATCGGCCGCGAAGAGGCGCACGACGCTCTGAAGGATCATCTCATGATCGTCGACGACGACCACGGTGATGGGCGATGTTCGGGCATTGGAAGAATCCACGTTGTGATGGTCGCGAGTTCGTGGTGGACAGAGATCGCTTCGGCGTTCGTGGGAACGAAGCGACGCGGATGACTGCGTCAACTCCGATTCGTTGGTTCCGTCACTCTCTCTATGAGATTCTCTCCGACTCATGTCGAGTGCGAGTCGCACATTGTCAACAGCATCTTCTGGTCGAAGGGCTTCTCCACCAACTGGAACTCCGTCCCCAGCACGGCTTCGGCCTCGAGTACGGGCTGCGCATGACCCGACATGAACAGGACCCGGATGTCGGGTCGCACAGGGCCACTTCTTTGGCGACGGTCGGACCTTGCATCTTGGCCATGATCACGTCCGTGAAGAGGAGGTCAATGTTCCGGGATGAGAGGTGGCGATCTCGATTGCCTCAGCGCCGTTGGAGGCCGTCAGTACCGTGTAGCCGCTCCGACTGAGGATGCGACGCGTCACTTCGCGCAGACCTTCTTCGTCGTCCACGACCAGTATCGTCTCGGAGCCACCGAGGGTGACGTTCTTTTCTTCCATCGATCGCGGTCCGTTCTGTTCAGAGAGTTCATGTCGACCGGCAACAAGATGTTGATGCACGTGCCGACGCCCTCGTCGGAGTAGATCTTCGTGAATCCACCGGATTGCAGCACGATGCCGTAGACGGTGGCGAACCCGAGTCCGGACCTTCGCCACGTGGTTTGGTGGTGAAAAACGGTTCGAAGGCGCGATCGCAGACCTCTTGGACATGCCCCTCCGTTGTCGCTGAACTGGACGCAGATGTAGGAACCGGCCGGCGCACCGAAGAGTGACCACTCGGATCCCGTCACTTCTCTCGAGGACGTCACGATGGACAGGGTTCCGCCCAGCGGCATCGCGTCGCGAGCGTTGATCGCCCAGTTGAGGATGATCTGTTCGATGTGGCCCGGGTCGGCCATGACGTTCGACAGACCCTCTTCAAGAACGATGGAGAGTTCGACCTGCTCACCGATCGTTCGGCGCAACATCTCTTCGATGTTGCGCACCGCTTCGTTGAAACTCAACGATCGGGCTTGAATCACCTCTCGGCGAGCGAACGCCAAGAGTTGATGGGTCAGCACGCTCGCTCGTTCCGCCGCCACCTGTATCTGTTTCACGTCCTTTAGAGGACCGCTCCACTGGGTCCCTTCGGTCTGGCGACGGCCTTGTCCAACTCTTCGCCGACGAATGACGCGTAGTTCAAGATGACGGCCAGGAGGTTGTTGAAGTCATGGGCGACGCCGCCGGCCAATTGGCCGAGGCTCTCCATTCGCTGGGACTGGTGAAGCAGACTCTTGAGGCGTTCGAGTTCCATTTCGGCCTCGAGACGAACGCGCTCGGCTTCAGTCTTTTCAGCCTCGGCCTTGATTCGCTGGACTTCCGCCTCGAGGCGCACACTTTCGGCAATCGACTTCTCGTGATCGGCCTTCACGCGGGTCGCCTCGGCGTCGAGACGCACTCGTTCGGCCTTCACCGCGCAGCCTCGCCTCCAGGCGAACCCGTTCAGCAACCGTCGTCTCGCCTTCGGCCTTGTTGAGCGCGGCCTCGGCCTCCAGGCGCACGCGCTCGGCGACGGCCTTCTCACCCTCGGCCTTCACTCGGGCGTCTTCGGCTTCGAGGCGAACGCGCTCGGCGACCGTCTTCTCGCCCTCGGCCTTGTTGAGCGCGGCCTCGGCCTCCAGGCGCACGCGCTCGGCGACGGTCTTCTCACCTTCGGCCTTCACGCGCGCGTCCTCGGCTTCGAGGCGAACACGCCTCGGCGACGGCCTTCTCGCCTTCCGCCTCTATGCGTGCGACCTCGGCATCGAGTCGGACTCGCTCCGCCACGGACCGCTTATCCTCGGAAGTGGACGAGTTTGGCCTCTAACTCAGAACGCGACGAAACGTCGCGCACGACGGCGACGGTGAAGTGGTTCATCGCCGGAATCTGGACCGAAGAGATCGTGAGCTTCAGCCTGAAAGCTCAGACCGTCGTGCGGCGAGCCGAAGGAGGATGTCGACCGACGACGCTCTTCACTCTCCCCGGGAATCCGATGGCCACGAGCCGAGACACCGGGCTGCCCACGATCTATTGGTCGCACCCGCCAAAGAGGAGCTCGGCCCGCCGATTCGCCCTGACGAGGACGCCATTGTCCCTCGCGACCAGCATCGCCTCGGGTGCGGCGTCGAAGGCCTTGGACAGTATCTCGTTTCGATACGCTTTTTCATCGGCGCCCACTTCCTGCTTGCTGGGCAATAGGGTCGCTGCGTTCTCTCGTGAGGAGGAAATCGCCACGGAGGATTTGGCGAGGAGGGCCTCACACTCCCCTTCGCACTGGTGGGTGCTGAGATCAGCGAGCCTTGTGCCATGCTGAGTCCCATCGAACGAATCGCGCCGACCTGATCGTCACAGTTCGACACCTTCGACCACGCACATCATCCCCATCGATCCGGCGAACTTGGCGATGCACTCCATCAACCAGATACGTTCCCATGGCGTCGGGCAGATCCGAGGTGAACGAGCGATCGATCTTGAGACAGTCGATCGGGATGCGGTGTATGTAGGCGATCGGTGAGAAGGAGCTCCCCGAAGTTCTCAAGAGCCAGTCGAACGCCGATGCCGTTGAGTTGGGACAGGAACGCGAACGTCGAATCTGGGTCATCGAGTAGCACGTTTTCGTTGATCTCCACCATGACGTCCTTCGCGGCAACCCACCGGTCTCGGCGATGAACTGCGTCAGTAGATCCCATGAACGTCGGGCCCTCGTCACCACGTGGTCGGGCAGGTTCACGCTCATCCAAAGAGGAGGCGAGCACGGAAAACACCGACTGCCACTCCACCAGTTGGCGAAATGACTGATCACGCACCCAACTTCGTCCACCACCTCAATGAAGCCCGAATCGATCGCCTGTGGGAGAAACGATGCGGGGTAGGAGGAAGCCTTTGAGTGGGATGTTGCCAGCGAACGAGGGCCTCGAAGCCGATGATCTGGCCATTGTCCAGTCGTGCGATTGGCTGATAGTGGACGACCAGTTGCTCAAGCGTCGGGGGCTCGACCTCCGCTGCCTTCGTCGTAAGGGGGTCGACGAAGGCAGCGAGAACGATCATCAGTCGATCAACTCATGGATTGCATGAGTCTTCCGAATCCACGCCGAGCTACCGGCCCCCCTCGTGGCGAGCCGCTCTTCGGCGTCGGGGACGTCGGAGCCAGAAAGCGTGATGATCCGAACTCGAGGATCGAACTCCTTGACGAGGAGAATCGCTTGCGGAGCGTCCATGTCCGGGAGGTGGTAGTCGATGACGAGTACGTCGGGTCCCCCGTATCGCGCACGACCCCGTCGACGCCGTCGTTGGCGGTGAGTGCGGTCCCAACGACGCTGATTCGAGGGTCGGCGACGAGCAGTCGAAGGATGCTCTCGAAGGATCATCTCGTGGTCGTCAACCACGACAACCGCTTGACGGGGTCGACTTCGAGGGAGCTCATGACAGGCCAGACCCGAATGTCGTCTACTGGGTACATGTCAATGATGATGGGTTGAGCTCAAGCGAGTCACCCCTTTGAAATGCCGGAACTTCCTAGACCCGCACTGTCTGGAGGTGACAATCACGCTTGCGAAATCAAGCATTCGGACGTCAAATTTGAACATAACAGTTCATGTCACAATTCGCTTAGTAGGCACAACTCATCGGACAATTTGTCGAAGCGACGTTTTGAGACCGTATTGTGGGCCTTTTTGGAAAGCCAAAATGGTGGAATCGTCGGTGCATCTGAGTAAAGCGATCGGGTAATGAGACGAACTCTCAAAGGCTTCGACTGCCAGACCGCGGGTCCGCGGACATCTGTGGTCAATTCATCGAGAAAGATACAGTCAATGCGTGGCCCCCCGCGGTGGCACGAACGATTCGATTTCGACCGGCCGATTTTGCCTCGTACAAGGCGGCGTCGGCGCTGCGCAGGAGTTCCGGGCCCGTCCAGCCCATGTTCCGGGGAGGTCGCAATGCCGATGGAGAGCGTCGGCGGTTCGGGCCAGGCGTCTGATTCTGCGACACCTGACGGTCATCACCGCGACGCGAGCCTGAAGCTCCAATGCCCGCATATTGGCGATCTCCCAGGTGCAGCGCGGCAGGATCATCGTGAACTCTTCTCCGCCCCATCGACAGGGGACGTCGGACTCACGAAAGAGTCCGAGCATGACGTTGGCCACCGCGCAAAGTACCTCGTCACCGACTTCATGACCGAAGCGATCGTTGAATGACTTGAAGTGATCGATATCGATTTGGACCACGCTGGTCTGGTCGTCACTGCGTGATGCCATCGTGATCTCTCGGTGGAGCGTCTCAATCATGAATCGTCGATTGAAGAGGTTGGTCAAGGGATCACGGTTCGACAGATTGCGAAGGCTTCTCGCGAAGTTTGAAGTTCGCCAGCCAGATTGAGAACTGGTCACCGATGAGTCGTGCGTTTTGCCGGTAGTTGTCAGACGGGCTCTGGAACGGAGCACCAACGGGGTCATCGTCCGGCAACGAAAGAATCGAAACAATACCCACGATCTCTCTCTTGATCGAGGAGTGGTAGCACAACGTGTGGCCGAATCGACATTGCCACGATCGGAGTGACGGACATGGTGGATTCCTCAGCGTCGAGATTCGTAGGGCTAAGAGGTGCTCGATGCAGTTGCAAACCTGCGGAGCGAAGGGCATCGATATACTCAACTCGTCATCGAACCAGTTACACGTGACCCACCGCATGACGCCTTCTTCCGCGTTCAAGATCGCGATGCACCCTCCCTGGAGGAAGAGCTGTCGAGCCGCGAACTCGAAGACCTCGTACGCCTCATCTTCAACGTCACAGAAATTCAACATCTCCACGAGTGTGCCCGGGGTCTAAGAACATTCACACGATTCTGTTCGAAGACTTCGCTGATCGTTTGTGACATCTCGACTTCACGCGCCGCGCGAAGACCTATCACTGCGCGCGTAGTTGACGCGGATCTCGTAGATCGAAAGGACGATCGGTGCGCCGAAGCGCGAAGAGAAACGCCATCTCCCGACGGAGACGAACGGTATCCACGAGGTCACGCGTGGGTGTTTATAGGTCGTCACGAATTCGATGGCCATGACGGCGACGACGACGACGAATGACTTCCACCCGATCGAGATAGAGGGCGGCCCACACGATGGGCAAGAGAGAACCACGAGCCCGACCCCCGCCGAAGAACCCCCCGCCGCCAGGATCAACGCGAGCGTCGAACCGGTGTAGAGCAGCGGAGCGGCGAGTCGGCCCACGGGGGCAAGCGTCGAGTCGGGGGCACCCAGAGGCTCCCAGGGCAGTGAATCCCAAGAGCAACCCAATGCTGAGCCACGTATCCGGATAGGAGGCCGGACCAGGTGGAAGCGCCAAGCTGACCTCGGCCACGCGGGCCGCGACGGCCAAGAAGGGAGCTGCTCGTGCCAAAGTGCCCCGGCGAGGACCCGAAGGAGTGGCCGGCGACGAGTCCTTCGATTGCGTTCGCCCGGTATTTCCGGATCAGGATGCGAAAGGGCTCTTCCAACCGTGCCCGACACGCCATCGGGATTGATTGTCCGTACGCGGCCTAAGAATTGCTTCCGAAACGCGACGACGTGACACGTGTCGAATCGCGTCGAGCGTCTCATCGGGAACCACCTCGGTTTCGTCTCACAGTCGAGGTCCCTCTTACAATGGGAATCGATCCCTCGACGATTGAGGAGGCGACCGCGGTGAGGCGCGCGTTGTGGTTCCGGGCATAGGCCCGCAGACGATTGAACGCGAGGTCCATGTCGCAGCGCAACGCCTGACTGATCATGCCCTTGGCCTGTTCGATAATGATCCGGCTATTGAGCGCGTTGTTCAATTGGGCGCTCAGGATCTTCGCGTCGAAAGACTCGATTGGTGCTGGAGTATGGCGATCGTCGCAACATCCGCCAGTCCTTGCGCGACGATCACGTCCTTCAGCGTCGAGATAAGTCTTGTGGGTCGACGCGAAAGAAGTTCAGCGCCCCGATGACGCGACCACGCAGCCGCATGGGCAGGCAGTACACCGAGTGGAAGCCGAGCGTCGACGGCTCGAGGGTCGAGAAGTTGGGCCACTTGTCGATATTTTCGTTCACATGGTCCAGTCCTTGATTGATGATCGCCTCACCCGTGTGAAAGAGAGCAGTCCACGCAGGGTCCTTCATCGACCTGGATTTGATACAACTCGAGCACCCCCGCATCGACTCACTCGAGGAGGACCACGTACTGCAACACTCCCGTGGGCGACACGAGCATGACCCCCGCCGCGTCCACGTCGACGGTGTCAACGCAGCGGTTACAGAGCATCGTCAGGACTTCGATGACGTCGAACTCATCAACGAGATTGTCTGCGAGTTCGACGAGTGTGGATATCAGCAGAGACTCTCTAGTCATATGTACGCCCGTCACTCCGTTGACAGATTGAGGTCACAATGACGCACACCTCAAAGTCAACAACCACTTCGATGTTACAGGTCTTTTTCATAAGTCAGGTGCTTCTACTTCGCGCCAGGTGGCCGACGCGTCGTCGTAGGCGATCGCTCGCGCCACGACCCTCTTCGAGAGATCGGTCATCGCGACGCCCGAACCAATGGCGTGCGCGCGTAGTAAGACCATGGCGTCGCTGAGGTCGAGGTTGGCCTGGACGGCCACCATGCCGGCGGCTTGGTGGACCGAGAAGTCAAACGAGAGCGTCAAACCGAGCTCATCGGCGAGCGTCCCGCTCGGCGCGCCGGCGCGCCAGTTGAGGATGGCGCGGCCAGCGACCGAGGCGGCGAGGTAGGCGTCGGACTCTTGGAGATCGCTCAAGGGACCGGGTTCGTCGCGGTAGAGCACCAGTGCGCCAACTCGGATCGCGCCGATCGTGACAGGGAACCCGAAGACCGCGCGAGCGCCGTGTTCGACGGCGGCGCGGGCGTAGGCGAGCCATCGACCGTTGTCCTGATACAGATCCGGCACGTCCGACGCGAAATTCGTTCGACACGCGTCACGTCCGGGACCCTCGCCTAAGGCGATCTCGGTCTCGAGCAGTTGCAGCGCGGTCTCGTCGCTGGCACAAAAGCGCGTGTAGTGAGGACCGGGGGACGAAAGTACGATTCCGGCGCCGCTGAGTTGGGTGAACGCCGCCACCGCGCCGCAAAGCGTGAACGAATTTTCCTCGTCATCGCCGTCGGGCGACAACAGCTCCAGCAGAGCCAGCAGGCGCCTATGTGGCATTGCGGCGCTCGCGTGATCCGAATGCGATCGCGACGTCAGGACGGGAGTGACGCGTGATGTCATCTCCTCACTGTTCCGCAACGCCTAACGAGGATCAGATTTAGCGTTCTCCAACACGACGGTTGAAATCTGCTCTCACCCTACTTGGGAGTCGCGGTGGGTATTCGTCAACGGCGTGACGAATGCGTCATTCTCATCGTCTTCGCACTGTGGGGATCTCATGAGAAGCGACACCGTCGACAAGGATCGTTGGGGGATCGATCCCTGTCGACGAGAGGTGTGCGACTCGTGATTCGTCATGAGTCCTCGCAGTATGACTGCGGCGTGTCGGCCATGACGGATACATCGAGTCGACGTCGCTACTTGGTGTCGTCGTTGAGTGAGTTCGAGCCCGCCGAATACTCGGTGACCCGGTCCACTGACAACCCAGATTCTCTTCCAGGTCCTCGCGATACGGCGAAGACAATCGCTGAGACCACGAAACCGATACCACCCGCAATCATGAGGATCACGCCCACGGTTGACAACTGAAAACCGGTGCCCTTATACGTGACAGCCCAATACATGATCGCTCCGGCGGTGGCAGCGATGAAACTGATCACCATTCCTGGAAGTCCCATTCCACACCTTCTTCTGATTCGTCGACGGAAGTGTCGATCGAGAAGGATGCGAGGTCTTGACGTCCTAAACGGAGAGTAACACCGCGCCAGTGCCGTTGGCACGAATTTTCATCTGCCCGGTTGGCGTCAGTGTTCTTGGGCATTCTCTGCGCTCGCGCAGCGCCTAGAAGGGTCTTCTTGCCCTAGTGCCAACTTCGAGGAACCGACCAAGGTGAGTACGTGGCTCTCCGTATCGACTTCGCGCAAGGCGTCGCAGTCGACAGCGTCAGCACACATGACTCATCGGCAGTCTTCAACCATAAGGAGCAGTAACCATGAAAGCACTCGTCTACAAAGGTCCCGGGCAAAAGAGCTGGGAAGACGTTCCCGACCCCGTCATCCACTAGCCGACCGACGTCATCGTCAAGATGGTCGCGACGACGATCTGTGGCACCGATCTGCATATTTTCAAGGGCGACGTTCCCGAGGTCGAACTCGGACGCATTCTCGGACACGAGGGCATTGGCGTCATCACCGAGATTGGCGCCGGCGTCACCCAGCTGGCCGTCGGTGACAAGGTCATTTTGTCGTGCGTGAGTTCGTGCGGTCGCTGCTCGAACTGTCGACAGGGCCTCTTCAGTCACTGTCTCGACCCCGAAGGCATCGCCGGCATTGGTTGGATCTTCGGGTACATGATCGACGGCACCCAGGCCGAATTCGTTCGCGTCCCCTTCGCCGAGAACTCGGTCTACAAGATTCCCGCGGCTGACCGACGCCGAGGGCATCTTCCTGTCGGACATCCTGCCGACCGGCTTCGAAATTGGCGTGCAGTACGGCGACGTGCAGCCCGGCGACGTCGTCGCGGTCATTGGCTCCGGTCCGGTCGGCCTCTCGGCCGTCATGACCTCGCGCCTCTACGGACCGTCAAAGGTCATCGCCATCGACCTCGACAACGCCCGTCTGAAGCGGGCCTAGAATTCGGCGCGACCGACACGGTCAACTCCGGCGACGCGACTGGAAAGAGCAGGTCCTGGCCCTCACCGACGGAGCGGGTGTCGACGTCGCGATCGAGGCCGTGGGCGCCCCCACCTTCACCATGGCGACCGAAATCGTTCGCCCTGGCGGCACGTGGCCAACATTGGCGTGCACGGCAAGCCGGTGGAGTTGGCGCTGAACGAACTGTGGATCAAGAACATCGACATCTCGATGGGACTCGTGAACACCAACACGCTCGCCATGCTGCTCAAGCTCGTCACGCAGAAGAAGTTGCCGGTCGAGAGCTTCGTGACGCACGAATTCTCGTTCGATCAAATTATCGGCGGCCTACGACGTCTTCGGGAACGCAGCGAAACACGACGCACTGAAGGTGCTCATTCACTAATTCGACACCCCAACGCTCGGCGAGCGGACAGTGAATGTCCTGGTGACAGCTACCGTTCGCCGAGCGATGGGGTGCGACGACGCAACGAGGCAGAGCGCGCGGCGCGGAGTGTCAGAACTCTTGGTAGACCGATGGATCTTGGTCGGCGAGACGGCCGTCGGCGCGCGCCAGCGTGGCGATTAATGCGCTTATGTCATCCGGAGTAAGGGAAATATCGAAGACGTTGAAGTTCTCTCGCTGGCGTTCGACAGATTTGGACTTGGGGATAGGCACAGACCCGATATGCACGTGCCAGGCAAGGATCGCTTCCGGGCCGGAGTGACGCCGTGTTTGGTGGCGACGTCACCGATCACCTGATTGGCGAGCAGATCACTGCCGCGACCGAGTGGGCTCCACGATTCGGTGATGATGCCGTTCTCGCGGTGGTAGGCCAGTTGTTCCGACCTGGGGAAAGTACGGATGCAGTTCGATTTGGTTCAGCGCCGGTAGTTCGCCGGTCTCCTCGCGAAGCCGCTCGATGTGCTCCGGGAGGAAATTGCTGACACCAATGTGGTTGACGAGGCCGCGGTCCCGGGTCTCGATCAGTGCCTGCCACGCTTCGACGTAGTGATTTTCCAGAGGATTGGGCCAGTGGATCAGATAGATGTCGAGACGTCGAGACCCGTCCGCAGGACACTTTCCTCGATCGTGGTGATGGCTTCGTCGTAGTGGTGGTGACGACCGGGGAGTTTGGACGTGACGAGCAGCTCCTCGCGGCCACTCCCGAGCGTCGTACGGCGGCACCTACGGCGCCCTCGTTCTCATAGTTGAAGGCCGAGTCCAGCAATCGGTACCCGAGATCTATCGCCTCGACGATGGTGGCGGTCCCGGCGTTGCCGTCGAGCGAGTACGTGCCAAGCCCAATCGCCGGCAGAGCAAATCCGATCGGCCGTCAATAGTGGGGACCGCCATGGTTCGTTCCTATCTCGAAGGGGACGGTTCGAAGTTCAGGGTAGCAAGAGCGCTCACGAACGGGGGCGCGAAGCGCGCCGAAGTTCGTTTCGTACTTCGAGTGAGGTTTTCACCACCTGAATTCACAGCCCCTCTTGTTCGCATTTTTCCCCGTTCAGCGAATCGTGTTTCGCGGTGGTTTTTGTACTGAATCCATGTTTTTTGTTTCACCAAATGTATTATTTGTTCATCAGGTTCCTTGAAGCTCTCCCGCATTGCGTCGCCACTCTCGAACGATGATCGCGGCGTCACTCATCGTTTCGGGCTTCCTCGCCGTTGCCGGACTGACCCAGGCGACACCGAGCGCGGCGGCCGATACCCCTATCAGTAGTTTCGTGGACGCCCCTGAAGCGATAGCCAATGACGGCTCGCACCTCTGGGTCGTGAACAGCACGGATGACTCGGTGACCGAACTCACTTTGAACGGCAGTTTCGTCCAGAACATTCCGGTGGGTATCGCACCGGACGCGGTGGCCGCCGACGGCACCGATGTATGGGTCGTCAACAGTGGCTCGGGTCAGTGACCGAACTGACCGCGACGGGATCCTTGGTCCAAACCATCAGTATCGGGGGGCAGCCGATCGGCATCAGTGCTGATGGCACCAACGTGTGGGTCACCGAGGGGCCGGACGACCAAGTCGTGCAAATCGATGCCGCAACCGGCAATCTCGTCAGCGAATTCGGTGTCGACGGCGATCCGACGGGGATCTCGTCTGATGGCACCAACGTGTGGGTCGCCAACAGTCAGTCGGACGACGTCTCGCAGTACAACATCGCTGACGCACAAATCGTCAACTCGATCACCGTCGGCGACTCGCCGACCGGCATCTACTCCGACGGCCAGTACGTGTGGGTCGCCAATTCGGGCGACGGTACCGTGACGGTGCTCAACGCGAGTGACGGCTCCTACGCCTTCGGTACCGACGTCGCGCCGGTGCAGGTGGGCAACGATCCGACGGGTATCTGGTCTGACGGTGCGGGGGCGTGGGTCACCAATACCAGTGACGGGACCGTCTCGCAGTTGGCGATCACTGGTGGCACGGTTGGGGTGACGGCGACCGACGAGGTGGGCAACGGCCCCGCGGCCGTGGCGCTCGACGGAACACACGTATGGGCGGACAATGCCGGTGACGGCACGGTGAGCGAACTCGATGCCACGACCGGCACTGTGTTGACGTCATTGAACGTCGTCGACGATTCAGGGCTGCAGACCCAGACCATCCCGGTGGGGTCCTGGCCGTCGGCCGTGTCCTCTGACGGTACCGACACGTGGGTGACGAACAACACCGATGACACGGTCACCGAGTTGAACTCGGCGACCTCGTCGCTGGTCCAGACCATTCCCGTCGGCGGCGATCCCAGCGCGATCTCGTCAGACGGGACGCACGTGTGGATCATCAACGCCTCCAATCAATCGATCACGGTCCTGAACGCGGGTGACGGTTCCTACGCCTTCGGCACCGGGAGCGCCCCGATCGTGGACCCCGACGATCCGGTGAGCATCTCGTCAGACGGCACGCACGTGTGGATCGCGAACGCTGACGGCACGATCACTGCCCTGAACGCAAGTGACGGTTCCTTCGCCTTCGGCACCGACGTCGCACCGATCAACGACCCCGACGGACCCGAGTCTGTCTCCTCAGACGGCACGCACGTCTGGATCGCCAACTATGACGACACGATCACGGTGCTGAACGCCAACGACGGCTCCTACGCTTTCGGCACCGATAGCACACCGATACAGGATTACGACGGACTGGCCACTCTCGCGTCTGACGGCACGCACGTCTGGATCGCCAACTATGACGGCACGGTGACGGTCCTCAACGCAAGTGACGGTTCCTACGCCTTCGGCACCGACGTCACGCCGATTGCGCTGAACGATGGGTGTGCAACCGGCATCGCGTCGAACGGCACCGCCGTGTGGGCCACGTCGCAATGCAGTCAGAACGCCATTGAACTGGACGCAACTTCGGGCGCGATCATCCAGAACACCATCCTCGAGTACTCACCGGTCGCGCTCTCGCTCGATGACAATGGCGACCTGTGGCTCGCGAATCCCTACGTAGGGAACACATTCTCATTGGCGGCCGGGAACACCGGTTCCTACGACGGCGCCGTTGACCCCAACGACGAAGGGACGCTCACCGAAGTGAGTTCACCTCCGGCGCGGGTGACCTCGAGCACCGCGACCACGGCCACGCAGACGTTCAACTACTCGCCCACCGTGCAGACGTTCACCGTGCCCGCTGGCGTCACGCAACTGACGCTGAGCGCCAACGGGGGAGAGGGCGGCCGCGGCGGTCGCGACGCTTCCGGGCGGCCAGCCCTCAGCGGTTATCAGGGCGTCGTCTCGGGAACCATTGCCGTGACGCCGGGTGAAGTACTCACGATAGGTGTCGGACACGGTGGTCATGATTCGTCAGTCGCCCAAGGCTGCATCACCGGCATGAACTCGCTCTTCGATCCACAGGACGCGATTGGCGGATCGAATCCCTTGGGCGTCTACGCCGGCGGCAATGGTGGCGCAGCGGGTGAGGAAGGGTGTTCGGGCTACGGCGGCGGTGGGGGCGCGGCGTCGGTTATCGAGATCGGAAGTTCGACGAACGATCCGACGAGTGTGGCGACGATCGTCGCTGGCGGATCGGGGGGTTCCGGAGGTTCCGGTCAGTATCCGCGCACGCTCGGCCAGCTCTCCCTCACGTCATTCGACGCGAGGTCCGACGTCACCTCCACCGATGGTCAGGGTGGCCTCTCGGTCTACAACGCGTGTCTTGGCGCTCAGTCCTGTGACGGCGGCGGCGGAGCCGGCGGCGGCGGTGGCGTCCAAGGCGGCGCGCAGGGCCTGGTCGAGTTTGGTTCGGGCGAGTCCAACGAATGGTTCGGCCTCGGCGCGAGTCCGGGCGAGAACTCGACCGGCGCGCTCAGTGGTCTGACCGCGCAGTACGAGTACTACAGCGGCGACGGGGCCAACGGCTCAGTGGTCATCTCGTATCCGACGGGGCTACCGGGCATACCCACGAACGTTGTCGTGACGCCCGCCACCTCGACCGTGGGTCTGGTCTGGAGTGCGCCCGCCGTCATCGGATCGAGTGCGATCGACGACTACATGATTCGTTACTCGAATGACGACGGGCTCACGTGGACCACGCAGGACCTGCACTCCGCGTCGACGTCGTCGACGCTGACGCTCGCGAACGGCGCGAACTACGTCTACGAGGTCGCGGCCGTCAACCACTCGGGACAGGGTGGGTGGTCGGTGCTCGCTAATCCTCCTGCAGCGCCGACGCTGACCGGCATCACCGCCGGGAACGACTACGTGAGTGTGCCCTTCGTCGCCGGCGCCAACGGCGGCAGTCCGATTACCGGCTACCAGTACTCACTCGATGGTGGTCTCACGTGGCACAACGCCAGTGGCATCGCTTCGCCGATGCTGATCTCCGGTCTGGTGAACGGCACTTCGTACACCGTGGAACTTCGCGCCGTGAACGCCGCCGGCATTGGGAGTGACTCGAACGCAGAGACGGCGACGCCGTTTACGGTGCCGTCGACGCCGGACGCCACGACGTTCGTCACGGCGTCGCACGATGGTCAAATCGGTATTGCGTGGGCGGCGTCGAACGACAATGGGTCGCCGGTGACGGAGTACACGATCACGCTCTATGACGCGTCCTTCGCGGGCAATCAGATCGTGACCTGTGATGTCTCGGACCTCACCTGCTTTGACGGCAACACGACGAGCGTGTCGACGACGTACTCGATCAGTGACTGCACGTTGACGTCGCTCTCGTGCACCATCTCGGGCCTCATCAACTACACGACGTACTGGGTGAGCATCCAAGCGTCGAACGTCGCCGGCGCGAGTGGACGTTCCGCGCCGCTCGTCCCTGCGATACCGGCCCTCGTCTCGGTCTCCTATGATCCCAACGGCGGCACGGGTGCGATCAGCTCGTCGAGTTATGAGGTCGGACTGCCGGGCATCACGCTGCCCACGAGCGGCGTCACCAGATATCGGTTCGTCTTCTGCGGGCTGGTCGACCGTGGCCAATGACGTCAACCACCGAGGTTACGTCGCCCTACGTCCCGCCGTCACCCGTGGTCGCCCGCGACGACGGCCTATGAAACGCTCTACGCACTGTGGACGCCAGCACCACAGTACAGCGTCACCTACGACGGCAACGGCAACACGGGCGGCACGGTCCCGCTGGATCTCCAAGCCCGTACTACGCGCGACTCTGACGCGACGATCCTGGGTAACACCGGCGCACTCGTCGACACGGGTTCTTCTTCGCTGGATGGAACACGCAGTCGAACGGCCAAGGCACGTCCTACGGCAGCCGGCGCATCGCTCGACGTGCTGGCAGACACCGTGCTCTACGCGCAGTGGACAGCGGCGACGCAGTACAGCGTCACCTACGACGGCAACGGGAACACGGGCGGCTCGGTTCCGGTCGATTCGATGAGTCCGTACTACGACCATCGGACGCGACGGTGCTAGGCAACACCGGGGTACTGCTCGATACCGGCTACCTCTTCGCTGGATGGAACACGCAGGCGAACGGCCAAGGCACGTCCTACAGTGCTGGCGCAACATTCGAAGTGCTAGCGAACACTGTGCTCTACGCGCAGTGGTCACCCATCCAATGGCTCCCTCCCGCGCCACCGATCACGTCACCGTTGACGCCGACGGTGACGCCACCGGGGACTGTCCTCGACGTGAGCGCTGACGTCACGGGGAGCAACGGCGTCATTTCGTGGAGCCCGCCAACGAGTGATGGTGGCAGCCCGATCTCCGGCTACACGGTGACGAACGCCGACGGAGTCGTGGTCTGCACGACGACGGTGGCGCCTACTTGTGCCGTTAGCGACCTTGTCGGAAAAGGTCCCTTCGTCTTCACGATCACCGCGTCCAACTCCGTTGGCAATGGGCCCAGCGAAGGCTTCACCGCGCACGTGACGCCGCTCGTCTGCGGTAGTGCCGGCGCGCCGAAGTGTACGACGCATGACCGAACCGTCGTGTTCGGGGTCGTCTACTTCGCGACCGGTCAATACGCCATCCCGGTGCACGGAACATCGCACGCGAGGCTCGTGGGTATGGCGAAGAGTGTTGTCGCACATCACGTCCGTACGTTGAGTGTCGTCGGTGCCGCCGACGTTCGCGGCAGCCCAAGGCAGAACCACGTGCTCAGCCTTCGTCGCGCGCGATCAACGGTTGCCGCGCTCCGCGCGCTGTTCCGCTCCCTGCACTACGCACAACCGCGCTTCGTCGTGAAGTCGCTTGGTGTGTCCTCGAGATACGTCGGTCTTGCCCAGAACCGTCGAGCGACGATCTCGGGTGTCGTCAACTCGTAAGGCGAAGTTACGAAGTTCGTTCGGTCTCCGGGCCCGTTGGGTGCCACAACGGCGTAGTTTCCCGGTCGGGTACCTCGCGTGACTCAAACCGACGAAGATGGTCACGACGACGCACTGAGGAGAATCATGAACGCAAGACGACACGGTTCTTGGACCCGGCGAGTAGCGAGCTGCCTCGCCCCAGCCATCGCACTCACAGTGCTGCTCGGTCTCGCCAGTCCGGCCGGTGCTGCCACGCCGAAGTCCGTGGCCCTGCGCATCGCGCGCTACGCCGTCGCCACCGCGAGCCATGATCTTCCCGCGCACGTGGTTACGGCTTCTGACGTCAGCAACGCCCAAGGAATCGACACGCGTGAACACGGCGCACCTCCTTGTGTTGATCAATCTCAACGACGTCTTCGGGTACCCGCGGCTTGTCCTGTTCTTTGACCAAAAGCCCTTCTCTGATATCTGTCTTTACTTGCCTGACAGGATTGACGGCGCGCCGGCGATAATTAAATGCCCCCACCAGGCACAAGGTCTCTGGGACAGCCGCGCCGGCGCACTGGACGTGAGTAACCGAGCCATTGCCGCGGCTGCGGCCAAGGGCAAGGCCGTCTCGGGCGCTGACGTCGTCTCGGCCGCCAAGGCCTACGGTCTTCGCGCTTCGCCACGCTCCAACGTTTCGGGCTGGGCAAGGCGGAACGGTTGAGTTCACCGCCCAGGCGGAGATCGGCAATTCCAAGTTCACGGTGAACAACTGCGTGCGACTGCCGAAGACCCCCTACGGCATCCCCGTCGAGGTTCCCTGCTGAGAACGACAACGCCGAGCCGGTGGCTAGTGCTCGTCCGTCGGGGTCCCAGCGAGAGCGGCTTCGCCAAAGGATCGCTTGGGCACGACGACACCGGCCAGGACGGCGGTCATCGCGCACACGGCGGCGATGACGCCTAACGCGCCCGGCAGTCCAACTGCATCCGCGAGGCCTCCGATGAGCGCGGGTCCCGCGAGCACGCCGAAGTACCCGAAAGAATTCACCATCGCTAAGGACGGGCCCGGTCGCTCGAGTTGGGACGAGGCGGTGAAGACGATCGGCACCACGAAGGACATACCGAGTCCGAGTAACACGAACCCGACCATCGCCGTTGCCACTTGTCCCACGATCAAGCGCACAGCGAAGCCAATGCGGCGAGGGCAGCGGAGAATCGCACGAGCCGAACGGGTCCGAAACGCTCGGCCATGTGATCGCCGAGCAGTCGGCCCGTTGCCATCGCGCACGAGAACGCGGTGTACGCGAGGGCGGCGAGACCAGCGCTCGCGTTCAACGAAGAGTGCAAGTAGACGGCGCTCCAGCCGTTCACTGCGCCGTCGGCGAGAAAACAACCGAAGGCGATCGCCGACAACCCGACCAGTGTCCACGAAAATCTCGGTCGTCGCGGCGAACGCACCTTGCCATCGGACGTCGACGTGGCAGTCGTGACCACAATGGGCGTCTTCGAAAACACGGAACTCGCACCGACCCCAATGACCACGACCAGCAGTCCCACGACGACAAAGTTGACGGTGACGCTCAGCCCGGTGGCGGCGGCAAGGGCGCCGGCACCCGCCCCTACGAGTCCACCGATGCTGTAGGAGGCGTGAAACCTCGACATGATGCGCCGACCCATGAAGTCCTGCAGCGCGGCGGCTTCGGTGTTCATGGCGACGTCGATCGTGCCGGCCGACGCGCCCCATACGAACAGCGTCGCGAACAGTTGCCACGGCGAATTGACGAAGCTGAGTGCACAGACCGCAAGACCGAATGGGACGAACATCACCGCCACGACGCGACGAGGTTTGACCTTCACGAGGATTGCCCCGATGACCGACATCGCCGCGACCGCTCCCACCGGGACACCCAACAGCGTCAATCCCAAAACGCCCGCCGAAAGATGTAGATGCTCCTTTATGGCCGGAACCCGAGCGGCCCAGGTGCCCGACCCGCAACCAATGAGGAAGAACACTGCCGTCACGGCGAAGCGATGGACCCGAGGAGTGCGGTCGAATAATTGCGCGCGTCGCTCGTTGGTCGTCGATTGAACGGAGTTGAACAAGGCGGGATCGATCTCGGACATGGCTTTACTTAAGGAGTCGAGACAGACGACGGTCAGCGAGGATCTTGCCCTTCGTCTGACATCGCGGGCAGTAGGTCATCTCATAGGACTCGAATGAGACTCGCGCCAACGTCTCGCCGCAGGGAAGTGGACACGGTTGGCCGAAGCGGCCATGCACCGCGAATCGTCCGCTGAGGCTTGACTCCGACAATCCGCCTTTGCGAGTGCGTTCTGAAGCGAGCGCGTGGCCCAGGACTACGTCCACGGCGTCGATGAGACGCTCGCGTTCGACGTCGCTCAGCGAGCCGAGAGCCCCGAAGGGGGAGAGCTGCGCGTGGTGCAAGATGTCGTCGCCCCAACCGCGGCCGATACCCGACATCACGTGTTGATCGCGCAGGTCGGAGTGGAGGCGCCGATTGCTCGTACTCGTGCGGATCAGTTCTGCGAAATCGGCAGTGAACGGCTCGGGCCCCAAGCCCTCGAGTGGTCCTTCATCATCGGGAGCCAAGACCCACCACGCCGCCTTGCGATGCGTACCGAACTCGCGAATGAGGATGGCCCGATCGGGGAAGTCGCCGCCGAAGGCGAATCGCGCGACTGCACCTCGCGGCCTCGTCACCTTCGGCGGCTCTTCGATATCAAGTCGCCCGGCTTGGGACAGATGCGCAACGATTCGTAGGCCGTTGTCGAAAGTGAACACGAGGTACTTGGCCCGGCGCGTGACCGACACCAGCGTGTGACCGAGGAGTTCGGCCGGTTCGGGTGACACGGTCTTGAGCGACGTGAAACCGAGCATTCGAGCCTCTTGCAACGTGCGCTCAACGAGCGCACCAGAGAGTCGCTCGGCAAGCGCCTGCATTTCTGGGAGCTCGGGCACGAACACATTGTAAGGATGGGGGTGCGGAACTGCTCTTTGACTCGTACGACCTCACTCGTGAATGGTGTCGACAGACGGGCAGTGAGACGACGTCGGCAATTGGCGTTCTGAGCGTGCGAGTTACACTCGCATGGGTCCCCCTAAATGAGAGTGAACGTGGCCTACGTAGTCCAAAGCGAATCGCTCACCAAACGCTACGGTGAAGTTCTCGCCGTCGACGATCTGAGCTTCAATATCGAAGCCGGCACCATTACCGGCTTCCTTGGACCCAATGGCGCCGGCAAGTCCACGACACTCAGAATGGTGCTTGGTCTCGCGAAGCCGACGAGCGGTCACGCGACCGTGTTCGGAAGTCGCTACGACCATCTCGAGACACCGGCGCTACGCGTGGGCGCGGTACTTGAGGCGACTGATTTTCATCCCGGCAGGTCCGGTCGCGACCACCTTCGCATGCTGAGTCGATCCGTCGGACTACCCGACGCCCGAGTCGACGAAGTGCTGGCACTTGTCGAGTTGCAAGGCGCGGCGAAGCGACGCGTGAAGGGATACTCACTCGGCATGCGTCAGCGTCTCGGACTCGCTTCTGCGCTGCTTGGCAATCCCGATTTGCTGGTGCTGGACGAACCGGCGAACGGTCTCGATCCAGAAGGCGTTCGCTGGTTGCGGGACTTCCTCAGAGATTTCGCCGCTGGCGGCCGGACGGTGCTCATCTCGAGCCACGTGCTCGCCGAGATTGCCCAGACCGTGGACCAGGTATTGATCATCAGTCACGGACGGCTCATTACGGAATCGACACTGGATGATCTCACCGCCCACGTCGGTGGAGCTGTGCGCGTGCAAAGTCCTCAGTTGGACCAACTGGCCGCGGCGCTGCAACGCGAAGGAATCGTAAGCACGAAAGGGAACGACCGCGCTCTCTTGGTGCAGGGAACCACGAGAGAGCGTGTGGGCGACATCGCGCTCGCCGCTGGTGTCGCGATTCACGAACTCGTGACCGAAGGTTCATCCCTGGAGGAGGTCTTCCTCGACCTGACGTCGGATCAGGCGCCCCAGTGAATCAACTACGGGCCGAACTCCTCAAGATACGTTCAACGCGAACGACGATTGGACTCCTCGTGGGGCTCATCGCCTTGGCGCTCCTGTTCACGATCTTGACGTGCACGCTCTCACCCACGTCCCAACTGTTCACCGAACAAGACCAGATAAGCCTGTTGAGCTTTGGGAGCATCGCGGGCGTCTTCGCGGCCTTGGCCGGCATCATGCTCTTCACCAGTGAGTACCGCTTCGGAACCATTCGACCGACCTCGCTGTTCAATCCGAATCGGAATCGACTCTTTGCCACGAAGTTTGTCGCGGGAGTGTTGTCCGGCTTCGTATTTGGGGTCATCGGAGAAGGACTCGTCTTCGCCATCGGCCTGATGATCCTCAAGATTCGGGGCGTTGACATCGTCATGAGCGGCGCGAACATGACGGAATTGGTCGTTGGTGCGATCGTCGGAACGGCGCTGTGGGGCGCAATTGGCGTCGGAATCGGCTCGATTGTGACGAACCAGGTGGGTGCGGTCATTTCGTTGCTGGCGTGGGGCTTCGTGGTGGAGAATCTGGTCTTTGGTTTCCTCCCGAAGATCGGACGCTTCTTACCCGTCCATGCGTCGGACTCGATGATGGGACCCATTCAAGACAAACTTCTCCCGGGCAACGCGGGCGTTCTCGTCATGGTTTGTTGGACGGTCGTGCTCGCCCTTATTGGGATGTCCTTATTGAGTAGGCGAGACGTCAGTTAGGTGAATCGACCCACTTCGACTCGCATTATGGAACAGCAGTGCGAGTCTGCGTGTCGAAGATCTGCTGTTACTCTGTCACGCGTCAACCGTTGCTTAGTAACAGATCATCTGTTATCAATTTGTCACGGCTCAACTGTGACAGAACAGGGATTTAGT
>CAWHVY010000001.1:0-241855 GCA_963832925.1 uncultured Acidimicrobiaceae bacterium | reverse complement strand
GGGCCGCCCGGGTCTCGATCCCGGCACCTTGGGATTAAAAGAGGGATGCATATGGTCGGATTCGTCCGGTGGTGTCGGAATCATCCGGATTTGAAAGAAAACTTGTCCGGTGGCGTCGGATTCGTCCGGTGGTGTCGGATTGGTCTGTGGGATGAAATGTGGGAAATGCGGGTCACAACTCAAGGGCTGGTGGGTAGTTCACTTCAGTGTCGATGTTCATGGATGAATCGAACACGGCGCGCTGCTCGGCGATTCGTGTCTGAAAATTAGGGTTGTCGCTCTCTTCGAATTGCTGAACTTTGTTGCGTAGCGGTTCTTCTTCTGCTGCGACAAAGTGACGGAAGGGTGGCAGCAGGAGACGCTCAGTGCCGCCCTCTTCAGCGAATGCGTTAGTCGCCTCTAACTGTGCGCGGACGGTCGAGGTATTGGTGAAGTCGATCCGAGCAGTCCAGTCGTTCGCGAAACGGAGGGCGTCAATCAACACCGAGGGATCGTTGGCACGATCCAGACGACGTAAGGCACCGATGTAGTCATCGCGAAAGACTGTGGGAATGATCGTTCGAGACTGTCCACCAGCATCCAATTCGGCATTCATCATGATTCGAGATAAGCGTCCGTTGCCGTCGTCGAAAGGATGCACCGCGGCCACGAGGAACTTCACGTAGACCGACCGCTCCCATGCACTGTCGAGGTCGTCGAGACGGCTGAATCCCTCGATGAGGGTTCCGCGAACCAAGTCGGGGTCCACGAACACGGTGGCTCCGGCTTGGTTGGCACGCTCCTTGAAGAGTCCGGGGCGCCTGTCGGGGCGTGCCTCCATAATTCGGGCGTGGCGCTGCTGGAGAAGTTCGAGGAACTCGTTGGGACCATCCGCCAGTCGTCTCATCTCTGCGAGATCACTTACGAGCCAGAAGGTTGCGAGCACATCGTGGGCGTCTTGGGGTCGTCCGGCTGGCTCGATCCCCCGGTAGACGATATCTTCAGCCTCCTCGACGGTGAACTCCGTGCCCTCGATGTAGTTGGAGAAGTACGCCTCGTAGAAGGGGAGGATGCTGGGCTCGAGCGGAGCGGCGGGATGGTTCTGGGGGGCGGCTGATTGCAGTGCGGCGACTAGGACGTCGCATCGTTCGATTCGTTCGGCGTCGTAGGGAATGCCGAGCGCACGTTGTCGAAGTGACCGAGGGAGACCCGACACTGGCCTCGTCCCCAGCGCGGCGCCGATCAGGCTGTCAAGGTCCGTGGCGTCCTCGGCGCTGACCCCGAGCAGCGGTGCCAGTGTGCGCACTTGGTCGCGCACTTGACCGAGCTCGTCGGCACCGCCAAATCGCGCAGCGCGCTCGACCCACTCACCGAGTTCGTGGCGGGTGAGCCGACGCGAGAGCGCACCGCGGCGCGCTCTGGAGGGGATGGCGTTCTCGGCGAGGGCCCGGGCGAGCGAAGCCTGGTGCAGGCCGCCGGGCAGGGGGATGTCGCCTGGCTGGGGGGCGGCGCCGCGGCGCAGGGACACCGTGAGTCCGGGCAAGATAAGCGTGCGGTCATTGTGCGGGTAGACCAAGTACAGCGTTCCTTCCACCGGACCGGCTGTTTGGGCGGAACGATCCGAAATCGTGGCGTCAGGAAAGAGACGCCCGGCGATGGTCCGCCACTCCCGCCTCACCACTCGTTCGGGCGCACTTGACGTGTCGGTCGTGTAGACGCCCGTAGCCAGTCGCACTACGGCCCCCCGTGCGGACATCTGGGAGAGCGTGGAGCGAGGCACGTCGCCGCTGAGGATAATGCTCGAAGTGCTGCTATCGATGATTTTGCTCCTATTTGTAGAACAAATACGGATTTAGTCTACCATTGTTAGAGCAAAATCGGAAATAAGAATGCCCATTTCCAAGTCTGTGTCCGATTTCGGCGGTGCGCAAGCTCCGGGCGATCCTCAAAAGGTACTCGGCTAATGACCCAGCCGGCATAATACCCGTTTCTCTTCTTTGGGTGGCCGAGACGGTGAGAGGACTTCGTGCTCGCTTCGTGGATTCACCTTGACTCTTGCTCGACCAGCGCCAAGAGTTCTTCCCTCGGTGTTCTCGTGCCGCCCCGAAGCGGTCCTGCCAGGGTGTCGGATTGCCACAGCGATAGTTGCATGAGGTCGTTGCCGCAACGCTCCCGTACGTACTCAAGTTCGAATTCGAAGCGATTCATTACCCCGAGCACTTGGCGATTGGCGGTCTTGGCGTAAGAGCCATCGTTCATGGCCCATCGCTCGGCGGCGATGAATGCCGGACTGACGTCGAGTTTGTCCAGCATAACCTGGAGACTCTCCGGGAATCGCTCCAAGAGCGTTGCTGCAGGTGCCAACGGAATCAGCAGCGGCAACAGCGACCGCTCGTTGACGAAGAGTGCAACTTGTGGTCGCCAGAACGCAGCGGTGGCGTACCAGTTCCCGAGTGCCGTCGTGGGGTTCTCCACGGCAGGGGCGAAGGGCCCCTTCACCCTCGTAAGGAGCTTCTTCGTCGCGTGGATCGTGTACATGGTTCTTCAAGTTTGCACCTTCGGGTGATCGCCCTGGGAATGACTTTTCTTCAGTTGACGGTTTGAATTGAGACGCCGCCACCGCTACTAGAGGACGAAATCACTCAAAGAGCCCGCAAGTGACGACGCCTTCTTCTGAAGAACCGTAGGATGACTCGTGAGTTCTGTTGCGAAATATGAGGTGAAATTGATCCATAAGTCCTGGTGAGGCTGGTGGGCCGCCCGGGTCTCGATCCCGGCACCTTGGGATTAAAAGTCCCCTGCTCTTCCCGATGAGCTAGCGGCCCGAAGTTTTGCAATTCGAAATGTGATTCGAAGTGATGACGCTCCTCATTCGGAAGCGACGCCACAAGCTTTTGGTTCTTGGCTCAAGGAGCCTACTAAGTCCCTTTGGCTTGAGTGAATCCCTGGAATGTTGATGTGTTCGGAGAAACCGGAGGTCGGCGTACGAGAATATGCATCACCGTATTGCTGGACGACGTGTTAGTACGAAGCGTCGAAGTGTTGCCAACTACCTTCGTTGGTCGTGATCGTCGTGTCAGCATTTGTCGATACGCCAGGGCGGAGGATGCAACGCGATGAAGCAAATGCTTAGGGTTGCCTCGTATCGCTTCCGCGCAACATTGAATCGACAGTGGGGCAGTTACGTCAGCCTGATTCTGCTGATTGCGTTGTTGGGCGGACTGTCGATGGCGTCACTTGCTGGTGCCCGGAGAACGGACTCTTCGTTTCCGATTTACGTCGCCAGCACGAATCCGGAAACGACGCAGGTCTTCGCTGGATTCGATGATCCGCAGTTGGGTTCTACGTCCGGTTATGACCCGCACGTTCTTCGAGCGATTGCGCATCTCCCTTTGGTCGAGCAGAGTGCCGTCTCAGTCGGCTTTGATGGCAACATCAATCTGAATGGTGTGAAGGGGCTTCATCCTCATTCACTGCCCGGCGAGACCCCACCGACGCTGATCGGTGGCACGGAGTACCTCACCATTGACCGGGCGACGCTCATCTCGGGTCACTGGTTCAAATCGAACCGACCTGATGAGGCCGTCATCAACGCTCAGGCCGAGCGCGAGCTAGGCGTGCACGTCGGCTCGGTTATTCAAGTCCCCTTCTACTCAGATGAAGAATCCACGAGTTCGACGTACAACGGACCGCCGTACCGATTCCCCAAGATCACCATTGTCGGCGTGGTCGTGATCAACAGCACGGTGATTCAAGATGAGATCAACGCACTCGGTTCCAGCGTCGTCTTGATGTCGCCCGCTTTGACCAAGCAGTTGGAAACGTGCTGTTCGTACTACTCGGGAATCGCCGTCGTCCTGCGCGGCGGATCCGCCAGCGAGTCGCGCTTTCAAGCCGAGGTCGCGAAGGTCGATCCAATTTCCAAGTTAGGCATCGGCGGTGGCGGCAGTGTGTCCCAAGCGTTGGCGAAGGGCCAACGCGAGATCAAGCCCGAAGCCATTGCGCTCGGCGTCTTCGGACTCATTGCCGGCGTCGCCGCGCTCTTGATATGCGGATTGACCATCGGTCGGATGCTGCGCGCTGGCGCCACAGAGATGCGTACCGTGCAGGCGCTGGGCGCCAGTACGTCAGATGGTGCTCTGGACCGAGTTGATCGGTGTGTCGCTCGCGGTCGCCACGGGTGCGCTCCTCGCCGTTGCGCTCGCCGTGTCACTCTCGCCACTCGCTCCGCTTGGCCCCGTACGCTTCGTCTATCCGTATCGAGGAGTCTCCTTCGACTGGACGGTGCTCGGTGTTGGCGTTGCGGCGATCGTCGTCATGCTGACGCTCCTCGCTCTCGTACTCTCACGTCGAGAGCTGCGACGGATACGTCAAGGTCAACGAGCAGGCGTCCGCGAGGGGCAGTCCTGGGTCACTCGAGTGTCCGACGACGGCAGGCGTGCCACTCTCACTCGCGACGGGACTTCGATTCGCGTTGAAGTCGGGCCGGGGAGCGAATGCCGCCCCTGTTCGATCGGCCATTCTCGGCGCCGTGCTCGCGGTCGTCGTCCTCGTGACGACCGTGACCTTCGGAGCAAGTCTCAACAATCTCGTCTCGCATCCATCGCTGTACGGATGGAATTGGAACTACGCGTTGCTGTCGGGATTCGCCGGTCAAGAGGACCTGCCGGCGCCCCAAGTCGCGGCGTTGTTTGATCATGATCACTACGTTGCGTCGTGGTCAGGTGCCAACTTCTTCTCAGGTCAATTGGACGGCAACTCCGTGCAGATGATCGCCGAAAAGCCCGGTGCTCACGTGGCGCCGCCAGTACTTTCGGGACACGGATTGGACGCCGCGAATCAGGTGGTCCTCGGCAACGACACGCTCACCGCAACTTCACAAGCGCGTCGGTGACACGGTCACTTTCTCCAATGGCAAGACGAAGCCCATCACTCTCACGATTGTCGGGACCGCGACGTTGACGCCGATCATCCAAGGGTCTCGAGATGGGAACCGGTGCACTCGTCGCCACGAGCGACTTCCCGCCCGCGCTGTTGAATGCGCAGGAGAGTTCGATACCCGGCCCCCAAGCCGTGCTGATTCGACTTCGACCCGGCGTCAACGCCGTCGCCGGCCGAAGCGCAGTCTCCGTGAAATCATTTAGCCAAGTTGAATCGAATACCCAACGATCCGCTCGACGGTCGGCGGACTGGTCGCGCATCTGCGACCGGCCGAGATTGTGAACTACCGGTCGATGGGCACCACGCCCGCGATCCTCGGCGGGGGATTGGCCCTGGGCGCCGTCGCCGCGCTGGCGCTGACGCTCGTGGCGTGCGTTCGTCGACGTCGGCGAGAACTCGCTCTCTTAAAGACGCTGGGCTTTCGTCCGACGTCAGCTCGCCGCCGCCGTCGCGTGGCAATCGAGCATCGCCGTCGCCATTGGCGTCGTCATCGGCGTACCGGTCGGCATCCTGCTCGGTCGAAGCCTGTGGGACCTCTTCGCACACGAGATCGACGCGGTACCGGCGCCGAGCGTGCCCGGCCTGACCGTGATCCTCATCGTGGTCGGCGCACTCGTACTCGCCAACGTCGTGGCGAGTATTCCGGGACGAATGGCGGCACGCACCTCGACCGCCCTTGTCTTGCGCGAGGAGTAGAGGACCGGCCGCTAGCCCGGTAGTTTGTGTCCATGTCGGAGTTCACGAACGAGAGCGTCAGCGCGATTGAGTCGACGCTGAACGACGTCGACCGCGCGCTCGAGCGACTGCGTAACGGTACGTATCGGACGTGTCAGGTGTGTAACGCGCCGATTGACGAGAACGTGCTGGTCGCGAGTCCGCTGCTCGCGAACTGTCCGGCCCACCCCGAACTGGCCTGAGCCCAGCAAAAAAGCCCGGTGGTCGAGACCACCGGGCTTCTCATCGTGCGACCTACTTCTTCGTCGCCCAGAACAGTTCGGCGATGGCGTCGATCTCACTCAAGAGGCGGTCAGCGACGACGACGTCATTGGTCTTCTTCGCTTCGCCAGCGCTCTTGGTCGCCATCCAAAAGAGGTCGTGCAGATTCGGGAACTCCTTCAGGTGGTCGACCTTGAAGTAGTCGGTCCACAGCACCCAGAGGTGGTGCTTCACGAGGTCGGCGCGCTCCTCTTTGATGAACGTCGCGCGGACCTTGAAGTCGTCATCGCTCGACGCGTTGTACTTCTCCATGCAGGCCTTCACCGACTGCGCCTCGATCCGAGCCTGAGCCGGGTCATAGACGCCACACGGGAGGTCGCAATGCGCGTGTGCGACGATGGGCGTCGTCCTCGCGTCAAGTACTGCATTAATACGTGTCAGAAGCGTCATGGCTTCGCCTTTCGGTTGTCGTTCGTTGTGGTGTCGCCACAAACCCTTTATCCAAACGCAGGATAGTCACGACCCTCGTCTATCGTTCACTGAAATGGGCCGGCTCCTCGAGTACTTCCTACCGCGCGTGATCGTCGAGGGAACGTCGATGGAGCCCACGTTTCTCCCGGGCGAACGAATCACGGCACTGCGACGATGGCGCCCTCTTCGAATCGGAGACGTGGTCTTGCTCCGTGATCCTCGCGACGCCAACCGGTGGCTGTTGAAGCGTTGTGTCGGGCGCGTCGGACGCCGCGTGGACCTGCGCGGTGACAACGCTCGCCGCCTCGACCGATTCCAGGGACTTCGGACTCGTCGACGCGCGCGAGGTGCCCTACATCGTGCTCTCGGCGCCCGCGGCCTAGGGAATTCCCCCGCAGAATCAGGGATATCGCCGGTAGGATGCCCCCGTGGCTCGACTCGCGGTCCTCTCGTATCACACCTCACCGCTCGCCCAACCCGGTACGGGCGACGGCGGGGGGATGAACGTCTACGTCCGCGAACTCTCGAGCGCCGTCGCTCGCCTCGGCCATGAAGTCGACGTCTATACCCGACGCGATAACACGCAGGTCCGCGACACGGTCCACGTCGAGCCGGGCTTTCGCGTCCACTACGTGACCGCCGGTCCGGCCGCGCCGCTTGATCGCGACGGGCTCACCGATCACGTGGCGGAGTTCACCGACTCGGTGGCGACGCTCTTTCGCTGTCACGGCACGCCCGACGCCATCCACGCGAACTACTGGCTGAGCGGCCTCGCTGGACACCGCCTGAAGCATGAACTGAGCATCCCGTTGATCATGACGTTCCACACCCTCGAGCGCGTCAAGGCTGACACGTATGAAGGCGAGTCCGAAGACCGGGCATTCCAAGAGGCGGCGATCTTCGCCTGCGCCGACGCTGTCCTTGCCAGTTGTGAGGTCGAAGCCGAGCAGTTCGTTCGTTTCTATAACGCCGATCCAGCGCGCGTGCACATCGTGCCCCTCGGCGTCGAGCACGCATTCTTCGCACCCGGGTACCGGCCCCAGGCTCGCCGCGCGTTGGGTATCAACGGCGAGGACTCGATGCTGCTCTTCGTCGGCCGCCTCCAGGCCCTGAAGGGCGTGGACCTCGCCCTCGAGACGCTGATCGAACTTCGCGCCCGCGGCCGCAACGCGATGCTGGCCATCGTCGGGGGACCGTCGGGTCCCGACGGTCGCGACACGCTCGCCCAACTACATCGTCGCGTTGAAGAGGCCGGCGTGATCCAACACGTGAGTTTCGTGGCGCCCCAGTCACACCAACTCCTGTCGACCTGGATGCGAGCCTCGGACGTCGTGCTCGTGCCCAGTCGTTCCGAGAGCTTCGGTCTGGTCGCGTTGGAGTCCTCGGCCTGTGGCACGCCGGTCGTGGCCAGTGACGTTGGTGGTCTGATGACCTTGATCGAGCCCGGTGTCAATGGATTCTTGATCGGTGAGCGCGATCCCACGAGTTGGGCTGACGCCGTTGAGGTAACGCTGGACGCCGATCACGCGACCGCGATGTCGAATGCCGCGGTCCTGCTCGCTCGTCGCTACACCTGGCGTTCCGCGGCGACGTCGCTCGTCGAGCTCACCGAGCAGTTAACGCTCTCGGGACTCGTTCGCTGTTGAGCGAACGCGCGCCAGCTCGGTGACGCGGATTCAGCCCGCCGCCTTGACGCCACGGTGTCGGCGTGGGCGAAGGAGTGGCACGCGAGCGCCCTGTTGGGTGTCGAACACAACGCGCTGCCCGATGACCGCGGTCATTTCCACTGGCTGATCCGACTGAAGGGCGAGGAGAGGGACGTCATCACGTTGTGGCTGTCACTTCGCCAGCGCACGGTGCACGTCGAGACCGAGGTCGCGCCGGCGCCCGAAGAGAATCGCGAGACGCTGTATCGCTATCTCTTGACGAAGAACGCCGAACTGCGCGAACTGCACCTCGCGATTGGTCCCGAAGACGGTATCTACCTGATGGCGCAGGTCCCGATCTTGGAGGTGACCACCGAACGACTCGACGAGTTGGTGGGCGCGACGCTGACCTACGTCGAGGAGATCTACCCGACGGCGATGACGATGGGACTCCCGTCGCTCTATCGACGCCGGAAGAAGTCCTGACCTCAACCTTGTAGCGTTCAACCGTGGCGTACAAACTAATAATCGTTGGCGGCGGGCGTATGGGTTCGGCGCTCGCCGAAGGACTCGTGGACGCGAAGTGGTGTCCCGTCGATCAGCTGGCCATCGTCGAGCCATCGGTCGAACAGCGCGCGACGCTGAACGAGCGACTGCCGGGCGTCGCGGTCTTGACGTCGCTCGAGATCGATCACATCGACGAGGCCAGCGGCGTCGTGATGTGCGTGAAGCCCGAGCACGCCGAAGGCGTCGCGCGACTCGCGCGGCGCCATGGGCGCGGCGCGGCTCCTGTCGGTCGTCGCCGGCCTCTCGACCGCGCGCATCGAGGCGACGCTGTCCACCGCCGGTCGCGGTGATTCGTTCGATGCCGAACACACCGGTACTGGTGCGAAAGGGCGTCAGCGCGATCGCCGGTGGCGCGCACGTCACGAAGGACGATCTCGATTGGGCCGAATCGATCCTCGGTGCCGTCGGCACCGTCGTTCGCGTGAGCGAGCGCAACATCGACGCGGTCTCTGGCCTCTCGGGTCCGATGCCGGCCTATCTCTACCTCGTCATCGAGGCGTTGATCGAAGCCGGCGTGCATCAGGGGCTGTCGCGCGACGTGCGCCCATCAACTCGTCGTGGGCACGTTCGAGGGTTCGGCCGCACTGTTGGTCTCGACGGGCGACACGCCCGAGGAGTTGCGCCACCAGGTGACGTCGCCCGGTGGCACGACGTCGGCGGGACTTCGCACGCTGGAGAGCCGGGCGGTGCGCTCTGCGTTCATCGACGCGGTCGCCGCGGCCGCGGAGCGCAGTCGACAAATGGGTCGCTAGCGATACCAGTAGCGTTACGAACATGGCGACCCCGCGTCTTCGACCGAGGAAACTCTCCGAGCCGACCATCGCGCGCCTGCCGGTCTATCAACGCATCGCCGAGAGTTGGGCACCTCGTGGCCTCAATCGGATCGACTCCCAGCAGATCGGTGAACTCGCGGGCGTCACCGCCACGACCGTTCGCCGCGACCTCGCGGGACTGGGGTCCTTCGGCACTCGCGGCGCCGGCTATGACGTCATGGTCCTCAACGAACGGATCGCCGAGGCCCTGGGGCACGACCGTCAGTACGACGTCATCGTGGTCGGCATCGGGAACCTCGGCCGCGCTCTCGTCAACTCGACGAACTTCTTGATTCGCGGCGCGCAGCTCGCGGCGCTCTATGACAATGACCCCGAGGTCGTGGGTACGACGATCGCCGGATTACGTCGTCAAGTCGCTCGATGACGAGATCGTCCCCGCCACGGTCGCCGTGATCTGCGTCCCGCCCGAAGCGGCCCAGGCCGTGGCCGATCGCCTCGTGAATGCCGGCATTCACGCCCTATTGAACTTCGCGCCACAGGTCCTCAACGTGCCGATCGGTACCGCCGTGCACTACGTGGACTTCTCGATCGAATTGCAGATCCTGATGTACCACCTCAACAACGGCACCGGACCGCTGGGCGGCGGGCTCCTGCACTCACTCGGCATCTCGACGCCCTCGCCACTGCGTGGGGCACTGTGAGAGGGTTCGGCGCCGTGGCATTGATATCGGTCGGCATCGATCACGAGCACGCGTCACTCGATCTCCTCGAACGAGCGAGTATCCCTGAACACGAGTGGAGCAAGGTCCTTCGCACGCTGATGAGCCAGCGCAACATTCACGAGGCGGTCTTCGTCTCGACGTGTCTGCGCACCGAAGTCGTCGCGGTCATCGACCGATTCCACGGCGCGATCGAAGAGATCACGCACACGATCGCTGAGGCGACGGGTCTCGCACCCAGTGAGTTCGACGATCACCTGACGGTGAACTTCGACCGCGCCGTCGCCACGCATCTCTTCAGCGTCGCCTCGGGACTCAAGTCCGTCGTGCCCGGGGAGTTCGAGGTACTCGGTCAGCTACGACGCGCGCTCGAACTCGGCGATCGAAGAACAGACCGCCGGACCCGAGATCACCGAGCTGTTCCAACGCGCGATCTCGTCGGGCCGCCGCGTGCGCAGTGAAACGCCGATCGCGCGCGGCAGCACGAGTTTCGCGCAGGCGTCGGTCATGATGGCGACCGATGACCTCGGCGTCGACCTCGAGGCAGCGACGTCGTCATCATCGGCGCCGGACAGCTGGCGGGTGGCATATCGCGTGCCCTTTTGGAACGACCGGCCCGTCTTCGCCGGATGACCATCTGCAACCGCACGACTCGCACGCGCCGAGCGACTTCGTGACGAATTGGGACGACCCTCGCGTCACTGTCGGCGACGCTCGACGAGGTCACTGCTCTCATCACGACGGCGAGTCTCGTCGTCGCGGCCGTTGAAGTCGCGTCACCGATCGTCACGCGAAGCGACCTCGAACGATGTCAACAGACGTGCTGTTCGTGGACCTCGGCCTGCCCCGAGCGGTCGCGAGCGACGTGACGGGTTTAGCCAACGTCCGTCGCATCGACATCGACGACCTCCGCGAGCGGGTCGGTCAAGCGCTGGGCGATCGGCGAGAGGCTATCGATGACGCACAACGAATCGTCGCCGAAGACGTTGAGAAGTATCTGAACGATCAACGCGCCCGCGGCGCGTCGGCGATCGTGAGTGAACTGCGCGAACACTTTGACGACGTCGTGGCGGGCGAGATGTCGCGCCGCGAGAGCGATCTCGAAGGATCTGACGCCGAGAGCAACGCGAGCGGGTCGCCTCGATCCTTCGCTCGGTCGTCGCCAAGATTGCCCATCGCCCGACGGTGGTATTGAAAGAAGCAGCCGGAACCGATCAAGGGACGCGACTGAGCGAGGCCACGCGCACGCTCTTCGACCTATGAGCGAACTTCGCCTGGCCACTCGGCGCTCGCCGCTGGCACTGGTGCAGGCGTCACTCGTGCAACGCCGACTGAGCGATCTCGGCGTCGACTCAGTGCTCGTGCCACTCGAGACACGCGGTGACCGCGAATCCGAGACATCTCGCTCGATCAACTTGGTGCTCAGGGCGTCTTCGCCGTTGAGGTCCAGCGTGCGGTATTGAGCGGTGAGGCCGATGTCGCGGTCCATAGCGCCAAAGATCTCCCGAGCACGACGCCCGACGGTCTCACCCTCGCCTGCGTACCCGAACGCCTCGACGCCGCGGACGCGCTCATCGGTCGCTCCCTTGCCGGTCTCGGACCAGGCGCAACCGTCGCGACCGGCTCCGCGCGGCGTCGCGCGCTGTTGCTCGAGCGCCGCCCGGACCTTCGCGTCGTCGGACTGCGCGGCAACATGGCGACGCGATTCGCCGCGGCCAGCCGGAGCGATATCGACGCGGTCGTCGTCGCGGCGGCAGCGGTGGAGCGACTCGAAGAGAACGAGTTGATCGTCGAACGACTTGATGTCGAGTGGTTCGTTCCGCAAGTTGGCCAAGGCGCCCTCGCGCTCGAAGTGCGCGAGGACGATGGCGCGACGGCCGAGGTGATGACCGCATTGAACGTGCCCGACGCGCATGAGGGCGCGTGCGCGGAACGGGCATTTCTCGAGGAGTTGGGCGCCGGCTGTTTGGTGCCGTGCGGCGCGCACGCTCGTGTCACGGACGCAACGATTTCGCTGCGCGGCGTCATGCTCAGTGTCGACGGTCGCGACGAGTGTTCGGGGGGTCGTGAACGGCAGTGATCCTCGTGAGCTCGGTCGAGCGCTGGCACGAGAGCTGCGCGATGAGAAGGGCGGCGGTGCGCTGGCGGGTTGGCAGCGTTCATCGTGAAGGTCGTCGTGACTCGTGAAGCGGGCAAGAACGCTTCCTTGATCGATTGGCTTCCCTTCGGACGCGATCGTCACAGAAGTGCCGCTTACGACGACACGAGTTCAGAGACCACGATGAAGTGCGCCGAGAGCTCGCCGCGTCAAGGTCGCACGGCGACGTTCGCCGCGTTGGTGCTGACGAGTGTGCGCAGCGTCGCGCTATATCGACGTTGCGCTCGCCGCATCGTCGCCAGACGTGCAGGTCTTCAGCGTCGGGCCGGCCACTTCCGGCGCGCTCGTCGCGCACGGCGTGCAGGTCGCGCGCGAGAGTGACGGCACGGCCGGACACTCGCGCACTACGTGGACGTCGGACCGGTGTTGTTGCTTGGCGCGGCGACGATGCGTCCTGAACTCGCGTCGGCACTTCGCGCGAAGGGCATCGACGTCGTGAGCGTCGCGTGCTACGAGACTCAGGGCGCGACCTTGTCGGCGAGCGACGAGCGACTGCTGCGCGACGCCGACGTCGTGTTCATCGGCGCACCGTCGGCGTGGTCGGTCGCGCGCGAACTCGTCGCGCCCGAGACATGGGTCGTCGTGCCCGGCGCGTCGACCGGGACCGACGTTCGTCGCGACCACGCCCGAGTCATCGAGGGATGGGGACCGGAGCTGCGCTCGCGGCTCGTCGAGCTCTCCTCGCGCCCGAAGCACTGACATTCGCGCTGTCCTAGGCTAGGACCGTGTTTCCCACCGAACGACCCCGCCGCCTTCGGCGAACGCGCGGCCTTGCGCCGTCTCGTCGCCGAGACGGCGCTCGCACCCGATGACCTCGTCGCACCGCTCTTCGTCGCCGAAGGGCTCAGCGAGGCCCGCGCGATAACCTCCCTCCCCGGCCAGTTCCAGCACACCGTTGACTCACTGCGCAAAGAGGTCGAGGAACTCCTTCGCGTCGGCGTGGGCGGCGTCATCCTCTTCGGCGTTCCGGCCGACGAAGGACGAACTCGGGAGTGGCGCGTGGGACCACGAGGGCATCGCGCAAGTGGCGCTTCGCGCACTGCGCGATGACTACGGCGATGAACTCGTGCTGATGGCGGACCTCTGTCTCGATGAGTACACGAGCCACGGGCACTGCGGCGTCCTTCGCAGCGACGGCACGGTCGACAACGACGCCACGCTGGAGCTCTATGGACGCGTCGCCCTGGCCCAGGCGAACGCGGGCGCCTCGTCGTCGCGCCGAGCGGGATGATGGACGGACAGGTCGGCGCGATCCGCGGCGCGCTCGACGGGGCGGGCTCGACGAGACGATCATCTTGGCCTACGCCGCGAAGTACGCGAGTGGACTGTACGGACCGTTTCGCGACGCGGTCGACGTCGAGATCGTCGATGGCGGTGACCGCAAGGGCTACCAGCAGGACTACCGAAATCGCCGCGAGGCGTTGCGCGAGGCGCGCGCCGACGTCGAACAAGGCGCCGACATCGTCATGGTGAAGCCGGCGATGACCTATCTCGACGTGTTGAGTGACCTGCGGCGCGAGCTCGACGTGCCACTGTGCGCCTATCACGTCAGTGGGGAGTACGCGATGGTGAAAGCCGCCGCGGCCAAAGGTTGGATCGACGGCGACGCCGTCGCCCTCGAACAGTTGACCGCGGTGCGCCGCGCCGGCGCCGATTTCATCTTGACGTACTTCGCGCGCGAGATCGCCAGGAGCTCTCGCGTTGACGCCAGAACGAGTCGTGGTTCGAGCGAGCACAGCGTGTCTTGCCGGGCGGCGTCGACTCGCCGGTGCGCTCATTTCGTTCGGTCGGCGGCACGCCCTATACGGTCGCGCGCGGTGAGGGCGCCTACGTCGAAGACGTCGACGGCAACCGCTACCTCGACTTCGTCCAGTCCTACGGTGCGTCGCTGCTCGGACACGCGCACCCCGAGGTCGTGAAGGCCCTGCGCGAGGCGGTCGGCGAGGGGACGACCTTCGGCGCGCCGACGCCGGCGAGGTCCTGCTTGGCCGAGGCGATGACCGCGCGCGTCGCCGGCCTCGAGCAGGTCCGTCTGGTCTCTTCGGGTACCGAGGCGTTGATGAGCGCGGTACGACTCGCGCGCGGCGTCACGCGGCGCGACACGATCGTGAAGTTCGACGGCTGTTACCACGGACACTCCGACGCGTTGCTGGTGGCGGGCGGCAGCGGCGTGGCCCAGATGGGACTGCCCGGCTCGGCCGGCGTCACCGCCGGGCGCCGTGCGCGACACGATCGTCGCGCCGTACAACGAAGTGCCCACGCTCGACGACGCCGTCGCGGCGGTGCTCGTCGAGCCGGTCGCGGCCAATATGAATCTCGTCGCGCCGAGCGCGCGGCTTTCTTCGGGGACTTCGCGACGAGTGCAGCCGCGTCGGCGCGCTGCTGATCTTCGACGAGGTCATCACCGGCTTTCGTCTGGCCTTCGCGCGGCGCCGAAGAGTACTTCGGTGTCACGCCCGATCTCTGGTGCTTCGGCAAGGTCATCGGCGGCGGACTGCCCGTCGGGGCCTTCGGGGGCTCGCGCGCGATCATGTCCGTCGCTCGCGCCGCTCGGGCCGGTCTATCAAGCCGGGACCCTGTCGGGCAACCCGCTCGCGACCGCCGCGGGAATCGACCGTCTTGAATATCGTCACGCCGCGCGACTACGACGAGCTCTCCCAGCGCGTCGCCACCTTCGCCGCGAACCTCGAGGCAGCGATCGCCGCGAGCGGCCTCTTCGCACGCTGTCCCACGCAGGGACCTCTGATGGGGCTCTTCCTCGCTCGCGAGCCCTTCGACGCGCCGACGAATTTCGCCGAGGCCAAGACCCTGTGCGAGAACGGTCTCTATCGTTCGTTCTTCCACGCGATGCTCGAGCGCGGCGTGGCACTCGCTCCGGGCGCCTATGAGATCCTCTTCGTCTCACTCGCCCACAGCGTCGACGACCTCGATAGCGCCGTCCAACGAGCCGGCGAAGCGGCCGACGCGGTCGCCCGGACATGAGTACCGCACTGCGAAGCGAAGGCTGGTCGGTTCGACCGAGCTTCGTGCCGCACGGCGCCGTCACGCCGGTCACGCTCTTGTGGACGAGCACGCGCTCACGCAGTTGGCGGGCGATCCGAGCGTCGCGTGGCAGACGCCATGGAGTGAGCTGTCGAACATTCAGATCGTGCGTTTCACGCGTAGCCTGGCGCTCTTCGCGACCGCCGACGGCGTTCGCTACTGCTGGCGCAATCCGAGCCGAGCCGACTTCGAGTCGTTGCGCGATATCGTCGTCGCCCACGGCGGTGTCGTTGCCCGGCATCGCCGTCGCGCCGGTGTCTACAGCATCGCCGTTATCGTTTTGATCGCCGCGCTGGCCGGTGGGATTGGTTCGTGGATCTTTCATAGCTCGTCAGCCGCGAGCGAGATCGCCGCCGCGCGTCACGTGAACCTGACGCTGAAGGACCTGCCAACCGGTTGGTTCTTGGCGCCGTCGCTCGATTCGTCGGCGCTCGCCGATGTCTTTCCGACGCCCGGTTCGGTCGACAACCTGACGACGCCCACGAAGAAGACGAAGCCGGCGCCGGTGTTGACGAAGATCTTCGCGGACTTCGCTGACTGTCTCGGCGTGGCGCCCAAGCACGACCGCGTCTACGGCGCCGCGGGACAACAGCCGAACTACCAGGTGACGTCGCGGGTCTTCGCCTCGACGTCATTTGGCGGCATCGAGGCGCTCTCTTCGGCGCAGTACTACCGAACGACATCGATGGTGCGTCGCGATACCGCCGAGATGTCACGCAAGAACTTCGGGTCCTGTTTCGTGACGTCGAACGTGGCCATCGTGCGCGCCATCAACGACGTGAAGCTGCCGACGACGAACGTCGGCGAGAACTTCGACCGGTGACGTTCCTGCGGGGCTGGTCACGCGGTGGCGAAGCCGTGCTCTCGCAGTCGAAGGTGCCGGGCAGCCCGCATCTCGTGCTCGTCGAGATCACGGGTGGCCACTACGAGGTCACGCTCGGTGTGCTCGTCACCAAGTGGCCCGCGTCCGAGGCGTTCGTCTCAGACTGACCAGCACGCTGTTGTCGCGCATGGACTCACCTGTCAGTCGACGCCGGAGCGGAAATCCGCGACGTCAGTCCTTGGACCTGTCGGAGTTCAAGAACATGTCGTAGGCGCGCTCGGGGATGACGTCCGCGAGTCGCAACAGCGCTCGATAGCCGATCTCGGCCGGTCCGTTCTTGTCGTTGCGCATCAGGTTGGCCATGATCGCGAGCAGCTCTTCATCAGTGGTTCGATGCGCATGCCCGACCGCCCACGCAGACCGAGAGCATCTTCGGGTCCGAGATGATGCGCACGAACGCTCGCGCCACCTTGAAGTAGTCGCCGTAGGCCGCTTCGAGTCGCTCGTCGTAGAGCCGAGCAGCGACGCGTCGTCGTTGAGCAGCGCCTCGCCGAGACCGCGGCGGCGAGTCGCCCGGTCTCGTAGCCGTAGGCGATGCCTTCGCCGTTGAAGGGATTGACCATGCCGCGGCGTCGCCGATCACCAGCGTGTTGGGACCGCCGCGCGGGCCGATCGCCATGCCCATCGGGAGTCGTCCGCCGGTCGCCGGGCCGCAGCAGGTCTCGTCACTGAGTCCCCACGCGTCGGCGATCTGGGAGACGAAGTACTCCTGGAGTTTGGTGGTGTTGACGCCCTTCCACGCGCCGCCGGTCGACAGCAGTCCGACGCCCACGTTGACGCGTCCGTCGCCCAGCGGGAAGATCCATCCGTAGCCGGGGACGACGTCGCCCTTGGGGTCGCGGATGTCGAGGTGCGAGTCGATCCACGGTTCGTCGTGGCGATCACTCGTGTAGTAGCCGCGTAGCGCCATGCCCATCGGCCAGTCCTTGTTGCGCACGGTGCCGAGTTCGCGACCGAGGCGCGAGTTCTGTCCGTCCCCGACGATGAGGTAGCGCGCGCGGATCTCGGCGACGTCGTCGTCCTTGTCCTTCACGACGACGCCGGCGGCGCCCTTCAGGCCGCCGTCGGTCGCTCGGTCGGCTCCAGCAGTGCCACGGCCTCCACGCCGTTCAGCAACGTCGCGCCGAGACGCCTCGGCGGTCTCGGCGACCAGGCCGTCGAGGTTGAAGCGGGTGATCGTGTAGCCGTAACCAGGGAAAACGGGGTGCTCGGGCCACTTCATGTCGAGCGAGGCGCCGAAGCCGAAGCCCCGCAGTCCGATGAACTTGTGGCCGTGCGCGGCGACGGTCTCTTCGAGTCCCATCGCTTGGAGTTGGTGGACCGAGCGCGGAGTGAGGCCGTCGCCGCAGGTCTTCTCGCGAGGGAAATGTTTCTTCTCGATTAAACATACCGACCAGCCCGCCTTCGGCCAACCAGTAGGCGCAGGCCGAACCGCTCGGGCCGGCGCCCACAATTGCGACGTCATAGACGGTCGGTTTCGATACGACGTCGCGCAGGCTCGTCACCGGTACAGACTACGAGGTTCGCGTCGGCGCCCATCGGCCGAAGGGGTCGATGCAGTCTGGTAGAAATGATGTCCGTGGACCAGTACTTACCAATACTGGGACTCCTGATTCTCGGAGTGCTGTTCGGTGCGGGTTCGCTTGTGATGTCAGCGTTGCTGGCGCCGCGGAAGCGACCCTCTGACGCGAAGTTGGCACCCTACGAGTGCGGGATTGTCCCCGAAATCGAGCCGCCACAGCGATTCCCGGTTCGCTTCTATCTCGTGGCGATGATCTTCGTCATCTTCGACATCGAAGTCGTCTTCATGTACCCCTTCGCGGTCGTCTTTCGCCAGCTCGGACTCTTCGGCCTGGTCGAGGTGCTGGTCTTTTCCGCGACCGTCTTCGGCGCGCTGTTGTTCTTGGTCTCTGAAGGCGCGCTGTCGTGGGGACCGGTCAAGCACCTGGTGCCGGGGATGCCGGCGCGCACGAGTTCTTCGACGATCCTTCGCATCAGCGCCGACTCCGATCAGGCGGCGTAGTCGTGGCCTTCGAAGACCTGCAACACAACTTCCTCACGGGACCGATCGAGGACCTGGTGCGCTGGGCGCGTCGCGCCTCGGTGTGGCCCGCGTCCTTCGGACTGGCCTGTTGTGCCATCGAGATGATGGCGACCGGCGGCGCGGACTTCGACCTCGCGCGCTACGGCATGGAGGTCTTTCGCAACTCGCCGCGTCAGGCCGACCTCATGATCGTCGCCGGTCGCGTCAGTCAGAAGATGGCGCCGGTCCTTCGCCAGGTCTACGACCAGATGATGGAGCCCAAGTGGGTCATCTCGATGGGCGTCTGCGCCTCGACCGGGGGACTCTTCAACAACTACGCGATCGTCCAGGGCGTCGACCAGATCGTCCCGGTCGACGTCTACGCGCCGGGCTGCCCGCCGAGTCCCGAGACCCTGATGCACGCCATCCTCACGCTGCACGAGCAGATCCGCACGGGCGAGATCTTGAAGCGCCGCCACGAGGGTCGCCCCGCGCACCTGGACGACGCAGCCGAACTCTGGACCCCGAGGTCCCCGTCGCCGTGAGGGTAGGCACCCCGAAGTGACCTCCCTGCCCTCCACGGCCCCCCCGGGCGTTCGTCACCAGCGACGGGACTCGCGAGCGACCTGCTGCTGCTTCCCGACGCGCGAGCAGTACTTCGACCTGGTCGCGCTCGTTTCAGCGACGACGGCTTCGAGATGTGCGTCGACGTCTGTGGCGTCGACTACCTCGAGCACTTCGATCGATGGCTGCCCGACGGTGTCGAGGGCACGCGCTTCGAGGTCGTCGTGAACCTGCTCAGCCTCTCGAAGAGGCAGCGCGTGCGCATGCGCGTGCAGGCCGGCGACGAGCGACCCGAGGTCGACTCGCTCTTCGCGCTCTACCCCGGCACCGAGGCGATGGAGCGCGAGGCCTTCGACCTCTTCGGCATCCTCTTCACGAACCACCCCGACATGACGCGCATCCTGATGCCCGAGGACTGGGAAGGCCACCCCCTGCGCAAGGACTACGGCGTCGGCAAGGTGCCCGTGCAGTTCAAAGAAGCGCCGGGGCCGCGATGAGCGACGCCTCCGTACGCGTCGCCGAGCGCCTCGACCTGCTTGACCGCCGAGACCTCCGAGGGCGCGCAGGAGCTCCAGCGCGCGCACGACGACCAGCGTCGACGAACTCGGCCGCGAGGTCGGCGCGGTGCTTGCGCCTCGACGGGCTGACCCTCGACCCGACGTCGATCGACTATCGAGCGTCGCGACGACGAGACGATGATCATCAACATGGGTCCGGCGCACCCGTCGACCCACGGGGTGCTGCGCCTCATGCTCGAGCTCGACGGGGAGTTCGTGCTGCGCACCAAGCCCGTCATTGGCTACCTGCACACCGGCATGGAAAAGACCGGCGAAGTGTTGAGCTACGTCCAGGGCGCGCACCAACGTGACGCGCATGGACTACCTCAGTCCCGGTGATCTAACGAACTCAGCTACTGCATGGCCGTCGAGAAGCTGCTCGGCGTCGAGGTGCCCGACGCGCGCCATCTGGATCCGCATGCTTATGGGCGAACTGAATCGCATCGCCTCGCACTTGGTGTGGTTGGCGACCAACGGCATGGACTTCGGCGCGACGTCGATGATGATCTACGGCTTTCGCGAGCGCGAACTCATCCTCGCCTTCTTCGAGAAGACCGCGGGACTTCGCATGAACCTCAACTACGTGCGACCCGGCGGCGTCGCGGCCGACCTGCCCGACGGCTGGGAGGACGACGTCATCCTCATCTGCGACACGATCTACGAGCGCACCTTTGAGTACGACGAGCTGATCACGGGCCAGCCGATCTTTCGCAACCGCATGATCGGCGTCGCGCCCATCAGTGCCGAAGAGGCGCTGGCCCTCAGTCTCACTGGTCCGCTGCTGCGCTCGACCGGTGTGCCGTGGGACCTTCGTCGCACCATGCCGTACCTCTACTACGACCAGGTCGACTTTGACGTCATCGTGGGCACCTACGGCGACAACTTCGACCGGTACGCCATTCGCCTGAACGAGATTCGTGAGTCGGTGCGCATCGTGCGCCAGTGCGTGGAGAAGATGCCCAGGGGCGACTACCGCACCCAGGACCCCAAGGTCACGCCGCCGCCGCGCGCCCGCATTGATGAGTCGATGGAGGCGTTGATTCACCACTTCAAGTTGCAGACCGAAGGCTTTCACGTGCCCGCGGGCGAGGTCTACAGCGCCATTGAGTCGCCGCGCGGCGAGTTGGGCTGCTACCTCGTGGCCGACGGCGGACCGCAAGCCCTACCGCCTTCACGTGCGCGGTCCGAGTTTCGTGAACCTGCAAGCCATTCCGCTCATGATGCGCGGAGGCTCGGTGTCCGACGCCATCACCGTGATCTCCAGCGTCGATCCGGTCATGGGCGAGGTCGACCGATGAGTCACCTGCGCGTCGAACTCCGCCAGCGCGCCGAGGAGTTGGTCGCGCTCTATCCGCGTCCGCGTTCGGCGATGCTGCCGTTGCTGCACCTGGCGCAAGAACAAGACGGTTACCTCAGTGAAGCGGGCATCGAAGAGGTCGCCCAGCTGACGGCACCACGCCGGCCGACGTGCGCGGCACCGCGCTCTTCTACGACATGTACCACCTAGAGCCGGTCGGGAAGTACGTCGTGGGGGTCTGCACGAACATCGCCTGTCTGCTGGCGGGCGGCGTAGAGCTCTTCGAGCACGCCAGCACGACGCTCGGCTGCGCCGTCGGCGAGACGTCGACGACGGGCTCTTCACCCTGGAAGAGACCGAGTGTCTGGCCGACTGCGACTTCGCGCCGTGCGTGCAGGTCAACCACCGCTTCGTGCGCACGACGACGCCCGAGGCGTTTGACGCGTTCGTGACGAGCTGCGCGAGGGCAAGCGCGACCACGAGATCCCCCACCACGGCACGCTGATTCGCGTGCGGCGCGCCGGTGGACTGCGCGCGCCGCGCGCCGAAGTCGCGACCGAACGCGCCGCCGCGAGCGCCGCACGCGAGGCGCGCACGCCCAAGGAGAAGAAGTAATGGCGACCCTCGACGCCCACGCATCGTCACGTCGCGCGCTCGAGCACGACGACTCGCTACACCCTCTCGCGCTACCTGGCGACGGGTGGCTACGACGGTCTCCGCAAGGCGCTCACGATGTTCCCCGAGGCCGTCGCCAGCGAAGTCGACGAGGCCTCGCTGCTCGGTCGCGGTGGCGCGGGCTTCCCGGCCGGACGCAAGTGGTCGATGCTGCGCAAGTCCCCGATCTCGTATCTCGTCGTCAACGGCGACGAGTCGGAACCGGCGACGTTCAAGGACCACTTGCTGATCGAGCGCGACCCGCACCAACTGGTCGAGGGCGTCATCATCGCGGCCTACGCGCTGCAGGTCACGTCAGGTCTTCATCTTCATGCGCGGCGAGTTCGCGCTCGGTCTCGAACGCGTGCAGCAGGCGGTCAACGACGCCTACGAGCTACGGCGCGCTCGGCAGCAAGATCTTCGGCTCGGACTTCTCGCTCGACGTCGTCGTGCACCCGGGTGCGGGCGCGTACATCTGTGGTGAAGAGACGGCGCTGATCGAGGCCCTCGAGGGCAAGCGGGGCTTCCCGCGCATCAAGCCGCCCTTCTTCCCGGCGGTCACCGGCCTCTACGGCGAACCGACCGTCGTCAACAACGTCGAGACGATGTCCAACCTGCCGTGGATCGTCAACAACGGCGGCGCGGCCTTCGCCGCGCTGGGCGGCGGCCGCTCGACGGGTACGCGGCTGTTCGCGCTGGCCGGCCGGGTCAACAACCCCGGCGTCTTCGAGATCGAGATGGTGAAGAACACCTTTCGTGATCTCATCTACGACCCCGCAGCTCGGCGGCGGCGTGATCAACGACAACAAGATCAAGGCGATCATCCCCGGCGGCGTGTCGGCCCCGTGGTTCGGTCCCGAGCTGCTCGACCTCCCGCTCGGACAAGACGAGGTCGCCGAGAAGGGATCGATGCTCGGATCGGGATCGATCGTCGTCATGGACGAGACCGACGTGCGTCGTGCGCGCGGCGTGGCGCATCACGAAGTTCTTCTCGCGCGAATCCTGCGGCCAGTGCACGCCCTGTCGCGAAGGCTCGGGCTGGATCGAGCGCGCGATGTACCGACTGGAACACGGCGGCGGTCGCATGGAGGACATCGACCTGCTGCTCGACCTCTGCGACAACATCGCGCCCGGTCTGACCTGGCCGCCCCAGCAGACGACGATCTGCGTGCTCGGGTCCGTCGATTCCGTCCTCGGTGCACTCGGCGATCCAGATGTTCCGCGACGACTTCGTCGCCCACGTGCTGAACGGTGGTTGTCCCAATGACTGACGTCATCCGCACCACGGTCACGATCACGGTGAACGGCCGATCGTTCGAGGCCAACCCCGGTGAACTGTTGATCGAAGCCGCCGAGCGCGCCGGCACGTACGTCCCGCGATTCTGCTACCACCCGCGCATGGAGCCGGTCGGTATCTGTCGCATGTGCCTGGTGGAAGTCGACTCGTCCACGCGGCGCGACGCTGCAGCCCGCGTGCTTCTTGAAGGTCAACGACGGGATGAACGTCGTCACCGACTCGGAAAAGGTGAAGAAGGCCCAAGACGGCGTCCTCGAGTTCTTGCTCGCCAATCACCCGCTCGACTGTCCGGTCTGTGACAAGGGCGGCGAGTGTCCGCTGCAGGACCAGACGCTGGCGCACGGATCGGGCGAGACGCGCTTCATCGAAGAGAAGCGGCACTTCGTCAAGCCCGTCGAGATCGGCGCGTTGGTCTTGTTGGACCGCGAACGCTGCATCCAGTGCGCACGGTGCACCCGGTTCGCCGCCGACGTCGCCGGAGACGCGCAGATTGCGTTCTCGGGTCGTGGTGACCTCATCGAAGTGGCGACGTCGCCGACGCAGCCCTTCGATTCGATCTTTTCCGGCAACACGGTGCAGATCTGCCCGGTCGGTGCCTTGACCGCCAAGCCGTATCGCTTCAACGCGCGGCCGTGGGACTTCGAGCAGATCGAGAGCACGTGCACGACCTGCGCCGTCGGATGTCGTGTCGCGGTGCAGTCGTCGGGAAACCGCCTGACCCGCGTGCTCGGCGTCGACAGCGAACCGGTCAATCACGGTTGGCTCTGCGACAAGGGTCGCTTCACGCTGGAGTCGATTGACGGCAATGAGGCCTCGAACGATCCCTTGGACGCGGCCTCGCGCATCACCGAACCGATGGTACGGCGAAACGGCACGCTCGTCGCGGTGAGTTGGGGCGAGGCACTCGCGGCGGCGGCCGAATTGCTGCAACGAGCGGTCGACGGCGACGGCGACGGCCTCGGCGCGATCGGCGGAGCGGCCCTGACGAACGAAGGCGCCTTCGCGTGGGAGCGATTGCTCCGCGGCGTGCTGGGTACCGATCACATCGATGCGCAGTACGGCGACGGTCTCGACGCCGCTCTGTTGCAGGCGCTGCCTCGCGCGACCATCGACGAGGCCGCGAACGCGCGGGTCGTCGTCACGTTGACGGGTGACCTTCGTGAGGAACTGCCCATCTTGTTCTTGCGACTGCGTGAGAGCGCCGTGCGCTACCAGCGCTCGATCGTCGAGCTGGCCTTTGGTGCCAGCGCGCTTCGCGCGGTCGCCGATGTCTCACTTCCCGTTCGGCCCGGTGAGGCGCATCTCGTGGCCCAGGCGCTCAGTGACGGCACGCTGCCTCTCGACGTCGCCTTTTCACAGGGCGAACTCGACGAGGCACGTGCCCTCATTGGCGATGGCAACGGCGTCGTCTTCGTCGTTGGTCGGCCGAACATCGCCGAATCGGCCGACGTCATCGAACTCGCCGTTCGCCGACTCGCGACACACTTCCCGCACGCGACGTTCCTTCCGGCACTTCGACGTGGGAACGTCATGGGTGCACTCGACATGGGTCTCGCGCCGAAACTGCGCCCGGGTCGCGGATTCGACGTTGCGAGCACCGGTCGTGACGCCCTGGCCCAACTCGAGGCACTACGTTCCGGCGAGCAGCGCGCGCTCTTGATGCTCGGTGGCTGCCTGCTCGGCAACGTGCTCGACGTCGTCGGGGCGCGCGAGGCGCTCGACAAGGCCGACGTCGTCGCGGTCACCGGTCACGGAGGCGCGTCGCTCGCGTACGCCGACGTCGTCCTGCCGGCCGCGGTCCAGCACGAACGCCTCGGCACCGTCACGAATATCGAGGGACGCGTCACCGCGGTGGCGCCCAAGATCGTGGCACCCGGATCGGCCTGGCCCGACGTCGCCATCGCTTCGGAGTTGGCCGAAGAGTTGGGTCAGAGCATCGGACTGGCATCGGTCGAGCAGGCCGCAAAGACGATCGAGGAGACGACGGGCTACCCGGCGCTGTCGGTGCTCAATGACTCGACGAGCGACGGTGTGGTCGTCGGCGACCTCGCCGAGCGCTCCGCGCGTCGGCCACTGGACCCGATGGCCTTTCCGGGTATCCGTTCGACCGAGGCCGTGGGCCTCGGTGCCAATTCCGGGACGACCGTGCTGTCCGACGTGGGCGCTCAGACCACGACCACGTCGGCCACGTTGGGCGACCTCGGTGCCGATGACAAACTCGACGTGCCGTTGGCCGACTCGTACTCGTTGCGCGTCAATCTGAGTCGACGACTCTTCGACAACGGGATCGCCGTGCAGGGTTCGCCGTCACTGGCCACACTGAAGGCCGTGAGCGTCATGCACCTCAATCACTTCGACCTCGACCGGCTGGGCGTCGCGACGGGCGATGTCGTCGGCGTGAACGGTCCGCGCGGTTCAATCCGTCTGCCCGTCGCCCTTGATGATGCGGTACCGCGCGGCGTGACCGAGATCGCCTTCGCCTCACTGGATGCCGATGGCCATGATGTCGTGCGCCCGATCCTCGATGGCGGCGACGTCATCTCCCAGGTCCGGCTGGAGAGCGCGTGAACTGGCTCGCCGTGACCGACCCGCTGTTCGACCACGGCGTGGACTTTGCGGTGATCCTCATCGTGCTGATCAAGTGTCTGCTGGGCCTGGGTCTCTTGATGAACTCGGTCATCATCATGATCTGGTTCGAGCGCAAGGCGATCTCGGACATGCAGAGTCGCATCGGCCCACAACGGTGGGGTCCGTTCGGATCTCCTCCAGACGCTCGCCGACGGATTGAAGCTGATCTTGAAAGAGGACCTGATCCCGTCCGAGGCCGACCGGACCGTGTTCAAGCTGGCGCCGTTCCTCGTGCTCGTGCCGGCCATCATCACCTTCGGCCTGGTGCCGATTGGCGGCGAGATGACGATCGCCGGTCACAAGGTCCTGCTCCAGGTCGCCAACCCGCCGATGGGCATCTTGTTGTTGCTCGCGATGTCGGGTATCTCGGTCTACGGCGTGATGCTCGCGGGGTGGTCCTCGGGCTCGAAGTACCCGCTGCTCTCGTCGGTGCGCGCGAGCGCGCAGATGATCAGTTACGAAGCCGCGCTTGGCATGACGATCGTCACCGTCGTGCTCGTGACCGGCTCGCTGTCGGTGCACACGATCGTGACCTCGCAGTCGCACGGCATCTGGCACTGGAACCTGATCCGCCTCGGCATCGTGCCCTTCGTCGTCTTCATCATCGCGATCACCGCCGAGTTGAACCGACCGCCCTTCGACGTGGTCGAGGCCGAGAGCGAACTGGTCGGGGGATTCCACACCGAGTACTCCTCGTTCCGTTTCGCGATCTTCTTCTTGGCCGAGTACATGAACACGATCACCATGTCGGCGATCATCGTGACGCTCTTCCTCGGCGGACCGGCCGGCTGGGCGCCCAACGTTGCCGCATCTGAAATGGCTCTTCCCGATCGCCTGGTTCCTCATCAAGACCATCGGCTTCGCCTTCTGTTACATCTGGTTCCGCGCGTCGTTACCGCGCTTCCGCTACGACCAGCTGATGGACCTTGGTTGGAAGCGGCTGATCCCGCTCAGCCTCGGCTGGATGCTGATCGTCGCCGGCTTCCTCGTGGCCAAGGGCTGGGGCTTCTTGATGGCCGCGCTCGTGCTCGCGTCGTACTCGCTGTTGACGCGCGCCTTCTCGCTCGGCCAGACCCGTGAGGTCGGCGTCGACTCGGTCCTGCCGATCGTCGGCGAACGACCGCTGCCCGGCGAGGTCCTTCGCTCGTTGACCGATGAGGAGAGTGACTGATGGGTGCGCTCGACTTCTTCGGCGGCTTCAAACTGACGTTCCAGCACCTCGCGCGTCCGACGGTGACGACGAGCTATCCGAAAGCCAAGCGACCGAAGCAGCCGCGCCAGCACGGTCGACACGTGCTCAACCGCTACGAGGACGGCATGGAGAAGTGCATCGGCTGCGAACTGTGCGCGGGCGTCTGTCCGGTCAACTGCATCTACGTGCGCGGCCTCGACAATCCGCCCGATCACCCGGTCAGCCCGGGCGAGCGTTACGGCTACATCTACGAGATCAACTACCTGCGCTGCATCCACTGCGACCTCTGCGTCGAGGCCTGCCCGACCCAGGCGATCACCGAGTCCAAGATGTTCGAGTTCTCCTTCACCAACCGCGCCGACGCGATCTACACCAAGAAGGAACTCCTCGTCGACGATCAGGGCTATCCGCAGCGCCTGCCGTGGGAGGACTGGCGTGAAGGCGAGGCGGCGATGACCGGCGGCTGGATGCGCGCCACGTCGCCCAACGGCGACGCCGCCTATGAGGGCGTCACCCAGTGGACCGCTGACCTCGGCGCCGGCGTGCGCGCGGCCGAGGCCGGCCAGTCCGGCGTGCGCGACGACGAGGCGACCGGCTCGAAGCAACTCCGCAACATCTTCCCCAAGCACTTCGAGCCCGAAGACGTGCCGCTGCAGTTCCTCGGCCTGCAGGGCAAGCTGAACGAGGCGCGCGAGAAGATGCCCAAGCGACGTAAGAAAGACAAGTCGTGATCGCCTTCGCGAGCACCTACGGCACGCAGTGGGTATTGGTCTTCGTGACGTGCGCCTTGCTGATCCTCATCGGCGCCATCGGCGTCATCACCGTGAAGAATCCAGTGCACGCCGCGCTGTGCCTGATCATGACGCTCATCGGCGTCGCGGTCGCGTTCGTCGCGCAGTCGGCCGACTTCCTCGCGGCGGTGCAGATCATCGTCTACGCCGGGGCGATTGTCGTGCTGTTCTTGTTCGTGATCATGTTCCTCGGCGTCGATCGTCGAGAGCACATCCACTTCGAACCACTCGTCGGCCAGCGGGCCTTCGCGGCGGTCGGCGTCGTGATCACCGTCGGCGGACTCATCGCGCTGATGGCCCGTTCGCACTGGGTGTCCGGCGCCGCTTCGGTGACGACGAAGCTCTCGACCGGCTCGGGCAACGTTCGCCAGCTCGGCACCGCGGTCTTCACGACGTACCTCTTCGCCTTCGAGGCGACCGCGGCGCTCCTCATCATCGCGGTCGTCGGCGCCGTGTTGCTGGCGCGTCGCGAGCGCCCGGTCTCGAGCGAGGAGGGCGCGTGAACGTCCCCGCCGCGTGGTATCTCATCCTGGCCGCCGCGCTCTTCGGCATCGGCGCCTTCGGACTGCTGACGCGCCGTTCGGCGCTCATCATGTTCATGTGCATCGAGCTGATGCTGAACGCCGTCAACCTCACCTTCGTCACGTTCGCTCGAACCCTGAACGACGTCAGCGGCCAGGCGATCGTGTTCTTCGTCATGGTCGTCGCGGCGGCCGAAGTCACGGTCGGACTCGGCATCGTGGTCGCGGTCTTCCGCCGTCGCTCGTCGACCTCGGTGGACGAACTCTCTGAGATGAAGGGCTGAGATGGCACCGATCGCCACCCTTATCTTCTTGGCGCCGTTGTGCGGCTTCCTCGCCATACTCCTGCTCGGCAAGTACTTGAGCGAGAAGCAGGTCGGCGTCATCGGGACGGGCGTCGTGGCCGCGAGCTTCGTGCTCGCCGTCGTCGAGTTCTTCTTGCTCCTGCACCACTCCTCGAGAGAGGTCACGGTCAACCTCTTCAACTGGATCTCGGTCGGGACGCTGCACGTGCCAGCCGCGCTGCTCGTCGATCCGCTCTCGATCACGATGTGCCTCTTTGTCACCGGCATCTCGGCGTTGATCCACCTCTACTCGACCGGCTACATGCATGGTGAGAAGGACTTCCGCAAGTTCTTCTTGTACCTGAACCTCTTCGTCTTCTCGATGCTGCTGTTGGTCCTCGCGAACAACCTGGTGCTCACCTTCGTCGGGTGGGAGGGCGTCGGGCTCTGCTCCTACTGGCTCGTGAGCTACTACTTCGAGCGCGACATCGCCTGCCTCGGCCGGGAAGAAGGCGTTCATCTACAACCGCGTCGGTGACGTCGGCATGTTGGTCGCGATGTTCCTGCTCTTCTCGCGACTGCATACCTTGACGTACCTGTCGATCTTCGAACGCGCCGGGACCCTGAACCCGACGGTCGCGACGCTGGTCGTGCTCGCGTTGCTGCTCGCCGCGACCGGTAAGAGCGCGCAGATCCCGCTCTTCAACTGGCTACCCGACGCGATGGAGGGCCCGACGCCGGTCTCGGCGTTGATCCACGCCGCGACGATGGTGACGGCCGGGGTCTACTTGCTCGTTCGCATGTCGCCGGTCCTGGCGCTGTCGCACTCCGGTCGCCTGACGATCGCCCTCATCGGCGGGGTGACGGCCTTCGTGGCCGCGACCATCGCGACGTCCCAGAAGGACATCAAGAAGGTCTTGGCCTTCTCCACGATCTCCCAGATCGGTTACATGGTGCTCGCGGTCGGCGTCGGCGCCTACGGGGCGGCGATCTTCTTGATGGTCAGCCACGCGTTCTTCAAGGCGCTGCTTGTTCCTCGGCTCGGGTTCGGTCATCCACTCGCTCAACGGCGAACAGGACATGCGAAAGATGGGCGGACTCCAGAAGTACCTGCCACTGACGTTCCCGACGTTCCTCATCGGCTGGTTGGCGATCTCGGGCATCCCCCCCTTCGCCGGATTCTGGTCGAAGGGTGACGTCCTCACCAACGTCTTCGAGCACAACAAGGCCCTGTGGGTCCTCGGTGTCCTGACCGCCATCCTCACCGCGTACTACATGAGCCGTCTGTTCATCTTGACCTTCCGGGGCACCGAGCGCTTCCGCGAGGACACCGACGGTCACGACCCGCACGAGTCGCCGTGGGTGATGACGATGCCGTTGGTGGTCCTGGCCGCGCTGACGATCGTCGGCGGCGTCCTCGACCTGCCGTGGGTCCACCACGACTCGCTCGCGGGCTTCCTCGCGCCGACCTTCGGCTACGTCGCGGCGGGCGGACACGCCGACACCGTCGCCCAGTGGGGCCTCGCCTTGGTCGACGTCGCCGCGGCGCTCTTCGGTCTCCTGGCCGCCTTCTCGATCTGGCGCAACATCTATGAGTCCAAGCGCTACGAGTCACCGTTCCTCGAACACGTCTGGCACTGGGACGACGCCTACGACGCCGCGATCGGCCGTCCGCTCACCGAGGCCGCGCAGTTCGGCGATGACGTGATCGAGCCCAAGGTCATCGACGGCGCGGTCACCGGTCTCGCGGTGAGTGTTCGCCGAAGTGGCGAAGGACTGCGCAAGGTCCAGTCGGGCTTCGTGCGCCACTACGCGCTGGCGACCGTGCTCGGCGTCGCGGTCATCATTGTCTTTCTCGTGGCGAGGGTCGGCTAGGCATGCACTCCTCGTTGTGGCTGGCCTTCTTGCTCATCGTCCCGCTCGTCGGGGCGATCGGCGCCGCGTTGACGCGCAAGACCGAGGGCCGGGCCTACCTCGTGGCGATCGGCGCCTCGGCCGTCGAACTCGTTCTGTCGCTCATCGTCGCGTGCCTCTACAACGACCACGTCCGTGGCGCGCAGTCGTTCGACTTCGCGACCCGTCACGTCCTGTCGGCGCCGATCGGGCTCGCCTATGACGTCGCGATCGACGGCATCTCGCTCTTGATGGTCGTCCTCACCTCGCTCACGGTGTTGCTGGCCCTGCTCGGCGCACGCGATCGGCGCCAGGAGCCGGCCTTCGTCGCGTGGATGTTGCTGCTGACGTGCTTCACCATGGGCAGCTTCATCAGCCACGACGTCCTGGAGTTCTTCATCTTCTTCGAGCTGACGCTCATCCCGTGCTACTTCATCATCAGTCAGTGGGGCGGTCGCGAACGGGCCAAGGCGGCACTGAAGTTCTTCATCTATACCTTCACCGGCTCAGCGTTCTTGTTCGTCGGCATCATGTACCTGGGCTTCCAGCACCAGCACCAACTGCCCAACACGGCGCTCACGTTCTCCTACAGCGCGCTCTCGGCCACGGCCCTGTCCCACGGCACGTCGGTGTGGTTGTTCATCGCCTTCGCCATCGCCTTTGCCGTGAAGGCACCGATCTGGCCGTTCCACACCTGGTCACCGATCACATACGCCGAGGCGCCGACCGCGGGTTCGATCCAGATGTCCGCGCTGCTCGCCAAGCTCGGCACCTACGGTCTCCTGCGCTTCGCGGTCGGTCTGTTCCCGTTGGCCCTCGTCGACGTGCGTCCGGTCGTCATGACGTTGGCGGTGATCGGCATCCTCTACGGCTCGATGTTGGCGTGCACGACGCCGGACCTCAAGCGCTTCGTCGCGTTCTCGTCGCTCGCCCAGATGGGCTTCATCACGCTGGGCGTCATGTCGGGTTCGACGATCGCCACCGTCGGCGCGATATTGCTGATGTTCAACCACGGCGTCATCACCATCGGCTTCTTCTTGATCATCGGGTTCATCGAGAAGCGCCGCGGCTCGATCCTGATCAAGGACTTCCGAGGTCTCCAGGGTCCGGCGCCGGTCCTCGCGGCGCTCTTCACCGTGGTCATGCTGGCCTCGATCGGTCTGCCGGGCCTCTCAGGCTTCGTGAGCGAGTACCTGATCCTCATCGGCACGTTCGCGACGCACGCGTGGTGGGCCGTCTTCGCCACGCTCGGTGTGGTCGGCGCAGCCGTCTACCTGCTCTGGGCCTATCAGCGGGTCTTCCACGGTAAGGCCGAAGGCCCGAACGCCGAGATCGCCGACGCGACCACCTCCGAGAAGTGGGTCCTCGTCCCCGTCGTGCTCTTGATCCTGGTGCTGGGTGTCTTCCCGAAGCCGGTCCTTGATCGCATCACGCCGTCGGTGCAGCAACTCATCCACCACGTCGCACCGGCCGGGGTGAACAAGTGAAACTCGTGATCCCCTCGATCCACTACCTGGCGATCCTGCCGGTCCTGATCTTCTTCGGCGCCGCCCTCGTGCTGGTCCTCGCCTCGGCGTTGGCCCGCGGCAAGGTGCCGCTCGTCGTCGCCACCTCGACCGTGATCGCCGCGGCGACGGCGAGCATCATCACCAACTACTTCCAGTGGCGCTGCGTCGCCAAGGCCGGCGCCTCGGTCACGATCGCCCACGCCATCGTGCTCGATGACTTCTCGGTGGTCGCCTCGGGCGTGATCGCCCTCAGCGTCATCATGACCGCACTCGTCGCCCACGACTGGGCCGTTCGCGAGCGGGTCTCGGGCGTCGAGTTCCACATCCTCGCGCTCGCCTCGAGCGCCGGGGCGATCCTCATGACCCAGGCGAACGACCTCATCGTGATCTTCCTCGGTCTCGAGATCCTCTCCATCGGGCTCTACGTGTTGGTCGCCTTCGACCGACACCGCGCGACGTCGTCGGAGGCCGCGCTGAAGTACTTCTTGCTCGGCGGCTTCGCGTCGGCGATCTTCATCTACGGCGCGGCGCTGGTCTACGGCGCGACGGGCTCGACGAATCTCTCGACGATCTCGTACTTCCTGGGTGGCAACGTGCTGTTACACCCGGGCCTCCTCTACGCCGGCGGCGCGTTGTTGCTCATTGGCTTTGCCTTCAAGATCGCCGCGGTGCCCTTCCACATGTGGTCGCCCGACGTCTATGAGGGCGCCCCGACGCCGGTGACCGGACTCATGGCCTCGATCGTCAAGGTCGGCGCCTTCGCGGCGCTGATCCGTGTCTTGATCTCGGCCCTCGGCACGCAGCTCGACACCTGGCGTCCGATCCTCTGGATCCTGATCGTGCTCACGACCGTCGTCGGCGCCGGACTCGCGGTCGTCCAGCGCAACGTCAAGCGAATGCTGGCGTACTCGTCGATCAACCACGCGGGCTTCATCTTGCTCGGCGTGTGGGCGGGCACGATCCGCGGCACCGCGGCGACGCTCTTCTACGTCATCACCTACGCGCCGATCGTGGTGGCCACCTTCGCGATCGTCACCCTGATCGGCGGCGTCGGCGATGAGCACCACTCGATCGAGCGCTACCAGGGTTTGGCGCGGCGCCAACCGTGGCTCGGCGCCGCGCTCGCGGTGCTGCTACTCAGTCAGCTCGGCGCGCCGCTCACGACCGGCTTCTACGCGAAGTTCACCGTCCTCGAGTCGGTCGTCGACGCGGGCGGGGGAGCGTTGGCGTTGATCGCGTTGATCAGCGCGGCGATCGCCGCCTTCTTCTACCTTCGCTGGGCGATGGCGCTGTACTCCGATGACGGTCTTGAGGCCGCTCGCGTCGTAGTGCCGCGCTCGACGGGGGCGGTCATCGCCTTCGGCGTGCTCGTCACGGTGGTCTTCGGTGTCTGGCCCGGTCCGCTCGTGACGTTGGCCCAACACGCGACGGTGCTCTTCACGCCGTGAGGCGTATCGCCATCGCCACCGCCGTCAGCGACGACGTCAACCTCGATCCCGACGCGCAGTTGCTGCTCGACGCACTCGAGCGCGTCGAGGTGGAGGGCTCGATGTGCGTGTGGAACGATCCCTCGATCGAATGGGGAGACTTCGATCTCACCGTTATCCGCTCGACCTGGGACTACACGCGCGACCGCGACGGCTATCTCGAGTGGGCGCGCGGCATCGATCGACTGCTCAATCCGTATCCGATCATCGAGTACTCGACCGATAAGCACTACCTCGCCGATCTGGACGCTCGCGGCTATCGCATCGTGCCGTCCTCGTTTTGTGATGTCGGCCAGCAACCCGATTTTCCTGACGGACGTTTCGTGGTCAAACCGACGGTGGGTGCCGGCTCGATTGACGCCGAACAGTACGTCGCCGACGACCACGAGCGCGCCGCGGCGCACGTACGTGCACTGCACGTGAGTGGACGCGACGCCATGATCCAGCCCTACGTCGCATCGATCGATGAACTCGGCGAGCGCGCTTTGATCTTCATCGATGGTGAGTTCTCCCACGCCATGACCAAGGGCGCGATGCTCAATACCGCGGCCGATGACCGAGACGCGCTGTTTCGCCGAGAGCAGATGTCGAGAGCCGAGGCCGAACCCGACGCCGTCGCCTTCGCGGAAGCGGTCTTGCAGCGAAGAGCCGTTTCGCGACATTCTCTATGGCCGCGTTGACCTCGTGCAAGTTCCGCAGGGCTGGGCCATCATGGAGCTAGAACTCGTCGAGCCGTCGCTGTTCCTCGCGTATGACGACGATGCGCCGCGCCGACTCGCTGCGGCCATCGGCGCTCGCCTCGACTGACCGCCGTCACGACGCACGCAACAACGCCGGCAGTTCGCGCATGGAGTGAAAGAGCGTGATGCCCTCTCGTTGGAGCTTCTCTGCGCTCGTCACGCCACCGGTGAAGGCGAAGACGTTCATCCCCGCCGCGACGCCCGCCTCGACGCCCGAGGCACTGTCTTCGATCACCGCGCATCGTTCGGGCGCGACGCCCATGGCGGACGCGGCGAACAAAAAGACCGCCGGATCAGGTTTGCCGTGCGCGACGTCGTCGGCACTGTAGATGCGCCCGACGAAACGCTCGGCCAGTCCCGTCAGACCGAGTTTGAACTCCAACATCGCGTGGGAACTACTCGAGGCGACGCAACTCGCGATGTCAATCGCGTCGAGGGCGTCGATAACACCTTCTACGGGTTCAAGTTCGCGCTCGCACACCTCTTGGACGCGGCGTTCGAACTGGTCCTTCCAATCAACGCGACGACCGAGTTTCTCTTCGATCACCGTTTGCATGTAGCGCGACGATCGTCCGACGAAGCGTTCGACGACGTCGGCCTCTGACAGCGGCCATCCCAACTCGGTGAGGATCTGAGACTCGGTGCGCACCGCGAGACGTTCGCTGTCGATGAGCACGCCGTCGCAGTCCCAGACCACCAGGTCGAATCGTGACATCCAACAATTCTACGAACGTCGCGTCGGTCCACTTTTCAAATGGAGAACCTGTGAACGGCCACAACTCTTTGACAAAGTCGCGTGTCGTGCACGCATCGACAACTAGACCGAGGTGATGACGCGTGTTCGAACTCGTGGCACCGTTGTCTCGTCGCTCATGGTCGTCGCACTGGTACTGAGCGTTTCGCCGGTCGCGTCCGATGCGGCGACTCGTCGCGACTGGCTCGTCAGTCGTGTCGGCGCGCGTCGTCGGTCCGACATTTCCCGGCACGAACTGTCCGGCATTCCCGGCGGACAACGTCTGGAATACGCCGATCACGACGCTGCCCGTCGATGCGAACAGCGCGACATGGCTCGCCTCGATGGCATCGTCCTCGACGTACCTGCACCCGGACTACGGTCCGTCCGGCGAACCCGCGAGCGCCCTACGGCATCCCGTGGACGGTCGTGCGAAAGGCGACCGTGTTCACCCACGTGACCTTTCAGTACGCGTCGGAGAGCAACCGCCGCCCGTATCCGCTGACCGCGTCGACACCAATCGAAGGGGGATCGGACCGTCACGCGCTGATGGTCGACCCGTATCGCTCGGCCTCGTCGGCGCCCTGCACGCTCTTTGAGACGTGGGACACGTACTATCACGCCGGCGAATCGATCGACGGCCGGTTCAGGCGCCACGTGGAACCTGCGATCGAACTCGCTGCGACCGGCGGGCTTTACGTCCGCCGACGCCGCCGGACTCCCGATCTTGCCCGGACTCGTCAACTTCAATGAGGTGGCTGTCGGGCGCGATGGACCACGCGATTCGATTCACGGCCGACTGCACGCAAGAGTCGTATCTCTGGCCCGCGCGCCACGAAGCCGGGCAGGACAACCCTTCGTGTCCTCCGATGGGTGCACGATTCCGACTGAACGCGTCCTTCAGCCTGCCGGCATCGCAATGTTCGGCGTTCTGTCAGACCGTGTTGACGACGATGAAGACCTACGGACTGATCCTCGCTGACAACGGCAGCAACTGGTACTTCCAAGGGACGGCTGACCGGCGTTGGACCTACACCGAGGTCGACCAGCTGAAGGCAATTCCGGCGAGTCCGTTCGTCGCGGTCGATGAGTCGTGTCTCATGGTGAGCGCGAACTCCGGTCAAGCCCTGCAGCCGGGCACGAGCGCGTATCAGTCGAAGTGCACGTCGCCGACTGGCGCCCTACGCAACTAGGTACGTCGCGTGACCTTCGACGACGAGGGCACCGTCAAACGTCATCACCTCGTTCACCAGCCCACCGGAGTGATTGCGATACTGGATGACCACCGTACTCACGCCCACATAGAGGCCCTCGATCTCGAAGTGCAGCTCGGGGTTTCTGCGCAGACCCTCGCGCCAGTACCCGCGAAGCGCGTCGATGCCCTGAATGACGCCATCGGAACCGTCGACGATGCGCTGCGCGACGGGTGATGAGAACACCACGTCGTCACTGAAGTGGCTGAGGATGGCATCGAGGTCGTGCGCGTTCCACGCCGCGAGCCACTGTTCGGCGAACTGTCGAGCGACGCCTTCGTCCATCGAGCAAATGTAGATGATGGCAGGGTGATGGCCCGCGAGTGACCCCCTTGAGGTGTCACAGGGGTCCGCCTACTGTGGGGTGCGACAACCCGTTCGATCTACTCGAGGAGAGCCGCATGACGACGCTAAAGGACCGCTCCACCACCGCACTCTTGGTCATCGACGTGCAAAACGGCGTGGTCGGCGAGGGCCACAACCGTGATGAGGTCATCGCCAACATCAACACGCTGGTCGACAAGGCCCGCAGTGAAGACGTACCGGTCATTTGGATACAACACTCCAGCGACGACCTTCCCCTCGACAGCGAGAGCTGGCAGTACGTGCCGGAACTGCAGCGACTCGATTCTGAGCCGCTCGTGCACAAGTTGTACGGCGACTCCTTCGAGGACACCAATCTCGAAGAGTTGCTCGCTGAGCGCGGTGTCGCGCGCCTCGTGGTGAGTGGTGCCCAGACCGACGCCTGCATCCGTTCGACGCTGCACGGCGGCTTCACGCGCGGCTACGACGTGACACTGGTCTCGGACGCGCACACCACCGACGACCTCAGTCAGTACGGCGCGCCGACACCGGACAAGGTCATTGCGCATACGAATCTCTACTGGGAGTATCAAGAGGCGCCGGGGCGTCGTGGCGGCTCGGTGCCCACCGGCGACATCGATTTCAGCGTCGACGGCAACGTCCGCGTCGACGAGTAGGCGATCGTGTACGCCGGACTCGATGAGTGGCCCGAACCGCCGATTGACGGTGACGAGGCCGCGACGCTGATCGGTTCGCTCGATCGTCAACGGGCCACGTTCGCGTGGAAGGCGGGAGGACTCACTGAAGACCAGCTCAAGGTCACGGTCGGCGTGTCGGCGATCTCCCTGGGCGGCCTGCTGAAGCACCTGGCCATGGTCGAGGACTATCACTTTGCGGTTCGATTGCTCGACCAGGCACCGGCGTCGCCGTTTCGCGAGGTCGATTGGGATTCCGATCCGACCTGGGACTGGTCGTGGGCGCCGGATGACACGCCCGAGTCTCTTTACGCGCTCTGGCAGACCAACGTGGACAAGTCGAGGCGACTCGTCGCTCAAAGGCTCTCCGATGGTGGTCTGGATCAGACAATGGCCCAGAAGTGGCCCGATGGACGAGCGCCGAGTTTGCGACGAACGTTCGTCGACATGATCGAGGAGTACGCCCGACACGTGGGACATGCCGACTTGATTCGTGAATCGATTGACGGTGTCGTGGGCGAGGACCCACCCGGTATCCATGACGACTAGAGCTCGTTGGTGCTCAGCTAGTGAGACTCGACGATGTCCAGATCGCGCTCGACGTAGCGACGGTGCTCCCATTCTTCGTTGATCACGACGCGAAGACATTCACGGATCGAGAAACTCGCCGACGGCGGCCAGCCGGGTGCCTCGACCGGAATGGTGCGAGTGTCGAGCGCGTCGTTCGTGAGATCGGCGAGGACGTCGCGCACCGTTGCCAATCGTGACTCGCGTAGTTCGAGCACCTTATCGAGCGTTGGTCGAATGTCGTAATCGCGGGTGAAACCTTCGTCATCGGGGAACTCATCGGGCGGCCAGTCGAGCCGGTCCCACGGCGAAGGATCCCCGAGGATCACGCGTCGCACCCACGCATCGGTGGCGTAGGAGAGGTGGCGGATCGTCTCGATGAAGGACCATTCGCCGTTGACTCGCTCGTTGAGTTGGGCGAACGTGAGGCGTCGTGCTCGCTCGATGGTCTCGGCCCAGAGTTCGTCCAGGATCCGCCACGCCTCGCGAAACCCGTCGGCATCCTCCGGTCGCATCTTCGCACGGAGGGGGTGGCGACGGTCGAGCTCGGCCTCGATCATTGGCGCGACGTCGACGTCGTTGATGACGAGATTGCGCACCTCGCCGTGGATCTCGACATCGATCAGGTCGACGCCACGCATCACGACGCGGCGGAAGTCGACGCTGCCGAAGTTGGCATCGGAGAGGTCAACTCGTCGAAACCGTGCACCCGTCAGGTCGACGTTGTCGAACCGTGCTCCGTTGAGATCGGCGTCGCGAAATTCAGCCACGGGTTGAGATTAGGCGTCGATTGTGACGCGCATCTGCGACGATCGAGCACTCGTTACGAGGGCGGGGCGAAGAACTCCAAGGCGATGTTGTCGGGGTCGCGGAACGACAGGCCCGAGCCGTAGGCGGCGTCGACGATGCCGCCGTGGGCGATGCCCAGTTCATCGAGTCGCGCTTGCCACTGCGACAACTCGTCGCGGTTGGCGCACTGAAACGCCAGATGGTCGAGGCCAATTCGGCGCTCGTCGAACGCAGCACCGTCCTTGAGATCCGGAAAGGCGTGGAGTCCGACCAGCGTCTGTCCTCCGACCAACCACACGACGTGATGGAACGGTCCCGTGTCTTCGTCCACCAACGGCTCGGCATCGAAGAGTTGCCGGTACCACGGCACACTTCGACTGAGGTCATTCACCGTGAGTGCGACGTGTGTGATCGTCGGAAATTCAGGCATCGTGGTCCCTTCGTCGGTTGGTCGCCTCACTCTAACCAGCACGCCCGGTCCCCGCTTGATTGAGGAAGCCACTCGCGCGACGTTCCGCGGGGCTAGTGAAGGACGCGGTCGTCGACCTTCTTCGCCGCGGCGAGTACCTCGGGCGGGACGACGGTGCCCGGACGGTTCGATGGATCGCTCGCGAGGAATCGACCCAGCACGGGCAGTTCGGTGAGCGATTCAGCGCGCAAGACGGCGGCCGCGACGGGGACGAAGCTCTCCGCCGCCGGATAAACCAGGTACCGCGGCAGCCAGGTCGGGTCATACTTCGCGTTGAAGGTCCAAAGAGACTCGATGGGGAAGATGCCAGAGAGTCGTTTGAGCGCCCAACGTTCGACGCGCGTGAAGGTGCCCTCGCCACGTTCTCCATCGAGCACCGAGCGGAAGGCCGCGAAGTTCAAGCTGAGTCCGCGCGCCCCGATGTCGCGCAGGTGCACGATCGTCGAGCAGAGCGCGAAGTCGATCAGCCCGTTCGGGTGTTCACCCGGATCGCGGCGCATGAGGTCCAGCGAATAGCCGTTGATCGCGGGCGACGGCACGAACTGACAGACCGCCACTGGCTTGCCGTCCGGTCCGTGCACGATCGTGAGCAGGAGTCCTTTGTCCTTCGGATTGAACAGTCGACCCAACATCATCGAGAAGCCGCGCTCGGCCTCGCCGCGGCGCAACATCGAGATCAGCTCCAAGATGTCCGTCACGCGACTGGGATCGATGTTGGAGGGATCGAGGAACTCCACGGTGTAGCCGTGACGCGCCAGTCGCGTCGTGGCCTGACGAAGGCCCTTCATCTTGCCGCCGGCCAGATTGAAGGTCGGACAGTCGACGATGGCCTCATCACCGATGTAGAGGTGGTGCAACCCCGCGGCCCCGTAGATCGGGAGCCACTCCTCGCTGGCGCCGATGACTCCGAGGGTCCAGCCCCGTCCTTCGGCGTAGGACCGGAACGCACTGAAGGCCTCGGAACGCTCCGCCTCGGGTCCAATGGGGTCCGGCGAGATGAGCGCAACACCGCCGTAGACGGCGTAGGCGACGAGCGAGTCACGGAAGAAGTAGAACTGCTTGTCGTCACGAAGGGCGAAGTAGTCGAGCGTGCCGCGGCCGTGACGGCGCACGATCTCTCGTGCGCGCAGCTCCGCGAGGCGCCGCTCGGTCCCGCGCCCGGTCATGGAGAGCCGTCGGTCGACGACCGGTCGCGTCAAGACGTAGAGCGACGACACGAAGAGCGAGACGCCGACGGCGAGGAGCGACGGGTCCACGAAATCGGCCGCGCGGTCCGGCAGTGCGATATTTCGCAGTCCGACGAACCGTTCGATGCAGGCCATCAGGAGGACCCCGTAGGCGGGGAGGTGGTGACGGCCCGAGGAGACCTCGATACCGATCGAGGCGGTCAGGACCGAGACCAGCGCGATGAGTCCGAGCCGCGGCATCGCCGCGCGCGCACTCGATCGATCGGTCGTTGCCTGGAAGTAGCGACGTTCCACGACCAACAGCGCGAGAATCGACGCGGCGATGAAGGACGCGATGAAGGTGCCACCCCGAAGGACGTGGGCGAAGACCGTGATCGACAGCACGACGCACGCGACGAACCACGCTCGCCGCTGCCCGCGTCGAATTCCGCGCGCCATCATGATCATCGCGATACCCGCGACGGCGGTGAAGGCGGCAGCCGACTGGGCGACGCCCAGGGGAAAGATCGTCTGCACGTCATGGAGTCGGCTGCGCAACGGTGGGGTCGCGGTGACGATGACGTTCACCAGACCGTCGAGGAACAACAGCCCGCTGGCCCAGCGCCGCACCGTTCGCTGCCGGCGTTGCTCCTTCAGACGTTCGAGCGTGACCGGGAAGGGATTACCGGTCGGCCATGATCCCACCGTGGCGGTCGCGCTCGGTGGTGCGGGTTGCACGTAGGTGTGGGCGACGAGGTCCTCGAGCAACCGCTCGTGGACCTTGCGGGTCTCGCCCGCGTAGAGGCGGACCTGGACCGCACTCGCCGCCTCGATCTCGACGACGCCGAGTCGTTCGACCGCTGAGAACACCGGTGGGAGTCCGAATCGACCTCGACGCTCGACGATCACCGTGCGTGATGGGCCGGGCGCGGCACACACGCCACGGTCCAAGAAGGCGAGCGACGGTCGCGGTGCGCCGCCCACGACCGCTCCGGCACCACCTCGCTCGGCGTTGCGGCGTGCGAACTCCAAAGCATCGACGTCGTCGACGAGGGTGAGCGAGAGCGGTTCGCTCAACTCGGTGGGCGCCGCGCGCCGCGCGCCGCGCTCAAAGCGTCGACGGACGATCAGTCCCGCACAGCACACCACGATCGCCTCGACGACGGCGAGTATCAGGAGGTTGAGGACGAGGTTGCCCCAGAAACTGCCCGTGTGCGGTGTGTGGACCCGCAAACGATGTCGCGTGAAGTGATAGAAGATCGCGTTCAACGACGTCAGGACGTCAAAGACGAAGAGGGTAATCGCAGGGAACCACACCCATCCGCCGAGTCGGCGATACAGCACGCGCGACGCGACGAATCGCGGCAGCGCGTGTGGATCTTCGAGGTGCTTGGCGTCGTTGCGGTCAGCGAGGTCCGCGCGTTTCGTGTCGATCGTGCAGTGACCGGATGCGACGGCGAGGTCGCGCACGCCGTTGGCCGTGGCCACTTGCAACATCAAGTCATTGGCGAAACTGACGCCGAGGAGTTCGAGACGTCCGCGTGCCTCATCGTTGTGACGCAGCTCTCGGTCGTCGCTGCCCGGGAGCACGATGAGCCGGTGTCGGGGATTCGAGGTGAACGCGAGGATCTGGTCGCGCAGCGCGGGCAGCCCCGCCAACGTGGCGTCGATGAACTTGACGAGGTCCGACGTGGGTTCGGGCTGGAAAAGGTTGCCCGCCACGACGAGCACGGCCGCGTCATCGATGTCGCCCAGTAGGCGCAGGAGCCCCTGCACCGCACGAGAGTTCTCGTCGGTCGAAGGTGAGAGTGCGAGGTCGCTCACCACGTAGACGTGATGGCCGAAAGGAATTGGCAGCGTTTGACGCTCGGTACAGCCCACGCCGTCCAGTCTCGCAGACCGTGCCCCGATCGACACCCTTTAGCCTTAACCCATAATGAGCTCCGATTATCGACGTGAGAACTGGCATTGGCGCGAGGGATCCTCGGGTGCTGGAGCGGCCGTCATCTTCGATATCGACGGTGTGCTCGCCGACGCAGCCGGCCGCCAGCATTACCTCGATTGGGGGGATTGGAAGAGGTTCTTCGATGCCTGCGGCGACGATCCGATCATCGAAGAGATCGAACGACTGCTCGAACTACTGGATCCATCGCTCAAAGTCGTGCTCTTGACCGGGCGACCACGCCGAGTCCAGCCGCACACGGTCGCCTGGCTGGAACGCTACGGACTGCGCTGGGACCTCCTGATCATGCGTGAGTACGGCGACTACTCCGGTGTCGATGAGTTCAAGCGCGGTGCGTTACGCGACCTCGTGAAGGAGGGCTTCGACATCCGTCTCGCGCTCGACGACGATCCGAAGAACCACGCGATGTACGTCAGCGAAGGCGTGCCGTGCATCTACATCCATTCGGGGTACTACCTGTAGCTCAATGGGCGCGCTCGCGCACCATCGCGAGCGCCTCACGGCCGGCTCGACGACCCGAACCGATGCTCGCCGGCACGCCCACGCCGTCGTACGCGTTGCCGCACAGCGTGACGCCGAGCGCCGCGGCCGCCGAGCGTGCGTTCGTGACCATCGACTCATGACCGAGGTAGTACTGCGGCAGTCCTTCGGGCCAGCGTTGCACGAGGACGTTAGTCGGAGTACCGAAGAGCGGAAGGAGGAACCTCATCTCGGTCGAGACGCGCGCGACGAGTTGTTCATCACTCATCTCGTCCCAGCGCATGTCGTCGATGCGTCCGACGTGTGCACGCACCAAGACGTCGTGGTCACGCCGCAGGTGTGGCCACTTGCGATCGAGGAACGTGAGGGCCGTGGTCATCAATGAGCCGTCACCGGACCACGGCGAACCGAGCGGCACGAGCAGACCCGTACCTGTCGCGGGCAGGGTGAGTGCGTTGCGAGCGACGCTCAAGGTGATGATCGCGGCCCCGGCACTGCGCACGCCACTCAGTCTCGCGATCGCGGCATCGTGCGCGCCGAGGAGTCGAGCGCTCACCGGTGCGGGCGTCGCCATCACCACCGCGTCGGCTGGTGTCGTCGTGGCGGGTGTATCGACTTCCCAGGGGTAGTTGCCCGACGGCGTTCTCCGAAGTGCCGTGACCCCGACGCCGGTGCGCACGATGACGCCCCGCGCACGTAGTCGGCGCGCGAGCTCCAAGGGGAGTGAACCGACACCCGCGAGGAGCGAATAGAACGTCGGTCCGGCGTCCGTCGACGTCGCGGCGGGACCCGGGTTCGCGGGTCCACTCGCGCGCATCGCGCGCATGAGTGAACCGCCTTTTCGCGCGGCGTCAAGGAGCGCGGGGAACACGGACTTGGCAGACAGGTCATCGATCCGTCCGGCCTGGATACCACCCAACATCGGTTCGACGAATTGATAGCAGAGCTCTCGCCCGAGCTTCGTGCGCACGATGTCACCAATCGTCGCGTCATCGCCCACCTTCATGCGAACGGGCGCTCGTTCATCGCGCAGTGCGTCGAAGTGAGCTCGTCGCGTCAACCCGCGGACTCCCTTTAATTGTCCTGATGAAGTCGGTATTCCAAGTACGAGTCCCGTGGGCAGCACGTCGAGCGCGCCGCGCAACCATATGGACGCACCGCTCGCGTCAATTGCTTCGAGTTGATCGCCGCATCCCAATTCGCGCGCGAGTGCGACGGCTTCGGGTCGTCGCGCGAGAAATCCGTCGGCGCCGAGATCGATCGTGCGTCCGGCGAACTCGCTCGTCGCGAGTGAACCGCCGACCATGCTGCGCTCTTCGATCAGTTCGATACGCGGTGTCGCGTCATCGGGTCCACGCTCGCCGCCGGAGAGTTCCCACGCGGCGCCAAGTCCGGCGACGCCGCCACCGACGATGACGATGGAGGCGCGACTCACGAGGCGCGGTCCAACACCACGTTCGCTAGGAGTGACATAAAGGCGGGATCGTCGTTCAACGACGCCGTGCGGACCACGTGCAGACCGATCTCGTGCGCCACGCCCTGCGCCTCGATGTCGATGTCGAAGAGCACTTCGAGGTGGTCGCTCACGAAGCCGATCGGACACGACACCACGTCGGTGACACCGGCGGCGCGCTTCTCGCGCAGCACCTGCAAGATATCGGGACCGATCCACGGGTCAGGTGTGCGTCCGGCTGACTGCCACGCGATGCTCCAGCGTTCGACGTTGGCCAGCGCCGCCGCCCGATCGGCGCTCTCTCGCAACTGTTCGGGATACGTGTCGCCGTTCGCGAGGATCTTCTCCGGCAGGGAGTGCGCGGAGAAGATCACCTCTGTGCTCGAACGACGCTCGCCGGAAATCGACGACAGCGCGTCGTTGACGCGTGAGGCGATGATCTCGAGAAAGCCCGGGAACTCCCACCAGGCACCGATCTCAATGAAGGCGATGTCGTCGCCGAGGGCCTCTTTGGCGCGCGACATGTACTGGTCGGTCGACATCGACGACGAGTGCGGTGCGAGGACCAGGCCAACCACCGTGTCAAACCCGTCCCGCCGGAATCCTTCGGCCGTGGTCTCGAGGAGCGGCGGTTCATACTTCGAGCCGAAGCGAACGTCAAAGGTGCCCGGCGAGCGTCGTTCCAATTGGGCGGCGATTCCCGCTACCTGGTCGGCGCTGCGCTGGGCGAGTGGCGAGGTGCCGCCGATCGCGTTGTAGCGACGCTGGAGGTCGGCGAGCTGCTCGGGAGTCGGCGGACGGCCGTGACGGATTCTCGTGTAATAGGACTCGACGTCCTCGGGCGTCGTCGGGGTGCCATAGGCCATGACGAGAACCCCGGTCTTCATCGCACGCCCGCCTTTCCCTCGTCGTGGACGACGTGCACCACGGCTTCGAGCGTGGCGGGATCGGTCGAGGGCAATACGCCGTGACCGAGGTTGAAGATGTGGCCCGCGTCGCTACCGGCGCGAGCGAGCACTTCGCGCGTCGCCGTGACGGCGACGTCGACGCCGCCGACGCAACGCGCGGGATCGAGGTTTCCCTGCACTGGCCGCCCGCCCACGCGACGACGACCTTCGTCGAGGTCCACGTGCCAGTCGATACCCATCACCGAGCTGTTGGCCGAACCCATGAGATCGAGCAGCTCGCCGGTTCCGACGCCGAACAGGATCGTCGGGACGCCGAGCTCGGCGACGTTCGCGAGGACTCGTTCGGTCGCCGGTAACGCGAAGCGACGGTACTCGTCGCGCGTGAGTGCGCCGGCCCATGAATCGAAGAGCTGCACGGCGCGTGCGCCGTGGGCGACCTGGGCCCGAAGGAACGAGATCGTGATGTCGGAGAGTCGCTCCATCAGCAAATCGAAGAGCAGTGGCTCGGTATGCATCAAGGTCTTGATGAGCGCGAACTCGCGCGTCGGACCACCCTCGATGAGGTAGCTCGCCACGGTGAACGGCGCTCCCGCGAAGCCGATGAGCGGTGTGTCGGTCGCCGCGAGCTCTTTGACGACGAGGTCGACGGTCTGCGTGACGTGCGCGAGGTCCACGTCGGTGATATCACGAAGCCGTTCCAGATCGGCAGCGGCTCGGAACGGCTCGGCGATCACGGGGCCGCGACCGGCCACGATCTCGACGCCGAAGCCGATCGCGTGAAACGGCACGACGATGTCACTGAAGAGGATCGCGGCGTCGACGCCGTAGCGCCGAACCGGCTGCATCGTGATCTCACAGGCCATCGCCGGGTCGGCGAAGGCGTCCAAGATCGAGCCCTGCGCGCGCAGTGCGCGGTACTCGGGGAGGGCGCGTCCGGCCTGGCGCATGAACCACACCGGCACGTGTTCGACACTCTCGCCGCGACAGGCCCGAAGGAATACTGGCTCGCTCACTTCACTCCTTATTCTCCACCTCAATCTACGTGCGTACGTCCGAAACCCATTTTGAATCCCGGTCGCGCGAGTGCCGTAGACTTGATATTTCTCAATTTTGAGAAAGTGAAACGAGGACGAGATGGCCCACGAGCGTGAGATCAAAGAGGAACAGCTCTTCCTCGATCTTGCTCTCACGGCCCTCGATCACATGCGTGACGAGGCCCGCTCGCTTCGCGATAGTGCGGCGGTGGCGAACATGCGCGGTGCCGGTGACCTCGTCGAGCGTGACGTCGTCATGGGTACGGCGCTGCACCGCCTCGACCAACTGGCGATCGGTGATCAGCCGTTGTTCTTTGGTCGCATCGACTACGCACCGGACGCGACGGGACGAAGCGACGAGTATCACGTTGGACGACTCGCCGTCTCCGACGAAGAGTTGAACCCACTGGTGATCGATTGGCGCGCGCCGGTCGCCGAGGCGTTCTACAGGGCCACCGGTGTCGAACCACTCGGTCTGGCTCGCCGGCGTCACGTCGCCATCCACGGTCATGACGTGACCGGCGTCGAAGACGAATACTTCGCTGACGCGAACGGCGATCTGGCGCTCCCCGAGGACGACGTGCGCGCGGCGACCGAAGAGGGTCTCGTTGACGGCGGACTCGCGCTCGGTGGCCCGGGCGCCCTGCTCGCGGCACTCGGTCGTGCGCGCACCGGTCGCATGGGCGACATCGTGGCGACGATTCAAGGCGAGCAGGACCGCATCATCCGTAATCCTCTCGCCGGCGTGTTGTTGGTCCAGGGTGGACCGGGAACCGGCAAGACCGCCGTCGCGCTGCACCGCGCGGCGTATCTATTGTTCACGCATCGCGCCACGCTCGAGCGACAGGGCGTCCTCGTCGTGGGCCCGAATCCTCTGTTCTTGAACTACATCGAGAACGTGCTGCCCTCGCTGGGTGAATCGGGCGTCACGCTCTCGACGATCTCGGGACTCGTGACCAACGTGGAGATCCGCGGACGCGACGCAGAACCGGTCGATGAGTTGAAAGGCGACCTGCGCATGGCCCGGTTGCTCGCACGCGCCCTTCGCACGCGCCAGCGCCCCCTCAAAGACGACGTGGAGATCCCGATCGGCCGGGGGATCGCGGTCTTGAAGGCTCGCTACACCGAGGAGTCGGTCGAGCGCGCGCGACGGCGCCCGGGGAACCACAACCAGCGTCGCTCGGCCATCGGTCGCGAGCTGGCGAACCGACTCGCCAACGAGTACCACGAGCGCTTCGTGCGCGAGGGTGTCGATGAAGTGAACGCGGTGGGTGAACTCGCCGACGTCATACGTGCCACGCCCCAGTTCAAGTGGGCCCTGGAGCGAATCTGGCCGCGGCTCTCCGGCCAAGAACTCCTGCACGACCTCTTCGGTGCGCCGGCGCTGCTTCGCGCCGCCGGCCGAGGCTTCGTGAGCGACGAGGAGCTCGCGCTGTTGTACCGAGCGCGCTCAGCCACGATCGACGACGTGCGCTGGACCAAGGCCGACGCGGCGCTGATCGACGAGGCGCGCGTCCTGCTCGGCCCGATACGACGTCCGCGCCCCGTCACGAAACCCGGTGACAGCGGCATCCTCGACGGCATCGACCTCGATGCCTACGCCGGCGACGTGCGCGCCGCGGCCCTGCGCGAAGCCCAGCGCAATGCACCGGTCGTCGGCAACGAACTCGACGAGGCGGAGTTCGTCACCTACGGCCACATCGTAATCGACGAGGCCCAGGACCTTTCGCCGATGGAGCTTCGTGTGTTGAAGCGACGCGACCTGACCGGTTCGATGACGATCGTCGGCGACATGGGCCAAGCGACGACCGCGTCATCTTCGGCGTCGTGGAACGCCGTCTTGGAAGTGCTCGATCCGCGCCGCGAGCCGACCCGCGTCGACCTCACGGTGAGCTACCGAACGCCCGAAGAGGTGCTTGATTTCGCGGCTCCGACGTTGCGCGCGGCGGCGCCGGACCTCACACCGCCGCGACCCGTTCGCCGCGCCGGGCACGCGCCACTCGTCGTCCAGGTGAGTCGCGAGGAGTTCGTGTCGACGCTCGCCGACGTCACTCGCCACGAGGTCGAGGTCGTAGCGCCCGGGCGCGTCGCGGTCATCGTGACCGGTGAGCGGGTCGAGGAGATCGTCGCGATCCTTCGCTCGAAAGGCCTCGACGCCATCGACCCACGGGACCAAGATTCCAAGGGTCTCGGGGCCGACCTCATCGTGCTCTCCGCCGAGGGGGCCAACGGCCTGGAATTCGATGGGGTCGTCGTGGTCGAACCGAGTGAGATTGCCAGTCGTGGCGCCCGCGGTGGCGTCTCCATCACGGCGCGCGGACTGCGCACTCTGTACGTCGCGATGACGCGACCGACTCGACGGCTCGCCATCGTCGCCGTCGAGGCGCTGCCCGAGACATTGCGCTAAGCGAATTGGGGCGACCTGTCGCACCGGTGTCTGAATTTCCGCTAGAAATGTAGCCGTGAGTCAGGCGATTTCCCCCAATAGCCTGGCGAAGCAAGGAAAGATCGTCCACGATCGACCGCCGATGCTGGCCATTGGCGTGATGATTTGGCTCGGCAGCGAGCTGATGTTCTTCTCCGGACTCTTCGCCGCGTTGTTCACCATTCGCGCCCATCTGGCGTCGTGGCCTCCCGTCGGCACGAAGCTCGACGTGCTGCAGTCGGGCATCTTCACACTCATCCTCATCGCCTCGTCGTTCACGATGCAGCGCGCCGTGTGGCTGATCGAACATCGCCGTCGTGTCGAGGCACGCAACTGGGTGATCTTCACGATCATCTTGGGCGCGCTCTTCGTGTCCAACCAGGCCTACGAGTGGACGCACCTCACGACGCGTTGGTACACGAACTCCTATGGATCGATCTTCTTCATCACGACCGGACTGCACGGTCTCCACGTGATCCTCGGCTTGGTCGCCATGTCCTTCCTGCTCTTTCGCATGCGCGGGACTGAAGGTGACCCCGGTGAACTCTCAACATTCCAGGGCGTGAGCTACTACTGGCACTTCGTCGACGTCGTATGGATCGGGCTGTACTCGGCCCTGTTCTTGCTGAAGTAGGAAATGGCGTGACCTCACCCCTCACCAAGCGCTGTCTCGCACTTTCCGTCGTCGGATTGGTCGCTCTTGGTCCGCTCGTGCTCTTCGTAGGTGGCGCGACAGCGTCGTCGAAGACGACGTTTGAGAGGACGCCGTATCAGACCACGCGCAAGAACGCCGGTACGCCGAACTCGACCGAGGTGAAGAAGAACAGCGACGGTGTCATCATCGCCTACGGCAACTCCTCGATCACCTACCGTGCACCGTCCTCGGCGCTGGTCACCTTGGGCGACGCGCTGTTCCAGCAGAACTGCGCCTCGTGCCACGGCACGCAGGCCAACGGTGTGCCGGCCAACGGAACGGCCGGCGCCTACCCTGACCTCGTCGGCCTCGGACCGGCGACGATCAATTTCTGGGTCGACTCAGGCCGCATGCCCGCAGCGAACCCTCGCTCGATCGAGGCGAACCGTCGTCCGCCGCGACTGACGCACGACCAGGCGCTCGCGGTGTCGGCGTGGGTGAACTCGCTCTCGCCCGGTTATCCGCTCATCCCATATCCGCACCTGAAGAACGCCAACGTCGCCGACGGTGCCGCGCTGTTCGCGCTGAACTGCGCGTCGTGTCACACCATCGAAGGCGACGGCGACGCGCTCGCCATGAGCACGTTCTCGCCGTCACTACGCAAGATCCCCTCGATCGAGGTCGCCGAGGCGATTCGTACCGGTCCCGGCAACATGCCGCGCTTCACCGGGAACCTCAGCGACGCCCAGGTCAACGACATCGTGAAGTACGTGACGACCGAGATCCAGCACCCCAATAACCCCGGCGGATTCGGGCTGGGCGGACTGGGACCGGTCGCCGAGGGATTCGTCGGATTGGCGCTCGGTGTCGGTGTGCTGGCGCTCTTCGGATTCTGGGTGGGGGAGCGTGATGACTGACGATCACCGCACGCCCGTGTCGTTGAACGGCCTCTCCTCGAACGACCCGCACCTGCAGCCGGCTGCGCGAAATCCCGAGTTGGTCGAACGCGTCATCAGTGTGTGCTTCATTCTCGGTGCGCTGTGTTTCGCGGGCTTCGGCGCGTGCTACTGGATCGACGCCCAGCCGTGGAAGTTGGGCGCCACGATGGGTGGCGGCCTGCTCTTTCTCGGCATCGGTATCGTCGCGTGGGGCAAGTACCTCATGCCGCGCGGACCCTTCGTGGAGGAGCGTCACACGCTCGCGAACTCTGAGGCCGATCGTCAGGCCTTCGCCGCCGCAATCGTCCAACGAGGCGGTGGCGTGGTGCAGCGCCGCAAGCTCCTGGGGGGCCTCGTCGGCGGTGGCATGGGGATCTTCGGCGTCGTCGCGCTCTTCCCACTGCTGCGCAGCCTCGGGCCACTACCCAAGACGACCCTGCAACACACCGACTGGCGTTCCGGCTCCTACGTGGTCGACCAGAGCGGGCGACGCGTCGAGGTCGGCGACCTCGCCATCGGTTCGATCGAGACCGTGTTCCCCGAGGGTACGCAGAACACCGACCGCGGCCAGGCCGTTGACCAGACGGTGCTGATCCGTGTCTCCAACGAAGCATTCACGACGATGAAGGGTCGCGAGACCTGGGCTCCGCACGGGTACGTCGCTTACTCCAAGGTCTGCACCCACCTCGGGTGCCCGGTGGGACTGTACGAGCAGGAGTTGCAGCTCCTGGTCTGCCCGTGTCACCAGTCGATGTTCAACGTGACCAACGGCGCCGTCCCGCAGTTCGGCCCCGCGCCGCGACCGCTGCCCCAACTGCCGCTCTACGTCGACTCCGAGGGCTACTTGCGCAGTCAAAGCGACTACCACGAAGCGGTCGGTCCGGGATTCTGGGAGCGCTCGTGAGCGACGTCATCAACACCAAGCGCGCCAAGCAGCAGGCACTCGGTCCCTACGGACGCGTCGGCAAGTCACTGGATGAACTCGACGACCGCCTGGGCGTCGCGCGCGGTGGGCGCACGTTCATGGACAAGATCTTCCCGGACCATTGGTCGTTCATGCTGGGTGAGATCGCGCTCTACTCGTTCTTGATCCTGCTCGTCACCGGTGTCTTCTTGACGTTGTACTTCGTCCCGAGCTCGGCGGTGGTCATCTATCACGGTGCTTACAAGCCGCTCGACGGTCAGCCGATGAGTCAGGCCTACGCCTCGACGGTGAATCTCTCATTCGCCGTGCGCGGTGGCCTCTTGATGCGCCAGATGCACCACTGGGCCTGTGACATCTTCGTCGGCGCGATCGTCATCCACATGGCGCGCGTCTTCTTCACCGGCGCCTTCCGCAAGCCCCGCGAACTCAACTGGATCGTCGGATCGACGCTGCTGATCCTCGCCATCGTGAACGGCTTCCTCGGCTACTCGCTGCCCGACGACCTGGTCTCGGGCACCGGCATCCGCATCGCGTACTCGATCATCTTGTCGATCCCGCTGGTGGGTTCGTACCTGGCGTTCTGGGTCTTCGGTGGCAACTTCCCCGGCACCTCGATCATCCCGCGCTTTTTCATCTTGCACTGCCTGATCGTGCCGCTCATCATCATTGGACTCGTGAGTGCGCACCTCTTCTTGCTCGTGCGCCAAAAGCACACGCAGTTCCCCGGTAACGGCCGCACCGAGAAGAACGTCGTGGGCTCGCCGATGTTCCCGGTCTTCATGGCCAAGACGACGGGCTTCTTGTTCATCGTCGGCGGCATCACGGCGCTGCTCGGTGCGTTCGCTCAGGTCAACCCGATCTGGCAGTTCGGGCCGTACGACGCGGCGCGCATCTCCTACGCGGTCCAGCCGGACTGGTACATGGGATTCCTCGACGGCGCACTGCGAATATGGCCGTCCTGGTCGTTCCATAGTTGGGGCCATACCATTCCCTTCGAGGTCTTGGTGCCGGCCGTGGTCCTGCCCGGTCTGATCTTCAACCTGGTCTTCGTGTGGCCGATGATCGAGCGCAAGTTCACCAAGGACAACGAGATCCATAACCTGCTCGATCGACCGAGCAACCGTCCCAAGCGCACCGCCGTCGGCGTCACGATGCTGACGTTCCTCGGCATGCTCTTCATCGCCAGCTCGACCGACGTGCTCGCCAAGTTCTTCAACGTCTCGCTCAATACGGTCCTCGTCGCGATGCGGTATTTGACGGTCATCGTGCCGCTGCTCGCGTTCCCGATCACGTACCGCATCTGTCACGAGATCCAGGCGCTGCACGGCGGCGGTCGTCGAAAGACGCCGAACGTGGTGATGCGCTCTTCAGAGGGCGAGTACACCGCGACGCCCTCGCCGCGCTACGTCGACGACGTGCCGAGTCATCTCGAGGCGACGCCGGTACCGACGTACATCCACGAGGAGTCCGAAGAAACGGGCGACAGTGGCGTGCGCGTCGTCGATCGCTAGTCGGTTCCATCGTTCCCGGCGGCTATCGGGCGCCGTCGCCAACACGGTCCCACGTTCGTCACAACCTCTGCGCACAGTGTCGATTGTGTAATACCTCGTCGCGGGGGCTCTGCGTAACATGGCTCCGTGCCCACCTCGAGCGATAGCAACTGGCCCTCGGCCGCGTCGCTGCTCTGTGAACGGCCCGTCGACGGCCGACGTAATGTCGGGCTCCTAGGAATCCCTACCTTTGCAACGTCGCTGAGCGCTCGCTCGTCGACCAGCACACCGGCGGCGATTCGTGCCGCCCTCCAGCGCTACTCGACGTGGACCTACAGCGACGCCCACGACCTCGCCGAGTCGGTCGCTCTGGTTGACTTCGGCGACGTCGACCGACCAGACGAGCCTGGCGGTGACGAGCGGGTCGCGAGCGCCATGGCGCGATGGGATCCGTCCATCGCGTTGCGCGTGATCCTGGGAGGTGACAACGCCGCAACCTGGCACGCCATGCAAGCTCTGAGCGGCGGCGACTACTCGAACTTCGGCCTGGTCACGCTCGATGCGCACCTCGACATGCGCGACGGCGTCTCCAATGGCTCGCCGGTTCGTCAGCTGCTCGAGGCCGGCCTTGATGGACACCACGTCGTGCAGGTCGGCTTGGCCGATTTCTCGAACTCCGCGGTCTACGCACGTCGCGCGCACGACGCCGGCGTGACGGTGATTCCGCGCGATGTCTTGCGTGACGAGTCCGTCGAAGAAGCCGCTCGTCGCGCCGTCGGCATCGCCGGCGCCGGCGGACGTCACGTCTACGTTGACATCGACATGGACGCGGCCGACCGGTCGGTCGTGCCTGGATGTCCCGCCGCGGCGCCCGGCGGCCTCAGTGCAGATGAGATGCGTCGCTTCGTCGGAGCGATCGCGGTCCAGCACGGCGTCACAGTGATCGACGTCACCGAGATCGACGTAGAACGTGACAGCGACGATGAGCGAACGGTTCGTCTGGCGGCGTTGCTGGTGCTCGAAGTACTCGCGGGCGTACGAAGGAGACTCCAATGGCCGTAGTCATCGACGTCGAACCACTCAGTCGCGCCCAACTTATATCGGTCGCCCGCGCGTTCGAGACCGTGACGATTAGTCCGACGGTGCACGAGCGACTCGAAGGTCAACGTGCCGCGATCGACGCGCTCGTCGACAGCGGCACCGCGGTCTATGGACTCTCGACCGGATTCGGTTCGCTCGCGACCACTTTCATCTCGCCCGACGAGCGTCGCGACCTACAGCGTTCGCTGATCCGCAGCCACGCCGCGGGCGTCGGTCCCGAGGTCGAGACCGAGGTGGTGCGCGCGATGATGGTCTCGCGGCTGACGAACCTCTGTAGCGGGGTCTCGGGCGTTCGCGCGTCGACGGCCGACGCGTACGCCGCGCTCTTGAACGCGGGCATCACGCCGATCGTCCACGAGTTCGGCTCGCTCGGATGTTCCGGTGACCTCGCGCCGCTGGCCCACGTGGCGCTCGCCCTCATGGGCGAAGGCGACGTCCGCGACCGCGGTGGTCAGCGCCTCGCCGCGAGTGAGGCACTTCGCGCGAATGGTCTCGAGCCCGTCGTGCTCGCCGAGAAGGAGGGCCTCGCGCTGATCAACGGCACCGACGGGATGCTCGGACAGTTGATACTCGCGCTCGAAGACGGCTTGGCCCTGATGAAACTGATCGACGTCGCGGCGGCGATGTCCATCCAGGCGCTGCGCGGCACTGACCAGGTCTTCCTCGCCGAGATCCACGCGCTACGACCCCACGCCGGCCAACTGGTCAGCGCGTCGAACCTCCTGGCGCTCCTCGCCGACTCGGTCATCGTGAGCTCGCATCTCGATGACCCTACGCAGGTCCAAGACGCTTACTCGCTGCGGTGCGCACCCCAGGTCCACGGGGCGGCGCGCGACACCTTTGGTTTCGCGACACACGTCGCCGACGTCGAGTTGGCCTCGGCGATCGACAACCCCTCGGTGCTTGCCGACGGTGCGCTCGCGTCCAACGGAAACTTCCACGGCGCGCCCGTGGGCTATGCCCTCGACTTCCTCGCGATCGCCGTCGCCGACGTCGCCTCGATGTCCGAGCGGCGCACTGACCGCATGCTCGACGTGTCGAGGAGTTTCGGACTGCCGCCGTTCCTCGCCGGCCAGGCCGGCGTCGACTCGGGACTGATGATCGCCCAGTACGCGCAGGCGGCCCTGGTCTCAGAGATGAAGCGCCTCGCGACGCCGGCGAGCGTCGACTCCATTCCGTCATCGGGTATGCAAGAGGACCACGTCTCGATGGGCTGGCACGCGGCGCGCAAGCTCCGTAAGTCCCTTGAGGCCTTCGCCGACGTGATCGCCATCGAGCTCTTGACCGCCGCACGGGCCCTCGCGCTGCGCGAGCCGTTGACGCCGTCGCCCGCGACCGCCGAAGTGAGCCATCGCGTGAACGCCGTGACCGGAGGACCGGGGCACGACCGCTGGCTCTCGCCGGAGATCGCCGCCGTCGGTGCGCTGGTGCGCGACGGCGAGTTGTTGGACATCGTGGCACGTCACGTGGCACTGTCGTAGTGGTGAAGGGCAACTGACATGGATGGCGCGCGACCAGTTCGAGCAGCCCGTGGCTCGACGATCTCGACGTTGGGCTGGCCCCAGGAGGGTGCGCTTCGCATGCTCCAGAACAACCTCGACCCCGAGGTCGCCGAGCGGCCCGACGACCTCGTCGTCTACGGCGGCACCGGGCGCGCAGCGCGCGACTGGCGGAGTTTCGACGCGCTGGTGCGCACGCTCACCACGCTGAGGGCCGACGAGACGATGTTGGTGCAGTCGGGTCGACCGGTCGGCGTCTTCACGACGCACGAGTGGGCGCCGCGGGTGTTGATCGCGAACTCCAACCTCGTGGGCGATTGGGCGACATGGCCGGAGTTTCGACGTCTCGAAGCGCTCGGGCTCACGATGTACGGACAGATGACCGCTGGCTCGTGGATCTATATCGGCACCCAGGGCATCCTCCAGGGGACGTACGAGACGTTCTCGGCGGTCGCTGACCGGCAATTCGCGGGCACCCTGCGAGGCACGTTGACCCTGACCGGAGGATGTGGCGGGATGGGCGGCGCCCAGCCGCTCGCGGTCACGATGAACGACGGTGTCTGTCTGTGCGTGGACGTCGATCCGACACGACTGCAGCGCCGCGTCGATCAGCGCTACCTCGACGAATGGACGGCCGACCTCGACGACGCCGTCGCGCGCGTCGAGCGCGCGAAGCGAGAGAACCTCGCGCTGAGTGTGGGATTGGTGGGCAACGCCGCGACAGTCTTCGCCGAGTTACTGCGCCGTGGCGTCGAGGTCGACATCGTCACCGATCAGACCTCGGCGCACGATCCCTTGAGCTACCTGCCCGAGGGAATCGAGCTGGCGGACTGGCACGACTACGCCGAGAAGAAACCCGAGGAATTCACCGACCGCGCCCGACAGTCGATGGCCACGCAGGTCGAGGCGATGGTCGGTTTCCAGGACCGCGGCGCCGAGGTCTTCGACTACGGCAACTCCATTCGCGGCGAGGCCCAACTCGGTGGCTACGAACGCGCCTTCTCCTTCCCGGGTTTCGTGCCGGAGTATCTCCGACCGCTCTTTTGCGAAGGAAAAGGTCCGTTCCGCTGGGCGGCGTTGTCGGGTGACCCCAAGGACATCGCGCGCACCGACCAGGCCGTCCTCGACCTCTTCCCCGAGAACGACGCACTGCGACGGTGGATCACCAAGGCCCAAGAGCGTGTGGCCTTCCAGGGTCTGCCGGCGCGGATCTGCTGGCTCGGCTACGGCGAGCGCGACAAGGCCGGTCTCGCGTTCAATGAACTCGTCGCCACGGGCGAGGTCAGCGCACCGATCGTCATCGGTCGCGACCACCTCGACAGTGGTTCGGTCGCGTCGCCCTATCGCGAAACCGAGTCGATGCTCGACGGCTCCGACGCGATCGCCGACTGGCCGATGTTGAACGCGCTGGTGAACACGGCCTCGGGCGCGACGTGGGTCTCGATCCATCACGGGGGCGGCGTGGGTATCGGTCGCTCGATTCACGCCGGTCAGGTCTGCGTCGCTGACGGAACGGAACTCTCAGCGCAGAAACTCGCCCGGGTCCTCACCAATGACCCGGGCATGGGCGTCATCCGCCACGTCGACGCCGGCTACGAGATCGCTGAGCAGACGGCTGAAGAGCGTGGCGTGCGCATTCCGATGCGCGAGGGGTAATGACCACCCGCGTCATCACCAACATCGCCGAACTCACGACCAACGATTCGTCGCTCGGTCGAGGCCCGTTGGGTCGGCTCCATGACGCCGCTGTGGTGATCGACGAGCACCGCGTGCTGTGGGTCGGTGCGTCGGCCGACGCTCCGGCCGCAGACACGCTCATCGACGCGCACGAGTCGGCGGTCATACCCGGTTTCGTGGACTCGCACACGCACCTCGTGTTCGCGGGTGATCGCGGCGAAGAGTTCGAGGCACGCATGAACGGTACGCCCTATGACGGCGGCGGCATCGCGAGCACCGTCTCGGCGACACGAGCGACGTCGAGTGATGAACTTCGCCGTTTGTCGCACCGTCGCGTCAGCGAACTGCGCGCGAGCGGCGTGACGACCGTGGAGATCAAGTCCGGTTACGCACTCGACGTCGTGGGCGAGGCACGTCTGCTCGATATCGCCGGGGCCTTCAGTGATGAGGTGACCTTCCTCGGAGCCCACGTCGTACCACCGGAGTTCGCACACGACCGTGACGGCTACGTCGACTTGGTGCGCGGCGCGATGCTCGACGCCTGCGCTCCGAAGTCGAAGTGGGCCGACGTCTTTTGTGACCGCGGCGCCTTCGACGTTGACGAGGCGCGGACGATTCTGCTGGCCGCGCGAGACGCCGGGCTCGAACTCCGTCTCCACGGCAATCAAATAGGAGCAACCGGCGGTGTCGCACTCGCGGTCGAGCTCGACGCGGCGAGCGTCGATCACTGCACCGTCTTGAGCGACACCGACATCGAACAACTCCACGCGTCGGCGACGGTGGCGACGCTCCTCCCCGGCGCCGACTTCTCGACCCGCGCCGACTACTCGTCGGCGCGACGACTACTCGATCGTGGTTGCGTCGTCGCGTTGGCGACGGACTGTAACCCGGGTACGTCGTACGTGACGAGCATGGCCTTCGTGCTGGCGATCGCGGTGCGTGACATGCGCATGACCTTCGACGAGGCGTTGTGGTCCGCGACACGTGGCGGAGCGGTCGCACTTCGTCGCGACGACGTGGGCCACCTGAGCGTCGGGGCGCGAGCCAACCTGGTCATCCTTGACGCGCCGAGTGCGCTGCACCTTGCGTATCGTCCGGGTGCGCCGCTCGTGCGCCAGGTCATGGTCGCTGCATCCGACGACACGTCGAGCATCGATGACTAGCCACGTCGTGGTTCGACCACTCGCCGACGACGATTGGGACCGTGTCTTCGAGATCTTCGCCGCGGTCGTGGCTGAGGGTGAGACGTACGCCTATCCGGATGGACTGTCGTCAGGAGCCGCTCGCGCGTTGTGGGTCGAGGGACCGCCCGGAGCAGCCGTCGTCGCGCTTCGCGACGGCGTGATCCTTGGCACCGCGAAGTTCGGTCCCAATCGACCGGCGCGCGGATCGCACGTCGCGACCGCCAGTTTCATGGTGGCAGCTGCGTCGCGCGGATCAGGTGTCGGCCGCGCGATGTGCGAGCACGTCATCGCGAGTGCCAAGGAGCAGGGCTACGCCGCGATGCAGTTCAACGCAGTCGTCTCGACGAACGTTCACGCCATCGAGCTCTATCGACAATTGGGATTCGTGACCATCGGGACCGTGCCCAAGGCGTTCGACCATGCCTCGCTCGGACGGGTCGGCCTTGACATCATGTACCTCGAGTTCTGATGGAGTCGCCGGATCGATTCGTTAATCGAGATCAGAAGTATCTGCGTGACGTGCAATATGTGAACGGCGACAATCTGCGTGCTCGGACGCAGTTGCATACCAAATACGCGACGCACCGCGTCCCGTGGCAGACGTGGCTCCAACGCCTCGTGGATATCCCTGACGGTGGCTACGTGCTCGACGTCGGCTGTGGCACTGGACTGCTGTGGACGATCGGTTGGACTGGCGAGAGTGACTTCGCGCTCGTGTTAAGCGATCTGTCGGCGGGGATGGTGGCCGAGACCATGCCGTCGGTGCAGCGCCTGGTCCCTCGTGTCCGGGGCCTGGCCGCCGACGCACAGGCTCTTCCCTTCAAGGACAACGTCTTCGACGTGGTCATAGCGAATCAAATGCTCTATCACGTGCCAGATCCCACACGGGCGACCCGCGAGTTGGCGCGCGTCCTTCGTCCCGGCGGCGTGTTGATGGCCTCCACCGTGGGCTCAGGCCATCTTCGCGAACTTTTCAGCATTGAAGCGTCCGTCTTCGGAGCAACGCGCGTACTTCGCCATCACGAGGTGTTTGGCGCTCGCAGTGGCGAGCCGATGCTCGCAAAGTTCTTCGGCGACGTCGTGTGGCACGCCTACGATGATCATCTGCGCTGCACTGACGCCGATGACGTCATTGAGTACATCTGTTCGACACCACCGGGTGATGGGGCGACGCCCGACGAAGTGACGCAACTTCGTCGGGAAGTGAAAGCCCGGATGGCAGATCACGACGGTGTACTCATCATCAGCAAAGACGTCGGAGCCTTCATCGCGCGTCGCTAAGCGACTCGACCAGAGCCGCGATGCTGGGTTGACGCACGTCAAGTGGGCGAAAACGGGGGTCAAGTCCAAACCCATAAAGTGGGCTCATGCCCACCCCCCTTGCCCCCACGGACCTGCCAACGACGCTTGGCACGCTGCGCGCGTCGAACTACCAGCCGAAGACGGTTCGCGAAGAGATGAGAGCCAATCTTGAGCAGCGACTCGCCGATGGACTCCCACTGACGTCAGACGTCCTCGGCTACGAGGACACCGTGTTGCCTCAGTTGGAGACCGCGCTGCTGGCCGGTCACGACATCATCTTGCTGGGCGAGCGCGGTCAAGCGAAGACGCGGATGATCCGTTCGCTCGTCGACTTGCTCGATGAGTGGTTGCCGATCGTCGAAGGTTCGGAGATCCGTGACGATCCCTTCGCGCCGATCTCGGCCTACGCCATCGACCTCACCGCGGAGAAAGGCGAGGACACACCGGTCGCGTGGATCCACCGTTCGCAGCGCTTCGCTGAGAAACTGGCCTCGCCCGACACGTCCATGGCAGACCTGATCGGTGAGGTCGACCCCATCAAGGTTGCCGGTGGCCTGTTCCTGGACGACCCCAAGGCCCTCTCCTACGGTCTCGTGCCCAAGTCCAACCGAGGCATCTTCGCCATGAACGAGTTGCCGGACCTCGCCGAACGCATCCAGGTCGGTCTCCTCAACGTCTTGGAAGAGCGCGACGTGCAGATCCGCGGCCACCTCGTACGCCTCGACCTCGACGTCATGGTGGTCGCGACGGCGAACCCCGAGGACTACACCAACCGCGGGCGGCTCATCACACCCTTGAAGGACCGTTTCGGCTCGCAGATCCGCACGCACTACCCGTACGAGTTGACGACCGAGATCGCCATCATGCATCAAGAGGCGAAGTTGCCGTCGTCCCCGGTGCCGATCACGGTTCCGTGGTTCATCGACGACATCGTCGCACGCGTCAGCCACGTCGCGCGAAAGAGCCACGTCATCTCACAGAGTTCGGGCGTCTCGGTGCGACTGTCGATCGCGAACTACGAGATTGTCATCGCGAACGCGCTGCGTCGCACGCTGCGCACGCACGACGCGTCCGTGGCGCCGCGCGTGAGCGACTTGAGCGCCATGGTCCAGTCGACCCAGGGCAAGATCGAGTTCGACACGATGGACGACAGCGACTCCGACCAAGTGATCGCCGCGTTGGTGTCGCTCGCCGTGCGCCAGTGCTTCGCCGAACACGTCTTGCTCGAGGAAGGTCCCGCGATCGTCGAAGCCTTCAACACCGAGGCGTTGGTACACACTGGTGACGACCTGCCCGACCGCGACTACCTCGCGGTGCTTGCGGCCATGCCGGCCCTTGACGCGCCGGCACGACGAATCGCGGGGCCGGACGCGAGCGACGGGGAGTTGGCCTCGGCCGTTGAGTTCATCCTCGAGGGCCTCTATCTCACCAAGCGACTGGCGAAGGACGCCTCGGGCGCGCGGGCGCTCTATCGCTCAAGGAATCGTTAGTGGCCGTTCGCTACGGCTACCGCCGTTTCGGCGATGACGACGATTTCAACGATCTCGACGTCGAAGAGATGCTCCGGATGTTGGCCGACGACTTCATGGAGAACGGCGACCTCGAAGAGGCGATGGACCGACTGCTACGCGAGGGCTACACGACGGTCGACGGCGAACGCATCGAAGGTCTACGCGACTTACTGGAACAGGCCAGGGCCAAGCGCCGAGAACTCGAACAACAGGCCGACCCCGACGGTGAGATGCAGCGCTATCGCGACTGGCTCGATGACATCGAAGCGACCGAGGATACCGAGCTCGCCGAACTCCTCGCCGACGCCGAATCGTCGGACGACGAGCGGCGCAAGGAGGTGACACGCGACCTCGTCGACCAGAAGAAGATGCAACGTGACCTGATGAGCGACCGCATCGGTGAACGACTCGGTGAGTACCAGAACTATGAGTTCGTCTCGAGTGAGGCGCGCGAACAGTTCGAAGAACTGATGGCCGAACTCGAACGCGACGTGCTCAACACGTACTTCGAGAAGAGCAAGGAGATGATGGGTCGACCGGATCCCGAGGAACTGGCGCGGATGCGCGACATGATGGACGCGCTCTCGACGATGATCGAACAGGATCGACGTGGCGAGGACCTCGACCCGACGTTCGATGATTTCATGGAGCAGTTCGGTGACTTCTTCCCCGGCGCGGAGAACCTCGGGGACGTCGTGCGCATGATGGCCGAACGCGCCGCCGCCGCCGAGGCGATGTTCAATTCGCTCTCACCCGACCAGCAAAGTGAACTGCGTTCGATGTTCGCCGGGATGATGGAGAACATGGAGTTGAACTTCTCGCTGAATCGACTGGTCTCGAACCTGCGCATGGCGACGCCCGATATCGACTGGAGCCGCGCGCACCGGATGCGCGGCGACGATGGATCGCCCTTCGCCGACGCGGCGTCGGTCGCCGAGCAGTTGGGCCAGTTGAAGGGCCTCGAGGAGTTCCTCGGTCAGGCCAACGCCGCCCAGGGTCTGCCCGAAGTCGACGTCGAAGCGGTTCGTCGCAACCTCGGTGACGACGCCGCACGCCACGTGGTACGCCTCCAAAAGGCCCTGCAGGGACTGAAGGATCAGGGTTTCGTCGATCGTCAGGGTCGCCAGCTCCACCTCACGCCCAAGGGCGTGCGACAGATCGGCCAACAGGCCCTGCGCGATCTCTTCGCCCAACTACGCGACTCCCCGACCCTCGGGATGCACCGTGTGGCGAGCATCTCGCGCGGGGGAGACCGCGAAGAGACGTCCAAACCATGGCAGCCCGGAGAACCGTTTGCGCTGAACCTACCCAAGACGATTCGCAACGCCGTCTTGCGTCAAGGTCCGGGCACGCCGGTCAAGCTGCACGCCGATGACTTCGAGGTCGAAGAGTTCGAGTCGACTCGACGGTCCGCGACGGTCTTCGCGATCGACCTCTCGCTCTCGATGGCGATGCGCAGCAATCTCGTGCCGGCCAAGAAGATGGTGCTGGCCCTCACCTCGCTCATTCGCTCGAAGTTCCCGCGCGACTTCGTCGCCGTCGTCGGCTTCGGTGAGACGGCGGTGGAACTCAAGATCGAAGACATCCCGGCCCTGACGATCGACTACGCCTACGGCACCAATCTCCAGCACGCCCTCGCCCTCAGTCGCCACCTCATGCGCAATGAGCGCGGGGAGCGACAGATCGTGGTCGTCACTGACGGCGAACCGACTGCGCACCTCCTCGCCAACGGCGAGCCGTTCTTCGCCTGGCCACCAGTGCGTGAGACCCTGGAAAAGACCATGGCCGAGGTACTTCGCTGCACCAAGGCCGACATCACGATCAATACCTTCGCCCTCGACATCGAGCGCAGTCAGTTCCCGTTCGTGGAACAGATCGCGAAGGTCAATGGGGGGCGACTCTTCTACACCGACGTCGACGATCTCGGCTCCTACGCCCTCGACGACTTCGTGAAGCACCGTCGCGCCGGCTGAAACGTCCTCACACAAACCGCGGAACGTCATTCGGTCCGGATTGCTTCTCACATGCCCTCTGATCAGGGAATTACACAATTCCATTTGCTTTTTGTCACGTGACCCGTCACAATGACATGGTTGTAATTACATCGGTGGTGGGAACTGCCAGGGGGAAGGAATTAGACGTGGAAATCGTGGAATTGATGAGCGGCATGGAAGATCGTGGTTGGCAGGCACGGGCGAACTGCATGGGCGTCGACCCCGATCTCTTCTTCCCCGAGCGCGGCGCGTCGACCCGAGAAGCCAAGGAGGTCTGTCGGGGCTGTGTCGCCCGCGAGGACTGCCTAGAGTACGCCCTCGACAACGGCGAGAAGTTCGGGATCTGGGGCGGCATGAGCGAGCGCGAGCGCCGGCGCCTGCGCCGAGCGCGCGCCATCGAGCGCCGCGCCCAAGCGAGCTGACCTACAACCGACTCTCGATCGTCTGATTCGCGCTTAGTCCCAGTTGTTCCCAGCGGCCCCGCTCGACGGCGTCGAGCACCGCGCGCGGTACCAGGCCGACCAGTTCACAGCGAACGATGGTGCCTCCGGCTGGTAGTCGTCGGGCGACCTCGTCGTAGACGACACCGGGACCGATGACCAACGGATCGATCAGGTTGCAGCTGACCTGAGTGTATTGACCGGCGCGAAAGGCCAGGGAGCGCACTTCGGGGCGTCGCACCGACTTGACGAGGGCCCGCGTCTCGTCGCGCGACACGCCGGCGAGCCAGATGTTCCACGCGACGAGTACGGGTCGTGCGCCGACGGCGACCGCGCCCAGTCGCGGCGATGCCACGGCTGGCCCGTGATCCGGCACCAGAGCGACGAAGGCGCGTTTTCGCACGTCGGGGAGGGTGCGGACCCCTCCGCCAAGTGGTCCGTAGAGAAAGACCGGAACCTTGCACTCATTGCCGATCCACGTGGCGGTGTCATCACGGAGCTCTGTGGCGCGCGCGGGCGATGCAGGCTCCAGCGCGACGTAGGGTACGACGTCCACGACCCCGAACCTCGGGTGCACGCCCTCGTGGGTCCGTAGGTCGAGGCGGTCGAAGGCGGCGCCGATCAGCGAGCGCACGTCGCGGACCAGCGACGTGTCCTCGTTGACCAGCGTGAACACGGCGCGATTGTGCGACGGGTCAGCGTGGAGGTCGCGCAGCGATTGGCCGGCGCTGACGTGCAAGTCGTCTAAGAGATCGAGGTTGCGGCCTTCGGAGATATTGATGACGCACTCGAACACGCGAGTGGTGTGTTACGGAGCGTCAGAGTTAAAGACGCGGCGGCGTCGTCGCTCGCGCAGTATGCGACGGCGCTCGCGCTCGGAGCAGCCACCCCAGATGCCGTGGTCCACGTGGTTCTCGAGCGCGTACTCGAGGCACTGACTCGCAACGGGACAGGTGGCGCAGATTCGTTGCGCAATGATCACACCGACGCCATCTCGTGGGAAGAATGTTCCCGCTGGGTATTCGCGGCACTTGCCGTCTGCCATCCATTCGGTACTCATGCTTCACCCCCTCTTGACCTTCTCTTAATGTCACAGTAGCGACCGTTTGTGTGACGAACTGATTGCAAAAGGCTCAATTGTTCACAAGCCGATGGTTACCATACTCCTCACAGACGCCTGTAAGCCCCTTCACAGTTGTAAGCCCTTTCAGGCCGGTCGGTAGAATGAGTTTTCGTCGTAATCGCCACCCAAAGGAGCGCCGTGAGCCAGATCCCATCACCGGAGATCACTGAAGTCGTCGACCCGGTCGGCCACGTCCAGGTCATCTACCTCGGCCCCGTCGCCCCACACTGGGAGTGCCGAATGGTCTTCGGCGACGAGGAGCAGATCCAGGCCTTCGTCGACCGCGTCGACGCGCGACTTCGCTTCTTGCCACCGCACGACCCCCAGTTCCGACGCAATCGCGAACGCGTGAACCGCGACGCCGAACGAGAGAACCTGCTCGTCGAGTGGAACCTCGGGTACGAAGAAGAGTCTTAAGCCAGCGGCGAGTTCGTCACTCGCTCGTACCACGCGTTCGCATCGACGAGTTCGGCCGCGCTCGGCAAGCCGTCCACCCGCAGTAAGGCGTCAAAGACGCGCAGCGTGTGATCCTTCGCGAGTGTCGCGACGAACTCTGCCGCGTGATCGTGGTGTTCGCCTTGCGTCGAGATTCCGAACAACGCGGCCGCGGCGTCCTCACCACGCGCGTCGCTTCGTCGGTGTCGCCGGTATGCCTCCACGAGCGCGGGTCGGGGTCCGAGTATCGCCTCGGTGATCTGATGGGCCGCCGACTCGAAGAAGGCCAACAGCACACTCGCCGCTGCGTTGATCGCGCGCGTCGCGTCAGTCTCCTCGGGCATCTCAATGCCGTCGAGCAATGCCTCGGGATTCTCCATGAATCCGGCGATGTCCTCGGGGTTGATCATCGATTGGAGACGTGAGAGCAGATCGCCCTGGGCTTTGGTGGACTCACGAACGCTGTCGATCAGCAGCGCGCGCAGTGCGTCGCCGGTGCCGGGCTGGGACAGCACCAGTGACGCGAGGAACTCCTGGGCGAGGGCGAAGACGTAGACCTCGTCGCGCTCGAGTGACCAGGCCTCGGCGAAGCTCGCGAGGTTGTTCACAACGATCTGTCGCTCGGCGTCGATTCGCGGCAAGGGGAGTGCGGCCAGTGACCAGGCGCGCTCGGAGAAGTGCCCGGCGACCGAGCCCATCTGAAACCCCGAGAACAGCGGGCCGAGCGTCGCGGCCATCTGGGCCATCATCTGATTGTCGCCGAGGTCCAGACTCTCGCCGATCGAGGCGGAGTTCGAGACCATTGGCTCCATGAGCGGCCGCCACTGCGTCAGCGCCGCGATCGTGAGCGCGGAGCGATTGACCGCGACCACTGACGCGTCGATCGAGACGCCGAGAAGTGAGTCGACGTGGCGAGCGACGAGCGGCGCCAACTCCTCGAGCCGCTGGCGTTCGATCGGGAGAGGATTGGGGTCACTGTCCTCACCGCGTGCGATGTTGAGCGCGAGCTGGGTTGCGGTCGTGAACCAGGCGTCGGGGCCCTGTTGGCCGAGCATGGAGAAGATGTCGCCGAACATGCCGCCGAAGGGATTGTCACTCATAGAGACAATTTAAAGCGCGCAGGCGAGCGTCATGTCGGCGTGATGCACGGTGGTGTTTCGCACGAACGTGACGTGCGCGACGGTGAAGGCTGGCGTCAGGTAGAGCGCCGTGTCCAGCGCGTCGAAGGTCTCGATTGGCTTGCCATTCATCGCCGTGATGACGTCGCCCTTCTTAAGTTGCCACTGGGCCGGGCTCTTCGGGATCACGCGTGTGACGGTGACGCCGCCGCCTTGGGCGCTCGAGCCGACGATCCCGAGGCTTGCGTGACACCCCCGTCCGGTCGCGACGATGTAGGCGATGCGCGCGACGAACTCCGCTGAGTACCAGAGGTGGTTCGTGGAGAGTACGGCGACGACCTGACCACTCTGGTTGATGGCGATCGCGTCTCTGAAGTGATTGAGGTTGGCGTCGGATTTGGTCGAGAGGTAACTGATGACGCCGGTCGCGTCACTCGTGGGATCGCCGAGGACCGTGTTCGCCCACGCGTACTTCGGCGGCTTCGTCGAACTCGTGAGTATCGGCGAGACCGCGACGACCCACTTGCTCGCGGGCAACGGCGCGAAGCTCAACGGTGGTATGTGACGGCCGAGGCGCACGATCGAAAATCCCATCACCTCGTCGCGACCGACCCAATGGACTTTGAAGTCGACGTCACCGGGCGTCGAACCGGTGATCAGTGCGTTGGCGGGTATCCGCGTCGTCGTCACCGCCAAGTTGTGCGGCAAGACCATGGCCGCCACCACCGCGACGTGGCCCGGGGTGGAAATCGTCAGGTCCACGGTGTCGGCCGCGGCCCTTTGACTGTTGCTCGGCAGTTGTTGAATTGACTGGGCGAGACGAGGTGTGGCCGGAGGGTTCTCTGACAGCGTGAGGTAGAGACCGGCCGAACCCACGATCAGGGCAACGGCCATCAACGCGGCGACCACGCGGGCCGCGGGCGACTTGATCGGCCAGATCTGGTGGGTGCGGAGCTTCTCGAAACTGGGCAATTCACTCGGGTGAACCCACTCACGCGCGTCCCTGGGCGGGGGCGTTGCGCGCGTGCGTCGACGACGCCACCATTCCCCTAGTCCCCGACTCTCCACCCGTTCAAGGCTAGTAACCAGGGGTTGAGGTATTGGGGTCGCCCTACCATTGAGAGCCATGGCATTAGACGTCGCGCTCGATATTGGAACTGCGAACACGCGTCTCGCGACCTCTGAACGTGGTGTCGTCTTCAACGAGCCGACGATGGTCGCGATCGATACCAACTCTGGCCGTGTGGTCGAAGTCGGTCACGGAGCGCTCGACATGGTGGCGCGAACGCCGCGCCACGTGGTCGTCTTTCGACCGCTCGCCCAGGGGGCCACGGTCGATTTCGACGTGACGTCGCGACTCATCGCTGGTCTCTTCGATCGTGCCGGGGTCTCCAAATTGAGCCGGGCTCGGGTGGTCATGAGTGTGCCATCGCTCGCCACTCCCATCGAGCGACGAGCGCTTCGCCAAGCGGCAATACAGGCGGGCGCGCGCGAGGCGACCTTGATCGAGGCGCCGATCGCGGCCGCGATCGGCATGGGCCTGCCGGTCCAAGACCCCGTCGGCTCGGCGGTGACGGTGCTCGGAGCGGGCGCCTCCGAGGCCGCGATCATCTCCCTTGGGGGCATCGTCACGGGTAGCGCGCGACGCTTCGGCGGCAACGACCTCGATGCCGCGATCGCGACGTCGCTGCGCATTCAACTGGGCGTCGTGGTCGCGCCTTCGGTCATCGAGGCGTTGAAGTTCTCACTCGCCTCGGCCCTCGAAGGAACGAAGGGTCGATCGGAGGTCGTGCTCGCGCGCACGGTCGACCGCGGGGACCTCGTCGAGGTCGACGTCGACGCTGACTTCGTGAATGCCGCGGTGCTCGAGGTAGTGACGACGACCGTGCGAATGATCCAGGAGTGTCTCGGCGACGCGCCGCCGGACCTCAGTCAAGACGTCAGCGCGCGCGGACTCATCATGGCGGGCGGTCACGCGCAGTTGAGCGATTTCGCGGAACTCATTGCGACGAACACGGGGGTCGACGTGGCCGTGGCCGAAGAGCCTGACACGGTCGTTATCCGCGGGCTTCGACTCTGTCTCGAAGAGATGGCGGCACTGCATTCGCTCTATCGTGACGCCGATCGTTAATCGTCGTCGCGTCCGAGTTGATTGACGGCCGCGCGGACTTGCCAATCCCGGTCCTCACTGGCGCGCGCCAGCGCCGCTTCGATGTCGGGACCTTCGAAGTTCGACAGTGCGACGATCGCGCGTCGGCGCACCGGCGGTTTGTCATCGAGCGCGGCGAGGATCGCCGGGCGCGCTCGGTCATCGCCCATCGCACCAAGGGCGGCAATCGCCGATTCCCGACAGCGCGCGTCGTCGTGCGTGGTGGCGATGACGCAGAGCTGCTCGACGGCGCTCACGTAGAGGTGCTCACCCAGGGCGAAGACGGCACCGTCGACGACGAGCGCGTCGACGTCATCGAGTAACCGCACGATCGCGGCGAACACTTCGTCGTCATCGATGACCGCATGGGCGACCTGCGTGAGTGCTTCACGTCGGACGTCAACGTCAACGTCGTCCAGGGCCACGCGCCAATCTCGTGAGGTGACGAGACCCTGTCGCACGACTCCGCGCAGTGCCAAGACGCGATGTCGCGCAACGGTGCTGTGCAGATTGGTGCGTAACACTTCGGCGTAGTCGTCGCCCAATGCGAATCCGGCGCGCAGTAACGCGACGTCGATGCTCTCCGCTAGCGTTGCGTCATCACCGTGCATGAACCCATCTCATCACCTCCGAAGGCTCGTCGGGGACCGGTAGCTCTCCTCATCGCCCTGATCATCATCCTCACCGGGACCGTCGTCGTGTCCAAGATCAACACCAACGAGTACGCATTGACGCCGGGGGACGCGACGCCGGTCGCGCCGCTCATCACGATCAAGGGCGTCGCCAGCGAAACTCATCGCGGCACGATCATGTTGACCGACGTCTATCTCACGTCGCTCGACGTCTGGCAGTGGCTGTACTTTCACCTGAAGAGTCACGTGCAGTTCATCAATGGTGACGAACTGGTCGATCCCGGTGTACCAACCGCCGAACTCGGCGCCCAGGGCTACCAAGAAATGAGTGACGCGAAGCAGGCCGCCGAAGTGGCGGCGTTCCGCGCCCTCGGTTGGAAGATTCCCGCGACCGCCACGGGCGCAGTCGTCACCGCGGTCGAGAGTGACTCACCAGCGCAACGCGCGAAGATTCATGTCGCGAGTGAGATCGTCGCGGTCAACGGCGCCACGGTGACGTCGGCGTGTTCACTCATCAGTGCGATGCACGCGGTGCCGGCCGGTGCCACCGTTTCGCTGTCAGTCAGGCCCTCTCGAATCTCTCCGTCGGGAACGATCAGCTACGCACCGCTCACGACTGTGAAGGTGACCACCGCGAAGCCGCCGACGGGAATGGCCTCGTCCGGTTGCCCCGGCGTGCATGGCGTCGGCACGTCGTATCTCGGTGTAGCCCTCGAAGACGGGAACGCGTACACGTTGCCCGCCTCGGTCAGAATCAACACGGCCAACATCGGTGGTCCGTCCGCCGGACTGGCCATGACGCTCACGTTGATCGACAAACTGAGTCGGCGCTCGATCTCCGGTAACCAACCGATCGCTGCGACGGGCACCATCGACGTGAACGGCAACGTCGGTGACGTCGGTGGGGTGGCGGAGAAAACCGTCGCAGTGCAAGACGCGGGCGCGAAGTATTTCTTCGTCCCGCAGGTCGAAGTCAAGACCGCGAAGTCCGAGGCGAAACCCGGCCTCACGATCATCGGCGTGACTACGCTCGCCCAGGCGCTGCGTGACCTTCGCGCGCTTGGCGGCGCCGTTCCGCAGCCCCTTACGCCGCCGCGTTAAGCCATTTTCACCAATCACGACGCCGTAGTCTGGAGGGAATGGACGATCGCCGAATTCTCTCAACCACGCGCCAATCGTCAGCCGAGATTGCCCGGATGAACTTCACGACCCTGCGAAAGGGCGGGTACGACCCCAACGAAGTGCGCATCCATCTGGAGTCTGTGGCGCGCGAAGTCGGACATCTGGAAGCTCGGATTCGCGAGCTCCAGGACCAGCTGGGCGAGGCCCAGCGCCGTGCTGCCAACCCAACCCTCGACGAAGCGACCTTGACCAGTGCGCTCGGCGCCCAAAGTGCGGCGATTCTGCGATCGGCCCACGAAGAGGCCGGCCGCGTGACGGCCGAGGCCCAGGAACGAAGCGCGCAGGTCTTCACCGAGAGCCAACAACGCAGTTCTGCGCACCTCATTGAGGCCCAAGAACGCGCCGCCACGTTGATCTCCGAAGCCGAGGCCACGGCGGCGCAGATCGATCATGACGCCCGACTGGCCGCGGAACGACTCGTCGAGTCGGCGAAGGTCAATGGCGAGGCACTCGTCGAAGGCGCACGCGAGCAAGGTCGAGCGATCGTCGAACAGTCCTACGACGCCAGGAAGGCGGTCCTCAACGATCTCGCGGTGAAGCGCAAGGCGCTCCAGATCCAGATCGAACAGTTGCGCGCGGCGCGCGATGTCCTCGCGACATTCGTCACCTCGGTCCAGGAACAAGTCGACACCGTGCTCGCGGGCATCAACAACTCTGACGAAGTGGCGCGCAACGCAGCGCTCGAGGCGCTGCGCCTCCGCCCGAACGTGCCCGAGCCGACCGAGGAGGAGGTCCTCGCTGGCACGCCGATGCGACAAGTGGCCGAACCGCAGCTCCAGGCAACTCCTGACGCGAACGAGACCCGACCGCGTGCGCGTCGCGCGCCCAAGGATGAGGTGCCCGCCGTCGACGTCACCGAGGTCTCCATGATCGACGACGACGATTCGGGCACTGACGTCGTGAACGAGATCTTCGCGAGGCTCCGCAAGGCGACATTGGAAGAACGCGGTGCCGCCCCGGTGCCGAAACGTGCGGCCCCCGCCCCAGCGAAGGCGGTCACGGCGACCAGCGAACTGTTCGAACGCCGTGACGCCGCGTTGGGCGAATCGCTGTCGGTACTGACGCGAAAGGTGAAGCGAGCCCTCCAAGACGACCAGAACATCATGCTCGAACGCCTGCGCGACGTGAAGGCCATGATCACGACCGAACTCGAGGATGAACACGAGCAGCGAGCACGTTACGCCGACGCCGCGATCGATGCGCTCTCCGACGCCGCTGCCGCAGGCGCGCAGTTCGCGAAGGACGAGGCCGGCGTGCGCGGAGGCGAGGTCGACACCGCGGCACTGAAGGACTGCGCGGCTGATCTCGCGGTGACGATCGTGTTGGCACTGCGCAAGCGCATTCTCACCGATGGCAGCGGCGACGGACCAGATCGCGCGAACGCTGCCTACAAGGAGTGGCGCGGTGCGCGGGTCGAACGTCTGTGCACTGACGCCGCGCGCCGGGCCTTCGAGATTGGTGTCATCGCCGCGTCGCAGGGCCGCCACGTGCGTTTCTTCGTCGCGCCGAACGACGCACCCTGTGACGTGTGTGCCATGGACGCCGCCGCAGGTGAGCGGCCGGCCGGTCAGCCTTTCCCGAGTGGCTCGGCCTACCCGCCGTTACACGCCGGATGCGCCTGCGCCGTTCTTCCTGTTTGAAAAACGGCCTAGGCTCATTGCGTGCGAAGTCCGACTGATCTACCGCCTCGGGCGCGCCGACTGGGCAGATTCTCGCGACGATTCTGGTTCGGGCTGGCTTTTGTCATCCTTCTCGTCGGATTCTTGTCGCTGCGCAATCTCGCGGTGCTCTGGACCGATCAGATGTGGTTCTCCTCGGTCGGTCTCGGCAAGGTCTTCTCGACACTCTTGATGGTCAAAGTCGGGCTCGGACTCACCTTCGGCGCGATCTTCTTCTTCATCATGTGGGGCAACCTGCTTCTCACGGACCGCTTCGGCGCGCGCGACCTCTCCTTTGACCCCGAGGACGAGATCGTGCGGCGGTTCCAGAACGTCGTTCGTCCTTACGCCAAGCGGATCTACGCCGCCATCGCGCTGGTCATGGGTCTGATTGCCGGACTGAACGCCACGGGCCAGTGGAACAAGTACCTCCTCTTCGCGAACTCCCAGCCGTTTCACATCAAGGACGCGCTCTTCCACAAGGATCTGAGTTTCTACATCTTCACCTTGCCCTTCGTCTCTTTCGTCGTGACGTGGCTCTTGGTGTCGCTGATCGTCGCGCTTATCGTGACGACCGGCTTCCACTACCTCAACGGCGGCATCCGCGCGACGAAGGTGACGCCGCGGGTCTCGCCGCGAGTGAAGGCCCATCTGTCGGTGATCGGCGCGGGCATCGCGTTGATGAAGGCCGTCGGTTACGTCATCGCGAAGTGGGAGTTGGTGAACTCGACCAACGGCTTCGTGCAGGGCGCGGGCTACACCGACGTGCACGCCCGCATGCCCGCGCTCACGATCTTGTTCTTTCTCTCGATGGCCGCGGCGTTGATCCTGCTCGCCAACGTGCGCATGCGCGGGTGGTCGTTGCCGGCGGTCGCCGTCGGGCTGTGGCTCTTCGTCGCCCTGGTGATTGGCGTGCTCTATCCGACGATCCTCCAGGCCCTCAAGGTCAGTCCCAACCAGGACACCTTGGAGGCCCCGTACATCCAACGAAACATCGAAGCGACGCGCGCCGCGTTCGGACTGGACAAGGTGAAGTACAGCAACTTCGCGGCGTCGACGACGATCACCGACGCCACGATCAAGGCTGACAGTCAGACGTTGGACAACATCCGACTGTGGGACCCGGCACCGAACATCGCGTTGGCCAACGTGACGCGTCGTCAGTCGATTCACGCGTACTACACGTTCTCGACGATCGCCGTGGACCGGTATTTCATCAACGGCAAGTTGACGCCGGTGCTGATCGGCGCGCGCCAGCTCAACACGGCGAATCTGCCGTCACAGTCCTGGGTCAACCAGCACCTGCAGTACACGCACGGCATCGGCGCGGCGGTACTGCCGGCGAACGCCGTCGACTACACGACCGGCAACCCGAACTTCGTCGTCTCGAACGTGCCGCCGCAGTCGACCAACGGTATGCCGGTCCTCACGCAGCCCGACATCTACTTCGGTATTCATGACCCCGGATGGGTCGTCGCCAACACCAAACAATTGGAGCTCGACTACCAAGTGAACTCAGGCGCCAACGCCGGGGCACCGGTCGAGACGCACTACGACAGCACCGGTGGCGTACCGGTCGGGAATATCTTCAGTCGCATGGCGCTGGCGTTGCGACTCGGCGACTTCAACTTCTTGATCTCGAACCAGATCACGTCCAAGAGCCGCGTGCTGTTCGTGCGCGACGTCCAGCAGATGGCACAGAAGGCCGCGCCGTTCCTTACCTTCGACTCGAATCCCTATGCCGTCATCGCCAACGGCGAGGTGCAGTACGTGCTCGACGGCTACACGACGACCGACCAGTACCCCTACAGCGAGAACGCCTCGAACCTCAACGTCAACCAGGGCGGACTTCCCTCCAGCTTCAACTACGTCCGCAACTCCGTGAAGGTCGTCATCAACGCCTACACCGGCGCGATGACCTTCTACGCGAATGACCCGAATGACCCGATCCTGAAGGCGTACCGCTCAGCCTTCCCGACGATGTTCCACCCGATGAGCCAGATGCCCCAATCGATTCGCACGCACCTGCGCTACCCGTCCAACATTTTCTCGGTGCAGGCCGCCACGTTGGCCAAGTACCACATCTCAACCGCGAGTGCGTTCTTCGCGGCTTCGGACCGTTGGGAGGTCTCGCCGACCACGGGCTCGGGGACGCCGGAGCAGTCACTGGCTCTGACCACCGTGACGAACGACGCGGGCAACGTGGTCTCGTCCTCGCTCGCACCGATGAGTCCGATCTTCCAGGTCGGCTCGTTGCCCCAGGCCAATCACCAACAGCTCCTGGAGAACATCGCCTTCGTGCCGGCCGGTAACTCCGCCACGGTCCAGGGCCTCACGGCGTTCATGATCGCGACGAGTGACCCCTCGGACTATGGCCAGCTCCACGTCTACGTCACCCCGCGCGGCCAGTCGGTCACCGGTCCCGTGCAGGCTGACTCTGAGATGCAACAGAACGCCGAGGGTTCCAGTGCCATCAGCTTGCTCAACAAGAATGGTTCGCAGGTACTGCTCGGCAACAACGTCATGGTGCCGCTCGACCAGAGCATCCTCTATATCCGTCCGCTCTACGTGATCAGCACGTCGAACCCGATACCGCAGTTGCGCTACATATTCGCGGTCTTCAACCAAGACGTGGCGTTCGAACCAACGCTCGCTCAGGCGGTGTCGGCGGTCTTCAACTCGAATGTGTCGATCGGTGGATCATCGCCCGGCAAGGGCAACGGCGGCGGAACAACCAAGCCGGGACAAACGGCAGCGGACTATCTGGCCCAAGCCGTTACGGACTATCAGGCCGCACAAAAGGACCTCACCAAAGGTGACCTCGGCGCTTACCAGAACGAAGTGAACGCGATGAACGCTCAGATCGCTCTGGCGCAAAGTGCGCTCGCGAAGAAGTAATCCTTCGCGCTGGGAGGATCGCCAATTTGATGGCGACGTATCCCCGATATAATGGACACTGCATCGCGGGGTGGAGCAGTCTGGTAGCTCGTCGGGCTCATAACCCGAAGGTCGCAAGTTCAAATCTTGCCCCCGCCACCATGTAGTGCCTAAACGATGTCGAAGGCCCAGGGAAACCCTGGGCCTTCGTACTGTCCGTCAGGAATCGCACAGTGCAATTCACCAGAAACAGGATCATACGACACTTGGTTTGGGCCCTTTCAAGTACTTCTTCCGGTGAACAGGTCCGTTCCATTTCCGTGGAGCGACTTGGTTCCATGATCGGAGAAGCCCCTCAAGACTTAATGGCCGAACTCGACGAGGCGTTTCGCCTCCACTTCGCGCTCTGACGATTGGCGTTCACAGACGCGAAATTTTTGGGGGATGAAGCCTCATATCGTCCATAAGTAAGTATGGAGAATCCCAAGGGCCGCCTGTAATGGCACGCTTCTATAAATCAAAGACTGAACACGAACGCCAGTTTCGACTCCTTTATGAACGCAACTACGCCCCGATCACCGCGTACGTGCGACGCAGGGTGCGTCGGGACGACGGCAGTGACGCGGACATTGTGGCCGAGGTCTTCGTCGTGGCGTGGCGCCGGTTCCTCGAGGTGCCGGAGCAGACGAAGGAGCTTCCGTGGCTCTACGGCGTGGCGAGAAATCTGGTGGCCAATTATTTCCGAAGTGTGCAGCGTTCATCTGCCCTGACCGATCGACTCAAGTTCGAAGAGAAGGCGTCCTTCGACGACGCCACAGGGACCAGTGACGTGGAGATGCGCGTGCGACACGCGGTCGACCAACTGTCCGACCTCGATCGCGAGATCTTCCGACTCATTCACTGGGAGGAACTTTCGCACGAAGAGGTCGGCTTGAGTGTTGGGATCACCACGAAGGCGGTCGAACGAAGAGTGGCACGAGCTCGAAAGAAGGTTCGCGACTACCTCGACTCCCTCGACAAATTCATCACACCAAGTCTGACGAAAGAGCGAAGTGCAAACACCACCATCTACCCCATCGAAAGGACCATTGCATCATGAACATTGACGAGATCATCGCCGGCCCCAACCCCATCACGACCGGCTCGGCCGAGGGAGTCCACGACGCCGATGCCGCGCGCACGTATGCCAAAGTGATGGCCAGCGTGGCTGGTCAACGAGTAAAGAACCCACGAGTGCGCCGACGTGTCTTCGCGGGAGCCGGAGTCTTCGCAACTGCCGCCGCGACGGTGACGATGGTGGCTGTCTCCGTCGGTACCGTCGGTCCCGCCCTTCCCGTCGCCGGTGCTGCGGTCCTCAACCATCTCGCTGCTCACATCCAGACCAGTGCGGCGACGCCGCTGCCGGGCGACGCGACGCTCGTGCTGCGAACCCAGTCGTACCCGAACGGTACGTCGGATTCCGAGGCCGACTTGTATGCCGACAATGGCGAGTACTTTTCCACGCCTACCGAGAGCGGACTTCCCGCTGCCATCGCTGAGAACGCGAATGACAGCAACGGTTTCACGGCGCGCGAGATCAAGGCCGCCCTCGACGCGGTGAACGGGAACCTCTCGACTGCGGTCCAAGAGATGGCACTGGCGCCCTTCGACAATGGCGTCAAGCCGGCGAACACCGCCGCGGACCTCAGCGCGCTCAAACAGAAGATTGACGCGCAAACGAACCTGACGTCCGCCCAGAAGGCCGCGCTCGTGCAAAGGATCATCAGCGAAGCCAACTCTCCGAGTGGTCAGCAAGCCTCGACGGACAACTACATATGGATGGACTCGATGGACACGCTGATCGAGGGGGCTGGCAACCCCGATGTTCGAATCGGCGTGCTGCGGATCCTCTCCACCCTGTCAGAGGTCGCCGTGACGAACACGACGACGAACGGCCAATCGACGATCACGCTGACGGCGAGCGCACCGGCGCTTCCCGCGAACTATCAAGAAGCGATCACGATCAATGCCAGCACGGGCATTCCGGTGTTGTTCGTTGGCGGCACACCTGGTCAGACGCCGAGCGTCATCGTCACTTACCAGGTGTCTCGGGTCACGTTGGCGAACATCGCCGCGGGAGACTTTTAACCTCGGCGCCCCCGGCGTGCCACAGAACTACGTGGTCGCCGAGTACGTGCTTCAGAGTGCCCGGTGCCTGCACCGGGCACTCTTTCACGCGAGGCCCGGCTTTGCCACTGGGTCCGTCCGACGCCCGCTTCAACATCCGAATCACGATCTGGACGAACCTTGGGCGGAGCTTGATTCGTTGTCGACGGCTTCTAGCTGAAGGGGACCGTGACCGGACCGGGTATGCGCTCATAGACCGCGAAGAAGTCGCGGTCGTCGGGATAGAGGTAGCGATCTACGGACTGAACGGGCTGAGGCTCCACCATTGTGGGGTCAAGACCGTGCTGGTGGCTGTAGGTGATCAACGTGTGCCAGTCGGCGTTGATATCGAACTCCATCGCGTCGACGGCTCCCGCGTGCTGAAGTATCTGGGCGAGCGAGACAACCGTCTGATCGTTCGCGACGACGAACAGAAGGTTCCCTTCTTTGTCGATGCCGACGCCGGTGCGCCACACTCGCACCGCGTTCCCGACGGTGAATCCCCACTGGGGACTGTCGGGATTGGTGTTGAGGGCGGGGTTGAGTGCACCGTGCCACACGATTGGCGCAAGGCTTTGCCGGGCCCACGCGACGTTAGAACCGGGGTTCGGACCGCCGCTCCATTTGATGATGGCGATCTGACCGTTCTTGAAACCGACCAGAGTGGCGTTCCCGTCGGTCATTGGTTCATTCGTGTGACCGTTCACCGCCGAACCGTTGTTGCCGTCGGAGTAGATGAAGCCCGCGTTGAACGTGGCGAGGAGGCGACTGCGCACGTCATTGGGCACCATCGACGGGCCGCGGTCGCTCGCTTGCGGAGGTTCGTAGCGACCGGGGTAATAGGCCACGTCGACGAGCGAATGGTTGAACCACGCGACGTAGGCGACCATTTGCGGATAGGTCGGATCCGGTCGATAGGTCGTCACGAGCACTGGCGGCTTCCCGTCGACCGACGGGCCCGTGCGCTTCCACACGCCTTCACCCGGCAGCGGCGTGGCGAACACCGGCGCAATGGGTGCCGGCCACGCGCCCTCGGTGTGAGGTGCGCCGGGACCAGTCGTCGACCCTCGACCCGCCGTCTTGCCGATGCCGACGCTCGGCAACTTGGTGAGTTGCGGCCCGCCTTTTTTCGGCGCGTGATCGCTGTAGTAAATATGTTCCACCTCATCGACCGCCCAGTTGCCAAAGGGCAACGTGCGAACCCATTCGGCGCTCTTCTCGGAGAAGTTCATGCTGGAGGGTCGGATCATGTAGACCGCGAAGGAGGAAACCAGCCACACGAGCAACACGAGCATGAGGCAGCCGAGCAGCAACATCACGCGACGCAGAGGGCTTCGGCGCTTCTTCGTCGGACGGGTACCTGCGTTGGTTCGCTCCTGGCGCTCCGTGACCATGTCTCAAGAGTAAGACGCCTGCGGTTGCACGAGGGTGGTCTTCGCGCGCTTGTGTGATTCGGACATGCCGTCGAATCTGCTAACACACAGGTGATGACGAACCCTCTCGTGCAGAGCATTGCCCGCAATTTTGAAGAGGCCTTGGCGCTTATGGAGGCCGCGCTCGGCGACTGCCCCGACGACATGTGGGCGATTGATCTGTGGCCGGAGGCACCGACGAGTCCAATTCCATACGGTGGACTGCACGGTTCGGCCCCCTGGTTCTTGGGGTACCACGCCCTGCTCACTCTCGATTACGACCTCAGCGGTGAATTGAAGCCATGGCAACCACCGCGGCCGTTCGATGAAGTCACGAATTCGTTTCCCAATCGCGTCTTTACCAAGGCGGAGCTGATTCAGTACGTCGACTATTGCCGCTCGAGGGTCCGCGCCACCCTCGAGGATCGTTTCGAAGAGATGGCGGCGCAGCCACTACCGATGACCCATCGCGGCCATGGCGAACTGTATGGCGTCATGGTCGGCGGCATTCCGCTGCACCTCATCGCACACGCCTCGCAGATCCGACAGTTCCTCACGGCCTCGGGTGTCGCGGTGAGAGCAATGCCCGGCGATCGTGGATTCGCGAACTGACTCGTGACTCCTTGACCAGCTCGAACCAAGTGACCTCGGACGTCGGAATCGATCCCAGTTACAGTTCGAAGATGGCGCGAGAGTCAGTCACCGGATACTGCTGGCCGCAGTCGGTTCGCAACGGAGAACAGGTCGGTCTCCACCTGTCCTCCTCTGGTGCACGACCAGTCCGCATCGAGGTCGCACGCGTAGGGGGTCAACGAGAAGTCGTCCTCACCCTTGCATCGGTGGCGTCCGACGAACACGACACCCCACGCGACGCCTCGGCGACGGGCTGTGGGTGGCCGGTCGCACTCGCGATCGACGTCGATGCCTCATGGCGGTCGGGCTACTACGAGGTCGTCATGGAGATCGAGGTCGGCGAGAGGGTGCGTCGTGACTACGCCTTCTTCGTGGTTCGACCATCGTCGAATCAGCGCGTCGTCCTCGCGTTGTCGACGAACACGTGGCACGCCTACAACGACTTCGGCGGAACGAATCTCTACAACGGAGGGACCCAGGTCTCGATGCAACGACCCATGGCGCCGGGCTATCTGCACAAACCGCCCGGCAAGGGACGGCGAGTAACCGGCATCGGTGCACCTGATCCGCAGAACGCGGCACACGTCGGCTACCTCCAACTGAACCACTTATCAAGCTGGGCGGGATCCGCGGGCTGGCCCGATTGGGAGCTTCCGTTCATCGCCTGGGCCGAACGCGAAGGATTCGAGATCGGCATCTGCACGAATGCGGACCTCGAATTTCATCCGGAGGTTCTCGACAACGCGAGTCTCTACCTCTCGGTCGGCCATGATGAGTATTGGTCGAAGGGTATGCGCGACACGGTGGAAGGATTCATCGCGCGTGGCGGCAACGCGGCGTTCTTCTCCGGCAACACCGCGATGTGGCAGGTCCGCCTCGAAGGCGACGAGCGCGACGTGATGGTCGGCTACAAAGGATTCTTCAAGGACGACCCGTTCATGGGATCGTCGCGCGAGTCAGAGGTGACCACGATCTGGTCTGACGCCATCCTGGGTCGACCTGAGAACGCGATGACGGGGGTCACCTTCACGCGAGGCGGTTATCACCGCATCGGTCGCAACGTGACGTCAGGATTGGGTGGCTACACCGTGCACCGCGCCGGACACTGGATCTTCGACGGCACCGGGCTCAGCTACGGCGACGTCCTCGGTTCGGATGCCACCGTGGTCGGCTACGAATGTGACGGGTGCGCGTTCACGTATCACGACGGCCTGCCGTACCCGACGGGAGAAGATGGAACGCCCGCCACGTTCGAGATCTTGGGGACTTGCCCGACCCAGCACTTCACCCATGACACATCGCCACGTCCACCGAAACCAGGCGAGCCCAGTGAACTCGAGTACATTGCCTCGCGCGTCTTTGGAACGCGCGACCCCGCCGCACTCGAACGGATTCGTCATGGCCACGCGGTCTTGGGCGTCTATACGAACGATGCCGGAGCGACGGTCCTGACGTCGGGTTCAACCGATTGGGCGCATGGGCTGGGTGAGCGCGATCGGCGGATCGAACGCATCACGCACAACGTGTTGACAAAGCTCGGGTAGAGAAGACACGTCCTCGCCGTCAACGAAACCACGTGACGTCCGCTGAGTCGCGTTCGTTACAATCTGACCATGATTGTGGCCACTGTCTTTCGGCCCGGGCAGTGGAATGGATTCTTCATCCTCGTTGGCACTGGTGCGGTCACGCTCACTGGTCTGGTCTTCGTCGCCATGTCACTCAACCTCAAAGAGATCGCGGTCGACGCGACGCACCGCAATCGCGCCATCAACACGTTGACGGGACTGGCACTGGTCTTCATGCGCTGTGCGCTCGTGCTGATGGGGGCACAAGACCACCGCGCTATTGGCGCGGAATTGTTCCTTGTCGCCGGATTTTCGATGGCGGTGTTCGTCCGGGGCTACGCCAAAGCGCTCCGGTTGGGCTTCGGGCTTCGACTCACTCGCATCGTGGGTGGTAGCTCCGTGCACGTGGCCGAGATGTTCGGCGCGGCGCTGTTCTACTTCGGGCATCTTTCCGGCCTCTACATCGCGGCGATCGCCATCGTCGCCAATACCTGTTACATGATCACGGCGGCGTGGCTCCTCGTCATGGGAGCGTTCGATCAAAGGACTGCCGAGTCACGTCCAAGTTGACGGGGCACTACGTGGGGGCGCCGGCGCACCTTCAGCTGACGGAGCACATCAGCAGCAATCGTTAAGGTCTAGGGGCATGGCGGATCGAATTCCTTATTTGAACTCACGTCTGCAGGGTTTTACGACGACGATCTTCACCGAGATGTCGGCGCTTGCCGTGGCGACCGGCTCGATCAATCTCGGTCAGGGCTTTCCCGATACGGATGGACCCGAGGCGATCAAGCGCGCAGCCGTACGAGCGATCGAGGCCGGCCACAATCAGTATCCACCCCTGAGCGGAATCCCAGAACTGCGCGCCTCGATCGCGCAGCACCAACGGCGCTATTACGGCCTCGCATTCGACGCCGACACCGAGGTCATCGTGACGGCGGGAGCGACCGAAGCGATTGCGGCGAGTCTGCTGTCCCTGTGCGAGTCGGGTGACGAGGTCGTCTTGTTCGAGCCGTACTACGACTCATACGCGGCCTGCACCGCGATGGCCGGTGCACGACGACGAGTCGTGCAGTTGCGCGCGCCGGAGTGGACCTTCGAACCTGAAGCCCTTGAAGCGGCCATTACCGATCGGACGCGACTGATTCTGGTCAACACGCCGCACAATCCGACAGGCAAGGTGTTCAGCCGCGAGGAACTCCAGGTGATTGCTGACGCGTGTCAACGTCACGACCTCATCGCAATCACCGACGAGGTGTATGAGCATCTCGTCTTTGAGTCGCACCACGTCGCGCTGGCGTCGCTTCCGGGCATGGCCGAGCGGACGATCACGGTCTCATCCGCGGCCAAGACCTTTTCCGTGACCGGTTGGAAGGTCGGATGGGCCTGTGCCCGGCCGCAACTCATCGCGGCACTCCGCACCGCGAAGCAGTTCCTGACCTTTGTGAACGCCGCGCCATTCCAGTACGCCATCGCCGAGGGACTCAACGAGAGCGATGACTACCTCGTCGGGGCGACGCAGCTACTGCGCGAAAAACGCGACCTTCTCGCTGAAGGTCTTGACTCGGTGGGCTTTCGCGTCATGCCGTCACACGGCACGTTCTTCCTCACGACGGACATCTCGCCGATCTCGAACGACGACGGCTACGCATTCTGTCGATCACTGCCGGAGCGGTGCGGTGTCGTCGCCATCCCGAGTTCGGTGTTCTACGACGACAAGGACGCCGGTCGTCCGTTCGTTCGGTGGATGTTCTCGAAGCGTCGCGAGGTACTGGACGAGGCCGTTGCACGCCTCGGTCGATTGGGCTGAGACCACGACGACCTCGCCGGCCTCTGTGAATCGGCGACGGACATTAGTCTTTCGTTGATATTTTGTGAGGAGTCCGCGTGACCTATGACCCCGAGTCTGACGACCGCCTTGATCCACGGATCAAGGCGATGCTGGCCATGATGCCCGCGATGGAAGTACACGACGTGCATAGTCGCGAGGAGTTGGTGGCTGACGCCGCTTCACCGCAGGGTGCAGCCCAGTATGCAGAGATGGCGAGCGTCATGAACTTGGCCGACGACGAGACGGTCGCGCCGTCGGACGCTCTTCGCTTCGCCCGCGAGGACATCGTGTCATCGCCCGATGGCAACACGATCAAATTGCAAATCATTCGTCCGGACAGCGACGAGACGGTCGCCTGCGTCTATTACATTCACGGCGGTGGCATGGCGTCGATGTCGAGCTTCTTCGGGAACTACCGGGCGTGGGGGAGAGTGATCGCGTCAAAGGGCGTTGCGGTGGTTTTGGTCGAGTTCCGCAACTCGGTCGCGCCGTCAGAGGTGCCGGAGGTGGCGCCCTATCCGGCGGGCCTCAATGACTGTGTCTCCGGGCTGAAGTGGGTCATCGAGAATGCCGCGACCTACGGCATCGATCCCGGACGCGTCATCGTCAGTGGCGAGAGTGGCGGTGGGAATCTGACACTCGCTCTGGGACTGAAGCTCAAGCGCGACGGCGATCTGGGGCTCGTCAAGGGCCTCTACGCGCTCTGCCCCTTCATCGCCGGGCGGTGGCCGGACGATCGCTACCCGTCCAGCGTCGAGAACAACGGGATCTTCATCGACGTGCACAATAATCTCGGCGCCGTGAGTTACGGCATTGACGCGTTCAATGCGGGGGACCCGTTGGCGTGGCCTGGATTTGCGACCGCGGAGGATGTCGCAGGTTTCCCTCCCACCGTGATCAGTGTGAATGAGTGTGATCCCCTGCGTGACGAAGGCATCGCGTTTTACCGATTACTGCTGGCCGCGGGCGTGTTAGCCAGGGGCCGAACCGTCCTCGGGACGTGTCACGGTGCCGAACTCTTTCCGCCACTTTGTCCCGAGATCACCCACAGCACGGCCGCCGACATTGCGGCGTTCGCCGCGACGTAACTAGCGTCGAGTTCAATAGAGGGTCAACGCCGCGATCCGTCAAGCAAAGGAGCGTCATGTCCCCAGAGTCCTCCGCCGACATCGGTGCGACCGCCACGCACCGCTGACGTCGGGCGCAAAGGTCTATTCCCGTGGAGTTCGAGTTCAGCGGCGAGGTGTGGGAGTGGCGCGGGCCCGCGCCGTTCTACTTCGTGACCGTCCCGGAAGAAGAGAGCGTCGAACTCGAAGCACTGTCATCGCACGTCACGTACGGCTGGGGGATGATTCCGGTGGAGGCGACGATCGGCGTCACGCGGTGGACAACGTCACTGTTTCCGAAGGACGGTCGCTACGTCGTCCCGCTGAAAAGCCTCATCCGCAAGGCGGAAGCAATCGAGATCGGTGACACGGTCAGCGTCCGACTGAGTGTTGCGCTCTAAAGCTCTGAGAGCGTCATCCGCACATCGCCCGACCCGAACCGCCCTACGGCATCGCGTCGTGACTCACGACGTCATGGTGTCGCTGCGATGCGGCAGCACCCAATTTGGTCGAGGGAAGTGGCAGGTGTAACCGTTGGGATAGTGCTCCAGATAGTCCTGGTGCTCGGGCTCGGCCTCCCAAAACGCTCCTGCGGGATCGACCTCAGTGACAACCTTGCCGGGCCACAGTCCTGACGCGTCAACGTCGGCGATGACTTCGTCGGCGACCTGACGTTGCTCGTCGTTGAGGTAGAAAATCGCCGATCGGTAGCTCGTGCCGACGTCGTTGCCTTGTCGGTCTCGGGTGGTCGGGTCGTGTATCTGGAAGAAGAAGGCCAGGATGTCCCGGTACGAGATGACGCTCGGGTCAAAGATGATCTCGATCGCCTCGGCGTGACCGTCGTGGTGTCGGTACGTCGCGTTCTCGACGTTGCCGCCCGTGTAGCCGACGCGGGTCGCGATCACGCCGGGGCGCTTGCGGATCAGATCCTGCATCCCCCAGAAGCACCCACCCGCGAGGACCGCAGTCTCGGTTTCGATGGTCATTGCGTTGCCTCCTCTTTTGGTGCAGCGTTCTCAAAGAGATGCTTGTACTCGCCGTAGCCCGAGGCCTCGAGTTCGTCGTACGGGACGAATCGTAACGCCGCCGAGTTGATGCAGTAGCGAAGGCCACCCTCGTCCTTCGGACCGTCGTCAAAGACGTGACCGAGATGACTGTCGCCATTTGCTGAACGCACCTCAGTGCGCGTCATGCCGAACGTCCGATCCTTCAATTCCACGACGTTGCCGGCCTCGACCGGCGCCGTGAAACTCGGCCATCCGCACCCACTGTCGAACTTCTTGGTCGACGTGAAGAGCGGCTCGCCCGAGACGATGTCGACGTAGAGTCCGGCCTCGTGATGGTCCCAGAACTCGTTGCGAAAGGCCGGCTCGGTGGCACTCTCTTGCGTGACGGAGTACTGGTGGGGTGTCAGTCGAGCGACGGCCTCTTCGCTCTTCTTGTACTTTTCGCTCATAACTGCTCCTTTTCGCGTCACTCGGTGGCGACTCGTGTAATTCCTCTCTTACGGTATCGGGGAGTGCGTTGCGCGTTACAACATCCCTCCCGAATGGGAGGGATGTTGTAACGTGTCTCGATACTGCGGGCGAGTGGCTCGCCCCTCGCTACTCGACCATCGCCAGGGAGATCATCTCCTCGGCCGATTCCTCGGCGCTCGAGGCGACGTTGGTAGTCGGTCGGATAAGGAAGAACGCGACCGCGAGCGCGACGGCGACAATTCCGGCGCCGGTCAAGAGCGCGTCGGAACGTCCATGCGCCGCAGCGATGCTGGTGAGGGCGGCGACGCCGACCGCGCCACCAGTCTGTTGCATGGTCTGGAGCATCCCCGACGCCGCGCCAGCGTCAGCTCGGGGAACGCCGGTGAGGATGGTGACACTGAGCGGCAAGAAGCAACAACCCGCACCCACGCCGAAGAGGACCAACGGACCGAAGAGGCTCTCGAAGTAGCCCTCGGTGGGTGTCGCCTTGGAGATCCAGAGCGTCGCCACGCCAAGCGTGAACAGACCGAACAGCAGAACGGGGCGTGCGCCGATTCGTCCCACCAATCGCGGCGTGATCCGAGAACTCGTGAAAATGAGGCCGGTCATTGGTAAGAAGGCGAAACCGGCTTCGATGGCGCTGAAGTGCAGGTCAGCTTCGAGGTACTGGCTGATGAAGAAGAACAGCCCGTACATCACCATCGGCACCAACATCATCGTGAAATACGCCGGTCCGCGTAGGCGATCGGTTAAGAGTCGCATCGGGAGGAGCGGCTGTGCGCGGCGCCTCTCCACCTGGACGAAGGAGAACAAGAGAAGGGCACTGAGGGCAAAGGAACTGAGCGTGACCGATCGGCTCCCGTGTTCGGCGAGTCGGATGAAGCCATAGATCAAGCTGCCCAGTCCGCCGGTGACGAGCGCCGCACCGGCCACGTCGAGGCGTCCACCGTTGCGCGGTGGTTCGGGTACGAAGCGTGGCGCCAGGAGGATGATGGCGATACCGATCGGCACGTTGATGAACAACACCCAACGCCATGACACCCACGACGTGAGCGCGCCACCGAGGATCAGGCCGAGTGAGCCGCCGCCGGCCGAGACCGCGGTGAAGACGCCCAGGGCCTTGTTGCGCGCGGGCCCTTCTTCAAAGGTCGCGCTGATCAGGCTGAGTGTGCTCGGTGCCGCCAGTGCGGCCCCCACACCTTGCACGGCGCGCGTGAGCAGCAACATCGTTGACGAGGTCGCCATGCCGCCCAGGAGCGACGCGGCAGTGAAGATCGAGAGTCCGATGATGAGCATGCGGCGTCGACCGAAGACGTCGCCGGCGCGTCCTCCGAGGAGCAAGAGTCCACCGAAGGCCAAGCTGTAGGCGTCGATGACCCAGGAGAGTCCGGCGCTACTGAAGTGCAGCGAGTGTTTGATTGGCACGAGGGCGATGTTCACCACCGTGGCGTCGAGAACGAACATCAACTGACACGTGACGATGACCGCTAAGGCGATCGCTGAGGCTCGTTTTTGGGCGTGAGAGGTCAGAGGCACAAAGGCTCCTTTTTGAAATAGAGGCGTAAACTCCGGATGCTGGACTACGTGCAGACTCGGTGCCCGAAGGCGTTGCTTTTGGTCTCCGGAGGACCTAACATGAGGGTGCCTCCACATACTATACGGAGGTGCCCTCCGGTTGCAAGTCAATCGTGAAAAACTTTGGGGCAGAGTTCGCAAAGGAGCGATATGAGCGACACGGTGGTCCGAAAAGGTCCTCGTCGAGCCGACGCTCAGCGCAACTACGACGTGATCTTGGCCACCGCCCGCGCGGCCGTCGCCGAACGCGGTGGCGACATAGTCCTCGAAGACATCGCACGCGATGCCGGCGTCGGGATCGGGACGCTGTATCGCCATTTTCCCACCCGTCAAGATCTACTCGAAGCGGCATTTCTTGACGAAGCGATCGAACTTCGCCGGCGTGCCGAAGAGCTGAAGTCGGCTCCGGCGACCTTCGACGCCCTGATCGGTTGGCTTCGACTGCAGATGGACTTCGGCGCCCACGGCCGCAGCATGGGCGCAGCGGTGATGAACGCGAAGCACACCGAGGGCACCGAGATTCAGATCGCGTGCGCCAACATGCGCGAGGCCGGCGCCGTATTACTACGTCGTGCCCAAGAGGCCGGCGAGGTGCGACACGACGTCGAGATGGTTGACGTGCTTCGCTTGATGCACGGCATCGTCTTGGCGAATGAGCAGGCACCAGATCAATCGCGCGTCTCTCGCATGTTCGACGTCGTGATCGCTGGCATTCGTACCTGAACGTCCGCCGGCGCTTCCGTCGGCATCCTGTCCCGTAGGTGGCGAGGCCTGTCCTCTACGGCAGAGTTCCTGTGCACGGGCACTTCGAGTACCACCAACGCACTCGCCGGACTCTTGAGGCCAATGACGCCGCGTCAACGAGCAGAGGTGCACGTGTCATCGATAGATCGTGCGACCAATCGCGCGATCGATGGCGAACGCCAGCTTCACGCGAATACCGCGCCGTGAGAATCTCTTGTGAATCCTTTCACCCCTTACACATGGACCCTTCAGGCAGCGTTCGCCGGTCGCTGGGTGCACGGCGCCCTTTAGGTTGGAGTGAACGACACAACGTGGTGTCCGAGAGGAGCAATGCCGTGGAGATCGTTCGAAATTCCGATGGAAGTCTGGTGGTACCAATTCCCGAAGGACGACATCATGACAGTGATGACGTCACCGACACGACGGCCGATGGCGGTGCCGACGAGATAGTCGCGCCGACGACTCGAGTACTGCACCCCGGTGAAGGTGGCTATAACGAGGCACTCGCGCAGTGGGACCTTCAGCAGAATCCCGACCGCGCACCGGCAGTCTCAACGGCGAGCGGACGCGAAGAGGCGATGCACGTGGTTCACGCCGTCGCCGAATCGCCCGACCACGACGTCGCGGGCGCTCTCAAGGAGGTCAACGACTCCGAAGCCAGTGGGGAAGCGCTGCGACACGTCCTCATTGGTGGGACACACTCGGTGGAGGCGTTCTCAGACGAGGTCGCCGAAGCCGAAGGGGGCGAACCCTTGCCGGCGCACAAGTTGACCAAGATCATTGGCGAGGTCCTCGCCGACCTGGATAAGCAGTAGGTCCTCGACGTCGTCACCTACATTCGAAGGGTTGACCAGCGTGAGAAAAGGAACGGTGTGACGTGGACGTGCAAGAACTGTTGGGCAAGGTAGCGCAGCACCTCTCGGTGAGTCGTGCTTTTGGCACCGCCTATGAGAAGGATGGCTCACTCGTCATCCCCGTCGCCCTCGTTGCTGGTGGGGGTGGAGGCGGCGAAGGCGGACCGGGTTCGCCGACGGTACCGGACGAGGGCGACGTCGACGGCAGTGAATCGGCGAGCGAGGCGACGTCGACGGGTTCAGGTGGCGGCTTTGGCGGCGTGGTAATGCCCGTCGGCGTCTACGTGGTCAAGGGCGAAAAGATTCGATGGGTTCCCGCGGTGAACGCCAACCTTGTGATTGTCGTCGCCTTTCTCACGCTGCGGATGATCGCACGATCACGCCGCCGGGCTCGTCGACGCACGTCCTAACGGCGCGAGCGCTGCCTCGCCGAGGGGTGGCGGAGGTGACTCTTATGATTGGGCCATGACGCAATCCCTCGGAATCTTCGCGTCATGGCGCCCACATGTCTAAGTATCAGTGGTTCGCGCGCCGGCGCTACGGCGTGGGCGTCCGACCCACGACATGGCAGGGCTGGCTGATCACCGCCCTCGCGATCGGCGGCGTGCTCGGAGCGCTCCTCGGCGTCAAGAAGGCGACAGGTGACGTGCTCTTCGTCGGCGTCGCCGGACTTTATTTCGCGATCGCCTACAGCCTCGGCGGTTCGAAGAAGCTCGCCACGAGCGACGCTCACGGGGTCGACGCGGGCGACGAGCAGTCCGTCGAACTCGACCCGTCGCCCGCTCCCGTGCCACCCGCGATTTACGGCGCACACACGCCGCACGAAATCGCCGAGGCGATCGTGTCGCGAACGGGAAAGTTCGCTGGCACCGGGGACGATGCCGCGTCGAGTGACTCGGTCATCGTCGTGAAGAACCTCACCAAGCAGTTCGGTCAGCGCATCGCGTTCGAGGACGTGACGTTCAACGTCCGACGAGGTGAAGTCTTTGGCTTCCTGGGTCCGAACGGCGCGGGAAAGACGTCGACCGTGCGTACATTGAGCACGCTCGTGGCGCCCACCGCGGGCACGGCCGAAGTGGCGGGTCTCCCTCTGGACGGCAAGCACGATATTGACATCCGACAACGAATCGCAGTGATGACCGAGGTCCCGGGTCTCTACCTGCGCTTGAGCGTCACGGAGAACCTGGTCTTCTTCGCGGGACTCTACGGATACCGCGATGCCCAGCCCCGAATCGATCGAGCACTGGAATCGGTCAACCTCTCATCGCGGGCCCATGACCTCTGTGGCAGTTTGTCCAAGGGCCTTCGCCAGCGAGTCGGATTGGCCCGGGCGCTGCTGAATGACCCGGAGATCCTGTTCCTGGACGAACCCACGGCTGGCTTGGATCCTGTCGCATCGCTGGAAGTCCACAATCTCATCAACGCGCTTCGAGTGAAGGGCGTCACGGTCTTTCTCACGACCCACCGACTGGACGAAGCCGAGAAGCTCTGCGACCGAGTCGCGATCTTGAATACGACGCTGAGAACGGTTGGTCGCATTGACGACTTGCGGCAGCGAATGTTCCACAAATCAATACTCGTCTCGACGATCTCGCCACTCACCGACCCTGCGCGCGTGTTCAACGCGCTCGACGGCGTGACGAGTTGGTCGCTCGATGAGAATGGCGACTACGTGCTCGTGGTGAATGACGTGCGATTCGCCGCTCCGCAAATCACTCGGGCGCTCGTCGAGGCCGGGGCCGACGTCCTGTCGCTCGTGGAGGGACATCACTCATTGGAAGAGGTCTATTTGGAGTTAGTGGGCGCCACTGGGCCAGGGAGTGCATCGTGAATCAGAGCACAATCCGTATCCGCGCCGTGATGAGCAAGGAGTTCCGCGAGTACCGACGTAATCGCTTCATCATCTACACGATGGGTACGCTTCCCCTGATCTTCACCGCGCTGCCCGTGGTTTCACTCTTCAGTATCGCGGACACGACGGCACCTTCAGAGGTGCGAACGCAGGTTGCGATCACACTGCTCCTATTGCTGGTGATCCCCGTCGTGTTACCCGCGACGATTGCCGCGTACTCGGTGATAGGAGAGCGTGACCAAGGAACGCTCGAACCGTTGCTCACGACGCCAATCTCGCGCGAGGAGTTTCTCCTCGGGAAATCGCTCGCCGCGACCGTCCCGACGGTGGGCGTCGCGTACCTCTTCTTCATCATCTTGGTCGTCGCGATTCGCATCGGCGCCTCCAGCATCGTGGCGCATGACGTCTGGCAGCCGTCGTGGTTCTTGGCGGAGTTACTCTTCGCGCCACTGTTGGCCATGTGGTCCGTATGGGTTGGCATCGCGATTTCGGCCCGTTCGTCCGATGTTCGCGTGGCCCAGCAACTCGGCACTCTGGCGAGTCTCCCGGCTCTGATCCTGCCGCTCCTGATGTCGCTCCAGGTCTTCAAGCCGACGGCCACTGTGGCGGTCGTGATCGCGGTTGTCTTGGCCGCGATTGACGTCGTGGCATGGAGAGTCGTCTCGAGAATGTTCGACCGGGAGCGGCTGATCACCGGGTCCTCGGCGGTGACCATGCGTGCAGAAGCGGGCACGTAGGACCCCTCGGGGGCATCAGGAGGCCCGAGAATTGGGCCAAATGCAGGATTCGCAGAATGTTGTTAGATTTGTCCGATTCCGCTGCGGCGGAGGGTGCGGGTCCGGACAATGTGCCCGTCGGGATGGAACAGATGCAAGGGCGATTCACAAAAATTCAGATGGAGTCTGCGGGCGTTTCTCACAGATTTGTTAAGCGCACACGAACAGTGATGTGCGTCTTAACCGTGAGTGTCTTAATAGTCGTCGCCATGCCCGCACTTTCGTCCAACGCCTCGGTTCGGTCCGGCGGAGTGACGCACTCAGTCAAGGTCACGCCGAAGTGCTGGCCGTTCTTCTGGTGGTGGTTCTGCCCGCCGCCGCCGTGCCCACCGCCGACGACCACCACGACGACGACTACGACGACGACTACGACGACTACCACCACGACGACTACCACGACCACCACCACCACGACGACGATGCCGCCGCCCCCTCCACCGCCCCCACCAACGACGACCACAACGACCACAACAACGACGACCACGACGACGACGGTGCCGCCCACGACCACAACGACGCTGGCGCCGGTTCACATTGTCTCGAGTCCTCCGCCAGCGCCTCCGCCACCGCGTTCGGTGACCATTGAGCCGTTCGCTGAAGGCTCCTACGCATTGTCGGCGAAGTTGAAGACCGAGATCGAGCAAATGGCCAAGACGATCAAGCAGAACCACTACAAGATCGTGAATCTGACGGGTTACACCGACAACGTCTTCACGGCCGCCTTCAACGCGACGCTGAATCAGAACCGCGCCGAGGCGGTGTCCACGCAGTTGACGCTGGATCTCCAGGCGCTCAAGGTTTCGGGCGTCGCCATTACGGTCGTTCCCGGTTACAGCGTCGTCTTGGTCTCTACGAATGCGACCGCGAAAGGCCGAGCGATGAATCGGCGCGTCGTGGCGTCACTTAAGGCCACGTAGTCACCATGGCGGTGAAGTTGCCCATCGCCTCGTTCGGTCGACGTCGAATTCGCCGTGCCGTCTGGATTCCCGCTTTGATGCTGCTCTTCGGTCCATTGCCGGTGATCCTCGCCGCACCGGCCAGTGCGGCCTCGAATACGCCACAGGGCACCGTCATCGTGACGAACCTCACGCTGAACTCAGTGACTGCGATCAATACCGCGACGTCGCACACCTCGACCGTTCACGGCGCACCTCCCGCCATGAATGGCCCCCTCGGCATCGCGATCGCGCCCGACGGAAAAACGGCCTATGTCACGAATTCGAATTCGAATACCGTGACACCGATAAGTCTGACCTCGAACGTATTCGGGCTCGCCGCGCCGATCCGAGTGGGGAGTGGACCGGCGGCGATCGCCATCACGCCGAGTGGCGCCACCGCCTACGTGAGCAACTTCAACTCCAATACGGTGAGCCCCATCGATCTCGCCAGTCGCACGGCGGGTCGACCGATCAGAGTCGGTGCCGGTCCGTGGAGCATCGCGGTGAGCCCCAACGGGGATTGGGTGTGCGTGTCGAACTCTGAGGGGCAGTCCGTCAGCGTCATCAACACGGCAACGCGAGCGACCACCTTGCTGCAGCTCTCGAGCGCGCCCCAGGCGATCGCCATGGCGCCCGACGGTGCAACTGCCTACGTCGCCAACGGCAATGACGTCACGCCGATCATCCTCTCGTCGGGCACGCCAACCCTCGGACACGCGATCGCAGTGCCCAACGGCCCTCTTGGAATCGCGGTGACGCCCGACGGCGACATGGCCTACACCGCAAACACCGATGACACGGTGACGCCGATCGACCTTTCGACGTCACCGGCGCGAGCGCTGTCGGCATTCTCCGTCGGGAGCATCACCCAACCCGACGGCATCGCCATCTCGCCGGACGGACAGACGGCGTACGTGGCGAACGCGACCAATACGGTGACACCAATAAACATCGGTGCGAAGACTCCGCACGCGGAGTCCCCGATTCAAGTGGGTTCCGCGAGCTTCGGCATCGCGGTGGCGCCGGGCCAGGCACCATCAGCGCACCTCTCGGTCGTCCCTGCCCCGGCCGGTCAACCGACGCAGTTCGATGCGTCCAGTTCTACGTCATCCGGTTCACCGATCGCGCACTACGACTGGCGCTTCGGCGACGGGACGACGGCTACCACGACGACCGGAAAGACATCGCATATCTATGCCAAGTCGGGGTCGTACGCGGCATCAGTGACCGCGGTAGGAACCGACGGCACGTCGATCTCGACGACGTTCACCGGCCAGACCGTGAGCAACAATGGGAGTGCGAGCGCGGAGGCACATCTCTCGGTGAACGTGTTGTCGGCGCTTCGTTCGTCGCCCGCCTCGGGACCACCGGGCATCGCCATCACGCTTCGCGACCCGACGTTCACGACGCACTGTACGACCGTCAACGTGTTCTTCGACGACCAACTCATCGACTCGGTGCCTGGCACGAACAACGGCTTCTCGGTGACGCATCTCGTGATCCCGGGCGATGCCACGCTCGGTGGCCATCACCTCGAGTTGTCGTGCACGACGTCAAGTCCGTGGCTCCTGTCGACACCGTTCGACGTCGTGGCGACGAGGAATCACCTCTCGGAGTTCAGTGTCGCGATGCCGAGCCCCACCCAGGTTGGGAATCACATCGCTGCGTCCGGTGGCATCAGCATCGGCTTCTTGCTCATTAGCCGGCTCATCGCGGCAGGATTCCCTAGTGAATGGTTGGACTCGACGTACGCCGAGAACCGAGAGCGCATCCAGGCCCGAGCCCGTCGACGCTTCCCGAAGCTGTTCATCGACCGCGAGAAGGAGAAGTCGCTTCGGCGTCGCGTGACGATCGGCACACTCGCGTTCATCGGCTTCATCGGATTCGCCGGATTGATCAATTCATTCCTCGACAAGGGCTTCGGCTTCAATCGCACGACGCTCTGGCTGTACCTCGGCGAGTGCATCGGCGTGGCCATCGTCACGCTGACATCACAGTTGCCGATCTTGTTCGGCGGACTTCGCGAGCGCCGCAAGATCCATATGCACGTGCTGGTCGGCGGCATGATCATCGCGATCATCTGTGTCGGCGCGTCACGACTCATCGGCCTCTCGCCGGGCTACTGCTACGGACTCATCGCGGTGTTCGTCTTGCGCCCACACACCGATGAGAAGGACTGGGGTCGACTCCACGCGATCGCCTCGGTGTGCGTCCTCGTCGTGGCGACCGGGGCGTTCCTCTTGACGGTTCCCGTGTACCACCTCGCGACAGCGACTTCGCCGTCACCGTTCTGGTTGATCCTGGACCCCGCGCTCAACGTGACGTTCCTCGGAGGTTTCGCCAGCCTTGCCTTCGGCATGTTGCCCTTGCCCTTCCTCCCGGGTCGACACGTCCGTCAATGGAATCCGATCGCCTGGATGGTGATCACGACGATCGGTCTCATCGGATTCGTGGCCGTGTTACTGACGCCAGGTAGCGGTACGAAGAGCGAGTTGCATCACGTGGCATTGGTGCCGCTCTTCGTGGCCTTCGGCATCTTTGCGCTGGGTTCACTGGCCTTCATGGCTTACTTCCACCTTCGCCCCGAACCGCCGGCGCCGCACAGTCCGTCCGGTGCCGCGGCCGACTAATCCGGCGACACGTCCGAGAACGATGAGTCGTTAGGGCAGGTTGGGCAGGACGTTGTTGGCCCAGGTGAAGGACATGGGCGGAGGCGATCCCTTCGGGATCTCGATGAGGTCGACGTAGGAGGCATTGCCGTTCACCATGGCGAAGCCGGTACCGACCTCACAGGTTGTGCAGCCCAAGCCCACGCCTTGGTTGTAGCCGGGGTCTGATCCGAGCAACTCGTCTCGGTGGGCCCAGCAGCCAGCGGCGCCAGCTGAGGTGCACGCGATGTTCGAGGTCTTCGCTGCGCTGCCGCCCCACGTGTCGTCGTACATCCAGATGTAGTCCGCCGCGAGCGGGTTGAACCCGCCTGACCAGGCGCCACCGAAGCCCGCAGAGCCTTGGGCGTCATTGGCCATGGCGAAACCTGCAGCGATAGAAGGGTCACTGTTGGCGGCCGCGGAGTGTTGCGCGTCAGCGGTGAGTGCCGCGTTGATGCCGAGATAGGCGGGGAGACCACGCGCAGTTCGCTCGAGGTCCATCAGTACGAAGAGCTGCTGGGGCACGCTGAGTGAGAACCAGTTGGACGGGAGGACCATCGGACGAACGCCTTCGATGGAACGAGCGTTGTTGATGGCGGCGAGGATGTAATTGGTGCACGCCACGCCGTTGGTATAACCGGGCCACGACAGCGCCGTCGCCGTTCCGTCGACACACGGGTTCGCACAGCTCCACACGCCCGTCGCGAATGAACACGTACCGGGCGCCAGGAAATCTGGGCTCGGCGCGATGTTGGCCGACGGGTTCGAGATCGAAGGGGCCGGAGCCTTGGTGACCGGCTTGATCGTCGTGGTGGTCGTGGGGGCGACCGTCGTGGGGGTTACGACGGTCGTCGGAGGGGGCGTCGTCGTCGGGCTCGTTGAGCCGTTCGAGTTCGAGCGCGACTGATGGGTCGTAACGGCGACCACGTGGGAATGACGAGCGAGCGTCGCGGCGGTGACGTGAGCGTGTCGCAGGACTTTGATCGTCGTGGTGGTCGCGGGGGCGACCGTCGTCGTCGTGGCATTTGTGGTGGTCGTCGTGCCGACGCCGAACGTCGTGCTCGGTGAGACCACGTTCGCCATGGCCGGCAGCGCCGTGGTGCTGAGGATTACTCCCAGGACCAGCGAACCGATCGAGCCGACGAGTACGGAACGGCGCGGACCTCGGCGCGATGCCGAAGGGCGCCCCTTGGGGTCTCCAGAGAGATTTTGCCCCTGCGTGAAATTGGTCATGGATCAATTGTCGAAAACCCACATCACTTGACGACCTACGACTAATCAACTGTTTGTCAAATCAAATGAGAACCGCCTCAATCCGGGAAAATTCTGGCCCCGACCGTTCATCCCCGTTGCACGCACGCCGTGCTGCCTCGCCGAAATACATCGAACGCGCGCCGATTGCAATGTGTCACACGATCCACCAACCGCGATTCGTGTAAGTCGAGAAGTACAACGTGTGCGACGATGTACGCGCGTCGCTCGCTACGCGCTAAACAGTGTCACCGTAGTCAATGGGTTGTGGCAATTGCGCCCGTGCGCAACCTCACCGTGCGACCGCCTATGGTAGCGAAATTCACTGACTTGTGGGCGCTCATCAGGTGATTTGAGAGCAATGTCGCGTGTCGAGTGCCGAAGGTGAATTGCACTCGGGACGTGGACCATCACGCAAGGGCATGCTGGTGGTCCACCTCAGAGAGTTCTGAGAAGTGCCCTCGCGTGAATGCGAGGCAAGACGAGTGTGCCATCTCATTTTGCGTTTTCATCCCACTTGATTTGGATTTGCGCAGAGTTTGACGGCTCGTTGATTCAAGGACTCGATTGAGCGCGACTACGTCCGATTTCTATGTCTACGCGTCGCGAGACAGTCGCCGTTGAGATGACGTGTGAACGGTGAATCGCGATTCCAATCGCGTCAAGCTTTACGACTTGATGAGTGCGGTGAAGACGACGATGTTCGAAAGATAGTGACCTGTCGCCGGATCGAAGATGCCGCCGCACGTCACGAGTTGCAGCGCGGGATAGCTGCGCGCGCCGTAAACGAGGGCGTCGGGGAAGTTCGTCTTCTTGTACATGCGCTCGCCAATGACGGCGAACACCAAGTGACGGCCGTTGGCCAAGGTGACGTCGACACGATTGCCAAGCTTCAGTTTGTCCAAATTGAAGAAGACGGCCGGACCGTGATAGTTGTCCACGTGTCCGAGGATCACGGCGGAACCCTTTTGTCCGGGGGAGCGGTCGCCGTTGTACCAACCAGGCTCCTTGAAGTTCGTGGGTACGTTCACCGTTCCGTTTTTGTTGAGCGTCAGTACCGAAAGTGGGACCGAGACGCCGATCTTGGGAATGGCGAGGTGCGTGGGACGAGAGCGCGGTATCGGCTTGGCGACATACGTGGGCGGCGGCGTCTTGGAGTGAGATGACAGTCGCGGCGAACGCCCTGGACTCGTCGACGGCTCATTCGTGACGCCAAAGCTGAAGGCCTGCGCTTTTTTCGCGGTCGTGGTGGTCGTCGGCGCCGACACGGCCGGCGTCACAGCGACGGTGGTGGTCGTGGTCGGTGACGGGATGACGATGCCGGAGGAGGGCAGCGACACGACGCCGAGTGACGACGTCAGTGTCGGGCCTTTGGGTTGACTTCGGGGAACGAAGACGATCCCCAAGATCCCAATAGCGATTAATGCCAAGGAAACGACCCACCACAACTTCTGTGAGGGCCGTTTCCTTTTGCGCGACTCCACGTCGCCCAATCTAGTTTGATTTAACTGAAATACGCCTTCAGGCTAAGCGCGACGTCGGCGACGGGCTATGAGCCCCAAGCCGGCCAAACCACCAATGAGTGACATTCCACTCGCAGTCAACAGCACTCCGTTGTCCGATGACGTGGCCGCACCACCGACACCAGTACCCGGGGCACCCGACGGTACGGTCGCTGGTGGAACGTTGGGTGCCGTCGTTGGAGCAGAAGTCGCGGGTGGCGAGGTTGGCGGTGTAGCGGCGATCGTCGTTGACGTGATCGGCGGGACCGTCGTTGTCGTCGTGGAACTCGGCACCGTTGACGACGATGGTTCAGTCGTTGGGACGGTTGATGCCGGCGGCGGCGGAAGGGTCGTGGTCGATCCAGGCGCTGTCGTCGTCGTTGCCAAGGTCGTCGTCGTCGTTGGTGAGGCCGTCGTGGTGGTTGTCGCCAACGTCGTAGTTGTCGTCGGCAACGTCGTCGTGGTCGACGTCGTTGTTGACGTAGTCGATGTCGAGGTTGACGTGGACGTGGATGTCGACGTCGAAGTTGACGTCGACGTTGAGGTCGTTGTGGTTGACGAAGTCGTGGTCGTCGTCGGAACAGTGAAGTTCGCCGCGCTCAACTTGCTCTCGAGGCTGAAGAACGTGGTTGAACCGGAGAGGAGTCCGGTGAAGCCACCATTGCCATCGGGAACTGAGAAGTTGACGTCGCCAGTCTCATATTTATTCGAACTTGAGTAATTGCTGAATGAGACCCACGGTCCTTCGTAACCCGTCGATCCATATGGGCAACCAGAGAACCCGAAGCCGTTGAGTCCGGTACCGGTCCAGGTGTAATGCCCGTGTGTCTTGGAGTCGATGCCGCAGATACCATCACCGTCGAAGCCGAAAATGTCGGTGGTCGCACTGAGTCCAATGGTCGAGACCGTCACACCGCTGTTGTTGAAAATACCGACGAGCGTGTCATCATCGCCATCAAAAGGACCGATGTTCGGGTTCGACACGATCGTCGCTGGGCCGCCGCCTGGGTTGAGGATGATGAGGAAGGCGCAACCGGAGTCGTTACCGACTCCTGGGCACTCGTTGAATGGTGCAGTCGTCGTTGGCGCATTTGCTGCGCTCGAGGAACCGGCGTAGATGCTGAAGATCGATCCGGCAAGAGCAACCGATCCCAGCAAGACCACGACGCGACGCAGCGCGGAGCCAATTGGGTGGGCTTTGCGCGAATGTTTCGCTTGGGGTCGACCAAACGTGTCGCTTCCAGTCCCTGAAGGGATCCGATTCATTAGTTTTCTCCTCTGCCTAGGGCGAGCAAAGTATCGCAAAACCTCACAGATTTGTCAACCTGGCGTCCGTGCGTTGTGAAACCGTTGATATTGCTTGGTCTGCGGCCCCCTCCCCCCGCGAGTCCCTCCAGGCGGGGGCCTTTTTTCGTCGCTAGAAATGACTCGTAAATCAGCTGGATGCGTCCGAATCCACCGGGCGCGGGGGCCGAGCTCTCCGAACGGTCGCACGATTCGTCCAACTGGGCGAAACGATGACCACATGAAAAACGGCCCTCACGGAAGGTGTGAGGGCCGTTTTTCCTTAAGCGACGGATGGTCGCTCAGTGTGGTTGGTTGGGACTTCTAACGACTCCTAGGCCTGGCGACGTCGGCGAAGGGCGAGTGCCAAACCAGCCAGTCCGGCGAACAACACCAAACCGCTGGCCGTGAGCACGACACCACTGTCAGTCCCTGTGGCCGAACCACCAGCACCAGTTTCAGGAGCTCCCGAAGGAATGGTGGCAGTCGCAAGACCTGTCGTGGGAACCGTCGGCGGCCCTGAGGACACCGTGGTCACCGTGATCGGCGGCATCGACGTGGTCGTTGAGCTTGTTGAAGGCGTCGTGGTCGTTGTCGCAGGCACCGTTGAAGGAACCGTTGATTCCGGTGGCGCCGGAAGCGTCGTGGTCGTCCCGTCGTCTGGCCTGGTCGTCGTCGTCGAGGCCACGGTCGTCGTGGTCGTAGGCGCGGCCGTCGTGGTGGTTGAGGCCACGGTCGTCGTGGTGCTTGGCACCGAAGACGTGGTCGTGGTGCTCGGGACCGATGACGTGGTCGTGGTGCTCGGGACCGATGACGTGGTCGTGGTGCTCGGGACCGATGACGTGGTCGTGGTGCTTGGCACCGATGACGTGGTCGTGGTGCTCGGCGCCGTGGACGTCGTCGTGGTGCTCGGCGCCGTGGACGTCGTCGTGGTTGATTGAACCGTCGTGGTCGTTGTCGGGTGACAACAGAGGACTGTGGTCGTCGTCTTCCAGGTGCTCGAAGTCACCGGCCGACTCGTCGTAGTCCACCACCACGTGGTCGTGGTTGAGTTGTGATGAGGGTGAAGAACGTACGTTCTCACCGTCGTCGTGGTCGAGCAGCTCGAAGAACCAAAGTTGTTGCCGTTATGGTTCGTCGAAGCATTCGACGCTAAGGCCGGAAGCGCAATGAGGCTCAGGGTCACCACAGCCACTACGGCTAATGCTGATCGTGAACTCTTGAGCAACCGGATGGAAGTTGCGCGCCACATTTCGACAACTTGTCGCAAGGTGAACGCCTGGCCGTCGCCGCGGATAATGCGGACGTTCTTGTTCATTTTGGTTAACCCGATCCGCCCCTGCAGAGTCAAAAGTAGCGGATTTGGACCTTTTTTGTCAAGTCATAGTTATTGCATTGCTGTGACGTTGCGTCACGGACTGCATTTTCTTCACCGAAAACGTTCGTAATTCCTTGTGTTTAAAGGGATTTGGCAGAACTGTGGGCCAATGATTTCTTTGCACCGGCCAGTTTTGTCCGCGTTGTTATTTCAAGATTCTGACCTTAATTGCGCCGGCCCGATGAAAATTGCCACACCGAGGGAGAACATTTGCATTTCATCGGGTGCGAACGACCTCACGCGTTGGTGACAGGAGTCTGGCAGAACGAAACCCGTCGGCACGATCGAATCACGTTGTAGCGGGATCGCGAGACCGCCGAGGTTGGTGCGCCGGGTCAAGTTCAGCACGCTGTTCATCGTCGATTTTTTGACTACCTAGTAACGTCGGCACCGAAGAACAACTGACAACGCCTACTTGTCTGAGGCCAAAAAAAGAGAAGCGACGCGCAATGTCTGAACACTCCGAATCCTCCGAAGGTCCCGAATTTCTGGCGGAACTCGCGTCGGCCGTGGAGGAGGAGCAGTTCTTCTTGGTATACCAACCAGAGATCGATCTGAATTCAAACGCCTTCGTCGGCGTCGAGGCTTTGATTCGATGGCGTCACCCCGAGCGCGGCGTGCTCAGTCCGGATGAGTTCGTTCCCGAGCTCGAGTCCAGTGGACTGATCATGGAAGTCGGGCGCTGGGCGTTGACGACGGCTTGCGCTCAAGGTGCTGAGTGGCACGACAAGGGTTTCCGGTTCACCGTGTCCGTCAATATCTCGGAGCGTCAATTCGCATGGTCGGGCTTCGTGAACGAGGTGGAAGAGGTCATCGCCTTCAGTCGTTTCCCGGCCGGCCTCTTGGTGCTGGAATTCGCACAGCGCATGTTGGCCGGCGAACTCAGCGATCGGCTGTCTGAACTGGTCGCCCTCGGCGTTCGTTTGGCGGTCGATGATTTCGAGCCCGGCCAGTCGCTCCTCAGTGACCTCGCCACTCTTCCGATCTCAGTCGTGAAACTCGATCGGCATTTCGTGGCCTCGGTCGCGGACTCGCCCGAGGGAACCGAGTTGGTGCACTCGCTGGTCGAATTGGCGAAGAAGACCAAACTGCAAATTGTCGCCTCGGGTATTGAAGATGCCGAACAACGCCAGCGACTCCAGTTGGAAGAGGTCGGTGTCGGTCAAGGCTTCTTGTTCTCCAAGCCGCATGAGGCCATGGAGATTGACCGGTACCTGGAAGATTTCTCGATCTTCTCGGGGAAGCCTCTTTGAACCGTTGCCGGGTCCGTGACGTCACCGCACCTTTGGGGCGTCGTCGTCGCGCGGCTCGAGTCGTTGTCGCATCCTTCGTTCAGTTCGTCCCGCGAACCATTGCGGCACAGTCATGAGTCCGAAGACGGTGCCGGCCAGCGATGACGGTGCCAGGAGTGATCTCGGCGTAACGGACTCGGCGACATCGCGCGAGGCCGTTCGCCAATCGCAGCGCATCGCCATTCAGCTCCACCAGTTGATCGCCGCGTCCATCACGGTGACGGGCCTTCGCAGTGAGCAGGAGATACTGACGAGTCTCGCGGCGAGCACGCGCGCCGTGTTCGACGCTGAGGAATCTGTCGTCGCACTCGAAACCGTTGCGGTCGCGCCGATGCGCGGACATGCTCGACGAGGAAAGAAGTCGATTTGGGAGGTGCCGGCGAGCGATACGACGCCTGAGTTTTCCACAGTGTGGGAGTTCGGTCCTGAGACGCGAATCGAGAACGGATGGCTGATCGCACCGATCATGGAGCGACGAGATGCCTCACGTGGCGTCATCGCAGTTCGTCGAGGCGCGGCGTTCGTCGACGAAGACAAAGAGGTGCTCGTGTTGCTCGCCCAGATGGCCTCGAGTGCACTCGGTGCCGTCGAACTCGGGAGGACCGTTCAGTCGAGCGAGGCTCGGTTGCGGGTCTTGATCGATACCGCGCCGGTCGGGATCGTCGAGGCGGATCCGGACGGTCAGGTGCGCTGGTGGAATCGCGCCGCGAGTGATGTGTTCGCCTGGCCGCCCTTCGAGGACGGTAACGCGGACGCGACGAGCTTCCCGGAATCGACCTTGCCCGAGCTGCGTGAACTTTGGTCCGAGGTCTCGCGCGGCGGATCAGTTGACGGGCGTGACTTCGTCGATGTGGAGATCGCCGGAAAGATGCGAGTGTTGAGCGCGTCAGCCGCGGTGCTGCCCTCCACTGGTTCAGAGCGGCCGGGGATTCTCACCCTGATCGATGACGTGACGAACCACCGCGAACTGAAGGCAGAACTGCGTCACGCGTACACGATGGAAATTCGCGGTCAGGTGGCGAGTCGCATCGCCCATGACTTCAACAACCTCCTCACGCTGATCTCCGGCTACGCCGAGATCCTTTCCGGTGACCTCGCGGAGAACGAGCGTGCCGCGCAGATGGTGCGCGAGATTCAATCGACGGCGTCGCGCGCGTCGATGCTGACAACGCAACTCCAGGCCATTGGTCGAACGCGAGAGCCGGAGCCGGTCGTGTTCAACCCGGTCACGGTCGTCCAGTCGAACGCCGAAGTGCTCGAGCGAATCGTGGGCGGCGACATCGACCTTCACTTCGAACTCGACGGCCGATCGGGGAACGTTCGTGTCGACGCTGACTCATTCGAACAGATGTTGCTGAATCTCGCGATCAACGCTCGCGACGCGATGGCCAGCGGGGGAGTGTTATCCGTCGCCGTGACGCCGCGTCACCTGACGCACGACGACGCGCACGCCCTCGGTCTCCTTGACGGTGACTACGTCACCGTGTCCTTCAGTGACACCGGTGTCGGAATGGACGAAGCGACCCGCGATCGCTGCTTCGAACCGCTGTTCACCACGAAGGGTCCCTTCAAGGGAACGGGCATGGGTCTCGCGGCGGCGCGACGACTCGCCGAAGAGAGTCACGGTGCGATCGTCTGCCGTTCGAAGCTCGGCGAGGGCACCACCTTCGAGATCACCTTCCCGATTGTGAACGACGAGGTTGATGAGCGGCCGCTCTTCGTGGCGCCCGAACGACCTCGTGGATCGGCGACGATTTTGATCGTCGATGATGACGACGAACTGCGGCGGTTCATGAGTCGAATCTTGGAGCGCAATGGTTACCACGTCACCGAAGCGGACTCCGGCGAGGCGGCCTTACGCGTCGTGGCTGACGTCACCAACTCGTTCGATCTTCTGGTCAGTGACTTCGTGATGGGTGAGATGACGGGGCGAGACCTCGCCGCGACGTTGCAATCGCAGAACCCGGATCTGCTGGTGCTCCTGGTGTCGGGCACGGCGAGCCGTCAGATCCTGGATGACCTGAAGCCCGGTAGCAGTGACTTTCTCGCCAAACCGTTCAAACCGAGCGACTTGGTCGATCGTGTCCACGACCTCCTCGCCCATCGCTCATAGAACTCAGGTCGCGACCGACTCCGGTTCGAATCGATAGCCGACGCCGCGAACGGTGGTGATCCAACGCGGATGATCGGGATCGACTTCGAGCTTCGCGCGAAGTCGTCGAATGTGCTCAGTGACCGTCGCCTCGTTCTGCCACTCACTCGATGACTCCCAGACGTGCTCGAGCAACTGTTCGCGCGAGAAGACTTGACGGGGCGACCGGGCGAGAAAGGCGAGGAGAGCGAACTCCTTGGAGGTGAGTTCAAGTAACGAGCCCCGCAGATGTACTTCGTGTGTGTTCTCGTTGATAAGTAGATCGCCAAAGTGCAACGTCGGAGCGTCGATGTGCAACTGCGCGAGGTTGGCCCCCGATCGTCGCAGCACGGACTCGATGCGCGCCGAGACTTCACCGAGCGAGAACGGCTTGACGATGTAGTCGTCGGCACCGAGTTTGAGTCCGGCGATCCGCTCGGATTCAAGGCCCCGTCCAGTGAGGAAAATCACAGGGACGTCGCTGATCAGTCGAAGTTCGCGTAACACGTCGCGTCCGTCCTCGGTACCGAGGACGATGTCCAACAAGACGAGGTCCGGTTCCATCGACGACGTGGCTCGCACGGCCGCGCCGCCGTCAGTGGCCACCAGGACCTCATGACCTTCGCCCGTCAAAAACGTGTCGAGGAGTTTGGTCATCTCGGTGTCGTCATCAACGACCAGAATCTTGGTCAATTCTCTCCATCCGTGTTCGCGGCCAACTTTGTGACAAAACCATGACAATGAGTACTTCGTACTTCGGGACTGCCGTGATGAATAGCAAACTTCTAGGCGACGGGTCGTCGACATGTTGACCATTCTATGGACGCCGCGTGTGAATTCGAGTTGCCCTGAAAGGAAATCTCGAAGGCGCGCACCGGTGCGCCGTGACCTGCGAGGGGCCGCGAACTGCTCTTTTCGACCGCCCGGTGAGGAAAGAAGAGTCCCTCCGGTCCACCAACAAGAAGGGCCGATTCATTATAGTTTCAAGGGAAATGGCGGCAATTTGACGGCTGTCGGCCTTCGCACGCGTAATGGAAAAGGTGGTCAGTGGGTAACTCAATCGGTCGTCGATATCGGTACGGCTCGAGTTTCGTGGACCAAGAATCAGGCGTGCGCTTTGAAGGTCATCATCCCTTGGAGCGGCCCGACCTCTGGAAGGTCTACCTGAATGAGGCCGAAGGGATCTTTCGTAGTCGAGGCTTTGAGGGCACGTTGCGTCGACTGGAACTCGAAGAAGGCAACAACGTCTCGCTCTTCCTACTCGGCTTTGATGCCGAAGGAACGGCCGTCGCCGGCGTTCGTTTTCACGGACCTCTCGAGGGCGCGCACCAAGCGGCGATCATCGAAGAGATGGCGTCCTCACCCGAGATTGGACTCATCCACGATCTGATCGACCAAGAGATCCGTCTCGGCGCGGTCGAGGTGAAGGGCGCGTGGTCCAAGGGCGCCTCGGTCGTCGGCGCTCGGCTCCTCACCGCCATCTCGCGCTCGGTCACCCATGGCCTCAACTGGTTGGGTGCGGAGTTCGCCATCGCCGCGGTGTCGGACACGCTGATGCCGGTGGGCACGGTCACCGGCGGCGTCCAGGTCGGGACGCACTGGGTGCCGTTCCCGGACGAGCGTTACCGCACGATTGCCATCTCCTGGCAGCGCGGACGCACCTATGAGCTGGCCTCGCCAGAGAATCAACTGGCCTATCGCCGTGAAGCCGAACAGCTCCTGCGCGGACCGTCGAGGGTTGGTGATAGTCCGATTGAACCGGCCGCCACCCGTAACCGGGCCAGCCGAGCGTTGATCTTGAACGTGGGTGAACGCGCACAACGTGAAGTGATGCGCATCCTTCGCGAAGACTCCGCGCTCCAGATCATCGACCGATACGCCGAGCAGCGCGAACAACTCGGTGAGATCATCCCGCCCGTCGCTGAGGTCGTCATGGGCGAGGGTTCGCGCTGGGTCTATTACCCATGGCGCCGCGCCGTCGTGCGGCTGTTGGCGCCGAAATCGTTCTCGACGCTTCGACTCGACCGGAACCGTAACAAGATGACCCGTGCCGAACAGGCTCGTCAGCGCACGTTGCGCGTCGGCGTCGTCGGCCTGAGCGCCGGGCACACCATTGCCCACGTGATCGCGATGGAGGGGCTCGCCGGAGAGATCCGCTTGGCCGACTTCGACACGCTCGAGCTTTCGAACTTGAACCGCATCCCCGCGAGCGTCCTCGACCTCGGCGTGAACAAGGCGGTCGTCGCAGCACGACGCATCGCCGAGATCGATCCGTACCTGCGCGTCGTTGTCGAGCCGACCGGTATTCGCCCAGAGAACTTGGGCGAGTTCTTGGACGGGCTCGACCTCGTCATCGAAGAATGCGACTCACTCGACATGAAGTTCCTCGTGCGCGAGGCGGCCCGCGATCGACAGATTCCCGTGATCATGGAGACGAGCGACCGCGGTGTTCTCGACGTCGAACGATTCGACCTGGAACCGGACCGTCCGATATTTCACGGTCTGCTCGGTGACATGGACTCCTCCAAGCTCGCCAACCTCACGACCGCGCAAAAGGGTCCCTACGTGATTCGACTGATCGGCGCGCGCGAGGCCTCGGCCCGTGGCGCGGCGTCGCTATTGGAGGTCGGACAGACGATCACCGGATGGCCGCAATTGGGGAGCGAGATCACGCTCGGTGCCGCGACCGTCGCCGCGGCGGTTCGACGTATTGGCCTCGGGGGAGAGTTGCCATCGGGACGAGTGCGATTTGACGTCGAAGAGATTCTGGAAGGTTTGGGACCGGTGGAGGTCAACCTCGAGGCCGAGGCCGATCTCTTCACTCCACCGCCGCAAGATCCGCCACTCGTGAGTGACGACCCGATCGAGATGATCGTCGATGCCGCGCGGCGTGCGCCATCGGGGGGCAACGTGCAGCCCTGGCGCTTCGAGGCCGACGAGGACGAGATTCGATTCTTCATGGTCCCCGAACGAACGTCCACGATGGACGTCGCGCATCGAGCGACGTACGTGGGGATCGGCGCGGCACTCTTCAACGCCCGCGTCCAGGCCGCGGCGATGAAGCGACTCGGCCCGGTCAAACTCTTCCCTGAGGGCCGACCGTCGCACCACGTGGCCTCGATGCGACTGGGGTCGTCCGATGACGTGGCGATCACGCCGCTGCGTGACTACCTGCTCAGCCGGTCCTCGAATCGTCGCATCGGCAAGCCCTCGGAGATCGAACCCGAGACCGTCGCGACGTTGACCCGCGGTGTGGAACGTGAAGGCGCGCAGTTGTACCTCGCCACCGAGCGTGATCGCATCACCGCCGGCGCCGAACTCCTCGCCGCGTCGGATCGGTTGCGCTTCTTGTTGCCGACGATCCACCAGGAGATGGCCTCGGAGATCCGTTGGCCCGGCCGCGACGCGCTCGACGAGGGGCTCGACGTGCGCACGCTGGAACTCGATCCTGGTGGCTACGCCGCGCTCGACATCCTCAGCCGCGCCGACGTGATGGCCCACCTCTCAGACTGGCGGGCCGGAACGGCCCTCGGCCTGCGCATGCAGGCCGCGGTGATGACCAGTTCCGCGCTGGCGATGATCACGGTGCCGCGCGCCGATCCGATGTGGTACTTGCGCGGCGGCGCGGCGATGGAGCGGTTCTGGCTGTCGGCCGAGATGCACGGACTGGCCGTCCAGCCCGCGTCCCCGGTCTTTCTCTACGCGGTTGATGAATCGGACATGCGTCTGATGGCCGGTGAACGCTACCTCGATGAGATGCACGCCCTGTCCGATCGCTTCCACCAATTCTGGGGACTGAGCGATGGCGAGACGGCCGTCATGGTCTTTCGCGTGTTCCAGGCACCCCCGCCGACGGTGCACAGCGTGCGCCTTCCGCTCAGCCACGTCTTGAGCAGAGAAACCGAAACAATCTCGCCGATTGAGCCGTATTCCGTTGAAAAAAGATGAAATGTGGTGCAAATGTTGGTGTTTACTTCCCATGCGCCCTGTGTAATAATCTTGAACTGGAAATAGAACCGCATAGCGGGGGTCGGACCGCGAGGTTCAACCCCTGATCCAAGCCTTTATCTGTCGGCGAAGGTAGATCCCCCATGAGAAGTCTCAACCATTCGTATCTGGACCGCGCAGGCGAAGAGACCCGTCTAGTTGTCGAGACACTCCTCCAGGTCGTGCCGGGCACACAAATCGTCGCCGTGGTGACGAATCTCACCAAGCCGATCCCTGGCTTCGAACTCGAGCCACTCGTGGGCACCGACGCCGAGCGCGCCTTTGACAGCATCTCTGAGCGTGTGCGACTGCAACTCACGGGTGAGATCCCCTTTGGCTCGTTCTCGTGTGTCGTCCTCGGTGTTGAGTGGGGCGTGCTGGTCGACTCGATCGTCGTGCAAGACGGAGACGTCGTCGGCGCCCTGGTCGTTGCCCGACACGGCCGTACGTGGTCCGGGCGCGAGCGTTCGCTCACGAAGGCCTTCGGATCGCTCCTCAGCCACGTCGCGACGCTCGCGACGCGCGAGGGACTGCTGCTCCACCAGCGTCGACTCGACGAATTGGTCGCTCAAGTTGCAGAAAAACTCATGTCGGCCTCGGCCACGAATCGCCAAGAGGTGCTCGACTGGGTCTGTCAAGTACTTGCCGAATTCCTCAAGGCCGACGTCGCGTTCATCCGGCGAAACGACCTTGTGCGGGGATTGACGATCCTGGAGTCGCAGTGGCCGCCGCGCGACGACATCCCGGACCCTGACCCCCTGGGCGAGATCTCCTTCGACGCCGACCCAATCTTCATGGCGCTGCGCGATCTGCGCGCCCCGTACTTGACGGGTACCGAGGACATGAACGATGACTACCGCGATCGCACCATGGAAGGCGGCGGTGTCACGCCGGCCGCCGGCGCCGCGGTGCCGCTACTGCTTGGTGACGCGACATGGGGCGTCCTCGGATTCCTCCACTTCAACCTGCACAACTGGAACCCGCCAGAGATCAACGCCCTCCAGGCCGTCGCCTCGATGCTGGTGCAACTCCAAGGCCGCATCGACGCCGAGGAGCGTACGCGTTTCAATGCCAACCATGATGAACTGACCGGTCTGCCCAACCGTCGGGCCCTCATCCAAGAGCTGAAGTCCCGACTCGACGCCAAGCGTCAGACGGCCGTCATGGTGATCGACCTCGACCGGTTCAAGATCATGAACGACTACCTGGGCCACGGCAGCGGTGACCGCCTCCTCGTCACGATCGCCGACCGGATCCGCACCAGCATCCGCACGAACGATTTCGCCGCGCGTCTCGGCGGTGACGAGTTCGTCTTCATCGTGGACAAGGCCAAGAGCGAGATGGAGATCCTCGCCACGGCCTACCGGATGCTCGACGTCATCGCCCAACCGGTCGCCATCGCCGGCCAAGAGGTGACCCACACGGCCAGTATCGGCATCGCCATGGCCGAACCCGGCGAACAGAGCGGGCTTGACCTCCTCGGCTGGGCCGACGTCGCGATGTACGCGGCCAAGGCCCGCGGACGTAACCAGGCCGTCGTCTTCGACCGCGAACTTCGCGAAGAGGTCAATGACCGCTCGCGCACCGAGTTGATGCTGCGTGAGGCCATCGAAATGGGTGGGCTGCGCCTCCACTTCCAGCCCGAGGTCGACCTCCGCACCGGCCAGGTGCTCGCCGCCGAGGCGCTCGTGCGATGGGAGCACCCGACGAGGGGTCTCCTGGCAGCCTCAGAGTTCATCACGGTCGCCGAAGAGACCGGCCTGGTCACCGAGCTCGGTCGCTGGGTCTTCGCCGAGGCCTGTCGCCAATTGGCGATCTGGCAGAACGAGTACACCGAGCTCCCCTTCATCGTTCGCATCAATATGTCGCCGGCCGACTTCAAGATGGGCGATCTCGTCGAGTTCGTCGAGCGTTGTCTGCGCGAGAACAACGTGCCAGGGAACCGCCTCTGCATCGAGATCACTGAGTACGCGGTGATCGAAGAGCCCGAGCGCATCGCCAAGATCTTGAAGAGTTTCCAGGCCCTCGGCGTCGAGATCGCCCTGGACGACTTCGGTACGGGGTTTGCGTCGATGACCGGACTGAAGAATCTGCCGGTGAACCTCCTGAAGCTCGACATGAGTTTCGTGCGCGGTATCACGACCGACAACTACGACCGCGCCATCGTCGAGTCGATCATCCGTTTGGGCGCCGCACTCAATCTGGGCGTGATCGCCGAAGGCATCGAGTCGGACGAGATCATTCAAAAACTCCTCGAACTCGGCTGCTACCGAGGTCAGGGCTACCTCATCTCACGACCCGTGCCGGCCTCGGAACTCTCCGAGATGTTGCGTGAGGGTGCCGTCGCTGCGTCGATCCTCAGGTCCGTTGAGCAGACCCCGACCGAACTGGCAGACTTGCAGCTGTGAGCTCTAACAACGGTTCGACGGCCGAGTCGATGAACGACGACGGTGAAGACGAGACAGGGTCCCACGCGACGTTGACCTCCATTCACGCCGGTGAGTCGATCGGCAGTTTCTCCGCGGAAGGCTACGAGCCGTGGCTCTTCCAAACCATGCTCAACGAGCTCTCCGAGCGCGAACTCGGCGTTGGCTTCATCTATTCGATTCTGGAACTGTTCGCGACGCGACACGAACTCACTGACGTCGCCGTCGTCTTGGTGAACGAGTCCTTCGGCACGCAGATGTTCCGACTCGGTGGCGAGTCGGTCACCGCCGAGATGGCGGCGCACCTCACCGCGTCACCGGGTGTGTACTGCGAACCCGACACCGTGCCGTCGGCTGAGTGCGACGCCGTGCGCACGGCCTGTCAGTTGGCGATGTCGCTGCACCTCGCGCGCTTCAGCGCCGCGCACGACCCGCTCACAAACATCGCCAATCGCCGCAGCTTCGACGAGGCACTCGAGGTCGCGGCCGCTCGTAGTGCGCGCTACGGATGGGCCTTCACCTTGGTGCTGGTTGACCTCAACAACTTCAAGGCCGTCAACGACAAGTCCGGCCACGAGTTCGGCAATCACCTCTTGCGCCAGTTCGGCTTCGCGCTGCGCCAGGCCGTGCGACAGGGTGATACCGCCGCGCGCATCGGCGGTGACGAGTTCGCGGTGATCTTGAGCAACGCCGAGGGACACGAGTCCTCGGGCTTCACTGAACGATTGAAGGGTCACCTCGTCGCACTCGGCAACCCCGTAGAGTTCACGATCGGAACCGCGACCTCGCCGCGGGACTCGACCGATCCAGGTGAGTTGTTGCGCATGGCCGACGGTCGACTCTACGAGAAGAAGGGCATTCGCATCTCATGATGTCTCGCACCGAAGAAGACTTCGAACTGGAGCTGCGTTCGCTGCCGGGCGTGCTCAACGTCGGCATCACGAAGCACGCCAACGGCGACGTCAACGTGGTCACACTGGTCGCCAATTCGAAGGACCCCCTCGCGACGCGAAGCGCCGCGACGCAGATCGCCAGCCTGTATTACCCTGAGGCCGCGGTCGTCGTCGAAGACGCCAATCGCGCATTGATCGATCTCCAGCGTGGCGAAGGCCCTCGGGTCGCCTTGATCCGTGCCGACTACGACACCAGTGACGGCTTCTGCGAGGTGCAACTCTCGGTCGACGGACGAACCGGCATTGGACGCGCGGGCAGCGGCCCGTTGATCGGTGGCGCGGAGGCGACGTTGTCGGCGCTGCGCGATCTCGGCTACGACGTGCCGTACTCACTCATGACGGTGACCAACGTGACGAACGGCCGTGACTGGCCCGTGATCGTGACGCTGCGTTCACTCGCGAACGACGCCGACCGCTTCGGCATCGCTCGTTCTGAAGACGACCTCGTGTCGGCCGTGAAGGCGACGCTCGACTCGCTCAACCGCTTTCTCTCTGCACTCGAAAGTCGCGACTAAGACTGCTCGTCGTCGAGTTACTGCAGCGACGTGACGCCGTCGAAGGTCCGTCCTCGCAACTCAGACAGTCCTGCCGTGCGCAGTGAACCGCCGAGTGCCGCGGCGATTCCGACGCCCGCCACGGCGCCGTCGCGCGGCAGCACCACGAGTGCGTTGTCGTCACTACGAGCGATGACGAGGCCCTGTACTCGCGAGGCGCGCGCCGCAGTGTCGACCGCGTGCACGTCGACGTCGCGCGCGACTTCGACGACCGGGTTCTCGTACTTTCGTTGCTTCAGGGAGCGAAGGTCCCGGATCATCTGGATCGAGTCGCGCCCTACGTGCACCGTGGAACCCGCGATGTCGTCCCAGGTAACGGGGATCGGACGGATGGCGATGCCCAACTGTTCGGCGAGGTACAGCATCTCAGCGTCGTAGACGAATCGGTCGTAGAAGCCGAGAAGGCCGAGTATCCGCGCCGGCCCCAGCTGGAACCCCTTGCACCCGCATTGGGTGTCGCGCAAGGTAGTCCCGGTGTAGTGGCGCACCAGACGGTTGAAGACCCGCCCGGCGAGCGTGCGAAGGAACGTGTCATAGCCGTCGTTGCGGTCCTCTTCTCGCGAGCCCGGCACGAGCGGGCTGTCGCGCAAGGCGGCGACGAAATCGGGAAGGTGGACCGGTCGGATCGACAGATCAGCGTCGGTGGCGATGACGAGCGGGGCGCGCGCGACCGCGATGCCGAGGCGCACGGCAGCACCCTTGCCACGATTCTGCGGCTGTTGGACGAACACGACGTGCGGTAGGTGGCCGTAGACGTCGTGGGCGACCTGCACGGTGTCGTCGTTGGATCCATCGTCCACGACGACGACTTCGATGGTGTCGGGATCCATCTCGTCGAGCACCGGGCGAAGTCGTTCAAAGCCCGCCGCGAGACGCAGCGACTCGTTGTAGGCCGGAATCACGAGGGAGGTGGTGACAGTCACGGTGCTCTATCTCGACACGTTTGTCGCTCGGTGTTGCAATGGTCGTGCGCTGTAAACCGTAGTACGACGCGAAATCGAATCGTGCCACCGCACCGACACCCCGACGGCGCGCAGTTGCACGGGGAACTCACGACGCGTGGCTGCTCCGCGAATCTCCATACGAGGCGCGAAAAGTCGCGTGGGACTTTACGCCACGAGATTCCATTGGAATCAACCATCGTTCGAGAACTAACTTTGAGACATGGGAGCGCTGGTATTGGGTATGCATCGGTCGGGCACGTCCGCATTGGCCGGTGCACTCGAGGCCATGGGACTGAGCGTGGGACCAGCGTTCGACGTCATGCCCGCCGACGACGCCAATCCGGAGGGTTACTACGAGCTGTTGAGCATCGTCAAGGCTGATGACGACTTGCTGGCGCACTTCGGCGGCCGCTGGGACAGCCCGCCCGATTTCGCGCGGGACTGGCACGACGACGAGGTCGCGAAAGACTTCGTCGTCACTATGCGCGAGCACCTCGGTGGACTCTTCAGCGACGATCACTACCTGTTGAAGGACCCGAGGATGTCGTTGCTCCTGCCTGTGTGGCGACAGGTCACCGAGGACCGAGGTTGTGCGATCGTGATCGTTCGCGACCCCGTGGAAGTGGCGACGTCACTGCATCGACGAAATGATCTGCAGATGCTGACGGGTCTCGCGCTCTGGGCGGCCTATAACCGTGCGATGCTACGCGACCTCCGTGGCGCGCGCGTGCACGTGTGCACCTACGGTGACCTCGTCGAAAAGCCCGTTGAGGTACTCACTGACATCGCTGCGAGCCTGCGCGCGTGGGGCGAGGTGCCCGATGACCTCGACCTGACCAGGGCCCTCGACTCAATTCGTCCCGACCTGCGGCGAAGTTCCATCATCGACGCCGAGGAGTCGCCGATCGAGATCCGCGAACTCATGAAGCTCGCCTCGGATCAGCGTGGGCGCCACGACGAGTTCGACATGGCGACCGAGCTCGAACCGGGATGGTGGGAAGTCGCACTGCTCGAAGAACGTCGGACGCTCTTGCAGTGGGCCCTCGCCGCGATCGGCGACCTCGAAGCGAACTGCGCCAGTCTGCTCACCGAGAACAAGATCCTCTGGGAGAAGAGCGATAACGCCACGCGCGAAGTCGACCGGTTGCACGCACGTATCAACCGCGTGCAGCGGATGGTACCGGGACCGCTCTACCGCCTGGTCACCAAAGTCACGCCGCGTTCCTGACACGGACCGTTGGAGCGACCAGTTATGTCACAGCCTGTACGCACCACGTTCGTCGCGATTGATGGGACGCTGCTCACGTGATCGAGAGCGCGGAGTCGACCTTCGTCATCTGGTTCACTGGCATCTCCGGTGCCGGGAAGTCGACGATCGCCTTGATCGTGGAGGAACGACTCCGCGAGCGGGGCGTTCATGTCCATAACCTCGACGGTGACGCACTTCGCCACGGCTTGAATCGCGACCTCGGTTTCAGCGATGAGGACCGCGTGGAGAACATACGTCGCGTCGGAGAGTTGGCGCGACTCTTCAACAACGTGGGCATGAGTGTGCTCGTCGCGATCATCTCGCCCTTTCGAGCACAGCGCGACGCGGCGCGTCGACTCTTCGAACCCGGGAGGTTCGTCGAGGTCCACGTCGATACCGCATTGGAGGTCGCCGAACGTCGCGACGTGAAGGGTCTCTATAAGCGCGCTCGCGCGGGGGAGTTGAAGAACTTCACGGGGATCGATTCGCCCTACGAGGCACCGTTGCATCCGGAGGTCCGTATCGACTCATCGTTTGCGAGCCCCGAGGACGCCGCCGACGAGGTGATGCGTGTGCTTCGCGAGATGGGTCTGCTGGCGTCCTAGCGAGTGCGTCGCTAGGAGGAGCGCGTGTCGCGCGAGCCAGGGATGAAGAAGGGCTGCGGTTCCGGTGGCGCCGGTGCGAGCGTAGGCACGCCGGCGACCCCTGACGCCATGCAGTGGATCAGGTCCAGCTGACACTGGTCGCGCTGCTTCATGGCGGCGCTGAGTCCGTCAACGGCTTTGGCGACGAGCGACGCGTGGGACGCGTCGTCACTCGTGGCCGCAACGTTCGAGCGAGTTCGCTCGACCGCCTCGAGGTGCGTTCGCGCGGCTTGCCAGTACTGCACCGCCTGTTCGGCCTGGGCGAGCGCCTCGCGTTGCTCCGCACACTGACTCGGGCGACGCTTCTTTCGCGACCAGGAGAAGACGACGAAGCCAATCACACCCAACAGCAGGACACCACCTCCAAGAGCGATCAGCACGACGCCGTCGGTGTTGGACGTGGTGGCGAGCAGAGGCGACGTCGTCGACGCGCTCGCCGCGCTACCCCACAGTGCGCTGACGCTACCCACGGTCGCGGCGACGCCCAGCGTGCGACGCACGCGACTGCTGGACCTACTGCTCGCGGCCATCGAAACCCCTTCGCGAACGGATTCGCTTTCCACTGGAAAAAACGATAGTTCGTGTCGCACGTGTGCGAACTGATAGGCCCGCGTCGCCAGCACTTCTCTCAGCGCTGCGATGTGCCGTCGACTCGGCGTGGCAGCGCGCGGGGATTCGACTCTTGCAGAGCTGGCGGCAGCAGCTCGTCCGGCACCGACTGGTACGTGACCGGACGAAGCCATCGCTCGATCGCCGCTGCGCCGACCGACGTCGCGGCACTTGACGTGGTCGAGGGCCACGGCCCGCCGTGTTGCATCGACCAACTCACGCCGACGCCGGTGGGATAGCCGTTGATGATGACGCGACCGCTGCGACGCGAACCGAGTTCGAGGAGCCGTCGGCTGTCGGGGTCATCCTCGGAGCAGAAGAGGCTGAACGTGAGGGCCGGTTCGCTGGCCGCGAGCGCCGCGTCGAGGTCGTCGCCTGATCCGTAGCGCACGATGAGCGCCAGGGGGCCGAAACACTCTTCGCGCAGCGCGTAGGCGTCGCGACCGACGAAACGTCGCGCGTCGACTTCGTACAACTGCGCCATGGTGTGGGCCTCGGTGCCCGGGTCTTGTTGCACGAGGGGCCGCACGTCACTGATGGCCGCGATGTTCTGTGCACCTCGACGGAAGTGATCCGCGATGCCGGCGCTGAGCATCGTGAAGTCTCCGAGGGACGTCAGCGCGTCCACGGTCGCCGCGACGAGGGCGTCGCCGTCCTCGTCGTTGGGCACGAAGATCAATCCGGGTTTGGTGCAGAACTGGCCGACCCCGAGCGTCATCGAGGCGGCGAGCCCGGTGCCGATCTCAGCGCCGCGCTCCTTGGCCGCGCCCGGCGTGACCACCAGTGGATTGGCCGATCCAAGTTCGCCGAAGAAGGGGATCGGTACCGTTCGAGCGTTGGCTCGCTCCCAGAGCGCGAGTCCCGCGCCGACCGAGCCGGTGAAGCCGACCGCCGAGACGTCCGGCGCATCGACGAGCGTCGTGCCCGCGTCAAGGCCGAAGACCAGATTGACGGTGCCCTCAGGGGCGTCACTTCGGCGAGCGCCGCGTTCAAGCGCCGCGAAGGTGGCGACACAGGTCGCGGGATGGGCGGGGTGGGCCTTGATCACGACGGGGCAACCGGCGGCCAGCGCGGACGCCGTGTCACCGCCAGGCACCGAGAACGCGAAGGGGAAGTTGGAGCTCCCGAACACCCCGACGACGCCGATCGGGACGCGGACGCGACGAAGGTCGGGCAACGGACCCATTGGGGAGTCGGTCGCGTGATCAATCGTGGCGTCAAGAAACGATCCGTCGTTCACGACGTCGGCGAAGAACCGAAGTTGGTAGGCGGTGCGACGCAACTCACCTTCCAATCGGGCATTGGGCAGGGCCGTCTCGGAGAGTGCCACGGCGACCAGGTTCGTCGCGTCGGCTTCGAGTTCCTCGGCCATTGCTCGCAGCATTTCGGCGCGCCACCCCAGAGGTCGTTCGGCGAAGTCGTCGAGTGCCGCTCGGGCACGCGCGGTCGCGGCGAGCACCTCGTCATCGCTCGATTCGTTGAAGCCCAGAGGTCGCTGCTCACCGGTGGCCGGATTCGTACTCACTACCTCAGTCATGGGGCTCCGTTCTCGGCAGACGAATTGGTTGGCCCTGGCGACCCGGCGCGATGGTGACGACGTCGTGTCCACACAGCGACGCCAGCGCCAGTCGGTCAAGTGTCTCGCCGTAGAAGGCGACGTTGGTGGGCGAGAGGATGAGTTCGCCGGTCCACTCGTCGAAGATCAACTCGAGACCGGACTCCTTCGTCCAGCGCCACAGTTGGTTCGGTTGGTAACACGAGATGAGGAGTCCTCCGTCGGCGTCGAAGGCGAGTCCGTCGGGCACGCAGCGATCAAGGGAAATGACGCGCTCCAGCTGACCGCCGTCGAGCGCCATCGCAGCGACCGCCGGCGCCGCCGATTCGACGACCCACAGTGTCGTCTCGTCAATCGCGATGCCGTTGGCGAACGCCAAGGGTCGCGTGGCCACGCGTGACGTCGCCCCGTCGCTCTCGAGCACGACGATCGCGCCACTCGGCGACGCGAAGTTCCCCGAGTCCGAGACGAAGAGGCGTCCGTCAGGCGCGAAGGCGGGGTAGTTGGGGTAGTCGATCGGTCCACCGAAGGCGCGCACCTCGTAGGACGTGTCCATCTTCCAGACCTGGTGATTGCCGGGGTCACAGATATACAGTGCGCCGTTGGCGTCGAGGGCGAGCCCGAGGAGCGCGCCACCGTCGATCGTGGTGACGACGTCGACCGTGCCATCGAGTTCGATCCGGTACACCTGCCCGGCCTCGCCGCCGGCCCAGAGGCAACGACGTCCCGGGTCCCAGCAGATACCTTCGACATGATCGAAGCCCGAGGCGAGGACCTGATAGTCGAGAGCGGCGGACAGGGTGTTGGTCATCGTGGCGTGAGGCGAAGGCTGTCGCCGGAGTCGGCATCGAAGAAATGGAAGTGATCGGGGTTGAGTCGAACGTTGAGATGATCGCCGACCGCGACGCCCGAACGCGGTCCCATCTTGGCGACGAGGCGCGTCGGCCGCGCGACGACGGCGCCGCTGTCGTTGACGATGATGGCGTTGTCGCCCTCGGTGTCGACCATGGAGAGATGCACGAGGATCTCCGCGCCGAGGGCCTCGCGCCGCTCGACGCGGGTGACCAGCGCATCGGTACTGGAGCCCTCCAGTACCTCGACGTCCTCGGGACGCACCCCGAAGACCACGCCGGGACCGTCCGCGTGTGGCAGCGCGTGCGACGAGTTATAACTCGACGGGATGAGGAGGCGCTGGGAACCGAGCACGATCGCCACGTCTCCGTTCATCGTTTCGAGTCCGACGCGCAGGAGGTTCATGGGCGGTGAACCCATGAACCCTGCGACGAAGTCGTTCCTCGGGTGGTCATAGAGGTCCTGGGGCGTGTCACACTGCTGGAGCTTCCCGCCACGCATGACCGCCACGCGGTCGCCCATCGTCATGGCTTCGATCTGGTCGTGGGTCACGTAGACGGTGGCCACACCGAGCAGGCGCTGGATTCGCGCGATCTCCAGACGCATCTCGACGCGAAGTTGCGCGTCGAGGTTCGACAGCGGCTCGTCCATCAAGAACGCCTGGGGACTACGCACGATCGCGCGCCCCATAGCCACGCGCTGGCGTTGGCCGCCCGACAGCGCCTTGGGACGTCGATCGAGGTACTCGGTCAGGCGCAGGATCGCCGCCGCTTCGCCGACCTTTTTGGCGATCTCGGTCTTGGACTGTCCGCGGATCTTGAGCGCGAAACCCATGTTCTGCGCCACGGTCATGTGGGGATAGAGCGCGTAGTTCTGAAAGACCATTGCCACGTCGCGGTCCTTCGGCAACACGTTGTTCACGACGGTGCCGCCGATGGAGAGCGAGCCCGAGGTGATGTCCTCGAGTCCCGCCAACATACGCAGCGCGGTCGTCTTGCCACAGCCCGAGGGTCCGACGAGGACCATGAACTCGCCGTCGGCCACGTGCAGCGACAGTTCGTCCACGGCGCGCACGTCGTCGCCGAAGATCTTGGTCACGCCGTCGAAGGTGATCTCCGCCATCAGTGACTACTCCTTGGTTGATTCGTCGCGCGGTCGTTCATCGGTCGATACCCATGGTGAGTCCCTTGACGAGATAGCGCTGGAAGCCGAGATAGACGAGCATCGCCGGGAAGGCACTGATCAACGATCCGGCCATCAACGCGGGTATCGACGTCGTTCGTCCCGCGGCCAGCACCGCGAGACCGACCGTGATCGGTCGGTCCGACGTGTTCTGGATGAAGAGCAGTCCGACCAGGAGGTCGTCCCAGATCTGGATGAACTGCAACACCGTCACGGTCGCGATCGCCGGGACGGCGATCGGTAATACCAATCGCCACATCGCGCCGAAGTAGCCGAGGCCGTCCACAATGCCGGCTTCGATCAGTTCATCGGGCACGCCGCGGAAGTACGTGGTGAACAGGAACACCGAGAACGGTGTGCCGAGCGCGGCGTACACGAGCACCGCGCCGACGTAGCCACCGGTGAGATGCAGCCGGGTCACGTTCACGAACTCCGGCATCAGGATCGCCTGGAGCGGCACCATCATCGCGCTGACGATGACGAGGAACACCACGGTCGACATCCGAAAACGCAACTTCGAGAACGCGAAGCCGGCCGGAAGGCCGACGCACAAGATGATCAGAATCGATGATGAACAGACGATGGTCGAACTGAGTAGTTCTTGACCGATGGGGATGACACTGGTGAGGCTGGACCAACTGAGCCAGGAGAATCCACCACCGGAGAGGAACTGTGACTCGGACTTCAAGCTCGTGACGATCATCACCCAGAACGGATAGAGCATGACGACCGCGACGACCAGCATGACCGCGAAGAGGACCCAGCGACCGACGCGCGGTGGCTTCTGCACCTGCGGCGGCTCGCGACGCGGCTCGGCGTCGGACTCAGTCGGCGGATTGGCGAGCGTCGTCACTCGTTCGATCCGATTAGTCGAAGCTGCACGACACCGATGATGCCCGTGATGACGAAGAGGATGAGTCCGTAGAGTGCGGCGGTGCCGAAGTCGCCTTGGTTGAAGCCGGTCTCGTAGATGAGGTACTCCATCGTCGTCGTGGCGTAGCCCGGTCCACCGCCGGTCATGACGAAGATGAGACTGAACAGCGCCGAGAACAACGCGATCACCGTCATGACGAAGGCCAGTTGGATGAAGCGACTGAGATGCGGCAGCGTGATGCTGCGAAAGATGCGCCACCGTCCGGCGCCGTCGATGCGCGCGGCCTCTTCGAGACTCGGGTCGAGCGTGGCCAAGCCGGTGAGGAAGAGCATCGTGTTGGTGCCGATCATCGTGAAGACGAAGGTGATGCCGAGCGCGATGAGTGCCTCGGACTCGTAGCCCAACATGTTCGTACTGGTGTGTGAGAACCCGAGCGCGTGGATGATCGAGTTCAGCGTTCCCTGGTAAGCGAAGAACCGCTCGGCGACGAGACCGAGCACGACCCACGAGATCGCGGTCGGGAGAAAGTAGATCGAGCGGAAGATCCGCCATCCCGCGACGCGTTGGTGCAGCAGCACCGCGATGCACAGCGGGATGGCCAGGGCGAAGGGGACCGAGAGGAGCAGCAGCCCGTTGTTGCGCAGCGCGGTCCAGAGATTCGTGTTGTGGAAGGCCTGGGTCCAGGTCGCGGTCCCGATCCATTGGGACGTGAGCCCGTTCCACTGCGTGAAGGAGTAGTAGACCGCTTGGCCGATCGGAATGCCGATGAAACAGACCACCAGTGCGATCGCCGGCAACGCGAAAACCACCCCCGCCATTTGGCGGCGACGCTTGAGCGTCATCCGTCGCGCCTTCGGTGCGAAGGTCGCGGTCCTGGGGGAGATGGTCGTGCTCATCGAATCGGTGATCCCTACCTTTTAAACCAGATGCGCATCCCCGTCCAATCCCTGAGGACTGGACGGGGATGCCCTGGGGTTACTTAACCCGCGAAGTCTTTCGAACTTCGCTGCGCGGCGGGAAGAAGCTTCCACGCTTGGGCCATGTTTTGGAGCGCCTTCAACGGCGCGGTCTGGTTGGCGAGTACCGACGGCAGTTCGCTGTCGGCGGCGTTACCCACGTTGACCTGGACGTAGTTGTCCATCATCGGATACGGCGTCATGTGGTCCACCGAGACGAAGTTCAACATCTCCTGGTTCACCGGGTTGGTCGTCTTCAGCCCCTTGATGTCGGGGATGAGTCCGGCCGCGTTGATGATGTTGCCCGCCTGGGTCGTGCTCAAGAAGTCGAGGAACTTGAAGGCGTCGGCCTTGTTCTTCGAGTACTTGGTCACCGAGAAGCCGTCGCCCGGGTACTCCACGACGCCCTTGATCGGCGTGTTCGAGTACGGGGGAACGAAGGCCGCGACGTTGGTGCCCATGGTCTTGGTGTACTGCGCCGTGTCCCACGTGCCGTCGACCATCATGGCCGCCTTGCCCTTCTCGAACTGCTGGATGTTCGCCGTGTTGGTCAAGACGTCAGAGTTGGTGTAGCCGTCCTTTTCCAGCGTCGCCCACTTCGTCAACTGGGCGACATTGGTCGAGGACGTCCACGGAATGGCGCCGTCGTACAGGCCCTTCCAACTCGCCAACGAGTGCGCCCCGATCATGAGGTAGCTCATGTCGTACCACGGGTAGAACTCGGTGCTGATCGCCTGTCCGCCGTTGCCGTAGACGATGGGCTGGATGCCCTTCGCCTTCAATGCCTTGCAGTCAGCCAAGAGCTGGCTCCAGTCGGTGGGCACCGAGGTGATGCCGGCCTTCTTGAACAGCGCCTTGTTGTAGAACCCGATGTAGAACTGGGTCTCCAACGGCATGACGTAGGCACCTTGGGAGACGTCGAAGTTCGGGGCCTCCCACTGCATGCCTTCCATCTTGTTGAGGTCTGCGGCGGGCACGTTGCCCTTCAGGTTCTCGAGGTAACTCGAGTACTGAAGGTCGTAGATGCCAGTCCACATGACGGCGAGGTCGGGGCCGTTGCCCGAGATCGCGGCCGACTGCAGCAACTGGAAGTAGTTCGTTCCCGGCTGTGCGACGTCCTTGATCGTGATGTTCGGATTCAGCTTCTCGAAGGCCGCGATCAAGTTCTTCGTCGCGACCGCGTTCTGCTCGGTTCCGTAGTTTTGCCACAGGGTCAAAGTCGTCTTGGCACTGGCCGACGCTGGTCCCGACGCGTAAAACGTTCCGGCGAGAACAAGCGTTGCGGCAACCGCGCCGAAACTCCTCATTCGTATCTTTTTCAAAGTCGCACTTCCCCCTTCTCTAACGAAGTCCTCTCTGAACTCCGGTTCTTTTGGAAATTCCTCCTCAAGATCTGCCCACTACCGGCTCGTCGAGGTGGGGCCGCTGCCCCGGCTCGAGTGCCAAGAAATCGAAGTCACAACCGGCCGGTGCCTGGGTGACGTGTCGTCGATACAGCTCAACATAACCCCGGTGCTTGGTCCGAGTCTGGTCACGACGGCCGCGCCGCGCCGCCATCTCATCGCTCGTGATCGCGACCTCGATGCGACCAGCGTCGGCGTCGACGCTGATGATGTCGCCGTCTCGCACGAGACCGATGGGACCGTCTAGTGCACCTTCGGGCGCGGCGTGTAAGAACACCGTTCCAAAGCTCGTGCCGCTCATGCGAGCGTCGGTGACGCGAACCATGTCGGTGACGCCTTGGTCCAACAACGGCGTCGGGATCGGGATCATTCCCCACTCGGGCATGCCCGGGCCACCGACTGGTCCAGCGCCGCTCAAGACGAGCACCGCGTCCGGTGTCGCCGTGGCACCGACGCCCGTTCGTAGGGCGACCTCATCGAGGTCGTGCATCACGTAGGCGGGTCCGGAGTGACGAAGCAGCGACGCCGTCGCGGCCGAGCGCTTGATGAGTGCGCCGTCGGGCGCGAGGTTGCCGCGGACGACTCGAAAGGCGCCCGCGCCATCAACGGGATCGTTGAGGTTGCGTACCGCACCCTTGGGTGCGGGGGCCTGGGACTGCGCGACGGCCATCGAGCGGCCGTCAGCGAGGATCGCGTCACCGTGGAGCAAGTCACCGAGCACGCCAAGGACCGTCGGCACGCCACCGACGTCATCGAGGTCTTCCATCAAGGCCGTGCCCGATGGTTCGACGTCGACGATCACCGGGACGCTGCGCCCGACGCGGTCCACGGCCTCGAGATCGAGCTCGAGGCCGAGACGGCGGGCCATGGCGGTGAGGTGGATGACGGCGTTGGTCGAACCGCCGATCGCCCCGAGCAACGTCAAGGCATTGTCAACCGACTCTTGCGTGACTTGGTCGGTCACGGCCACGCCGAGTCGCACGAGTTCGACGATGCGTTCGCCCACGTGACGCGCCACCTCGAGGTGTCGCGGGTCACCGGCGGGGATCGACGTCGATCCGGGCCACGCGAGCCCGAGTGCTTCACAGATCGCGCCCATCGAAGAGGCGGTGCCCATCGTGTTGCAGGTTCCCTTGCCCAGCGTGAGCGCTCGTTCGAGATCACGCCACTCGTCATCATTCAGTTCACCTTGACGGCGCTCGTCCCACATGCGCCACAGGTCAGTGCCGGTGCCGACGCGACGTCCCTGAAAGAGTGCGACGGGACGTGGACCCGAGACCATGACCAAACACGGCACGTTCGTGCTGAAGGCCCCCATCAACGCACCGGGCACGGACTTGTCGCACGCAGCCAGGATCACGACACCGTCGAGGGGTTGACTGCGGATGGACTCTTCGAGTTCCATCGCGAGGAGATTGCGATAGAGCATGGCCGATGGTTTCATCAGATCCTCGCCGAGTGAGATCACCGGGAACTCGACGGCGATGCCACCGGATGCCTCGATGCTGGCGCGAAGTGGCGCCACGTACTCGACGAGCGGTTGGTTGCAGGGGTTGAGGTCACTCGATGAGTTGGCGAGACCGATGATCGGGCGACCACCCGCGGCGTTGACCGCAGCGCCGGCCATGTTCAATGCGACGCGACTGTCGAGGGCGACTTCATCGTCGCCTCGCACCCACCGGTCGCTGCGCAAGGTCACGGCTCAGGTACTCCAATGCCGTCGGCGCCGGGCTTGGATATCGAGAGGTCGACCGCCGAGGCGTCGAGGAACTCGAGGGCCAACGCCGCACGGCGTACCTTCTCTCGGACGTTGGCGACGACGTCGTTGACGTTCTGCTCGCCGGCGGGGTAGACCATCCGCGCGTTGCGCAGTCCGAACTTCGCGTAGAGCGGCGCCGCGACGAGGGCGATCTCGGCGAGTTCGTTGCCGCGCACCATTCCACCGAGGGCGTCGGGTGCTTCGAGGTACAGGTCGATGGGTGCCGGGTTCGCGGCGCGCAGTTCGGCCAACTCTTCGAGCGTGACGTCACTCGGCACGTTGATCGTCGTGCCCCCCATGGCGGCGAGCTGGGCGAAGGCGACTGGATTGGAGGGCGCCAGGACCGCGGAGATCTTCCACACGATCGACGATGGCAATTCGCGGCTGTCGACCATGGATTTGACGATCTGGAGCAGACCACGGTCAGGGATCAAGAATCCACGGATGCCGGCGTCGACGGCGCGCAGGATGTCGTCGATCGCGTAGCGGAGTTGATCGAGTCCCCGGAGTTGACCGGCGAGCATCAGTCCGTCGGGACTGCGCACCGATCCGCCGACGCCGTACTCCTGGCGCGGACCGACGAAGAGACTGACCTCCAGCCCCTCATCGGCTCCGATGACAGCCATCTCGTTCAGTTCCGCGCGCGTCAGCAACATCGCACCGCTGCCTTGGGACGTGCGGTGGATTGGTGTCTTGTGGACCCGCGCCTCTTCCACGACCGCTCGAAGCGCCGCCGGATTCTCGACGCTCGGTATCTCGATGCGGAAATGCGCCCCGTCAGCGAAACGCGCCTCGCTCGCCTCGACTGAATCGACGAGCGACGCGAAGTGGCGCTTCAGTGCCGCCGTGCCGCGAGGACTTCCTGAACCTCTAATCATCTATCTCCCCCAATCACTGGACAACTTTGACCAGACTGTGCTGCGTTCCACCCTCAGTCGACGTCGTCGCCCATGCGCCGGAGTTGGTGATCAATTCACATCCATCGTTGCCTACAAGGTAGGTCTCTTCGATCTTGGCCCCGCCGCGCAGGCTGGGGTTCCACGCGACCGCAGTGTTGAGGTCACAGTCGAGGTCCCAGAACGGTGAGTCACTGTTAGGCGGCGCGAGCTCGAACTCTCGCTGTTCAAAGGCGATTGGTCCGCCCTGGAAGTGCTCGCGCCAGGCGCCGGGCTGACCGATGTCCTCATAACCTCGCGCCAGCGATTCAACGGCGTCGCCCCAGCTGTGCCCGGGTCGAGTGGCGTTCATCACGCTTCGAAGCACCGGTTCGAGCGAGGCGGTCAGATCGAGGATCGGATCGTCGTCACGTGTGACCGCGACGCGTGTCGCCGCGACGTGGAGACCACCGCGTCGAGCGACCACCACCGCCATGACGGCCTCGTGCAGCACCGCACCGATCGACAGGGGGTGTCGAAATGAGCGCAGCCGATCGTCGCCGCCCACGATCAGACAGACCGCTTTTGCGCCGCAGCGCTCGAGTTCGTGGCTCACGACCGAGGCGATCTCGTAGTCACTGGTTGCGCCCGGCTGCCAACTCGCAATACCAGCTTCCAGTGCGAGCGCCGCGTCGATCCCTAGGTGGCGTAGGTCCTCTCGTTCGGGTTCGCTCAACGCCATACGCGAGCGAACGATCTCATTCGTCACGTTCAATCCGAAGGACTCGCTGTCACTGAGTAGCTCGTCGGGCGAGACGCCGGAAAATGCAGTCGCCGCGAGGACGGGGGCGTCGGCGTCGTACCACGGCACGGCGATGAGGTTCCATCCGAGCGCCTCGAGATCGAAGTCGCCCATGAGACGCGGCGCCTCGATCTCACTCGTGATGAGGGCCCGACCGCGTTCGCACTCAAGTGCCCACGCGGGATCGGCCGACGCCGTGATGTCGACGGGATCCGAGAGACCGCCGGTGATCCAATTGACGCCCCCCGGCCTGGTGAGTAGGAGCGGTCGATCTGAGTACTTCTCGCGCAAGGCCGTGACGCTGTCGCGTGCGGCGTCCGTTCGCTCGCCGATACGCAATTTTCTGTTCGGCACACCAAAACGCTTGTCGGTATTGATTTCGCCATACAAGCATGTATTCGGCTGGTGGTCAAGTGCATGCTTGAAAAGTTGTCGGCTGTGCCGTATTGTGTTCCTCTGTGCCAAACAACAATGATCAAGATAAGCGTTATGAAGTTCAGTCAGTTGCCCGTGCTGCCGTGTTGCTCGACTTGGTCGGCAACGCCGGCGCCGGAGGACTCGGTGTCACCGAGATCGCAGGGCATTTGAAGGTCGCCAAGAGTACGGCGCTCTCGCTCGCGCGCACGCTCAGCGCGGCGGGCCTACTGCGCGCCGTGGATCCCGGTCCACGCTACGTGCTCGGTCTCAACCTTCTTCGTCTCGGTGACCTGGTTGGTCAGCAGACCTCCATTGCCGAGCTCGGTCTGCCGACGTTGCGCGAACTCACGAGCATCACTGGTCTCACGTCTCGCCTCGCCATGAACGAGAACGGCTACCCCGTGTTCCTCGAACGCATCGACGGTGAAGGTTCGATTCGGTTCCACGCGCCGCTCGGGCAACGCGAAGAGCCGCACGCGACCGCCGCGGGTAAGGCGATCCTCGCTGAGATGAACGAGCAGCAGGTCCGCGATCTCATCGCTGAGGCCGGCATGGCGGTGCACACCACCAAGACGCTGACCGACGTCGAGGCGCTCTTGGTCGACCTCGAACGCGTTCGCGTCGAGGGCTTCGCCACGGATGACGAAGAAGAGGCCGAGGGAGTATTTTGCGTCGGTGCGGCATTCTTCGATCACCAGGCCAAGTGTGCCGGGGCCCTCAGTGTCACGGGACTCAAGGTCGACGTGCCACTGCGCGAAGTGCAGCGTCTCGGTGGCATCGTGAAAGAACACGCCGAACGCATGACCTTCCTGCTCGGCGGCGTGCATCCCGGACGAAGTTGATGCGCGCGCTCGTCGTTCGCTCACCCCACGACGTTGCGCTTGAATCAGTCGCGGAACCGGCCTTGGCCGACGGCGAGGTCCTGGTGGCGCCACTCGTGGCGGGTGTGTGCGGCACGGACCTCGAGCTCATCGATGGCAGCATCGATCCGGCGTACGTGCGCTATCCGTTGATCCTCGGTCACGAGTGGGTCGGCCGACTCCTCGACGACGTACCGGGCCTCGCGACACACGGTGACCGCGTTGCCGTCGAGGGCATCATCCCCTGCGGCGTGTGCGACGAGTGCCGCATCGGAGCGACGAACCGCTGCGTCACCTACGACGAGATCGGATTCACCCGCCCCGGCGCGGTCGCAGAACGCATCGCCGTGCCCGCGCGACTGGTACATCGAATTGAAGCGTCGGTGCTCGCCGATGACGCCGCGTTGATTGAACCGATGGCCGTGGTGTGGCGCGCACTCACACGATTGCCGCTGCGCGATCAACTCGACGTCATCATCGTGGGTGACGGCACGATCGCTCTCTTGGCCGCACATCTGGTCCGACAGTTCAAGCCGGCGCGCGTCGTCGTCGCGGGCCGTCGCGCCGCTCAGGCGTCGCTAGCGCGAGCTGCCGGGGCGGACGAATTCGTCACCATCGTGCCCGAGGACCGATTCGATCTCGTGATTGAAGCGGCCGGCACGCGAGAGTCGGCGTCGACGGCCCTCATGCTCGCCGGTCGCGGAGCGATGGTGATTCTCCTCGGTCTGCCACCGCACGGCACGGTGGTCGAACTCGCACCTGATGATCTCGTGAACAATGACGTAGTTGTACAGGGAAGTTTCGGTTACACCAGTGCGTCGTTTGCCGAGGTTGTTGCACAGGTCAACGCGGGAACGCTTCGACCGTCGTTGCTTATCACGCATCGATTCGAGATCGACGACGCACCGGCGGCCATCGCGGCCCTGCGAGGTGACGTCGCAGAGGACGAACCACGCGGCAAGGTCGTGCTGGAGATCGCCTAGGCCCCGGGGCATCACGTGTCGAGGTTCAAACCGAGGCGTGACAGATAACCGAGGCCCATGACGGCGGCCTCACATCCCACGTCGCTCAACGCTGCGACGTCGCCGTCGTCACGCACGCCACCGGCGGCGACAACGGCGATACCGCTCGCGCACACTCGTCGGTACAGGTCGAGGTCGGGACCGCGCATGGTCCCGTCGCGGTCGATTGCGGTGACGTGCAGGCGCCGGACACCCGCGTCGCTGCATCGAGTGAGCGCGTCGTCCACGTTCAATTCGGTCGACGCAGTCCATCCCCGAATGGCGATGCGCCCCTCGCGTACGTCGAGCGCGACGAGCAACTGTTCACCAAACGTTGACGCAAAGACCTTGAGGGCGTCGTCACTTTCCCACACGGCGGTGCCGACAATGATGCGCGAGGCGCCCGCGTCGAGCGCGGCCCGCGCGGCGTCGAGGGAGCGAATGCCGCCCGACACCTGAAGGGGAATGTCGGCGGCGACGCTCGCACAGCGAGCGATGACCTCGGGGCGCAGCGCTCCGTCGCGGGCGCCCTGAAGATCCACGATGTGGATGAGCGGTGGGGTGGTTGCGACGATGCGGGCCATGAACGTCTCGATGGGTTGGCGAAAGACGACGCGGTCGAAGTCCCCTTGTTCGAGACGGACGGCGTCGTTGCCGAGGAGGTCGAGAGCAGGGATAACTTGCATAGCAGCGTGTTAGCATGTTAGCATAGTAAAATGACCAGTGGAAAAGTGACAGCCGCCCAGGCGAATCCCGAGACCGCCGCGCGTTTCGATGAGCTCGTAGGGGCGTTCGCCGCGCTTCGCGATAGAGACGTGACGGCGGCGTTCTTGCGCGACCTCTGCACGACGACCGAGATTGATGCCATGGGTCAACGCCTCCAGGTGGCGCGATTGGTGAACGACGGGGTCTCCTATCAAGAGATCTCTCGGCGCACGGGTGCCTCGACCGCCACGGTGACGCGCGTTGCCCAGTGGCTCCACTACGGCGAAGGTGGCTACGCCGCCGTCTTGAAGAAGGCTCGACGATGACGCGCCGACTCTCGCTCGCGCTGCCCTCGAAGGGCCGACTCCGCGAACCGTCATGGACCCTCCTCGAGGCGAGCGGTGTCACGCCCCAAGAACCTGGTGAGCGCGTGTTGCAGTCCCACTGTCGCAACGCGGAGATCGACCTGCTCTTCGTTCGCGCCGAAGACGTACCTGAATACGTGCAGGACGGGGTCGTGGACTGCGGCATCACCGGCCTGGACCTGATCTCGGAGCGAGAGTGCGACGTCGAAGTCCTCCTTCGGCTCGGCTACGGCGCCTGTTCGCTGCAGGCCGCAGTGTCGATGGAGGACCCCGCGCGGAGCATCGACGACCTTGCTGGTCGACGGATCGCGACGTCGCACCCGCGTATCGCCGAACGCGCCCTGGCTGAACGCGGCGTCGCCGCGGAGCTCGTGCAGGTCACGGGTTCGGTCGAGATCTCTCCGCGGCTCGGACTTGCCGACGCGATCATCGACCTCGTCTCGACGGGCAGTACCTTACGCACCAATGGTCTGCGATCGATCGGCACGCTCTTCGAATCCGAAGCCGTACTCATCGGCAAGATCGGTTCGATGGACCACGAGGCGCGCCGAACGCTCACGATGGTGCTCGGATCGGTGATCAACGCACGCGCGAATCGCTACCTGTTGTGCAACGTCGCCAAGATACGCCTCGAAGAGGTGACATCGCTCCTGCCGACGTCCGGTTCGCCCACGATCATGGACCTCGCGACCCCCGGCGTCGTCGCGGTCCACGCGTTGGTGCCCGCCGCCGACATCTGGTCGCTGCTGCCGCGTCTCGAGGCCGCCGGCGCGAGTTCGATCCTGACGCTGCCCGTCGAACGGATGGTGCCATGAGTAAGCCGGTCACGCTCGACAAGCCCGTCACGATCGAAGAGATCGTCGAGGACGTTCGCGCGCGCGGTGACGCCGCGATCGTGGAGTGGTCGAAGAAGTTCGACGGTACCACCGACTCGAGTCCGCAGCGCGCGCTCGCCTACGGCGATATCCCGACGTCGGCGGTGCTGGCGGCGGCCGAGAACGTGCGTACCTGGCACGCGGCGCAGCGCCCCGCCGACCTCACGCTGGAGGTCGCGCCGGGTGTCACCCTAGAGCGACGCTGGACACCAATTCGTTCGATCGGCATCTACGTACCCACGGGGCTCGTCTCGTCACTGATCATGGCCGGGGTACCGGCCCAGGTCGCCGGAGTGGAGCGAATCGTCGTCTGCACGCCGCCCAACGGCTCGGCCGCGGTCGCCGCGACCGCCGCGTTGCTCGGCATCGACGAAGTGTGGGCGATCGGCGGCGCGCAGGCCATCGCGGCCATGGCCTACGGCACCGAATCGATTGCCCCGGTCGACAAGATCTTCGGTCCGGGTGGCGGCGCGGTCAACGCCGCGAAACTGTTGGTGAGCCGTGACGTCGCGATTGACCTCCCGGCCGGTCCCAGCGAGGTCGTGGTCGTGGCTGACGTCGGCTTCGACCCGGTCATCGTGCAACAAGAACTCGACGCCCAGATGGAGCACGGACCCGATTCGCGTGCCCACGTCGTGTGGGTGGGCGAGGACCTTGATGTGGCGCTCGCCGAAGTCGAGGAGTACGCCGCCGAACACGTCGCGCTCCTGGGTCAGCGCGCCGAGTCACTGGCCGACCGAATTCGCAACGCCGGCGCGGTCTTCGTCGGGCCGTACTCGCCCGTGCCCGCGGGCGACTACGCGACCGGCGGCAACCACGTCCTGCCGACCGGTGGCTGGGCGAAATCGACCGGCGGGCTGGGACTCGAGGCCTTCATGAAGACCGTCACGGTCCAACGCGTCACGAAGGAGGGTCTGGACCGTTTGGCCCCCACTATCGAGGCGTTGGCCGATCTCGAAGACATGCCCGCGCACAAGGCCACGGCGCGACGATGACCCGGCCCGAAGCGCTCGCGAGTTATCAGTGGCCGCCGTCGAACGAGGTCATCGCCGAGAAAGTCGATCTCGACGCACGCGACATCCTTCGTTTCGACGGCAACGTCGCGGCGACCCCGCCGCCGAGTGCGCGTCCGGCCGCGTTGGCGCGAGCGCTGGCTGACGTCAATGAGTACGACCGCGGGAGGTATCACGCACTGCGCGCCGCGATCGCTGAACGCCACGGCGTCGCGATAGACCAGGTGACACTCGGTGCCGGCAGCGACGAGTTCATCGTGCTGTTGGCGCGGCTCTTCGCTGAGGGCGGCACTGTCGCCACCGTGCCCGCGTTCTCGTACTCGATGTATCCCTTCGCCGCCGCCATGGCCGGCGCCACGATCGTGTCTGATCCGGCGACGGCCGATCTGGTCTTCGTCTGTCGGCCGAATAATCCGACCGGCGAACTCCCGGACATCCCCGACGTATCGGGCCAATTGGTCATCGACGAGGCCTACGCCGACTACGCCGGCGTCGATGCCCTCGATCGCATTGAGTCCGGCGCCATCGTGCTGCGCACGTTTTCCAAGGCCTACGGTCTGGCCGGGGCGCGCGTCGGGTACGCGCTCGCCAGTCCAGAACTGATCGAGATCATCTCCTCGCGACAGGCGCCACTCTCGGTCTCGTCGTTGTCGGCCTCCCTCGCCCTTGCAGCGATTGCGACGCCGCTCGACGTCTCGGCTCAGGTCGCCGAACGCGAACGCCTCGCGGGCGAGCTCACCGCGCTGGGCCTCACGCCACTGAAGTCGTACACGAACTTCCTCTTCATCCCGATGGATGAGCCTCAAGCGCTGGTCGAACAACTCATGACCTACGGCGTGGTCGTTCGCGCCTACGAGGGGGGACTGCGTATCAGCGTGAAAGACGAACTCGACGACAACGTCTTGCTCGACGCGCTGCGCGCAGTCCTTTCCGGAACCGCGATCCCTGCGTCCTCACTGCGACGACGTCGCGCCACCGCCGAGACGCTGTTGAACATTCGTCTGCGCGTGCCGGGTGAAGGCCGCGTCTACGTGAACACCGGACTTGGGTTCTATGACCACATGCTCCAACAGTTGGCGTTCCACGGCGGGATGGACCTGCGACTCGAGGGCGTCGGTGACCTCGAGACCGGCGAACACCACATGGTCGAGGACATGATGATCACGTTCGGCGAGGCGCTCAACGAGGCGCTCGGCGATCGCCGCGGACTGACGCGCTACGGTGAGGCGCGCGTGCCGATGGATGAGGCACTGGCTCACGCCGTCGTGGACCTCTCCGGACGTGCGACGGCAACGATCGACATCTCACCTGACCCCGGCATGGCCGCCCACGCGTTCCAGTCACTCGCGCAGAACGCGCGCATCACGCTGCACGTGACGGCGACGGGGGAGAACGACCACCACGTGGCCGAGGCGGCCTTCAAGGCCGTTGGCCGTGCCTTGGCCCAGGCGCTCACGCGCGACGGCACCCTGGTTCGTTCGACGAAGGGTTCGCTATGAGTGACGTCGTCGTTGTCGATTACGGCGCGGGCAACACGAGGTCGGTGCGTGCGGCACTGACGCACTTGGGTCGCACGAGTGTCGTGAGCAGCGATCCGAGCGAGATCGCGGTGAGCGACTTCGTCATACTTCCGGGCGTTGGTTCCGCGCGCACTGCGATGGAGCACCTCGACTCGACCGGCGCGGCGACCGCGCTGCGCGACCGTTTCGTCGCCGGGGGTCAGATCCTCGGCATCTGTCTCGGCATGCAGCTGGCATTGGAACGCAGTGACGAAGACGGCGGCGTCGACGGCATCGGATTGCTGCCCGGTTCGGTGCAGCTGCTGCGCGAGGGTCGAGTCCCTCGACTCGGCTGGGCCAACGTCGAACCGTGGGGCGACGCGTACTATTTCGCGCACTCCTTCGCTGCACAGAGTCCCGACAGCGTCGCCACGTCCGAGGGCGTGACCGTCGCGGTCGAACGCGGCTCCTTCCTGGGGGTGCAGTTCCACCCGGAAAAGAGTGGGACCGCCGGCCTGAACTTTCTCGAGCGATGCCTCTCGCCCGCTTGATCCCCTGTCTGGACGTGGCCCACGGCCGGGTCGTGAAGGGCGTCAATTTCGTCGGCCTCCGCGACGTCGGTGACCCCGTGGAACTCGCCAAGTTCTATAGCGACGGTGGAGCGGATGAACTGGTCTTTCTCGACATCACGGCGACGCCGGACGACACCGCGACGATGACGTCGGTCGTGGCCGACGTGGCCGACGTGCTGGAGATCCCCTTCACCGTCGGCGGTGGTGTGCGTTCGGTCGAGGACGCGATCCGCATCATCGAGTCGGGGGCTGACCGCGTCTCGCTGAACTCAGCCGCCCTCGCCGATCCGAGTTTGATCAGTGCGATCGCGCGCCGCTACGGCAGTCAGGCGGTGGTCGTCGCGATCGACGCCGGTGACGGCGTCGTCCACACGCACGGCGGACGTGTCGAAACGACGACCAAGACGATCCCGTGGGCCGTCGAGGCCGCGTCGCGCGGTGCTGGCGAGATACTCCTGACGTCAATCTCGCATGACGGTCGTCGCGAGGGATTCGATCTCGAGTTGACCGCCGCTGTGCGCGCCGCCGTGGGTGTGCCGGTCATCGCATCCGGTGGTGCCGGTTCGGCCCAGCACGTGGTCGAGGCCTTGCGCGTCACCGACGCCGCGTTGATCGCGTCCATCGTGCACGAGAATCCGGCGGGCCTGCCGGGACTGCGCCGTGAGATTGAGGCATTGGGTATAGAACTTCGACCGATGAAGGTAGAGAGATGAGCGAGGAACTACGAGCGGCGATTATCCAGGACGACGACACGGGTCGCGTGCTGATGTTGGGGTGGATGGACGAGGAGGCACTGTCGCTCACGCGCTCGAGCGGTCTCGTCCACTTCTTCTCGAGGTCGCGCCAGACGCTGTGGCGAAAAGGCGAGACGTCGGGCAACACGATGCACGTCGTGGAGATCGCGCACGACTGTGACGACGACGCCGTGCTGGTTCGCGTGTCGGCCGACGGACCGGCGTGCCACGACGGCTCGACGTCGTGCTTCACGCCGTGGCTATGGCGCAAGGTCCTACGGCGTCAACACGAGGCGCCCGAAGGCTCGTACGTCGCGGGACTCCTCGCCGACGGAACGGGACGAGTCGCCCGCAAAGTCGGTGAAGAGGCCATCGAACTCGTCGTGGCCGCACTCACTGAGGACGATCAACGCGTCGTCGAAGAAGCCGCGGACCTCTGGTTTCACACGCTCGTGCTGATGGCGAGTCGAGGACTCGACGTGGCACTGGTGGACGAAGAGCTCCGGCGTCGCGAATAGTCGCTGAGAAGGCCTCTTCGAGGTCGAACGAGCCGGACGCTAGCGTCGAGGCGGAGTCGAGGCGTTTCGCTCCAGAGGAACCCATGTGTTGTTAGCCACGTCAGTACCGACAGCAACCATCGTCCTCGTCGGCGCGGTGTTTCTGGCGTCGAGCGTTGAAATGGTCGAAGCCCTCACGATCGTCCTCGCGGTCGGTCACACCCGAGGCTGGCGATCGGCCCTGGAGGGGACGGGCGTCGCACTCCTTGTCCTTTCGGCGTTGGTCGCGGCGTTCGGTCCGGCATTGGTGCACGTGCCGCTCAACGTCCTGCGTCTCGTGGTGGGCGGTGTGCTCCTCGTTTTCGGCATGCAGTGGCTGCGAAAGTCGATCCTTCGCGCGACCGGGCTCAAGGCGAAACACGACGAGGACGCGATCTACGAAGCAACGGTGGCCACGCTTCGCGCAACCGGAGCGACACCTGGTCGAAACCGCGTCGCGTTCGTCATGGCCTTCAAGGGTGTCTTTCTCGAGGGACTCGAAGTCGTCATTCTGGTCATCACGCTCGGCACCTCGGCGCATCGCGTGGGGCTCGCCGCGATCGTCGCGGCGATCGCCGTCGTCCTCGTCGCCGGGTGCGGCGTGGTGGTCGCGAAGCAACTCTCGAAAGTGCCGGAGAACTTCTTGAAGATGTCGGTCGGGGTCTTGCTCGTGACCTACGGGACCTTTTGGTCGGGCGAGGGACTTCGGGTTCGGTGGCCCGGCGGCGATACGTGGTTGGTGTTCCTCGTGGCGCTCTACGCCCTCGCGACATGGAGCGCGGTATTCGCGCTTCGACGTTCGCTCACTCCCCGCGAGGCGCGCGTATGAGCGAACGCTCGCCGGTCGTCGTGCGCCTCGTCAAAGGATTCGGACGATTTTGGTGGGACTTCTTGGTCGGCGACACGCCCGAGATCTTCATCGCCGTGGTGGTCATCATTGGCGTCACCGCGCTGCTCAGCGAGGCCGGACATTTCAATGTCGCCGTGATCGTCGTGTTGCCGGTGATTGTGCTGCTCGCGCTGTGGTGGTCACTGTGGCGGGCGACGCACGCGTCGCGGCGCCGGTAGTTCAGGCCGCCGGTAGCTCGTAGGCCGTCATCGACAACGATCCCATCTCGTAGCCGTCGACCAGGGTTCGCGTCGGCGTGTTCGCCGCGGCCGAGAGTCCGGCGACATAGGCCAGTGGCAGGAAGTGGTCGGGCGTCGGTACCGCCAGGCGGTAGTCCTCGTGGGAGCTCGCTCGCCCGAGGTCACTGGCGTCGCCCGTCATGATCTCGCGCATGTCGTCATCGAATCGATGCGCCCAGTCGCTGCCCACGCCCGGCAGGTTGAAGTCGACGAGTCGCAGGTTGTGCACGACATTGCCGCTGCCGACGATGAGGACGCCCTCAGAGCGCAGTTCGTGGAGTTGGGCACCGAGATTGAAGTGGTAGTCGAAGGGCAACTCGGCGTTGATCGAGAGTTGCAGTACCGGCACGTCGGCGGCGGGGAACATGTGCACGAGCACCGACCAAGTGCCGTGGTCGATTCCCCAGCTGTCCTCGTCGAGCCCCACGTAGGTCGGCTTCACGACGTCGACGACACGATCGGCGATCGACGGTTCACCGGGGGCCGGGTACTCGACCGCGAAGAGTTCCGGCGGGAAGCCGTAGAAATCGTGGATCGTGCGCGGCATCCGCATGGCCGTGATGGCGGTGATGTTGACGTACCAGTGCGCGGAGATCACGAGTATCGCCTTCGGTTTTTCAATCGAGGCGCCGAAGCGGGCCCAACTCTCGGTGTACCGGTTGTGTTCGATCGCGTTCATCGGGTTACCGTGACCGATGAAGGCGGCGGGCATCATGTGTGACATCGGACTCGTTTCGACGCTGGTCATCGTAGTGGTCGGTAAATAGGAAATCGTCGCCGTAGCCTTCAATGATGCGACGTCTGCGGCTACTGCTCGGTGCGCTGGCGCTCTCCAGTGTGCTCATCGTGAGCGCGGGCGCGAGCGAACCACGCACGGTCGATACCAATCTCTCGTGCGCGACGCAGATCGTGTCGACGTGGACGACCGCGGCGTTGGCGAACGAGACCATCGCGATCCCGGTCGAAGCGACCAACGTCGGCGCCCTGGCTCCGGCTGCACGCGCGGGTTACGGCGGGGTCCTCCTCTTCGGCACCACGGCCCCGGCGTCGATGCCCCAGATCCTGGCGACGTTGCAACGCGAGCGTCCGGGACACTACGCCTGGATGGTGATGACCGACGAAGAGGGTGGTGGGGTCGAGCGGCTCACCAATCTCGTGGGGTCGTTCCCCTGGGCCCAGACGATGGGCAAGAACCTCACCGCCACCCAGATCACTGCGATCGCGCGACGCGTCGGCACGGCGCTGTCGGCCGCGGGGGTCAATACCGATCTCGCGCCAGTGCTCGACGTCGACGCGCGCGCGCAGTATCCGGGTGCCGCGAACCCCGACGGCTACCGATCCTTCAGCGGTGTGCCGTCACGGGCGGCGGCTGACGGGACCGCCTTCATGAAGGGACTCCAAGAGGCGGGCGTGTTGTCCGTGGTGAAGCACTTCCCGGGTCTGGGCTACGCAACCCGTAACACCGACTACGGTCCCGCGGCGACACTGTCGTGGGCGAAGCTGCAGTCGACTGGACTGGTGCCGTTTCGTGAAGCCATCGCAAGCGGCGCCACGGCGGTGATGATGTCGAACGCCCGCGTCCCGGGTCTGACGTCGCTGCCGGCCGGAATCTCCCCAGTGGCCGTGCAGGCGCTTCGCACGACGCTGGGCTTTAAGGGACTCATTGTGACGGACTCGCTCTCGGCCGGCGCGATCAGTGCGCTGCACCTCGCCGAACCGGCGGCGTCGGTACAGGCTCTCGCGGCAGGCGATGACCTCATCCTCTTCGGCTCACCGACGTCGGTCGCGGCCTCGCTCGCGCTGGCCGCCAAGATCTCGAACGCGATCGTCGCCGCGGTGACGGCCGGCACACTCACCAAGACCACGTTGATCGCCGCGGCCGCCCAGGACCTCGCCGCGCGAAATCAACTGACGTGCGCCGGGACGACGACCACGTCGTGACGTCTACAGATAGTGCGGCGGGACTTCGTTGCTCTCACGGCGAGCACGTCGGAGTTCTTCCTTCAGCCGGATGATCTCGTCGCGGAGTGCCGCGATCGTCGCCTCGAGTTCATCACGCGTCGGTTCAGTCGATGTCACGTCGTCACCCTCGCATACCGAACCATCGGGACGACACGCCGTTGCGACACGCGCCTGGCGATCAGGGGAACAGTCCGCGTAGTTCGGTTGCTTCGGCGATTCGCTCGACGCCCACGGCGATCGCGGTCTCGCGCAGCGTGACCTCGAGTTGCAGGTGGCGAGTCCAGATGTAGTTGAAGGCTTCGCGCAGCGTCTTTTCCAGACGGTCGTGGAAGAGTTCGGGCTCCCAGAGGTAGCCCTGCAGATCTTGGGCCCACTCGAAGTACGACGCGACGACACCGCCGGCGTTCGCGAGGACGTCGGGCACCACGGCGATGCCTCGACTCGCGAGCACCGCTGCGCCCTCACCGGTCGTCGGACCGTTGGCCGCTTCGACCACGATGGAGGCGGCCATGGTCTTGGCGATGTCTTGGTCGATCACACCACCCAGGGCCGCCGGGATGGCGATGTCGCTGGGCAGCGTGAAGAGCAAGTCAGCGGCGACCGCTTCGCTGTTGGGGTAGCCGACGATGGTGCCAGCCTCTTTGAAGTGATTGGCCATGACCGTCGGGTCGATGCCCTCGGGTACGTGGATCGCGCCGCGAATGTCGGCCACGCCAACGACCTTCATGCCGCGGTCGCTCAGTAGCTTCACCAACGGGGCGCCGACCTTGCCGTAGCCCTGGATGACGACGCGCTGTTCGCTCGCGAGTCGACCGAGGCGCTGCAGGATCGCACTGGTGCAGATCGTGACACCGAGCGACGTCGCACCCGCGTGACCGAGCGTGCCGCCGATGGCGAGCGGCTTGCCGGTGACGACGCCGGGCGTGTTGTGGCCGCGCAACATCGACACGGTGTCCATGATCCAACTCATCACCTGGGTGTCGGTGTTGATGTCGGGGGCGGGGATGTCGCGGTCGGGTCCGATCATCGGGGCGATGGCGAAGGCGTAGCGCCGGGTCAGTCGCTCGAGCTCGCCGCGACTGAGCGCGGTCGGATCGACGCGTATGCCGCCCTTGGCACCGCCGTAGGGGATGTTCACGACCGCGCACTTGATCGACATGTCGGCACTGAGCGCCGCGATCTCGTCGACGTTCACGCTCGGGTGGAATCGAATACCGCCCTTGCCCGGGCCGCGCGCCGTGCTGTGCTGGATACGCCAGCCGTGGAACATCTCGACCTCGCCGGAGTCCATTCGGATCGGGACCGCGACCTCGAGGATTCGCTCCGGCGTGACGATGCGCTTGATCAAACCCTCGTTCAGCCCGAGGAGATGCCCGGCGGTTTCGATGAGCGAGGTAACCCGTAGCCACGGATTGAAGTCGTGAGGATCCGCCTCATTCGGACGCGTGACCACGTTGTCACCAGCCTTTGAACTGTGAGAAAGCGAAAGTGCTTACCCGTACCAGCGTAGGACATGTGTCGGCGACTTTCGGCCCACGCAACGCGCATTGGTACTGTGACGAGCGTGACCACAACTTCTCGTCAACCACTGCAAATATCCACGATCCTGGCCTACTCGGGCGGCTTCAAAGAGGCCGCGCGCGACGTCGCCGAGATGGAAAAGGCCGGTCTCGACCTCGTATGGGTCGCCGAGGTCTACGGCTTTGACAGCCCTTCCCTGATGGGATACCTCGCGGCCCTGACCGAGCACGTCCAGATCGGCTCCGGGATCATGAACATCTACTCGCGTACGCCCTCGCTCATCGCCATGACCGCCGCGGGGATCGACGCGCTGTCCGACGGTCGATTTCACCTAGGGCTCGGCGCCTCGGGCCCCCAGGTCATCGAGGGTTTCTACGGCGTGCCGTACACGAATCCGCTCGGACGTACTCGTGAGATCGTCGACATCTGTCGCACGATATGGAAGCGCGAGTCGCCACTGGTGCACCAGGGCAAGAACTTCACACTGCCGCTGCCGAGCGATCAGGGCACCGGTCTCGCCAAGCCACTCAAGATGCTGACCCACCCGGTGCGCTCCGAGATCCCTATCTGGGTGGCCTCGCTCGGGGAGAAGAATGTCGAGATGACGGCATCGATCGCCGACGGCTGGCTGCCGGTCTTCTTCATCCCCGAGCGCGCGAACGACGTCTGGGGGGCGCCGCTCGCGGCCGGTCGAGCCAAGCGCGATCCCTCACGTGGCGAACTCATGATCTCAGCTGGCGGACTCCTCGCGATCGGCGAGGGCGAGGAGGTGACGGCGCTTCGCGAGTTCTCTCGACCGATGACCGCGCTCTACGTCGGGGGCATGGGCGCCAAGGGCAAGAACTTCTACAACGAACTGATGGTCCGCTACGGATTCGAGAAGGAGGCCGCGATCATCCAGGACCTGTACCTCGAGGGCAAGAAGAAGGACGCCGAGGCCGCGATCCCCGACGAGTTCTTGGAGCTCACCACGCTGTGCGGTCCGGCGAGTTATGTCGCCGAACGAGTCGCGGCCTTTCGTGAGGCTGGGGTCACGCACCTGCAGGTGCATCCAATCCCGCTCGGCGATCAAAGCGCCGCGACGCTCATCGACGCCGTGAAGGGGATGTCCTAGAGTTCGAGGTCTCCAATGACCTCAGCGCGTGTCGAGTCACGGCCACCCGAGGCGATCCACGCGTCGTACATCGTGGCGTAGGCACCGCCCCGAGCGAGTAGCTCCGCGGGTGTCCCCATCTCGACAATGCCGCCATCATCGATGACGACGATGCGGTTCGCGCGCTGCGCGGTCGTGAGTCGGTGCGCGATGAGGATCGCCGAACGGCCCTCGAGGAGTCGGTCGAGTGCTCGCTCGATGACGGTCTCGCTTTGCAAGTCGAGTGACGACGTCGCCTCATCCAAGATGAGTACGCGGGGTCGTGCGAGGAACGCTCGCGCCAGCGCGAGTTGTTGGCGTTCGCCGGCCGAGAGTGTCTGGCCCCGCTCGTGCACCGGCGTCTCGAGTCCCTGCGGAAGACGGTCCACCAGCTCGCGCAGCCCCACGACGTCGACCGCGGTGTTGATCTCGTCTTCGGTCGCGTCGGGGTGGCCAAAGCTCAGGTTGGTGCGGATCGATCCGGCGAAGAGGAACGGTTCTTGGGGCACGACGCCGAGTTGTGAGCGCAGCGATCGCAACGTGACGGTCTTGATGTCGATCCCGTCGAGCAGGACCCGACCCGACGTGGGGTCATAGAAGCGGTTCGCCAGCTTCGCCATCGTCGACTTGCCGGCGCCGGTTGGGCCGACGAAGGCCACCGACTCGCCGGGGGAGATCTCGAGATTGACGTCGTGCAACACCGGCTCGTCACTCAGATATGAGAAGTCCACATGCTCGAAGGTGATGCGGCCCTCGATGACAGGTAGATCGGGCGCATCCGGGACCTCGTCGACGCTGGGCGCGGTGTCGATGAGTTCGCGCAGCCGGATGATCGAGGAACGACCTTGCTGGAGCGTCGTGTACTGCTGCACGAGAAGTTGGATCGGTGCGAAGAATCGGTTGAGGTAGAGGAAGAACACGATGAGTTGGGGTACGCCGAGTTGGTGATGCAACACCATGTGGCCGCCGATGCCGAGCAGCATGGCCTGGCCCAGGATGCCGATCATGAGCGTCGACGGTCCGTAGATGGCGTTGACGCGGCCGGTGTAGGCGTTGGCGTCGCGATAGGCGCCGACCACGTGTCGGTGGTTACGGATGTTGCGGCGCTGGCGGTTGTTCGCGGTCACGACGCGGATGCCGTAGAGCGACTCCGAGAGGTCGGCCAGGACGGTCGCGATCCGATCGCGCGCGAGGAGGTAGCCCTTTTCCGACGCGTGGTGGTACCAGATCGAAAAGACGATGAGGAGCGGCACGACCAGCAGCACGGTCCACATCGCGAGTACGACGTTCGTCAGGAACAAGATGACCGTGATGACGATCATCGTGAGGCCCTGGAGCGCGAACTGACTGATGCCGTCTTGGATCAGCTGTTGCAGGTTCTCGATGTCACTGGTCATCCGACTCATGAGGACGCCGGCCTTCTCCTCGGTGAAGAAATCGAGGCTGAGCCGCTGGAACTGCGTGAAGACGCGGATGCGCAGATCGTGCATGATGCGCGAGGAGAGCTTGCCCGTGACGTTGACCTGTTCTCGTTGGAAGTAGACGCTGATGAAGGCGAGCGCGAGATAGAGGACGGCGCACACGACGATCACGCTCAGACTCTTGTGATGCTCCATCCCGTGACTGATGGCGTACTCAGTGAGCAGTGGTCCGGCCTGCAGGGTCAAGCTGATGACGATGACGAGCAGCGAACCGGTGATGACCCACTTGGGGTAGGCGCGGAGTAGTTGGGGCAGCGTGAGCCGTTCGCGCTCCTTCGCACTTGGGAGTTGCGTGAAGTGGACGTGGGACTTGGGTCGCACCGGCTCGGTCGCCAGTAGCTTCGTCGCCTCGTCCATCAACTCCTCGGGGATGCCGCCGAAGGGGAGACCGGCGCGTCCCGCGACCGACGACGCGCTGGCCCCGAACATCGCGCCGCCACCGCCGGGGCCGCCCCACCCCATTAGGCCCCCTCGTTCGAGGTGGTCTGGGCGAGAATCTCGGAGTAGAGCGGTTCGCGTTCGAGCAACTCGTCGTGCGTGCCGCTGGCGATCACGCGACCTTCATCGAGCACCAAGACCCGACTGGCGAGGGCGATGGTCGAGATCCGATGCGCGATCACGATCGTCGTGCGCTGAGTCAAGAGACCCCGCAGGGCCTCGTAGATGCCGGACTCTACGTGCACGTCGATGGCGCTCGTGGCGTCATCGAGGATCAGGATCGGCGGATTGAGCAGCAGCGTCCTGGCGATGGCGATGCGTTGGCGCTGCCCACCGGAGAGCGTGTAGCCGCGCTCGCCGACGACGGTGTCGTAGCCGTCGGGCAGGCGCACGATGAACTCGTCGGCGTTGGCCGCGAGCGCGGCGGCCTGCACCTCCTCCAGTGAGGCATCGGGCCGTCCGTAGGCGATGTTGTCACGAATGGATATTGAGAAGAGGAAGGGTTCATCGAGCACGACGCCGACGTTCTCGCGAAGCGAGGTCAACGTCAGGTCGCGTAGGTCGTGGCCATCGATGGTGATCGAGCCTTCGGTGACGTCATAGAAGCGATCGAGAAGACGTGCGACGGTGGACTTGCCGGAACCCGTACGCCCGACTATCGCTACCGTTTCTCCGGGCGAGAGGTGCGCGTCGAAGTCGCGAAGGATCTCGGCGCCGTTGTCGTAGGTGAAGGTCACGTGATTGAAGTCGATCGCTCCACGCACGTCGACGAGGTCGTACGCGCCGGGTCGCTCGACGATCTCTGGATTCTCGTCGAGGATCTCGAAGATGCGACCGGCGCTGGCCTTGGCACGCTGTCCCATCATGACGAGTTGGCCCAGCATCATGAACGGCGCCTGGAGCATCAACAGGTACAGGCTGAAGGCGAGGATCTGGGGATAGGCGAGGTCGCCGTGCAGGACCATCCACCCACCGCAGAGCAGTACGAGCGCGAGTCCCAGTTGGGGCAGATTCTGGACCCAGGGCGACCAGATCGCACGGATGTTCGCGTCCTTGATGTAGGCCCAGGCGACGCCCTCGGCGGCGTCGGCCAAGCGGTCGATCTCGGCCTCTTCTTGTGCGAAGGACTTCACGACGCGCACGCCGTTCACGTTCTCATCGACGATCGTCGCGACCTCGGCCAGACGGGCCTGGGTGATCCAGGAGATCGGGAACATGACCCGGCGCATCTTGATGCCCACCACGTAGAGGATCGGCATCACGATCATCGAGATCAGCGCCAACGCCCAGTTGATGCTGAGCATGAAGCCGAACGCGACGACACCGATGAAGCACTGCACGATGATGAGCGGCGCGAAGATCGAGTACATCTGGACGCTGCGGATGTCGCTGTTCGCGCGACTGATGAGCTGGCCGGACTGAACCCGGTCATAGAAACTGAACGAGAGCCACGTCATGTGCTCATAGATGAGCGCACGAAGGTCCGCCTCGACGTTGTAGGCGGTGTTGTAGAGGAATTGGCGCGAGATGATGCCCGCGGCACCGGCCAAGAGCCCCACGATCACGAGCGCGATGACGTCGCTGTGGAGCGACGTCACGTGGTGCACGAAGGTTCGCGTGATGTCGTTGCTCAACATGTTCGGCACGAGTACCTGGAAGATGAGACTGACGAACGAGAGCACGATCGCCGTCACGAATGTGACGCGATGGGACTGGATCACTGGCAGGACTCGGCGCCACCAGGTCAGGCTCTGATCGCGCGATATCTCGTAGCGCGGTCCGGGATACCTCGAACGAACGCCACCCAATGGATTGGCCGAATCCAGCTCTCGGACGCGTTCGGAACGCGAAGAGAGGAAAGAAGCCATCGATCAATAATACGCGCCCTCTGCGACGTTCATTCCCGGCCGCGGACGTTGGTGGCGTCTCGTCGACGAGCGAACTTCACTCGGCGTAGTGTGACCTCGTGCCATCACTCCAGGTCATCAATCATCCGGTGGTCGCCGACAAAGTGCGAAGTCTGCGCGACGTCGCGACCTCCAACGCGGACTTCTTGCGCCTAGCGGGAGAGATCTCTCGCTTCGTCGCCTACGAGGCCTTTCGCGATACACCGGTCACGCTGACCACGGTCGATACGCCAGTGACCAAAGGTGCGCCGGCGGTGCGCATCGACACCGAGTACCTCATCGTCCCGATCCTGCGCGCCGGACTCGGCATGAGCCCCGCGGTCCAAGAGGTACTCCCGCATCACCGCGTCTGCCTGGTCGGACTGCGTCGCAACGAAGAGACGCTGCAGCCCGACGTCTACCTCGACGGCCTGCCCGAATCTCTCACGGGCGTCCACGTCGTGCTGTGTGATCCAATGTTGGCCACTGGTGGCTCGCTGGTGTGTGTCCTTGACATGCTGCGCTCTCGCGGGGCCGGTGACGTCACGGTGCTGTGCTTGATCGCGGCCCAGCCGGGTGTCGATCACGTGCTCGCCAGGCATCCCGACGTCGCCATCGTGGCCGCGGCACTCGACGCAGAGCTCAACGACGTGGGCTACATCACGCCGGGCCTCGGTGACGCCGGCGACCGACTCTTCGGACCGCCGGCGAGATAACTACCGTCCGATGTCCTCGTTCCAGAGGTCGGGGTGTTCGAGGATGAAGGTGCTGAGCAGATCGGTGCACGCTGGGTCATCGAGCACGATGATCTCGACGCCGTGCTCGGCGAGCCAGTCGTGACCGCCGTGAAACGTCGAGGCTTCGCCGATCACCACGGCGCCGATGTTGAACTGACGAACGAGTCCCGAGCAGTACCAGCACGGTGAGAGCGTCGTGACCATCACGGTGTCGGGGTAGTCACGACGTCGACCGCCCTTTCGGAAGGCGTCGGTCTCGGCGTGCACTGAGGCGTCACGTTCTTGGACGCGACGATTGTGGCCCGAGCTGATGAGGGTGCCGTCGCGCAGGTACAACGCCGCACCGATTGGTATGCCGCCCTCACTCAGTCCGAGCACCGCCTCGTCGTAGGCGGTGACCAGCATTCGTCGGGCGAGGTCACGGTCGAGTGGAGTAGCAGAACTCATCGGCTAAGTATGCTCCCTAGCCGTGGGCGAGCGGACATACTCAGTGGAAATCGGCACCCAGCGCGTCGATCTCCCGCTCGTGTCGCTCAGCGAACAGTTGACGCTGGCGCTGCTCATCACCGTCGACATGGGCGTCGAGTTCATGTCGCGCGCCGGTGAAGAACTCGCTGACATCATCCGCCCCTACGACGTCGACATCGTCGCGACGGTCGCCACCATGGGCATCCCAGTGGTCGTAGAAGTGACACGACATCTAGGACTGGATCAATACGTCATCTTGCACAAGACGCCCAAGATCCACTTGGCCGACGCCGTGAGTGAGAGCGTGCGCTCGATCACGACCGATGCCGAACAGCGCCTGCTGTTCGACCGCGCACGCATCAAGGACGTCGCGGGCAAACGCGTCGCGATCGTGGACGACGTGATCTCGACCGGCGCGTCGACCGGGACGGCACTGCGACTGCTGCGCGGGGTGGGCGCCGAGGTCGTCGTGATCGGCACCCTCGTCACCGAGGCCTCGGTGTGGCGCAGCGCGCTCGGTGACGACGCGCAATTGGTGCGCGCGCTCGGTTCTATCCCGGTCTTTCGCCCCGACGGATCCGGAGGACTCGTCGAGGACTGGACCGGTTAGTCCTCGAATGCAGCGATACCCCGAGCAGCGCTCGGGGTATCGCTCACCGCTTCGTTCGCGTTAGCTCGTTGGTTCGAGTTCTTGCTGTTTGGCGACCTGTCGCGACACGTTGCCGGTCACTTTCTCCAGCACGAAGTAGACCAGTGCGGCCACGATGATGCCGGTCGGCACCGAGAAGTCCGCGCCGCCGTACCAACCGGCGGTGCACACGCCGTGGACAAGGTTGCCCGCGCACGCGCCGCCGTAGTGGTTGGAGATCGGTGTCATCCAGTGGAACGGGAAGTTGACCGGCGGTGGTGCCTTGGAGAAGGCGATGGTCGAACAGACCATGCCGACGACGAAGGCGATGATGGAGTTCCAGTTCACGCCGGAGCTGCCGGAGAAGTAGATCCCGTCCTTATCGTTGCGCTGAAGCTCTGAAGCGCTGTAGCGATACTTGCGCATGATCCAGTCCATCAAATAGATCCCCAGCCAAGGCGCGATCCACACGATGATGACGCCGACGAACTCCTTCATGTAGAGCGAGAACGTCGACTGGAAGATGGCCCAGAGCGTGAGGCCGCACGCGAGGATGCTGTCCAGCACGACGGCCTGGTAGCGCTTGAGCCGGAGCCCCATGGCTTGAAGCGAGACGCCCGAGGAATAGAGGTCAAGAGAGTTGATGCCGAACAGCTGCACGATTGCGAAGATCAAGAACAGCGCGACGACCCAACTGGGGATCGTGTGTTGGAGGTGCAGCGCCTCGAAGGGATTCGCTCCATTCCAGGCCGCGGACTGCGCGCTGGACGAGACGAACGTGAAGGTCGCCGCGCCGAGCACCATCATGAAGATTTCCGGGATCGCGGTGCCGAGGAACAGCCAGCCGACGATTGACCCCTTACTCGCGTCGCGCGGCACGTAACGGGTGTAGTCGTTCCCACATTCCGTCCAGCCAACGCCGGAGAGCGCGAAGGTGAACGCCAGTCCCGCGGTGAATAACTCCCAGCCCCCGCCGAATCCCTTGAAGCTCGCCGACCCGTGCTTGAAGTCGTACACCGCGAGTAACACGAAGATCGCGCCGAAGGGGATGATCAGCGCGCGAAGGACCTTGACCATCGTCGCGTGACCGAGATATGGCATGACGGCCTGAATCGCCGCCGCCAAGATGACGTAGGCGACCTTGAGACCGCTGGAGGTGTGGATGCCGGCCATCTGCGAGAGCACCAATCCGGCCCCGACGATGAGGATCAGCCCTTCGGTCTCGAAACCCAACTGCGTGATCCAGTTGAAAAAACTGAGTAGCCGTGATCCGCGCGTGCCGAAGGGTGCGCGAGAGATCATGAACGCGGTCGTTCCCGTCTCGGGGCCCTGCAACGACGCGAGTCCCAAGAGGAAATACGAGACGTTGCCGATCATGATGACCGCGAGCGCCGTGTAGAAACTGAAACCGAAACCCATCAACAGTGCGCCGTAGATGAAGTACTCGACGTTGATCGACGTACCGGCCCACAGAGCGGCGATGTTTCGCGGTGTCGCCCAGCGCTCATTCTCGGGGACGAAATCTATGCCTCGCCGCTCGACTTTGAACGCCTCGTCGCCTGACGATCCGTCGTGAATATCAATGCCTGTTGTCACTCGTGTAGTCCTCCCTGATAGATGGTCATCACCTGACAACGCCGTGAGGTGCTAGTTGTACGCGCCCAGTATGCCCGAATTCAATTGATCGATGAGGCCTTGGTGACAACTTCGTGACGAAGTTCGAGATTTAGTTCCTTCTTAGGACATCCCAATGGCGTCCACACACTCGTTCGCCAAGATGTTCCTGTTTCGAATTCCCCCCAAATCGAGACAGAAAGAGATTCCAATATGAAGCACACATCACGGAAGCGAACCCTCCGCAAGGTCGGGCTCTCTTCAGCGATCGCCGTCACGGTGCTCGCGAGTGGCATCGGCGTCGCGAGTGCGGCGACACACCCGTCCCGATCAATGAGCCCCCCAGCCGCTCGTGGATCAAAGGACGACGGTGCGACGCCTCCCGCGCCGATGCCGCCCCGTGGACTACAGCCCATCGGTGACGTGACCGCACTGTCGAGTTCTTCCATCACGGTCACCTCCCTCACTGGATCGACGACGTATGCCATCGATGCTGCCACCACCGTCACGGACCTGCGTCCCGGTGCCAAGTCCGAGAGCCTTTCGCTCGGCGAGAACGTCCGCGTCGTTGCGAGCTCTTCGGACTCGAGCGTCGCGGCGTCCATCACGATCGTGCCCGCCGCCCTCGGAGGTCGCGTCACCGCGATCGACGGCGACGCGATCACCGTGAGCGGTCCCAACGGCGACACCGCGACGATCGAGGTGAACGCCGATACGACGTTCACGAAATCGGGTGCGAGTGCCACGATGAGCGACGTGAGCGTCGGCTCATTCATCTTCGCCAGCGGCACTTTCGGGTCTTCGCCCACATCACTTGACGCCGCGACCGTTGGGATCGGTACGCCTGCGCCAGGAAATTCAGGTCCGCCGCTCAACGGTGCCGGTCCGGGCCCACTGGCCGGACCATATGCCGGAGGTCTGCCGGACGGCCCGCCGCCGAGTTCTGCGAGTTTGAGAGGAGCCGCTCGAAGGTAGCGAGACCTAAGTAAGAGGTCTCTTCAAGATCTCAGGGCCTGGGTGGTTCCTCCCTTCCACTCAGGCCCTGATAACACCCTGTAACCCACCAGGGCCCAGACGGCCACCCCTTTCCGTCTGGGCCCTGTTTCTCTTTTGCCCTGCCACAGCAAACGCGAGAAGTCTCGGTCAAAGCCACGTGTTGGAGCGGGAATGAACATGATTCATTTCCTCTCAAGGGCATCCCAGGACTTTCACAGGACGCTCACAATTCGGGTCTCGAAGATGGAACCGTCTCGATTCAACGTCGATTCGAGAAAAGGGCAGGTTTCACGATGATTCGTACTCAGGCATCGCGCGTCGCCGGAGATGACGAACTCACCACGCAGGCACACCGGGCCGTTCGAATGCCGTGGCATCGCCCGCGCACGATCGATGCGCTGTCCGCAGGGGTACGTGAACACTCTCGCGGCCTTCCAGCGCATCCATTGGATCGCCCGGGGTGTTCGCTCTACCCGTACGCGATGAACGCGCGCGTCAACCACTTTCGATCGCTGCCAGCAATGGGCGCGATGTATAGGTTTCCCAGGGTCCGTTCGGCGTCGCCCTGCCCCTCGGGCCCTGGGAATTCATCGAATGACCAATTCTTCGCTGAACGTCTTTTTGTACCGGTTCTTGATAAGTTGCCACCAGAGGAGCGCTAGCACAAGGCCAGCGCCCCGGGGGGAAAGCAGGACACTGATGTCATCCACGTTCGATCGTCGATCGTTCTTAACTCATTCAGCTGCCACAATCGGTGGCGTCGCGTTGGCCGGAACGATCGTTGACGATCTACTGGCCACGTCAGCCAGCGCCGCAGCAGCGATTGGTGTGAACAAAGGAACGCCGAAGCGTGGTGGGACGCTGACCGTCGGGACTCTCTCCGACGTGCCGAACTACCACATTTTTAACGGCGCACAAGGAAAATTGGACGCCTCAGGATTCTGTGTCGCCAACGCGCTCTATGACCCGCTGTTCGTGATGTCGGCCAACGGCAAGGTCGCGTTGCCCATGCTGGCGCTCTCTGCCACGCCCAATGCCACGTACACGACGTGGACGATCGCCCTTCGCCAGGGGGTCAACTTCACGAACGGTGACGCGTTCAACGCCGACATCGTCGTCGCCAACTGGGTAGCCGCCAACGCGGACGTGACCGTGGGCCTCGCAATCAAGCCGATCATCGAGTCGGTCACCAAGATTGACGAAGCGACGGTCTCGTACAATCTGATCATCCCGTACTCGACCTTCCCGGTCTTCCTGGCCGAGCAGCAGATCGGTTACATGGCGCACCCCAGCTCCTTCGTGTCGAGTTACACGGGTAACCCCATCGGCACCGGCCCGTTCAAGGTGAAGTCCTGGCAGGTGGGGGTCGAGTCCCAGTTCACGAGGAATGGCAGTTACTGGAAGTCCGACTCGCACGGTCGCCAGCTGCCCTACCTCAGCGCCATCCACTTCAAGACGATCGTCGACCCCGAAGCCCGCAACGAAGCGCTGCAGGCGGGCAACGTGGACATGATCCTCCAGCAGACCGGTCCACAGATCCTGGCGTTGGAGCACATCAAGGGCGTCAGTGTCATCACCGACATCAACGCGCCACGCGACCCGGGTCTGAACTTCCTGATCATGAACACGACGGGCACGCTGAACCAGTACTTCGCGTGGGCCGGCCAGTTCGCGCAAATTGGCGTGCCCGGATCGTTGCAGTACCTCGAGAAGGGTACGGCAGCGCCGCAGGCCGTCCAAGAAGCCGACTGGCTCGGGACCCTCGGCGCCGTCAACCCGTCGTCTGGCCAGTGGGACACGACCATGAAGCCGGTCGTGAACGATCCGACGGTGCGCAAGGCCCTGGCCATGGCGATCAACCGCTCGACGTTCCACCGGGTCATCGACAACAATGTCGGCGCCTTGGCCGACGGCGTCTTCCGAAAGACCTCGCCGTACTACAAGAACCCCGGCTACCCGGCCTACAACGTGGCAAAGGCCAAGGCACTCATCAACGCCTACAAGTCGAAGAACAACGTGTCGGAGGTGGCCTTCGTCATGGACATCGTGTCGGGTAGCTCCTCGGAGCTCAAGACATTCGACTTCTTCCAGCAGGAATTTGCGAAGATCGGCGTGACCATCACCTCTCGTCAGTCGGTGCAGAGCCAACTCATCAACAACGTGATTTACGGTGAATTTGACTGCGCGACGTGGAACCAGTTCGGCGGATGTGACGAGTCACAGAACTACGTGTGGTGGAACTCACAGTCGGCCACGGCCGGCTTGGCGGCCGGTGGTCTCGGAATGTCGCTGCTTCCAGCGGGGACCCAGATTGCCGGAGCGGTGAACTTCGCTCACCAGGCTGACCCGGTCATTGAAACCGCGCTCCTCACGGCGCTGGCTTCGCGTCCCGGTTCTGCGGCGAAGACGGCGGCGTGGCAGACCGTGAACCGACGTTTCGCCATCGATCTTCCTTACCTGATGCTCGACACCACCGTGAACGCCTGGGCCGCACGCTCCGACGTGCAGAACTGGGCGTTCGCGACGGCCGGTGACGGCACGACACGCTCACTCAACCCCGATGCCGGCGCCTCGCGCTGGGACCAGGTCTGGAAGAGCTAGCCGTTTCGATTTAGCACCACCACAACACCGGGGCGACGCGAGTCGCCCCGGTGTTGTGGTGTTAGACGTCGGTGATATTGCCCGTGACGTTTCGCCACCACCACAACGTCGTGAGACCCAGCAACGCGGAGATGACGGCGAGCAACGTGAACGGCAAGGCCGAGTTGATAGTGAATAAGAATCCCGAAGTCCCGGCCGCGACGGCGAGCGCCGCAGTGTTGGACGTCGCGTACAGGCCCTGGCGACGACTCAGTTCCCGATGCACCGCGCCTTGGCTCATCAAGGATGAGATCGACGGCGCCGAGAGCGCCGCGCCGATGGACTCGAGTGATCCCATGAACAAGATCAGGTCGTTGTTGTGGATGTGCGGGTAGATGGACAAGAAGAGAGCGCCGTTCACCAGTCCTCCCAACGCGACGAATCGGCGATTGGCGTGGTCCGCCAGCCAGCCGCCGATACCGCTCAGGGCGACGAACGGGAGGCAGAAGATCGTCCAGCTCAGACGGATCTGCAGCGTTGAGGCGTGATGGGCGTGCATCAACAGGCTCCAACAGGCTTCGTAGACCCCGATGACGAGTCCACTCGCGCTCGCGGCCACGAGGGCGCCGGTCAGTTGCGGACTCCACTGCAGCCTCGGTAGCGGCGTGGGGTCGTAGGCGCGGTCGCCGAGGTTCGTGCGATAGGCGACGATCGCGGCCACGAAACTGATCATGCCGGCGGCGAAGAAGGCCCAGCCCAAACTGTTGACGGCGACGACGACACCGGCGACCGGACCCAGAGCGAGGCCCAAGAGCTGGGCGGCGATGATCCTCGAGATGGCACGCCCTCGCTCGCTCTCCGAGAAGAGCGCGGCGACCGCTGACATTGACGCGACCTCGATCGCTCCGGCTGACGCACCCTGGACGGCGCGCGCGAGGGCGAACCAGGGAGCCGAGACCGGCAGGAGGTAGGTCGTGCTGGCGATGCCGTAGGCGATCAGGCTGTAGATGAGGATCGGGCGGCGACCAAATCGGTCGGCCAGTCGACCCAAGAAGAACTGGGTGATGACCCCGGCGATGAAGAACGACGCCATGATGAAGCCGATGATCGTCGGCGTCCCGCCACGATGTTCGAGAAAGAGCGGCAGGAGCGGAAGACCGAGCGTGGCGCCCATCCACTGGATCGCCACGATGATCGTGAGTCGCCGAAGCGTCTGTTGCGGAGTGCTCGATGCCACTTGACAACGCTAGTCAAGGGTGCACGGTCGGGGCCGACTCGCACCAGCGATCTGCGCGTTCTCGCGCCACGCCAGACGCAGTTCCCGCGAGTCTGTGAGAACATGAGTCGTATGCACGCACTCGAACGGATCTTCGAGCTCGGGTGGGCGCTCTTCTGGATCGGCTGGATCATCGCCGCGTTCTCGATGAAGCGGGGCCGCCCTTCATGGTCCGGCGAACTACGCATCCGCGTGCCGCTCCTCATCGTCGTGGTGATCTTGGTGCACGTGGGCGCCTTCGGACACGTGGGCCACGCGTTCGTTGCGCTGCGCGCCACGCTCGGACTGCTCCTGTTCGCAGTCGGTCTGGCCTTCGCGATCTGGGCGCGCGTGCACATTGGTCGAAACTGGGGAACCCCGATGTCGACCAAGGCCGATCCGGAGCTCGTGACCAGCGGTCCGTACCATCTGGTGCGTCATCCGATCTACACCGGCATCTTGTGCGCCGGCATCGGCACGGCGGTGGCGCTGAACTGGTCGTGGCTCATCGCAGTCGCGATCGCGGGCGTCTACTTCATCTACAGCGCGACCGTGGAGGAACGCAATCTCACGAAGGTATTCCCTGACACGTACCCGGCGTATCGAGCGCTCGACCAAGATGCTCGTGCCGTTCATCTTTTGAGCAGTGCGCTACTAGAGCGAACCGCACTCCACCAAGACGAGCACGCCAAGTCCGAAGTACAGCCACGGAAGGAACTTCGGTGCGTACTTGGTCCCCCACGCGACTACCCGGGGATGACTGGTGACGCGTTGTGCGCTCACGACGAAGATCAGTTCCATCACCGCGAAGACCGCGACGGTCACGAGGGCATGGAAGAACCCATCGGCGCGCAGCAGTGGCGTCCACACGGCGAGGTTGTCACCGCCCAGGGCCAGGGTCATCGCGAACGTGGTCAGCGCCCCACGGCGAAAGACCTCGCTCGGCGCCTTGTCGCGGTGGCGCCACGCGTAGACGGCGAGCGCCCACGGCGCGAGACAGAGGATGCCGACCCACGGCAGCGGAATCGGCGTGAGCAGCGTGCCGACACCGCCCGCCAGTAGCAACAGCGCGAGCACGCCGAACGCTTGGGCGTAGCTCACGCGACGAAAGCGCTTCTTCTCGGTGACGATCAACTGCGCGGAAAAGGCGAAGAAGTTGTCGAACATCGTTCCGAGGAACGCGAGGATGGCCACGACGATGACACTCGTAATCGTGTGCACGCGTTGACCTTACCTGACGGTAGAAATGCTCGAAAACGGGGACAGTAGGCTGTCTACGGTGATTCGTCAGGTCTTACCTCCCAGTGTCGAACAGATCGAGGCGGCGCGACGCGTCATCGCAGATCATTTGGTTCCGACCCCGACGATCACGCTCTCACTGCGCGGGCGCAACGTCTTGGTGAAGATGGAGAGCCTCCAGCCGACCGGGTCGTTCAAGGTTCGCGGTGCCTTAGCGGCCGTGGACGCCTCGCGACGTGATGACCCGCACGGCGCAGTCATCACCGCGTCGGCGGGTAATCACGGACTCGGTGTCGCTTACGCGTCATCGGTCCTGGGTGTTCCGGCGACCGTCGTGGTGCCCGCGAACGCGTCCGTCGCCAAGGTCAAGAAACTCGGCAACTACATGATCGAGCTGATCCAGTTCGGATCGTCCTTCGACGAGGCCCAAGCCCACGCGTTGGCCCTGGCCGAGGAACGCTCGATCCGCTTCATCTCACCCTTCAACAACTCCGACGTCATTGCCGGTCAGTCCACCGCGTTCGACGAGTTGCTCCTCCAGGCGCCCGAACTCGAACACCTCGTGATATCGGTCGGCGGAGGGGGACTGCTCTCTGGGGCGCTCATCTCTCGCGACGCGCACGAACGTTCGGACATCCGTTTCACCGGCGTGCAACCAAGTGAGAGCGCCGCGCTCTATCACGTGCTGCGCGGTGCCACCATGGCCGAAGTCGTACACCGTCCGACCATCGCCGACGGACTCGCCGGCGGCGGCGACGACGGTTCGGTCACCAATGATCTGATCGCGGCACACCAGGTGCCGCTCGTCTTGGTGCCCGAGATTGAGATCCGCCGCGCCGTTCGCGAGGCCGTCGAGTACAACGGCATCGTCATCGAAGGTTCGGCCTCCGCGTCCTACGCCGCGATCACGAACGACCTCGTCGGCGACACGACGTCGCGCATTGGATTCATCGCGAGCGGGCGCAACATCTCACTCGAACTGCTGCTGGATATCCTCCACGAACCACTGGCCTGATCGGGCGGGCGTCGAAAAACTCGAACGATAGGGTGGTGCGATGGCCGAGTTCAAGAAGTCCTACGGGATTGTGCTCGCCCTTTTGGCCTTCGCACTTACCTTCATGGGCGTGGTATTGGCCGCCACGGACCAGAATCCCTCGGGGATACCGAAGGATACTTTGGCGCTCCACGGGGTCCCGCCTCATTCGGCCAGCGTGCTCGTGACCGTGTCGAACGGGCAGTCCTACGACGTATCGGCGACGATCAACGTGAACTTCGACACGTCGCGGGCCGAGGCCCTCGTGCAGTTCCCACTGCTCTTCACCCAGACCTCCGTTGAGCTCCGACTCGTCGGCCACCACATCTTCGCCGAGGCGGCGGATATCTCGTCCGGGAAGTGGCTCGAGATCAACGAGAACCCACCATCGTTCTTCGGCATCGCCCTCGAATTGACGCAGCCCGGGCCCGATCTGAGTCTGATCAAAGGCTTCGATCACGTGACGACGACCAAGAGCGGGTACGCCACGACGTGGGAGTTCTCGAGCAGCGACGTCGCGCTCACCAACGTGCTTCGTTCGCCGCGCACGACCGTCTTAGGCTCACTCAACGTGAGCGTGACGACCGGCGAGAGCGGCGAGGTGACCGGCGCGAGCATGACGGCGCGCTCGCGACACGATATGAGCAAGATCACTGTGCAGGTCCTCTCGTACAACAAGCGAACGACGATCGTCGCGCCGGCGTCGAACGACGTGAGCTCACTCAAAGTCGGATCATTGCGCGCGCTGCTGTCCTCGGCGTCGATCGCCACGCTCTTACTGCCAGACAACATCGCTTCGTTGGGCCAGGGGACCTCGCAGGTGAGTTGAGTCCGATCAAAGGGGCCTACCCCGAACCCCGCTGGCCCGCGTCACTCGCGTTGGTGGTGTGTGTCGGGCTCTACGTGCTCTTGCCCGATCGACTCGTCGTCGGTCCGCATTGGCTCTTGCCGGTGCTGGTGGCGCTGCCGCTCGGTCCGTTGTCGGCGCGCCGACACCGTCACCCCGACGAGAGCTCCTGGATTCGCCACGTGACGATCGGACTCGTCGCGCTCGTCACGGCGGCCAACGTCACGTCGCTGATCCTGCTCGTGCATCACCTCTTGAACTCCGACGTCTCGCAGGGTCGAAAGCTGATCTACTCCGCGGTCGCGGTGTGGTTGACGAACATCATCCTCTACGGGCTCTGGTTCTGGGAAGTCGACCGCGGTGGTCCACATCGGCGGGCCTCCGGCGACAAGCTCCTGCCCGACCTCCAGTTCCCCCAGATGCAGACGCCTGACCAGGCGCCCGCGAACTGGCGTCCGGCCTTCACCGACTATCTCTTCACGTCGTTCGCGAACGGAACCAGCTTTGCGCCGGCCGACGCGATGCCGTTGACGTTGCGGATGAAAGTGCTCTTCACGACCGAGTCGGTCGTGTCGCTCGCAACCATCGCCATCGTCGCGTCGCGCGCGGTCAATATCTTGCGTTAGCCAAAGAGTCGATCGAGCATTGCGCTCGCGCGACTCACCCGTGCGTGCTTCGCTTCGACGTGGTCGGCCCAGGTGGCGAGGCCGAGTCCCGCGTTGATACCGATCCAGCGAAGCGGCTCGAACTCCCAGCGTCGCGACGGCTGCTGGACGAACGGTAGGCGAGTGAACGCGGTTTCGGTGTCGGGGCTGGTGATGAGGTCCGCGAGAGCCGTCGCGGCGACGTGACTGAGCACGACGCCGTCACCGGTGTAGCCGCCGGCCGAGGCCATGCCCGAGTCGAAGTCGACGTGGACGTACGGTGAGTGATCGCGCGCCATCGCGAGCGGTCCACCCCAGGCGTGGGTGATCGAGGCGGACAGTGTCGGGAAGAGCTCGCGCAACGTGACCTCGAGTTTGTCGAAGACACTTTGATTCGTGTCGAATCTCGACTCGACGGAGGAGCCGAAGTGATACGGCGCACCGCGGCCGCCGAAGGCGATACGGTCGTCGGCGGTTCGCTGTCCGTAGATGATGAGGTGTCGGTCGTCGGCGAACGTCTCGTAGTTGGCGAACCCGTACTCATCCCAGAAATCGCGCGCGAGCGGCTCGGTCGCGATCATCAGTGAGTACAGCGGCACGACGGTGCGCCGCTCGCGGGGCAGGTTCGGTGTGAACCCTTCGGTCGCGCGCACGACGAAGTCGGCGTGCACATTCGCGCCGACGGTGATGACCTCGGGCCGCCGGTTGTGACGGCCCGGCAGAATGCGCGTCACCGCCGTGTGTTCAAAGATCATGGCGCCGAGCCGTTCGCCGACGTCGGCCAGTCCCCGCACCAGTCGGGCGGGATCGATCCGCGCGCAGTGCGGTGAGTACGTCGCGCCGAGCGCGCCGTGCACGTCGCCGTGTTCGGCGAGCGCGCCGGGCTCGACCCATGCGAGGTCGTGTTCGCCGATGCCCTGGTCGCGAGCGGCGACGATCTCGTCGCGCAGGCGCGCACGCTGGATTTCACTTCGGGCGAAGGTCATCGTGCCCCCACGGACGTAGCGCGCGTCGATGCCATCGCTGGTCGCGGCGGCGCCCAGCTCGACGACGGCGTCTTGGAGCACGTGACGCTGGTGATCGAAGGACTCGTTGCCGAAGCGTGTGATGACGCTGGCGTTGCTCATCGGGAAGAGTCCCGAGGCCCAGCCGCCGTTGCGACCGGACGCCCCGAAACCACAGACTTCTTGCTCGAGGACCGCGACGCGCAGTGACGCGTCGCGGCGTAGCAACTCGCGGGCGGTCCAGAGTCCAGTGAAGCCCCCGCCGACGATGGCGACGTCGACGTCGAGGTGACGATCGAGTGTGGCGCGCGGCGTGACGGACTGATCGAGCGATGACCACCACAGCGACTGCGATGGGTTCACGCTCAGATGAACTTGGTGGCTCCGGTGAAGACCTCGCGCATCGTGCCCACCATGAAGTCGATGTCGGCGCGAGTGGAGATCAGCGGTGGGGCGAGTTGCACGACCGGGTCACCACGATCGTCCGATCGACAGATCAGACCGCGGCGGAACATCTCGGGTGACACGTAGCCGCGCAGGAGTCGCTCGGCGTCCTCGCCGGCCCAGGTCTCTTTGGTCTGCTGGTTCTTCACCAGTTCAACGCCCCAGAAGTACCCGGCACCGCGCACGTCGCCGACGATTGGGATGTCCTTCAGATTGAGAAGACTCTGTTGGAAGTAGTCCTGATTGGCCAGCACGTTCTCGAGCACGTGCTCGTTCTCGATGATCTCGATGCTCTTGAGTGCCACGGCGCACGCGACCGGGTGTCCGGACCACGTGAAGCCGTGGGCGAAGGAGACGTCGCCGTGCTGGAACGGCTCGGCCAGACGGTCCGAGACGATCATGGCGCCGAGCGGCGCGTATCCAGCGGTAATGCCTTTGGCGCACGTGATGATGTCCGGGACGTAGTCGTACTTCTGGCCACCGAACCAGTGACCGAGTCGTCCGAAAGCGCAGATGACATCGTCCGAGACGAGGATGACGCCGTAGCGATCGCAGATCTCGCGCACCGCACGCCAGTAGTTCGGCGGGGGAGTGAAACAACCGCCCGCGTTCTGCACTGGCTCCAAGAACACCGCGGCGACCGTCTCCGGTCCCTCGCGAAGGATCGCCTCTTCGATCTGGTGGGCCTGCCAGAGACCGAAGGCTTCGAAGTCGTCGCCGTACTGCTCAGCGCGGTAGAAGTTGACCGCGGGTACCTTCACGGCGCCCGGGACCAGGGGCTCAAAGGGCACGCGGTATCCCTCGAGCGACGTGATCGTCAGGGCGCCCATCGTGGTGCCGTGGTAGGCGACATCGCGACTGATGACTTTGTAACGGTCGGTGTCGCCGCGCATCTTGTGATACTGACGCGCGAGTTTCCACGCGCTCTCGTTGGCCTCGGCACCGCCCGAGGTGAAGAACACGCGGTTGAGGTCACCGGGCGCCAGGCTCGCGATCTTCTCGGCCAGCTCGATCGCCTTGGGATGGGCGTAGGTCCACAACGGGAAGAAGGCCATCGTTGTCATCTGTTCGGCCGCCGCCGCGCCGATGTCGGCGCGGCCGTGACCGAGCATGTTGGTGAAGAGCCCAGACAGTCCGTCGAAGTACTCGGTGCCGTTCGCGTCATAGACGCGCGTGCCCTCGCCGCGCACCATGATCGGGACCTCGTTGTGCTCGTCGTAGGCACCCATCCGTGACATCTGGAGCCACAGGTGGCGCCGTGCGCGCTCGGAGTAGTTATGGCTCGCGTGTTGTTCGTCCTTGAATTCAATGCCGTCGCTGATGGTGTTCAACGTCACTTGGTCCCCCATACGTATGTCTGCTTTGAAAGCTTCAAATACAGAAATGTTTCAACCTCGGTCACACCGGGAATGCTCCGAATCGAGTCATTCAGCAGGTGGACGAGTGCGTCATCGTCGACGGCGATGACTTCGGCGATGATGTCGAAGCTCCCGGCGGTCATGACGACGTAGTTCGCTTCGTCGATTGACGCGATCTTGTCAGCGACGAGTCGAACGTCGCCGTGCACGCGAATGCCGATGAGCGCTTCGCGTCCGTACCCGAGTTGCAGTGGATCGGTGATCGCGACGATCTGCATGACACCAGAATCTTTCAGTCGCTGCACGCGACGACGCACACCGGCTTCGGAGAGTCCGACCTCGGTCGCGATGGCGCCGTAGGCACGACGTCCGTCACGTTGCAAGTGACTGATGATCTGTCGATCGATGGAGTCGAGACCATTGGGCGCGGACGAGATCAGTTCCGAAGTCGAGCGCTCTGTGCTCTTCTTGGTCTGACGAAGTGGTTTGGTCGCTGGCATTGGTCACTCCCGGCGCAGTAACCCGAAGGCCCCTGTGCTGCGGATAGAGACAGTATAGGGGGCTCTGACGACGGAATGCGTCGTGTTTTTGTTCACAAGCGCCTTATATCTTCGAACCAGGTTGCGGGACCTGGGCAATCTCTGGCAGAGTGGCTCTGGGCTGCGCCACCGGGTGACCCGCGATTCGGAGGGGATCATGCGTCGATTGGACAATTTTGTGGGGGGCGAGTCGGTCGCTCCCTCGAGCAAGAAGTACGTCGAACTGATCAATCCGACGACCGGCGAGGCCTTCGTCGAGATGCCCGTCTCGAATGCCGCCGACGTCGACGCAGCCGTGCAGATCGCGCTGTCCGCCTTCCAGAGTTGGAAGCGCACCACACCGTCCCAGCGCAGTCGCGCACTCCAACAGATCGCCGACATCCTCGAAGCACACGCCGACGAACTCGTCGCGGTCGAAGCCGAGAACTGCGGCAAGATCATCGCGCTCACGATGAGCGAAGAGATTCCTCCGATGATCGACCAGATTCGATTCTTCGCGGGCGCGGCGCGACTCTTGGAGGGTCGCGGGGCCGCGGAGTACATGGAGGGCATGACCAGTTACGTGCGGCGCGAACCGATCGGTGTGTGTGGCGCGGTGACGCCCTGGAACTACCCGATGATGATGGCGGTGTGGAAGTGGGCGCCAGCGATCGCGGCCGGCAACACGATGGTCCTCAAGCCCGGCGATTCGACACCGGCCTCGACGATCTTGATGGCCCAGTTGATGGCCGAAGTACTCCCGCCCGGTGTCTTCAACGTCGTCTGTGGCGACCGCGACACCGGTCGCGCGCTCGTAGAGCACCCCATCCCCGCGATGGTCTCGGTCACTGGTTCAGTGCGAGCCGGCATGGAGGTCGCCGCCAGCGCCTCCCAGACGTTGAAGCGTGTGCACTTGGAGCTCGGCGGCAAGGCGCCAGTCATCGTCTTTGACGACGTTGACATCGCGTCGGCCGCCGAGAACATCGCGGTCGCGGGCTACTTCAACGCCGGTCAGGACTGCACCGCGGCGACACGCGTGCTGGCCGGCCCCAAGGTCTACGGCGACTTCGTGGACGCGCTGGCCGAGCAGGCGAGGAACACCGTGATCGGACCACCGGAGAACGCCGACGCCCTTTTCGGTCCGGTGAACAACGTCAATCAGTTCCAGCGGGTGACGGGGTTCCTCGGCCGCGCGCCGGGGCATGCGTCGATGGCGGCCGGCGGCCAGCAGGTGGGTGACGCCGGCTACTTCATCGAGCCGACGGTCGTCGCCGACCTCCACCAGGACGACGAGATGATCCAAAGTGAGATCTTCGGTCCCGTGATCACGGTTCAGAAGTTCAGTGACGAGGCCGAGGCGCTGGCGTGGGCCAACGGCGTCGACTACGGACTGGCGTCGTCGGTCTGGACGAGTGACCACGGTCGCGCGATGCGCTTCACGAGGGACCTCGACTTCGGCTGCGTCTGGGTCAATACGCACATCCCGCTCGTGGCCGAGATGCCCCACGGCGGTTTCAAACGCTCCGGCTACGGCAAGGACCTCTCGATGTACGGTTTCGAGGACTACACGCGGGTCAAGCACGTGATGCACAACATCGAGTCGTGAGGTTGAATTGAGGTCGTAGCGTCACTCGCGACATCGAGTGGGCACGTCGCCACTTGACGGGAATTCCTGTAGGGGTGCCGGTAGGGTTCGAAGCAGTATCGGGGGAAGGATCGATCGTTGACGACGACGGATGATGCAGTGGTATCGACCGAGGGCTCGCAGAAGACTCCGCCCGCGGTCCGTCTCGAGAATGTCACCAAGGAGTTCAAGGGCATGGTGGCGGTCGACGACCTCACGCTGGAACTCGCGCAGGGAGAGTTCTTCGCCCTTCTCGGACCTTCCGGTTGCGGAAAGACGACGACGCTGCGCATGGTCGGCGGCTTCGAACAACCCTCGAGCGGGAAGATCTTCTTGGGAGGCGAGGACATCACGTGGACGCCTCCCTACAAGCGCGACGTGAACACGGTCTTCCAGTCCTACGCACTGTTTCCGCACCTCACGGTGTTTGACAACGTCGCCTTTGGCCTACGGCGAAAGGGCAAGGACAAAGATGAGATCAAGCGGCTCGTCGAAGAACACCTCGAGATCCTCGGCCTCGGCGGCTTTGGACCCAGGCCGGCCACGCAGCTGTCCGGCGGACAGCAACAGCGAGTCGCGCTAGCGCGCGCGTTGGTCAACCAACCGCGCGTCTTGTTGCTCGATGAGCCAATGGGTGCACTCGATGCGAAGATCCGCAAGACCATGCAGGTGGAGTTGAAGCGCATCCAGCGCGAAGTGAACATCACGTTCCTCTATGTGACCCACGATCAGGACGAAGCCATGGCATTGGGCGACCGCATCGCGGTGATGCACGGCGGCAAATACGAGGACCTCGGTGCGCCGCAACGCGTGTATGACGAACCCGCGACCCAATTCGTCGCGGAATTTCTCGGCGCGTGCAATTTGTTGGCCGTGACTTCCAAGCAGGGAGAGTTGCGCCTCCCCGACGGCGCGCCGGTCGGTGCGCGTCCGGGCTCGATGGCGGGCAAACTCGATCAGATCGCTCAGGTGGGTGTGCGGCCCGAGAAGATGCTGCTGCGTCGAGAAGGGGCGTCACCGGCGCCAAGCGGTCCCGAGACGAACACGGTGAACGCGACGGTGACCACGACGATCTACCTCGGAGCGACGTCGGAGTACGAACTGGTGACGTCATGGGGCGGACCCTTGCATATCCTCGCCCAGAACATCTCTGAAGAGGACCGCTTCGCCCCGGGCGACAAAGTCGTCGTGACCTGGGAACGCGATCACGGTTTCGCGTTGCCTGCGTCGCCACTCAAGGCCGCGCCGAAGCAACAGCCGACCCCTGAAAGCGAAGCGTGAGTCCCGTCACGCCCTCGCCCGATGAGAGACCGGGCTTCGACGCCGCCCTGTGGCGCGGCCTCACGCAACGACGAATCTCTCGACGCGACGCGATCGGCGTTGCCGGCAAGGGCGTCGGCCTGCTCGGGATGGCCGCGTTGCTCGCGAGTTGCGGTATCGCGGGCTCGGCCGAGCGCCGTGGCGCAACCGTCGACTGGGCCGCGTATTGGAAGGCGCAGAAGCCGACCAAACAGCTCAATTTCGCCAATTGGCCGCTGTATATCGACTCAGAACACGGCAAGACGATCTCGCTGGAGGACTTCACGAAGGCGACCGGCATAAAGGTCAACTACCAACCGGTCATTCAAGGCGATGACTCCTTTTACGCCACCGTTGAACCAGAGCTGGCGGCGCAAGAAGTCACGGGTTACGACATCATGGTCATCACCAATGGGTGGTATTTCTCGCAGTTGGTGAACAACGGATTCTTGAATGAACTCGACCTTTCGCGACTGCCGAATTTCTTCAAGTACGCCAGTCCCCTGGTGAAGGATCCCAGTTACGACCCCGGTAACAAGCACTCGGTGACCTGGCAGACCGGCTTCACCGGCATCGCCTATAACACCAAGATGATCAAGCGCGAGATCAATAGTTTCAACGATTTGGCCGATCCGGCATTCAGCGGCCACGTCGGCATGATGAACGACAACGTCGAACTCGGTAGTGCAGCGCTACTGCGCATGGGTGTCGACCCTGTGACTTCGACGCAGGCCCAGTGGAAAGAGTCCGCGAAGTGGCTGGAGAAACAGCGACCGCTGGTCGCGGGCTACTACGACCAGAGTTATATCTCGCACCTCGAGAACGGTGACACCTGGATCAGTCAGGCCTACTCCGGTGACATCTTCCAAGCGAACCTCTCGGGCTATCCGCATCTGAAGTACGTCACGCCAAAGGAAGGGCAGATCGTGTGGCACGACAACATGGTCATCCCTCGACAGGCCCAGAACGCCCTGAGCGCGCTGGCGTGGATGAACTTCTACTACACCCCCAAGATTGCCGGCATCGTCGAGGACTGGGTGAGTTACGTCTGTCCCGTGCCCGCAGCCCAGCAGTACATCCTCGATGTCATCAAGGATCCAACCGTGGCCAACAGTCCGCTCGTGTTCCCGTCGGCCGATGCCGACAAGTTGTCACACAGTTACTACATTTATCGCGACTTTGACGACTACCAGGCGTGGAACGACGTCTACAACCCCATAATCGAGTCGTGAGTACCGACGTCATCCAACCGGCTCGACCGGCGTACCGTCAGCCGAGTTGGCTGCGTCGTCACAGCCCTCCGTACTGGCTCAGCCTCATCGGCGGCGGCTGGATGCTGCTGTTCTTCTTGATCCCGTTGGCGTCAGGGCTGATCGTCTCGCTGGAGACCGGCAACCCGGTGAGTGGGTACACGTTGACGTGGAACTGGCACATCTACTCCCAACTCTTCGTGCACTCGGACATCCCCTACACGACCTTCTTCGTCCGCTCGCTCTGGTACGGCGTGGCGACCACCATCTTGAGCATCCTCATCGCCTATCCGATGGCCTACTTCATCGCCTTTCGCGTCAGCGTGCGTTGGAAGAGCCCACTGATCCTGCTCGTGCTGTTGTCGTTCTTCGTGTCGTTCGTCATCCGCACCGATATGTGGTCCTTCGTCTTGGCGCAACAAGGATTCGTGCTGACGACGTTGCACAAGTTGCATCTGGTCTCATCGAACTTTCATATCCTTGGCACGTCCAACGCCGTGATCGGCGGCGACATCTATAACAACCTTCCGTTCATGGTGCTCCCGATCTACGTGGCGCTGGAACGCATCGACCGTCGCATCCTGGAAGCGGCGCGCGACCTCTACTCGAACGGTCGACAGGTGTTCTTGCGCGTCGTGCTCCCGCTTTCACGTGCGGGCATCTTCGCGGGCGTCCTCCTGGTCTTCATCACCACCGTGGGTGACCCGGTCAACTCTTCGTTGTTGGGGGGCGTCGGGACCTACACGATCGGTCAAGCCATCCAGGACTCGTACCTCACGAATCAGCAGTTCAACGTCGCGGCCGCCCTCTCCACCGTGCTGATGGTGATCCTCGGCATCATCATGTTCGCCTACGCCAAAATCTTCGGCACCGAGAACCTCGAGAACCTGGTCTGACATGACCGATACCTCTCGCCCTCGTCGCCAGCGTCGCAGCCCATGGCTCGCAATCTTCTTCTGGGTCGTGATGGGGATCACGTTCGTGCCCATCGTCGTCATGGTGCTCTACAGCTTCAACAACGCACCGACCAGCCGGATCACGTTCGCTTGGAACGGCTTCACCACGTACTGGTACCGGAACCTCACACAGGTCAACGGACTCACACACGCCTTCTTGGTCTCGCTGGAAGTAGCGATCCTGTCGTCACTCATCTCGGTCATCGTCGGGACGCCCGTCGCCCTCGCGCTCGGTCGATTCCGCTTCTGGGGCAAGGGTCCGATCAACGCTTTGGTGTTCGCCGACATCGCCGCGCCGGCCATCGTGGTCGGTGCCGCGTCTTTGTCGTTCTTCTTGTCGATCAGACTCGACACGGGCCTCATCACCATCTTGATCGCCCACGTGGCCTTCAACATCGCCTACGTCGTGGTCGTGGTCCGAGCACGGCTGTCGGGCATGGATAGCGCCATTGAAGACGCGGCACGAGATCTGGGCGCGAACGCATGGACGACGTTCACCAAGGTTACGCTGCCGTTGATATGGCCCGGTCTACTCGCCGCGTTCCTCTTGGCCTTCGCGATGTCGGTCGATGACTATGTCATCACGAGCTTCATCGCGGGTTCGACGGTGACCTTCCCGCTCTTCGTCTACGGTGCGGCCAAGGTCGGTCTACCGCCTCAGGTCCTGTGCTTCGGTACCCTGATCTTCGTGGTCGGGCTGATTGTCGCGCTGGCCAATGGTGCGCTCAATCGTCACCAACTGGCGCGCGCGGCGACCGAGGACTCGCTGGTCGCTCCCATGGAGACACAGCCCGTCGCCAGTTCCTGAGCCGACCGCGTCGGCCACGGTGACCAAAGGCGACTGACACCATCGCCGAGTCGGACGACCATCGTGCGAGAGACTTGGTCATGACCAACAATCCACGAATCGTCGTCGGTGTCGACGGATCACCCCTCGCACTGCACGCACTGGCGTTCGCCGTCGAAGAGGCGAGACTTCGTCACGCGCGCCTGCAGGTGATCTACGCCTACGCCACCACTGACACCGGGGCCGAGGGCCAATCGTTTCTTGAAGGCATCAGGGCTGAGGCCCCGGTGACCGACGCCGTCGATGTGGAGTGGCTCGCTCTCGCGGGCAACCCTGCCGAGGTCCTCATCGAGGCGAGCCGAGACGCCGCGCTCTTGATCATCGGTCCTCGCGGTGGTGGCGGTTTCCTGGGCCTGATCATGGGCTCGGTCGCCGCTCAGTGCGTGCACCACTCGCACTGTCCAGTCCTCATCGTGCGCGACGACCAGTAGACCACGGCCTCACCACGCCTCACGCCGGGCCTCGCGACGCCCCTGGCGGTGCGCGGTCCGCGACGTTGATGCGCGCGGTCTCGACCAGTGGCTACCGTGGAAGGGGCCCTTCAAACGGAAATGAGTGATCAACGATGATCGTCGGCGTACCCAAGGAAATAAAGACCGACGAGTACCGCGTGGCGTTGACGCCCGCCGGCGCTCGAGAACTAAGTGGCGCCGGACATCGAGTCCTGATCGAGCGCGGTGCGGGCGAGGGCTCATCGATCGCTGACGCCGATTACGTGGCAAACGGTGCGACGATCGTGGACTCCGCCGACGACGTCTGGGCCGAGAGCGAACTCTTGATGAAGGTGAAGGAACCGGTCGCGCCGGAATACCACCGGTTGAGTGCGCGCAAGGATCAGGTGCTCTTCACCTATCTCCACCTCGCGGCGTCGCGCGAGTGCACTGACGCCCTGGTCGCCGCCAACAACGTCGCCATCGCCTACGAGACCGTGCGACTTCGTGACAACTCGCTGCCGTTGCTCACGCCGATGAGCGAGGTGGCCGGTCGAATGGCGCCACTCATGGCCGCGCATCACCTCATGCGCCCGGGCGGCGGGCACGGCACCCTGATCAGCGGCGTGCCCGGCGTGGCGCCGGCGAACGTCGTCGTCATCGGCGCCGGTGTCTCGGGACTCGCCGCCGCGACGATGGCCGCCGGCCTGCACGCCAGCGTGAAGATCTTGGACCGCAACCTCGAGCGACTGCGCCAGGTGGACATCCACTTCGACGGTCGCGTCCAGACGATCGCGTCCTCGACCCTCGCGCTCGAAGAGGCGTGCCTCGACGCCGACATCGTCATCGGCGCCGTTCTGGTCGTGGGCGCCAAAGCCCCCAAGTTGGTGAGCAACGACCTCGTCGCGCGGATGCGACCGGGCTCGGTGCTCGTCGACATCTCGGTCGACCAGGGCGGCTGTTTCGAAGCGACGCATCCGACGACGCATTCTGACCCTGTCTTCGTGGTCAACGGTTCAATCTTCTACTGCGTGGCGAACATGCCGGGCGCCTTCCCCTATACCTCGACCTACGCGCTGGCCAACGCGACGTTGCCCTACGCGATGGAACTGGCACGACACGGTTGGCGCGAAGCGGTGGTCGCTGATGACGCACTCGCCGAGGGTGTCAACGTCGTCGAAGGTGCCGTCACGTATGGACCGGTCGCCGAATCTTTGGGCCTGTCCTTCAGTCCACTACGCTCGCTGCTGTAATCAGTGACGGCCCCAGGGGCGTGGTGGCCGTGTCCAAGTCTCTTGCATTCTGATCTTCACCGGGGGAAGTAATGTCCGACGCTTCAGTCAGCCACGTGGTCCACGCCGAAACGCCCGATCCGCGACGGTGGTTCGCGCTCGTCGTCATCGGAATTGCCCAGCTCATGGTGATCCTCGACGCATCGATCGTGAACATTGCACTACCGCACGCGTCGCTGCCCAAGGCGCTCGGCGGACTCGCTATCGCTCAGAAGAACTATCAATGGGCGATCACCGCCTACACCCTGACGTTCGGCGGTTTCCTCCTCCTCGGCGGCAGGATCGGTGACTACGTCGGCCGCAAGAAGGCATTCCTGATCGGACTTATCGGCTTCGCTGGCGCCTCGTTGCTCGGCGGCCTGGCCCAGAACCAGCAGTGGCTCTTCGGCGCTCGCGCGCTCCAAGGACTCTTCGGTGCGTTGCTGGCGCCCGCGGCGCTGTCGCTGATCTCGGTCACGTTCACCGATTCCAAGGAGCGTGCTCGGGCCTTCGGCGTCTACGGCGCGCTCTCAGGTGTCGGTGGCGCCATCGGTCTCATCGCCGGTGGCCTGCTCACGCAGTACCTGTCGTGGCGATGGTGTCTCTTCGTCAATACGCCGATGGCGATCATCGCGTTTTCGTTGGCGGTGCCGAACGTCCGCGAGTCCAAGGTCGAGGGCCATCCCCACTACGACGTCCCCGGCGCGCTGAGCGCGACCGCGGGGATGTTGAGCGTCGTCTTCGGTGTATCGCAGGCGTCGACCAAGGGATGGGGTTCGACGTACTCCTGGCCGTTCCTGGCCTTGGGCGCGGTGCTCCTGACCGTCTTTTTCGTGATCGAGAGTCGGATCGACGAGCCCCTGTTGCCGCTGCGTCTGATCACGGACCGCGTGCGAGCGGGCGCCTTCCTCTCGCAACTCTTCGTCGGTCTCGGCCTGTTCGGGATGTTCTTGTTCATGACGTTCTACTTCCAAGACGTCGAGCGGTACTCGGCCGTGAAGACCGGATTGCTGTTCATGCCGTTCTCAATAGGCATCATCCTGGCCGCCGGCTTGACGAGCCAGTGGCTGCCAAAGATCGGACCGCGGCCGCTCGCGACGATCGGCAACCTGATGGCGGCCTTTGGCATGCTGTATCTCTCGTTCATCAAGGTCGACAGTTCCTACGTCGCGAGCGTCATGCCGGCGATGATCGTGACCAGCCTCGGGCTGGGCGTGGCGTTCGTCTCCATCGCCTCGACGGCCCTCTTCAACGTTCGTCCCGAGGACACCGGCGCGGCCTCGGCGGTGTTGACGACGTCCCAGCAGATCGGCGGCTCCTTCGGCACCGCGATCGCCAACACGATCGTGGTCTCATCGGGCACCGCGTATTTGGTGGCGGGGCTGAGGTCGCATCCGTCGCTTTCGCCGACGGCGAAGTCGATGTTGGCCGCAGCGGCACACGTCCACGGCTACGACGAGTCGTTCCGCTTCGGTGCGCTGATGCTCTTCGTGGCCGCCGCGGTGTTCTTCGGGCTCGTCAACATTGACCGCCATCACCTCGGTCAGCACGACGAGGTCGCCGAGAGCTACCCCGCCTCGACGTAAGGACAGTGGCGACAGCCACTCTCACAACAGTTCCCGCGCGCCAGATGCGTGGCCGCGGTCAAGACCATGAGGCCCGTGGAGGGATCGCGGTACGTCGACTCACCGGCGATCGTCGCCGCTTCGTGGGCGACGAGGATCGCCTCGTAGTCCGGTCGAGACGGGTCACAGCGACTGGGATGCGGTCGAGGGACCGAAGCACTCATCAGTCAAAACTAACGGGCGCTACTCCTCGACCCGCAGGACGACTTTGCCGAACTTGCCCGGTTGCGCGAAGTAGTCGTATGCCTGGGCGACGTCGTCCAGCGCGAAGGTCTGTGCGACGGGCACGAAGATCTCGCCGGTTCGCCACCGCGGTATGAGCGTCTGGCTCACGCGGTCGGCGACCTCGCCCTTTTCCTTACGCGAACGCGAACGAAGCGTCGAGCCGGTCAGCGTGGAACGAGTACCCATGAACGAACGCAGGTCGATCTCGACGCGACTCCCGCCGCCGGAGATGCCGATCACCACGACCCGCGCGTACTGATTCAGCAAGGACTGGGCGACGCCGAGGTGCGCCGCACCCACGAGTTCCAGCACGACGTCGACGCGACCAACTGACGCGACAGTGTCCAGTGTGACGGTTTCGTCGGCGCCGCACTCGCGCAGCCGTTGTTGATGTTCGGTCGTTCGCGTGACCGCGATCACGTGTGCGCCGAGCGCGTGGGCGATCTGCACCGCGGCGATGCCGACGCCGCCGGTCGAACCCGAGATCACCACGCGTTCGCCGGCCCTCAGTTGGGCCTGGGTCACGAGCGCGTCGTGCGCGGTGGTGAAGGCCTCCGGGAAGCCGCCGGCCTGGTCCCAGCTGACGTGATCGGGGACGAAGAGCAGGTGTTCGCTCGGCACGAGCGCGTGCGTCGCCTGGGCGCCGCCGCCGACGATGGCACAGACGCGGCGCCCCAACAGGGGTTCGTGCACGCGCTCACCGACGGCGCTGACGACGCCGGCGAGTTCCATGCCGGGAATGTCGACGGGCCAACCCTCGGGTGCGGGATAGTGGCCATCGCGTTGCATCAAATCGGCGGCGTTGATGCCGGCGCCGCGCACGGCGACGACCACGTCGAGGGGGCCCGGATTCGGGGTCTCTCGCTCCTGGATTGCGAGCTTGCCGTCATTGATCACCACGCAGCGCACGCGAGCAGCCTACGACGCGTCACGAGTGAGCTCCTCGCGTTAGTCTCGCGCCATGACTATCTATGACATCCCAGTGAATACCCTCAGCGGAGAGGCGAGCTCGTTGGCACCCTTCGCCGGCAAGACCGTCCTCATCGTCAACGTCGCCTCCAAGTGCGGCCTGACCCCGCAGTACGAAGGACTCGAGCAGTTGCAAAAGACCTACGAAGACCGCGGCTTCAGCGTCGTCGGGTTTCCGAGCAATCAGTTCGCGGGACAAGAGCCCGGTACGGCCGAGGAGATCCAGACGTTCTGCTCGACGACCTACGGCGTGACGTTTCCGCTCTTCGAGAAGATCGACGTCAACGGCGAGGACCAGAGTCCGATCTACGCCGAACTCAATCAAACGGCCGACGCCGAGGGATACTCCGGTGACGTCCGGTGGAACTTCGAGAAGTTCCTCGTCTCGCCCGACGGTTCGGTGCAGCGTTTCTCTCCGACCGTGACGCCGGAGGACCCGGCCCTCGTCGCAGCGATTGAAGCCGCGTTGAACTAACCGAGTCCGATGGTGCGATGCAGTCGCACGTAGGTCGGTCCGAAGCCGTATCCCAACCAGTAGTTCCGGGCGCGTCGATTGGTCACGCGCCAATTGGTCTCGACGAAGTCGAAGTCGGCCGCCTGGGCGTTGCGGAGCGCCGCGTCGACCATGGCGGTGCCCACGCCTCGACATCGATGATCGGCGTCGACGGTGACCGCGCTCAGGTGCAGGGTGTGGTCGAACGAGCCGCGACGAGGCGGCAGCGGGAACGTGATGCACTGCGCGATGGCGTGGCCGTCGGTCTCCACGATGTAGTGATGGACCTCAGGGTCTTCGAGCGTCTCGAGGAAATCATCGCGCTTCGAGGCGTGATCGAGTCCGATCGAGAAACTCGGTCCTATGCGCTGGACGGCATCGAGTTCGTCGTCGAGTGCCACCGCGATATCGAGGTCGTCGACGCCGCCGCGTCGCAGCACGTAGCCGTCAGGCACTACGTGATCGAAGTCGCGGTCGAGTCGTAGGACACCGCGCATGTGCATGCGCGCGAATCCCATCTCGTACCACGGCTGCGTGGCCGTGATGTCGTCGATCGTCCACACGTAGTGTTCGAGCGCTCCGCGCTCGATCCATGACGCGCCGGCCGCGCTGTAGAGGTCGCTCAGGATGTCGGTGCTGTCGAAGGAGACGCCGTCCGGCCCGATCCACACGCCGATGCCGTAGGGTTCACTCTCGAGGAGCGCGCCGTACAGGTGACCGACGATGTCGTCGTTCTGTTCGGCGACCCACGTCTGGTCGGTCACTTCGTTGAGTGACCTCTTCAACGGTTCGGTCAACAGCAACGGATTGACCAGTGGCTGGATGCTCGCGTCGTGCGCCAGTCGTTCGACGACGCGCTCGACGACGGCGTCCACGTCGCGCGTCTCCAGTGTTCGAACCGTGGTCACGACTCAACCCTATGAGGCATGTGCCAGAGTTGCCGGGTGAGTATCGTCGCGACACTGTTCGACATGGACGGCCTCTTGATCGACTCCGAGATCCTGTGGCACCGGGCCGAGGTGGATATATTCGGGTCGCTCGGTGTGCCGCTCGTGGAGAGTTCGGGCCGATCGACCAAGGGCGTCTACGTCAATGAGGTCGTCGACTACTGGTATGCGCGCTATCCCTGGAGCGGACCGAGCCGCGACGCCGTGGTCGACATGCTGCTCGAGCGAGTGGGTTCGTTGGTCGAGTCCGAAGGTCGATTGCTACCGGGGGCGCTTCGCGCGCTCGACCTGGCGACTGCACGCGGCCCCGTGGCGCTCGCCAGTTCGACGCCGTTGGCACTCATTCACCGGTGCCTCGATCACTTCGCGCTGGCGTCGCGTTTCGTGTCGATCCACTCGGCGGAGTTCGAGCCGTACGGCAAACCGCACCCCGGTGTCTTTCTCACCGCCGCGTCCTCACTCGGTGTCGCGCCGACGAGCTGTCTCGTTCTTGAGGACTCGAGCGCCGGGGTGATCGCGGCCCGTGCCGCGAGCATGCACGTCGTCGCAGTGCCGACGCCCGAGGACCGGGGCGACGTCGAGTTCCTCCTGGCGGATCTGGTGCTCGAGACGCTGGAGGACCTGAGCGACCAGTGGCTCGATGAGCAGTTCGCCTAGAGGTCTTTTTTGAACTTGTGGGCCTGGGGATGGCTGAAGACCCCATCGGGGTAGTGCGTGATCTGCGTCCACCCGTTGGACGTATAGAGGGCCAGGGCCTCGGGTTGGGCCGGTCCCGTTTCGAGGTAGAGCGTGACGCAGCCCAGTCCCCGTGCGCGTACTTCGATCTCGTGCATCAGCACCAGACCGATGCCGCTACGGCGTAGGTCCGGGCGCACCCACAGGCGCTTCACCTCATAAAAGTGACGTTGAGGTACACCGATCGATCGGAGGCCGACGCCGCCCGCGAGGTCGCGTCCGTGGCGTGCGACGAGGAAGAGTCCGAGCGGCGGGCGCAGTTCATCGACACTCAGATGCTGGTTGTCGCCGTCGCCGCCGTAGCGCTGTTGGAGTTCGTCACTCGCTGCGTGCACGATCGCGAGCGCGCCACTCGTGTCAATCGACTCATCGACGATGGTGAGCGATTTCACGCAGCCATCGTAGAGGTCGGGTCGCCGGGCAATTTGGGTTCACTACCATGGTGTGAATCATTTAAGGAGACCCGTGTTTCGCCCCGTCAGCGCTGATCTTGACTTCGTCGCCCTCGAAGAGGCCGAGTTGGCCCGCTGGCGAACGAACGACGTCTTCGCGCGGTCCATGAAGTTGCGCGAGGGCGCCGAGCCGTGGGTCTTCTATGAGGGCCCGCCGACCGCCAACGGCAAGCCCGGATTGCATCACGTCTGGGCCCGTGTCTATAAGGACCTGTTCTGCCGTTACCAGACCATGCAGGGACGATTCGTCGCGCGTCGGGCGGGCTGGGACACCCATGGACTTCCCGTCGAGGTCCAGGTCGAGAAGCAACTCGGTATCTCCGGCAAGAAAGCCATCGTCGAAGAAGTCGGGATCGAAGAGTTCACGCGACTCTGCCGCGAGTCGGTGCTCACGTTCGTCGGTGAGTTCGAACGACTGACCGAACGCATCGGCTACTGGACCGATATGGAGCACGCGTATTACACGTTCCATCGCGAGTACGTGGAGTCCGTCTGGTGGCACCTCCAGCAGCTCTTCGAGCATGGTCTCTTGTACGAGGACCTCAAGGTCATCCCGTACTGTCCACGGTGCGGCACCGCGCTGTCGAGCCACGAGCTGGGCCAACCCGAGGTCTACACCGACGAGGTCGACGAGAGCGCGTACGTCCGCTTCGCGATCACCGACGCCGAGGCCCACGAGTTGGCCGGCGCGACGCACCTCGCGGTGTGGACGACGACACCGTGGACGCTGCTCTCCAACGTCGCGGTCGCCGTCAATCCCGAGATCACCTACGCGGTGGTCGACGGCACCATCGTGGCCGCCGAGCTCGTCGAGTCCGTCTTCGGTGACGGCGCCACGCCGAGCGCGACGTTCCCCGGCAGCACCCTCGCTGGCGTGCACTACCAACGACCCTTCACCGACGCGGCGTTGCCCGAGGGCGTCGACGCCTGCTACGTCGTACTCGCTGACTACGTGACGATCGAAGAGGGCACCGGCCTCGTGCACCAGGCACCGGCCTTCGGTGAGATCGACCGTCAGGTCGCCCGAGACCACGGACTGCCGACCATCAATCCCGTCGGGCCGGACGGCAAGTTCACCGCCGAGATCGCGTGGTTGGAGGGCCAGGACGTGCGCGCGGCGAATCACGTCATCAACGACGAGCTCGAGCGACGCGGCACCTTGCTACGACGACTCGACTACCACCACTCACTGCCGCACTGTTGGCGCTGCGGGACCGTGCTGATCTATTGGGGCAAGCCCAGTTGGTATGTGGCGACGAGCAAGTTCCGCGAGAAGTTGCTCGCCGAGAACGCGACGATCGACTGGCACCCCGAACACATTCGCGACGGTCGCTTCGGGAACTGGCTGGACAACAACGTGGACTGGGCGTTGTCGCGCGACCGGTTCTGGGGGACGCCGCTACCGATATGGCGCTGCCCGGACGACCACTTCACCTGCGTCGGATCACTCGCTGAACTCTCAGGACTCGCCGGCCGCGACCTGAGCGACCTCGATCCCCATCGACCGGCGATTGATGACGTCGTCGTGAAGTGTCGGACCTGCGCCAAAGAGGCCCGTCGCGTTGAGCCGGTGATCGACGCGTGGTTCGACGCCGGCTCCATGCCCGCGGCCCAAGTCGGCTACCCCCACGTCGAGGGCAGCGCCGAGGCGATGCAGTTTCCTGCCCAACTCATCGTCGAGGCGATCGACCAAACCCGCGGGTGGTTCTACACCCTGCTCGCCGTGAACACCTTGGTCTTCGGCGCCACGCCGTATGAACACGTGCTGTGCCTCGGACACATCGTCGATGAGAACGGCAAGAAGATGAGCAAGTCGGTCGGCAACGTGATCGACCCGTGGGAGGTGTTGGACACGCGCGGGGCCGATCCGCTGCGCTGGTGGATGTTCTCCCAGGGCTCACCGTGGACCTCGACGCGCACGAGTCTCGGAGCGATCGACGCATCGCTGCGCGAGACGCTCGCCACGCTCTGGAACACCTTCAGCTTCTTCACGCTGTACGCGTCGATCAACGGCTTCGACCCGACGGACGAAGAGATTCCCGCGCCTGACGATCGCGCGCCGATGGACCAGTGGATCTTGTCGCGCCTCGAGAGCGTGACCGTCGCGGTCACGGCCGCGCTCGACGGCTACGAGCCGCTGGGTGCGACCAACGCGCTGGCCGAACTGATCGACGACGTGTCGAACTGGTACGTGCGGCGCACTCGCCGGCGGTTCTGGCGCACCGATCCCCACGCACCGCGCACGGACACCCTGGCCGCCCAGGCGACACTGCTCGATGTCTTGCAACGCGTGACCTTGCTGCTCGCGCCGTTCTGTCCCTTCGTCGCCGAGCGACTGTACAGCGAGCTCTTCGACGTCGCCGAGACCGACTCGGTCCACCTGACCGACTGGCCGCGGGGTGAGCCGGCACGTCGCAACGTCGAACTGGAGGAGTCGATGGCCGTGGCGCGGCGTCTGACGTCCCTCGGTCGCGCGGCACGCGCCGAAGCCGGCGTCAAAGTACGACAGCCACTGGCGCGAGCACTGGTCTTTTTACCGACCCAGTCGTCCAGGCCGCCGGCCGGCGTCGTCGAGGATGAACTCAACGTCGATCACCTGGAGTACGCGACGGACCTGGCGAACGTGCTCTCCTTCGAGCTCGTGCCGAACTTCCGTGTCGTCGGTCCACGCCTCGGCGAAGCGGTCAAAGAGTTGAAGCCGGCGCTCGCGGCGTTGGACTCCGTCGTGGCCGCCGAGACGCTGGAATCGGGTGGCGCGCTGAGCGTCGCGCTCTCGTCAGGCACGTTCGAACTGACCGGTGACGACATCGAGCTGCGCGTCAAGGGAGAAGAGGGCTACGCGGTCTCGCGTGACGGGGGAGAGGTCATCGCGCTGGACCTGACCCTCACTGACGAACTGCGCCGCCGTGGATTCTTGCGCGACGTCATTCGTCAAGTGCAGGACCTGCGCAAGAACAGCGGCCTGGACGTGGCCGATCGCATCGTGCTGCACGTGAGTGGTCTCGATGACCTCGCGGACGGTTTCGCGACCTTGGCGAGCGAGGTGTTGGCCGTCGAGGTGATCACCGGCAGCGGATGGGGTGAGGGCACGGTGCTCGAACTCGACGACGAGCGCGACGCCAGGGCCTGGATCGCGAAGGATTAACGCGAGACGTTGAGCTTCGTCAAGAGCGACGCGAGCGTCTCACGTTCGTTCTCGGTGAGTTGCTTGGCGAGGCTCTCATCGAGGTACTCGAGGTGCACCGTCAGTGCCTGGTCCAGTTTCGCGTTCCCGGCGTCGGTGATGGCGACATGGATCGCGCGCCGGTCACTGGGACAGTTCTGACGCTCGACGAGCCCGGCCTCTTCGATTCGGTCCACGAGGCGCGTCGTGCCGCCACTCGAGTGCACGATCGCGTCAGCGATCTCATTCATCTTCAAGCGACCGTCGGGGGAGCGCCGCAATTGCAGTAGTACGTCGAACCAGGCGAGGGGCAGTTCGCACTCGGCCTCAAGTTCGAGGCCGAGACTGCGCGACATTCGTGCGTTCGTCTCGAGCAACAGTCCGAAGAGTTGGACCTTCGCGTCCCCGGACGGGCAGGCGGTGGTCTCAGAACTCATAGGAGGATCATAGCATATAGTTCGTCTAACAAATACTGCTTGACAAGTAGTTGCATAGGCAAGTATACTTCTGGGAGCACCAAAAAGTGCCTACAAACTAGGAGATTTGATATGACGAGTTCCCCCACCACCGAGGTTGCGACGAGCAACCTGCCCACCGCCGGCACCTACGACGTCGACGCCGTCCACTCAACCGTTGGCTTCGTCGCCCGTCACCTCGTGGCCTCGAAGGTCCGTGGACGTTTCACTGACTTCTCTGGTGTGATCACCATTGGCGACACCCCGGAGAACTCGAGCGTCGAAGCGACCGTGCAGGCCGCCAGCATCACCACCGACAACGAGATGCGTGACGCGCACCTGAAGAGCCCGGACTTCTTGGAGTTCGAGACGTTCCCGACCCTGACGTTGAAGTCGACCAAGGTGACGCCGAAGGGCAATGACTTCGAAGTCGTCGCCGATCTCACGATCAAGGGCGTGACGAAGTCGATCACCTTTGACCTCGAGTACCTCGGCACCGGTCCGTCGATGACCCCTGGGGTCTCGGTCACGGGTTTCGAAGCGACGGCGGAGTTTGACCGTCGTGACTTCGGGATCACCTTCGGCAGCGCGCTGGAGAACGGCAGTCTCGTCGTTGGCAACAAGATCGAGATCGAGCTCGCCATCGAGGCGCACCAAGCGAACTAATCGTCGCTGAAGTGAGAGGGCCGGGGACCTCGTCCCCGGCCCTTTGCTCGTTACGATGGGTCATGGCCGAAAACCAGAAGGGGAAGGGCGTCAAGTCCACGATCGGTGTGCTCGGCGCCCTGGCGTCGATCATCTCAGTGTGGTGGTTCGCGCTGCGTCCCCGTCGAAAGCGCGACCAGTAGCTGTTCTGCGCCCCTTTGATCTCGGCATTGCCCATTAGCGTTTAGCCATGGCTTCTGCGTCGTTCGCGCCGCTTCGTCACCGGAGTTTCGCCCTCTCACTCACGTCGTCCTTCGTCTCGTCGACCGGTACATGGATGCAGACCGTGGCACTCGGCGTCTACCTGACCGAGACGACGCACGACGCTCTCTGGCTCGGACTGTTGACCGTCTGTGCGTGGACGCCGGCCCTGATCGGTGCGCCGCTCGGCGGCGTCATCGCCGACCGCGTCGTGCGACAACGATGGATCCAGGGGAACAATCTCGTCATGGCCCTGACGGCGAGTGCCCTCGCCGTCGCCGAATTGACGCATCACCTCACACCCGAGTTGGCCTGCTATCTCGCCATCGCCGAAGGACTGTGCAGTTCGGCCTCGTGGGCGGCGTGGCAGTCACTGTTGCCGGACCTCGTCGATCGCGACGAGGTCTTTGCCGCGGTGTCGCTTTCCTCGGCGCAGTTCAATCTCGGTCGCATCATCGGTCCGCTGTTGGCGGGCGTGACGCTGGCCTTCGCATCGCCAGGCATCTGCTTTGCGATCAACGCCGCGTCCTTCGTCTTCGTCGTGATCATGTTCGCCTTCGTGCGTTCGGCGCCTCGACCGAAGCCGACGTCGTCGATCCGTCTGTGGTTCGAGACCAAACTCGGCGTGCAGCGCGCGTGGTCGGTCAAGGGTTGTCGGTATCCGATCATCGGCATCGGGACCATCGCACTGATCGCCAGTCCCTTCATCGCTCTGGTACCGGCCATGGCGATCCAGACCCTGCACTCGGGACGCGTCGGTGTCGCGTGGCTCGTCGCCGCTCAAGGCGTGGGCGCCGTCATCGGCGCGCTCACGCTGCCCGGCATCGCGCGTCGTACGTCGCGCATCGCGGTGTTGCGCGGATCGCTCGCCACGGTCGCACTCGCCCTCGCGCTCTACGGTCTCGCCCAGACACTGGCGTTCGCCGTCGCCGCTCTCGTGGTGCTCGGTGGCGCCTACGTCGGGACCCTCACTGGGCTCAACACCGCGGTCCAGTTGCACGCGCCAGTGAACGAACGTTCGCGCATCCTCTCGCTCTACACGCTGTCACTGTCGCTGTTCTATCCACTCGGCGCGCTCGTGCAGGCGGCTTTCGCGCGCACCTGGGGCGTGCGACCGGTCACGCTGTGTGACGCCGTGCTGCTCGCAGCCGTGCTCGTCGTGGTCACGCTGGGACGTCCCGAGTTCTGGCGTGAGATCGCGGCGACCCCGAATGAGCCAGTTGTTTTGCTGGCAGACTAGAGCCATGCCATTTACCGCGATTAATCCCGCCACCGAAGAGTTCATCGCCGAATTCGACGCCCACAGCGACGCCGACATCGAGCGCGCGCTGGCCCACGCCGCGAGCGCGTTCGAGACGTGGCGCGCCACGTCGCTCGAGGTGCGGGCCGAGCACATGATCCGTGCCGCCGAGTTACTCGAGAGCGAGGTCCCGGTCGTGGCCGAGCTGCTGACGAGCGAGATGGGTAAGACCTTCTCCTCGGCCAAGGGTGAAGTCGCCAAGTGCGCGATGACGATGCGCTACTACGCCGAACACGCCGAGGCGATGTTGCGCGATGAGAGCGTCTCGACGACCGGCTCACGCAGTGGCATCCGATTCGACCCCATCGGTGCGGTATTGGCCGTGATGCCGTGGAACTATCCGCTGTGGCAGTTCATCCGTGTCGCCGCGCCGACGGTCATGGCGGGCAACGTGATGGTGCTGAAGCACGCCTCGAACGTGCCCGGCTGCGCCAAGTTCATCGAAGATCTCTTTACGCGAGCTGGCTTTCCCAGAGGCGTCGTCACGACGCTCTTCGTCAGTCACGATCAGATCCCGCGCATGATCGGCGACCCGCGCATCGCCGCGGTGACGCTCACCGGCTCGGACCGGGCCGGACGCTCGGTCGCCGAGATCGCCGGTCAGCACTTGAAGAAGTCGGTGCTCGAGCTGGGCGGCTCGGACCCGTTCATCGTCGCGAGTTCGGCCGACATGGACGCGACCGTGCCCCTGGCGGTCACCGCACGGATCCAGAACAACGGGCAGTCCTGCATCGCGTCCAAGCGCTTCATCGTCGTTCGCGATCGCGCCGATGAGTTCATCGAGAAGTTCGTGGCCGCGATGGCGGCGGTTCCCACGGGCGATCCGATGGACCCCGCGACGGTACTGGGCCCGGTCGTGAGTCGCAGCCAACTCGATGAGTTGACCGCGCAGGTGGCCGACTCAGTTGCCAAAGGCGCGGTCGCACGAACCGGCGGCGCCCCGCTCGAACGACGCGGGTACTACTTTCCCGCCACCGTTTTGACCGACGTGCCGACTGACTCTCGGGCCGGTAACGAGGAGCTCTTCGGGCCCGTCGCCGTCGTCGAGGTCGTGAACGACCTCGACGCCGCGATCGCCTTTGCCAACGCAACTCCGTGGGGACTGGGCGGTGCGATTCACGCGACCGACCAAAAGGAGATCGATGCGGCGATCGCCGGTCTCGACGTCGGCATGGTCTTCGCGAACTCCATCGTCGCCTCGATGCCCGAACTGCCCTTCGGCGGGACGAAGGAATCCGGCTTCGGCCGTGAGTTGGGCGAGTTCGGCGTTCGTGAGTTCACGAACGTGAAATCGTTCTACGTCGCGTGAGCCAGTACTACTTCGATCACGCGGCCTCGGCGCCGCGGCGCGACGAAGTCGCCGATGCCATGGCGCCATGGCAACACGGCGTCGTCGGCAACCCCTCCGGTAGTCACAAGGCGGCGCGTGACGCGCGACGAGCGGTCGAGGAGGCGCGCGATGAAGTCGCGGCGTTCGTCGGCGCGAAGCCCGGTGGCGTCATCTTCACGGGTGGTGGCACCGAGTCCTGTGACCTCGCAATCGTCGGCGTCACCAGTCATCATCGCCGAACCCATGAGCGCTCCGCGATCGTCATCAGCAGCGTTGAACATCACGCGGTGACCGACGCCGCCGAGAAGATGGCCCGCGACTTTGACGACGTCGACGTTCGCTACATCGACGTCGATGCTGACGGCGTCGTGGACCTCGACGCACTGCTGTCGGTCCTCGATGACGACACCGCCATCGTGAGCGTGATGGCCGCCAACAACGAGACCGGCGTTCGCCAGCCACTCGACGGGGTCAGCGCACTTTCCAAATCCATCATCCCCGGCGGCGTCGTGACGCACACCGACGCCATCGCGGCGGCCTCGTGGGTGCACCTCGCGAACATGACCGCCACGACCGACATGATCTCGATTTGTGCGCACAAGATCGGCGGTCCGGTCAACTCTGGCGCCCTCATACTTCGCGGTGACGTCGCACTTGATGCGGTAATCCCCGGCGGGGGGCAGGAGCGCGGTCGACGCGGCGGCACGGTTGACGTGGCCGCGGCCGTGGGACTCGCGACCGCCGTGCGCCTCACGATGAAGGAACTCACCGAGGTGGCCGAGCGTGTATCGGAGCTCCAGGAACGACTCGTCGCGGCGGTGAGTCTGATCCCGGGCGCGCGAGTCACCGGACTTGCGGCACTTCGCGTGCCGGGCACGGTGCACGTCACGTTCGATGACCTGGCGAGTGACGAGCTGCTCTTCTTGTTGGACCAAGAAGGCGTCTGTGCGTCGGCTGCCGCGAGCTGTTCGAGCGGGGCCGCCACCCCCAGTCACGTGCTCGCCGCCATGGGCATCGCACCTGAGCGCGCCCGCGGTTCGCTCCGTCTCTCGATGGGTGCCGAGACGACCGACGCCGACGTCGAGGCGGTGATCGCGATACTTGCGGGCGTCGTGCACAAGTTGCGAAGCGGCCTGTAGGAGCCGACTGGCAGACTAGGGCGGTGAAAGTTCTGGTCGCGATGAGTGGTGGGGTCGACTCCTCGGTCGCCGCCGGGTTGTTGCTCGAGCAGGGCCACGAGGTCGTGGGCGCCACCTTGAAGCTCTGGGGCGGCGCGTCGGACTCAGGATGCTGTTCGGTCGCTGACGTGGATGACGCGCGACGCGTGGCCCAGATGCTCGGCATCGACCATCACGTGTTCAACTACACCCAGGAGTTCGACGACCACGTCGTGGCTCCCTTCGTGGCGGCCTACGTGGCCGGGCAATCGCCGAATCCGTGCATCGAGTGCAATCGACACATCAAGTTCGACCTGCTCTTCGAGCGCGCGCATCGATTGGGTTTTGACGCCGTCGCCACCGGCCATCACGCCCAGGTCGAAGAGCGAGACGGCACGCACTACTTGGTCCGCGGCGCGGACGATCAGAAGGACCAAAGCTACGTGCTCGGCTATCTGCGCGAGGAGCAGTTGTCGAAACTACTGCTCCCGATTGGCGCGATGAACAAGAGCGCGGTGCGTACCCACGCCGGACGACTCGGTCTTCGAACCTGGGACAAGCCCGACAGTCAAGACGTCTGCTTCATCGAGGCATCGAAGGGCCGTGAGGTCTTCCTGCGTCAACGAATCACCTTGACGCCAGCCGTGATCGTCGATGCCGCCAGTGGCGAGGAGATCGGCTCGACCGACGCTGCGGAATTGATGACCATCGGACAGCGCCGCGGCGTGCTGCCGGCGCGCGACGGCGAGCGTCGATTCGTGTCGCGCGTTGATCTCGCGGCCGGTCGCGTTGAAGTCGGTCGTCTCGAGGACATCATGATCGACGAGATCATCCTGGACGAGTCGTCTTTGACCTTCTCCCACGAGGACTTGGTCGACGGTTCGGCCATACTCGCCCAGTGGAGCGCCCACGGCGTTGCGAGCGCGGCGACCCTGCGGCGAGGCGATGGCTGGCGTCTCGAGCTCGAGGCCCCGGCTCGTCCGGTCGCGGCCGGTCAGTCCGTCGTGTTCTATCGCGTGAGTGAGCCCACGATCGTTGAAGGTGCCGCGATCGTCGCAGCGTCGTGAAGCCCGCGGAGCGCGCCGCGCGACTGCGCGTCGAGATCGCCGCGCACAATGAGGCCTACCACGTACTCGACGCGCCGACGATCCCCGACGCTGATTACGACGCGTTGGTCCGTGAGCTGCGCGCCATCGAGGCCGAACACCCGGAACTGAACGTCGAGGATTCGGTCTCGCACAAGGTCGGCGCGCCGGTCTCGACGCTTTTCACGCCGGTCACGCACGCCGAGCCGATGTTGAGCCTCGACAACGTCTTTGACGTCGAGGAGCTGAGGGCATGGAGTGAGCGTCTCGCCAGGACCCTGGACGTCGCCGCAGACGACGTGGTCTTCGTCGTCGAACCGAAGATCGATGGTCTCGCGCTCTCTATTGAGTACCTCAACGGAGAGCTCGCCCGAGCCGCGACCCGCGGCGACGGTCGAACCGGCGAAGACGTTACCGAGAACGTCCGACGGATTGCCAACGTGCCCCAGACGCTGCCCGGCAACGTGCGAGCGCGTGTCGAGGTGCGTGGCGAGGTCTTTCTCGCCAAAGCCGATTTCGTCGAGATGAACCGACGACAACGCGAGGCCGGTCAAAGGGAGTTCGCCAACCCCCGCAACGCCGCCGCGGGCAGCCTGCGTCAGAAGGACCCCTCGATCACCGCGAGTCGGCCCCTGTCCTTCCTCTCGTATCAGTTGGTCGAACTGGGCGGCCCGTCGACGTTCACCCGCTACGTCCAAACGATCGAACAACTCGCCGAATGGGGGTTTCTGACCGCCGCCGAGACGACGACCGAGGTCGGCGCGACCGCGATGATCGCGCGCAGCGATTGGTTCGAAGAACATCGTCACGAACTGCGGTACCAGATCGACGGAATCGTCGTAAAGGTCGACGACCTCGCCCAGCGCGCACGACTCGGCTTCACCAGTCGCGCACCTCGCTGGGCCATCGCACGAAAGCTTCCGCCAGAGGAGCGCACGACGAGGCTGCTCACCATCGAGGTCTCCGTCGGTCGCACGGGTCGAGTGACCCCCTTCGCCGTCCTCGAGCCCGTCGTGGTCGCGGGCTCGACCGTCTCGATGGCGACGCTGCACAATCAAGATCAGGTGAAGGTGAAGGACGTGCGTCCCGGCGACCTCGTCATCGTGCGAAAGGCTGGCGACGTCATCCCAGAAGTCGTGAGCGCCGTGCCCGAACCCGGTCGACGTCGAAAGCCGCCGTGGAAGTTCCCCACGACCTGTCCCGACTGTGGCAGCGTGCTCGAGCGTGTGGGCGATGAGAGCGACACCTACTGCGTCAATCCCGCCTGCCCCGCCCAGCAACTCCAACAGATCGCGCACTTCGCGTCACGTGGCGCCCTCGACATCGAGGGTCTCGGCGAGCAGCGTGTCGCACAACTCCTCGGCGCCGGACTCATCAATGACGTCGCCGATCTGTTTTCACTCCAAGTCGCCGACCTCGCCGTGCTCGAAGGACTGGGGGAGTTGTCGGCGACGTCGCTCGTGCGAGCGATCCAAAGCGCCAAGTCGATGCCGCTCAGCCGACTGCTCGTGGCGCTGGGCATCCGTCACGTCGGTCCGGTAGCCGCGCGAGAGTTGGCCACGGCGTTCCACAGTTATCAAGCGCTCGAGGCGGCGACGCTCGACGAACTCGCCGGTGTCGCCGGGGTCGGTCCGGTCATCGCCGCCTCCGTCGTGGCGTATCTCTCAGAAGAGGAGAACCAGGAACGGGCGCGTCGTTTCGAGGCCGACGGTCTCTCGATGCTCGAGCCCCAGGTCGTCTCGACGCTGGAGCAGACGTTGGCCGACCGCGCCGTCGTCGTGACCGGCGCCGTCGAGGGGTACACGCGTGACGGTGCGGAAGAGGCGATCGTCGCGCGCGGCGGGACCTCGCCCGGCTCGGTGTCGAAAAAGACGTACTGCGTGGTCGTCGGTGAGGCGCCGGGGGCGTCGAAGGTCACGAAGGCGCGCGACCTCGCCGTGCCGATGGTGCCGGCCGCTGAGTTCGAGGACTTGCTGCGAACCGGAACATGGCGCACAGTGCTCAGTTGAGTTCAACTCGGTAGGGTTGTGAGGGTTATGCCAGCGCCAACCTTCGCTAACGGACATCTCCTGGTCAACCGGTACCGCATCCAGGAGCTGCTGGGTATCGGTGACACGGCCGAGGTCTATCTCGCCGACGACCAGTCGCTCGGTCGTCTCGTCGTCGTCAAGGTCTTGTTGCCGCGACTCGCTGGTCATGAGGACGTTCGTCGGGCCTTTCGCGAGCGCATCATCAAGGCCGCGACGCTCAGTCACGCGCACCTGGCGCGCGTCTACGACGGGGGTCAGGAGTCCGGTTCGATCTTCATGATCTGTGAGTACCTGAGCGGGGGATCGCTCGAGGACGTACTCGCGAGCGGACGGACGTTGAGCGTGGACGACGGGGCGCGTCTGGGACGCGACGTCGGCAGCGCGCTCGCCTACGTCCACGAGAACGGCATGGTGCACGGCGCGCTCTCCCCATCGAAACTCTTGCTCGACGATGAGGGCCGCATCCGGGTGAGCGACATCGCCCTCGCCGGCATCGGTAACGACTACCGCGAACGCGTGACGCTGGAAGACGTCCGCTTCCTCAGTCCCGAGCAGGCGATCGGTGATCCGCCCAACGCGCGCAGTGACGTCTACGCGCTCGCGCTCATCCTCTATGAAGCGGTCACCGGCATCACGCCCTTCGACGGCGTGACGCCTGAAGCGGTACTGCGTGCGCGCATCAACGCGACGCTGCCGATGCGACCAGAGCTCGGAACCCTTGACATGCTGCTCGCTCAGGCCGCGGTCTCGGATCCGCTCCAGCGCCTCGATGCCGAGACCTTCGCGAGTCGCCTGGGCGCCGTGGTGAGTGACTTCGTACCGCTGGTGATCGCGCCGGTGCGCGGCGAGGTGCCCCTCCTCAGCCAGTACCGCCCGTCAGAACCGCGTAACTCGGTGGGCTTTCGTCCGCCGTCGCCCGATCAGATCACCGGCGCGACCGCCGTCGTCTCCTCGATTGGGCGCAGCGGGACGCCGCGTCACGCGCGCCCCGCCGATGAGTGGGTCACCACGAGTTCGCCCGTGGGACGTCAACGCGGTGTCCGTGGCGACTTTGACGACCTGGAGTACGGGCGTCTGCCCCAGTCACGTCGATTGGTGTTCCTGGTCGCGGCGTTGGTGTTGCTCGTCGTCGCGATCGGCGGGGGCATCGCCTGGAAGGTCGGTCTCTTCAGCCAGGACAACACGGTGCCGAACTTCGTCGGTGTCAATCTCAGTGAGTACGAGAACACGAGTTTCACCAGTAGTGCCCCCATCGTGAGTCTGCGCAACACCATGAAGTCCGATGGCTTCGTTGTCGCCATCAAGCACGTCGCTTCCGCCACCAAGAGCGGCACGATCGTGTCCCAGTCGCCGGCCTTCAACACCGAGGCCAAGAGCGGCCAGGTGATCACGGTCACCGTCTCCGACGGCCCCTCTTCGATACGCCTGCCCGCGGTGATCGGCAAGACCTGTCACGTCGCCGAGCCGGAGTTGACGAGGTTGCACCTCACGGTGACCTGCCCGGCGAACCAGATGATCTCGAGTGCGACCGTGCCGGCCGGTGACATCGCACGGGTCGTCAACGCCGCCGGCAGGTCGATCTCGACGGCGCTGGTGCACTCGAGTGTCATCCTTGAGCGCAGCACCGGTCCCGCGACGTCGACCACCACGACGACGGCGCCCACGACGGGTACGACCACCACGACCGTCGCGGCCGCGACGCTCGTCGCGGTACCGAACGTCGTCGGGATGAACCAGGCGCAGACGAAAGCCGCGATGACCGCGGCCGACCTGTACTACACCACGACCGGCCCGGGCGCGGGAGCGACGCCCACATGGACGAAGGTCGTGTCGGAGAATCCCGTCGCCGGCACGATGGTGAAGAAGCTCTCCAATGTGATATTGACCGTCACGAAATGAGTCGCGGCTGCGACCTTTGCGAGGCCGCCGTCATCACCACGCGCTACGCCGAAGATGACGACTGCTGGATCGCTGACTGTGAGATCTGTTTGGTGCCGATGGTGGTGTGGCGAACCCACGACGCGAAGCCACCCGAGGACGTGCAAGCACGACTTCGCGCGGCCCTGACCGTCGTCGCCGATGCCGAGTTCGGGCCCGGTAAGTGGTCCTACGACGACCACATGCGCAACATCCCCGACCACTACCACGCGCACGCTCGACCGCCCTACTTCTGGCGCCGGGGCGAGGTCCAGTAGGTCACGCGACCGTCATTACAATCGGTGCAGCACAATCTTTAAGGGGTCACCATGGGTGCACTGGACGGTCGCGTAGCAATCATCACCGGAGCTGGTCGCGGCATCGGCCGAGAGCACGCGCTGCTCTTCGCCCATGAAGGCGCGAAGGTCGTCGTCAATGACCTCGGCGGCGCGCTCGACGGATCGAGTCATGCCGCGTCGCCGGCCGAAGAGGTCGTCGCTGAGATCAAGGCGATGGGCGGCGAAGCCGTCGCGAACCACGACAACGTCGCAGAGTGGGAGGGCGGTCAACGCCTCATCGCGAGTGCATTGGAAACCTTTGGTGCGCTCCACGTACTGGTGAACAACGCCGGTATCCTGCGCGACCGGGTGCTGGTGAACCTGAGCGAAGAGGACTGGGACTCGGTCATCAACGTCCACTTGAAAGGTCACTTCGTGCCGACTCGACACGCCGCCAACTACTGGCGTGAGGAGGCCAAGGCGGGACACCCCGTGAAGGCCGCGATCATCAATACGTCTTCCACCTCGGGTCTGCTCGGCAACATCGGACAGTCGAACTACGGCGCCGCGAAAGCCGGCATCGCCGCCTTCACGGTGATCATCGCCGAAGAACTCGGACGCTACGGCGTGCGCGCGAACGCCATCGCTCCTGCGGCGCGCACGCGCATGACCGAGTCGACCCCCGGGTTGTCCGATCACGTCGTGGCACCGACGGACGCGTCGGTCTTCGACACCTGGGACCCCGCCAACATCTCACCGCTGGTCGCGAGTCTGGCGATGGAGGACTGTGACATCACGGGACAGGTCTTCTTCGTCCAAGGTGGCACCGTGCGGAGGTTCCAGAACTGGACGATGACCGCGACGCTCGAGAAGAACGACCGTTGGTCGGTGGCCGAGTTGGCCGAGCAACTGCCCACGCTGTTGGCGTGAGCGAATCGCGCCGCGGGGCGCACGTCGACCGCGAGGACGCCGACGGCCTACTGAATGCGCGGACCGATCCCGGTTCCGGCGCCTTTGGCACATTGGGTACCGAGGCGGGTAGTGACCTCAACTGGTTCTCGCTGCTCCGACACCGCGCCCAGGCGCGCGCCGAGAGTTCCTCGCGCTACCAGTGGTGGGTTCTCTGGTCACTGCTCGCCGGCCTCTTCGCACTGAACTTCACCTTCACCGTGTTCATCGTCGCCTTGCCGACGGTGGCGGCGCAGTTCCACACCAGCGTGACCGTGCTGACCTGGACGATGGTGGGCCCGCTTCTCGCCTACGGCCTGGCCGCGCCGATCCTCGGCAAGACCGGCGATATCTACGGGCACCGACGCCTCTATCTGTTCGGTCTGCTCGGTGCGATGGTGTCGGCGCTGTTGACGGCGCTCGCGCACAACGTCGACATGTTGCTGTTCGCGCGCACGCTCGATGGTGTGCAGGGTGCGGCGACCGGCACGGCCTCCGGCGCGTTGATCAACTCGGTCTTCGGTCGAGAAGAGCGCGTGAAAGCGATGGGGTGGTGGAGCCTCGTCGGCGCGGGCGGACCGGTCATCGGTGTGTCACTCGGCGCGCCGATCATTGCGGCCTTCGGGTGGCGCGCACTGTTCTGGTTTCAGTTGGTACTCATCGTCGCGGCCTTTTGCGTGGTGTCGATCGTGTTGCCCCGACGCCGCGGGCTCGACCACGAGGAGGCCGAGAAGAAGGCGCGAGCGCGTCGCGAGTTCAAGGAGATGGACTGGCTGGGCAGCTGGTCGCTCTCGATTGCCGTCACCGCGGTCATGCTCGGACTCTCGATCGGTCCGAGCGTCGGGTGGACCAGCGTGTGGTGCCTCGGCACGTTCGGGCTGTCGGTGGTCATGACGATCGCGTTCATCCATCGCATTCGCACGGCGCAACATCCATTGATCCCGGCCGAGTACTTTCACCGAAGAAACTTCGTGATGCCCATGGTGTTGCGCGCGGCGGCCAACTTCGCCTACTTCGGCGCGTTCTTTCTCTTTCCCCTGCTCATGGAGCAGGGCTACGGGTACTCGATCCCGCACGTCGGCGCGCTCGCGATCGCTCGTCCCATCACGTTCGCACTGTGTTCGCCCATCGCCGGCTACGTGGCGATCCGGATCGGCGAACACGTGAGCGCGATCGCCGGCGCCACGTTCCTCACGGCGTCGCTCGGCCTCTTCGCGCTGTTGCAACCGAGCTCGGGTGCGTGGATCGTGGCGATCGCGTTGGCGCTGTCGGGCCTGGGCATGGGAGTGGCGATGCCTTCGTCGAGTTCGGTCATGGCCAATGAAGTCAAGTCCACTGAGTTCGGCGTGATGTCGGCGGCGCAGATGCTCGCCATGCAGGTGGGCGAGGTTGCCGGCATCCAAGTACTCGAAACCGTCCAGCAGGCGATGGTCCGTCGCCATGGCCTCTTGCACGCCAAGCCTGGTCCGGCACTGCTCGAGACATTTCATCTTCCCTTCGTCATTGGTGCGTGCGTCGGTGCCGTCGGTCTGTTCGCGTCGCTCTTCATTCGCTCAGTTCCGCGCACACGCGCGGAGAAGTCGCTCGCACTCGACCGGTAGGCTTTGGTCCTATGACCGACGACATTCTGCCCGGCTGCGAACCCTTTTCATCATCCGGAAACTCCCTGGGTGTGCTTATTTTGCACGGTTTCACCGGTAATCCCTACTCCATGCGGCCGCTCGCCGAGCGTTGCGCGCGGGCCGGTTACAGCGTCGAGTTGCCACGGTTGCCCGGCCACGGCACGTCACTTGAGGACCTCGTGCCGCGGCGGTGGTCGGACTTCGTCGCGGTCGCGCTCGACGCGTACGACGAACTGGCCGGACGCTGCGACAAGGTCGCCGTCGTGGGTCTATCGGTCGGCGGGGGACTTGCCGCACTCATCGCCGAAGAGCGTCCCGATGTCGCCGGTTGCGTCTTCATCAATCCGATGTTGAAGGGCCCGGGCGCCGAGATGGAGCAGGGACTGCGTGACCTGATCGATTCGGGCCTTGAAGTGCTCGAGACCGACGGCAAGTCTGACATCAAGAAAGAGGGCACCACCGAGGCGAAGTACGAGGGCTGGCCACTACGTTCACTGCAAAGTGTGATCGACGGGGTGGGCGTCGTGGACGCCAACCTGTCCACGATCACCGCGCCGGCGTTATTGCTCTCGAGTCGCGAGGACCACACGGTCGCGCCCGAGAACGGGGACGAGATCGTCGAGAAGTCGTCGGGTCCGGTCGAGCGGATCTGGCTCGAAGAGTCGTATCACGTGGCGACACTCGACAATGACCAAGCGTTGGTCGAGAGCGCGACGTTGGAGTTCCTCGCGAAGGTCTTGGCGTAGTGGCGACGCTGAAACGCGAGGACGTCGCCCACGTCGCCAAGCTCGCGCGTTTGACGATGAGCGACGCCGAACTGGACAAGTTCACCGAACAGCTGCGTCAGGTGCTCGAGCACGCGAATGACATGAACGCACTCGACCTTGACGGCGTCGTCCCCACGGCCCACCCCTTTGGTCTCATCAACGTCGTGCGCGACGACGACGTGCGGCCCTGTCTCGATCACGACGCCGTGATGGCCATGGCGCCGGACGTCGAGGACGGCCGATTCGCGGTGCCACGAATTCTGGGTGAGGCGCCGTGAGGAGCGTTCGTCAAACCGCGCTCGACGTGCAGAGCGGCGCCGTGAGTGCGATGGCGGTGCTCGACGAGTCGCTCGTCGAGATCGCGCGCCGTAACGAGGAGCTCAACGTCTTTCTTTACGTCGACGAAGACGGCGCGCGCGCGGCGGCTCGAGCGGTCGACGAACGCGTCGCGCGCGGCGAGAACGCCGGAGCGCTGGCGGGAGTGCCCGTCGCGCTGAAGGACAACCTCTGTCAGACCAACGTACCGACCACCTGTTCGTCCAAAATCCTTGAGGGATGGCGTCCGCCGTATAACGCGACGGTCGTCGATCGACTCCTGGGCGCCGGGGCTGTCCCGGTCGGCAAGACGAACCTCGATGAGTTCGCCATGGGTTCGTCCACCGAGAACTCGGCCTTCGGACCGACGAAGAACCCGCTCGACACCTCACGCGTGCCCGGGGGTTCCTCCGGCGGCTCGGCGGCCTCGGTCGCGGCCGACATGACGCCGCTCGCGCTCGGCAGTGACACCGGCGGATCGATCCGCCAACCGGCGGCCCTGTGCGGACTCATCGGCATGAAGCCGACCTACGGCCTCGTCTCTCGCTACGGTCTGGTCGCCTTCGCCAGTTCCCTCGACCAGATTGGCCCGCTGACGAAGAGCGTCATGGACGCCGCGATGGCGCTCGAGGTCATTGCCGGTCACGACCCACTCGACTCCACCTCGCTGCCGGAGCCGTCACCGTCACTGGTCGCGCACGTCGACGACGGCGTCGCGGGTAAGCGCGTCGGCGTGGTTCGCGAACTGATCGACGGCGCCGATGAGGAGGTCGTCGCCGCGGTCGAGCGAGCGACCGAGGCCCTGCGTGACGCCGGCGCGACAATCGTCGAGCTCTCGGTGCCCGAGTTCCGATTGGGACTCAGCGCGTACTACCTCATCGCCCCGGCCGAGGCCTCGAGCAACCTCGCGCGCTTCGACGGCGTGCGCTACGGGCTTCGCGTGAAGGCCGACGACGTGACCGCGATGATGGAGGCCACGCGTACTGCAGGTTTCGGCGAAGAGGTGAAGCGTCGCATAATGCTTGGCACCTACGCACTCTCGGCCGGCTACTACGACGCGTACTACGGACAGGCCCTGAAGGTTCGCACCTTGACGATCGACGCCTTTCGTCGGGCCTACCACGAGGCCGATCTCTTGCTCGGCGCCACGACGCCGTCGGTCGCCTTCGAGTTCGGCTCGAAGACCGCCAACCCGATGGCGATGTACCTGTCGGACGTCTTCACGATTCCGAGCAACCTCTCCGGTGAGCCGGCGATCTCGGTGCCCTTCGGCACCGGTGAGGCCGGACTGCCGGTGGGCGTGCAGTTGCTCGGACCGGGACGCAGTGAGGCGCAGCTCTTCGCGGGCGCGCGCGTCCTCGAGATCGCGGACGGGCGACCGTGACGCTGCGCGACGGTTGGGAGATGGTGGTCGGGCTCGAGGTCCACACGGAGCTCAAGACCGCGACCAAAATGTTCTGTGGTTGCGCCAACTCCTTTGGCGCCGCCCCGAACACGAACGTCTGTCCGATCTGCTTGGGTCTGCCGGGATCGCTGCCCGTCCTCAACGTTCGCGCCGTCGAGTTGGCAATGGCGATCGGAACGGCGCTCAACAGCACGATCTCGCCGTCGACGTTCCACCGCAAGAACTACTTCTATCCCGACATGCCCAAGGACTTCCAGATCAGTCAGTACGACCTGCCGATCAACGCCGGCGGCTATCTCGATCTGCCCGACGGCTCTCGCGTCTCGATCGAACGCGCTCACCTCGAAGAGGACACCGGGAAGTCCACTCACCTCGGGGGCAGCGGTCGCATCCATGGCGCAGAGAGGTCGTTGGTCGATTACAACCGCTCGGGCGTGCCGTTGGTCGAGATCGTGTCGGGTCCCGACATTCGAAGTTCCGCCCAGGCGCGTACCTACGCCGCTGAGTTGCGCGGCATCTTGATCGCGACGGGTGCCTCGGACGGTCGGATGGAAGAGGGTTCGATGCGCATCGACGCCAACGTCTCGGTGCGCCGCGCCGGCGAACCCTTCGGCACGCGCTGTGAGATCAAGAACTTGAACTCGCTGCGCAGCCTTGGCCGCGCCATCGATTTCGAAGCGGAACGACAGGTCGAACTGCTCGAAAGCGGCGGTACCGTGCGCCAAGAGACCCGGCACTGGGACGAGAACCTCGGCTCGACCTCGACGATGCGCGTCAAGGAGGAGGCCGACGACTACCGCTACTTTCGAGAGCCCGACCTCGTCGACCTCGTACCGGATGAGGCGTGGCAGCAGCGCGTGCGTGAGAGCCTCAAGCCGATGCCCGCCGAACGGCGCGCCGGGCTGCGGGCGCGATTGCACGATCCCGCGTCGTCGTTGCTCGACGCGCTCGAGGTCGTGATTGACCTCGGACTTGATCGATTCGTCGTCGCGGCGCTGGACGCCGACGTCAATGAGGAGTTGTCCTTTGCGCGCGCCGCCAACGAGCTCGCCAAGCACCTCGACCACCTCGACAACTTGAGCGTGGAATCCTATGTCGCCACACTTCGAATGGAGCAGGCCGGCGAGCTCTCCGCGACCCAGGCGAAGTCGGTATTGGACGAGATCCTCGAACACGGGGGAGAGCCCGCGTCGATCGCGCGTGCGAAGGGCTACGAACGACTCGCGTCCGGCGCGTTAGGCGACGTCGTCGCGACAGTGATCGAAGAGCATCCAGATGAGTGGTCGCGCTTTCGTGACGGGGACGAGAAGCTGGCGCAGTTCTTCATCGGTCAAGTGATGAAACGCACGAAGGGTCAAGCCAACGGCAAAGAAGTGATCGCCGAACTCCAGGCGCGTCGCTGAGAGTAATTCTCAGGCGACGATCGCTCTCGCACGGGGCGAAGTAGTTTTCTCTCATGCGTCGAACTCCCCTCGTCGTCGTCGCGGTGCTGCTGCTCAGTGGCGTCGCAGCGAGCGCGGGTGGCGCCGACTCGACGACCACGACCTCGCCGTCGACCACGACCACCACGACGACCGTGCCGCGTCGAGTGGCCGCGCTGACGGGGCTGCCCGATCCCACCGCCGTCACCAAGCGTCGATCGGCCCTCACGATCAAGATTGACAACACGCCCCAGGCGCATCCGCAGTACGGCATCAACGAGGCGGACGTCGTCTACGAAGAGATCGCCGAGGGTGGCATCACGAGGCTCGCCGCCATCTTTAACTCGAACCTCCCCACGAAGGTCGGCCCGGTGCGATCGGTGCGTCGAACCGATCGAGAGATCGTCTTTCCCATCGGCGGCATCTTCGCGTTCTCGGGCGGCGCACAGTACGCCATCTCGAGCATCGAGACCGCACCGGTGAAGCTCATCGACGAGTCGACCGCGGGCGCGGCGATGTTCCGCGACCCCACGCGTCCGCCGCCGCACAATCTGTTCGCCAACGCCGTATTGCTGATGAAAGAGGGTGGGAAGGTGCACACGCCGCCCGCGCTCTTCACGTACGTGCCCCAGAGTGCGCCGGCGCTTGGCGCACCCGTGGGTTCGTTCACGGTCAACTTCCTCGCGGGATTCGCGACGTCCTATCAGTGGGACGCCAAAACGCACGACTGGCTGCGATCGATCTTCGGCGCGCCCGACGTGACGGCTGCGGGAGTTCGGGTCGCGCCGACCAACGTGATCGTGATGAGCGTGGACTACTACGGCGGCGTCGGTGTCGAGGGCTCGTACGCACAGATGGTCGGGCACGGTCCGGCTGAGATCTTCTCCGACGGTCGTTTGCAGAAGGGGACGTGGTTCCGGCGCAACATCCACCTGCGCACGGCCTATCGCAACGCCGCGGGCAAGGTCATCGCGCTTCGTCCCGGCCAGACCTGGGTCGAACTGCTCGCCACCGGTGAGAGCGTCAGCGTCTACGCGAAGCCGTAATTCGTCGATCGAACGGTCCGTCGCGTTTCGTAGACTTCATCCATGACGATCCATCCGACTCCTCGCAGTACTGACGTCACACTGGGCAAGCGCGGGGCGCCGGCGCGTTCGATGCTGCGCGCCATGGGCCTCACCGACGACGACATGGTCAAGCCACAGATCGGCGTCGCGTCCAGTTGGAATGAGGTCACGCCGTGCAACCTGCCACTCGATCGCTTGGCCAAGCGGACCAAGGTGGCGGTGCGCGACGCCGGCGGCGTGCCTTTTGAGTTTGTGACGATCGCGGTCTCCGACGGCATCTCGATGGGACACGAGGGGATGCGCGCGTCATTGGTCTCGCGCGAAATCATCGCGGACTCGGTGGAGTGCGTGATGCACGCCGAACGCTTCGACGCGATGGTCAACCTGGCCGGGTGCGACAAATCGCTGCCGGGAATGCTGATGGCGGCGGCCCGTCTCGACGTGCCGAGCGTGTTCCTCTACGGCGGCACGATCATGCCCGGACTACTCGACGGACGAGCGCTGGATATCACCTCGGTCTTCGAGGCCGTCGGCGCGAACGCCGTGGGCGCGATAAGTGACGAAGAACTGACAGCGATCGAGTGCGCGGCCTGCCCGGGCGAGGGGAGTTGCGCCGGGATGTTCACCGCCAACACCATGGCCAGCGTGGGCGAGGCGATCGGGATGTCCCTGCTCGGCAGCGCCTCGGTACCCTCGATCGATCCGCGCCGCGATCAGTACGCCTACGATTCTGGGCTCGCCGTCGTGGCGCTGCTCGACCGCGGCATCACCGCGCGCGACATCATGACCAAGCCGGCCTTCGAGAACGCGATCGCCGTGGTCATGGCCCTGGGCGGTTCGACCAACGCGGTCTTGCACCTGCTCGCCATCGCCCACGAAGCCCGGGTCGACCTCGAACTCGATGATTTCAACAAGGTGGCCGCACGCGTGCCGCACATCGCGGACATGAAACCGCACGGTCGCTTCCACATGAGCGACCTCGATCAGGTCGGCGGCGTGCCGGTCGTGCTGCAGCACCTGCTCGACCACGGTCTCTTGCACGGTGAGGTCATGACCGTGAGCGGCAAGACGTTGGCCGAGAGCCTGGCGGACTACCAGGCGTTGGCGCCCGACGGTGACGTGGTGCACGACATCTCCAAGCCGGTCCACGACCGTGGCGGGATTGCCGTGTTGCGCGGTTCGCTCGCGCCCAAGGGCGCGGTCGTCAAGGTCGCCGGGATCGACCAACTGCACTTCACCGGAACCGCGCGCGTCTTCGACGGTGAGGAGTTGGCCCTCGCGGCGATCCTCGCGGGCGAGATCCAACCCAACACCGTCTTGGTGATCCGCTACGAGGGCCCGAAGGCCGGTCCCGGCATGCGCGAGATGCTGATGGTGACCGGCGCCATGAAGGGCGCGGGACGCGGCGGCGACTGTGCGCTCATCACCGACGGTCGCTTCAGTGGCGGCACGCACGGATTCTGTGTCGGCCACGTGGCGCCCGAGGCGCTCGACGGCGGTCCAATCGCCCTCGTGCATGACGGCGACCGGATCACGATCGATGTCGAGGCGCTGTCGATCGAGCTCGAAGTCGGGGAAGAAGAACTCGCAGAACGGGCGAAGCTCGTCGCTCCGTTCGTCCCTCGGTACACCACCGGAGTGCTCGAGAAGTTCGCCCGTATGGCTCAAGGCGCGGAGCGCGGGGCGGTGACGACGAGATAGGTGTCTTGTGTGAGCGCGCCACATGTGCTTAGATAAGGACGTGACGACCCGTAACGACATTCTGGTGGTAGTAGGCGCGCGGCGCTGGTAGTCACGATCACACGTACTCCGGAGGCCTCCCAAACAAGGGAGGCCTTTTTGCTTATCTAAGAACAAAGGAACATTGTGCAACTCACAGGAGCGCAGGCACTTATCAGAAGCCTCGAACAAGAAGGTGTCGATACCATCTTCGGTCTGCCCGGCGGCGCCATCCTTCCCGTCTATGACCCGCTGCTGGACTCCTCAATCCGTCACATCCTCGTGCGTCACGAGCAAGGCGCCGGGCACATGGCCGAGGGCTACGCGTTGGCGACCGGCCGGCCGGGTGTCGCGATGGTCACCAGCGGTCCGGGGGCGACGAACATCGTCACCCCGATCGGCAACGCGCACATGGACTCGACTCCGCTGGTCGTGATCACCGGTCAGGTCGCGACGGCGGCCATCGGCACCGACGCGTTCCAGGAGTGTGACATCACCGGTATCACGATGGGCATCACCAAGCACAACTTCCTGGTGCAGTCGGCCCAGGAGATCCCGCGCGCCGTCGCGGCCGCCTTCCACCTGGCGACGACGGGACGGCCCGGGCCGGTGCTGATCGACGTGCCCAAGGACGTTACCCAGTCGACGATGGACTGGTGGTACCCGGCGAGCGTCGAGGAGTACGACCTGCCGGGCTATCGGCCCGAGATCGCACTGGACGAGAGGGCGATCGCCAACGCCGTCGCCCTAATCGGTGAGTCCGAACGCCCCGTCCTCTACGTCGGTGGCGGCACGTTGAAGTCGCGAGCCGCCGCAGAACTCCTGGCCTTCGCCGAGCGCACCGGCATGCCGGTCGTCACCACGCTGATGGCCCGCGGCGCGTTCCCCGACTCGCACGAGCAGCACCTCGGCATGCCCGGGATGCACGGCATGTACACCGCGGTGACGGCGATCCAAAAGTGCGATCTCTTGATCTCGTTGGGCGCCAGGTTCGATGACCGGGTGACCGGCAAGATACCGGCCTTCGCCGCCGGCGCCAAGGTGATCCACGTCGACATCGACCGAGCCGAGTTCAACAAGGTTCGTCGCGCCGATGTCGCCATCCAGAGCAACGTCGGTGCCGCGCTTCGCGCATTCGACGCGTCGGGCGCGGCGCCGCGCAACCTCGACGTGTGGTGGAAGACCATCAATGAATGGCGCGACCAATACCCGCTGGTCTACGACGAACCCTCGGCGGAAGGTCCGCTCCGACCGCAACACGTGATCGAGTCCATCGCTGCCAAGGCCGCACCCGGCACGATCGTTTCGGCCGGCGTCGGACAACACCAGATGTGGGCGTCACAACACTGGAAGTTCGAAGAGCCCGGCACCTGGATCAACTCCGGTGGCGCGGGCACGATGGGGTTCGGCGTCCCAGCCGCGATTGGCGCGAAAGTCGGCCGACCCGACCGCACCGTCTGGTGCATCGACGGCGACGGATGTTTTCAGATGACCGCCCAGGAGTTGACGACCGCGCGCTCCGAAGGAATCCCCATCAAGGTGGCCATCCTCAACAATGCCTACCTCGGGATGGTGCGCCAGTGGCAAGAGATGTTCTATGAGGAGCGCTACTCCGAGGTCTACCTGAGCGCTGATCTGCCGGATTACGTGAAATGGGCCGAGGCCATGGGCTGTGTCGGACTTCGCGCGCGCACCTTGAAAGAGATGCACGAAGTGATCGACGTGGCGAACTCCATCAACGACGTACCAGTCGTCATCGACTTTCGCACCGACGCCGAGGAGAAGGTCTTTCCCATGGTCGCCGCGGGCGCGAGCAATGACGACATCATGGTGCACCCACTGCAGCGGGGAGCCGGTCAATGAGCCCTCCTGAACCGTACCTGGGCGAGGTGCCGCGCACGCCGGTGCGCCACCATATCCTCTCGGTGCTCGTCGAGAACAAGGCGGGCGTGCTCGCTCGCATCGCCGGACTCTTCGCGCGCCGCGGATTCAACATCTACTCACTCGCGGTCGCGCCGGCCGAGAGTCACGCCCGATTCTCGCGTGTCACCATCGTCGTCGATGCCGAGTCGGCGCCGCTCGAACAGATCGTGCAACAGCTCGACAAGTTGGTGAACGTCGTAGCGATCAGCGACCTCGCGCCGCGCGACGCCGTCGAGCGCGAACTCCTGCTCGCGACGTTGCCGCTCGACTACAAACATCGCCCGGCCATGCTCGACACGATCACGCAGGCCGGTGCGGCCATCATCGATGTCGGGCCGACGTCAGTCACGGTGATGCTGGCGGGAACTCCCGCGGCGTGCGACGAATTGGAACGGGCGCTGGAGGTCTTCACCGAGGTGGAGCTCCATCGAACCGGTCGCGTGGCACTCCCTAGACTTGGCTGACCAAAGACTCACTCTCACACGATTGAAGGACTCCCCATGACCACGATGTACTACGAAGCCGACGCCAAGCCCGAGCTCTTGCAGACCAAGAAGATCGCGATCCTCGGCTACGGATCCCAGGGACACGCGCACGCGCTCAACCTGCACGACAGTGGCTATGACGTGCGTGTCGGGCTGCGCACCGACTCCTCGTCGATCGCCAAGGCCGAGGCCTCGGGACTTCGCGTCCTTTCGATCGCCGACGCCTGCGCCGAGGCCGACGTCATCATGGTCCTCGTGCCCGACACCGAGCAGAAGAAGACCTATGACGCCGAGATAGCGCCGCACCTGACGACGGGGAAATGCCTGCTCTTCGCGCACGGCTTCAATATCCGTTTTGACCTCATCAAGCCACCGGCCGACGTTGACGTCGCGATGGTCGCCCCGAAGGGCCCCGGTCACCTCGTTCGTCGCACGTACCTCGAGGGCGGTGGCGTACCGTCCCTCGTCGCCGTGCAACAAGACGCGACCGGCCACGCCCACGACATCGCGCTGGCCTACGCGCACGGCATCGGTGCGACGCGCGCCGGCGTGCTCGAGACGACGTTCACCGAGGAGACCGAGACCGACCTCTTCGGCGAGCAGGCCGTACTGTGCGGTGGCGTGTCAGCGCTGGTGCGTGCCGGTTACGAGACGCTCGTCGAGGCGGGCTATCAGCCAGAAAGCGCTTATTTCGAATGCCTGCACGAGCTCAAGCTCATTGTCGACTTGATGTACGAAGAGGGCATCACCGGCATGCGCTTCAGCGTCTCAGACACCGCGGAGTACGGCGACTTGACGCGCGGTCCCCGCGTGATCAACGAGTCAGTGAAAAAGGAGATGAAGCAGATCCTCACCGAGATCCAAGACGGGACATTCGCCGCCGAGTGGATCTTGGAGAACGAGATCGGTCGCCCGCGCTACCGCGAACTTCGCGACGCGGGTAAGAAGCACCCGATCGAGGACATTGGTAAGAAGCTGCGCGCGATGATGCCGTTCGTGTCGGCCGGCAAGCAAAAGGTCGCTGATATCTCAGGTGGCGACACCGACTAGCTCGTATGCCACGGTTCATCGTCAAATGGAGCTACGCCAACATGAAGTCCCAGTCGCCGGCACTGAATGGTACGGACGGCGTCTTTGGCTTCACGAAGCGAGCGATGTGGGAAGCAGTGCCCCACGTGACCATGCTGAAGCGCATCGGCGTCGCGGCATCGATCTCACGACGAGGTCGCATCAGCCCGACCACCAAGATGTCCATGGTCGGGAGCCCGCATCGGTACTTCTACGACGTGCAAAGCACCGGCATCAGTTCGTGCCACGTGGCCGTCGCCGACGAGATGTTCTTGAACATCGCCGCCGATCGACCACTGTCGTACTACATGGAATTCGACCTTCCCACAACCGCCGAAGATGACTTCACGGCGGTACTGGAGAAGTTCGGTGCGCAGAAGGCGCAACATCCCTACTACGACACTGACAAGGGAGTGTTCGCCGAAGACGTCTCACTACGCGGTGTGACCACGAGGGTTGCGTTCCGAGGTGTCGCTCCCTGACGCTTCGCACGATGTCGCCGATCGGTACCCGGCGTCACATTCCGGACAACTCGGGAATCACGCGCCCCCACGTATCTTCCAGCACCTTCGAGGGCTCGCGGTGTGACGATCGTGCGACCACGGTGTGCACGCCGACCTCGGCGAGCGACTCGACCGTCGCCAGGATGTCATCGTGGCTCATGTCCTTTTCGACGTTCACCAACGTCGTGACCTCTATGTCGTCGAAGTTCCGACCGAGGGTGTCGCAGTGACGTCGCAGCACGTCCAATTTCTGAGCGATGACGGATGCGTCGCCGAAGATATTGCACGCGTCGGCATACTGGGCCACAAGGCGCAGTGTCTTCTTCTCTCCGCTGCCACCGATGAGGATTCGTGGGCGGGGCGCACTCACGGGCTCGGGCGAACACAAGGTCTCGGCGAGTTCGTAGTGCGTGCCGTGAAAGGGCCCGTTGTCATCGCTCCACATCTGAAGACAAATCTGGAGCGTCTCTTCGAGTCGCTCGAATCGTTCGGCCACGGGCGGAAATGGCACGCCCAGGCCGAGGTGCTCGCGCTCGTACCACGCGGCACCAAGACCCAACTCCGCCCGTCCACCCGAGAGCACGTCGAGCGTGGTGATCGTCTTGGCGAGCAGACCGGGATGGCGATAGGTGACGCCGCCCACCAGCAGGCGCACCCGTAGACGTTCGGTTTTCGCTGCAACGAAGCTCAAGGTCGTATAGCCCTCCAACATTGGTTCGTCGGCCGGCCAGAAGGCCTCCATTTGGAACCAGTGATCCATGACCGAGAGCGTTCGGACACCGAGCGCCTCGGCGGTGAGTGCCAGTGTGGTCAAGGTCGGACCGATTGCGGCGGGGCCGCCGGGCCACGTGAAGCGCGGTACGTGCAGGTCAAGGTTCATGTCGGTACCTTCCATCTCGAGCACGACGTGCTCCGTGAGCAGTACTTTACGGCGCGTTCACGAGCGTGGGCGCAGAGAGCGGAGCTTCGATGCTCATGCGATCGCGTCGATGACGGTGCAGTTCGGTGATCGACATGACGAACAAGAGCATGATGCCGGCAAAGACGAGTGAGTACCCCGGGAGTAGTGGCGGCACCACGCGATGGTGATGATGGTGGTGGAACAGTCGATACGGTGCAAGGACCGCGACCGCCAGCAGCACAATCATCGCCATGTCAACCCAGTGGTCGTGTCCCCAGCGAGTGATCAAGAGGACCGGCACCAGGATGATCCACGACCAGTGATGCGGCCACGAGATGGGACTGACTAACACTTCTGTCAGCGCCAACGCGAGGAGCGCCTCAATGAACCGATTGTCCGCGACGTAGCGTCGCGCACAGTAGACGCCGAGAATGAAGGTGACCACACAGAGGGCCAACCAAAGGATGATTATCGATGAGCCGAGCGCTGTTGAGAATCGACCCAAAAGGCCGAACAGCGATTGATTGATATTCCCCTTGGCGCCGCCCTTATGACCGGGACTGAAGGCTTGATGGAACCAGAACGTCACCGAATCGGACGGCAAGATTAGCCAGGCGACAACAGAGGCAGCAACGAAGGTGCCGATCGCGCGGTACGTCGACGACATCGTGCGGGCGGCGAAGAAGTAGGCGATGTAAATGAGCGGGGTGAGCTTCACGGCCGCAGCGAGTCCCACGAGTACGCCGCGAATCGATGAGCGAACGACCATCAGATCGACGGCCACGGCGAACATGAGAAGAAAGTTGATCTGACCGAACGCCAAACTGCTGCGAACCGGTTCGAGCCATAGACATGACGCTCCCGCGATGACGAACGAGGAAAGCAATGCGACACGCGACGGCAATGTCGAGAGGGAACCTAGTGCCACATAGACGAATGCCACGAGAGCGGCGAGGTTGACGGCCCACCACCCGGCCAGCGCAACGGTCGCCGGAATCAACGCGAGGACACTGAAGAGCAGCAGCGCGAACGGCGGATAGGTGAAGTTGAGGTTCTTGAACGTGAAGTGGGCGTGATAGGTGGCTCGACCGTCGAGCATGTTGCGGGCGGCGTCGCGATACACCTGAAAATCGAGCGGAAGTCTTGCGTTCACGCGGTGGGCCAATTGCAGTGCGACGAACGACCACACTACCAATGACACCGTACCGAGCGCCCACGAGAACGACCTCGAGCCTGTGACGCGACGCGACGCGCCTGCGTTGAGTGCTTCGGAAGACTTGTCGAGCATGGGAGGCATCAAAGAGAATTTATTCGAGTGCGCTTCGCGTCGTCTGAGCACTTCCCAGTGCACGACGTTCGCACTTTCTACTGACTATCCGCTCACGTCGGAAAGACAAGAGCTCCCGCACCCTGGGAGGAGGTGCGGGAGCTCCTTCGACGTGTCCGTCGATGTAGTGGCTGATGATTACGCCTTGATGCTGGACGCGTGGATCACGGTCTTCGCGATCGTTCCAGTCACGCTCACCGCGACACCCGCCTTGAGGTCGGCCGACGTTCCTGCGGCCCACTTCGTTTTGGCGGTGTACACCACGGTGTAGGTCTTCGTCCCCGACGTCAGTGTGAAGGTGTCCTTCTTGACGTCAGTCGTCTTGACCTTGCCCGCGTATGACTTTGCAGCCACTGCAGTCGTGGCACCCGCGGGAGCCGACAACACGGCAACGCCCAACCCGAGTGTGCTCGTGGCCAGCAGCGTCGGTACCACGACTCTTGTAATCAATTTTCTCATGGTGGTTTCTCTCCTAAATGGTGTGAACGCTGACGTCGTCGGGATCCATGAAGGGTCTCAACCACGCGCACGGCGTCAAAATCAAGTTACCGAGGAGTGTCGTCGCAAGGAACGCCGATCTTGCAAAGATTCAACCAAGATTGTGTCGTGCAGATCGTGTCGGCGCCGGGTCGCGCTGGCGAACTACCTTCGCCTCGTCGCTGGTGTCGTGACGTCACGCACGTCGAAAGAGCAACGTGGCGTCGATTCCACCGTCGCGTGCCGCTCGCAGTTCAATGGTGCCGCTCGAGAGTCGAACGAGTTGTTCGACGATAGCGAGTCCGAGTCCAGATCCTTCATTCTCGTTTTCGGTGCTTCGCCAGAAACGTCGAAGCGCAAGCACTCGGTCACTGTCACTGAGGCCCGGCCCACTGTCAATGACGTGAATCTCAACGGTGTCGTCAGCGTCGACAACGTGAATGCTGATGTCGCCGCCAGGGGGAGTGGCGTCGAAGGCGTTGGACAAGAGATTGTCGAGTATCTGTTCAAGGGCGTCGGCCACGAGGAGGCCGAAGATCGCCGGCGTCGCGACGGCGCTCAAGTGGAGGTCCATTTCTTCGGCGAGTGGATACCAAATCTCAGCGCGGTCCATGACTGCGTCGGACACGTCAACCGCGGTAAGCACTGGATCTCGTGCCTCGTTGCGAGCCAGCGTCAAGAGCGAATCGACAAGACGACTGAGTCGGCCCATTTCGGCGATGACGGCGTTGAGACTGTCGGCTGAAGTGGCCCCTTCGTTTCGTTGGAGATTCTCCAAATGAAGCTGCAGCGCCGTGAGAGGAGTTCGCAACTGGTGCGAGGCATCGGTGACGAAACTTCGTTGAGCTTCGAGCAACCCGATGAGGCGGAATGAGGTCGCGTTGATGGTCTCGGCCAAACGCCGTAGTTCCGGCGGACCGGCGTCCTCCGGCGCTCGCACGTCGAGAGTTCCACCGCCAATCGCCTCCACGGCACTCCCGATGCGCCGCAGCGGCCGAACGAGGGAATTCGAGATCACCAAACCGAAGAAGCACGCGACCAGGAGCATCAAAAGCCCGTAGAGGGCGAGCTTCGTCCAGTCGCTGCGAATCCTTGCGTCCGTCACCCTCACCGACGCGCTGACGATGAGCACGGGGTGACCCATCGCGACGACCATGTTGTCGACGTGTCGAAGTCGCACGGCCACGTAGTACTGCGGTCCCTCGGCGGAGGCGTTTCGCGTGTGGCCCGAGAGCTCTTTGTTTCTGGTCAGTGACGCCACCTTCAACAAGGTCGCATCTCGCGCCTGGCTCGCCTTCGTCGCAATGAGGACCCCGTGCGCGCCAACGACGAGGATGGGGCGCCCTGTCGAGTGCGCGAAGGAATCTGAGAGCCTGATCGCGCGCGCCAGGTCATTCCTTGAGAGGGCGTCGGTGAGCAGCACCGACAACGCATCGGTGTCGTGCTGCAGGGTCTTGAGCGTGTCGCTCCCTTCATGATGCTGCAACGAGAGACCCAGTGGCACGACCAGCAGCGCCGTCGCGATGACGGCGAAGAGGATGAATCCCAAGAGGAGACGATTTCTCACGACTTTGCAACGACCCGAAAGCCGACACCTCGTATCGTTTCGATGAACTCTGGCTCGCCCAGTTTGCGTCGTATCGACGCGACGTGCACGTCGATCATTTTGGTCGCGCCGAACCAATGCGGTCCCCACACGCCGTCGAGCAGCCCCTGTCGTGTGACGACGGCACCCGGATCTCGCGTAAGAAATTCGAGAATCTCGTACTCCTTCGGCGTGAAGGTCACAGCGGACTCAGCGACGCGAACACTGCGTGTTCGGCGGTCGATCTCTACGTCGTTGATGCGTTGCACCGGCGTGGCGTCCGGATCTTTGGGACCCGAACGTCGCTGCACGGCATTGATTCGAGCGACGAGTTCGCGGATGCCAAACGGTTTGACCACGTAGTCGTCTGCACCGAGTTCGAGGCCGTTAATGCGATCCTCCTCCGCGCCGCGTGCGGTCACCATAATGATCGGCGCAGTCGTGACTTCGCGCAGACTGCGGAACAGATCGATCCCGTCGCGATCGGGCAGGGTCAGATCCAACAAGATGAAATCGGTTGGGAGTGACATCAATGCTTCGGTGCCCGAGCGCACACGTTCGACGGTGAACCCTTCACGTTGGAGACCATTGGCGAGGGCATCGGCTATCGGATCATCGTCTTCGATCACGAGCACGTTCACACCCAATTATGTGCTCTCGACCACACGCAGAGTTCGCCTTTACCAACTCTTAACCGAGATGCACTCGGCACCGCCGACAACTCGAGTGCTCGAAAATCTGATTGCCAGTCCTCGATTGATGTCCAGACCCGTGACGCAAGCGTGTTTTCTTAGCCGAGCGACTGCGACGTACGGACCCACTCATGGCGAGCGGTGTTTAACACATAGATTGCGTAGCTTTGCTTCGGCACGCCATGCTCAGGGACGGTTCGTATGCGTAATCCGATGCTCACGATGAGGTTCTGTTTACTGATTATCCAGTCACTCGCGGGGTTCAAATACTGGTACCACCGGTGTCCTGCGTCGGTGGTGACGTCGATGACCGCATTGCTGACCATCACGACAGACGTGGGCCCGTCTGAAATCACTTTGCCGACGTAATAGATACCGCCGCCAACCCAGTCAGTTGCAAGTAGAGGCCCTGCTGCCCTCCACTGGACACCGCCGTCCAAGCTGCGGACCGGATACAGTCCGCCGTCGCCATTCGGACGCAATACGCCCCATTCGTCGGTCGCCCGCGGCGACTTGACCGTGATCCATCGAAACTGCGACGCAGAGATGACCTTGCCCCACTGCGGAGCCGGAAAGTGACCTCCACCTTCGTACATTCCGTTTTGCATTTTCAACGTCGCGGGGTAGGGCGATGACTTCGCGCCACTGACCGACATTGGTTGGGTATTGGCGGTCATAGTGGCCTTGGTCGCTGGTCCATGGTTACCCGTCACGATGAAACCAGTGAGTGCAGCGGACAGGGTGACGATCGCGACCACCACGATGCGTACGCGCCGACGGCGCGACGCTTCGCGCGCTTCTCGAATGAGGAGCTCCGACGGGGCTGGTGCGCCACCCATTTCCGATGGACGAGTTGACGTGACGGTCATCGGACCTCGTTTCCGCTGGAGTGCGTATGATACTATTAACACTAGTTCTATGCAAACCCTCAGAGTGAATAAAGATGAGCCGATTGCGCTGCACGATCAAGTGGCCGCCGAGATTCGTCGAGCGATCGCAGAAGGGGAAGCGACCCAGGGCGAACGCCTTCCTCCCGCGGTGGACTTAGCGACGGTTCTGGGAGTGAACAAGAACACCGTGATCCGTGCACTGCACATCCTCCGCGACGAAGGGTTACTCGACTTCACGAGAGGACGCGGTGTTCGGGTGGTCGGGACTCCTCAGCGCGGGGCAGTGATGACGCGCATCGATGAACTGCTCACCTTCGCGCGAACGCAGGGTTATCGCCGAGATGAAGTGATCGCACTTATCCAGGCTCGAAACTGAGGGTCGCATCTAAGATGACGCTCACCTCCACGAGACCGCCGCACCAAGAAGATTACGGCGATCCGACGGAGTTGCTCATCAAGGAAGCGCGTCGACAGTCTCGCCGCCGCCGGTTCGTGAACGGCCTCTTGGTCATAGCGATGATTGTCGCGGCGACGTTGGCGATCACCGACGGAGGGAGCAGGAGTCCGTCGCGCGCACCGATCATTGGCGATCCCCACGGCTCGGGTTCGACGACCATCAATGGCTCCAACGCCGGGACTGTGGTGCCTGGCGGGCAATCGGTGTTGTCACTCTGGCCGGTTGGGGGGCAGACGTCGTGGGTCGACACCGAAAACGAGACGGCACTCACCCATGCTGGACAAGGCATCGATTGGACGGGTAATGGTGGACGCACATGGCGAAACGTCACGCCGATGGGGTACAGCTACGCCGTTGGCAATCGCTCCATCGGTGATTTCTACGCGTTGAGTTCGACTCGCGCATGGCTCGGCGTGGTATCGATCGAACCAGGAGGACGCAAGGGCGCGACGTTGCTGGCGACGACGGATTCAGGTCGCAGTTGGTCACCGGTCGGATCGCTGCCGCTCAATTGCTCGCCGATGTTCGTGTCGGCGCTCGTCGGTGTCTGCACATCAGCGCCAGGCGCCTCGAACGCGGCACCCGTCGAGGTCGCCGCGACGTTCAATGGCGGACGGTCCTGGAACAAGATCTTCGACAACTTCGCGGGAATGTCGGATGGATACCCCGCTAAGGATCACGGATTGCCCTATTCGTGCGACAAGGTGTTCTCCATGTCGCCGCCCCACACGGTGTGGGCGGAAGGGTGGTGCAGTGCCACACAGTTCTTTTTGTATCGCAGCACCGACGACGGTCGTCGATGGTCGTCCGAGGTCATGAGGCCCCCTGCGCCGCCTGTCGAGGGTGGCGCCGGATTCGCTGGCCCTGTCGTGCTCTCAGGGCGTCGCGGGGCAGTGGGTTTCCAGGAAGGCAGAGTCAGCGTGATCGCCGTAACCAGTGACGGCGGCACGATCTTCACGCCGGTCTATCCTCCAGGCCCGAGGCGTCCCTGGGCGGTTGACATCGTCACTCCGACGACATGGCGACTCGCGTGGCGAAATGAGATACTCGGTACGAACAACGGCGGCGCGACGTGGTTCACCGTGGATGGCAACGCCTTCGCGTCGCGTTCAGTTCGCTACTCGCAGCGCTGGGGCAACGGTGCTCCGTACGCACTCCACTTCACCTCAAGGCTGACCGGATGGCTGGAGTGGGAAACCGCGAATGGCTTCACGGTGATGATCACTCGGGATGATGGTCGAATCTGGAACACCGTGCCCATACCCGGAACAGGCAGAGTCGCGTCGACGACCCGCTAACCCTCCTTGGGGACCGGTCCAGCCTGAATGGGATGATACCGACGATGAATTTCGCGCAACAGAAATTGACGTCGACCGTCGTTTCCTAGATTCTGCGCGAATTAGGGACGGTCAAATGATCCGACGTCCATCGCGATGGAGCCGTCACGCTCGAGAGCACGATGTTGGCGAATGAGCGAGCCGACACGGACACTCCTACACTCGGGATTACGGGAACGCTTCGCAAGCCAGTGGTTGTGGGGATTGTACTGATGATCGTCGTAGCGTCGTCGATCGTCGCGGCGGTCGTTGAAACGTCGCCGATGTGCGTCGATTGGAAACAGTATCTTTGCCCGAGTTCGTTCATTCCTGCCCCACAACGTCTGCTCACTACCGGTGAGTTCGAGTTCAAACGCCTGGATGCGAAGAATCTGTCGCTCGTTCGAGTCACACCAGCACAGGCGCGCCGCGTCGCCGACGCCGACTACGGACGGACTCATGGAGCGAGAACTGTCCTGGAGTCACTCGGTGGCTACATTGACAAAACCCGGATTGTTCACGATTGGGTAGGGACGAAGTCATGGGTCCCCAAGGCCGTGCCGGCGTACCTTGTGCGAATTTTCGGCGTCGGTATCGAGTCTCTGGGACCGAGGCCGGACCGCGTGAGGAATCACTCGTGGAATGTCATCGTGAATGCGATCAACGGCAAGATAATCATGGCCATGACCTACGACTGAGCTGCAGCGCCGACTAACTCGCGAAGGATCTGCCAGCCACGCAGAACTCGTTGCCCTCCGGGTCCCGCATCACGGTCCAACGGTGATTCCCCAACTCATGTTCCTCGACCATCGTCGCTCCCAGCGATACCAATCGCTCGACGACGTGTGGATCGCTGTCGACCAAATCGAGGTGCACGCGGTTCTTGGCGACCTTGGTTTCCGGGACTTTCTCAAAGAACCAGGCGGCCTGCGTTCGTTGCGGGTCACTGCGGCCGATGGAAGCGAATCCCTCGTCGCCACCGTGATCGAGTTCTCGCCCGAGTACTTCGGCCCAAAAGCTGGCGAGTCGCTGTGCGTGAGCGCAGTCGAACGTGACGTTGGCGAGTGTGGCTGGCATGAAGCCCCCTCAGTGGTTGAGTGCTCCGAGATTCTGACACACCGAAATGACGGCTCGTCATAGAGTGCGAAGAGTGAGACGCGTGCTCCTCGCCTTGGCAGTTCTCGGCGTCGTGACCTTTGTCACACCTTGGATGAGTTCCGCGTCTGTCGCAAGTCCGTCAGCGAAGGTGGCCTCGCCGAGGTCGACGACGGACGCTGCAGTGTCCGACTTCGTCAGATTGATGAAACAGGCAACCGACACTCACTACCTCCTGACATACCATGTCGGGGGATTCAACTTCCTTGCCTACGGGAAGATCGTCGTCGCTCAGATGCCAAGCCCACCCGGTACGAAGGCCATGACGAACGCCGACGGCTATTCCGGCACCGGTCGATCCGCCTACGTGTTTCGCGGGCCTTCCGGACGGATTGTCCAGTGGATTCAGAACGGAACGAACGTCAGCGCGTGCGTGAACGTACTCCTGAAGGGCACGTACGTGTCGGGCACGTTCGGAAGATTGGAATGCTCTCGTCCGAGCCCGTTCATTCCCTCGAACGGATTCTCCTTAGAAGGTGAAGGTTTCGTCCCGACCTACATACTGAGTTCGGTGACTGGAATGGCACTCGCAGGAGCGGCGATAACGGCGCGTCACTCCCCGACGTTCGGCGCTCTCCGATGTCTTGTTCAGCGCTCCGGCACGACGACGCAGACCACGTGCATCAACGGAACTGGTTTTATCGTCACCTGGAACATACAAAGTGGGTTGGGTAGCTTCTCTCGTGCGATTCTGAGTTCACTCAGTCGCGATCCAACGGCCGACGATTTCCACACGTTGATCCCGCCCACCAGAGCCTTGATCTTGCCGCCTGTGTGACATGGCGAGGACCTGGGCCGTTTCCATGACAATGGACGCCGCGCGTGATGCTATCTACAGGTTTCCGACGATGTAATTGATGCATGCGCAGAGCGACGCGACATCCTCTGAGTCAATGCTCGGGAACATCGCGATCCGCAGTTGATTGCGGCCCAACTTGCGGTAGGGATCAGTGTCGACGATGCCGTTCGCGCGGAGGACCTTCGCGATATTCGTTGCGTCGATGTCGTCGTTGAAGTCGATGGTTCCTACGACGTTGCTTCGTTGGGCCGGATTCTCGACGAACGGGCGCGCGAACGGCGAAGCCTCAGCCCAGGTGTAGAGGATCTCTGCGGATTTCTGCGAACGACCGGCAGAGAACGTCAGCCCTCCGTTGTCGTTCATCCAGGTGATCTGCGATGCCAGCATGTGGATCGTGGCGAGCGCAGGTGTGTTGTACGTCTGATTGAGGCGCGAGTTGTCGAGTGCGATCTTCAAGTCCAGCGACGCCGGCGTCCAGCGGCCCGATGCCGCGAGGGACTCGATGCGCTCGACGGCGGCCGGAGAACAGACCGCGATCCACAGTCCACCATCGGACGAGAATGACTTTTGCGGTGCGAAGTAGTAGCAGTCGAACTGCGACGCGTCGACCATCAGGCCACCGGCGCCGGACGTCGCGTCCACGATGACGAGTCCCTTCGCGCCGGCGGGCCGTTCAATGTCCATCATCACGCCGGTCGAAGTTTCGTTATGCGTGAGGGCGTAGGTGTCGACGCTGTCGTCGGCCACGGCCGTCGGGTGAGCGCCCACTTCGCTCTTGATGATCTGGGGATCCTTCAGATGCGGTGCCTCTGTGACGCACGTCGCGAACTTCGACGAGAACTCACCGAAGCTCAGGTGCTGAGACTGGTCCGCGATGAGATGAAATGTCGCGGCGTCCCAGAAACCCGTCGTGCCGCCGTTGCCGAGCAGCACCTCGTAGCCATCGGGTAGCGAGAAGAGTGCTCGGAGTCCGTCGCGTACCTCGGCGACCTTGTTGCGCACGGTTGCTTGACGGTGCGACGTACCCATGTAGGACGTGCCGTCGGCGACGAGGGCGCTCAGCTGTTCGGGGCGGACCTTCGACGGACCGGATCCGAATCGTCCGTCGCGGGGGAGTAGTTCGGCGGGAATCTTTAGGGTTTCAGATGAACTCATAGACTTATTCTTACGGATATTGAACGGAGCCCCCGATGAGTTCGAGAGTGAGTCACCTTTTAGGCGGCTTGGCCCCCAGTGCGACGTTGGCCGTGGACGCGAAAGCCAAGGCCCTCAAGGCCGCCGGAGAGCCGGTTATTGGCTACGGAGCCGGCGAGCCGGACTTCTCGACGCCGGTCCACATTGTCGAGGCGGCCGCGAAAGCGTGTTACGACCCGGCCAACTACAAATACACGCCGACGGCGGGATTGCTGGAGTTGCGTGAGGCGATCGTCGCCAAATCCATGCGCGATTCCGGTCTTCACGCAACGCCGAATCAGGTGCTCGTCACGAACGGTGGCAAGCACGCGGTGATCACCGCGATGATGACGAAGTTGAACCCGGGCGACGAAGTACTGATTCCGGCGCCCTTCTGGACGACCTATCCCGAGGCGGTCTATCTCGCCGGGGGTACGGCCGTACCGGTCATGACGAGCGAGGCGAACGGCTTTCGGGTCACGGTCGATGAACTAGAACGCGCCAGGACGCCCAAGACGACGATGTTAATTTTCACCTCGCCGTCGAACCCCTCGGGAGCGGTCGTGCACCCCGACGAGGTCGCGGCGATCGGTCGGTGGGCCGCCGAGCACGATATCTGGGTCGTGTGTGACGAAATCTACGAACATCTCGTGTACGGCGCGGCCGAGTTCGTCTCGATGCCCGTCGTCGCACCCGAGTTGGGCGATCGCTGGATCGTCGTCAACGGCGTCGCGAAGACCTACGCGATGACCGGGTGGCGTATCGGTTGGATGATCAGCGCGCCAGACGTCATGGACGCCGCCGTGAACTACCAGTCCCAGACGACGTCGAACATCTCGAACATCTCTCAGCGAGCTGCGATCGCGGCGCTGAACGGCGACCTCAGCGCGGTCTACGAGATGCGTACCGCCTTCGATCGTCGACGAAAGTTGATGACGTCGATGCTGAACGCGATCGACGGCGTCACGTGCGTCGAACCGGAGGGAGCGTTCTACTGCTACCCGAACGTGTCCGGACTCTTGGGTCGATCCTTTGGCGGGCGTGTAGCGAGTTCCTCGACGGAGTTGGCGGAGATCCTCCTCGAGTCGATCAAGATCGCAGTCGTACCTGGTGAGGCCTTCGGCACACCCGGCTACTTCCGACTCAGTTCGGCACTCGGCGACGCCGACCTCGCCGAGGGACTGGAGCGATTCGCGAAGTTCATCGCCGCGGGCTGAGCCTCACTTGATTTCCCTTAACCTGTGAGCACTCAACGAAAGGTGACCTCGTGGCTCGTGTATTGGTAACGGAAGAGATTGCCGACTCCGGATTGCAGCAGTTGCGCGACGCTGGACACGAGGTCGACATTCGACTGGGGCTCTCGCCGTCTGAGTTGATCGCCGCCATCGACGGGGCGCACGCCTTGATCATTCGCTCGGCCACCACGGTCGATGGACCGACGCTCGAAGCGGCCAAGGACTTGGTCGTCGTCGGTCGTGCTGGAATCGGGCTCGACAACGTCGACGTCGCCAAGGCGACCGAACTCGGCGTGATGGTCGTGAACGCGCCGGTCTCGAACATCCTCTCGGCGGCCGAACAGACCATGGCGCTGTTGTTGGCGCAGGCTCGCAACATCCCTCAGGCGCATTCAGCACTGAAGGCCGGTAAGTGGGAGCGCAGCAAGTGGGAGGGCGTGGAGCTCCACGGCAAGACCCTCGGCGTCGTCGGGCTCGGAAAGATCGGGGCGCTCGTCGCGCAGCGCGCGTCGTCCTTCGGGATGCGTCTGATCGCCTATGACCCGTTCATCACCGAAGAGCGGGCGCGCCATATGGGCGTGGAACTCGTCGACCTTGACACCCTGCTCGCGCAGAGTGATTTCATCACGATTCACCTGCCGAAGAACAAGGAGACGACGAATCTTCTCGATGCCGCGGCGCTCGCGAAGACCAAGCCCGGTGTACGGATCATCAACGTCGCGCGCGGTGGCATCGTCAACGAGAGCGATCTGGCCGATGCCATCCGCAATGGGCACGTCCAAGGCGCGGCCCTGGACGTGTTCGAGAAGGAACCGACGACTGAGTCGCCACTCTTTGAACTCTCGTCCGTCGTGGTGGTCCCACACCTCGGCGCCTCGACGTTCGAGGCGCAGGACAAGGCGGGGATCACGATCGCCGAACAGGTGCAGTTGGCTCTCGCCGGGGATTTCGTGCCCTACGCGGTCAACGTGGCCGCCGGCGAAGTATCGAACGCCGTTCGCCCTTTCATGGGTCTCGCCGAAGTACTCGGTCGGTTCATCGGCGGACTGCTAGACGGAAAGCCCGCCGACCTCGAAGTGAATTATCTCGGCGAGCTCGCCGGTTCCGGTACGAAGATCCTCACGCTGTGCGCGCTCAAGGGACTGCTCACCGCAACCGGACATGACGGAGTGTCCTTCGTGAACGCGCCGCAACTGGCCGAGGACCACAACCTCACCTACAGCGAGATCTCGACGGTCGAGTCACCGGAGTACGTGAACAAGATCTCGGTGCGTTCCGGCGACCACGAGGTCTCGGGCACCCTCGTGACGATCGGCACCCGACTCGAGACACGAATTGTCGGCGTCGACGGGCACAGTGTCGAGATCTCCCCGGCGGCTTCGATGCTGGTCGTTCACAACGACGATCGACCGGGGATGATCGGCATGGTGGGCGTGGCGCTCGGTGAGGCTGGCGTCTCGATCAGTTCAATGGCGGTGGGACCGGACCAGCGAACCAAGACGGCACTCATGGTGCTGTCAACTGAGATTCCCACGCCGGTCGACGTCATTGATCGTCTCCGTGACGACGACGGCATTCAAGACATTCACCTGATCACACTTCGCTAGCGCTCTCAGTCCGGGCAGTTGAGCGAGTAGCCGACACCGGGTACCGTCGAGATCAGTTCGGCCGACTCATCGTTCAGTTTCTGGCGCAGTCGGTGCACGTAGGCGTGGACGTACTGGGCTTCGGCACCGTACCCGGCGCCCCACACGGCACTCAGGATCATCTGGTGGGTGCAGGTCTTTCCAGCGTGGCGTGCGAGAAAGGCCAGCACCTCGAACTCCTTGGTCGTGAGCGCGACGTTGACACCGCTCAGGGCGACGTCGTGATGAACCAGGTCGAGCGTGAGCGCACCACATTCGAGCCGCACCTCGGCTGGGTCGTCGCGCTCCGTGAGACGACCGCGCAGCACGACTCTGATCCTCGCTTCGAGTTCGGGCATGCTGAAGGGTTTGGTGACGTAGTCATTGGCACCGGCGTCGAGCGCGGCGACCTTCCGGTTTTCGGCCCCCGTCGCTGAGAGGATGATGATCGGCACGTCGCTCCAGCCCCGGATGGTGCGACACACGGCGATGCCGTCCATATCCGGCAGTCCCATGTCCAGCACCACGACGTCGGGATTCGTCAACGCGGTTTGGGAGATGCCGTGCTCGCCGGACGCGGCGGTCGTCACGTCATGGCCCCCGGCCTGGAGGCCGAGGCGGAGCGCACGATTCAGTGACGGGTCGTCGTCGATGACCAAGATCTTCGCCATGGTCGTTACCGTAGTGTCACGTTCTCGTCGGCCAGGGGGAGCGAGAAGACGAATCGCGCACCGTGATTCGGTCCGTCTTCATACCAGATCTCTTCACCGTGGGCCTCCACGAAGGTCTTGGCGATCGTGAGCCCCAGTCCGGCGCGACCACCTTTGTCGAGTTGGGCGAAGCGCTCGAAGATGGTGTGTCGATTCTCGGGCGCGACGCCGGGCCCCTGATCGGTGACGGAGATCACGACCTGATTCGCGGAGCGCCGTGCCTCGACCGTGATGATCCCCTCGGGCGGCGAGTGACGCGCGGCGTTATCGAGCAGATTGATGAGTACCTGTCCGATCAAGAGCGGATCGACGTTGACGGCGGGGAGTTGGAGCGGCACGATCGAATCGACCCGGTGCGTGCCGAACGTTGGCTCCATCGCGCTCACCGCTTCGCGGACCAGCTCCTGGACCGACGACGGCGTCGGGTGCACCGTGAAGACGCCTGCTTCGATCCGGGTGATGTCGAGGAGATTGGAGACCAATCGCGTGAGTCGATCGGTCTCGACTTCGATGAGGCTGAATAGTTCGCCTGACTGGTCGTTCGACAGCGAGGCCGACCGATTCGACAACGTCGAGGACGCGACTTTGATCGTCGCGAGCGGCGTTCGCAGGTCATGGGAGACCGCGCCCATGAGGCTCTGGCGAAAACGGTCGACCTCTTCGAGCAGTTTCGAACGAAGCGCCTGTTCGCGCAGTTGGGCCCGCTCCAACGCCAGGGCCGCGTCATTGGCAAACGTGTTGAGGACGGCACGATCATTCTTTGACGTGGGCAGGCCGCGCACCGCGAGGATGCCGACCGCTCGACCGGAGGCGGACAACGCGATCGTGCGAAGCTCGCTCGCCGACGGCGTGTCCGTGCCGACGCTGATCGGTTGGCCCGAATGAGGGCCGAGCTGGTCCAGTTCTTCGTCGGAGAGCGGATCGCCGGCCGCGGCGACGACCTTCAGAGCGCCGTCTTCGAGTACGAGGAGTGACACGCCGGGAATCGCGAACACGTCGTGCACCGCCGAGACGATCGTCTCGAGCAGTTCGTCGACGGGTCGATCGCCGACCAAGTGTTCTGAGAGTTCTGAGAGGTGGCGCGCGGCCTCGCCCCCTCGCTGGGTCTCGATGCGCGACGCGTCCAGACTGGCCACGACGCTCGCGACGAGCAGCATGACGATGACGTAGACGCCGAGCGCCGCCCAGTTCTGGGGGGTCCCCACGTCCAACGTCTTGTACGGAGGGATGAAGCCGTAGTCGTAGACGATGAACCCGGCGATGACACTCGAGACGCCGGCCTTGATGCCGCCAATGGCCGAGCCGACCACGACGGGGATGACCAGCACGAGTGCCGCGGTCGACACGCTGATGTGCGAGCGAAGGGGCAGCATGGCAAAACCCAGCGCCAGGACGCTCGCCACGCCGACGATCGATCCGACGAGATGTCTGCGCACGCCCTTCAGTATTGTCCAGCCCGCGTCGTCGTCCCAGACGGCGAAATGCAGAGATTATTAAGACGTGTGAAGGGTTTTGAAGAATCTGTTAAGGACGCCCCCGTGACACTGGAGTCATGGCAGATCTCTTCTCAGTACTAGGCATTATCGGCTTCACCGTGGCGATGCTCGGCTTGATCTGGGCGTTGGACCGCGTATGAGTTTCTCTCAAATAATCCTCTTTTGCGTCGCCGTCGTGATGTTCGGGTACATCGGCTACGCCATGTTCAAGCCGGAGAAATTCTAAATGGGCTTCTTTCTCACCATCCTCACGCTCGTCATCGCCCTCGGCGTGACCTGGCGTTACCTCGGCTCGTACATGGCGGCGGTCTTCGACGGCCGCGTGCACTTCTTGGGGTTCATCGAACGACCGATCTACCGCATGCTCGGCACGAGTCCGGAACAAGAACAGACGTGGAAGCGCTACGCCGGCGCGCTGATCATCTTCTCGGCGGTCTCCATCATCTTCACCTACGTGATCCTGCGCATCCAGCACTCCCTCCCGCTCAACCCCCAGCATCAGGGCGACGTCGGACCGGCGTTGAGTTTCAACACCGCGGTGTCGTTCCCCACCAACACGAACTGGCAGAACTACGGCGGCGAAACCACGATGTCGTACTTCTCACAGATTGGCGCCCTGACAGTCCAACAGTTCGTCAGTCCGGCGGTCGGCATCGCCGTGGCGATCGCGATGGTGCGAGGATTCGCGCGGCGCAACTCAGCCACGATCGGCAACTTCTGGGTTGACATCACCCGCTGCATGTTCTACATCCTCTTGCCGATCGCGTTCGTCGCGGGCATCATCTTCGTCGGCGAAGGCGCGGTGCAGACGCTCGCCGGAACGATCACCTTCCACGACGCCCTCAACGGCGTCGTGCAGACGATCCCGCGGGGCCCCATCGGCTTCATGGAGGCGATCAAACAGCTCGGCACGAATGGTGGCGGTTTCCTCGATCAGAACTCGGCCACACCGTTCGAGAACCCGACGGGTCTGACCAACTGGCTGTCGATCTTCCTACTGTTGTCGATACCTTTCGCTCTGACCTACACCTTCGGCAAGATGGTCGGGAGCGTTCGCCACGGTGCCGCACTTCTGGCCGCGATGGTCCTGCTCTTCGGTGTCTGGGTCGGCTTCACCTCGAACGCCGAGCACCAGAACAATCCGGCGGTCGCCGCGGCCCACGTGTACTCCCCGGTCGGCAACATGGAGGGCAAAGAGGTGCGTTTCGGCGACACCACGACCGCGCTGTTCGCGGTGTCCTCGACGATGACGTCGACCGGTTCGGCCGACGGATCGTATGACTCCTTTACCCCCGTCGGCGGCCTCGGCCTCTTGAGCGGCATGATGCTCGGCGAGGTCACGCCGGGCGGCACCGGCAGCGGCCTATATACGATGCTCGTCTACGCCATCATCGCCGTCTTCATCGGTGGCCTCATGATCGGACGAACACCGGAGTATCTCGGGAAGAAGATCCAAGCGAGAGAGATAAAACTCGCGGGGCTGGCGGCCCTGGTGATGCCGATCACGGTGTTGATCGTCACCGCGATCGCCGTCTCACTCGCCGTTGGCCGCGCCGGGCCGGAGAACCTCGGACCCCATGGCTTCACCGAGATCCTCTACGGGCTGACGTCCCAGGGCAACAACAACGGATCGGCCTTCGGCGGTCTCACTGGTAACACGCCCTTCTACAACATCATGGGTGCCATCGACATGCTGCTCGGCCGCTTCGCGATCATCATCCCGTGTCTCGCCCTCGGTGGTGCGCTCGCGGCCAAGAACGTGGTTCCGGAATCCCTCGGGACGTTTCGCACCGACAACGGGATGTTCGTCGGTCTGGTCATCGGCGTGATCTTGATCATCGGCGGATTGACCTTCTTCCCAGCCGTCGCGCTCGGACCCATCGTCGAGCAACTAAGTCACATGAGGTTCTTCTAATGAGTACAGTCACCGCCGAATCGACCCAAGAGGCGCCTCGTGGAGGCGTCGCGAAGGCCCGAGGCCTGTTCGACCCCGAGATCCTCGGCCAGGCCTTTCGCGACTCCTTCCGCAAGATGGACCCACGAACCCAGATAAAGAATCCCGTGATGTTCATCGTGCTCGTGGGATCGGTCATCACGCTCATCGAGGCCATCGCGCACCCCGGCATCTTCACGTGGTCGATCACGATCTGGCTCATCCTCACCGTATTGTTCGCGAACTTCGCCGAAGCCATGGCCGAAGGGCGCGGCAAGGCCCAGGCGGACACCTTGCGAAGGATGCGCTCTGAGACCGAGGCCCGACGGCTGCGTCCGGACGGGACCGAAGAGCTCGTCGCCGCGGCGCTGCTCGCCAAGGGGGACCTCGTCGTCTGCGAGGCCAACGACGTGATTCCCTCTGACGGCGAGATCATCGAGGGCATCGCCTCGGTCGACGAATCGGCGATCACGGGTGAATCGGCGCCGGTGATCCGCGAATCGGGCGGCGACCGCTCCGCGGTCACGGGCGGCACGAAGGTCCTCTCGGACCGGATCGTCGTGCGCATCACGGCTGAGCGGGGTCAGACCTTCATCGACCGGATGATCACGTTGGTCGAGGGTGCGAACCGTCAAAAGACGCCCAATGAGATTGCGCTCACGATCCTCTTGGCGGTCCTCACGATCGTCTTCATTCCCGTCGTGGTGACGTTGGTGCCGTTCGGCAACTTCGCCGGCGCCTCAGTGTCGGTCGTGATCCTCGTATCACTGCTGGTCTGTCTCATTCCAACGACGATCGGTGCGCTCTTGTCCGCGATCGGCATCGCGGGAATGGACCGACTCGTCCAGAAGAACGTCCTGGCGATGAGCGGTCGCGCCGTGGAGGCCGCGGGCGACGTCCAGGTCCTGCTGCTCGACAAGACCGGGACCATCACGCTGGGCAACCGGATGGCCGCGAACTTCTTCCCGGTCGGTGCTCACACCGAGGCCGAACTCGCCGACGTGGCCCAGCTGGCGTCACTCGCAGACGAGACACCGGAGGGCCGTTCGGTCGTGGTGCTCGCCAAGGATCAATTCGGGATTCGCGAGCGTCAACTCGGGACCGATCACGTCTTCGTGCCCTTCACCGCGACCACCCGGATGTCGGGACTCGACATCGGCACTCGTCAGATTCGTAAGGGCGCCGCGGACTCGGTCAAGCGATGGGTGGTCGAATCCGGTGGCACGGCCCCCGCGGACCTGGACGCCATCGTGGAACGAACGTCGCGCGCTGGATCGACACCGCTCGTCGTGGCCGACGGGAGCGACATCCTGGGCGTCATCGAACTGAAGGACGTCGTCAAACAGGGCATTCGGGAGAAGTTCGCCGAGATGCGTCAGATGGGCATTCGGACCGTGATGATCACGGGTGACAACCCCTTGACCGCAGCCGCCATCGCCCAAGAAGCCGGTGTCGATGACTTTCTCGCCGAAGCGACGCCGGAAGCCAAGATGGCGTTGATCAAGAAGGAGCAGGAAGGTGGGCGACTCGTCGCCATGACCGGTGACGGCACCAACGACGCGCCAGCGCTCGCCCAGGCCGACGTCGGTGTCGCGATGAACACCGGAACCACCGCCGCCAAGGAAGCGGGCAACATGGTGGACCTCGACTCGAACCCGACCAAATTGATCGACGTCGTCGAGATCGGCAAACAACTCTTGATCACTCGCGGTTCGCTGACGACGTTCTCCATCGCGAACGACGTCGCCAAGTACTTCGCCATCATTCCGGCGCTCTTTGCCGGGACCTACGTCTTCAAGCACAATCGCCCGCTCGAAGCGCTCAACATCATGCATCTCCACAGCGCCCAGAGCGCCGTGCTGTCGGCCGTGATCTTCAATGCGCTGGTCATCATCGCGTTGATCCCGTTGGCGTTGCGCGGCGTCAAGTTCCGCCCGACGGGTTCGGCGTCGATCCTTCGCCGCAACGTCTGGATCTACGGCGTCGGCGGCGTGATCGTCCCCTTCATCTTCATCAAACTGATCGACCTGATCCTGGTCGCTCTCCACGCTTATTAAGAGGAATAGCTGATGCTCGTACACCTTCGCCGCTCGCTCGTAATGTGCGTCTTCTGTCTGGTCTTCTTCGGTTTCGTCTACGCCTTCGCTGGCACGGGGGTCGCCCAAGTGCTGTTTCGCTTCCAGGCTGACGGCTCGATGACCAAGAACGGATCGCTCTTGATCGGCCAGAACTGGTCGAGTCCGAAGTGGTTCCATGGACGACCCGACGACACCGGGCCCTACGCCGCGAACGCCAAGAACGGTGTCGCCGGCGGGGACAATCCACTCATCGCCAATGGCGTCCATGGCGAGTCCGCCGCGACGAACCTGGGCCCCCACTCGAAGGTCTTGGAGGCCAATACCAAGGCGCTCGTCGCCTACTGGCACGCACTCGGCGTGCAACCCACCATCGACCTCGTCACCACCTCCGGTAGTGGTTACGACCCCGATATCTCAGCGATGGACGCCACGGTGCAGATCCCGATGATCACGAAGAGCACGGGCGTCTCGGTATCCCAGCTGAAGGCGCTCATCAAGCAACAGACACACCCGGCGCAGTGGGGCTTCATGGGTTCGAGCTACATCGACGTCCTGCAGCTCAACGAAGGTCTCGCGAAATTAGAGAAGTGATCGACGTCCGTGAATCCCTCGTGGTATCCACGTCCCGAGGACGGACACTCGGGACGGTCGTGACGTCGATGCGTTCGGCGTGAAAGGCGGAGTGACGATGACCAAGATGCGCAACTACCGCAGTCAACTATCCGGCGCTGCTGGCGTCGTCGCGCCAATCGTGATCGCGTCGCTGCTCGTGCCGTTTCGTGGCACGTTCGCCACCACCGCCGCCGCGCTGGTGATGGTCTGTGTCATCGTCCTCGTGGCCGTGATCGGCACTCGGCTCGCGGGCGTCATTGCCAGTGTGTCGGCGGCGGCCTGGTTCGACTTCTTCCTCACGAGGCCCTACGACCGCTTCACGATCAGTCACCGCCCCGATCTCGAGACCACGATCGCGATTCTCGTGGTGGGTATCGTCGTGACCGAACTCGCCGCACGAAGTCGTCGACACTGGCAGGCCGCGAACAGTTCCACGGCCTACGTCACGATGCTGCACGGCATCGCGGTCCTCGCCGCCGACTCCGCGCCGGCGTCGGCAGTTGTCGAGCAGATCAACGCATCGCTGATTGAACTGCTGAGCCTGCGCGCATGCAGCTTCGACCGGACGTTGTCGGATCCGCCGCTCGCGCAGATCCTGTCCAACGGCGACGTGTCGCACGTGGGTCTGCGATGGCCGGCGCGAGAGATCGGTCTCCCGGGTCCGCAGTCCGAGATCCTGGCGACGTGGCGCGGTCGAGTCGTTGGTCGCTTCGTCGTGACCCCGACCCCAGGTGCCGCGGTCACCTTGGAGCAACGGATCGTCGCCGTCGCGCTGGTGGACGTCTTCGCCGGTTATCTCGTGAGCGAGTTCCGTGCGACGTGACGTGAGGGCGGACCTCGAAGGCACAGGAGGAGCGGCGTGTCCTTAGGTGATACTGGCTCCATGCAGCGCGGCCTGTTGCGGGTGTATCTGGGTTCGGCGCCCGGGGTCGGCAAGACCTTTCGAATGCTCGACGAGGGTTGGCGACGTCGCGAACGCGGTACCGACGTCGTCGTCGCCTACGTCGAGACGCACGGTCGACCCCTCACCGAGGCACAGCTGCGCGACCTCGAGGTGATTCCGCGGGTGACGCGAGAGTACCGAGGCGCGTTGTTAGAGGAGATGGACCTCGAGGCTGTCTTGGCGAGGCACCCGGCCGTCGCGCTGGTCGACGAGTTGGCCCACACCAACATCGTGGGCAGTACGAACGAGAAACGTTGGCAGGACGTCGATGCATTGCTCGATGCGGGCATCGATGTCATCACCACGGTCAACATCCAGCATCTGGAGTCGGTGAACGACGTGGTGGAGAAGATCACGGGCATCCATCAACAAGAGACCATCCCTGACGCCATCGTCCGTCGGGCCGAGCAGATCGAGATCGTCGACGTGACGCCCGAGGCACTGCGGCGACGCATGGCGCACGGCAATATCTACGCCGCCGACAAGATCGACGCCTCGCTCTCGAACTACTTTCGCGTCGGCAATCTCAGTGCGCTGCGCGAACTAGCGCTGTTGTGGCTCGCCGATCGAGTGGAGGACTCGCTCCAGCGATACCTCGATGACCACTCGATCGCTCAGTCCTGGGAGACGCGTGAACGGTTGATCGTCGGTATCACAGGGACGGCCACCGACGCGGACCTGTTGCGACGTGCCGCGCGGATCGCCTCGCGTACCGGCGCCGAGCTGTTCGCGGTGCACGTCGTCAAGTCCGACGAGATTCGCCACGTGCCCACCGACACGTCCGAGGCACGCGAGTTGGTCCTGGAGTTCGAGGGAAAGTTCCAAGAGGTGGTCGATGACGACACCGCGACGGCGTTGGTCGCCTTTGCGCGCAGCGAACGCGGCACGCAGATCGTCCTCGGCGCGAGTCGACCTCGGCCCTTCTGGCGGCCCGCGAATGGCGTCGTCGAGAAGGTGCTGCGCCACGCGCGCGACCTCGACGTGCATATCATCGCCGTCGGCGGCGAGCGACCCTCGCACGTTCATCGACGACGAAAGACCGAGCGCCTGACGTGGACACGCCGCGTCGTCGCGATGGTGGTCACGTTCGCGCTGATGCCGCTGCTCACCGTCGTGATGAGCGAGATTCGCTCCAGCCTCTCCTTGTCGACGGTCTCGCTGGTCTATCTCGTGGCGATCCTCGCCCTCACGACGTGGGCGGGGGCGCTCGTGGGCGTGGTCGCGGCGCTCCTCGCATCGGGGCTCGAGAACTTCTACTTCGTCAAGCCGCTCCATACCCTCGAGGTCGCCCGCCCCGACGACGTGGTCGCGCTCATCGCGTTCTTGCTGTTCGCGGTGTCGGCGAGCGTGATCGTCAATCGATTCGCCGAGCGAACTCACGAAGCCGAGCGGGCACGGGCCGAGGCACAGATCCTCGCCGGCGCCGCGGCGAGCGTCGCCGCGTCGCACGAAGACCTGCAGCCGCTCCTAGAGGCCGTGCGATCGGTCTTCGCAGCCTCCAGCGTGGCGCTCGCGGTGCAACGCGACGGGATCTGGACGACCGATCTCGTCAGCGGCCTGGCGATCAGTGACTTTGAGGCGGGTTCGTTCTTTGAGATCGACGACGAGCACCGGCTCTACGTGGTGGGCGCCACGCTGAACGAGCAGGACCTCCAACTCGTGAGCGCGTTCGCCCGGCGCATCGCCGCCGGGCTTCGCAGTCAGATCATCGCGCGTGACGCCAACCAGCTCCAGGAACTGGCCGAGGCGGAGTCGTTGCGACTGGCGCTGTTTCGCACCGCGTCCAAGGAACTCCTCGGTCCACTCGAGAAGGTGCAAGCCAGCCTTTCACTCTTGACCGGCAGTCACGAGCGCCGGTCACTGGACGAGAGGAACGCGGTGCTCGGGGGCGTCGACGCCCAGATTCGCCAACTGACGCGTCTGGTGGTCAATCTCATCGATGCCGGCCGACTCGAAGCGGGTGAGGTCGTTGTGCACCGCGAGTCGTTGGCATTGAGCGCCATATTGGCCAACGCCGTCGCCAACGTCGACACTCGTGGCCGCTCGGTGGAGTGCGACGTGCCGAGCGAACTGCCGTCGCTGGTGACCGATCCGATCTTGATCCAACGTGTGATCACCAACATCGTCAGCAACGCGTGTCGCTTCGGACCGGCCGACAAACCGGTGACCATCAAGGCGGGCGTCGTGGGCGACTACGTCGAGGTGCTCGTCATCGACCGGGGACCGGGCATGCCCGAAGGCCTGCGCGAGGCAGTGCTCGCACCGTTCAATCGACTGAGCGGCGACCAACTGGACGCGGGACTCAATCTGACCGTGGCGTCGGGATTCGCACAATTGATGGACGGGCGCATCCTCTTCGAGGATACGCCGGGCGGGGGCCTCACGGTGGCCGTCGAACTGCCCCTCACCGAGACGATCGACCAGTGACTACGCCGCCAACAACGCCCGCACGTGCGCCTTGGTCGAGTCGATGACCGGGAAGGTCTCCGCTTCGCTCATGAGCATCCCGAACTCGGTGCAACACAGGCCGACCACGCTCGCGCCGCGCTCGAGACACGAGGACGCGACTTCGCGAAGATAGGCGCGCGAACCCTTCGTCACCACGCCGCGCGTCAACTCAGAAAAGATGATGAATTGGAGGCGCTCGGTCTGCTCCTCGGTCGGTTTGATCGACGTGACGCCGAGTTCGTGCAGGCGTGCTGAGTAGAAGTCGCCTTCGATGAGGTATTTGGTTCCGAGGAGCGCGAGGGTGTGATGGCCATCGCCGAGTGATTCCTTGGCCACGGCGTCACGGACGTCGATGACCGGAATGGCGACGGCCGCCTGGACCTGCGCGAAGTTGAGGTGCATCGTGTTGGCGCCGATGCCCAACACCGTCGCTCCGGCTCGTTCGAGTCGTTGCGCCGAGGCGGCCAAGATCGCACCGGTGGCGTCCCAGTCACCCTCGCGCTGCAGCGCAACGATCGCGCCGAAATCGACGGAGTCGATCAAGAGCTGTGGCTGTGACCACTCGGTGGGTCCCTCGAACAGTTCGTTGAAGTAGCGATAATACGAGGCCGTGGACTCCCATGAGAGTCCGCCGATGATCCCAATACGCGACTCGGTCATCGAGACCTAGGCGTTGCTGATGGTGTTGACGCGCTCCATGATCTCGGGCGTGAGTAGCGGCAGTACGTCGAGCGCGGTCATGTTCTCGCGGACCTGCGCGGCGTTTGATGCGCCGGTGATGACCGTCGAGACGTTCGGGTTCATCGCGCACCAGGCGAGTGAGAACTGAGCGAGCGTCACGTCGAGCTCATCGGCGATCACCTTGAGGTCGGCCACCTTCTTGTTGGCGGCTTCGTCGGTGAGCATCTCTTTTAACCACTCGTAACCGGGGAGTGACGCGCGTGAACCCTCCGGCACGCCGTTGAGATACTTGCCGGTGAGCAGTCCAGAGGCGAGCGGCGACCAGATGGTGGTACCCAGACCGATGTCCTCATAGAGCCGCGCGTATTCCTTTTCGACCTTTCGACGGTGCAGGATGTTGTACTCGGGCTGCTCCATGACCGGCTTGTGCAGGTGATGGCGATCGGCGATGTCATAGGCGGCGCGAATCTCATCGGCGTGCCACTCCGACGTGCCCCAGTAGAGGGCCTTGCCCTGGCTAATCATGTCGCTCATCGCCCAGACCGTCTCTTCGATGGGCGTGTTGGGATCTGGGCGGTGACAGAACACGAGGTCCACGAAGTCGAGACCGAGACGTTCGAGGGAGCCGTCGATCGCCTGGGAGAGGTACTTGCGATTCAGCGTGAATCGCATGTTGGGCACGTCGAAGAGTCCCCAGTAGAGCTTCGTCGAGACGACGTACTCGTGGCGTTTCCAACCAAGCTCTCGGAAGGCATCGCCCATGACGCGTTCGGACTCGCCGGCTGAGTAGGCCTCGGCATTGTCGAAGAAGTTGACGCCGGCGTCTTTGGCCGCCGAGAGACACTCGGCCGCCTGCTTGGCCGTTTCGATCTGGTTGGCGTTCGCGAAGGTCACCCAACTACCGAAGGACAGAAGGCTCACCTTGAGTCCGGAACGGCCGAGGCGGCGGTATTGCATGTCAGTCATGATTGCTCCTTGCGGTGAATTGTTGCTGCGTGTCTATTCCGAAGCGGGATTGCGCGGCACGTCCGGCCACTCGTCAAAGGAAACCGGTTCAGCGTCTTTGGGCCTCAGCTGAATCTTGACTATTCCAGCGACGACGCCAACCAGCACCAGCACGAACATGAGTTTTAGGAGGGTCTTCAGAGTGCTCATGACCATTGAGGATAGCGGCGAGATTCATCTGGACATCTCGGCATTCAGAGGTAGAATGATTCGATGAGAACCGGCCAGAACGACCTGCTGCTTCGATAGGGGTGAGCTCTCGCTCGCCCCGACCCCCGCTTTTAGCGGGGGTTTTTTGTTTCTCGATGAAGATGGAGAGGAAACCAGGTGAAGGACAACCAGCAGCCCAGCCCCATGGCATACGCCAAATACGTCGCGACGGTGCCGGTTGACCTGCCGGACCGGACCTGGCCCGACCACCGGCTGACCAAGGCGCCGCGCTGGTGCAGCGTTGACCTCCGCGACGGCAACCAAGCCCTCATCGATCCGATGGATCTGGAGCGCAAGAACGCGATGTTCGTCCAGTTGGTTGAGATGGGCTTCAAGGAGATCGAAGTCGGCTTTCCGTCGGCCTCCCAGCCCGATTTCGACTTCGTGCGTCACATCATCGAAGGCGACCTCATCCCCGACGACGTGACGATCCAGGTCCTGACGCAGTGTCGTGAGGACCTCATCCGCCGCACCTATGAGTCGGTCGTCGGCGCCAAGCGCGCCATCATCCACTTCTATAACTCAGTCTCAACGCTGCAACGCCGGGTCGTCTTCGGACTTGACAAGGCCGGCATCCAGAAGATCGCGACTGACGCGGCCGCATTCTGTCGCAGCCTGGAGTCGATGTCACCCTCGACCGAGTTCTACTACGAGTACTCACCGGAGAGCTTCACCGGGACGGAACTCGACTATGCCCTCGAGGTCTGCAACGCGGTGATCGACGTCATTGATCCCACGCCGGATCGACCGCTGATCTTGAACCTCCCGGCGACGGTCGAGATGTACACGCCGAATCTCTACGCCGATGCCATCGAGTGGTTCCTCCGACACGTCAATCGTCGCGACAGCGTGGTGCTCTCCTTGCATCCGCATAACGACCGGGGCACCGGCGTCGCGGCCGCCGAATTGGGCGTCCTCGCGGGGGCCGACCGGGTCGAGGGCACGCTCTTCGGCAACGGCGAACGCACGGGCAACGTCGACGTCGTGAACTTGGCGCTCAACCTGTTCTCTCAGGGCGTGGACCCCGAACTGGACATCCGTGACATCGACAAGGCTCGTCACGTCGCGGAGTACGCCAATCGCTTGCCGGTCCACATGCGTCACCCCTACGTCGGCGAGCTCGTCTACACCGCATTCTCCGGCTCGCACCAGGACGCGATCAAGAAGGGGATGCTGGCGATCGGCGACACCTATGACGTCTGGGCCGTGCCCTACCTGCCGATCGACCCGAAGCACACCGGGCGCACCTACGAGGCGATCATCCGCGTGAACTCCCAGTCGGGCAAGGGCGGCGTCGCCTATCTTCTGAGCGCCGAACACGGCCTCGACCTGCCGCGCGCAATGCAGGTCGAGTTCTCAAAGCAGGTCCAGGAACTGACCGAGGCGACGGGCACCGAGATCTCACCGGCCGAGATCTGGGACGTCTTCACCACGACCTATCAGCCAGAGAACCCGAAGATCCAACTGCTCTCGAGCGAGGTCTCGGCCGACCAGGCAAGCACGCGCATCTTCGCCCAACTGGTCGTCAACGGTCACCACGTCACCGTGAAGGGCGAGGGCAACGGACCGATCGACGCACTGATGGACGGGCTGCGCACCGAGATGGACGTGCGCTTCAGTGTCCGCGACTACTCCGAACACGCGTTGACGGCCGGGTCGTCGGCGTCCGCCGTCGCCTACGTCGAGGCCGAGGGTGATGACGGCACGACGTGGTGGGGCGTCGGGATGAGTTCGTCGATTCTCGACGCATCACTCGAGGCCGTCATATCTGCCGCAAATCGCCGTCGATAGAAACGGCTCGACTTAAACTGCAGTGATGACTTGGCACTCCATCACGATCTCGATGGGGTGGCTGGCCGTCGCGAGCGGCGTCGTCGGCACGTCGTATCAACTGCGCCGGGTACGGGCGCTGGGGGTCGAGGGCGTCTCGCTGGCCACCTGGGTCCTCTTTGTTTATATGGGTTGTTTCTGGATCACCTACGGCTTCGCGGCACATTCCGTTGAAGTCATCCTGGGTAGCACGATGATCATGCCGCTCCAACTTTCGATTCTTTTCCGACTGGCGCCGTGGCGCCGATGGGTCGTGCCCGCGAGAGCGCTGGGTTACTTCGTCCTCTGTTGTGTGATGCCCACGCTGCTGTGGGGCTGGGCCGGTGGTGTCTTTGGCTGCGGCGTCGCCATGTCGATCAATCGAGCACCACAGCTGATCGAGTTGGTGCGCCACCCTGACGCGTCGGGCGTCTCGGCGACCTCGTGGTTCGTCGGGGCCTTCGGGTGCCTGCTCTGGATCCTCTATTACACGGGCGTGCACTTGTGGGCCGCACTGACCGCGACGGCATTCGCCGGTCTCTGCAATCTGGCCATTGCCGTACTGGCGACATGGCGACATAATCAAGGGCGCCAGGTCATGGTCGCCAGAGAGGTCTTCGCACCCTCCACGTGAACTCGTTCGGGCAGAAGTCACTGCCTAGGATTCGCGTAAGTCAGAGGGGCTCGAAGGAGATCGGGACGGCATGACCAGCGAGCTGTTGATCGACGCGCTCGCCATCAGCGACGCCTGGTCGTCCGAGTTGGATCTCCACGAGATGATCGAGTCGCAGTTGCGCGCGTCAGAGATGCTCGGCGTCGACGTCGACATCGTTGCCATCGGCAAGGCCGCGCGCGAGATGGCGTCGGTCGTGCGCGACATCCTGGTCGACCATGTCCTTCGTCAATTGGTGATCGTCGACGAGGGGCCCGCATTGTCGTTCGACGCAAACGTCGAGTTTGTGGTCGGAGAACATCCGTTGCCCGGTTTCGGCAGCCTGTTAGCTGGCGAACGACTGGTCGAGTTCCTCCAGGATTCACACCGCGCGCAGTGCACGATATTTCTGATATCCGGTGGCGCATCAAGCCTCTGTTCGCTCCCGATGTCGCCCGTGGAACTGGAGGACTTGCACGAACTCTTCGCCGCGGTTCTCGAAGCCGGCGCCGATATCACGACCCTCAACCAACTGCGCGCCGCGTGTTCGACCATCGCCGGCGGCGCCATCCTCCGCAGTGTGCGCACGCCTCGTTCACTCTCGTTGATCATGGTCGACAACGTGGTCTCCGGTGAGCGTTGGGTGGCGTCGGGACTCACGTTCGAATACGAGCCCACGCGTGAGGACGTTGCACACTTGCTCCACGCAATCGGACGACGCAACACGCGACTTGGCGCGCGAATCCTCGACGCGCGCGACGCGCGCACCGGTCTGATGGCAGCACCGGTGACGAGTGCCCACGAGAACCGCGTGCTCGTCGAGCCGGCTCGGGTGCTTGACGCCGTCGTGCGCGAGGCGGCTCGACGCAAGGTTCGTGTGATCGAACTGAGTGCCTCGCTCCACGGCGATGTGCAAGAGATCGTCGAGTTGGTCATGTCGCGCGTCACCGAAGAAACCCTGATGGACGGTCCTTTCTGTGTGGTGGGTGTTGGGGAGGTGACCGTGCGGGTGACGGGCTCTGGCACCGGCGGGCGGTGTCAAGAGTTCGTGTGGCGAATGGCTGGGGCGTTCGGAGAGTACGAACGCAACGTCGTTGCCATCGCGAGGTCCACGGATGGGCGAGACTTCGTCAAGGGCATCGCTGGTGGTTGGACTGACAGAGACACGTTGGCACGCGCTCGAGAGCGCGGCATCGATTTCACGCGGGTCATCGACAACAGCGACAGCTACTCCGCGCTCTACGAACTCGAGCAACTGATCCCGGGGGGACGAACCGGCTGGAATCTCTGCGACGTCTATCTCTGCGTCGTCGCGGCCCGGTAATCTACGTTCGCATCACGACGTTGACGGGCTCGTCGCCTCGTCGCATGCGTTCGATCTGATCGTGAATCAGTCGCTGAATTCGCGGTATCGCCGCCGATGTCATGCCCGCGACGTGCGGGGAGATGAGGACGTTGGGCAATCCGAAGAGCGGGTGGCCGTCGGGGAGTGGTTCAGGATCGGTGACGTCGAGGGCGAGTCGGATCCGACCGCTTCGAGCCTCGGCCAGGAGCGCGTCAGTGTCGGCCACTCCACCGCGCGCGATGTTCACGAAGAGGCTGCCGTCGGGCATGAGCGAGAGAAACGTCGCGTCGACGAGGTGATGCGTACTCTCGTCGAGCAGCACCGCGACGATCACGATGTCGGCGAACGGCAACAGCTCGTGCAATGAATCGATGCCGTAGACGTGACCGCGTTCATCGTCGCGCTCGTGATGCGCGAGGCGCACGACCGTGGCTTCGAACGGCAGCAGTCTCGCCTCGATGGCCCGTCCGACGCCGCCGTAACCAATGAGGAGCACGGTGCGATCGGCCAGGCTGGGATGCCACGACGGCGACCATGTGCCGGCGTCGGCCGCGCGCACGAAGTCCGGGATGTGGCGCTGCGATGCCAAGATCAACGCCAGAGTCATCTCGGCCGTCGATGGCTCGTGCACCGAGGCGGCGTTGGCGAAGACCATGTGCTGGGGCAGGTACTCCGCGACGCCGTCATAGCCAAGGGTGAGACACTGCACGAGACCGACGTCGAGACCGTCGAGGTGTGCCAGCCCTTCCCACGACTGCAAGTACGGCGGAATCACGATGTCGATGCGCTCACGGGGCGCCGGTCCCTTCATGTCCCACTCGACGACCTCGACGTCACCGTCGAGTTGGCCCAGGGAGTTGCGCACCAGGGCGTCAGGAATCGTGATGGTGAAGGCCGCGCTCACGTCGCTCATCGGAAGAGACTGGCGTAGGCGTTGAGAGCCGGCTGACCGCCCAAGTGGGCGAACAACACGTTGGCGTCCGGTGGAATCTCGCGGTCCTGCACCATATGAATGAGCCCGGCCAGTGACTTGCCCTCGTAGACCGGGTCGGTGATCATCGCCTCGAGCGACGCGCCCAGGCGCATGGCGTCGAGCGTTCGTTCATCGGGAATGCCGTACGTTCCGGCGTGGAAGCGGTCATCGAGGATGATCTCCTCGTCGAGGAGCTCTCGCTCGACGCCGATGAGCGTCGCCGTGGCGCGCGCGATACGGGCGACCTGGTCGCGCGTCGCGTCCGGTTTCGCCGACGCGTCGATACCGATCACCTTTCGATCGTCCCCGTCCTGGGCGAAGCCCGCGATCATGCCCGCCTGGGTCCCACCGGTCACGGACGAGACGACGACGTAGTCGAAGCCGACGCCGAGCTCGGCCTCTTGCTGGCGAACCTCGTCGGCCCAGCCAGCGAAACCGAGTCCGCCCAGTGGATGGTCCGACGCGCCCGCGGGAATGGCGTAGGGCTTGCCGCCACGGTCCTCGATCTCAAGGATCGCCTTTTCCCAACTCTCCTTGAAGCCGATGTCGAATCCCGCTCGAACGAGTCGGACGTCAGCGCCCATGAGCCGACTGAGCAGAATGTTGCCGGTTCGGTCATAAGTGACGTCGGGCCAATCGACCCAACTCTCTTGGATGAGCACGCACTTCATGCCCGTCGCGGCGGCCGCGGCCGCCACTTGTCTCGTGTGATTGGACTGCACGCCGCCAATCGACACGAGCGTGTCACATCCGTTGGCGAGGGCATCGGCCACCAGGTACTCGAGCTTTCGGATCTTATTCCCGCCAAAGGCCAGTCCGGAGTTGACGTCGTCGCGCTTGGCCCAGACCGATGCACCTTCGAGGTACTCGCTCAGCCGGTCCAGACGATGTATCGGTGATGGTCCGAACATCAGCGGGTAGCGGGGAAAGGAGTCCAATGACATGACGCCTCCTGAGGTCGTGGTCAAGGTTGAAGTTATCGCAGGGAGGTGCCGATCCCGCCCGATCACCCTGACGCCGCCGCCGTGCTTCATGCGATCAACGGCAGGGAGATCGATGCCGGCCACAGGTCGCGCGAGAAGGGTATGTCCACATCTGGCGGCCCGCTGGGACGGTTGCGCAAATCGCCTCCAATGAGCGCATCACCCTGAACCTGGCTGAGAAATCACCCGGATCGTTCGATTCGAGGATGTTCAAAATCTCGTATTTCAAGGGCTACCGTTGAAATCACGTTGACTTCGCCCGCGAGGTCAGATGTTGATTTTCGCCACGGTTCTTCCGAACGAAGACGGTCAGGAGGTCGGGACATGATTGACGACACCGAAGACGATATTCGCCCGAGCCACTTCCGATACGCGCGTCGCGATGAGAACGCGCTCGTGGTCAAGGGAGCGGCGCCCGGCGCACCCGAATCCGACGTGCCGGTGCTGTCCACTCGTATCCAGGATCTCTCGCCCTACGTCTGGATGACCTTTTGTGTCCTCGCCGTGATGGTCGTCGGGTACTTGATCTCGCTCGTTCTGCGCAGTCCCAATGACAACTGGACCTGGCTCGACGGCTGGACCGTGTGCGCCATCGAGGGCGTCGCCTCGGTGATCTGCATCATTCGTGGACTCGACAAGAATCCGGGCCGCGCCGCACCGCTGGCCCTCGGGCTGAGCCTCCTCTCGTGGACGTTGGGCGACGTGTTCTTGACCATCGAGTCACTCGGTGGCAAGACACCATCGGTACCGTCAATCGCCGACATCTTTTACCTCGGCTTCTACCCCTTGGCCTATGTGGCAACGGTCCAGCTGCTGCGAAACGCGATGGGTCGGCTCTCGCGGCCGAACTGGCTCGACGGAGTGGTCGCCGGTGTCGGCGCGGCAGCGGTCTGTGCGGCGTTCGCCTTTCACAGCATCGTGCACGCCGCAGGCGGAAGTGTCGCCGCGGCAGCCACGAATCTGGCCTATCCGATCGGCGACCTGCTCCTGTTGTCGTTGGTGATCGGTGGCACCGTCTTGTTGTCCGGCCGCTCGAACCTGCCGTGGCTCCTGCTCGCGGCGGGCATCGCCCTCAATGTGATCGGCGATACCGCCAATCTCTTCTCGTCGTCCACGATCTTTGACTCCAAGCTCGGGATTGACTTCAACGCCGTCGCCTGGCCCGCCTCGATCGTGCTGATGTCGATGTCGGTCTGGTTGAAGCCGAGAACACTCGATCCTTTGCGCGTGCAACGAGTCGCCGGTGTCGTCTTTCCGAGCGTGGCGGCTGGCGGGGCTCTCGCGATCCTTCTCATCGGGTACGTCCGGACCATCTCGTGGGTCGCGTTGTGGCTGGCGACGGCGACGTTGTTGTTGGCCGGACTGCGTCTCACGCTCTCGGCGCGCGACCTGCGCCTCTTGACCGAAGAACGTCATCGCCAGGCGCAGACCGATGAGCTGACCGGCCTCGGCAATCGCCGCTACCTCTTCCATGTCCTCGAGACCTTCTTCTCGGACTACGCCAATCCGTGGACCAACTCGAGGAATCTGGCCTTCCTCTTCATCGACCTCAACCGTTTCAAGGAGATCAACGACTCCTTCGGGCACCCGGCGGGCGACGAGTTGTTGCGTCAGCTCGGGCCGCGACTGAGCCGTGCCGTGCCGGCGACCGGTTCAGTCTTTCGTTTGGGCGGCGACGAACTCGCTGTGGTGTTGGTCGACGCCGACGCGGCGACCGCGGAGGCGGTGGCCGAGAGCATCCTCGTGCAGATCTGCGAGCCGTTCATCTTGCAAAAGATGAAGGCCAGCGTCGGCGCGAGCATTGGCATCGCCCTGGCGCCGAACGATGCCGCCGAAGCAGTCGGACTCACGTGGTGTGCCGATACCGCCATGTACCGCGCCAAATTGGGCAACATCCCCTACGTCTTCTACGATCAGGCGATCGACGGCAACGAGGAGAAACTCATCCTCGTCGAAGAGCTGCGGATTGCGGTCGAACGCGGCAACTTCGTGCTGCACTATCAGCCCCAGTTGGACCTGCGCACCGGCGAGATTCTCGCCGTCGAAGCGCTCATTCGCTGGCCGCACGAGACGCTCGGCTTGGTCCCGCCACTCAAATTCCTGCCCCTCGCTGAGGACGCGGGTCTGATGCGCGAGATCACGCGCTGGGTGCTCGCCGAATCGTTGGCGCAATGTGCGCGGTGGCGCGACAGCGGCCGCAACATGGTGATGTCGGTGAATATCACGACGACCAACCTCTTGGAAGACGGGTTCACCGATCTCGTGCGCGACCTATTGGAAGAGCATCGACTGCCGGGCAACATGCTCGTCATCGAGATCACCGAGTCCAGCATCATCAAGGACTTCGCTAAATCGAAGATGGTCATCGAGACGTTGAAGGACCTCGGGATCGTCGTGTCGATCGATGACTTCGGTGAGGGCTTCACGTCACTCGCGTACCTCAGTTCGTTGTCGGTCGGTGAACTCAAGCTCGACCGCAAGTTCATCAGTGACCTGAAGGCGGGCGGGCGCGAACGCGACCTCGAACTGGTGCGCGCCACGATCCGCCTGGGGCACGACATGGCCCTACGCGTCGTCGCCGAAGGGATCGAGGACGTCGACACGCTGAATCTTCTGAGCGATCTCGGCTGTGACCTCGCACAGGGCTACTTCATCAGTCGACCGATGCCGGCGAGCAAACTGTCGTTCCAGCAAGAGGCGCTGCCGGCGCCCGCGGGGATCACACGGTAGCGGGCCTCGGTCACTGGAGTGCCACGCCGACGCGACAGTGTCTGAGGCATCTGGCAACGTGAAGAGCGGAACCATGCGAGAGACTCGGAACTGACGTTGAGCGAGAGACTGACCGCTGCGCTCGGTCGTCGCTTCTTTGCACGCTCCTCGGACGAGGTCGCTCATGACCTCATCGGGTCGTGGCTCGTCGTGCACGACGGCGCGACGGCGAAGCGCGCGCTCGTGGTGGAGACCGAGGCCTACGGCGGGATGGACGACCCGGCGTCGCATGCCTATCGAGGACCGACCAAGCGCAGCGAGATCATGTTCGGACCGCCGGGCTATCTCTACGTCTATCTGATCTATGGCATGTACTGGTGCATGAACATCGTGACCGGCGCACGAGGCGACGCCAGTGCGGTCCTGCTGCGCGGCGCCGAACTCTACGTGCCGACCGTCGACGGCAAGGGTTTCGAGCTCACGGCGCTGCGCGGTCCCGGGATCTTGACGCGTGGTCTCGGCATCACCGGCGATGACAACGGTGTGGACTGCTGCGGCGGGGAAGGACGGAGTCTCACGTTTCACCGACCTCGGACGCGCAGCACGCCGATCGTCGTCGGACGCTCGAAGCGCATCGGCCTCACCAAAGAGGTGGACCGGCCGTCGAGGTACTTCCTCGACGGCAGTCGCGCCGTGTCGAAGATCCCCGCCGAGCGCTCACGAAGGACCACGTCGTAGCGACGCCACGGCTAGCGCAGTCTGCGGACGTCGGCGTAGCGAAAGCACTTTGGATCGTGGTCGTTCACGAGTCCCGCCGCTTGCATCAGTGAGTAGCACGTCGTCGGTCCGACGAATCGAAAGCCTCGCTTCTTCAAGGCCTTGCTCATGAGTTCGGCGTCCGGCGTCGAGCCTGGCAGCCGAGGTTCCTTCTTCCAGTCGTGCTGTTGTGGTTTCCCATCGACGAAGGACCAGAGGAACTCGTTGAGGCTCGATCCGCTTCGTTGCAGCTCGAGGACGGCACCGGCGTTGTTGATCGTCGACTCGATCTTGCCGCGATGACGGATGAGGTTCGGGTTCTCCAGGAGTCGCGCCACGTCGCCGTCGGTGAACGCCGCGACCAGGGTGGGATTGAAGCGCTTGAAGGCTTTTACGTAGCCCGAGCGCCGCTTGAGAATCGTCAGCCAGCTCAGACCCGCCTGGGCTCCTTCGAGGGTCAAGAGTTCGAAAAGGCGCGTGTCATCGTGCTGGGGCACGCCCCATTCCTCGTCGTGATAGGCGCGCATATCGTCGTCACCTTCGGCCCACGAACATCGCATGGCTGCACCGTAGCAAGGGGTCACGACATCGTCGCCACGCCGAGACCTCAACTGCCGCGACGGAGCCACTTCTTGTCACGGGTGTAGAGACTCGGAAACTGTGCTCGTCGACTGCGATAGAGCTCGGCCTGCTCTGCGTTCGGCCTGAAGGTCCGTCCACGCGGTCGGAGAGTCGCGACGTCCGCGAGCCGGTGGCGCCCGAGTGAGGTCGCGGCCAAGAGGGCGGCCCCGCGCAGCGGCACGACCATCGGCAGTGGAACCTGTTCGACCTCGCGCTCCAGCACATCGGCGTAGATCTGACACCACTCGGGCGACTGTGCGCCGCCGCCGAGCAGACGCAGTGGCGTCAGCTCTCGGCCGGCGAACTTCTCGACGTAGCCGAGCAACCAGGCGCTGTTGGCCGCGACGCCTTCCAGGACCGCACGCACGAGGTCGGCCGTGGTCGTCGTCAGCGAGAGATTCGTGAAGCCACCTCGCAAGTGTTTGTTGCCGACCGGCGATCGCTCACCCGCGAGCCACGGCGTGAAGAGCACGTCGTTGGCACCCGGTGGGGAGGTGGCGGCGAGCGCGGTCAGCTCGGCGTAGCCCATCGGTTTCTCGGATCCGGCGAGCAGCGCGCGTAGCCACTCGAGGGACTTCGCCCCGGTCTCTTGGTTGTTGATGATCAGGTAGGAATCGTTCGTCAGTCCCGGAATCGCGGCGATCGAATGGAGGGCATCGGTCTTCTTCTTGGGCACGGGACAACTGATCCACGATGACGTCGAGAGCGCGAGGTGCGCGTCGTACAGTCCGGTCGCACCCGCGCCGATCGCCGAGGCGTGCAGGTCGGGAATACCGGTGATCACCACGGCGTCAGCCGAGAGCCCGAGCTCGTCGGCCACGTCACGCGCGACGGTGCCGACGACGCTGCCGATCGGCTGCAGCGGCGGCAAGTATTTCGCGTCAATATCGACGATCTTGAGCAGCTGCGTGTCGTAGGCGTACGTCGTCAAGTCGCGATTGTCCGTCAGCCAACTCGCCATGCGTGAGGCGTGCGTTGCCGTTGCAACGCCGGTGAAGCGCATCGTGAGGTAGTCGACAGGTTCCATCATCCATCTCGTCGCCGCCATGGTCTCGGGCTCACGGTTCATCAGGTAGAGCATCTGGCCGACCGGGTCGGCGCCGGTGGTGGACGGTCCACCGCCAGACTTACGCACGAAGGGAAGGATCTTGCGCGGGCTGTACCCGTCGATCCGTCCGCCGATGGCTCGTCGCGCGAACTCTCGACCGCGAGTGTCAAGCCACGTGAGGCACGGACCCGTCGGCACGCCGTTCGCGTCGACCGGCACCGTCGAGGCGTACTGTCCCGTCACCGCCACTGCTCGGACGCGGTCTTTGGTCACGTCGGCTCGCGCCATCAGTCGCCGGGTCGAGTCGTATACCAGTGACCACCACAGGGTTGCGTCCTGCGTCGCGCTCCCGTCGGCGCCGTAGGTCGTCTCGACGGCGTGGAGCTCGTAGTCGAGGACGACACCGTCGAGACTGACGAGACCGATCTTCGGACCGCCAGTGCCGAGGTCGATACTGAGCGCCAGGTCGTCGTTCATTCAGCGGGAATGGCTGCCTGCTGATCCATCATGTCGGCCATCACCGCGCGGATGAACTCATCGGCCTCGGCGCTCATGCCGCCCGCGACGCCGCCGTAGATGGCGCCAGACTTGGCTGGTTCGTCGCGGTGCGTGCTGGCGTACTCGACGGCCTCCGCGAGGTCCTTGGTCCACTGCTCCACGACGCCCGGTTGGGTCTGGGGTCGCGTCACCGCCATGTGAATGGCGTTGGGGTACTGCTGACCATTCATGCGCCAGCCCTTCGTGCGCAGGTAGTCATTGACCAAATAGATGTCGAACTCATCGGACGTGAACGAGAAGAGAAAGCTCGGGTGTCCCATGAGACGCAGCGACGGATGTGAGCGGACCGCGTCTTGCATCGCGAAGGACGTCTCGAAGATCGCCGTGGCGTACGTGCGGTAGCCCTCGCGACCGAGACTCACCATGGCGGCCCAGGTCGCGGCCAACAGACCGCCGGAGCGCGAACCGTCCATCCCCGGCGAGCAGTACTTCCCACCGGACCAGTCGGTCAGGTAGAAGTACTGCGAGTTGCGCAGTGACTGATCGGCGAAGGCGAGGACGCTCGTGCCCTTCAAGGCGTAGCCGTACTTGTGCGTGTCGGCCGAGATCGTGGTGACGCCGGGCACCGTGAAGTCGAATGCCGGGATGTCGAAACCGAGCTCGCGTCCGAAGGGAAGGATGAAGCCACCGAGGCAACCGTCGACGTGAAGGCCGATGCCGCGCTCGAGGGCGATCGCGCCCAGCGCTTCGATCGGGTCGATCGTGCCGTAGCCGTAGTTCGGGGCCGAGCCGACGAGCGCCACGGTGTTGGCGTCGATGTTCTCGCGCACCCACTCGAGGTCGACCTGCAGCGACACCGGATCCACCGGCGCGATCTTCATGTCGACGCCAAAGAGGTGCCCCGCCTTGGCGAAGGCCGGGTGCGCCGTTTCAGGTTTGATGATGTTGGCGCGTGCGACGTTGGGGTTGGCTTCGCGGTAGGCGAGGACGGCGTGCGCGATTGACGACGAGCCGCCGGAGGTGACCAATCCACCGGGCTTCGTCGCACGCAACGCGTCGGCGCCGAGCATGTCGAGCGTCATGGCAATGACCTCGGCCTCGAACTTCGTGGCACTCGGGCACATGTCGCGCTGCAACGTGTTCACGTACGAGAAGTTCGCGAACGCCTCGTTCAAGAAGTCGTAGTGGTCGTGATCGCCGCAGTACATGGTGCCCGAACAGTGCCCGTTCTCCCACACGACATTCTCGCGAGCGGCCATCTCGGCCATCATGGCGAGGATCGCACTGCGCGAGGTGCCGTGCTCGGGCATCGTGCGATGTACTTCGTATTCGTCGATGTAGGGGAATCGGCTCATGGCGTCTCCTGTCGCTGGCTTCAAAAAGGGTAGGTGGAATCGAGCGTTGGTTAGGTCGAGCGAACGTGACCGGCACTGTCGAAGATGCCGTCAAGGCTGGGGGCCTGCTCGGTGGCCTCGAAGGTTTCGATCTCTGGTTCACGCAACAACGTGAGACCGATGTCATCCCATCCGTTGAGGAGGCGTTCGCGCGTCATGGGCTCGATGTCGAAGTGGCGCTGGAATCCGGCCTCGGGGACCTCGACGCGTTGCTGATCCACATCGACGACGACCAGACGGGTGGGGTCGTCCTTGACGAGTGCTGTCAACGCCTCGACGTCCGCCACGGGCAGTACGACGATGACCAGTCCCTGCTTCGAGGAGTTGTTGACGAAGATGTCGCCGAAGGAGGGCGCGATGACGGCCTCGAAGCCGTAGTCCATCAACGCCCAGACCGCGTGTTCGCGTGACGAACCGATGCCGAAGCGAGGGCCGGCGATCAGCACGCTCGCGCCGACGAAGTCCGGTCGGTTCAAGACGAAATCCGGGTCGTCGCGCCACTCACCGAAGAGCCCGCGACCGAAGCCGGTGCGCTCGACTCGCTTGAGCCAGTCCGACGGGATGATCTGGTCGGTGTCGACGTCGGAACGCTCGAGTGGGACGGCGCGGCCTTCGACGACGCGAACGGGCTTCATGAGAGTTCCTCGGGAGACGCGAAGCGCCCCATGACGGCACTCGCCGCCGCGACCGCGGGCGAGACGAGGTGTGTGCGACCGCCGCGACCCTGGCGACCCTCGAAGTTCCGATTTGACGTCGAGGCGCAGCGCTGCTCGGCGCCGAGTTGGTCAGGGTTCATGCCGAGACACATCGAGCAGCCGGGCTCGCGCCACTCGAATCCCGCGGCCAAGAAGATCCGATCGAGCCCTTCGGCCTCGGCCTGGCGCTTCACGCGGTGCGATCCCGGCACGACGAGCGCGCGAACGCCGTCGGCGACGTGGCGACCATCAGCGAGTGCCGAGGCCACGCGCAGGTCCTCGATCCTCGAGTTCGTGCACGAGCCGATGAAGACGACGTCAACGGGGATCGAACGCACCGGCGTGCCGGGCGTCAGTCCCATGTACGAGAGCGACCGTTCGGTCGTTGCGCGCTCGTCAGGATCGGTGACCTCCTCGGGTGAGGGGATGACGCCGTCGAGCGAGACGACCTGAGCTGGGTTCGTGCCCCACGTGATCGAGGGCACGATGTCCTCGGCCCGCACGACGACCTCGGCGTCGAAGGTCGCGTCGTCGTCACTGACGAACGTGCGCCATCGCTCGACCGCCTCATCGAATGCGTCACCCTGGGGGACGCTCGGTCGAGTTCGCAGGTAGTCGATCGTCGTGTCGTCGACGGCGACGAGGCCCGCGCGCGCTCCGGCCTCGATGCTCATGTTGCACACGGTCATGCGACCCTCCATCGAGAGATCGCGAATGACGTTGCCGCGGTACTCGATCACGTGACCAGCGCCACCGCCGGTGCCGAGACTCGAGACGATGGCGAGGGCGATGTCCTTGGCCGAGACGCCGGGTCCGAGGTCGCCCTCGATCGTCACCGACATCGACTTGGCCTTTTGCTGGGGGAGTGTTTGGGTCGCGAGCACGTGCTCGACCTCACTCGTGCCGATGCCGAAGGCGAGAGCCCCGAAGGCGCCGTGGGTCGAGGTGTGCGAGTCGCCGCACACGATCGTCATGCCCGGCTGCGTCACGCCGAGTTCGGGGCCGATGACATGGACGATGCCCTGGTTCTCGTGGCCCCGGGGAAAGACGGTGATCCCGAACTCCTCGCAGTTCTCTTCGAGCGCCTCGAGCTGCCGGCGCGAGATCGGATCGTTCACCGGTGTCGAGATCGGATCGGTCGGCACGTTGTGGTCGGCGGTCGCCAGGGTCCGCTCGGGCCGGCGCACGCCTCGACCGTTCAGGCGAAGACTCTCGAAGGCCTGAGGACTCGTGACCTCGTGGACCAGGTGCAGGTCGATGTAGAGCAGGGTCGGCTCGCCGTCGGCTTCAATGGCGTGCTCTTCCCAGATCTTCTCGAAGAGTGTCCGGGGCACTTAGCGGATTCCCACGATCTTGATCCGCAGCACGCCCGAGGGCGCCTCGTATTCGACCTCGTCGCCGACCGAGTGTCCGAGCAACGAGCTGCCCAATGGCGACGTCGGCGACGCGACGAGGACGCCGTCCGGCTTCTCCTCGATCGAGCCAATGAAGAACTCCTGGCGATCGTCGTCAGCGTCACCCTCGTAGACGATCTGGACGATGGTGGCGTGTTCGACCGTATTGGAGTTCTCGTCGCGCTCGACGATCTCATGGTTGCGAATCACGTTGTCGATCTGGCGGATCCGCGCTTCCATCTTGCCCTGGGCGTCCTTGGCGGCGTGGTAGTCACCGTTCTCCGAGAGGTCGCCGAGCAGACGAGCCGATTCGATGGTCCGCGCGATCTCGGTACGGCCGACGGTCGTCAGTTCGTCGTACTCCGCCTGCAGCTTGTCGAGTGTCTCTTGGGTGATGCGGTGGATTTCGCTGGCCATGGCCTTCTCATCTAGTGGAGAGGAGTAAATCCTAACGTTGCGACCTGCGACGGCTTCCATCTGGGTTTGCGACGTACCCGGTCGGACGAGCAAAATAGACAAAAGAAGGAGACCCCGTGAGCAACGAACGCACCCACCGCGTGGCGGTGATCGGTGGCGACGGCATCGGGCCCGAGGTCACCGCCGCCGCACTCGAAGTCGTTCGCGCCGCGGGCGTCACCGTGACGAGCACGCCCTATGACCTGGGCGCCGCCAGGTACCTCGAAGACGGCTTCGTCCTCGACGACGAGACACTCGAAGAGCTGCGGGGGTTCGACGCCATCATGCTGGGCGCGGTCGGTCCGGCGATCGGCGACACGCGGATCCCCGGGGGCGTGCTGGAACGCGGATTGCTCCTGCGCATGCGATTCGGGCTCGATCTCTATATCAACTATCGACCGTTCCATGGCGTGGTCGGTTCGATCGCCGAGGGTTGCGATTTCGCCATCGTGCGCGAGAACACCGAGGGACCGTACGCCGGCGAGGGCGGCATCCTTCGTCGCGGCACGCCACAAGAGATCGCCACCCAGGGATCGGTCAACACGCGCTTCGGTGTCGAACGCTGTGTGCGCTACGCCTTCGAGCGAGCGACCGCGCTGGCGTCGCCGCGGCTGACGCTGGTGCACAAGACGAACGTGCTCACCTTCGCCGGCGACCTCTGGTCACGGGTGGTCAAGGAGGTCGGTACCGAGTACCCGAGCGTCACGGTGGATTACAACCACGTCGACGCCGCGTGTATCTATCTGGTGGAGAGTCCGCAGCGCTACGGCGTGATCGTGACCGACAATCTTTTCGGCGACATCCTCTCGGACTTGGCAGGTGCGGTCACGGGTGGCATCGGCTTCGCGGCGAGCGCGAATCTGAACCCCGCGCGAACCGGTGCCTCGCTCTTCGAGCCGGTCCACGGCGCCGCGCACGACATCGCCGGCACCGGCAGAGCCAATCCGCTGGCCGCGGTGTCCTCGGCCGTGCTGATGCTCGAGCACCTTGACGAGGCTGAGGCCGCACAGAGGATCGCTCGAGCGGTGGCAGACTTTGGTGGTGACATCACCGTGCTCGGCACGGAGGGAATCACGAAACAGCTAATTGGAAGGTTGTAAATGGCCGAATTAACGCCCACGAAGAAGATATGGATGGACGGCACGCTGGTCGACTGGGAGAACGCGACCACGCACGTACTCAGTCACACGCTGCACTACGGGATGGGTGCCTTCGAGGGCATTCGGGCCTACAAGACGCCCCAGGGTGTGGCGATCTTCCGTCTGCGCGAGCACATCGAACGCCTCCTTCGCAGCTGCAAGATCTTGATGATCGACGTGCCCTACACGTTGGACGAACTGTGCGACGCCACCATCGAAACAGTGCGCGTGAACGAGATGAACGACGGCTGTTACATCCGTCCCCTGATCTACCTCGGCTACGGCGAGATGGGCGTGAACCCGATGGGCGCGCCGACCAACGTCATCATCGGCGTGTGGCCGTGGGGCGCCTACCTAGGCGCCGACAGTCTCGAGAAGGGCGTGAAAATGAAGATCTCGTCCTGGGCCCGTCACCACCCGAACTCGATGCCGACGGCCTCCAAGACCGTCGGAGGCTACGTCAACTCGTGCCTCGCCAAGCTCGAAGCGGTGAAGGCCGGCTACGACGAAGCGATCATGCTGGGGACTGACGGACTCATCAGCGAGTGCACCGGCGAGAACCTGTTCATCGTGCGCGACGGCCTGATCATCAGTCCGCCGCCGAGTGAGGCCGGCGCGCTGCGCGGCATCACGCAGTCGAGCATCGTCAAGATCGCCAACGACCTCGGTCACCCCGTGAGCTTCGAGGCAATGCGTCGCGACGACCTCTACCTCGCCGACGAGGCCTTTCTCACGGGCACCGCGGCCGAGGTCGTGCCCATCGACTCGGTTGACGACCGCGTGGTGGGCGCCGGCAAGCCGGGTCCGATCACGATGGAGATCCAGTCGACGTACTTCCAGGCCGTGCGCGGGGCGCGACCGGCCTACGAGAGTTGGCTGACCAAGGTTTAGAGCGCGTCGCGTTAGTCTCTTTACGTGACGCAACCAACATTTTCGCCGGTTTCCGCGACGGGTCAGGTTCGACCGACCATGGAGACGGGCACGCCGGAGTTCTCACGCAAGCCCAAAGCGGGACTGCTGCGCGCGATGCCAGCCGCCGGTCAGGCCGGTCGAGGCACCCAGGCACCGGGCGAGGGATTCGCTCTGACGATCGCCGCGCGCGAGTGCGCCAAATTGAACTTCGAACACGACCATGACCGTCACGACGTTGCCCTCGGTATCGGTCTCGTCGCGGCCAAGCGCGCCAGCCTGATCAATCGCGGGCCGCAGCTCGGTGACGTGCACGTCGCGATGGCGATGTTCGGACTTCGCCACGCCACCGTTGTCGATCACTCGTTGAGCGCGCCCTTTCGCGGTCTCGCCCATAGTTACGTCCTCCAGCGCCGTTTTGTCGACGCCGTCGACGGCGACGAGTTGCTCGAGGTCAACGAGGTCTCACCGCAGTAATTCAGTGCACAAAGGAGTGACATGAGTTTCGTCCTCACCGAAGAACAGCGAGCCTTTCGCGACGTGATGCGCAGTTTCGTCGACGAGCAGATCGCGCCGTACGCCGCCGAACACGACCGCGACCAGACCTATCCGCAAGAGAGTTTCGAGGCCTGCGTGAAGATGGACCTGCCGGCGCTCCAGATACCCGAGGCCTACGGCGGCGTCGGCGCCGACATGGTGACCCAGGCGATCATGGCCGAACAGTTGGCGCGCGGCTGTGCCTCGACATCCGTGACGATCTTGATCTCGAAACTCGCGATGTTGCCGGTCATGAACTTCGCCTCGGAAGAGACCAAGCAGAAATACCTGCCGCGCATCGCCTCGGGCGAGATTCAGGGGAGTTACTGCCTGTCCGAGGCCGACGCCGGCAGTGACGTTGCCTCGATGCGCTGTCGCGCGGTCCGTGACGGGGACGACTACATCTTGAACGGATCGAAGTACTGGATCACCAACGCCGGGGTCTCAGACACCTACACCGTGTTCGCGTCGACCGATCCAACGGCCCGCACCCACGGCATCACGTGCTTCGTTGTCGAGAAGGGTCCGGGCGTCGAGTTCCCGAAGCACGAGGACAAGATGGGTCTTCGGGCCTCGCCGACCGGTGAAGTCGTCTTCAACGATGTGCGCGTGCCAGCGGTCAATCGCGTCGGCAACGAAGGCGAAGGATTCTTGATCGCGATGCACACGTTGGATCGTTCGCGACCGACGATCGGGGCTCAGGCCGTGGGCATCGCCCAAGCGGCGATCGATTTCGCCGGGAACTACATGAAAGGCCGCAAGGCCTTTGGGCGACCGATTTCGGACCTGCAAGGACTGCGCTTCATGCTGGCCGATATGGCTATTCGCACCGAAGCGGCCCGAGCGTTGGTCTATCAGGCCTGCGCCACGATCGACGCCGGCGATCCCGACGGCAATCTCTCCTACCTCGGCGCCGCGGCGAAGTCCTTCGCGTCCGATACGGCGATGAGCGTCACGACCGACGCAGTACAACTCCTCGGCGGCTACGGCTTTACGAAGGAGTTTCCGGTCGAACGCTTCATGCGCGACGCGAA